>NZ_CAMFLB010000007.1:0-336395 GCF_945957435.1 Serratia sp. PL7 | reverse complement strand
GGGCTTTTTGCTATGGGTCGGAAATGGAAATGCCCCTCACCCCAACCCTCTCCCAGAGTACCAACCGAGAACACCCTGAATACTTGTGTAGGGGAGAGGGAGCCGTCCGGCATCGTGGATAAGCTCGTACTGCTTCGGGAAGTGGGAACCTTTGATTAGCCATATCACTTCGGCAGTGATGAGTCAGCCTAAGGATGGGGTATGACGCAGAGAAAACAGCGAGCTCGAGCTGTTCCCTCTCCTGGGGTAGGGGGTGAGGGGAAGGGTATGACTCGCTCTGACAAATTAACTAACCCTTAACGCGCCAGATGATAAATACTGTACCCTGTCGCAGCCCCTGCCACATCCCAGGCAAAATCCTTCCAGCTCCAGCCCGTACCGCCTTCCCGACTGTCATACAGTTCTTTCGCTGCGCCCAGGCCAATCGAAAATAGCAGGCCAAAACTGCGGCTACGTGCCTCATTCCAGTTCTGGTGATCGCCATAAGCCGCGCCAGCGGCCGCAAATGCAGCGGAAGCGACAAAGTGTTGAGCCTTGTCTTTGCCGGTCCAACTATCATTGGCCATATGGGTACAGCCACTGGAGAACAACAATACCGGAAGGAGGATGAGCAGACGGAGTGGGCGCATAGTGAAAACATCCTGTCTCAATATGGACAAAAAAGCCCGGCATTGCCGGGCTGTGGTGCAGTTAATTATAGCGAGTTTACAGTATACGGCTAATCAAGCGATCGATACGGATCCGACGCAGACGACGGATCAGTTTGCGCACCTTGACCGGATATTCCTGAATGCTTTGCAATTCGAGATAGTGGCCCACCACCGTGGTATGGGTACGGATCGTTTCCAACTCTTTATGCCGCTGTTCCTGCATTTCGCGCTTGGGATCGTGGAACAGAATGGCGTTTTCAAGATCCAGCCGCCAGGCGCGCGGGTTGAGGTTGTTACCGGTGATCAACTGCCACTCGTCATCGACCCACATCCCTTTGAGGTGATAGCTGTTATCGCCGTCTTTCCACAGGCGCACAATCAGCTGGCCGGTATCAACATAGCGTTGCAGGCGGCTCAGGAAGCGGCGCAGGTTGATTTCATAGAGATAAGGCAGCGCGCCGATAATCTTGAACGGCTGATCTTCAGGAATGTAGAAGTCATTGGCCGTCTTGTCACCCACGATGATCTCCACCTGTTTCCCTTGGCGCAGCAGATAAATGATATTGCGCACCAGCAAGGCTGGCAGGTTGAAGTAAGGCGTGCACAGCGTCAGTTTCTGATCGGTGCTGGACATCAGGTGGTGGATCGTTTTGTTCAGAATGCTCTGTTTGCCCAGGCCGACTAACGGGGTGACGGCCAGCTCATCATTACTGGCGTTCCCCTGAAATTGATAGGCGGCACGGCGAAGGGCAAAGCGGAACAGGCGGATTTCGTTTTTGATCTCGAGGCTTTTGGGCCTGTCAGCACGATCAAGACGCTGCACGGCACCGGCGGTTAACAGATGCTGTTTGATGTAATCGCACAGGGTCACCGCCAACAGATTATTGGTGATCAGCTGATAGCGATCGTAACGATACTTATCATGCTGGTGCAGATAGACATCATTAATGCTGGCACCGCTGTAGAACACCGTATCGTCAACGACAAAGCCCTTCAAATGCAGTACGCCCAGCGCTTCGCGAGTATTGACCGGAACGCCGTAAATCGGCACCGAAACCTGCGGGTGCTGTGCAGCCATGGCGCAGTACCAGTCGGCATTGGTATTGGCCGCTGCCGCACCGATACGCCCACGTTGAGCACGATGCCAGTCTACCAACACGCAGATCTCCAGCTCAGGGCGCTGCTGCTTGGCTTGATAGAGCGCATTGAGGATGTCGCGGCCCGCATCGTCATGCTCCAGATAGAGCGCTACCAGATAAATACGGGTTGTTGCGTTAGCGATCGATTCCAGCAGCGTTGCACGGAAATCAGCCGGCGTAAAAAGGGTACGGACATCAGCAACCGTCTGGGGGAGTTTGGGCAGTTGT
Source organism: Serratia sp. PL7 (assembly GCF_945957435.1). Classification (NCBI taxonomy): domain Bacteria; kingdom Pseudomonadati; phylum Pseudomonadota; class Gammaproteobacteria; order Enterobacterales; family Yersiniaceae; genus Serratia; species Serratia sp. PL7. The sequence continues at coordinate 334,378 of NZ_CAMFLB010000007.1, read as the reverse complement.
GCAAGGTGTTGTTGATGTTTGCTACGTTTAAATTTTGACAACATCACAGTGCGCTTCTTCTCTCATATTTGGATGGCCGGAACGCCACTTCCATGAATAAAATGCTTCGAACAATCGGGCGATAATACCACTAGTTGCCCCGATTGTGCGTATGTTTTGGCGTTAAGTAGTGGATTCGTATTACATTGCGACAGCGGTCACGGCGTCGCCCCATCCTGTAGCGGCAGGGTTAAATTGACAATCCCTTCGTCAATTTGCACATCGACCTTGAACCCCAGCTTTTGTGCCAGCGTGACCATTCCGCGGTTATTCGGCATGGTAATGCCTGTCAGGCGGGCCAGGCCTTGCGCTCGCGCATAGCTAATCATTTTCATCAAGAGCTGCCGGCCCAGACCCAGACCTTTCAGATCGGAACGCACCAGCACGGCGAATTCGGCGTCGGTGTTGTCGGGATCTGACAGGGCGCGCGTGACGCCGATGATCTCTTCGCCATCGCGTACTGCTACGAAAGCCATTTCTCGATCGTAGTCGATTTGGGTCATGTTAGCCAAATCGTCGTGGCTAAACTCGTTGATCTCACTAAAGTAGCGGTAATAGAGATCTTCCTTGGTGACACGGTCGATAAAGTGCTTCAGCGCCGGTTCATCCTCCGGCAGGATCGGGCGGAACAGGCATTGAGAACCGTCTTTTAATTCAATGGTTTCTTCCAGCTCATGGGGATAAGGGCGGATCGCCAAGCGTGCCTGTGGATCGCCACTGAAAGGCGTTAACTGCATGGAAACGTCCAGCAGGGTAAACTCGCTGCCGGAGGCTAATACCGGATGAATATCGAGGCGTGAGATCTCCGGGCAGTCGAGGATCAGGTTGGAAACCTGCACCAACAGGCGGCTTAAGCCGGGGATATCAAGCGGCCGCAGCGCACTGCGCCCACGGATTTTGCCTCCTTTCACCGCCTGCAACACCAGATAACGCGCCAGCGCCATATTCAGCGGCGGCAGGGCAACGGCGACCTGGTTTTCCTTGCGCCATTCGATGCCACCTTCGCCCAGCATTATCAACGGGCCGAAGGTCGCATCCTGTTCAACGGCAATACGCAATTCCTGTGCTCCGGCACGGTTGGCCATGCTTTGCACTAACAGACCGTGGATGCGCGCCTGCGGATAAGTACGTTTCACCCGGTCGAGGATCGCTTCCGCCGCCCGCTGCACCTCGGTGGCGGTACGTAAATAAAGCATGACCCCCTGAACTTCGGATTTATGTGAGATATCCGGAGAGCGCAGCTTCAGTGCTACCGGGTAGCCAATCTGTTCGGCAATGTGCACCGCTTCTGCGCTGTCACTGGCAATCCAGGTTGGCAGGGTGCTGAGGCCGTAAGCCTGCAAAATTGGTTGGACTTCATGGGTATCCAACTGGCTAGCCCCTTCGGCCAACGCCTGATGGATTAACTGGTGCGCGGCAGCGGTATTGGCCGTAAGCCCAATCGGTAGCGCCGGAGTTTCCTTGAGCTGCTTCTGGTTACGGCGGTATTCCACCATATGCATAAACGCGGTGACCGCGCCTTCTGGCGTGCGATAGGTTGGGATCCCTGCCTCGGTAAATTGGCGGCGGGCCTCCTGAGAGGAGTATTCGCCACACCAGTTGGTTAACAGCGTAATGCGTTTCCCACGTGGGTGCTGGCGGATGGCCTCGATCAACCGTTCGGCGGTCTCAGTGCCCGGAGAGGCGGCGCTAGGGGCATGGATCAGCAGCAGGGCGTCATAGTCGTGGCTGTCGAGCAGCGGTTGCAGAGCTGCCAGATAGCGCTTGGGGGTTGCATCATCACGCAGATCGATAGGATTTCCTGGCCGGATAAACTCCGGCAGCGCTGCGCTCAGCTTCTCCTGAGTCTCATCCGTCAACGTTGCCAGCTTACCGTTGCGGGAGAGTAATTCGTCCAGCGCCATGGCTGCGGGGGCTGCACCGTTGCTGATAATCATTAGCCGCTCACCGCGCAGCGGGTGCATATGGCTTAAGGTTTCCACGGCGGAAAACAGCTCGTGAGTATCCTGTACACGCAGCAAACCGGCGCGTTGGATGGCAGCATCGTAAGCGGCGTCCAATCCCTGCTGGCTGTTGAGCAGTAGCTGTGCCTGTTGGCTACGGCCACTTTTGATCACCAGGATCGGCTTATTGCGCGAGGCACTGCGGGAGGCGGAAAGGAAACGCCGCGCGTCGTTGATGTTTTCCAGATACAGCAGAATGGCGCTGGTTTTGCTGTCGCGGGCCAGGAAGTCGAGCAGATCGTCGACGTCGATATCCAGGCTATCCCCTAACGCGATGAAGTAGGAGAAGCCAACCTCCCGTTGTTGCGCCCAGTCCAGAATGGTATTCGCCACGGCGGCAGACTGGGAGATAAACGCCAGCTTGCCTTTCTGAATGGGGACCGGCGAAAAGCTGGCGTTGATCCCTTGCCAAGGCGCCAGCAAGCCCAGGCTGTTTGGCCCCAGCAGGCGCATTGAGTAACGTTGTGCGGTGGCTTTCAGCTCGGCGAATTGTTCCACTGGGGAGGAAAGTACGATGGCAGTTTTGCAGCCCCGCTCACCCAGGGCTTCGATCAGTGCCAGGTTACGCTGGGCATTGGTACACAGCACGGCCAGATCGGGGGTTAGCGGCAGGCTGGCTACGTCGGGATAGGCCATCACGCCGCAGACTGCCTTATAGCGCGGCGTGACAGGCAGGATAGGGCCGGTAAAACCGCCAGCCAGCAGATTGCGCATCATCAGGTAGCCAGCCCGGCCGGGCTGTTGCGAAGCGCCGAGCACGGCAATCGATTTGGGACGTAATAGCGCTTCTAACCCTCTCTGGCTCATATGCGGCTCCTGCTCCTGACCGGTTTGCCTGAAAGAGGCAAATTATCGTCTGATTCTAGGCGCTTTGTGGCTGATTTGCTGTGACCGGTGCCTCTGGGCGGTGAGGTTTCCCGGCCAGATACTGTTCACGGAAGTAATTGAAATGTTGGCTCAGCCCGGTCGCGGCCTGTTCATCTCCTGCCTGTTGCAGCAGGGCGGCAGCGACTTCTGCCGTACAGTGCTGTTCAGGGCGGCTGGCAATACGTAGCAAATAGTCTGACGAGGCCAACACGTTCAGTGAAAAGACTGGAAACTGATTCAGATAGGGACTTTTACGGAACATTTTGCGCGCTTCCGACCAGGTACCGTCGAGCATGATAAATAAAGGCGGCTTGCCACCTGCGGGCAGGCTACTAACCACCGGGCGATCCGTATCGGCATAAGAGGCCGGGAATACCACGTAGGGCTGACGAGTGGGATCGTTGATGGTAGCCAGCAGGCCCGGATCGACTTCGGTGCGTGACCAGGTAAACGCCAGGGTATCAGGCAGGATATCGGCGATCAGGCGGCCGGTATTGCTGGGCTTTAACGGCTCTGCCCCGAACATGATCAGGCAAAAGCGGCTGTTGGCCTGCTGCGGTTTGATGGTGGCACACAGGCAGTTTTGCTGCGGTAGCAAACAACCCTGACAGCGCACGGCGCGGCTACCTCTGGCCAGAAACGGTCGGGTGGCGCGGTCTAAACGGTCTTGGCGTAGACGAAGTACGGCGTTGTCAGTCATAACTATCCTGAAAAACCGCCATTGTAGCGCAGAAAAAAGCCCGGCGGGAGAGGCGCACGGGCTTTCTGGGTGATGAGATGCCGACAACAACTGGCGGCATAGTAAGCGCTTTTGCGTTAAACTAGCTCGTTAAGCCAGTTATCGAACGGCGCTTTCGGCATCGCGCCGTTGAGCATATCGACCATCTTGCCTTCACGGAACACCATGATGGTAGGGATGCTGCGAATGCGGAAGCGTGCGCTCAACTCGGGTTCGGCTTCGGTGTTGACCTTCACGAAACGCACCTTGCCAGCGCGCTCCTGTGCCACATCTTCAAAGATCGGCGCGAAGCTGCGGCACGGGCCACACCACGGGGCCCAGAAATCGACCACGATCGGCAAGTCGTCTTGCAGGAGCTGGTCCAACGTGGCGGCGGTGGCGTTAATCACTTCACCGTCGAACAATTCATGGCCGCAGCGGCCACATTTAGCGCCGTCCGCCAGACGTTCTTCCGGCACGCGGTTGGTGGCATTACAAGCTGCACAAACTGTATTCATGATTACCTCTGGGGCTGACGCAGCACAATGAGCTGCGAATATGTATTTTTAATGTTGCTTATTATCGGTAAAAGCGCGGCATTCGACCAAGTGATTTGTTCGATGAATTTGATAGATGCCAGCTTTTAGCGCAAGTTGGTGGCTTAGCGCACCAACATCAGGTAATCTTCGCGCCCTGCGCGTTGGTGGAGAAGACAATGAACGATTCATTTAGTGGCAAGAACGGTAAGGTTAAAGTGATGTTCGTCCGTAGTGACGACGATAGCGGCGACAACCGTAACAAGAATAAACGACCTGACGGCAAAGGCCGCCCGGCTGACAATGCACGCTCTGGCCGTGCCGGTCAGGATAAGGCGCGCGGTGGTGACCGTCGGGGTGCCGATCCCCGTCGCAGCAGCAGTGAAAGCGATCGTCCTCGTCGTCCGGCGCGTACCGAAGACAGCGGTGGTTATGAATCACCGTGGAAAACCGTGTCTCGTGCTCCGCAAGAAGAACCGGCGTTCGATCATGGTGGCATCAGTGGCAAAAGCTTTATCGACCCTGAGCAGCTGCGCCGCCAACGTGCGGAAGAAACCCGTGTTTACGGCGAGAACGCCTGTAAAGCTCTGTTCGCCAGCCGTCCAGATGCCATCGTCCGTGCCTGGTTTGTGCAATCCGTAACCCCACGTTTCCGTGAGGCACTGCGCTGGATGGCGGCTAACCGCAAGGCTTACCATGTGGTGGATGAAGAGGAACTGGCCAAAGCGTCCGGTACCGAACATCACGGCGGCGTGTGCTTCCTGATTAAAAAGCGTCAAGGTTTGGATGCGCAGGCTTACCTGCAGAACGCACCGGCCAAAGATTGCGTGCTGGCACTGGAAGAAGTGGGCAACCCACACAACCTGGGGGCGATCGTTCGTTCTTGTGCTCACTTTGGCGTGAACGGCGTATTGCTTCAGGATCCAGCGGTGCTGGAGTCTGGTGCCGCGGTGCGTACGGCTGAAGGCGGGGCGGAACACATCAAGGCAATCAATGCTGATGACTTCCTGTCCGTGCTGGATACATTCCGCAAAGCGGGTTACACCATCGTCACCACGTCCAGCCATAAAGGCACGCCGTTGGCGCAGGCTAAATTGCCAACCAAGATGGTGCTGGTATTGGGCCAGGAACGTGATGGCCTGAGTGACAGCGCTTGGCAACAGGGTGATATGAGCGTGTCTATCGGCGGGACTGGCAAAGTAGAAAGCCTGAACGTCTCGGTAGCAACCGGTATTCTGTTGGCCGACTGGTGGCGTCAGAACCAGGCGTAATGCTTTAGGCTGTATAAAATCCGATTAATGACAAAGCCCTGGCCGCAAAGCCAGGGCTTTGATCTATCAGAGTCAGTAGAAAAACCGGCTGACTACTATGCTCAAAAAGCTCCCCCTCATTCGTATTCATCTAGGCATATCCTTGTTCGCTACAACATACGTACAGAAACCTGCCGTACTAGCGGTTTCTCAGTATAGGGTTTACAGGGACAAGTGCGATCGCTGGTCATGCCATTGCGACCGGTGCGATTCTGGTGACCAATAATACGCGGAAGTTTGAACGGGTAACGGACCTGATGTTGGAGGACTGGGCAAAATAACAATGAGAAGGGATAAGACTAAAATGAGCGCACTGACGATCGATAATCTGGCTCACTCTTAAAAATCAGCTTTCTCAACTTTCTTTTCCTCAGGAAATTTCTTTTGTGTCGCATAAAAGCTGCCAAGGGTAAAAGCTTTCAGCTGTTGTTCCGTATCAGCCTGGCACGAAGCGGTGTCGCAAGCCGCGCTGATGATTCCGTAAGTGACGGCCTTTTGTTTCATATCAAGTTTGGCTTCTTCTAGACTGTTTTTTCCCATAGAGACCACACATCCAGACACGATAGCCTGAGCTTTTTGCTCGTTCATGCGTAGTACTGTGTCATTGACGAGTTTGCTGTACCCATCATTGTTATACACATCGGCGGCGAACTCGCGGCATTCATCATAATACGGACTTGCTTTGACTTCTGTGTAGGCAGGTATTTTCATGCCAGCACAACCAACCATACCAAGGCTCATTGCTGCGATCAGTGTTTGTTTTATCATGCTTTTAGCCCAGAGATTCCCTGTTAGAAAAGTTTATAAATTCAACTAATATCCATTCTGGCACTGCGGCATTATTGTTGTCTTTTATGTACCCAAAATCCACAAAATCAGGTCGCTGGGGAAAATTCTATGAGGCGGTCCATCTTTGAACCGCCCCATATCACAGCAGATTTTTAGCCACTTCCATTGGAGTTTATGGGCGTGACTCGATCAGTGGGCTCCGCCCCCGCCGCCGCCGGAACTGAACGGTGGTTTGGCGAACCAGACTAGCGCCAGCAATATCAGGAACACCCCTGCAGATAGCCAGAATATCTCGTTGGCCGAGATGATCAGCCCCTGCGCGGTGATCTCGTTGGCGATATACGCCGAAGCCTGCTGTTTACTCATGCCTAGCTGCTCCAGTTTGCTGTACATCTCCTGCGACTGCGGGTTGAACGGATTCACAAACTCGGTCAGGTGCGAGTGGTGCATCGCCTCCCTGCTGGTCCACAGCGTGGTGGTGATCGAGGTGCCGATAGAGCCCGCCAAGGTACGGGTAAAGTTCGACAGGCTCGATGCTGCCGCTATGCGCTCCGGCGGCAACCCGGACAGGGTAATGGTCGTCAGCGGCATAAAGAAGCAGGCGATGGCAAAACCCTGGAAGAACTGCGGCCAGGCGGAAGCGCCAAAATCCATCCCCGGTTCAAACGTGTAGGCGCGCCAGTAGAAGCACACGGCATACATGATGAAGCTGAAGGTGACCAAACGGCGCATATCCAGCCGGTTACCGAAGCGGCCGATAATCGGTGACAAGATCACCGGCAGCAACCCGATCGGCGCAGACGCCAAGCCGGCCCAGGTGGCGGTGTAGCCATATACCTCCTGCAGCAACTGTGGCAACAGCACGATCGCCCCGAAATACAGCATGTAAGCCAGGCTGATACACAGACAGCCGATGGTAAAGTTGCGCGATTTGAACAGCGACAGATCCACCACCGGGTGATCGTCCGTCAGCTCCCACACCACCAGGAACACTAACGCCACCACGGCCACGACGGTCAGGACAATAATTTCGGTCGAGTTGAACCAGTCCAGCTCCTTGCCCTGATCGAGCATAATCTGTAGCGCACCGATACCCACCACCAACAGCACCAGCCCGACGGTATCGATCGGTTTGATCTCGGTTTTGGTTTCCCGGCCTTTCAACGTCGACATGGCAACCAGGATCACGAACAGCCCAATCGGGATGTTGATGAAGAAGATCCAGCCCCAGTGATAGTTATCGCTGATATAGCCGCCAAGGATCGGCCCGAAAATCGGCGCGACGATCACGGTCATCGACCATAGCGCCAGGGCCATCGATCGCTTGGCGGGGGGATAGTTATTCAGCAACAAACTCTGCGACAGTGGGATCAACGGCCCTGCCACTACGCCCTGGATCACGCGGAAGAAGATCAGCATGCCCAGACTGTTGGAAATACCGCACAGCCAGGAGGCCAGGGCGAACAGCGCCGTGGACCACAGGAACAGGCGAACTTCACCCACGCGTTTCGCCAACCAGCCGGTGATCGGAATGGAGATGGCGTTGGCCACCCCAAACGAGGTGATCACCCAGGTCCCCTGCGAGTTGGAAGACCCGAGGTTACCCGAAATGGTCGGTATCGCCACGTTGGCAATGGTGGAGTCCAGCACCTGCATAAAGGTCGCCATGGCGAGCGCGACCGTCATCCAGGCGAGCTGGGCACCTTCAAGCGGTTTCTGTGCCAAGGTAGCCTCCCGCTCGCTTAACCGGCGTTTGCATGGATCACATCGGCGATCATCTGATTCACCGGCGCCAGATCCAGCGTCAGCGCGCTGGTTTCAAACAGCGGTTTTTGACGTACCGTATCGGAGAGCACCAGGCCGTCCAGATTGGTGGTATCGACTTTGACCAGCGTAGAAAGGCCGATACGCAGAGGATGCTCAGCAACCTGTTGTGCGTCCAGTTCGATACGCACGGGTAAACGCTGCACCACTTTGATCCAGTTGCCGGTAGCGTTCTGTGCAGGCAGCAGTGAGAACGCGCTGCCGGTGCCCATATCGATACCCACGACCTTGCCTTTGAACACCACGTCGCTACCGTATAGGTCACTCACTACGGTAGCCTCTTGGCCGATACGCATATTGGCGATCTGCGTTTCTTTAAAGTTGGCATCCACCCAGACATGATCCGGTGCTACTACGGCCATCAGAGGCATCCCTGGGGAGATCTGCGCCCCCACTTGCACGCTGCGGCGTGAAACGAAGCCGGTGATTGGGCTGACGATGCGGGTACGCTGCAGCGCCATCCAGGCGTCGCGCATCTGTGCGGCGGCTTGCAGCACGGCGGGTTGTTTATCCAACGGGGTATTCAGCACCATCGCCTGATTGGCATTGTATTGCTGGACTGCGACTTCCAGTGCCGCTTTGGCATTGTCTACCGCGTCACGCGCATGTTGCAGCTCTTCGCGGCCAATCGCATCGGCGTTGCCCAGCACGATACGACGCTTGAGATCGTTTTCTACCTTGCTCAGCTCGGATTTGCGCAGCGCAATGTTAGCCTGATACTGCTTACCGTTGATCACCAACTGATGCGTTTGGCGCACGCTGTTGGCCAGCGCGGTTTTGGCCCGCTCAAACGCCTGTTCGGCGTCGGTGGGATCCAGTGTTAACAACACATCGCCTTTGCGGACAAAGTCGGTGTTATCAAAGGTAACGCTGTTCACGCTACCGGAAACCTGGGCCATGATCTGCACCTGATTACCGGCCACGTAGGCATCGTCAGTTTCTTGGTGATGACGCAGCACCAGGAACCAATAGACTAAATAGGCCACCCCAATAATCACAAAAATAAACGTCAACAGCAGCAGCCAGAATTTACGCTGCCGTTTTTTGCCAGCCGGTTGCTGCGGGGTTTGAGTTTCCGCGCTTGCACTCATGGTATTCTCCACGCTCTAAAATTATGCTTTAGGTTCCGCTGCCGCCGGGGCCTGGTAGCCACCCCCCAACGCGCGTACCAATGCTATCTTCGCCTGCATCAAGTTGCTGCTGGCATTCAGTTGCGCCTGTTGCTGCTGTAATAGCTGCGTCTGGCTGGTCAACAGTTCATCACGCCCAATAATCCCTGCCTGGTATTTGGCGTTGGCGACCCGGTACACATCCTGCATGGATTGGGAGGCAGAGGTTGCCTGCAGCAGCTGCTTGCTACTGCTCTGTTGAATGGTGATGGCGTCGGCCGTTTCCTGTAACGCATTGACGAGCGTTTGGTTATAGGAACCTACCGCCTGATCGTAGAGTGCGGACTCTTCACCCAGCTTGCTGCGTAGCGCACCGGCATGGAAGATAGGCAGGGAAATGGCTGGAACCACGCCCCACGCCTGGCTGGCGGCTTCAAACAGATTCGGGCTGGTACCGCCGACGTTGGTGGTGGTCAAGCCAGCAAAGGCCGAGATCGACAGGCTAGGGTAGAACTCTTTGCGTGCCGCACTGACCCGTTGGTTATAGGACTCCACCAGTTGGCGCTGTGCCACGATATCCGGGCGTTTACCCAGCAAATCCGCGGTGAGTTCGCCTTTGGGGGCTAACTGTTCTTCGCTTGGCATGGCCACGGGATGCAGAGACTGCATCGCATTCGGGCCAAGACCGGCCAGGGCGGCCAACTGGTGTTTCAGTTGTTCAATCTGTGACTGCAGCTGGATGATCTGCTGCTTGGCACTGTCGGCTTGTGCCTGGGTCTGTTGCGGGATTTCCACGCCGTAGATCCCGGCTTTATATTGCTTTTGGCGCAGGTCGGCCAGGCGTTGATTGTTATCCACCTCTTGTTGCAGCACATTTTCCAGCGCGTAATTCGCCTGTAACTGGTAATAAGCAGAGGCAACCGAACTGGTTAGCGTCAGAGCGGCTTGTGCCTGCTCGGCACGAGCGGCATCGATCTGCGCTTTTGCCGCATTGACCTGATTGCGATATTTGCCCCACCAGTCAAACTCATAAGCCAGATTCAAACCCAGCGAGTTGGTGGACTCATACACCGGGTTGGGCAGATAGCCAAAGCCCAGGTTGGTGTTTTGCGCCAGACGCTGACGGTTGATGCTGGCATTCAGATCCAGATTAGGGCCGTTGGCAGCACTGGCTTCCCCCGCCACGCTTTGGGCTTCACGCACGCGAGCGCCCGCCTGTTGCAGCGAAGGCGAGTTTTGCAGCGTCTGGGTCATCAGGCTATCAAGCTGGGGATCGTTAAGCGTGCGCCACCATTGCGGGCTGATGGCCAGCGAGCTGACTTTCGGCTGGGCAAGCTGCAGCTGTTGCGGATCCATCATCTTGGATTGCGGGGCAATATTATCGGTAGATGCGCACCCCGCCAGCAACAGAACGGCGAACAGCGGGGTGAATCTCCAGTTTAACGGGGATCGCATAAAATGATTACCTGAACAGGAATTATTGGGATAACTGTTCTGAAACTTCCATCTGATCCAAACGGGTCAACAATTTGCGCGTCAGCATTTCAAGCTGCTGCTGCTCCTCGTCGTTCAGCGTAGACCACAGAAAGTGCAGACATTTATGCTGCGGTGGCAGCAATTGTTCGAGAAACGCTTCCCCAGCCTGGGTCATATGCAGATGCAGGCAGCGGCGATCGTGATCGCTTTCCCGGCGCTCGATCCACCCGCGTTTCTCTAGTTCATCGGCAATGCGGGTAGCATTGGTGCGTGACGAACCCAGGGCTGAGCTTAGCTCAGAAGGCTGAATACTGTGGTTTTCCTGCGCATCCAGCGTAATGAGAGCCATAAACAAGGTTTCGTTAATTCCCTGTGCTTTCAGCATTTTATTGCGATTTTCCAACAGCTTGCCTTGCATATGCATACACAGGCGGGTCAGCAGGATTTCCTGGTATGGGAAGTCTTTCTGACGTTTGGCGCGGAAATTCAGCATTTGCTCTATGGGGGTAAACGAGCTTTCCATAATTTAGTGCCTCATTAATTTCGTTCGGTATAGTAACGATAGTGATTAATAATGTAAATCTTCAGCAAGGGGAATAATTTAGCAATTCGTGTCATTTGTAAGTTGTTTGTAAATGCTTAACGCCACAGACCCTAAGGTCTTGTGATTGAAGGCACAAATTCTGCCGTTCCGCAGGCTGAGATAGGTAAGGTTTGTTTATGAAATTGGGCGGAGAACTACGGCATCCTGCGGGGGGATAGAAAGAAATCTTACGTGAGTAAGGTCGTTCATGGAGGTCCGGGGCGCAGGGTGTATAGGTCGCCAATAATTTACCGCGACAATATTACCAGAGTGTAAGTAATTTTTACACCCTGTGGCCTAATAAATTTCAAGGGTTATTATTTTCTTGCTAACTAGCTGATGGCTGGCCCTTGTGGGTCATGGCGCTTGCCACGCCACCAGGTCAGCAGATTCAGCACGCACAATACGCCACCAATCGCCGCTACGCCGTTCCAACCAGCATGTTGATAAGCAGCAGCGGAAAGCACCGACCCCACGGCACCCCCAATAAAATAGCTGGTCATGTAACCGGCGGTCAGGCGATTACGCGCCTCCGGCATGATGCGGTAAATCACGCTTTGGTTGGTGACATGCACCCCCTGCACCGCCAGATCCAGCACCAGAATGCCGATAATCAGCGCCCAGAGAGAGTACGGCGCCAACGCAATTGGGATCCAGGACAGCAACAGCAGTACCAGCCCGACGCTGGTGGTTAGCCCTGCTTTGCCCTTATCGGCCAGATGACCGGCGCGTGAGGCAGCCAGTGCGCCAGCAGCACCCACCAGGCCAAATAGCCCAATTACGCCTTCGGAGTAGCTGAAAGGTGGGGAAGCCAGCAGGAAAGCCATTGAGGTCCACAGCACGCTGAAGTTGGCGAACGACAAAGCGCCAATGATTGCGCGGGTACGCAGCAACGGGGTGAAGCAGAACAGGGAAAAGATGGATTTCAGCAACTGCGGGTAATTCAGGCCGGAATGCAGCTTATAGCGTGGCAAGGCGCGCCACAGCAGCAGGGCCATCAGGATCATCAATACGCTGGCCACCCAGTAGATGGTACGCCAGCCGCCGAGGGTCGCCAAAGCGCCGGCGACGGTACGTGCCAGCAGAATGCCGAGCAGCAGGCCGCTCATGATCACACCGACGGTTTTACCGCGTTTTGCCGGGTGCGCCAAAGTGGCGGCGAGTGGCACTAAAAGCTGGGCCACCACCGAGAACAGACCGGTGAGAGCCGTACCGAGGATCATCATCGATAAGGTGCTGGAGGACGCGGTGATCAGCATGCCTCCGGCGGCTAACAGCGTCATAAAGACGATCAGCCCACGGCGCTCAAACATATCGCCCAACGGCACCAGAAACAGCAGGCCAACCGCATAGCCTAGCTGGGCAGCGGTGACGATAAATCCGGCTTGGTTAACCGATAGATTAAAGTTTTGTGCAATGGTTTCCAGCAGCGGCTGGGCGTAGTAGTTGCTGGCAACCGCCAGGCCGGTAGCCATCGCGATTAACAGTGTCAGTGCAGGGCTAAGGCCCGGGTGTTCGGTTGGTTGGTTCATAGGTTTTCAATAATGGAAATTTGTGATCAAAGTATCAGACACAACGGAATGTTAAGGCAATGTATAATTTTTATCAGTATGCCGCATGAAGGATCTCGGTCAGATAAGCAAAGAAAACGTGCCCCCTCACCCTAACCCTCTCCCACAGGGAGAGGGAACCGATCGAGTGGGTTTGAAAATTCGGTGATGTACTTTGGAGGAGAGGACAATCGGGTTTGCTGAGATTATCCCTTTTTGGGCAAAAGAGCAGGGGTTAACAGCTTCCTCTCCCATAGAAAGAGGGAACCGATCGAGTGGGTTTGAAAATTCGGTGATGTACTTTGGAGGAGAGAATAATCGGGTTTGCTGAGATTATCTTTTTTTGGCAAAAGAGCAGGGGCTAACAGCTCCCTCTCCCATAGAGAGAGGGAACCGAACGAGTGGGTTTGAAAATTCGGTGATGTACTTTGGAGGAGAGGACAATCGGGTTTGCTGAGATTATCCCTTTTTGGGCAAAAGAGCAGGAGCTAACAGCTCCCTCTCCCATAGAGAGAGGGAACCGATCGAGTGGGTTTGAAAATTCGGTGATGTACTTTGTAGGAGAGGGCAATCGGGTTTGCTGAGATTATCTTTTTTTGGCAAAAGAGCAGGGGCTAACAGCTCCCTCTCCCTGTGGGAGAGGGTTGGGGTGAGGGCTGTTATGACTTGGCGGCGGCTTCAGCGGCAGTTTTCACCCAGCCGTCAAACGTAGCCTGGTGAGCCTTGATCCAGCCATTGACATGGTTTTGGATGTCAGCCTCGGAGGACTGACCTGCATGCATCCGCAGGTTCTGCGCGTTAACGTCGGCAATCGGCAGTTTCATGATGGCGAACAGCTTGGCGGCGGCAGGGTTGGCCTGCGCCCACTGCTTATTGGCGGCAATATGCATGGCGTTGACCGGGAAGCCATAGTTGGCTCCGTTCGGCAGCTTGGTATCAACATCTTTAAGCTCGCCCGGCAGGGAGGAGAACGGCACCTGCAACCAGACAACGTCACGCCCTGGCACCATGACATCGCTGACCCAGTACGGCGTCCAGGTGTAATACAGCACCGGTTTGCCTTCTTTGAAGCGGGTGATGGTATCGGAGATCATGGCGGCGTAGTTGCCCTGATTGTGCTCCACGGTTTTGCCCAAGCCATAGGCTTCGATATGGTGATTAATCACCGTCTCACAGCCCCAGCCAGGGGTACAGCCGGTCAGGTCGGCCTTGCCGTCACCGTTGGTATCAAACAGCTTGGCAATTTTCGGATCTTTTAGCTGTTCAACGTTGGTGATGTGATACTGGTCGGCGGTTTTTTTGTCGATCAGGTAGCCCTGAGCAGCACCGCTGACGTAAGCCCCTTCACGATAGAATTTTTTATCACCCCCGGCGGCCTGATACTGATCGGCGTGCAACTGATCCCAGTTCACCGCCAGAAAAGTGGCATCCCCAGCGGCGATGGAAGTGTAGGCTACGTTGTAGTCCACCTCACGCGGTTCTTTCACGTCATAACCAAGCTTTTCCAATGCCCTGCTGACCAGCAGCGTCTGGAAGGTTTCCTCGGAGATGGTGCTCTGTATCGGTTGTACCGAAATACCTTTTCCTGGCAAATCAGCAGCGGAAGCAACCTGTGAACCAAGCAGTGTGGTAAGGGCAATCGCCCAGATCCCTGTAGTGCGCATAGTTTTTCCTCTGTTATTGATGTTGTTTGGAGATAGCCCGCCAGGGCAGAAAGCCGTTGGCGGGAAGTACAATCAGGCTTTTTTGATAAACGGGCGAGCGATCAACCCGATTGGGCCGTGGGTATACCAGCGGCCTAGCCCTTTACTGCGGCGATCGCGCCCCAGTGACTGGGTGAGGCGATCGAGAATAATGGCCAGAATAACGATACCGACGCCACCCACGGCGGCCAGCCCCATATCCAGGCGGCCGATGCCACGCAGCACCATCTGGCCCAGACCGCCCACGGCGATCATCGAGGCGATAACCACCATCGACAATGCCAGCATCAGCGTCTGGTTAACCCCGGCCATGATGGTTGGCATGGCCAGCGGCAACTGCACTTTAAATAGCAGTTGGCGAGGGCTGGAGCCGAAGGATTCGGCGGCTTCGATCAGATCTTCCGGCACCTGTTTGATGCCCAGGATCGTCAGACGCACGATGGGCGGCAGGGCGAAGATGATCGTGACGACCACCCCTGGCACGTTACCGATACCGAACAGCATGACGATCGGCACCAGATAGACGAAGGCTGGTGTGGTCTGCATGGCATCAAGCAGTGGCCGGATCACCTTGGCGGCATGTTTGCTGCGGGCCAACCATATGCCCAATGGCAGACCGATCAAGATGCAGAAGAACAGGGCGGTGAGCACCAGCGCCAGCGTGACCATCGCCTGTGACCAGGCCCCGATAGCGCCGATGGCGACTAACGACAGCAGCGTGGCTGCCCCCATGCCGAGGCTGGATATCTGCCAGGCGATCAGCGAGAACAGCAAAATGGCGACGGGAGCAGGCATACCCAGCAAAAACTGCTGGAAACCGCTGAGGATGAAATCCACCGGCACGCGAATGCCCTGGAACAGCGGACGGAAGTGCAGCACCAGCCAATCAATGGCGTGAGTGACCCAGCTGTCAAACGGCACCCAAGCCTTGTGGAACGGATCCAGCAGGCTAAAGTGCTCGGGCTCCACTGGGGCGCTGTTAAGCCAGTCAGCGCTCGATGCGGCCTGATTAGCGGCATCATGGGGCACGCTGTCTGCCGGTGCGCCGGTTGCCCAGGGATCGCTGCTGGTGGCAGCCTGGGTTGCCGGGGCGTCGTTAGGGGATGTGGCAGCCGTTGCCCATGGATCCTGATTATCACTCATTCGTAGGGCCCTCTTTATCTAAAGCCTGCAGCAGCATGCCTTTGGAAATAATACCGATATAGTTGTTCTCTTCCCCGACCACCGGCACGGCGCAAGGGGCCTGTGCTACCAGTGAGATCAGCTCGCTCAGCGGCATATCGGCCGGAACGGGCAGTGGGGCATCCAGCAAGGCGTCGTCCAGCGTCTGTTTAGCCGCCAGCGCCTGCTTGAGGGAGTCTATCGATACCACGCCGATAAATTTCTCGCGTTCGAGGACGTAGCCATAGTCACGGTCTTCATCACGCAGGATCTGCAACGCAGAGCGCGGACCAAAACCGGGAGTCTTACGGATCAGGGTCACCGGGCGACGTTTGGCGATGTCTTTGGCACTGAAAACGTGGCTGATATCGACGCCGCGGAAGAAGGTGCGCACATAATCGTTGGCCGGATTATTTAATATTTCATCCGGGGTACCCACCTGGATCACTTCGCCGCCCTGCATAATGGCAATGCGGTCGCCAATACGCATCGCTTCATCCAGATCGTGGGAAATAAAGACGATGGTGCGCTGATGTTTCGCCTGTAATTTGACGAGTTCATCCTGCATCTCGGCACGAATTAATGGGTCCAGCGCAGAGAAGGCTTCATCCATTAACAATATATCCGGATCGTTAGCCATGGCGCGGGCTAAGCCGACACGCTGGCGCATACCACCGGACAGTTCATCGGGATAAGCATTGGCATAATTTTCCAGCCCAACCTGACGCAACGCGTCCAGCGCTTTTTCCTGGCGTTCCTGTAAAGGAATACCCGCTAATTCCATGCCGAACGCGGTATTATTTAATACGTTCATATGTGGCATTAAGGCGAATGACTGGAACACCATGCTGATCTTATTACGCCGTACGGTGCGTAGCGCAGTATCGGATATTTTTGATATATCCTCGCCGTCAATCAGCACCTCACCGCGGGTGGGTTCTATCAGACGATTGAGAAGGCGTACCAAGGTGGATTTACCGGAACCGGAAAGCCCCATGATGACAAATATCTCGCCTTCTTCAATGGCCAGAGAGGCGTTCTTGACGCCAAGTGATAACCCCGTTTTTTCCAACAGCTGGTCTTTCGTCAAACCTTTGTCTATCAGCTTAAATGCGCGTTCCGGGTGCTCACCAAATATCTTATATAAATTTTTAACTTCTAGTTTAATTGCCATGCAATTCGCTGTTTCCTTTGGTTTATTATTAAACGCTAAAATTGTCCTAATAGAAAATAAGAGTGCCCTATACCCTAACACACTGACATTCTGAGACAACCCTCAATGTTCATATCGTAAGATTTTTCTAGTGATATCAGGTTTGATGATTGGGCATAATTACCCGATTTTTACGCGGTTATTTAACCGTAATGAGCAACAGGAAATGGCGGGATATATTGGCGATAATGGCAACTATTTGCAGGGAATATTGGCAGCGTCAAATGGGTAATTAATGCACGCATAGTAACGTTCTGCGTGCATTGATGAACGGCAGGAAAATCAGCAGGTTTACCAGCGTAGATCAGAGCGTGGGTTCTTCGCTGCTGGTGGGAATAACGACCAGTTCTACTTGCTGCTGCTGTAACACCGATCCCATTGCAGAGGGGGGAGGTAGGTCGGTAAATAACGCGGTCGCCTGTCGGGTATTGCCGATTTCTACTGCCGCCGAAGCATGGAACTTGGTGTGGTCCGCAGCCAGCAGAATATGACGCGAATGTGCCATCATCGCTTTCACCACGCTGGATTCATTCACGTCAAATTCCAGCAGATCGCCGTTGGCTTCGATTGCCCCTACGCTGGTGATCAGATAGTCGGCGCGAAAGCCTTCCACAAAGCTTACGGCGCTGGGGCCGATGATACCGCCGTTATTGGGCCGCAGCGTACCGCCCGGCACCATCACTTCGAACTCGGTGTTTTTATACAGGATATGTGCCACCCGCAGGCTGTTGGTAATGATGCGCAGGTGGCTGTGGTTCATCAGCGCTCGGGCAACATGCTCAACGGTGGTGCCGATGGTGATAAAAATGGTGGAACGATCGGGGATGTAATCGGCAATGGCTTCCGCAATGGCTATCTTCTCTTGCGTGTAAGAGAGTTCCCGTTGCTCAAAGGCCGTGTTGACCACGCTAGAGGCACGACCCGCCCCCCCATGATGGCGGCTAATCAGCCCCTGCTCGCTCAGTTTGCGGATATCGCGCCTGACCGTCTGCGTTGACACTTCCAGCAATTGCGCCAGCTCGTCGATGTTCATATAGCCGCGCTTGGCGATCAACTGGATCAGCTGATCGTGGCGTGGGTTGCCGGTAAGTTCAGTCAGACTCATGCTCCACTCCCTTAATATTGTCATCGGCCAACCATATTATACAAAACTGGCCAGGAAAGAGTCAGTTTGATCACAGTTGGGAATGCCAGCGCGCCCGCCAGGACGGGTACACTTCAATGCGGCAACTGCATTGGCATAACGCACCGCCTGAGCTATATCGGATTGTGAACCCAGAGCTACCGCCAGTGCACCGTGAAAAACGTCGCCAGCTCCCGTGGTATCCACCACCTCAACCGGAAAGCCTGGCTGATGTTTAAGCTGAGCGTTTTCCAGCCAGAAACAGCCATGTTTACCCTGAGTGACATAAACTTGTCCGTTTTTGTCATTTTTTGCCGCACGCAATCCCTGCTCGATATCCGTTTTTCCCGTCATCCGCAGCAAACCCGGTTCGGAGAAGGCGGCATGGTCGGCCAAAGCAACCAGCGGGCGGATATCCTGCGGTGTGACATCGGCGTCCAACAGAGTAGTGACACCCGCGCGCCGGGCCAAGGTGAAGGCGGTCAATGCCCCTTGATGCCAACGCACGTCCGCCAACACCACGTCGTACTGGCTAAAGTCGATGTCATGCAGCCATTCGGCATCCTCGGGTAAATCTGGGCTGGGATGGTTGATGATCATGCGCTCACCCTGGGCGTCCACCAGCACAGCCGATTGCGATGAGCGCGCCTGTGGGCAACGGCGCGCATGTCTGACATTCACGCCATAGCTGCCCAGCTCGGCCAACAGCGTTTGCCCAGTAGCATCGTCGCCGACCCGGCCAATGAAATCCACTTCTGCACCTAGCCTGGCTGCGGCCACCGCAGCCGTTGCCGCCGGGCCTCCGCCAATTTCGCGGTAGTCGGTGGCAACATATTTCCCCCCGCCCTCAGGCAGTTTCTCTACGTAATACAGACGGTCTTGCACTGCAATGCCTACGCATGCGATTCGAGTCATGGTCTGGATCCCTGGATGTTGATCTGTGGTAAGCGAACGGTTTTCAGCAAAAAGTGGCTGCCGATCACGCTGCCACCATTTTAATTCACTCAAATGTTAAAAGAGTGACGGCTGTCAATTTTTTGACCATAAATTACAAATACGATCAAAAACAGACAAAAACGGTCTGATTTGTGGTCGGTGAAATGACACAGAGATGACAAGGGTAACCAACAGGAGAGAACCATGGCACAGATCGCATTTATCGGGTTAGGGCAAATGGGCGCGCCGATGGCCAGCAACCTGATCGAGCAGGGGCATCGGCTGAACGTTTTTGATATCAGCCCGGTGGCGGTCAGCGCCTTGGTCGCTCAGGGGGCCAAGGCGGCAGCCAACCCGGCGCAGGCGGTACTGGACGCGGAGTTCGTCATCACCATGTTGCCTAACGGCGAATTGGTGCATGAGGTGCTATTTGGTGCCGAGGGGGTGTGCTGCACCTTATCGCCTGCGGCATTGGTGATGGATATGTCCACCATCCACCCGCTGCAAACGGACCGGCTGATTGCCCAAATGCAGGCACGGGGCTTTAGCCTGATGGATGCCCCGGTCGGGCGGACTTCAGACCATGCTCAGGCTGGCACGTTGCTGATCCTGGCGGGTGGTACTGCCGAGCAGGTGGAGCGTGCGACGCCCGTGCTGATGGCGATGGGCTCGGAGCTGATCAACGCCGGTGGGCCAGGCATGGGGATCCGCGTGAAGCTGATCAACAACTACATGAGCATCGCGCTCAACGCGCTGTCTGCCGAGGCTGCGGTACTGTGCGAGGCGCTAGGGCTGTCGTTTGATGTCGCACTGCAAGTGATGAGCGGTACGCCGGCAGGCAAGGGGCATTTCACCACCACCTGGCCAAACAAGGTGCTGAAGGGCGATCTCAGCCCGGCGTTCATGATCGATCTGGCGCACAAGGATCTGGGCATAGCGCTGGATGTGGCCAATCAGTTACACGTCGCCATGCCGATGGGGGCAGCCTCACGCGAGGTTTACAGCCAGGCGCGGGCCAGCGGACGTGGGCGTCAGGATTGGAGTGCCATTTTGGAACAGGTTCGGGCTGCTTCGGGCAGAGCGAATCACGCGTAACACTTAACGTAATTGCGGTTGCTATTCAGCGCGCAGAGGGGAGAAGAAATGCCTTATTTATCTGGTAACACCATGATCCAACATGCATGGGAAAACGGCTATGCCATCGGCGCGTTCAGCGCACACAACGCCGAAACCATTCGCGCCATTTTGCTGGCAGCCGAACAGGAGCAGGCCCCGATCATGATCCAGGTGGGGCAGAAAGTGATTAGCGTGATGGGTCTGGAGCCCATGAAGGCGATGATCGATGCGTTTATGCACGATATCACGGTGCCGGTGTGCATCCACCTGGATCACAGCCGCAGCTTCGGTCAGACCATGCAGGCGGTGCAGGCCGGGTTCCAGTCGGTGATGTTTGACGGCTCTCACCTGTCATTTGACGAAAACGTGCGGATCACCCGTGCCGTGGCGGACGTTGCCCACGTGCTGAACATTGGGGTCGAAGGTGAGATCGGCAAGATCGGCGGCACCGAGGATGATATTTCGGTCGACGAAAAAGACGCCCTGATCACCAGCAGTGACGAAGCGCTGCAGTTTGCTCAATCGACCACGGTGGATTATCTGGCGGTGTCCATCGGCACCGCTCATGGCCTGTACAAGCAGGAGCCCAAGCTGGCGTTCGAGCGCTTGCAAGAGATCCGCGAGATCGTCAAAAAGCCGATTGTGCTGCACGGCGGCTCCGGCGTACCGGACGATCAGATCCGTAAGGCGGTCTCACTGGGGGTCGCCAAGGTGAACGTGGACACCGAACTGCGGCAGGCCTTCACCCAGGGGATGGCTGAAGTGCTCGACAAAGATCCGCACGAGTTTGTCTTGGCGGTGTCCCTCGGGCATGGCCGTGATGTGATGCAGGCCAAGGTCGCCGAAAAAATCAGGCTGTTTGGCAGCCAGGGTAAAGCCGCTCAGTTTTAAGCAACCGTTGCGCGGCAAGCTGCCGCGCTAACCATAGGGCATCGATTATGACAACCATTCAACGCCAGCATTTTGGCGAACATCAAGGGCGGGCCGTTTCCCTTTTCACGCTGACCAATGCCAACGGAATGCGGCTGTGCGTGACCGATTACGGTTGCATTATTACCGAGCTTTGGGTGCCGGATCGCCATGGGCAAGCGGAAGATGTCGTGATGGGGTTCGACAATTTGGCGGCTTATCAGGCCGGGCATCCGTTCTTCGGCGCGATAGCCGGGCGCTGCGCCAACCGTATTGCCGGTGGTCGTTTCAGCATCGACGGTCAGGAATATATTCTGGCCACCAATGAACTCTCTACCGGACAACACCTGCACGGCGGACGTCGGGGTTTTGACAAGTATGTCTGGCAGGCACAGGAAGACGGCGACGGCATTATTTTCAGCCGTACCTCTATCGATGGTGAGGAAGGTTATCCGGGCAATCTGCAGGTTAGCCACCGCATCGGCCTGACGGAAGATAACGTGATGACGCTGAGCTTTGAGGCGCAGACGGACAAGCCGACGCTGGTCAATCTGGTCAATCACAGCCATTACAACCTGCGCGGGCATCAGCACCTGATCCACGATCAGCAGCTCAAGATCGACGCCGACTTCATCACCCCGGTGGATGAAACCACCATGCTACCCACCGGAGAAATCCGCCGCGTTGCCGGGACGGCATTTGATTTCCGCAACGCCCGTCGTCTTGGGGACGCCATGCTGCACCGCCCGGCACAGGATTTTGATATGAACTATGTGCTTAAGCCTGGCGACGGTGTTTTGCATCCCGCAGCGAGCTTGATCTGCCCACAGACCGGGCGAGTGATGGAAGTACACACCTCGCTGCCGGGCGTGCAGTTTTATAACGCCTTTAAGCTTTCCAACAAGATCTGGAATGGCAAGGCTGGCCATCGCTATCAGGCGTTTTCCGGCATCTGCCTTGAAACCCAGGCATTCCCAGACAGCATTCACCACGCCCATTTTGGCAACGTAGTGCTGCGCCCAGGGGAAAACTATTACAGCCAGACTGAACACCGCTTCAGCACCGTGGCATAGATTTATTCGATTACTGGAAGCAATGTTATGAAAAATAAAGCAAAAGTAGGCGTATTGGCGCTTGGCCGCGCGACCTTCGACGTGCCCTACGCGCAAGAGATGCTGGCGCAGGCCTGGCAGACGCTGAGCGGGATGGATATCGAGCTGGTGGGGGAACCGGTATTGCAGTTTGATGCCGAATCGGCTCTGCAAATACTGCCAGCACTCAAACAGGCCAATCTCGATCTGCTGCTGATCCTGCAAGTGACCTTTACCGATGCCTCCCTCACCACCGAAGTGGTGCGTGATTTCCCGGTGCCCACGGCGATGTGGTCATTCCCGGAGGCCCGTACCGGTGGCCGTTTGCGCCTGAACTCTTTCTGCGGGGTGAATCTGGCTTGTCATGCCCTGAGCCGTGAGGCCATCAACGTGCAAACGCTGCACGGCCTGCCGGACGATAGTCGAGTGATTAACGAATTACAGCAGCTGGCGCAGGCCGCAGCGATTGTTAAACGCTTCAAACAGGCCAAAGTGATGGTGATTGGCGAGCACCCGCTGGGTTTTGACGCCTGCAACTACAACCAGCAGCAGCTGACGCAGCACTTTGGCGTTGAGGTGACTCGCCAGCCGGTGCTGGAGTTTATTGAAGAGGTGAAGGCGCTGCCGGACAGCGTAGCCGATGCGCCTTATGCCCGCCGTGCCAAGGATTTCCCTAACCTGGCTGAGATGGATCAAACGGCCACCCGCAAAACGCTCAAGGTTTATTCTGCCCTGCGTGAAAAGGCGCAGCGTGAAGGTTACACCGGCATTGCCGTGCGCTGCTGGCCGGATTTCTTTACCGACTACGGATGCGCTGCGTGTGGGGCGTTGGCATTGATGAACGAAGATAAAGTGCCCTGTGGCTGCGAAGCCGACATGTTTGGCGTGCTCTCTTCGCTGATGGCGCAGTGGGCTTCAGGCAATGCGGCGTTCAATACCGACCTGGTGGATATCGATCCGCAGGATAACAGCGTGGTGTTCTGGCACTGCGGGCAGGCACCGATCGAAATGGCCGATCGTGATGGCCCGGTGCAGGCCACGATCCACTCCAACCGCAAGCTTCCTTTGCTGTCTGAATTTGCTCTCAAACCGGGGCGCATCACGCTATGCCGCATTACTCAGGGCGAGGGCAAGCTGCGCCTGATGCTGGCCGGTGGCGAAATGATCAAGGCTCCGCTGGCGTTTTCCGGCACAGCCGGGACCGCGCGCCTGGATATAGATGCAGACACTTACCGCCAGCGCCTGATTGCGGCGGGTATGGAGCACCACACCTCGCTGGTTTACGGCGAGCACCGTCCGCTGCTGCGCAAAGTGGCCGGTCTGCTTGGTTTGGACGTGATTGAACTGACCTGAGCGGGCAACCAACGCTTGGAAAAATACGGCATTTAACCTTTTGGAGAATGGATCATGGCTTCTCAGCAAGGCTTGGAACTTACGCAACACGCAGGTGGATTTACGTTGACCTTTCAGCAGCGAGTGCTGATACAACACACGGCTGCGGCTCCGTGCCTGTGGATTGGGCGCGGCAAGGCGGATATCGAGATGTTCCGCGGCAACTTCAGCATCAAAGACCAGCTCAGTGAAAAACTGGCGCTGACCGAAACCCAGATCTTCCCGCAGGACAAAGGCTGGCTGATCCGCTTTAGCCGGGGCGATGTGGCCCAGTGCACGCTGGCAATCACTACCGATGCACAAGGGCGGTTGGAAATGCAGCTGCGCAACAGCGACGAGCAGAACAATCGCATGTGGCTGCGCCTGGCAGCCCAGCAGGAAGATCACGTTTATGGCTGCGGCGAACAGTTTTCCTATTTCGACCTGCGCGGTAAACCTTTCCCGTTATGGACCAGTGAGCAGGGGGTTGGCCGTAACAAGCAGACCTATGTTACCTGGCAGGCAGACTGCCAGGAGAACGCCGGTGGTGATTACTACTGGACCTTCTTCCCGCAGCCGACGTTTGTCAGCAGCCAGAAATATTACTGCCACGTAGAAAACAGCTGCTACATGAACTTCGATTTTTCTGCCCCAGAGTTCCATGAACTGGCGATCTGGCAGGATCAAGCGGTGTTGCGCTTTGACTGCGCCGACAGCTATATCAGCCTGTTGGAAAAGCTGACCGCGTTACTTGGCCGCCAGCCGGAACTGCCGGACTGGGTGTATGACGGGGTGATCCTGGGTATTCAGGGCGGCACCGAGGTCTGCCAACAGAAGCTGGACGTAATGCGCGAGCACGGTGTCAAGGTTAGTGGGATCTGGGCGCAGGACTGGGAAGGACGGCGGATCACCTCTTTTGGCAAACGCCTGATGTGGAACTGGCGCTGGGACAGCGAGCTGTACCCGGAGCTGGATAAACGCATCCCGCAATGGAAAAAAGAGGGGGTACATTTTCTGGGGTACATCAACCCTTACGTAGCCATAGAGAAAGAGCTGTACGCCGAGGCGGCCGAGAAAGGCTATCTGACCAAGGATTACGACGGCAAAGACTACCAGGTCGAATTTGGCGAGTTCTATGCTGGCGTAGTCGATCTCACCAAGCCTGAAGCTTATGACTGGTACAAGAACGTCATCAAAAAGAATCTGATCGAATTTGGCCTCGACGGCTGGATGGCGGACTTTGGCGAATATCTGCCGACCGATACCGTTTTGCATAACGGCATCGATGCGGAAATCATGCATAACGCCTGGCCAGCACTATGGGCCAAGTGCAACTACGACGCTCTGGAAGAATGCGGCAAGCTGGGCGAGATCCTGTTCTTTATGCGCGCGGGTTACACCGGCAGCCAGAAGTATTCGGTAATGATGTGGGCGGGCGATCAGAACGTGGATTGGAGCCTGGACGACGGCCTGGCTTCGGTGATCCCGGCGGCGCTGTCGTTGGCGATGACCGGCCACGGTCTGCACCACAGTGATATTGGCGGTTACACCACGCTGTTTGAGATGAAACGCAGCAAAGAACTGCTGATGCGCTGGTGCGAGTTCTGCGCTTTCACGCCGATGATGCGTACCCATGAAGGCAACCGTCCGGATGATAACTGGCAGTTCGATCATGACGTGGAAACCATCCGTCAGTTTGCCCGCATGAGTCAGGTATTCAGCTCCCTCAAGCCGTACATCAAGCAGGCGGTGGCGCTCAATGCGCAGTCCGGCTTACCGGTGATGCGCCCGCTGTTCCTGCATTATGAAGACGATGCCCACACCTACAGCCTGAAATACCAATACCTGTTTGGGCGCGATCTGCTGGTGGCTCCGGTGCATGAAGAAGGGCGCACCGACTGGACGCTCTACCTGCCGCAGGATAGCTGGATCAACCTGTGGACCGGTGAGCGGCATAGCGGAGGGGCCGAGGTGACAATAGCAGCCCCAATGGGCCAGCCGCCGGTGTTCTATCGGGCGGATAGCGAGTGGGCGGAGTTGTTCGCCTCGCTACGCACGCTGTAATCACCAACTGTCAGCCGTCCGTTGCCAAACCGGCAAGGGCGGCTATCTCTGGGAATAGGTGTTTTCCAAGGAGAATCACCATGAGTGAAGCTAACCAGGATCCGGTGAAGCTGATATTGCCCCTGCGCGAGAAATTCGCCTATGGCATGGGCGATGTCGGTTCCAACCTGTTGTTGTGTGTCGGCACGCTGTATCTGCTGAAATTCTATACCGACGTGTTGGGGATCCCCGCCGCGTGGGGCGGGCTGATCTTTCTCATCTCGCGTTTCTTTACCGCCTTTACCGACATGGGCACCGGGCTGATGCTCGATTCCCGGCGCAATATTGGCCCCAAAGGCAAGTTCCGGCCATTTATCTTTTATGCCTCAATGCCGGTGGCGTTGCTGGTGGTAGCCAACTTTATCGGCGTGGGGGCCTCGTTTGACGTCACCGTTAAAACGGTGATCGCCACGCTGATCTTTATGGCGTTCGGGCTGTTCTTCAGCATGATGAACTGCTCCTACGGCGCGATGGTGCCCGCGATGACCAAAAACCCGCAGGAGCGTGCGCAACTGGCTGCCTGGCGGCAGGGCGGGGCGACGGTGGGTCTGTTGCTGTGTACCGTGGCGTTTGTGCCGATCCTGTCGCTATTTGATGGGCGTCCACAAGTGGGTTATCTGGTGGCGGCGGCGATCTTCGCCTTCGTCGGCATGTTGTGCATGTGGTGGTGCTATTCCGGCGTTAAAGAGCGTTATGTCGAGATCCCGAAACCGGGCGCACCCAAGCCGGGTCTGTTGCAGTCCTTCAAGGCCATCGCCGGTAACAAACCGCTGTTTGTGCTGTGCGTGGCCAACCTGTGCACGCTGGCGGGGTTCAACATCAAGCTGGCGATCCAGATCTACTACACCCAATACGTCCTCAACGATATCACCCTGCTGTCCTATATGGGTTTCTTCAGTATGGGCTGCATCCTGCTCGGGGTGCTGCTGGTCCCGACGGTGGTGAAACGCTTTGGCAAGAAAAACGTCTATCTGGGCGGCCTGTCGCTGTGGATCCTGGGCGATGCCATGAACTATATGTGGGGTAATACCTCCACGCTGTTTGTGTTGTTCTCTTGCCTGGCGTTCTTCGGCACGGCCTTCGTCAACAGCCTCAACTGGGCGCTGGTGTCGGACACCGTGGAATACGGTGAGTGGAAAACAGGCGTGCGCTCGGAAGGCACGGTTTATACCGGCTTTACCTTCTTTCGCAAGGTTTCCCAAGGGCTGGCGGGCTTCTTCCCTGGCGTGATGCTGGCCTATATCGGCTATGTTCCCAACGTGGCGCAGGGGCCTGGTACGCTGGAAGGCTTGCGGCAGTTAATCTTCCTCTATCCTTGTGGCCTGGCCGTGCTGACCGCATTGACCATGGGGCTGTTCTATCACCTGACGGAGAAGAACTACCTCAAGATCGTCGGTGAGCTGGAAGAGCGCAAGCGGGTGGTAAGCCCGGCGTTATAAGCAGCCAGGTGTTAATCGGGGCGAATTTATTCGCCCCTGCAACCAGAAAGACGCAGGGTGTAAGACAATAATAAGGACCCGTCAGATGGCCAACTCTTTATCCTACCAAGATCCCGTTACGCTGCGGTTGCCGCTGCGTGAAAAGTTCGCCTACGGTATGGGGGACTTCGGTTCCAACCTGATGCTGTGTATCGGTACCCTGTATTTGCTGAAGTTCTATACCGACATTCTGGGATTACCCGCCATCTACGGCGGCGTAATCTTCTTGATCGCCAAATTCTTCACCGCCTTCACCGATATGCTGACCGGCGTGCTGCTGGATTCCCGGCGTAATATCGGTGCCAAGGGCAAGTTCAGGCCGTTTATCTTCTATGCCTCGCTGCCGGTGGCTTTACTGGCCGTGGCCAACTTTCTCAATAGCGGGTTCAGCCTGAATACCAAAACCGTACTGGCCACCGTACTGTTTATGCTGTTCGGCCTGTTTTACAGCCTGATGAACTGCTCCTATGGGGCGATGGTGCCAGCCATCACCAAAAATCCGCAGGAGCGCGCACAACTGGCCGCTTGGCGGCAGGGAGGGGCAACGCTGGGGCTGCTGTTGTGCACCGTGGGCTTTGTCCCGATCCAGATGCTGTTCACTTCACGCCCGGAGATGGGCTATCTGGTTGCCGCGGTGGTGTTTGCGACCTGTGGCGTGTTTTGCATGTGGTGGTGCCACGGCGGGGTCAAAGAGCGCTACGTTGACGTGGTACCGGCGCATCATAAACCTGGCATCTTCAAGTCCTTCCGTGCCATATTCCAAAACCCGCCATTGCTGGTGTTGTGCATTGCCAACCTGTGTACGCTGGCGGCGTTTAATATCAAGCTGGCGATCCAGGTCTATTACACCCAATACGTGTTGCACGATATCCATTTGCTGTCCTATATGGGCTTTTTCAGCATGGGCTGCATCCTGATTGGCGTACTGATGGTGCCAGCGGCGGTGAAGCGCTTTGGCAAAAAGCGGGTCTACCTTGGTGGCCTGTTGCTTTGGTGCCTGGGCGATCTGTGTAACTACGCCTGGGGCGACAGCTCGCTCTCTTTCGTGGCGTTCTCCTGCATGGCCTTCTTTGGGACGGCCTTCGTCAACAGCCTGAACTGGGCGCTGGTGCCCGATACCGTTGATTACGGCGAATGGAAAACCGGCATCCGTGCGGAAGGCTCGGTGTATACCGGCTATACCTTTTCACGCAAGATTTCCGCCGCATTAGCCGGATTGTTACCGGGCATTATGTTGACGCAGATCGGCTATATTCCGAATATTGAGCAGTCAGCCTCGGTGCTGAAAGGCCTGCGAGAGTTAATCTTTATTTATCCCTCCGTATTGGCGATGGTAGCCGCCGTCATGATGGGGTTTTTCTATAAGTTAAATGAACAGCTATTTATGCAAATAATCACTGAAATTAACAACAAAAAAGGAAACCGCGACGAACAGGCCGAGCTTCATCCGGCAATCAATACGGCAATAATCAAAGAAGTCTAAGCCAGGGTATTACTCACAATAACGCACAGCTGTCATGCCTAACGGCATGGCGGCGGGATTTCTGCATGCTTTTATCAGGATTAATGACACAAGGAAACTCAACCATGTCTACTCTCTGGGGTTGTAGCAGCAATAAAACCAATACGATACTGCTGGTGGCGGCGTTGTTTGCCTCAGCCAGCGCTCAGGCCGGACGTGCCTATCTGGAAACTCGTGAGGCTTATAATACCGCCTCTGAATTAAACGAAATCATCCTGCGCGGCGGTTATAATTTTGATGGCGGAGCCGGTGTGATGGCCACCAATGCCTATAACATTGGCAAGTTTGATCAGCTCAAGCACAGCTATAACGAACTGGAGGGCTGGTATCCCCTGTTCCGGCCAACGGATAAATGGACGGTGTCTCCTGGTGGGCTGGTCAACTCGAGCAGTGCGGGCTCTGGCGGTGCCGTCTACCTGGACAATAACTATAAATTTCTGCCGTTTTTCAACCTGACCGTGCGTTATCGCTATAACCATAATAACTATGATTCCATCGATTTTAACGGCAACCCGGCACGTAACGATACCCATGAAATTGCCAACTACTGGAACTTTAAGCTCAGCGATGAGTTAAATTATACCTTCGAGCCACATTATTTTATCCGGGTCAACGATTTCCATAGTAAGAATGGTAAGAGTCACCATTGGGAGATCACCAATAAGTTCAGCTATAAAATTGATACCCATTGGATGCCCTATCTGGAGCTGCAATGGCTGGATCGCTGGAACGATTATAATAGGGAGCAGTATCGTATCCGCGTAGGGCTGCGGTATACCTTTTAAGCCACACGAATAAAAAACCCGGCCAAGTCTTGGCCGGGTAAAAAGAGCTGAATGTAACATTGATGCCGATATCGAAGGGGATATCTATGAGCCAGCATAGCCCTGCAATGTGACAGGCAGATGTCAGCCTAAGCCTTGCGGTATAAACGGCGCGGATGACCGATATTACCGTAGAGCATTTCGACGCGTATAAACTGGGTCGTCACGCAGTATTCCAGATAGCGGCGTGCGGTGGTTTTGCTAATGCCGGCGTGTGCCACCACGTCTTCCACCGCATGGGCTACCTCTGGCCGATCGTTGAACAACGCCTGCACCAACTCCAGGGTGATGGTTTCAATCCCTTTGGCGCTGGGCTCGTTGGAAAACTGCTTGGACTGCAGGTTATACAGCGCATCGACGCTGCTCTGGTCGATGACCTTGAAGGTACGCTGGGTCTGTACAAACTGCATAAAGCGTTCCAGCGAATTGCGCAGCCGCTTATAGGATACCGGTTTGATGATGTAGTCGAAGGCCCCGTTGCGGATCGCCTGGCTACAGGTATTCATGTCGCTGGCTGCGGTGATAAAAATCACCGAACAACCGGGCTTTTTCACCGCGGTTTCTTCCATTAGCGCAATCCCCTGGCCGTCCGGCAGAAAGTTGTCCAGCAGGATCAGCCGGGGCTGGTGAGCATTCACTTTTGCTCTGGCTTCCGCCAGGGTAGCGGCATAGGCCACCACCCGCAGGTTGAAATTTTTCTCAAGAAATTCGGCGTGCAGCGTGGCCAGTTGCGGCTCGTCTTCCACGATCAGAACGTCCAGTGTCTCAGGTTGCATAGGTCGGATCCGGGTGCTTAAGCTTTGGGGATAAACAGCGAGAAAATGGTGCCGTGCGGATCGTTGTCCGACACTTCGATGCTGCCATGGGCCTGAGCGACGTGGCTGGCCACCAGGTGCAGGCCAATACCGTGGTCGCCCTTATCTTTGGTTGTCACGCCTTGTTCAAACAGCGTATCACGAACCTGCGGTGCAATCCCGGTGCCGCGATCGGCAACTTCGATCACCAGCTCGTTGCTGCTGTCATTGATATAAAGTTCTACCGCTTCGTGCGGCGCTGCGCAATGCAGCGTAGCATCGAACGCGTTATCCAACAGGTTGCCAATAATCGACATCAGCTCGGTTTCATTCAGCGCGGCGGGGATTTGGCGCAGTTGGCAAGCGGGATCGAAACGGAGCTCGATGCCTTTTTCCCGTGCGCTGGAGTATTTGCCCAACAGCAGGCCACACAACGCGGCGGAGCTGAAGCGCTGGGAAATAAAGTCGAGGATCTCCTGTGCGCCTTCCGACTGGGCTTCCACATAGCGGATGGCCTCGTCATAACGTTGCATATGCAGCAAGCCAGCGAGCGTGGCCGTCCAGTTCAGCTGTTCGTGACGCATGATGCGCAGGTTATCGGCATAGCGTTTTACCTGGCTAAGCTGGCTGCTGAGGGTGTTGATGTCGTTCTTGCCGCGAAAGCTGATCACCCACCCCTGTAGCTCCTCTTCCTGCATGATCCGCACCCGGCTGGCAATCACTCGCACATGGTTGAAACGGCACACCTCATCATGGGTGTCGTGCCCCAGCTGCGCTGCGGCAAAGAAATCGGGCTGTGACTGGATGATCTCACCGATGTGCTGGCCCAGCAGATTATTGGCCGGTTGACGCAGATCCAGCAGCTCACGCGCGGCATGGTTAATCGTGATGATGCGCAGTTGCGGATCTATGGCGATCACCCCTTCATAGATGGCTTCCAGCAGGGCTTTTTGCTGGCGCACCAGCAGCGCGATCTCTTTTGGCTCTAATGAAAACATCTGGCGTTTCAGGTTCTTCGATAATAGCCAGGAAAAAATAAACAGCGCCATCAATAGCAAGACGATCGAGGCCACGATCTGGGTCAGCGTATGGGCATTTAAACTGTCGATATGGGATTTAAGATAACCGACGGAAACAATACCGATCACCTGGTTATTGTCATCCACAATTGGTGCCTTGCTGCGTAATGAAATACCGATCCCCCCGTTGCGGATCGAGATAATGCTTTTGCCTTCCAGCACTTCTTTATTATCGCCCCCCACCATAGGGGTTCCCAAACGGTCGGCATGTTCGGAATGGTAAAGGTGCATGGTGTGGCTATCGCCGATGACAATATAGCTGGCATCGCTGCTGGCACGGATTTTTTTCATCAGTGCGGCGATATATTGCGTGTCGTTATTTTCAACGGCGGTGATCAGGGAGGGGATCAGCGCAATCTCACGTGCCTGCACTTGGGCACGGGCACCCAGATCCCGGTGCAACTGCGCATCCAGTTTGTAGTAAGTGTAAACCCCGATCAGCGTCAGCAACACGCAGGAAAAGGCGACCAGGCACAGGAACAGCTTGATATGAAAAGAGAGTTTGATGTGCATGGTTTGCCGCGGATCCTGGTGTCTGTTTGGGTGACTACCCTATCATGAGTCGCCCTTGAAGTAATATTGCCCAAGATCAAGTTGTGAGCATCGGCACGGCTTTATTGTAGAGGAATATTACGCAGCGGCGTAGCGGACACCTAACGTGCGATAAAATCAGTAAAACTTAAAATAAGCCTATTATTAACGCCATTAACTCCACGGGCTATTTTACATAAAGGGCATTAACACCATAGAAACCATAACCCCCATTAAAAACCCTTTTTTATTTTGAACAAAATCACAGCGGTGACTCCAAGCGTTTCTCTATGATGGCCGAACAAACAATAAGAGGCCAGATTATGAGCACAACCGATGATTCCTACCTCATTGCCAAAGATAAAACTGCCGATATTCCGCTGCGTGAAAAGTGGTGGCATATTCTGGATAATTACAAAATAGGGATTATACCGCTGCCATTCTTCGTGCTGGCCGGAGTGCTGATCCTACTCGACTGCCTGGCAGGTAAATTACCCAGCGATATCGTGGTAATGGTGGCGACACTGGCGTTCTTCGGCTTTGCCTGCGGTGAGTTTGGCAAGCGCCTGCCGCTGGTGGGGAAAATGGGGGCTGCCGCCATCTGTGCCACCTTTATACCCTCCGCACTGGTGCACTATGGTTTGCTGCCGGACGTGGTGGTTGAGTCCACGACCAAATTCTACAAGTCGACCAATATTCTTTATCTCTACATCTGCTGCATTATCGTCGGCAGCATTATGAGCATGAACCGCCAGGTGCTGATCCAGGGTTTCCTGCGTATTTTTGTGCCGATGTTGTGCGGTGAAGTGGCCGGAATGGTGGTCGGGATGGCGGTGGGTATGGCGTTGGGCCTCGATCCGTTCCAGATCTTCTTCTTCCTGATCCTGCCGATCATGGCCGGGGGCGTGGGGGAAGGGGCGATCCCATTGTCGATGGGCTATGCCGCCATTTTGCATATGGAGCAGGGCGTAGCCTTGGGGCGTATCCTGCCGATCGTGATGTTGGGTAGCCTGACGGCGATCGTGATTGCTGGCCTGCTGAACCAATTGGGGAAACGCTATCCACACCTTACCGGCGAAGGCAGCCTGATGCCGAGCAAGCAGGGCGATAGCGAGGTCGCGGCAACGGAGAAACTGAGCGGTAACGTGGATGTCGCCACTATCGCCTGTGGCGCGCTGCTGGCCATCCTGCTGTATATGGTCGGCATGCTGTTACACCGGCTGATCGGCTTGCCGGCCCCGGTGGGAATGCTGTTTGCCGCAGTGGCGGTGAAGCTGGCACACGGCGTTTCGCCACGCATTCAGCAAGGATCGCAGGTGGTGTATAAATTCTTCCGCACCGCCGTGACCTATCCGATCCTGTTTGCCGTGGGCGTAGCGATCACGCCGTGGCAAGAGCTGGTAGATGCCTTCACCGTGCAGAACCTGATTGTGATCGTGGCGACGGTAAGCACGCTGGTGGCCACCGGTTTCCTGGTTGGCAAGAAGATCGGTATGCATCCGATCGACGTGGCCATTGTTTCCTGTTGCCAGAGCGGGCAAGGCGGAACCGGTGACGTGGCGATCCTGACGGCGGGCAACCGGATGTCGCTGATGCCCTTCGCCCAGATCGCAACGCGCATCGGCGGGGCGATTAACGTTTCGCTGGCGCTGCTGGTGTTATCGCATTTCTATTGAGTAGTGTGTTGCCGATTTGCCCCGCGAGGATGCGGGGCTTTTTTACGCTAGATGGCATCAGGCATTTAGAACGCCCAGTCCTCATCCTCGGTATTCACCGCTTTGCCCATTACGTAGGAAGAGCCGGAGCCAGAGAAGAAATCGTGGTTCTCATCGGCGTTGGGGGACAGCGCTGACAGGATCGCCGGATCCACTTGTGCCATTGCCGGTGGGAACAGCGCCTCGTAGCCCAGATTCATCAGCGCCTTGTTAGCGTTATAGTGCAGGAAGGTCTTCACCTCTTCCGTCCAGCCCACCCCGTCGTAGAGCTCTTCGGTGTAACGCACTTCGTTGTCGTACAGATCCTGCAACAAATCGAAGGCAAAGTTCTTCACCTGCTGGCGGCGGGCCGGGCTGGCCTGCTCCAGGCCTTTCTGGAACTTGTAGCCGATATAGTAGCCATGCACCGCCTCGTCGCGAATGATCAGGCGGATCAGATCGGCGGTGTTGGTCAGCTTGGCCCGGCTCGACCAGTACATGGGCAGATAAAAGCCGGAATAGAACAGGAACGACTCCAGAAACACGCTGGCGACCTTTTTCAACAGCGGATCGTCGCTGCGATAGTGCGCCAGAATGATGCTGGCTTTTTTCTGTAGCGTGGCGTTTTCCTCGCTCCAGCGGTAGGCCTCGTCAACATCCCGGGTTTGGCACAGGGTGGAGAATATCGAACTGTAGGAACGGGCGTGTACCGCCTCCATAAAGCTGATGTTGGAATACACCGCCTCTTCGTGCGGGGTGATGGAATCGGCGATCAGCGCCGGAGCGCCAACGGTATTCTGGATGGTATCCAGCAGCGTCAGCCCGGTAAATACGCGGATGGTGAGCTGCTGCTCCTTGGCGGTCAGCGTGGCCCAGGACGGAATATCGTTCGACAGCGGCACCTTTTCCGGCAGCCAGAAGTTGCTGGTCAGGCGGTTCCACACCTCCAGATCCTTGTCGTCATCAATCTTGTTCCAGTTGATGGCCTGCACTCGTTGCATTGTCATAATCTTCCTCACAGCGCGCAGGACACGCAGCCCTGCACCTCGGTCCCTTCCAACGCCATCTGGCGCAGGCGGATGTAATAAATGGTTTTGATGCCTTTACGCCAGGCGTAGATTTGCGCGCGGTTAATATCGCGGGTGGTGGCGGTATCGCGGAAGAACAATGTCAGCGATAGCCCCTGATCCACATGCTGCGTGGCGGCGGCGTAGGTATCGATAATCTTTTCCGGGCCAATTTCGTAGGCGTCCTGGTAATACTCCAGGTTGTCGTTGGTCATGTAAGGGGCAGGGTAATAGACCCGACCAATCTTGCCCTCCTTGCGGATCTCGATGCGTGAGACGATCGGATGGATGCTGGAGGTCGAGTTATTGATGTAGGAGATGGAACCGGTGGGCGGCACCGCCTGCAGGTTCTGGTTATACAGCCCATGCATCATCACCGCAGCGCGCAATGCCAACCATTCCTCACGCCCAGGTATGGTGATAGTGGCGTTGGCAAACAGTTCGCGCACCCGTGCGGTTTTTGGCTGCCACTCCTGCTCGATGTATTTGCTGAAATACTCCCCACTGGCGTAGGTTGAGTCCTCGAAACCGGCAAAACTGCTGCCGCGCGCTATTGCCAGCCGGTTGGAGGCGAGCAGGGCGTGGTAGGTCACGGTGTAGAAGTAGATATTGGTGAAATCGATCCCTTCGTCCGAACCGTAAAAGATGCGCTCGCGCGCCAGATAGCCGTGCAGGTTCATCTGGCCGAGGCCGATGGCATGGGAGGCCTGATTCCCGGCGGCGATAGACGGCACCGAGCCGATATCGCTCATATCCGCTACCGCCGTCAGCCCGTAGATCGCGGTTTCCACCGCCTTGCCGAAATCGGGGGCATCCATGACTTTGGCAATGTTCAGCGAGCCAAGGTTGCAGGAGATATCTTTGCCGATCTCGGCATAGCTCAGATCCTGATGGTAACGGCTGGCGCTGTTGACCTGCAGGATCTCCGAGCACAGGTTGCTCATATTGATGCGCCCGGCGATCGGATTGCTGCGGTTGACCGTATCTTCAAACATCATGTACGGATAACCGGATTCGAATTGGATCTCCGCCAGCAGCTGGAAAAACTCACGGGCGTTGATGCGGGATTTGCGGATGCGCTTGTCATCCACCATCTCACGGTATTTTTCGCTAACGCTAATCTCTGACAGCGGCACGCCATACACCTGTTGCACATCGTAGGGAGAGAACAGGTACATCTCTTCGTTATTTTTTGCCAATTCGAAGGTGATATCCGGGATCACCACCCCCAGCGACAGGGTTTTGATGCGGATTTTTTCGTCGGCATTTTCCCGCTTGGTATCCAGGAAGCGCAGAATGTCTGGGTGATGGGCGTGCAGATACACCGCCCCAGCGCCTTGGCGTGCCCCCAGTTGATTGGCGTAAGAAAAGGCATCTTCCAGCATTTTCATTATCGGGATCACCCCGGAAGACTGGTTCTCAATGCGCTTGATCGGGGCGCCAACCTCGCGGATATTGCTCAGCAGAAAGGCCACACCGCCGCCGCGTTTGGAGAGTTGCAGTGCCGAATTCACCGCGCGGCCAATCGACTCCATATTGTCTTCAATACGCAGCAGGAAGCAGGAAACCAGCTCGCCGCGCTGCTGTTTGCCGCAGTTGAGGAAGGTGGGCGTCGCGGGTTGGAAGCGCCCGGAGATGATTTCCTCCACCAGATCCTGCGCCAGAGTGGTATCACCCGCCGCCAGCCGCAGCGCCACCATGCACACCCGGTCTTCATAGCGTTCCAGATAGCGCTGGCCATCGAAGGTTTTCAGCGTGTAGCTGGTGTAATACTTGAAGGCGCCGAGGAAGGTCTCGAAGCGGAATTTCCTGGCATAGGCCTGTTGGAACAACTGCTTGATAAAGGCAAACTCATATTGCTCCAGCACCGCCGCTTCGTAATATCCCTCATCCACCAGATAGCGCAATTTCTCCGCCAGGTTGTGGAAGAACACGGTGTTTTGGTTCACGTGCTGCAAAAAGTATTGCCTGGCGGCCAGCCGATCCTTATCGAACTGGATGCGCCCTTCGGCGTCGTAAAGGTTGAGCATCGCGTTGAGCGAATGGTAATCCAGCGTGGCGCTGGCGGGCCTGGTCAGTTCTGTCGTTGCCAAAATGCGGTGACTCCCTGTTGAACGATAGCGACGTCTTGTGTGGTGCCGAGTAGCTCAAAACGATAAAGCACCGGTACCTGGCATTTTTTGGCGATGATGTCACCGGCGATGCCATACGCGGCGCCGAAATTGGTGTTACCTGCGGCAATCACACCGCGCAGGTAAGCGCGATTCTGCGGATCATTGAGAAAACGGATCACCTGGATCGGTACGGCACCGACGCTGCTGCCGCCGCCGTAACTGGGCACAATCAGGATATAAGGGTGATCCATCAGCACTTTTTTACTGCCAGCGATCGGGATGCGTATTGCGGGCAGTGCCAGCTTCTCAACGAATCTGTGGGTGTTCTCCGAACTGCTGGAGAAGTAGACCAGCGGATCCATGGCACACCTCAGGAGGTTAGGGCGTTGGCTAACGCGCCAATCTTGTCCGGGCGGAAACCAGACCAGTGATCGTCACCGGCGATAATCACCGGCACCTGCTGATAGCCCAGTGATTTAACATGGTTCAGCGCTTGCTGATCCTGGGTCAGATCGACCACGCGATAGTCGATCCCTTGTCTATCCAGGGCACGGTAGGTGGCATTGCACTGGACACAATCTGGTTTAGTGTAAATAATAATACTCATGATTCGCATTTACCTTTTATATTGAAGGAAAGGCGGATAAGTCAGAAAGTTGAGCATGATAGGGCGTTTCTGACGGCGTCACCAACCCAAGCGTTTCCCCCTGCGTTGATGAATGAATACTATATGTT
Organism: Serratia sp. PL7; assembly: GCF_945957435.1. Taxonomy (NCBI): domain Bacteria; kingdom Pseudomonadati; phylum Pseudomonadota; class Gammaproteobacteria; order Enterobacterales; family Yersiniaceae; genus Serratia; species Serratia sp. PL7. Next base: position 297,010 of record NZ_CAMFLB010000007.1, on the reverse strand, counting down.
GATATTTATATTATCAACATCACTATATGTGGTGTTTTTCGGTTTTTGGTGCGCAGGCCACGCCGAGGCTGGAAAAGCGGTGGGGAAATATTTTTTGCGATAAGGATCGAGCAGGCCGGGTTGCCCCGGCCCGCAAAGTTACTGCCGCATGCTGACTGCCAGGCGGTTAAAGGCGTTCATAATGCTGATGGCAAAGGTCAGATCGCTGATTTCGGCATCGCTGAAATGGGCTTTCAGGGCGTCAAAGGCGTTGTCCGGTGCGCCGGTTGCCGCAATCAGGGTGACCGCTTCGGCCCATTCCAACGCGGCACGTTCTGCCTCGCTGAATTCATGGCTGACGCGCCAGCCCGCCAGCGTATCCAGCTTGGCGTGGCTCGCTCCCCCTGCACGCAGCGCTTTGCCGTGCATATCCAGGCAGAAAGCGCAGCCGTTGATCTGCGAAACGCGCATAAACATCAGCTCAATGATCGCTTTATCCAGCGGGCCTTTCTCTAACCCCCCCAATGCGCTCACCATGGCTTTATAAGGGGCCGGTGACAGTTCGGCGTACTGCAAACGTTGCTTGATCATGTTCAAACCTCGGATTAATGACGTAACCAATGTACGGCGCTACTTTAGCCGCGATATGGTCTATGCTATAGAGCCATAAAATGATTATTTAACCAGGCCATGACACGTAGTGCTTATCAATTTAGACGGCCCATTTCCCCTCACCCCAGCCCTCTCCCAATGTACGGTTCGAGGTTCGTCACGAACACTTGTGTGGGGGAGAGGGAGCCAGTCCGGAGTCGCCGTTGGGCGCCGGTGGTCATTTGTGGCACGGTATGTCCCCTCTCCTTGTGGGAGAGGGTTCGGGTGAGGGGGATTAAGCCATGACACGTCATATTTTTGCTGCCCTACGGCTGGATCACCAGCAGGCTGAGCCCCTGTACCGGCAGATCTATCTGCGGATTAAAGACGCTATCGTGCAGGGAACCCTGGTGGCCAACAGCCGTTTACCTTCGGTGCGCGGCTTGGCTAGCGATCTGGGGGTAGCGCGTGCGACGGTTGAGAATGCTTACGCTGCGCTGGTGGCTGAAGGTTTTCTGCAAAGCCGGGGCCAGGCGGGAACCTATGTTTCCTCCCAGTTGCTGAAAATGCCTGAGCGCACCGAGCTGTCAGCGGTACCCACCTTGGCGACTCCGGCACCTTCCGCATTTCAGTCTCATCCCGCTGGGCCGACTCAACCCTTCCAGCTTGGCCTGCCCGCGCTGGATGCCTTCCCACGGGCGGTATGGCAGCGCATCGTTGCCCGGCAACTGCGTGGCACCACTATGGCTTCATTGGCACACCCACCCCCTAATGGTCTGCCGGAACTGCGCGAGGCAATTGTCCATTACCTGCACCTTTCTCGTGGCATCGTCTGTCGGCCGGAACAGGTATTTATCTGCACGGGTTATCAGGCTTTGATAGAGCTGGTGATCAACGCGCTGTTGAAACTGGGAGAGGCGGTCTGGCTGGAGGACCCAGGTTATCCGGTTACCCAGCCGCTGTTTAGTGCCGCTGGAATGCAAATTGTTCCAGTGCCGGTTGATGAGGAAGGGATGAATATTGACGCCGGTATTGCCACCCGGCCAGACGCCCGCATGGCGGTGCTGACGCCGACTCACCAAAGCCCGCTGGGTGTTACCCTCAGCCTGGCCAGGCGTATGGCGCTGCTGGATTGGGCAACCCGTCACTCGGCCTGGATTATCGAAGACGATTACGACAGCGAGTGTCGCTACTACGGCAAACCCTTGCCGCCGTTAAAAAGCCTCGATCGTCAGGGGCGGGTACTCTACGCCGGGACCTTCAGCAAAACCCTGTTTCCGGCGTTACGCATGGCCTATCTGGTGGTGCCGGATGAGCAGACGGCGGCTTTTGAGCGCTGTAGCCAGCTGCGAGGCTGCGGTTGCCCACCGTTACTGCAAGCCGGAGTGGCCGATTTTATCAACGGCGGGCATTTTTACCGCCATCTAAAGCGCATGCGGTTGCTGTATCGCCAGCGGCGTGCATGGTTGGCGCAAGCCCTGACACAGCGGCTTGCAGCCTATTTGACGGTGGCACCGCAGGCCGGGGGGATCCAGATGCTGGCTCATTTGCAAGCAGGGCTCAATGACAGTGAGCTGGCGAAGAGAGCTTGGCAACAGGGCTTATCGATACAGGCATTGTCGGATTGGCAGATGTCCTCGCCTGCCGATAATGGCTTATTGATGGGCTTTGGCAACTTCACCAGCTATAGCGAAGCAGAGCGCGCGGTGGAGCGGCTGGCGGCGATTATCGAGAGCGGAAAATAAAGCGGCCCACGGAAAACCGTGGGCCAGACGCACATCTGTTTTATGGTTAAAACCAGCTACATGGGTTAACGCCGAGCAAGCAAGACGCCGAGCACGATGCCAACAGCAGCACCGATGCCTACGCCCTGCCAAGGTTTGTCTCGTACATAGCTATCGGCATTGCCAACTGCGTCGCGAGCATGTTGTGTCAGGCTGCTGGAACCGCTGAAGCGTGCACGGGCATCGCGTAATATCCCTTTTGCCTTGCTGTGCAGTTCATGCAGTTCTTCTTTGGTCTTGCTGCTGGAGTCGCGTAATACTTCGTCCAGCGTATCGGCCAGCAGGTTCACGTCCTGATCGATGTCTCGTTCTACTTTATCTGTCTTGTTAAACATTCGACTCTCCGTTACGACACATGTCATTTAAGTGTAGACCATTTTTGAAATTGTGTGTGCGATCACGGAAAAACCGCCTATTCAGCAACCTGCAGCAATGAAATCGCCATTGGCGCTCACTGGGATTACCGCACTGAAAAGCACCAACGCAAACAGTATCAGCAGCACACCGCCCAGCATCATGGCAATCCGTGCTGCCTGTGGCAGATAGATGCCAATCAGCGAGCCGCCGGTGCGGATAAAACGTTCACGCAGGTGATGTACTAGCGTTGCCAGTATCATGATCGACAGCGCTGTTCCTAGTGCCATACTCATTGCGGCAACCACACCCCAGCTAAACATGCCGATGGCATTGGCGAAAACCAGGATCAGGATAGCACCGCTGCAGGGGCGGATACCTATGGCGGCAATCACCCACAGTGCGTTACGCCATCCGCCGTTCAGTTGATTGGCATCCGGCAGATGCTTATGGCCACAGCTACAATCCTGATCGTGCCGATTCCTGGTTATCAGGGGAGTAGCAGAAGATATTGGTAATGCTTTGAGGATGCGTGGTTTACGTATGCGCAAGCCACCAGCCCGCCAGAGCAACATCAATCCAAAGCAGGCAATAAACGCGGCGCTGCCTTTTTCGACCCAGTAGCGGCTGAGGCTGAGATCTCCCATGGAAAGATTGAGCACCACCGCCAGGATCAGCACAAACAAAATAGCGACTACCCCCTGCATCAGGCTGCCAGCCAAGGTAATCAAACGGCTGATGGTTAATTGCTGGCGATTGGTCACCAGATAGGTGGTGATCACAAACTTGCCGTGCCCAGGGCCGACAGAATGCAGGAAGCCATAGATAAAGCTGCCTAGCACCAGCATGATGCCGCCGCTGTACTGATGATTTTGTTGTTGCAACAGATACATCACCAGATAACGGTGCATGTAAATCTGAAAGTTGATGCAGTACTGTACGAACTGCCCCCAGTGGCGGGCGAACAGATACAGCAGCGTGGTCAATAACAGCACGGTAACGCCCAGGCCGAGCAGATTGACCGGGGTGATCCTCAGTGGTTGTGTTTTCATGGCAATGCCTGCCGGGGACGCCGATCGGGAGCGATCTGTTTAAAGCATAACCCGATGTACCTGCTTCACAAGTTCTGTACATTTGGTTACTCAGCGAAACCAATCACTCACGGAAGCCTGGCATTGATTCCATTATTATCTCTTCAACGGCCCAACCGGGCTTACCGATAAACACTCTCTGAGGATTTAAAGATGAAAAAAGTATTAGCGCTGATCGTTGCTGCCACCATGGGCCTGTCTTCTGTTGCTTTCGCTGCTGATACTGCGGCTGCACCGGCACCAACTGCGGCTCCTACTACTGCGGCTCCTGCGGCTGAGAAAGCTCCAGCTAAAGCGACTCACCACAAGAAAGAACACAAGAAAGCCACCAAAAAAGCACCAGAGCAGAAAGCTCAGGCCGCTAAAAAGCACAGCAAAAAAGCGCCAGTAGCTCAGAAAGCTCAGGCTGCCAAAAAGCATCACAAAGCCGCCACCAAACCAGCTCAAAAAGCTCAGGCCGCTAAAAAACACCACAAAGCTGCTGCTACCAAAGCGCCAGTAGCTCAGAAAGCTCAGGCTGCTAAAAAGCACCACAAAGCCGCAGCTAAACCAGCTCAGAAAGCCCAGGCTGCTAAAAAACACCACAAATCAAGCAAGAAAGCCGCTGCTCCAGCTGCTAAATAAGTGAAGATAGCGGAGCCGTCAAAGGTTCCGCATCCTCTGCTGAATACTCTGACACCCGGTTTTCCGGGTGTCTTCTTTTGAGGTGAGGTCATCATGATGAACCGCTACCTGTTTGAAGTGATCTTCAGTGCCGTCACGCTATGTGGTCTGGTGGTGGCCTGGGAATTGTTCCTGGCCAGCAGCTTCCTGTAATTATTGCCCGATAGGCGTTTCGTGCAGGTGCAGCCAGCGTAGCCCGTCGGCGGTCTGGGTAAAGACCACGGTAGAATAACGCAGGGTCGCAAGTTGGCCTGGCAGCGTTTGCTTCTCGCGATAGTTGACTACGGCCCCCGTTGCCCATTCTGCGACCATCTTCATGTCTTCGATCGCAATCTCCAGCCCCGGCTTTGCAGCCCGATGCGTCTGGAAAAATCCTTCCAGTTCGTTGGATCCCAGCTTGCTGCCGTTTAGGGCAATCATGGAAAAATCTGCGTGAAACCGCGCCAAGAGCGGTTGCCGTTCCCCAGCCCCTTTTCCCAGCCAGTCGGCGATAGCCACATGGGCGTCAATCACTTCGGTAAAATAACGATTCATCAGGATCCCTGTTCAGCGTTGAGATGGCGCACGATGGCGCGGTTGGTAATACGCAGGCACAGCAGCATCGGGAACAGCGTACTGGCTGCGGCGAGATAAAAACAGTAACGATAGGCCATGAGCGGTTCCATATGGCCGAGCAACAGATTGAGCAACAGGCTGAGCAGGGTAACGCCAAAGCAAAAGCTCAACTGGCGGTTGATATTCCATAGGGCGCTGGCATCGGCCAACTGGGTGTCGGCAATGGTGAGAAAGGCGCAGCTTTGTGCCGTGCTGCTACACAGGCTGCCACCCAGCCCCATCAAGGCAAACGCAAAGATTTGCCAGCTATACTGCCCAGGATCACCGATCCGGGATAAGGCCAGCATCCCCAGCCCTTGCAAAACACAACCGGCAATAAACAGCGGGCGTGGGCCGCAACGGTTGAAAACCTTGCCGGTCAGGGTGATGGCGACGAAAGAGGCCAGTGACCAGGGAACCATCAGCCCGCCAACCTGAGTGGCCAACATACCCAGCTGGTTTTGCAGATACAGCATAGCCACCAGGCTGACGCCGATGAACAGACCAGGGATACACTGGTAGACGACCATGGCGATGCGCAACTGCGGATCCCGCACCAGCCGCAGATTTAGCAGCGGGTGTGGATATTGCAGGCTGTGCCGCAGGTAGTAAGCAAACACTAACAGCCCAGCGAACAGCAAGATTGCACCTTGCAACAGCAAATGGGGTTCGCTCAGACGGGTCAGGCCAAGCAGGATCAAGGTGAGTGCCAGACAGGCGCTAATCAGCCCGGTGACGTCCAGCCGCTTAACCTCGCTGGCCGCAGGCTCGTTACGCAGCCACAGAATAGCCAACAGCAGAGCCAGTGCCGCCAGAGGCAGATTGCTGAAAAACACCCAGCGCCAGTCAAGATGATCGACAATCAGGCCACCTAATGCCGGGGAGAGCGCCGGAGCCAGCAGCCCCACCAGCATGATGGCGGCAGAAAGCCCGGCGCGTTCATGGCTGCGAAACAGCTGATAGGTGAGCGTTTGGCCAATCGGGATCAGTAACCCTCCGCCCATACCTTGTATCACCCGCCAGCCGATCAGTTCTTCAATCGAGCCAGCGCGGCCTGCCGCCGTGGTTGCCAGCATAAATAGCACCAACGACAGTAAAAAAACCTGGCGCCCGCCAATACGTTGCGCTAGCCAGGCGCTGAGCGGGATCACCAGCGTCAGACCAAGCAGGTAACCATTGCTGATCCAGGCCAATTGGCTGATGCTGGCCTGCAAAGCGTGGCCGATCGCTGGGTAGGCGACGTTGGCGATAAACATGTTGATCAGATCGACAAAGAATCCGAGCAGATAGACGATTGCCACTTTAGTGCGATAAGCCATGAAGCCTCCGGTTGAAGGCGTGCAGTGTAGCGGGCGGGAAAGGGCTGATAAATCGGCGCTGGGCGATTACACTGTCAAAAATATTTTGACAGTGGGCGGGTGAAAGATGCTCAATTTAGCCAGGTTAGCGATGTTTGCGGCGGTGGTCGATACCGGCAGTTTTACCGCTGCGGCGGAAGCGTTGGGGCAAACCAAGGCGGTGGTCAGTTTTAACATCAAACAGTTGGAAAGCGAGCTAGGCGTTTCATTGCTGGTGCGCAGTACGCGGCGGCTGTCACTCACCGGTGCTGGTGAGCGTTTTTATCCACGTTGCCAACGGCTATTACAGGATGCGGAATACCTGCTCGACGATGTACGCCGCGATCACCATGGCTTGAGTGGCATTCTGCGCATCACCAGCACGCCGGAATATGGTGCGCAAGTGGTGGTTCCTGCCTTGGCCGCCTTCGCGCAGTTGCACCCGCGCTTACGCATTCAGCACGTTTCTTCTTCTTACCATGCGGATCTGATTTCCGAGCGGTTTGACGTGGCTATCCGCCTGGGCCAACTGGCGGACTCCAATCATCATGCAGCGCTGATCGATAATTTCGCTATCTTACCGGTGGCGGCACCGGCCTATCTGGTACAGCGGCCGATCGCGTCACTGCCTCAACTGGCTCAGGCTGCCTGGCTGGCCCATAGCCGCCTCCCTTCACCATTGAGTTGGCAAGTGCTCACCCCTGAACGTCAGGCGGTGTTGTTCAGGGTAGAAGATGACGCCAGGCTGATGGCCGATAGCGCCACTGCGTTGCTGACTTTCGCGTTACAGGGGACGGGTGTGGCCCTGCTGCCAGAATGGTTGGTACGGCCCGTTATTGCTAACGGGCAATTGTGCCACCTGCTGCCAGATCACCAGTTCCCGGTACAGAGCATTTATGCGCTTTATCCCAACACGCGCCATGTGCCGGAGAAGGTGCGGGGGTTTATTGATTTCCTGCGGGCGAGGATAGCCACGGCTGAATAAAAGCCAGCACGGCAGTGATGGTTTGCTGGTGGGCGCGTTCACGCTCGGCGGGCGAAGAGCCACAGATAAAGGCTTCTCCTTCTTCAGCTAATATCTCCGGGGCGGCTGGAGTACAAAGCTGTAAGAAATCAAAGTGATTGCTGCCCGGTAAGACAATGGCCTTGATCGGCTGCTGCCCGCTGTTGGCAGCCAGCGACTCAGCTCCCAGGCTTTCCGGATCGTTGCCCGGCATAAAGTGTTGTGCGGCGATGACCAGCAGCGGCGCGCTGATTTGGCGCAGGCTGGCCGGTTGCAGATAGGGCACCAAGCCTGGGTCCAGGGCGATGGCGAAGCGGATCCGGGCATCGGTGTAATTAGCGTCAAACTGGGTGGCAGAGATACTGTTCTTGTTTACACCAGCATAAAACAGGCAGTTAGGCGAGCGTGGCTGCTGTTGGCAACCGGCAATAAAATCCTTTAGCGCGACTCGGCCACCAATCGCAGAGATGGCGCTATAGCCACCTTTGGAATGCCCCGCCACGCCAATGGCCTGTGTGTTGATCCGCGGTTGCCATGTACCATCCTTCAGCATGGCGCCGATCAGCGCCGAGATATCGCGCGTTTGTTGCCACAGTTCGAGCGATTTTGCCGGGATGGAATCACCGCTGGTACTGCCCGGATGATTGGCTGCAACCACGATCATTCCTTGTTCCACCAACGCCTTCGCCAGCCAGGCTTGGCTGCTATTATTGCCACCGCTGCCGTGGCTGATGATCATCAGTGGAAAATGCCCGGTTGCTGGCGGGGCGTCTGGCAGAGCAGGAATACCTGCAAACACTGGCCTGCCGCCGACCTGTTGTGGCTGACCTTGAACGTTTGTGGGGTAATAGATACGGGTGACCAATGGGCGATCGCCGTTATAAAACGTTTGCAAGCGGCTGCCAACCTGCCAGGGGGCGGCGGTGGCGACACAGCTAAACAGTAGGCACAAAATCCATAACTTTTTCATGATGACTCCTTCAAGGGGAAAACCGAACCATCGCATTCGCGTTTTCCTGACGCGACCTCGATCGCGATCCAGGTCGTTAAGCGATTGTTTTAGCTTATTATGCTCTCTACACTGGGGCGTTCCCGAATAACCACAGAGGTAACATGCCGCTTATCCCGCTGTCTTTTCTCTTCAGCCTGTTGTGCCTGGCGTTGATCGTGCGCCTTGGTTGGCCACGGCCACACCGTTGGTTGCTACAGCTGTTGCTGTTGATCTGCGCCTGGCAAAGCCTGCTGGTGGGGATCCGTTTTGGCTATCAGCAACCTTGGGTTGCTATTTTGCAACCGCTGGGGGCCGCCCTGATCCCGCCATTGTGTTATCTGGTACTGATGTTGCAAGCCCGTGGGCCGATGGGCTGGCGCGTCGTTGGGCATCTGACGTTCCCGCTGCTGGTGTTATTGGTACAGTGGCGAGCCTTGGCGGTGCTGGATGGGCTGATCGTTATTGGCTATTTCGGTTACGGCGCGGCTATTTTGCTGTACCTGCGGCGCGGCGAGAATGTTTTGCAGCAGGTGGCACTGGCGGACAGTTGGCTGAGCTATCGCTTATGGTGCGGATTAGGCGGCCTGCTGGTCGTCTGCGGCCTGATCGAGTTGGCGATCACCCTGGATTATTCGCTGTTAGCCGGTAGGCATGCTGGTGCACTGGCGGCCTTTGGCAATGTGATGATGGTCCTGGGGGTAGGTTTGGTGCTTGGCCGTGAGCGTCAACAGCCGGAACCCGAAGAGCAGCCCTTGCCACCAGTGAAAGCCGAGGCGCTGACAGAGGATGACGAGCACTGCTTTGAGCTGATCAACCAACGGCTACGTCAGGACGATCTCTATCTGGAACCGGCGCTGAACCTGGCCCGGTTAGCGCGCAAGGTGGGTATACCGGCACGTAAGGTCTCCCAGGCGATTAACCAGCAGGCGGGAATGAATGTATCCCAATACGTGAATCAGTTACGCATTCAGCAAGCGGCCCAGTGGTTGAGCGGCAGCGATCGCCCGGTGACCGAGATTATGCTGGAGGCCGGTTTCAGCACCAAATCCAACTTTAACCGCGAGTTTCTGCGGGTTCAGGGGATGAGCCCCAGCGAATGGCGTAGGCAACAGGCGGGGGGCCTATAGCTGCAGATTATTCCTAAACCAGAATGAGTACGGATAAATTAATTGTTTCATCTCCTGATTACGGTAAGGTCGCAAAGCTACCCAGAACTGAGAGGAGAAATAGATGTATTTACGGCCGGATGAAGTGGCTAAAGTGTTAGAGAGTACCGGTTTTGAGCGTGATTATGTCACCGATCAGACCTACGGTTTTCGCAAGGGCGAGCACTACGTGTATGTGAATCGGGAAGCGCGAATGGGCAGAATGGCGTTGGTGATCCACCCTGCATTAAAAGAGAAGAGCCTCCATTTTGCCACGCCCACCTCGTTGATGCGTAACAGCGAGCAGTATCTTGAGTTTCCCCTGGATTTAAGCGGTGATACGCCCAACACGCGTTACGGCATTCCTCACGGTTTCAGCTCCCGCGATGCGCTCTCGCGCTATCTCTACAGCATGTTCCTTTAAACTCTCCCCCGTAAGCGGGGGAAAGCTTCACCAGTTGCCCAGCGCTTCCCGGTTATAACGTTCGTTGTAGGCCCGGCGGAACTGCGCCAGTTCAAACGCATCCAGATCCAGTTCGGCAAAGTAAAACAGCGCCGCTTCGGTGTGCTCGGCATGCAGTTCCGGCGACAGCCCGGCGCGCAGCAGCGTTTCCCGCCACAGGCCAATCTGCTCATCGTCTGCCTGCTTGATAAACGTCAGGTAGATAAACAGCATATAGGCGGCCTGATGCATCTCTTCGGTATAGCCGTTGTTCAACATGCGGATAAAGCTTTGGCTGTGGCGGCTGCCCATCTCCTGCAGCATGGACTCCACCAGCATCGGTTTTACTTTCAGCAAATGCGCCAGTGAATCTATCGCCTTGCGGGTGTCGGAAGTCAGGACACGATAGCCAATAATGAAAACTACGATCAGGGCGGCGATGATGATCCACGTCATGTATGATTTTTACCGTCTTGGTGCGCAGCATACGCGCCCGAAATTGTCAGTGTTGCTCGCCGCTGAAATTGTCTGCGGCCCGTTGTTTATTATGCACATGGCGATTAAAGGTGGCGGCATCTTGTGCCAGCGCATCCAAATGGGCACCCAGCATCTTGATCTGCTTGACCAGGGCATGCTGTTCCGGCACCGAACTGGCGGTGCTTAGTTTGTTGAGCAGTTGTTCATTCTGCATGCGCAGGGCGGTTTCACGCCGTTGCGCTTCGGCCAACTGCTGTTGCAGAGCCTGGTAGCCTTGTTGCCATTCACGGTGCTGCTGTTCGAAGCTGGCTTGTAACTCATTCATTGCATTCTGAAACTGGATTTCCAGCTCGCGCATATTCATGGGTTGGATCCTTTGCGGCACTCAATAATGGCTTGCAGTATAACGAAAACCGCTCACAACCTCACCCGTTGCCGTCAATTCCTCACTTGCAACCCTGACGAGGCGTCTTACAATCAAGCCATTCCCACTAAAAGCAATAGCCCGCCGGTGGGTGAAATCTCCCGAGAGTGATGTGAAATGAGCGACGAAGAGAACGATTTTTTTGCCCAGGCGATGACCGATGTGAAGCCGTTATCCGCGGGGCAACCCACGCTGTACCTCAAGGCGCAGGATCCTGTCGATAAACGTGCGCGCCGGGAAGCTCAGGCGTTACAGTTGGAGAACTTCCTCAGCACCGGCTTTCTGGACATTATTCCCTGCGATACCCCGTTGGAATATAAGGGCGAAGGTATTCAGCAAGGGGTGCTGGATAAGCTGCGTCACGGCCACTATCCACCACAGGTCAGCCTCAATCTGCTGCGCCAGCCTGTCGAGAGCTGCCGCCAAGCGCTGTTCCGCTTTATCATCCAAGCGGAGAAAGACAGCCTGCGTTCGTTGCTGATTGTGCATGGCCGTGGGCGCACAGATCAAAGCCATCCGAATATCATCCGCAGCTACCTGGCCAAATGGCTGGAGCAGTTTGAACAGGTGCAGGCGTTTTGCCGGGCACTGCCACGTGACGGTGGTGAGGGGGCGTGCTATGTCACCTTGCGCAAGTCTGCCGCAGCCAAGGCGGATAACTTCGAACGCCATGCCAAACATAGCCGTTAAGGTGTGAGCATGGCGGCGCAGGGGAGCTCCGCCATAGAGGGAGCGTTAGCGGTTAAACCACTTATAATCCAGAGAGTAACGGCCAGCACCGGTGACGGCAAGCAGCAACAGGCCAGCGATAATACTGATGTTTTTAAAGAAGTTGATTTCGTTGCCGATCATTTCTGCCCCGCTAAACCGCCAGAACGGGTGGCCGATAAAGGCGGTGCCCAGCACATAGAGCGCATAAATGATGGCTATCGGCCGGGTGAAGGCCCCCAGCACGATGAAGATACCGAAAATGAACTCCACCACCACGGCGACAACTGCGGCCAGGTAAGGCATTGGCGTACCGTAGCCCTCCATCGCCGTGACCGTGGCACCAAAGTTGGTCAGCTTCATCCAACCGAAAATCAGAAACAGGATCATCAGCAAAATTCTAGCTAACAGAATGGTGCCGTCTTTTAAACTTTCGCTCATTGTGAACCCCTTAACCACTACCCAAAATAGGTTGCTGTACTAGGTAAATACTAGATCAACTTCACTTTTTATCCAGGGACATGGCTTCAGGGAGCAAACGGAATATCAGCAGACGCCGAAGTCGTCGTCTTCGTGATAGGGGTTCACTTCGTTGGCCTGTACCTCGGTGCGTTGTTCAACCCCCAGTTCGACCCAACTGCATATCAGCGCCTCTCCATCCTCTTCGATAACGGTCATTTTTGGCCCACCGGTTTTACGCTGCACAAAATCACCCACGCTAAATGACATATCGTTTCTCCAGATCTGTTAGGGGGAAAACTGAGTATAGGAGACTGTAGGCATTCCTCTATAAACATTCCTCAACGGCCACCTTACGTAGGTACGTGCCCGCTCAGATGCCCGGTAAATTGCCGTTTGTGCCTGAATTGGTTAAGTATTATGCTGGCAGCAGGAAAATCACTCTAGTTAGGGAACATCTATGACAATTGAAATTCGCCCGGCGGTGAAAGCCGATGCCAAGCTCATTCTGGATATGATTATTGAGCTGGCTGTGTACGAAAAGGCTCGTGATGAGGTACGCACCAACCAGGCAGAGATCGAGGAAAGCCTTTTTGGCCCCAACGCCTGCGCAGAGGCGCTGATTTGCAGTGTCAACGGCGAGCCAGCAGGCTATGCGGTGTTCTTTATGAGCTACTCGACCTGGCTGGGCAAGAACGGTATCTATCTCGAAGATTTGTACATCACCCCCAAGTTCCGTGGGGCGGGAACGGGCAAAGCCTTGCTGCGCCATATTGCCCAGCTTGCCTGTGAACGCCGTTGCGGACGCCTGGAATGGAGCGTGCTGGACTGGAATCAGCCAGCGATTGATTTCTATCTCAGCATTGGTGCGGCTCCGCAAGATGAATGGGTGCGCTATCGTATGGAAGGCAAGGTACTCGAGCAGTTTGCCATATCTTAATCTGCGCCCGCTTCGGGGGAGGCATCTCCTCCGAAGGCTGATATTTAATGCTTTTTTCCACCTCTGGCGCTATCCTCCCGCAATAGTGCTGCACCAATACCTTCATTTCCTGCTCGTTTTTCCCCCTGCTTTGTCCTGTGAGGTTTCCTACAACACCCATCGATGGGCGGCTTTGCCTCGCCTGGTTACACTAGAGCCAAGAAAAATAAGGAGGTCTTATGCGGGACATTCAACAGGTTTTGGGGCGTTGGGGCGTGTGGGCTAGAGAAAGCTCTTCTCTGGGATATTCGCATATCGCCGCCGGTTTTAAAGGGTTGCTGCCGGGCAGTAGCAAACAGCAGGCCTCTTGCTGTGACGAGGACGGCTTGGTGGTGGATCGCGCCGTTGCTCACCTCCAGGCCCTACGTCAGCCGGAGGAGCTGGAACTGATCTTGCGTTACTACGTTTACGGGCAATCAAAGTCCGCCATTGCTCGCGGCTGGAAATGTTCGGAAGGCCGGGTAAGGCAACAGATGCAGGTGGCAGAAAGTTTTATCGAGGGTTGTCTGGTCAGCCAGAATATTCGTTTGGAAATGGATAGATAAACTATTACCGATAATAAAAAATAAAGGCTTTTTAAATTGAAGTAATTACTACCCCGCAATGCGGGGTGGTTTTGTTATTTCAAATTAGTGGAGAAAAATAATTTAATAAAAATCTATTCGCTACGAGTTTTATCTAGTAAATTGATAGCGTGGTTATTGTGTTTCGCAGTTGATAAATATTTTTTAAAATAAACTTCTCGCTACGAAATATATCAGCTAGAGTGCTATTACTGGTTTAACCTAAAGTGATGCACTCTTATCAATAGGGTTAAACCAGGAGGCGCTATGAGCACCTTGCGTATCAATGATTTGTTTGAGTCCAGGTTAACGGTCTGGGCTGAAGAGAATGATATTAAATACACCTTGGCTAATGTGACGTTTACGGCGGATGACGATCTTCATCTGGAACCGTTTATTGCTCCGGAGCCTGCGGTGGCGTTAGGTATTTCCCAAGAGGTGCAGACCTACAGCGGGAATTATCAGGTTAATATTGTGATGAAAAAAGGGACAGGAGCGAAAACTGGCTATCAACTGGCGGAGGAGATTATCTCATTATTCCCCAGGGGGTTGGTACTGGCGGACGATGCTTTTAACTGTTATGTCAATGCTGGTGGCAATATCCTGCCAGCGATTGCCAAGGATGAATTATATACCCTGCCAGTCACCATCGGTTATTGGGCCGGGTATTAATAACACACTAGTGTAGTAAACATCGCTGGGGGAACTCTCCAGCACGTAAACCAAGCATACCGCCATTCGGCGGTTTTTTTATATCTGAAATTGGAGAATTACCATGGGTTTTGCATTACCAAATGGCGCCACCGTATTTGCTGGCGCGCCAACAGCACCAGGCGTAGTAACCACCGCAGTCAGCAATGCTAACGGCGCCGTATTTACCGTGGCCACCGGCCACAACCTGAAGGTGGGTGACATCGTGATGGTGCGCTCCGGTTGGGGCCTGATCGACAGCCTGGTGGCCAAGATCACTGCCCAAGTGGATACCAGCATCACCATCGGTGCCATCAATACCACCGACGTGAGCTTCTTCCCAGCCGGTGGCGGCAAAGGCTCTTTGCAGAAGATCGCCAGCTGGACGCAAATTCCTCAGATCACCGAGGTAGCGCAGTCTGGCGGCGATCAGCAATACGTGCAGGTGCAGTTCTTGGAAGACGATCGTCAGCGTAACCTTGCCACCTTTAAAGCGGCCAAAACGCAGACCTTTACCTTTGCGCACGATGCTTCCCAGCCGATCTACAGCCTGCTGCAAGATGCCGATCGCAATGGCGTCACGCTGGCGTTCTACATGCATGTGCCAAAAGCCAAGGAGCTGCGCTACTGGTCTGCGGTACCGGCTTTTGATCCGCAGCCCACCACCGCGGTTAACCAGGTTGAAACCGTGCAGGTGGCGCTGGCGGTGCAGTCTTGCGATATGACGTTCTATAAAGTGACTGCTTAATCAGTCCATCAACGAGCCCGATATTTTTCGGGCTCGACTTTTTGCCGAATTATTTAACGATAGAGAGATAATCATGACCGAATTTAATCTGACACCGAATCCAACCTTTAAAGTCGATGTCAGTATTCCTCGCGCAGGTGACAGTGATGGGGTATTGACGTTTACTTTCAAACATAAAAAGCGCAGTGAATTGGAAAAACTGGAGAAAGCGCTTCGTGAGGCCAGCGAAGAGCAGTTGAGCTCTGGCAACTATAGCAATCTACCGATGGCCGACTTCTTACGTGAGATCTGCGCCACTTGGACTTTACCCGATGAGTTGAATCAGGAAAGTCTAATCACTTTGCTGGACAACTATCCACGTGCTTTTGATGCTATCGCTACGGCTTATACCAAAGAGCTGATGGCGGTACGAGAAAAAAACTAATCGCGCTTGCTGAAGCCTTCTATTCTCCGGAAACGCCCCGTGAAGAACTGGCTGCATTTGGTCTATCTGCCGATGACTATGAAACAACCGTTCTCGATGTTTGGCCAGATATGCAGCCAGCATTCCAACTTTTTCAAGCGATGGCAACCCAATGGCGTACCGGTATGGGAGGTATTACGGGGTTAGATTACAATTGCCTTCCCTGGTTAATGCGGGTTTATGCCGTGGAGGATGAAGCAAGCGTGTTAAATGACATCCGAATTATGGAAACCGCAGCGCTTAAGGTGATCCACCAAAAATAATCGTCTGCGATGATGCCAGCCTTGAGCTGGCTTTATTGTTATAGCCAGGAGTAAGGCATGGCAGATATTACAACTATGACGCTGCGTGTTAATGCCAGTGATTTGCAGCGGGCTAATAGAGATCTGGTTGATTTGCAAAGCAACATTTCTGTGGCAACGGGACGATTCGAAATGTTGAATCGTACTTTACGTAGCGGAATGCAGGAGATCAGCCGTTATAGCAATATTGGTAGACAACTGTCTCAGCTAGGAGATAGTACCAATGCTTTTATAATTAACTTGAAAAGAAGCACTGCCGCAATAGAGGAGTACCGGCAAGCGCTGGAAGGGATGCAAGGACAAGCTTCGAATACAGCTTCCATTTCTGGCTCTCCCTCAGGGGATTTTGGTTGGAAAGAGGCTTTGGACCAAGGTTCACAGCTAGTAGATACCTATGATCAGGTGCAGAAATTACTTGCTCCATTAGGAAGGATGGCTGCTCCGGTTGCTTTAACTGTGGGTTCAATAGCATTGCTTGGTACCGCATATTATCAAGGTGCAAAAGAGTCTGAAGAATTTAACAGGCAGTTAATCCTAACCGGTAATTATGCAGGGAAGAGCTCGGACCAATTACAGGATTTAGCGCGTAAATATGCTGATTTGGGTGGCGGTATGGATACCGCCTCTGAAACCATAGCAAAAATAGTTGGAACCGGTGCATTCTCTGGTGAGCAAATTGACGGGGTAACAAAAGGTGTCTTGGCACTACAACAAGCCACCGGCCAGACCGCAGAGCAAGCTATCAATGCGTATAAGAAAATATTTACCGATCCAATAACCAGTGCTTATGAATTAAATAAAGCCTATAATTATTTGTCTGTCGCTGAATTTGAACATATTCTTCAGTTGGAAGA
The DNA here is from genome assembly GCF_945957435.1 of Serratia sp. PL7. NCBI lineage: Bacteria > Pseudomonadati > Pseudomonadota > Gammaproteobacteria > Enterobacterales > Yersiniaceae > Serratia > Serratia sp. PL7. The sequence goes on along the minus strand of NZ_CAMFLB010000007.1, from coordinate 280,369 downwards.
ACAAGGGAAGGTTGCAGAAGCTAGCGACTTGATAGCCCAAAAGACGACAAGCAACTTCGAAGATCGCACAAAGAAATTAATCGAAAATCTTGGTTATATAGATAAAGCCGTTCTTATAGCTAAATCTAGCTGGAGCTCATTCTGGAATATGCTGAAAGGTATCGGTCGAGATGATACCCTTTCAGAACAGCTTGACGCTGCCAGGTTAAATGTTACTAATGTAAAAAACAATTTACATCGTTATCGGGATATTGATGCGAAAACGAAACCAGACTATGGTACTGATTCTCGACTAATCGTAGATAAAAAGAAGATAATTTCAGATGCTGAAGGTAAAGTTTGGCTTCTGGAACAGGTTGTTAATTTAACTAACGATTTGTCAGCATCTACCTCTGCAGGGAATGTTGCACAAAAGTCAGCTATAGACCAGTTAAAAAAGGAGCATGATGCCAGGGCGACACTTAGAAATAAACCATCAGGAGCGACATACTCAAGCCCTCATAGAAATATAGCGCCGGCTCCTACAGTTGGAGTTGTAGCTCCAACTGTTCCAGATACGCAAGAATTACTTAAGCAATCTTCATCTGACTATATTAAAAACATGACGGAACGGCAGGAGGTTTTACGTGATAGCGCTGGTAAAAGTAATCGAACTATCCAGCGTGATGCAAGCAAGTCCCAATTTAAGAAAGAATGGATTCAAAAAGGTGGAGAACCATCAGGGATTGATTATGAAAGTCAATTAAAAGCCCTTACTGACTTCCATGAAGCTGAGGACGAAATCCGCGGTAGTTGGCTTGATGGAGCACAAAAAGGCTGGAGTGAGTATCTGGACTCCGCGACCAATGTGTACGACTCAATGGCCAATATCGGTCAGGCCACCTTTAGCGGTTTATCAGACATGCTTACCAGCATGGTGACCACTGGCAAAGCCAATTTCCAAGAGTTTACTGCCTCAATCCTGAAAATGATTATCCAGGTGATTAACCAACTGCTGGTAGCCTTTGTCATGCAAAAAGCTATGGGTTGGATTGGTGGTGCGTTTACTCCTGCTGCCACAGGGAAATCCAGCGGTGGCTATACCGGCGACGGCGGTAAATACGATCAGGCGGGCGTGGTGCATCGTGGCGAGTTCGTGATGACCAAAGAAGCTACCCAGCGGATCGGCGTGGGCAATCTCTACGCCATGATGCGCGGCTATGCGGAGGGTGGCCTGGTGGGTGGCAACAAAGCCCCGATGTACGGCCTGGCAGCAGAGCAGGGGGGCGGTATTACGGTCAACAGCACCGTGGTTATGAACAATGACGGCTCGGCGAATACGGCTAATAGTTCCTCTGCCGGTGACGGCATGGGCAAGCTGGTGCAGGGCATCGTTAATCAGGCAATCACCGAACGTTTGGGCAAAGAGCTCAAGCCGGGCGGCCTGATCTGGAATGCTTCAGCGGCCCGCTAAATCACCTTATCAATTATCAATAGTAACAACCGCAGTCTGGCATCAGGCCCCATTAATTGCATCTCAATCGTTATTTCCCCTCACCCCAACCCTCTCCCACAGGGAGAGGGAGCTGGTATGGCGCCGTGTTCAGGTACAGAAGTAACCTGTAACAAGGGTGATAGGAAAGACGAATGTATGATCCAATATGTGGCACGTACTGTCCCCTCTCCCTGTGGGAGAGGGTTAGGGTGAGGGGTAATTCGGGCCCAGCGACTGACGGTTATTACTGCTCGGAGTCTTTATGCTTATCGATACTTTCCAATGGCAAACCCAGGCCTCGCCTAGTGGTAACTTTGTACATAACGTCAGAAGTGCGCAGTTTGGCGACGGCTATAAGCAGGTCAGCAGCAATGGGCTGAACCAGGCGGTGCAGCAGTGGCAGTTGGCCTATACCGGCCATCCGGCCGTGACCCAGTCGATGCTGGCCTTTTTAAATCAACACGTGCTCGTCGCCTTTTTCTGGACGCCGCCCAACGGCAAGAAAGCGCTATTTCGTGTCAAGTCGGATTCAATCTCCGTCACGCCGCTTGCGCGCAATGTGGAGGCGTTGAGTTTTGCCTTTGAACAAGCCTTCGGCGTATAGGTGCAATCATGTCATTTAACAGTGAAGTGCAAAAGCTGGCACCTGGGGAACTGATCCAGCTGATTGAAATTGATGGTACCGCCTTTGGGGCCGCCATCATGCGCTTTCATGCGCACAATATTCCCCACACTCAGGCCGAGATCGCGGCGGCGGGCAATGATGCCCAGCGGCTGAAACCAAAATCGATCTGGTGGCAGGGAAACGAGTATGAGGCCTATCCCTACGAGATCACCGGCCTGGCAGCAACCAGCGACGGTTCACAACCAACACCCAGGCTCAGCGTCGCCAACCTCAGCAATCTGGTGTCTTCGTTGTGTCTGACCTTCAACGACATGGTGCAGGCGAAAGTGCGGGTGCATGACACCTTTGCCAAATACCTGGATGCGATCAACTTCCCCGAGGGGAACGCTTTGGCTGATGCTTCGCAGGAGCGAGTGCAGGTTTTCTACATCGACAGCAAAAGCACCGAAACCAACAGCGTGGTGGAGTTCCAGCTTTGTACACCGTTCGATCTGCAAGGCCAGCAACTGCCCTCGCGGCAAATTCACGGGCTTTGCACCTGGTGCATCCGGGGTTGGTACCGTAGCGGCAGAGGTTGCGATTACAGCGGCGGCGCCTGTTTTGATAAGGACGATAAACCGATCGACGATCCGGCGTTGGACGTCTGCGGTGGCCGGGTATCCTCCTGCAAAAAACGCTTCGGTGACGCGCAACCCCTGGCCTTTGGCGGGTTCCCTGGCTCCAACCTGTTGGGGAGGTAATGATGCAGGCTGAAATCATGCAGGCCATTTGTGAGCATGCCGCAGCGGAATATCCCAATGAGTCCTGCGGTTTTGTGGTGCAGAACGGACGTAAGGCGCGTTATCTGCCATGCCGAAATGTGGCGGAAAACGCGTTGGATAACTTTGTCATTTCCCCTCAGGAATACGCGCAGGCGGAAGATCAAGGCGAGATCATTCGCATCATTCACAGTCATCCTGATGTGCCCGTATTGATCCCATCGGAGATGGATCGCCTGCAGTGCGATCACTCGGGCATTGTCTGGGGCATCGTCTCGTGGCCGGAAGGAGATTACACCGAAGTTGTGCCACGCGGTGAGCGGCCGTTGGTTGGGCGCAGTTGGCTGTTGGGGCATGCCGACTGCTGGTCATTGATCCGGGATTACTATCGCCAGGAACACGGCATCGCGCTGAATGATTACTCGGTAGAACATGAATGGTGGATCGACGGCAAAACCCGCCTGTATGACGATCACTGGTACGCCGAAGGATTCCGGGAATTTCAGGGGCCGATGCGCGCGGGCGACATGATCATGATGCAGGTTTCAGCCCCGGTTACCAACCACGCGGGTATCTATCTGGGGGACGGCATGATGCTGCATCACCTGTTCGGCCAACTGAGCCAGCGTTATCCCTACAGCGGATATTTTCAGGAGCGGACGGTACGCGTAGTCCGCAGGAAGGAGCTTCTATGATGCAAACAACAAGACTGATCCGGTTGGGTGGCCAACTGGGTAAAAAGTTCGGCAAGACCCATCGGCTGGTGGTGGCGGATACTCGCGAAGCACTGCGGGCGCTGTGTATCACCTTGCCCGGATTTGAGAGCTTTATGATGAATGCCCATAAGGACGGTGTGCAGTTTGCCTTCTTCAATGGCCCACAAAATATCGGCCTGGCCGAGTTTGCCACCTCCAAAGGCAGTGCCGATATCCGCATTATGCCGGTGATTGCGGGGAGTAAAAGCGCCGGAGGATTTCAGATTATCTTGGGAGTGGCTGCGCTGGTAGGGGCATTCTTTACCGCAGGTGGAACGATGGGACTTTACACTTCGGCGTTGGCTGCCTCTGGCGCAACAGCAACTCTTAGTGCCACGGCGGTTGCCGCTGTTAGCGGTTTAACAATGATGGGTGCTTCAATGGTACTCGGTGGTGTCATGCAACTGATGACGCCACAGCCGGATTTCGGCATGTCCTCTTCACAATCGGTGGAAAACAAACCCTCCTACGCCTTTGGCTCACCGGTCAACACCACGGCGCAGGGCTACCCGGTGCCAGTGCTGTACGGCGAACGGGAAATCGGTGGCGCGGTGATTTCTGCCGGTATTTACGCTGAAAACCAGCAATAACCCCCTTTAGGGCATTTTTCTACAGGTCGCATTCGCGGCCTTTTTTTATGGGCGCAATATGACAAAGTTAACTATTCATGGGCGCAAGGGCGGTGGTGGATCGGCGCATACGCCGGTTGAAGCTCCCGATGATTTGCAGTCCAACGCTAAAATCAAAATCCTGCTGGCGCTGTCTGAAGGGGAAATTGCCGGTGAGTTAGACGGCACCCGCATCCTGCTCGACGGCACCCCGGTACATAATCCCGACGGCAGTGAAAACTTTACCGGCCTGAAGTGGGAGGTGCGTAACGGCACCCAGACTCAGGATTATATCCAGGGCATGCCAGATGTTGAGTCTGAAACGCCGGTCAACGTTAAGCTGACCACCACGAACGTCTGGACCAAAACCTTCACCCGAACCGATATCGACGCGCTGCGCATACGCATGGGCTTCCCGGCGCTGTTCCAGCAGGAAGATAACGGCGATATGAACGGTTCGCTGGTGGAATATCTGATCGAGCTTTCCACCGACGGCGGAGCCTATAAAACCGTGGTCACCGGTACGCTAAAGGGCAAAACCACCAGTCTGTACGAGCGCGATCACCGGATTAATCTACCTAAGGCAACCACCAGTTGGACGCTGCGCATCAAGCGCATCACCCCAGACTCCACCAGCAGCAAGCTGGTAAACACGACCCAGATCCAGACCTACACCGAGATCGTAGACGCCAAGTTCCGCTATCCCAACACCGCCTTGCTGTTTATCGAGTTCGATGCCCAGCAGTTCAGTTCAGTGCCGAAAATTACGCTCAAGCCGAAGGGCAAAATCATCCGTGTGCCGGCCAACTACGATCCGTTGGCGCGAACCTACAACGGCAATTGGGATGGCAGCTTTAAATGGGCCTGGAGCAACAACCCGGCCTGGGTGTTTTACGATATCGCGCTGGACAAGAATTACGGCTTAGGCAACCGGGTTACCGCCGCCGAGATCGACAAATGGGGGCTGTACAGCATCGCGCAGTATTGCGATGAGCTGATTGATGACGGTTTGGGGGGCGGGGGCAAAGAACCGCGTTTCCTGTGCGACGTGTATATCCAGTCGCAGCAGGATGCCTACACCGTATTGCGGGATATCGCCGCCATCTTCCGTGGCATCACCTACTGGGGCAACGACCAGCTGTTTGCCTACGCGGATATGCCGCGCGATGTGGATTTCGTTTATTCGCGGGCCAACGTCATCGGTGGTGAATTTGCCTATGCGTCGGGTTCTTACAAGAATCGCTATACCTCTGCGCTGGTGAAATGGGGCGATCCGGCCAACCATTATGCCGACGCGGTGGAAGCGGCTTACGATAACGAACTGGTGAAGCGCTACGGCGTTAACCAGACTGAAATCACCGCCATTGGCTGTACGCGGCGCACCGAGGCTCACCGCCGTGGGCGCTGGGCGATCCTGAGTAACGCCAAAGATCGTACCGTCAGCTTTACCGTCGGGTTGGACGGCAATATCCCGCTGCCAGCTCGGATCATCGGCATTGCGGATGCCATGCTGGCAGGCAAGACCAACGGTGGGCGCATCCATTCCGCGCAGGATCGCGTGGTGGTGCTGGATCGTGAAGTAGCGTTCGGCAAAGGCGATCGCCTGATCGTCAATCTGCCAGACGGCACGGCGCAGGCTCGCACCATCGCCAGTATCGCGGCGGACAAACTTACGGTGACGCTGACAGCCCCGTTCCGCCAGCAACCAGAGCCTGAAGCGGTCTGGAGTATCGATTCCGACAGCCTGGCGATCCAGCAGTTCCGCGTGGTGTCGGTCCAGTCCAACGATGATGGCACCTTCGCCATTAACGCCGTTGAGCACGATCCGGATAAATACGCCTTTATCGATAACGGCATCCACCTGGATGCGCCGCCAATCACCGTGACGCCACCAGGAGCGATGCCAGCTCCGGCGAATATCGCCATCTCGCGCTACGACTACGTTAGTCAGGGGATTAACGTTGCCTCAATGCGGGTGCAGTGGCGGGCCGTTGCAGGCGCGGTGACCTATGAAGCCCAGTGGCGTAAAGATAATGGCAACTGGGTAAATGTGGGGGCGACGCCTTCGCTCGGGTTTGACGTTAACGGCATTTATGCCGGTAACTACGATGTGCGAGTACGAGCGGTGAATGCGGTGGGTGTTTCCTCGCAGTGGGGGCACGCCGAGCCGAGTTATCTGGCAGGCAAAGCGGGTGTGCCGCCCAAGATTGTTTCGCTGACGGCAACCAAAGATGTGGTGTTTGGCATCCAGCTTTCCTGGCGATTTGGCCAGAACTCTGCCGATGGCCTGAAGACCACCCTGATGGTAGCCAGCCGGGCGGATTTCGCCGATGAACGCTTGCTGGCCGATGTGCCTTATCCGCAGCATCGCTATGACATGCAAGGCCTACGTGCCGGGCAGGTGCTGTACTTCCGCGCGGCCTTTACCGACAAAACCGGCAACCAGTCCGACTGGAGCGAGTTTGTACGCGGGATGGCTTCGGACAGCGCGGACGTGGTGTTGGCGCAAATTGCACAAAGCATTACCGAGACCGAACTGGGCAAAGATCTGTTGGAGAAGATCAACAGCCTGCCTTCGGATCAGAACGTGCAGGATCTTGCCGAGAAGATCGCCCAGGCGCAGGCCGATATCGAGGCGAACAGGGATGCGCTGCAAGGGGATGTCGATACCCTGCAAGCAGCGCTGAACAAGGTTAACGCCGAGCTGGCGGGCCGCAATGCCGATCTGAGCAATGCTATCGACGTGCTGCAACAGGATTTGACGCAGCTAGGCAAAGCCGCCATCGAAAACAGCCTGACCATCGAGCATAACCGCCAAAAACTCTCCCAGGCCCAGGAGGCACTGAATAGCGATATCAAGGATGCGCGCGGGGAAATTGACAGCACCCGCGCCAGCTTGACGCGTGCAGATGCCGAACTGCAGGCCAAGGTCGATGCCCTTACCGGTGGCACCAACGCGGCAATGGCCCAGGTCGCTTCGCAGATCACTCAATTGCAGGACGGCGACCAGCAACTGGCCAGCAAGCTAGACGTGGTAATTGCCAAAGCTGAAGGGAACGCAGCGCAAATCGCGCAGGAGAAAGCGGCGCGTGTGGATGCCGATGGGGCGTTGGCCAAGGATATCAGCTCGGTGAAAGCCACGGCGGATAATCAGCAGGGATTGATTATCAAGCTGGAGCAGGCGCAGGCCGATGCCGATTCTGCTTTGGCGAAGGTGGAGTCCAACGTTTCCGCCAACGCCAAGGCAATCGGCAGCAACAAGACGGAACAGGACAAGGTTAACTCGCAGATTACGCAGAAAACCGAAGCGCTGGCCGATCAGCAGAAAACACAGGGCCAGCAGCTCAGCGGCCTGACTTCTGAGTTCAGCGAAAACCGGGCGGATGTAACCCAACAGCTGAAAACGCTGGCGGCAACAGACTCGGCTCAGGCCCAGCAGATTTCCGGTTTGCAGGCCAGTACGGGCAGTAACACTGCGGCTATCCAGGCAGAGGCGAAATCCCGTGCCGATGCCGATGGGGCGCTGAGCCAACGGGTTGACGTGATCCAGGCGACCAGCCAGGAAAACACGGCGGCTATCACCCGCCTTGGCATCGCGCAAACTGAAGCCGAAAGCAGCACGGCCAGCCTGCAACAGGCTTTGGAGGCCACGGCCAAGGCGAATATAGAACAGGCGCTTAAACAGGACAGCGATGTTCAACGTCTGGACGAGAGCAGCGCCCGGTTAACCACGGCGCAAACCGTTTTCGCCGATCGGCAGCAGGCGCAGGCCCAGCAAATCACGCAGCTGGACGCGAACTTTGGTGATGTGTCTGCGCAGTTGCAGCAGGAGATCACCACCAGGGCCAGCGAGACTGGCGCGTTGTCACAACGCTTTGACCATTTGAGCGCAGATGTCGGCAGTAATCAGGCCGAGGTGGATCAGCGTTTGCAGGCGCTGGTGGATAGCGACAGTGCTCAAGCGTCGTTGATTACCGGTCTAGGGGCAGCCAGTGGCGAAAATAAAGCGGCGATCGCCGCTGAATCGCAAGCGCGGACCACGGCGGATGAAGCGTTATCCCGGCAATTGAGTTCGCTAGATTCTACCGTTGGGCAAAACACGGCGGCCATTAACGATCGGCTGCAGACGTTGGCCAATCAAGACTCTGCCATGGCGGAGCAGATTGGTTCATTAACGGCGACCTCTGGCGAATACAGCGCGGCGATCGGCGAGTTGAAGCAGGCACAAAGCGATTCGGCGGGTTCGCAGGCCTCGCTCAGCAGCTCGCTTGAAGCCATTGCCAAGGCGGATATCGAGCAGTCGTTAAAGCAGGCGGAAGACGTTATCAGCAATGACGTGGTCACCGCATCGATCAAGACCCAGCAGAACGTAATGGCGGACGATCAGCACGCCCAGGCGCAGCAGATCACCGAATTACGCGCAAGCTTTGGTGATGTTGATGCGCGCTTGATGACGGAACAGACGGTGCGTGCGGAAGCTGACAAGGCGTTAGCCCAGCAAGTGACTACGCTGGCAGGCACCGTGGGGGACAACAATGCCCAACTCAATCAGCAACTGCAGGTGCTGGTGGATACGGACAGTGCCCAGGCCAAGCTTATTAACGACCTGACCAGCCGAACAGGAGCGAATGAGGCCTCGGTTACCGCCCTGAGCCAAACGCTAACCGATAGTAATAGCGCGACGGCTCAGCAAATTGGCGCTCTGCAATCCGCTACCGGTGACAATACTTCGGCGATTACTTCATTGTCGAAAACCGTGACCGATAACCAATCGGCAACGGCCAACGATATCAAGTTATTGAATACGGCGGTGGGGGATAACAAGGCGGCAGTCCAGCAGGTGAGTTCTGCGCAGGCGACCTTGGATGGCAAGGTTTCCGCAACCTGGTCGGTAAAAGTTGAAACCAGTAAGAAGGGGGAAAGCAGCGTTGCTGGTTTGGCATTGGGGGTTGATGACGCGGGGAACCGGCAATTCCTGGTGCGGGCCGATCGATTTGCCTTGGTGACCAAAGATGAGGGCAATGTGTCTGTTCCCTTCGCGGTGCAAAATGGCCAGACGTTTATTAACTCGGCGTTTATTGCTGATGGGACGATTACTAATGCAAAAATAACGGGTTGGATAGGCTCTGATAACTTCATCGATGGTAGGCAGGGCTGGGCTATCAATAAGTCTGACGGTAACGCTCAGTTTAATCAGGTTTCTGTTCGTGGGCATATCGAGGCTTCATCTGGAACGTTTAATAATGTAGTGATAAATGAAAACTGTACTGTAAAAGGAACAGTCTATGCCGAGCGTATAGATGGTGAAATCTCAAACTCGGCAGTGATTCCGACAATATCTTATGAAAATAACTCAAAGGGTGGTTATTTTTATTTTGACCGTGAGTTACAGCTTTACGGACGCTATCGTTATAATATGATGTGCATTTTAGATCTTGGGGTTTTTATTACCTCCGTCAATAATTTTAATGGTAGTTCATGGTTAGAGATCGAAGTTTATAAAAATGGTATTAGTGCCTACAAGGAAAGGTTTGATGGCATGAAAACGGGGGATACATTGTCTAATATCGTTCCAATACCCATCTATCCAGGTGAAGCTGATATTCCTATTGTGATTGAGTTTCGTCAAGTTATTCACGGGTGGTTGTCTTACAAAATAAATAAAAAAATGTTATCTATTTTTAAAACAAACCCTTCATCTATTAACTTTAAGTTCTAGTATTCAGTAAAAATACCGTAATGCTTATGGAGAGTAATTCTATGTGGTACAAAACAGGTACGATCAATTTAATCGCTAATAACGCCACCGTAACCGGTACCGGCACCGCGTGGGCCGATGCCAAGTTTGGCGTGATGCCAGGCATGATTTTGTTGGCACCGGACAATAAGCTGTATGAAGTTAAACAGGTGAATAGCAATACCTCACTAACCCTTAATAGCAACTATTCCGGTTCAACGGCCAGCGGGCAGAGCTATGCGATTATCACCACTTATGAAGGTGATATCAGCCAGTTCTCCGCTCGCTTTGCCGCGATGCTCACCTTCTTCCAGGGGAGTCGCAATGATACGGTGAGCTGGTTCACTGGCTCAGGGGATATGACCTTTACCAAAGATGATGGTACAAAACTAACGGTGCCGACGTTGGCGAAGGTTCAGGCGGATTATGTTTCTAGGTCATCGACTCTTGACCAGAGTATTGCGAGTTCGGTGTTAATGTCTAAACCGACTCGCCTTGCGTCGACAACAACGCCTGAGTTTACTCCAACAACTCAAGGGGCTTGGGTATCTTGGAACCGAGATCCTTCTAGTGCGAATAGTGGTTATGCTGCTGCTACTGATTTTATAAACCACAAGGGAGGCGGCACAGGTGGATGGAACTTCTGGAATTCAAATGGTACAGCAACAAATCTATCAGCAAAACTAAGCCCAGCAGGCTTCTTTACAACAATGGGGGGGTTAACGTCATATAACGATCAGGTTATGCAGGCAAACACTGAGGGCGGGAATGTTATAATTCGTTTTAAAGGAGCAGACGGTGTAGAAAAAGGCGCCTTTTATAACTCGACCTCTACTGGCCAAATGACACTTCGTTGGGGGGGGCAGCAGCACAGTTTAATTGGTCAGGCTGATGGTCAATTAAATATCCCCAAAACGCTAACTTTTAATATGGCTTATACGACTCCTGCTGCAGTTCCTGATGTTGCAAATTTGCCGGTTATGTTTAGAGGTGCTGATACAGCTCAGTTTGCTAACCCTAATAATATAAATATTGGGACGTGGTATGGGTTTGCCGTTGTTCCTACATGCCCGGATAATATCACCGCTGCGGGTGTGACACGTGGTTCTCCAGTTTTCTATGTAAATGCTAGAACAGGTACGGCACACGTTATAAATAATATGTATGTTGGTACCTCTGCAGTCCTAAAAGTTGGTGATCATGGTATTGGTGGGACAACCGCGCCTACGGTTAGCGATCCAAATGCAGTTGGCACAAATCAGTTTGTACGAATTCCTAGTGGTACGAAAAATTCACCTGGTACGGCTGCATGGGCCGGAATAAATTCAGGTTTTGATGGCGGTTCAAGATATCAGCTTCTATGGGAGCAAGGGACCTCTGCAGTAAACCTTCAAACGAGAATTCGCGAGCCGTTAGGAAATTGGAGCCCTTGGAAGAAAATTGTAACAGATGAGTCTGTTGCCCAAATTGTTGCGCCTTTAATTCCATCTACAGGTAATGGTGAGCGCTATTGCAAAATTGCGGAGCAAAGCATTACTACGACTGGCAATCGTGGAATGGTGTTCATGGTGACACAAGGTCGACAGTATGGTGAATTGGGGATGGATATCTCCTATATTTACTTCTGTGCAAGAGGAGCAACGACTACATCACTTGCTGCTAATGGGCTTCATCACATAAAATTAGGTTCGACCTCTGCTAATTCTAGTGCTAATGATATTCATTGCGGTGCTGTATATAATTCTGATACATCCATGTGGGAGTTGTGGGTTTCTGGAAACGGATACAATTGCCCAAGAGTTTCTCTTATTGGCAACGTCGAAACCGGAACGATGAATGGTGTTACAACTGATGTAGATTTAGTATGGAGACCAACTAGGCCATCGGGTTACACAATTGCATCTGAAAAGCGCACTTGGACAGATTTTAACACCACCGTAGACGCCAACGGTTTCCTGAAAAAAGCCTCACCCATCGCCCGTCTCTCCAGTAACCCAGAGAAAATGCCCGACGAATACCTGGATGGCTTTACCTTGTCGGGGCTGGCTGCGGTGAATGGCGAGGCTGCGGGCGTTACCGCTGAGCGAGTCTCGGTTGGCGTATATAAAGTGACAGGTTCGCTAGGTTTCGCGCTGGAAGGTTGGAACATCGAAGTCCCACAAGACGTCAACGGTAACCGCCTGTGCTTCGTCGCCACCGAAGCGGCTGAAGACGGCACGATCACGGTCAAGGTCAGCAAACGCCGCTTTGATATTGATACCGCAGCAATCGTGGCCGGGGAGTCGATGGATATTCCTGAAGGGCGCTGGATCGATCTGCGCTTGGAGATGCCGCCGGTTGAGGAAGTTCAGAGTGAGCCAGAGCCTGAAAGCCACGAAGGCGAAATGGCGAGCGAGTAAGTTGTACCGGCAGTGAAAACGGTGTTGTCCTGAAGTTGCCCAGAACCGTTCGCTGTGAATAAGCTTGGAAAGTATTGGGGGGAGGCAGCCTCCCCAATATTGGATGTTTTAACGAAATTTAACGAAGTGAACAGCCATTACGCAGCGGGTTTTTGTACCGCCAGGATAAAGATCATCGGGCGTTCTTTTTCTTCATCCAGTGCCGGGTTGTCGGCAATCTGCTGAGCTGAAGGACCCCACTCGTTCAGATAGCGGATGGTGAATCCCTGCTGGACCAGCAAATTGATATAGGTGCCCAGCATACGGTGCTGCTTAATCACTCCTTCTGCCAGCCAGTTGGAAATACGTTGCCCTTCTTGCTGATAACCATTGATCGGCCAGGATTTTTGCCCTGCCTCATCCACTAACCAACCCTGATGCTTTGGCGCAGTATAAATCGGGTGCTCGGCGGTAAAAATAAACTCCCCACCATTCACCAATGCCTGATAAACGGTAGCGAACAGCTTGCCGAGATCCTCGATATAGTGCAGCGTCAGCGAGCTATAGACCAAATCAAAGCTGGCTGCTGGTAGTTGTAGCGCTTCCAGATCCTGCTGGCGGTATTCAATCGCCGGATCTTCGGTCATCTGTTTCGCCTTGCCCAACATCTTCTCTGAAAGATCCATTCCCAGAACCTGGGCTGCACCTTGCTCATGAGCACTGCGGCAGAACCAACCGTAGCCACAGCCAAGATCGACCACCTTTTTGCCCTGTAAATCGGGCAGGATGCTGCGGATTGTTGACCATTCCGGTGCACCATCTAAACCCTGTACTGAACGGCTGAGTTGCGCATAGCCGTCAAAGAAGGTTTGATTGTCATAGATATTTTGCGACATAACGTCTCCTGAATTATATAAACCGCATAACAGCGCGGCGTTTTAATGGTATGCGTTCAGCAAACAGACTGCCAACAAAAATTGGGCCTCTACCCCCTGTCTTTCAAGCTGCAGCGTTGTTACCTGCACTTGTCCACCCCAGTCACTTACAAAAGTAAGTTCCTGGGGATGATCAAGCTTGTCGCCTAGCTGCAACTTGAAATCCAAAGGGTATAGGTGTGTATTTATGAGTGTAAAACTTTGTCATAGAGGGGCCTGAGTGAAAATTATTTCGGTGCGTCAGGAGCCAGCCTACCGCGATGTGGCTATCGATTATTTCCAGCGACAGTGGGCATCGCCAGAGACCATGATGCTGTATCAAGACTCGATAACCCGTTGTATCGACGCGGTAAATCCGCTGCCGCAGTGGTATTTGTTGCTGGATGGGGAAACCGTTGTGGGTTGTGCGGGTCTGATTACCAATGACTTTATCAGCCGCATGGAACTGTATCCGTGGCTATGTGCGTTGTACGTCGATGAGCATTATCGTGGGCAAGGTCGCGGCGCATTGTTGGTCAACCACGTAGCCAAGGCCACAAGCGAGCTGGGATTTCCCCGTTTGCATCTGTGTACCGATCATGTCGGTTATTACGAGAAATTGGGTTTCAGCTTTGATGGGCTTGGTTATCACCCGTGGGGCGAGTCGTCACGGGTCTATTCGTTGGGTCTTGCCTAGTGGCGTAGCGGTTAAACGGGCGCAGCGGCGCCCCTACGGTTGAGCATCTCGCTATTTGGGCTGGTTCCAAGGCATTTTGACCAACAGCGTCGCCATTCCGCAAAATCCGCTGATGCCAGCAAATAGCAACCCAGCACCTACAAAGCCGGACAGCAGGAAGAACAGGGGGGATATGACATACCCCAAGATTGTCCCTGCCAGAATAAGTGAGCCAGCAGCAATCTGCACCTGTCGCATGATGGGAAGCGGCTGGTTCTTACCCTTCACGATAGGCAATCCCTGTTGCTTCCAGCCGTTGATACCGCCTTCAAGCAGGTAAACCTTGGCAGGTGTTGCTGCCCCTGCCAATAGCGCTGCGTTTTCTGCCGTACGGCGGCCAGACTGACAGTGAAAAATCACTACATCCTCCTCGTTAACCGCCTGCGGTTTCCCACCTTTCTCAATATCAGTCAGCGACAGCAAGCTGGCTTGGGCAATATGCTCGTGGGCATATTCATCCATTCCGCGAATATCCAGCAGCTGCGCTCCCTGCATGATAAATTTTTGCGCTTGCTGGGCAGTTATCGTTTCTATGTTCATGGTGTCCTCAGGGGCAATAGATGGCTTTTAGCGTGCTGATGACCTGCTGCACGGCGCTATTTTTAATCGAGTAGTTGATGCGCTGCCGATCGCGGGTGCTTTCAATCAGCCCTTCCTCGCGCATCTTGGCTAGATGCTGTGATGTCGCTGATGGGCTAAGCCCGGTAGCTAGTGCTAACTCGCCGGCACTGGTGCCTGGAGCATCAACCAGCATACAAAGGATCAACAGGCGGCGGGGGTTGCTCATGGCTTTGAGCAACGTCGCGGCGGCATTGGCGCTGGCAAGCAGAGAGGCGTTTTCGTCAGTCATTAATTACTTTAGTATTTGCTAAATTTAGTAAACACTAAAGTAATTGGCGGGAAAATGCACGTGTTTTTTCAAGCGGCAGACAAAGATCCAAACTTGATCTCACTCACACCATTGGATATATAGCGGCTATAGGGAGCGGCGCATGAGGCCTTCGTAAATCAGCTTAATGGCGAAAGCCCCGATCACCACACCGATCGCTCGGCTGGCTATCCGTTGCATGCTGGCATAGGTGCGCCGTACCGCTGGCAAGGAGAATGCCTGGCTGAGAAAAACGCGCCAGATAACCGAACTGAGCACTATTCCCAGCCAGGCACTCAGTTTGGCCCAGGTGGGCGTATTGGGGCTCAGGGTTACGGAGAAGATACTGATGAAAAACAGCACCGTCTGCGGATTAGCGAGATCGGTGATCAGGCCCCGGCGGAAGAAGATATACCATGGCGCACTGAGCGGTTGTTGCAGCGCAGGGGAGTGTGGCGTTGCCTGCTTATTCATACTCTTATAGGCAAACCATAGAAGATATAACCCGCCGACGATCTTGATGAATGAGAAGATCCCCTCGCATTGGGTGATCAACGTTGCCATGCCAAACAGGCCCAGCCCGGAATAAAGGGCGTCACCCAGCGCTACGCCAAGCCCGGTGAGCATGCCTGCACGGCTACCGGAGGCCAGGCTGGTCTGCACCACGACGAACAGGTTGGCGCCGGGGTTGAAAAACGTTAACACAAACAGGCCGATCGTCAGGGTGATTGCATGTAGTGGTTCCATCTCGGCTATCCTTTCTGCGCTCAAACGCCAATGATATGGCTAGTCCTGCACCGGCGATGCGAATCGCATCACATCTATAGCTGAGGTAATGATAGAACCATCTCTGGCCCACTATAGGGCTAGGATCTAAACGGTGAAAAGCTCTTAACTGGCAGTTCTCAAGCTGTGCTCAATCTGATAAAAAATAGACTTGTTGTTAGTGAAAGGACTCGACGATGACGTTTGATGAAAAAAAAGAACGAGCATTAGCGTTGATGGCAGAGAAAAAAATGTGGCGTAGCAATTATGCTCCACCGCTCCTGCGCCTGCTGTGGAAGTTTGGCGTCCAGATGCCACCGCCACCGTTTATGCCGTTCTGGTTGAATGTGCTTTGCTTCGGTGGCTTTTTTGGCTCTGTGTGGGGCCTGTTTATGTGGTTTACGACTTGGAAAAGCGAATGCTACAGCGTATTGATGGCGCTGCAGACAAGCTTGTTGGCTGGTGGACTGTTTGGCTTGATGATGGCGCTATATCACTATTGGCGAAAGCGAGTAAACAAGCTGCCGGACTGGGACAGTCTTTGATAGATGAGTGGGGGCATAAGTCAGTCGCCTGAACCCCCAGCAAGCTGTGCCTTCAGCCTTTCGGCAATAAGGCATCAATCAGTGAGGTAAACACGCCCCCAGTAGTAAAGGCATGCGCTGTTTTGTATTCCTCACCCCTTATGTCTTTAAATCTGGCAAGGGCCGCTTGCGGGGAAGTGGATTGCAACTCTTCAAATTGCTTGGCATAGCCTTTATCTAACAGGTGTTTCTGATTGTCTGTGAAATCAGGGACAGAGTTATCCAGTACCACAATCTGCTCGCCCTTCACGAAAAAACTGTAAATCACCATAGTATCTTCCTTAAGTTAGTGTCACGACGATCCCAAGATCGGATGAAGGTTGTGCAGACTATTTTCGCATAGGTCGACAAATCACAACCATTGCTATCGCGCTGCAAAATGGGAAAAATGCCAGTTGTAGCCAGGGGGAAATGGCCTCATGGGAAGGGACCAATGCGGCGTCAAGTTGGTTGCCGAGAAAGAAATTTCCCGCTAATACCGCACATCCTCCGGCTGAGGCAAGTGCACCATAGTGTGCGCCCAGCGTCGATTCGTTAGCAAACCATGGGATCAAATCTTTCACTGAAGGTACCAGCAGCATTTGCCCCAGGGTCAGTAACGTCACAAAACAGGCGGCAGGCAAAAGCCGGGAACCGTTTTCTGGCGGAGGGGTGGCAGCAAACAGCGCGACGCTGAGAAATGAGACGGAAATAAGCAGAAAACCCATGGGCAGGATGCGCGCAGCTCCGATGTGGCGAGCAAAGCGTGCAAGCGGTAGCTGTAGGGCAATAATCAGCAGCGATGCCAGCACAAACAACGGGCCAAGATCTTTTTCACTGCCGCCGGCACGTTGGATCTCCACAGGCAGCGCAAAATATAACTGGTTATAGCTTAACAGCCATGAGCTATAGGCGATAATAAAGGCGACAAACCGTGGTTTACGGAATGTCGTCCACCACGGAAGGATGTTTAGTGTCTGTTTCCTGACATTCGCAGCGGGAAGGCAGAAAAACAACACCACCAGTGCGACGACGAAGACACCAGCCCCCGCCAGAGCCACCTGACGAAAACCCAACCCTGTCAACAAAGCCCCTGCCACCGGCCCCAGAACTGCCCCCAGCTCTCCACAAACCGCAAATAACGCAAACCATTCCGCCCGGCTGCGTTTGCCCTGTAATTCGCTTTGCGTTCCAGCCTTTGCCAGTAACGCTTCGATTGACGGAGAGAACAGGGCACCGCCAATGCCTGTAAGGCAGGCGCCAATGATAATCGGACATAGTGACTGCCCAAGTGCCAGTAGCAGATAGCCCGCCACACGGATCATACAGCCGCAGAGGATAATGATACGTGCACCGTAGCGATCGGACAACGCGCCGCCAACGATAAACATGCCTTGCTGAGAAAACGTTCGCAAACCTAATATCAGCCCGATGAGTCCACCGGACAGCATCATATCGTCGCGTAAAAACACGGCCAGAAACGGCACAACGGCGTAAAAGCCAATGTTAAAAACAAACTGGCTGCCCAGTAACACAGGCGGCCAGACCTGAGTCACTGAGCGCAAAATTGGCAAAGACATGCTAGTGACCTGGTCTTAAGCGATGTAGTGGATATGTTTTTTTCCGTGGAAGGGAGAGATTTCAATCTTTGTCTCTACCTTGAATACATCCCAAAGCAGTGACTCTGTGAGGATCTCCTGCGGGCTACCTGCGGCGACGATCTGGCCCTGTTGCATCACAATCAACGAGTCGCAGAACATGGAGGCGTGGTTGAGGTCATGAATAGCCACAATGCTGGTCACTGGCAGTTCGCTGACGAGTTTCATCAACTGTATCTGATGGCGGATATCCAGATGGTTGGTCGGCTCATCCAGGAGGATCTCCGTCGGCGATTGTGCGAGAGCTCGTGCAATGTGAACACGCTGGCGTTCGCCACCCGATAAACTCTGCCACCCTTGCTCACTTTTGCTAAGCATATCGACACGCTGGAGTGCGGCGGTGACAGTATCGTCATCCTGCGTACTCCAGTTAGAAAACGGGGAGTGATGAGGAATACGCCCCAGTTTGACCACGTCGACAACGCGCATATTGGCCTCGGTCATGCCGTGCTGCTCTACAAAAGCTACCCGGCGTGCCAACTGCTTTTTGGTTATCTGGGCGATATTTTGCCCGTCCAGCGTGACAGTACCTGAGTGGGGGCGTCGTAATCCAGCGAGGATCCGCAACAGTGATGACTTTCCGCAGCCGTTAGGGCCCAGTAGCCCGACGGTTTCTCCACTCGAAACGCTCAGCGAGATGTTGTTGACGATGGTTTTTTTACCCACACTCCAGGTAATATTTTCAGCGGCGATACTCATCACTTATTCCTTGAGCGGTAGATGATAACGGCAAAGAATGGCACGCCAACCAGCGCGGTGACCACGCCGACCGGAAGACTTTGCGGGGCTATCAATAAGCGCGAAGCTATATCGGCCAGCACCATCAAGATGGCACCTGCCAATGCGCAGGTGATAAGTAACCTGCGATGCAATGGCCCAAAGAAGAAGCGCATGACGTGCGGAACGACCAAGCCCACAAAGCCGATAGAACCTGCCATGCTGACGATGGTTGCTGTGATCAGCGCAGTGATGGTGAACAGGATCAGGCGAACCCAGGGCACGGCAATGCCCAGCGAGGCGGCAGCATCATCGCCAAAAGTAAAAGCATCCAACGCTCGAGAATAGTAAAGGCATACCGCAAGCCCTACCAGTACGACGACCAGCGCCAGTTGAAACTCAGGCCATCTCACGCCGCTGAAACTGCCCAGCAACCAAAACATCACGTCACGCGCCTGCTGCGCGCTAGCGGATGTGCTGATGGTGTAAGCAGTAATCGCGTTGAAGAGTTGAGACGCAGCAACGCCCGCTAGAATAGTGCGCTCATTACCACCGCGTGCGCCATTGGTCAAAAAGGCGACAAAGGCAAAGGCGGCAAATGCCCCTGCAAATGCCCCGGCGGAGAGCGACACGGCACCGGTGCCGATACCCAAAACGACCACTGAAACCGCGCCGGTTGAAGCGCCAGCAGAAACGCCAAGCACGTAAGGTTCTGCCAGAGCATTCTTCAGCAGGCTTTGCAGCACTGCACCGCATATTGCCAACCCGGCACCGCAGCAGGCCGCGACAAGCGCCCGGCTCAGGCGAAAGTCCCAAATCACACTTTCGTAAATGCGGCTAAGGGGCACCTCTGTCAGTCCGAGTTTATTGCTTATGGCATAGAACACGCTTCGCAGCGGGATAGAAAGCTCACCTACGCTAACGCCAATCGCGATCACCAGGAATAACAACACCACTGAAAAAACACTCGACGCGGCTAGCAGAAACGTCTGTTTCATCGGCTGTGACACTACTGTCATTTATCTAGCCCAAGATTTCTGAGCTGTTCGCCAACTTGTTCTGCACCATAGATGGTGCGAATCGTTGGGTTCATTGCCTGACCATCCATCACGACGATGTGGCCTTTTTTCACCGCGTCTAATTGACTAACCGCAGGATCGGTTTTGAGAAATTTAATCTTTTCTTCTGCGTTATCGAGCGCCCAGCGATTTCGGTCAAGGCTTGAAACTACTATCACATTGGGGTTAGCGGCAATGATGCTTTCCCAACCGACGGTTGGCCACTCAGTCTCTGAGGTGATGGCGTTATGGCCGCCTAACAGATTAGCGATAAAACCGGAAGCGCTGTTCTTGCCGCCGACATAGGCATCAGAGGAGGGGGAAGAGCTAGAGAACCAGAAGACAAACGAAAGGTCTTGGTTGTTTTTTCCGAACTCTCGGCGAAGGTCTGCTTCGCGTTGTTTAAAATCGGCAATTAGCGCCTGGCCGCGATCTTCGACGTTGAAGATTTTGGCAAAGTCTGCAATCTCTTGATAAAGGAATGTCATGTCCCACAGTTTTTGGCGGCTACCGTACATATCGCCAATGTCTTTTTTGGTTGCGCACATGCCAGGAGACATGTAGCTATTCACGCCAACGGTGGCGAGATCTTCGCGCTTGGCGACTTTACTTTCTGGGCCGAGCAGCAAAGGCAGTTGTGCGGGAACAAAATCAGGGTTTTGCGCAAGAATAGATTCCAACGTCGGTATTTCTACCGTCAGCGTTTTGATTTTTTCATTCTGTTCAGCTAGTTGCGGCAGCACTTTGGTTGGCCAAAACGCACTGGCGACTATCTTGTCCTGCAACCCCAATAGCAGCAGAATTTCGACGGTATTTTGTCCCAGTGCGACGACGCGCTCGGGGGCTTTGGTAAACGTCTCTTTATACCCACAATTCTCAATCGTTAGAGGATACGTGGTTGCCAAAGCAGAGCTGGCCGAGGCGAGCACCATTCCTAACGCACAGATGACCTTTTTCATTTAACACAACTCTTAACGGAATGAATGTTGACTGCGAAAGCGCAATGATAATGAAAATTATTTATTATGCGATAAAAATTTACTGCTTAACCCTTCGGAAAAAACGCATTAAATACACATCAAGACTAGGGATTTAGGCGGCGAAAAACACGTTAAGTTAGGCATGAGGCCGCGGGTAACCGTTTCACCTGATTTTGGCTTTGCATCAGCTCCCTCTGACTAAGGGGCTGTAGGGGGATGTTGGTCACCGTACGTGATAAACACTAACAAAACAGAGCTGGCATCTTGGGCGAACTTATCAAACACGAACGAAGCAATATTTCAGACGCAGCCAAAAAGATATGTAAAAAGCTGCCCCTTTCGGTTGAACATCAAAGAATTCGAGAACAACAAGAAGACCGACAATACGAATAGCGGTTTGAATGACAATAACTCAATTGGAGCATTTGTCTGTCATCGTAGCGGTTCTTCATGGGCCGCTTCGTGCCAAAAGCAAGCGGACGTTAAAACCATCAAGGTGTGCGAATCAACGGAGAGCAGGTCAGGCTATCAGGAAACAGTTTCTGCCACCACTCGGGTTTCATATCTTCAAACGAATGATACTCCGGTGTCAGCGCAGGATCGTTTGGATTATCAAATACTCCACTCAGTAATGCGATTATGGGTCCGTCATCTATGGCTCCAATGGAACTGCCACACCGTGGGCAAAAGGCTCGGCTTGAGGCGGGTGAGGAGCGGTAGGTTGCGGGTTTGCCACCTTCCCCGATCCATTGCACATTGGAGGCCGAAAACTCAATCCATACGGCGGATTGGGCACCGGTATGCTTTTGGCAAATATCGCATGAGCAGGTGTGTGGATTTGCTGGGCTGGTTGCCTTAAAGCGTATGGCTCCGCACAGGCAGCCGCCGGAAAACTTGTTGGTCATGCGTATTTGCTCGATGGTTGAGTGGGAGTTTAAAATTAGCAGGTGAGGTTTGAGATCGCTATAACTTAAGGTGATTTGTTGATTTTTTAGTGTATATCTGGGTGTGACCATTCGGCATTTTGAAGCTTAACGCAGGAACTCAACAGCTAAAGCTTGCTTTAGCGTGATGAATCAAAGCGAGTTAATATCAGGCATCGGACCACAAGGCCGCTTTCGCGACCTTGGGCTACCGTCTACAGCCATTAATTTTCTACTGTTTCGCTAACAATAATCATTGTATTTTCTCTCTTCAGAATACCTTCATTCAATAAACCTTCTATGACTTCAGATATTGTTTTTCTCAAGACACTGCTTGTGGCTCTGAATCCCAACATTCTGGAAACAGATGAAATGATCTCGTCATCTGTGGCCCCTAAGTTTCTTGCCACCACTGCGTTAATGCCGACGGCTATTTCTTCAGGAGCAATCATTTCAGGTTTTCTCAGACCAGATGACTGAACGTTCTGCCGATTTCGGAGCGTGACCTCTGAGGCGCTACACATAAGGAAATTCCCAGCCTGCAATATCGCTCCTTTTTTGCATGCGATACTGATTGCCTGATTTACTGCCGCTTCTATTCTTGCCCCGGCACGCTGTAACCCCCATGCGGTTCTTAGGCGTGTAACAACTTCACTGACATGAATTGGTGACTCTGTTTGAACAATTTTTTCAATCAGGTCTACCAGAATGCTCGCTGGTGTTTCATGAAGCTGCCAATTGGCATGAAACTCTGGGGTAGACTCGATATAATTATCAACATGCTCAAGACTCTGTTCAGCATCGATAAGACCAATTTCTGTTACAGACTCACGTTCAATCGTGATAATTTCAATGGGAACAGCTCTGGTATCAGAACTTCTGCGCTCCAAACGAAGGGCAAGTTCATTTTTTGCTGTTTCGATTGCTTCAACAGTACGTTGCAACTGTTCTTCTGGTCGCTGGAACCAGTCTGAACTCCAAATTCGGTGAATAATCCACCCATGATCCTCTAACACGGATTGGCGCAATCTGTCACGCTCACGGGCGGACCGAGAGGAATGATAGGCTCGACCATCACACTCAATGCCAATCAGATATCGTCCTGGCATATCAGGATCTGCAATGGCTAAATCGATAAAGAAACCAGCAATGCCAACTTGTGGATGGACCTGGTAACCTCTTTTTTGAAGTGCGTCAGCCACCTGTTCCTCAAACACACTATCCATTGTACGATCGGATTTTTGAGCCAGAGATAAACGTCCTGTGCGAGCGTATTGAAGAAACAATTTGAACGCAAAGACACCTTTGCCTTTTGCCCGCTCAAGATCGATATCTTCGTCAGTGATTGACGCAAAAACCTCACAACGTCGTTTTGCTCTACTTATCAGAACATTCAAGCGACGTTCTCCACCCTCCGCGCCTAGAGGGCCGAAGCGCATCGCCATGTAACCATTGGTATTTTTGGCATAGCCAACGGAGATCATAATAACATCGCGCTCATCCCCCTGAACGTTCTCTAGGTTTTTAACAAAGAATGGTTCATTTGGATGGGCATGAAAGAAATCTTCCAACTCTGGATTCAAGCGGCGTAATAACTCTAGTTCATCCTGGATTGCTTTTCGCTGTGAAACCGAGAATGTCGCAACACCCAAAGACAACCCTTTATGATTTTGTGCGTGTTCCATTATTGCTGTAGCTACACGCCTTGCTTCCACCGGGTTAGAGCTGCTGCTTCCTGACTCAAAAACACCATTTTGCACATGATGAAATAGCAACCCCATTCCGGCTTCTTGAGTATACGGACTAGGTACTATAAAGAGTTTATTCTCATAAAATTGGCTGTTAGATACGGCAATTAATGACTGATGGCGGCTACGATAATGCCAACGCAACATTCTCTGCGGTAACCCTCTCGCGACAAATAATCCCAATACGCTCTCGATGTCTGCCACCTGTGAGAGTTCATCATCATCCT
The DNA here is from genome assembly GCF_945957435.1 of Serratia sp. PL7. NCBI lineage: Bacteria > Pseudomonadati > Pseudomonadota > Gammaproteobacteria > Enterobacterales > Yersiniaceae > Serratia > Serratia sp. PL7. The sequence continues at coordinate 256,877 of NZ_CAMFLB010000007.1, read as the reverse complement.
CATTATCCGATTCCGTCATCCTAGAGAAGAAGCTGGTTGGGGGTAATTGTCGTTCATCCCCGACGACAACTACTTGCCCACATCTTGCAATGGCGCCGATGGCATCAACAGGTTGGATCTGGCTAGCTTCATCCATCACGAGAAGATCAAATTTTTGGCATCCAGGTACCAGAAATTGTGCAATAGATAATGGACTCATCATCATTACTGGCTTTAGTGCTTGTATCGCCAGGCCAGCCTTTAGCATTAGCTGCCGGATTGGCATGTGCCCCCTCTTACGTGCCATTTCTGCACGCAGAATACCAACAGGGCCTGCACCACCTATTTGAGATGGAATTCTACGATGATGTGCTCTAACCACTTCAAAGCTAGCTGCTTTGATACGCTTACGATCCAAGTCAGAAAACTTTTCCACTTCTCGGGAATGAAGCTCTCCATCAAATCGAACAAGCTCAGGATCTTGTTCCACCATTAATGCCAATAAGGATTCATAATAAGTACGTTCAACAGCGGTGAAGCTGTTTTCTTGCGTAAGGTTTCCATTTGCAAGTTTTTCAATAAACTCGCTCATGCCTAGTTTTTTAGCTAAAGAAGCTCGGTATTGCCAAGCAACCCATTTGGAAAGCTGTTCTGAATTATCCATCCACAATAGTAACTTAGTGCCTGCTGCAAGTATTGATAACTCATCAATTGAAGCTACTTTAAACAGTGTCTCAGTTTTTGAAGCCAATCTTATCGACAGGTTATCGATAAGATTGATAAGTTCAATGCCTGTCTGTTGATACTCCTTTGCAAGTGTCGCTATTTCATTTCGATTGTTGATGTTAGCTGCAATATAACGTAAATCCTGATGCTGCTCTATCCAGTTGGAGGCCTGCATCAATAATTTCCAATCGGACTCACTTTTCATCCAGCTATCCGAAAATGCCTGAGCGCCTAGAATATCAAAAGAATCTATTGTCTGAGATAGTTGCTTCAACTTTATGAGTTTCGATAGTAAGCATCGCCTTTCACTTAAGTTCTCTGGCGCATTTTTAAATATTTCTCTAGATCTTTCGTCAACCCAGATTAACTTTTTAACATGTTTCTCGATAAAATTAAGAGATACACGATTTATAGAAAATTTATTTTCAAAAAATTCATTTGGAGACGAGCCGAAAGCGTTCCATAGAGTATCTAACTGAACACTCACCTGTTCAAACGTGGTGTTAAGTTGCTCAACTTGGTATCTGACTAAATCACGATCCGCAAGGCGGCTAGCAAGAACTCGAGTTTCTGTATTGAATTCTTTTAATGTCTTCATCCAATCTATAAGTGCTAACAATAGTTGGCTATTGCTATTTTCTCCACGCCAATCACTGCCAAATGCGGATTGTCCAAATGCATCGAATTCTTTTATTTTTTTTCTTAATGATTGTACTTCCAGCAGTTTATCTAGTAATTCAACTTGCAATGGAATTGGCATTGAAGGATCGCGAATAAGGGATCGCACAAAAGCCCGTGATTTTCGCCATTCACTGCTTAAAAAACGAAGAGGATCTGTTTGTACTGCCAAACTGTTTCTCGCAGTAATAACGTCAGCTTCCCAAGCAACCCCTTGTAGTTGGTGTTCAATATTAGAATACGTTTCGGTTAATCGTACTATCGAGTTAACAAGGTCTGAAGCTTGTTCAACACCTTGCTCCCAAACGGATGCAATGAGGGCTTCGGGGCTGACATCGGGCACAGAGGCCACTTTTTCACCTAGTTCGATCAACTGCTTGATATCTTGGCAAGTATCACGTCCTATTTGGGAGCCTAATTCAAGCTGGAGTTGACGTGCTTCAGCCAGCAGTTTTGTCAACGACCTCTGAAGAGGAATAGCGGTGGCAAAGCCTGAGGGTAATAAACTATCGGGAAGCGTTTCTAATTCAACCTCGAGTTCAGTAAGAGGCATGCTTAAATTTTCAACTACAATCTCATTCTCAAGTTCTGCAAAGCTTCTTTGATAATCAAGACCTAAATTAATTAGATTATTGATCTCTGTTAGTTGAGTTTTCCATATTGGCGAGGTTAAGGCCTCCATAGAGAGATTGGGCGCGCTGTTAATGTGCTCCGTAACCACCACGAGTTCATCAATATCTTTGAATGTATTTGGAGCAGGGAGTAACGCTACATCTCTTGCCAGTGCTATAGTTTTAGAATAAAAATCCGCTAGTTGGATTAGCACTGTGTTAATATCCGGGACTAAACGTTCCACTTCGCTGGGTATAATTCTTTCAAGACCAACGCCATGCCACGGGTGATTATCAGGTATCCCAATATCATTTACCCTATCTAAGAGTTCTTTTGTAAGATCTAAGCGTTTTGTTACATCATTGCTGCTCCAAAATTCGATACCGTGCAAACGGAAATTTGTTGGGGCTTGGCCAACATGACGTAGACGGACTAAGTGACCCATGACTTGATATGGAGTGAGCTCCGAAGGGCTATAAACCTTATGGATCCTGGCTGGATGCTGGTTTAATAGATCTCGCACTTCGGTCAGATTATCTATCAATGTGTCAGAGAATTCTCCACGTGGGGAACCTAATTCCCAAACTCTTTTAAGCTCTTCCAGGAAGGCGCGTTTGTTTGTTTTGTTGCTGTGTAACTCTAGACAAGCATCGCCAACGCCAGACTGATCAAGACGACGCTTAACAACCTCTAGAGCGGCCATTTTTTCAGCAACGAAAAGCACTGTTTTTCCATCCGCTACAGCTGAAGCAATGATGTTCGCGATAGTTTGTGACTTACCTGTTCCAGGTGGGCCCTGTATGACCAAACTTTTACCCCGACGGACCTCATGAATCGCAAGAGTTTGTGAACTGTCACTATCCATGATGTGCAGCATATCTTTTGGTGGAATAATAGGGTCGATAGGTGCATCTTCGGATAGCAGGCTGTCATCCTCATCAAACCCATCCGACATCAGTGCACGGATAATGGGTTGGGAGGTAATACTATCTTTGGCAGGCCAATTAGCAGGATCTAGATCGCGATACATTAAAAATTTAGCGAAGGAAAATAAGCCCAAAGTGATATCATTTTCTAGAACTTGCCAATCAGGCTTAAGGCTAACTGCTTCAGCGATATCTGACATGTAATTGATGATATTTAATTCATGATTATCATCTAGTCTCATCTCTGGAAGAGTAATTTGGTGAATTCTTTCTAAAAAAGCCTCAAGAGAAAGGTTGGCGATAATTTCTTCGTTCCTTGCTCGTAGTTTAAACCTTTCACCGACATTACCACGCTCAAGAGTTACAGGAATTAAAATTAAGGGTGCATAGCGAATATTTTCTTTATTAGCAGGATCTATCCATTTTAACGTTCCCAGGGCTAAATAAAGAATATTGACACCTTGTTCTTCCTCTAACGTTCTAGAATCGTGATAAAGGTCCAATAGCCTTTTTTGTAACCCTTTAGCCGTTAGCCTTGTTTGGAGTTTTGTATCTAAATGCTGCGCTTTTGGAGTATCATTTTCTTTGAACGGATAGAGAAATGTTTCAATGTTATCATTCGCTTCTTCACTTTCCTGGCTATCATCATCTTTGCCAGTTTTTCCATGCAGGAAGGTAAAGGTTTTTGCTTCAACCACTAATAGCTTATAAATATCTTCAGAGCGCTCATCACACACATCAAGAAATTTTGACGTCCGTGCTCTGGGAATGTTGAGCAATCTATTTCTAGCACCTAAATCAAGCAGTTGCGCTCGCGCTCTTTCAAGTTTTTGCTCAAGGGAGAATGCATTGCTTTGAAATAGTGTCCCTTCGTTATCATTCATACAATTATTAGTCCGTCATATTGTTCTTGTTAACCCCTACGCTATCTGAGATATCATTGCGGTAGGATGCTATGAAAGAGTGCTGATGAATATTTTATAATAATTTGATAATGACTTTACTCCAGCCCCGAGAGGAAGTGAAGAGGGGTATTCTGGTTTAGGTCTCTGTTTTCGCGTCTTTTGCCGAGTGGTCGCAAGATTACCTTTCTAAGGTTCGATTAGACAGAGGAGGATAGGGGGCGATTTACACGTTTAGATAGGATATTTGATGTGGTTAGGAAAATTCTTACCTATTAAAAGTTTCCTCCATAAAGTCGCTAGCCTCATCATCGAGGGCGTAAGTTTTTAACACAAAAAAGCCCGCAACGTGAATTGCGGGCTTTTTCGTCACTGTCGCCGGGTCTATCTGGTATCACTGGCGACCTATTTGGTGGAGCTGGGGGGATTTGAACCCCCGTCCGAAATTACTACACCGTCGGCACTACATGCTTAGTCCAATCTTTACATTCGCCGGTCAGCTGCGGATGGACACGCCACTAACAAACTAGCCTGATTAGTTTTAGCACTTTAGCCCCAGGCAGGACTTCCATGCGATCTCTTTTGGGTTTGACCTCTCTTTATCCCCGTCTTAAGAGCGGAAGCTAGGGAGAGAGGGCTCTAAGCAGGGTATTAAGCTGCTAGTGCGTAGTTTTCGTCGTTTGCGACTATTTTTTTGCGGCTTTTTACGAGGCAAACCGCCCCTCGGCATGCTCCTAGGGCTTCGCAAATCCCGTCGAATCCAGAATCAGCCCCAAGTACTTTGTGCAGTATAACAGAAGATTACCCTGTTAAGCCAGCGGCTTAACGATTGGCATGCTTCATGATACGGGCTTTCGCCGTCTGCCACTCACGATCTTTGATGTCATCGCGCTTATCGTGTTCTTTCTTACCTTTGGCTACGCCGATCTTCACCTTGCTCCAGGCATTTTTCCAATACATGGAGAGGGCGACGACGGTATAACCATCGCGGGTAACGCGGCCGATCAGTGAGTCTAGCTCACGTTTTTTCAGCAGGAGTTTACGGGAACGTGTTGGATCGCATACCACATGAGTTGAAGCAACGTTCAGCGGCGAAATGGTGGCGCCAAACAGATAGGCTTCACCGTCGCGGAACATTACATAACTGTCGCTGATGTTAGCTTTGCCAGCACGCAGTGATTTTACTTCCCAACCTTGCAGGGCCAAACCCGCCTCGATCTCCTCTTCAATGGAGTATTCGAAACGTGCTCGCTTGTTTTGTGCAATGGTTGCGGAACCGGGTTTGTATGCTTTTTTCTTTGTCATAGTGCGCTCATTATACTGGATGACGCAGCGAAAGAAATCCTTTCCCACTCAGCACCTGCGCAATTTCTCGCATTTTGGATCCGTGCCGCGCGTAGCAGATTTTTTGTTTGGCGCCAGATAAATGGTATTATCTGTACGTTTTTTGCCTCTCAGGAAATGATATGCCCCAGATCAGTCGTTCTGCCTTAGTGCCGTTTAGCGCTGAGCAGATGTATCAGTTGGTTAACGATGTTCATTCTTACCCCGATTTTCTGCCAGGATGCACCGGCAGCCGGGTGATTGCCGCTTCCCCTAATGAAATGACCGCCGCGGTAGAGGTGGCAAAAGCCGGCATCAGCAAAACCTTTACCACGCGCAATACGCTGCTGGATAACCAAAGCATCAATATGCAGCTGGTCGATGGCCCGTTCCGCAAGCTGATGGGCGGCTGGCAGTTCACTGCGTTAAGCCCCGAGGCGTGCAAGGTAGAGCTGCACCTGGATTTTGAGTTCACCAACAAACTGATCGAGCTGGCCTTCGGTAAAGTGTTTAAAGAACTGGCCGGTAGCATGGTGCAAGCGTTCACTCAGCGCGCCAAAGAGGTCTACAGTGTCTGAGATACGCGTTGAGGTGGTCTATGCGTTGCCAGAACGCCAATATGTGCGCCAGGTTAAGTTAGTAGCAGGCAGCAGCGTTGAGCAGGCCATCCTGGCTTCTGGGCTGTTAGAGCTACGGAACGATATCGATTTGGCCAGCAACAAGGTGGGTATTTACAGCCGACCGGCTAAGCTGAACGATGTGCTCAATGATGGCGACAGGGTAGAGATTTACCGGCCATTGATTGCCGATCCGAAAGAACTGCGCCGTCAGCGGGCAGAAAAGGCAAAAAAATAAGGCGCTCAATGCGCCTTATCTTCATCAGAACGTTGTCTTCCGAGTTGCAGCCTGCGACTGTCATGAAGGATCTCACTCTTCCCCCATGGGCCGGATGACAGCTCCGGCTCGGCTTACTCAGTCAGTGCCGGTTTATTCTGCAGATCCGTCAACACACCTGCGCTGTCGAACGTCAACGTCAGCGTTTGCTGCGTGATCTTCTCATGGCCTGGCTCTTGGCGGAACACGTAGAACCACGTCTGGGTACCAAACGGATCCTGCATCATTGGCGTGCCCAATGTGTAAGCAACCTGTTGTTGCGTCATTCCCTTGTGGATTTTTGCCACGTCGGTTGGTGTCAGGTAGTTACCCTGGTTGATATCAGGCCGGTAAACCACCTTCTCAAAAGTAGAACAGCCTGCGGTCAGCATCACAAGAACCACAGCGGCAGCTGTCAGCATTTTACAGCGCATAATAATCACATTCCTTTAGGGCATAGGATGCCGATGATAATAGACCTTGCAGCAGTTGGGAACCTTTACAGGGCCTCATTATGACCTCAGGAAAGTAAAAAAGTTATGCGGCCAGCAATTCTTTTGCATTTGCCAGCGTATTTTTAGTGACTTCACTGCCGCCAAGCAGGCGCGCCAACTCTTGCAGACGGGCGCGTTTGTCCAAGGGGGACATCTGGGTTTCGGTTACCGTGCCGTCGGTTTGCTTGCTGACAAATAAATGCTGATGACCGCAACCGGCGACCTGCGGCAGGTGGGTCACGCACATAACCTGGGTTGATTCACCCAACTGGCGCAGCAAGCGGCCAACAATGGCGGCCGTTGGGCCACTGATGCCTACGTCCACCTCATCGAAGATCAGCGCCGGAGTTTCCATTTTACGGGCGGTAATGACCTGGATGGCTAATGCGATGCGGGAAAGCTCACCGCCGGAGGCCACTTTTGCCAATGGTTGCAGCGGTTGCCCCGGGTTGGTGGAGACACAGAATTCAACGCGGCTGGCCCCCTCACTGCTCAGGTATTCCGGTTCAAAGCGGACGTCGATATTAAATTTGCCGTGCGGCATCGAGAGTGCATTCATGCTCTCGGTGATCAGGGTGGTTAACTCGGCTGCATAGTGCTGCCGCTTCTGGTGCAACTGCTCAGCCAGCGCCAGCGCCTGTTGATGATGCAGGTTGACTGCTTCGCTCAGGTGTTGCTGATCGCTAGCCTGTTGGGAAAGCAGCTGTTGCTCATCCAGCAGTTGTTGATGCAGGCCGGGTAATTCTTCCGGTGAAACATGGTGCTTACGTGCCAGGCTGATTTGGCGCGACAGGCGCTGCTCCAGCTCATGCAGGCGGTTGGGATCGAGATCCATGCGGTCTGCGTAATGGCGCAGTTCATCGCTGGCTTCGCTGATTTGGATCGAGGCTTCTTCCAGCATATCCAGCAGGCCGCTTAACTTCTCATCCATGCCGATCAGATCCAGCAGCAGGTGCTTGGTGGTATAGAGCTGGCTGAGCATGTTGTGTTGTTCGTCATCGGCCAGCAGTTGCAGGGCCTGCTGGCTGAGGGTCAGCAACTGGCCGCTGTTGGCCAGACGCTTGTATTCGCTGTCGATCTGCTCAAACTCACCGGCCTGTGGGGCGAATTCGTTCAGCTCTTTCAACTGGTATTGCAGCAGTTGCTTGCGGGCATCGCGCTCGAGAGATTGCTGCTGATGGTGTGCCAGTTCGCGGCAGCTTTGATGCCATTGGTGGTAAGCCTGGTGCATGGCGGCCTGCAAGGCCGGTTCGCCAGCATAGGCATCCAGCAACTGTTTTTGGTGTTCGGGTTTTAGCAGCAACTGGTGAGCGTGCTGGCCGTGGATCTGGATCAGGCGCTGGCCAAGTTCCCGCAATTGGGAAAGGGGAACGGCGGTGCCGTTGATAAAGCCACGGGAGCGGCCATCTGTCCCGATCACGCGGCGCAGCAGGCACTCGTTGCTGTCATCCAGCTGGTTTTGTTCCAGCCATTCGCGGGCGGATGGGGTATCTGCCAGTGAGAAGCGGGCACAGATATCGGCACGGGAGGCCCCCAGACGTACCACGTTGCCGTCTGCGCGGTTGCCGAGGCACAGGCCCAACGCATCAATAGCAATCGACTTACCGGCACCGGTCTCACCGGTGATTGCCGTCATACCCGCTTGAAAGTCGATCTCCAACTCACGAACGATAGCAAAATTGCTGATGGTTAATTGCGCCAACATAGGGACCTTCCTGTGTATAAACACATAACTGTGATTTCATACAGTATAAACTGGTTTTATATACAGTAAAGCGGTTGGCGCCATTTTTAGAATAATTTTTTTGACCAGCCCAATTTGGTGCTCAACGTATTGAAATAGCTGTAGTCCTTGGGGTGGATCAGGTTTAAGTGGAAGTCGCTGCGGCGGATCAGTACCTCTTCGCCTTCCTGAATGGGCAGGGCGATCTGGCTGTCGCAGCTGATTTCCAGATCGCTGCCGATATGGGAAAACTTCAGGCGAATGGTGCTGTCGCCGTTGATCACCAGCGGCCGGGCGGAAAGCGTGTGCGGGAACATCGGCACCAATGCGATGGCTTCCAGCGATGGAGTCAATATTGGCCCGCCTGCGGAAAGCGAGTAGGCGGTAGAACCGGTCGGCGTGGCGATGATCAGGCCATCGGAACGCTGCGAGAAGGCGAAGCGATCGTCTATGTAAACTTCGAACTCGATCATATGCGCCACCTTGCCAGGGTGTAACACCACTTCGTTAATCGCGGTGCTGACGCGGCATTGCTGGTGCTCTTTATGGACGATGGTTTCCAACAGGAAGCGCTTCTCGTCGATATATTCCCCTTCCAGCACGTCCGCCAACTGCTGGAGTGCGTTGTCTGGGTCGAGATCGGTCAGGAAGCCGAGATTGCCACGGTTGACCCCGATCACCTTGATGTCATAACGCGCCAATACGCGCGCTGCGCCCAGCATGTTACCGTCACCACCCACCACGACGGCCAGATCGGCCCGTTGACCAATCTCCGCCAGGCTGCCGGTATCTACGTCTTTCATGCCCAAATCGTGGGCAATCTGGCGTTCAAGGATCACCTTGTAGCCACGGGCAACCAACCATTCGAACAGCATTTCATGAGTAGCCAATGCGGAAGGGTGACGCGGGTGCCCAACAATGCCAATACATGCAAATTTTTTCTTCATCGCTGCCATTTTCCTCACCAGGGACGGTTTATGCCCCACATTGTGACCGGTTGACTTGAAACCCCGGTTTTGATCCCCATAATAAGCCAAGTTGCGAGATTAATGCTAAAACGCGGAGATATTCATGAGTAGTAAAGAACAGAAGACGCCAAACGAGCAAGCCTCGGAAGAAATGGAACAGCAAGCACAGCACGAGGAAGCCATGGCGGCAGGCGCCGATCTGCGCGATGATCGCATTGCCGAGTTGGAAGCCCAACTGGCTGAAGCTCAGCAACGCGAGCGTGATAGTGTGCTGCGTGCCAAGGCCGAAATGGAAAACGTTCGTCGCCGTAGCGAGCTGGATGTCGAGAAGGCTCACAAATTCGCGCTGGAAAAATTCTCCGGTGATTTGCTGCCTGTGATCGACAACCTGGAGCGTGCACTGGAGCTGGCGGACAAGAACAACCCTGAACTGGTCGCGATGATCGAAGGGATTGAACTGACGCTGAAGTCACTGCTGGACGCGGTACGCAAGTACGGCATCGAAGTGGTAGGTGAACTCAACGTGCCATTCAACCCGGACGTTCACCAGGCGATGAGCCTGATGGAATCAGCCGACCATCAGCCGAACCATGTGATGATGGTGATGCAGAAAGGCTACACGCTGAATGGCCGCCTGCTGCGCCCTGCGATGGTAGCGGTATCCAAAGCCAAGTCCTAATAAGACCTGCTGAGGATAAAGGCACCCGCGTGGTGCCTTTTTTGTGCCTGGTGGATCATTCCTGCGGCAGGTGCGGTACCCAGTCAATCGGTGCCAGGCCTTGTTGTTCCAGTAACTGATTGGTTTGCGAAAAGTGGTGGCAACCCAGGAAACCGCGATGGGCAGAAAGCGGGGAGGGATGCGGCGCTTTCAACACATGATGGCGCTGGCGATCGATAAAGCTCCCTTTCTTTTGTGCGTGTGACCCCCACAGCAGGAACACGACACCCTCGCGATTTTCGTTTAACGCGGCAATGACCTTGTCGGTAAAGGTTTCCCAGCCCAGATTGGCATGAGAATGCGCCCGGCCACCTTCAACGGTTAATACGGTATTGAGCAGCAGTACGCCTTGCTCGGCCCAGCTTTGCAGGCAGCCGTGTGTCGGGCGTTCAAAGCCGGGGATATCCGTCACCAGCTCTTTGTACATATTGACCAGTGAAGGCGGCGCAGGGATGCCTGGGCGCACGGAAAACGACAGGCCATGGGCCTGGTTCGGGCCGTGATAGGGATCTTGCCCCAGGATCACCACTTTGACGTCTGCCAACTCGGTAAAGCGGAAAGCGTTGAACACGTCTTTCTGCGGTGGATAAATGGTCTTACCAGCCTGGCGTTCATTAGCTACAAAGGCGAGTGTATCCAGAAAGTAGGGCTGCTCTTTCTCTTTGCCGATGACGTCGTGCCAGGTGAGGGAGGTAGACATAAGCACTCTCCTTTGTTTTTGTTAGCAATTCATGGTGCATAGCTTACCGTTAACCTCCGCTCGGCGAAACCCGCTTTTTCAGTAGGTATGGCGAGCGAGATATACAAATATTTTTGAAAATTTACAAAAATAATTTTAATGAGCAAAAAGGTAAAATTGATATAAAACATAAATTTGCCTCCGTCGCTCATTTCAGTACCCCGTAAAAATTGATTTTAGTCAAAGAATTGACCCGGTTTGACTGGTATACAGAACAACAAGACAACATTGGTTTTACCAAATGGCCGGAAACCACAACCGAGTTTTCGGCGACGTAGAAATTTTTCTCCCTATTACGGAGGCAACAAAATGATTACTGGTATTCAAATCACTAAAGCGAACAATCAAGCACTGGTGAACTCTTTCTGGCTGCTGGATGAAGAGAAATCAGAAGCGCGCTGTGTATGTGCCAAAGCGGATTATGCGGAAGATCAGATCGTGCCTGTTAGCGAACTGGGCCAGATCGAGTACCGCGAAGTACCGATGGAAATGCAACCTACCGTGCGCGTAGAAGGTGGTCAGCACCTGAACGTGAACGTGCTGCGCCGTGAAACGCTGGAAGATGCGGTTAAGAACCCAGAAAAATACCCGCAGCTGACCATTCGTGTTTCTGGTTATGCGGTGCGTTTCAACTCACTGACGCCAGAACAGCAACGTGACGTTATCGCACGTACCTTTACCGAAAGCCTGTAATTTTCGGCTAGGTAGACAAAAGGGAGCTTTGGCTCCCTTTTTTAATGCCTTCACGGCAGAAAATAGATTTTGATCACATTACCTGCAAAAAATAATCATTCCCATTACAGAACTCGTATGACTCGCCGATAGCTAAATCAGTTCCATTTGGGGCTGTCTATTGATAAGGAGTCTCTATGAGTTTGCCTTTGAGTTTCATCTCGACGATGACGCCCATATCCGCTGTATCTGCTGCGGCACTCCCGGCTCAAAACGCAATAAAGCCAGTCCAAACCGACGAGCCACAGGTGACAAAAACTGCTGTGTCGCTCCCCTCTGAAAATAGTCGTAATGCACAAAACCTGTTGAATTCACTGACTCACGATCTCTCTGCTGCGGTCCCTTTGGCTGCTAGGCGGGAGGTGTCTCGTGGGCAAGAGTCTCAGCAGGGCGATTACTCTTTGGCGTTATTGGCCAAGGATGTCTACAACCTAACGGGGCATGGTGCAGAGGGTTTTTCGCGCATGAGTGATAACGATTTGCTGAGTGTTGGCATTGACCCCGCAAGTCTATTGGATACAGCCTCGGGCTTACAGGCGGGTATTTATTCGAATAAGCAGCACTATGTGCTGGCTTTCGCTGGTACTAATGATATGCGCGATTGGCTGAGCAATGTGCGCCAGGCTACCGGGTACGACGATGTGCAGTACAATCATGCCGTGGCGATTGCCAAGAATGCCAAAGCTGCGTTTGGTGAAGCGTTAGTGATCACCGGCCATTCGTTGGGGGGAGGATTGGCGGCAACGGCGGCGTTGGCAACCGGTTCTCTAGGGGTAACATTCAACGCCGCTGGGGTTTCCGATCATACTCTGAACCGTTTCGGTATTAATCCCGCTGCGGCAAAGCAAGATGCAGAATCTGGCGGGATCCGTCGTTACAGTGAACAATACGATATGTTGACGGGGACACAGGAGTCGACCTCTCTGCTTCCAGATGCTATCGGGCATAAAATCACCATTGCCAACAATGAAACTCTGAGCGGCACTGATGCTTGGCGGCCAAGCAAATATTTCGATCGCAGCATGACGGCACATGGCATCGATAAGGTAATCAGCTCAATGGCGGAACAGAAGCCGTGGGAGATCAAGGCGAATGCCTAAAAGGTGGTGCAGAGGCTGCTGGATAGCGGCTCTCGTTTTGCCCCTGTTTGGGATCGCTGGGTTATTGATGGTAGCCAAGGAGCACTATATGGAACAGCAAAATTCGCCATTTGCGGGTACCAATAGCCTGTCTTTATCACAGGCGGTGGCTGAAGGTGATGTTTGGCAAATTAGCCAGCAAGCAACAGCTGAACGGCTTCATGTGCGGGGAGATTTGCAGATTACACTGTTGCAGTGGGCGATTTTGCAGCAGAGGCCAGGCAGTGTGCAGGCATTGATACAGGCGGGGGCAGATATTGGGCAACCTGGTATGGAGGGCAACGGGGCATTGCATACGGCGGCGATGGTCAAGGATGCGCAATATTTACGCTTGCTATTGCAACAGGCTCCCCAGGTTAATATACGTAATCTGGTCACTGGGGCTACGCCATTAGCCGCCGCTGTGCTGGCGGGGCGTGAGGAGCAGGTACGTATACTGTTGAATGCCGGGGCCGACAGTACATTGAGTGACAGAGTAGGGGATACGCCCTTGCACCTGGCCGCAAAAATCAACGCACCACAGTTGGCGCTGCTCCTGTTACAAACGGGGGCTGATGCCAAGGCACTAAATCAGCAAGGGAGAACGTTCCAGTATTACTTTGCCCAGACGCCAGTGCATTTACAGAATAGCGAGTTGCGTGAGCAGTACCGTCAATTGGAGAGCTGGCTCAAAAGTCAGAAATTGGCAGGGCACTATACTCAGCCTTGAAAATAAAAAACCGCCTTCAAAGTGATGGCGGTTTTTTGATGGCACAGAGATTATTGTGCGTCTGGTTTGGCTTTTGGCTGGCGGCGCTTACCGACGTTTTTCGCGTCGCGATGGCGTACCTTCACCTTGGCCTTCTCTTTGTTCTTCAGCTTGTCTTCGATGCGCTTGGCCAGCACCTTCTTCGAAGGTTTACCGTTGCTCTTCTCGCTAGGTACCTTGGTGGACGGACGCAGTTCGTCGATCACACGGGCTTTCAGTGGCTCATTGAGGTAACGCCCCACTTTGCCCAGCAGCAGATGGTCGTGCGCCTCTACCAGCGAAATGGCGGTGCCTTTACGCCCGGCACGGCCAGTACGGCCAATGCGGTGCAGATAGGTATCGGCAGTGCGCGGCATATCGAAGTTGAACACGTGGGTGATATCCAGGATATCCAGCCCGCGCGCTGCAACGTCGGTGGCGACCAGCACGTTGACGCGGCCATCCATCATGCGTTTTACCGCTTCGTTACGCTTGGCCTGCACCATTTCCCCTTCGAGATAGCAGGTATTGATGCCCGCTTCACGTAGCCAGGCGGCCAGCTCATGCACGCGCTCACGCTTACGTACAAAGATCACTGACTTCTGCACGTCCGGCTGTTGCAACAGATGCACCAGCAGGGCGGTTTTATGCTTCACGTCATCGGCGCGGTAATACCATTGCAGGATCTTTTTACGTTCGCGGCGGGAAGGATCGGCTTCAACCTCAACCGGCTCCTTCAGGATGCGCTCGGCAAACTCGCGGATAGCTTCGCCTTCCAACGTTGCGGAGAACAGCAACGTCTGGGTACGCCAGCGGGTTTCCGCCGAGATGGTCTCGATATCTTGCGCAAAGCCCATATCGAGCATGCGGTCGGCTTCGTCCAGGATCAGTGTTTCTACCGCACGGCAGTCAAAGTTTTCTTCTTTGATGTATTGCAGCAGGCGGCCGGTGGTAGCAACCACCACGTCCTGGTTTTCACTAAAGACTTCGGCGTGGTTCATATACGCCACGCCGCCGGTGATGGTGGCGATATCCAGCGAGGTATGCGCAGCCAATTCACGAGCCTGATCGGCCACCTGCATTGCCAGCTCACGCGTCGGGGTGAGGATCAGTACGCGCGGTGGGCCAGACTTCTTACGTGGGAAATCCAGCAGATGCTGCAGAACCGGCAGCAAGAATGCGGCGGTTTTGCCCGTGCCGGTCGGTGCCGAACCTAATACGTCGCGCCCGTCCATGGCTGGCGGGATAGCCTCGGCCTGGATAGCGGTGGGGCGATCGTAGCCTTTATCACGCAAAGCGAGGATCAGGCGCTCATCGAGTTCGAGTTCGGAAAAATTGGTTGCTGTCATTATCTACCTCTACTTGGGGCGCCGATTATAGACGGGATGGCCGCAGGGTTCACCCTTTTTAACTTTTACCCTAAATCAGTTTGCCTTATGCTACGCCAGTTTTGTCTGCTGGTGGCTATTGTGAGTAATCAAATTAAAACTAAATCGACCCCGCGCCGCGGCGGTTTTACCTTTAAGCAGTTCTTTGTCGCCCACGATCGTTGCGCGATGAAGGTGGGTACCGATGCGGTTATGCTCGGCTCCTGGGTTGCCGTGGAAAACGTGCAGCGGGTGCTGGATATTGGCTGCGGCAGTGGGCTGATCGCCCTGATGTTGGCGCAGCGCACGGCTGGCGAGGTCACCATCGATGCGGTTGAGCTGGATAACGCCGCCGCCTTGCAGGCACGTGATAACGTGTTGGAGTCGCCTTGGCCGCAGAAGATCCAGGTGCACAGCCAGGATATCCATCATTTTGCCCAGCAGCATGCCCATTGTTACGATCTGATCGTCAGCAATCCACCGTATTTTGAGCCTTCTGTCGCCTGTCGCGATCTGGCTCGCACCAACGCCCGCTATACCGAAACCCTGACTCATGACGCCTTGCTGGATAGCGCCGAAAGGCTGATAACGGCGGAGGGGCAGTTCTGCGTGGTGCTGCCTTATGAGATTGGCGAAGCTTTTGAAGTGAATGCCCACCAACGTGGCTGGCACACCGCACGGCGGCTGAACATCAGCGACCGGGCCGACACGCCAAAACACCGTTTGATGCTGGCATTAGCGCGCAAACCGGTGGCGAAAGAAGAGGCCGAGCTGGCAATAAAACTGGCGGATGGCAGCTACACCACCGATTTCCGCCAGTTGATTACCGATTTCTATCTGAACTACTGAAGCCTCAGGGTTGCAGAATGGTGGGTTTTGGCTCCGGCAACATATCCGGGTAATCCAGCGTGTAATGCAGCCCACGGCTTTCCTTGCGCTCCATCGCGCTGCGCACAATCAGTTCCGCCACCTGCACCAGATTACGTAGCTCCAGCAGATTGTTGGAGATGCGGAAGTTGGCGTAATACTCGTCAATCTCCTGCTGCAACGTATTGATGCGGCGTAGCGCCCGCTCCAGGCGTTTGGTGGTGCGCACGATCCCGACGTAGTCCCACATAAACAGCCGCAGTTCGTGCCAGTTATGCTGGATCACCACGCGTTCATCCGAATCATCCACCCGGCTCTCATCCCACTGTGGCAACTGTTTGGCCAGCTTGATGGCAGGCAGACGCGTCAGAATATCTTCGGCGGCGGACCAGCCATAAACCAGGCATTCCAGCAGTGAGTTGGACGCCATGCGGTTGGCTCCGTGCAGGCCGGTGTAGCTTACTTCGCCAATCGCATACAGACCGTCCAGATCGGTGCGGCCATGCTGATCGACCATCACGCCGCCACAGGTGTAATGCGCCGCAGGGACGATCGGGATCGGCTGCTGTGTCAGGTCAAAGCCCAACGTCATCAACTTTTCGTGGATCATCGGGAAGTGCTGGGTGATGAATTCCGCCGGCTTGTGGCTGATATCCAGATACATGCAGTCAGCACCCAGGCGTTTCATCTCATGGTCAATCGCGCGGGCGACGATATCGCGCGGCGCGAGCTCACCACGTGGATCAAAGTCTGGCATAAAGCGGCTGCCGTCCGGGCGTTTCAGGTGGGCACCTTCACCGCGCAGCGCTTCGGTCAACAGGAAGTTACGCGCCTGTGGGTGGAACAGGCAGGTTGGGTGGAACTGGTTGAATTCCAGGTTGGCGACCCGGCAGCCTGCGCGCCAGGCCATGGCGATGCCGTCGCCCGAAGAGATATCCGGGTTGGTGGTATATTGATAAACCTTGGCTGCTCCGCCGGTGGCTAACACCACCGTTTTGGCACGGTAGGTTTCCACCTGTTCCCGCTCACGGTTCCAGACGTAAGCGCCCACTACGCGCTTGGTGCCCGGTAAGCCGATCTTGTTGGAGGTGATCAGGTCGACCGCATTGCGGCGCTCCATCACGCAAATATTGGGGTGAGCACTTGCTTTCGCTACCAGGGTAGTCTCTACTTCTTTGCCGGTGGCGTCGGCAGCGTGCAGGATGCGCCGATGGCTGTGTCCGCCTTCCCGCGTCAGGTGATAGCGTTCTTCACCTTGGGAGTTGGTTTCGGTGTCGAACAGGACGCCCTGATCGATCAGCCACTGTACGCAGTGGCGTGCATTGCCGGCAATAAACTCGACGGCGTCTTTGTCACACAGGCCGGCTCCGGCGATCAGCGTGTCATCAACGTGTGAGGCGATGCTGTCCGTTTCATCAAACACCGCGGCGATCCCGCCTTGGGCATAAAAGGTGGCGCCTTCATTGAGCGGACCTTTGCTGAGTACAGTAACCTTGCAATGTTGCGCCAGGCGCAACGCCAGGGAGAGGCCAGCAGCACCGCTACCGACGATCAATACATCGCTAACATGTTCAGATGATGGTTGCATAACGTATGATGTGTGCAGAAGAAGAGTGAAATTCATGTTAGCCTACTTGTCCGGGCAAAAGCCACGGACAAGGTGACATCAACAAAAAAACAATGGCGGTATGGAACTTAGCGTTCCGTATGAACTCCAAGCGAGTGCTTGCTCAGGAAAATAATGTATGGCTGGCGGTACAATTTCACGCGTGGAGATAGATTTGGGGAGAATTTACCTCGGATGAGCGAGCAGTTAACGGATCAGGTTCTGGTTGAGCGGGTCCAGAAGGGCGATCAGAAATCGTTTAACTTACTGGTAATTCGTTACCAGCATAAAGTGGCGAGTCTCGTTTCGCGCTACGTACCACAGGGCGACGTGCCGGATGTGGTGCAGGAGTCGTTTATTAAAGCTTATCGCGCACTGGAGTCGTTCCGTGGCGATAGCGCCTTTTACACCTGGTTGTATCGAATTGCTGTCAATACAGCAAAAAATTATCTGGTTGCTCAGGGCCGGCGCCCACCATCAAGCGATGTGGATGCCAATGATGCCGAAAATTACGAAAGTGCGGGCGCACTGAAAGAAATTTCGAACCCTGAGAACTTAATGTTGTCAGAAGAACTGAGACAGATAGTTTTCCGTACCATTGAGTCACTCCCAGAGGATCTTCGCATGGCGATTACCCTGCGGGAGTTGGATGGTCTAAGCTACGAAGAGATAGCCGCCATCATGGATTGCCCGGTCGGAACCGTACGTTCACGTATTTTCCGTGCTCGGGAGGCTATCGATAATAAAGTTCAACCGCTGATCCAACGTTAGCGATAGCGGACACTGGAAGGGTACTTAGGCATGCAGAAAGAAAAGCTTTCCGCTCTGATGGATGGTGAAATGCTCGACAATGAGCTGCTGAGTTCATTGAGTAAAGATCGGGCGCTTCAACAAAGCTGGCAGAGCTATCACCTAATCCGTGACACGTTACGGGGTGATATCGGGCAAGTCATGCATTTCGATATCGCAGACCGTGTTGCTGCCGCATTGGAAAAAGAGCCCGCTCGTCTGGTTCCTTCGGCAATCCCCGAATCTCAACCGCAACCTCACACCTGGGGTAAACTGCCGTTCTGGCACAAGGTTCGTCCTTGGGCTAGTCAGCTAACTCAAGTCGGCGTTGCCGCTTGTGTCTCTCTGGCAGTGATCGTGGGTGTGCAACAGTACAATCAGCCAACTGCCCAATCAGGCGCGGCTGAAACACCAGCGTTCAATACGTTGCCAATCATGGGGCAAGCTTCCCCGGTCAGCCTGGGCGTCCCGGCAGACAGTTTCTCAACCGGCAGCGGTCAACAGCAGCAGGTGCAGGAACAGCGTAAGCGTATCAATGCCATGCTGCAGGATTATGAGCTGCAACGCCGTTTGCACTCCGATCAGCTGCAACTTGAACAAAGCAGGCCACAGCAGGCCGCAGTTCAGGTTCCTGGAACTCAGTCTTTAGGAATGCAACAGCAGTAATGAAGCAAATCTGGTTCTCCGTTTGTCTTTTAACGGGCGGCCTGCTCAATTCAAATATCGCCTCGGCGCAGGAACCTGCGTCCGGGGCGTTATTGCAACAAATGAGCAGCGCCAGCCGTTCACTCAATTATGAACTCGCCTATATCAGCATCAGCAAGCAGGGGATAGAGTCGTTACGCTATCGCCATGCAGTGATCGATAAACAGCCCTTGGGGCAGCTGCTGCATATGGACGGCCCTCGTCGGGAAGTGCTGCAACGTGGCGGTGGGATCAGCTATTTTGAGCCTGGTCTGGAACCGTTCACGCTGTCTGGCGATCACATCGTTGACGCTTTGCCCGCCATCGTATTTGCCGATTTCGACTATCTGGCGAAATACTACGACTTCATCTCCGTTGGCCGCACCCGCATTTCCGATCGGCCTTGTGACGTTTACCGCGTCGTGGCTCGTGACGGTTCCCGTTACAGCTATGTGGTCTGGATGGATATGGAGACCAAGTTACCGCTGCGGGTCGATCTGCTCGATCGTGATGGCGAAACGCTGGAACAGTATCGGGTCATCTCGGTAGTGGTGGGCGATCAGGTGAAAAGCGTCATGCAACCTTTGCTTAAAGCCAATCTGCCACCGCTATTGACCCTACCCGCGGCTGAAGACGTTAAGCTTGCCTGGAAAGCTGGTTGGTTGCCTGCTGGCGTTAACGAGGTGGCGCGTAATCGCCGCAAGTTACCGAATGTGGCAGTGCCGGTTGAATCGCGACTTTATAGCGATGGCTTGTTCAGCTTCTCGGTTAACATCAGCCCTTCGGGCAGCAATGCCAGCCAACAGTTTTATCGTCAGGGCCGCCGTACCATCCAAACCGAAATTCGTAATGGCAATGAAATTACCGTGGTTGGAGAATTACCTCCTTCAACGGCGAAACGCATTGCCGACAGCATTACTTTCAAGGTAGCGCCGCAATGATGAAAGAGTGGGCCACGGTGGTCTCGTGGCAACAGGGCGTGGCACAGCTGCGTTGTGAGCCTAAAGCCGGCTGTGGCAGTTGCACCGCGCGTTCTGGCTGCGGTGCTCGCGCATTCGACGAACTGGTGCCTGAAAGTGAACATCACCTGCAGGTGGCAATCGCCCAGCCTCTGGAACCCGGCCAGCGCGTCGAAGTCGGTATCGCCGAAGGCAGCCTGTTGCGCTCGGCGATGCTGGTCTATCTGACCCCGTTATTAGGCATGATGCTAGGCGGCGGCCTGCTGCAATGGTGGTTGGGCAGTGACGCAGCGGCGGCACTCGGTGGGATTTTAGGGGGCGGCCTCGCTTTCCTGATCGCACGTGCATTGGCTAAACGCCTCGGCGAACAGGCCAATTATCAACCCGTAGTGCTGCAAATCGGCTTGCCGCCGGGTGCCTTGCGGTTGCACACCGAAACTGAATCCCCGATTTAATACGGCGGCCGCGTCATCGCCGGGTTGCTATAGGCGGGGATGCGGTTGTTGATCATATGCTCCATCAGTGCAATAAACAGATCGGCGCTGAACAGCGAGTCATAACCCAGCGAAAACAGTTCATTGCCTTGTAGATCCAGCAAACGAAGGGTGCCACGCTGCAGATTGTTTTCCAGCCGGTGGATCTTTTCGATCTGAACCTGGGCCTGGGCGGTACTCAGCGTCGTAGCGCTAAGCCGTAATGTTTGGGTCGGTTTCTCTTGCCATGAACCAAGCCAGCCCTTTCTGCTATTGAGATAGGCGAAGGTCAATATTTCCCCCTGATAAAGCGAATTTAATGCCAGCGGCCCACGCTGCTGGATCTGTTGTTGGATCAGGGTTTCAATCAACTGCCGAGAGTGAGAAATATTGCTCTTGATGTTGTACCAGAACGCCGCCTCCGAGGTGCGAAACGCCATATTGTCGCTCAGCCCGCCAAGCAGCCTGCTACCGCGAGAATGGTAGATATCGGCAATCTTTTCAAACGCAATAAACCGTTCTTTATGACTGTGGTGATCCAGCACGCGCACGCCGTGCTCATACAGGCGATAGGTCAGCATTGGCCGCAGATAATGGCGCAATGCCAGCAACATAGTGCCTAACAGAATGGTAACCGCGCCGGCTTGCAGTAAGGCCAGAACGTGAGGATCTTCCATGTTGCTCAATAACGGCATTAACAACAGCACCGCACCGAGTGTGAACAGCAGCGTTACCGCTGCCAAAATGCCCCAGTTGACCTTGGAAAAATCGTGCCGGCTCAGCATTTGCCCTTTATCGATCATGATAAACCTTCCAATCAATGTTCAGAGGAGATGCTGGTGAACTCTGGTGGGCTTGCCGATGTTGTCGTGCCCTGAAGTCTGTTTTTATCCAAAGTTCTTGTCACTTGTAACCGAGGGGCGAGGGAGCGTATATGGGGGTTTATCCGAAAGCAGGTGCCGGGTCGTTTAAATGTAAGTTATTGATAAAAATATTATTTATGAGGTAATTGAGATTGGGTTTATTGCGTAATCGCATAATATGTATTACCACCGGGTTAATATTGTCTGGCCAACAGGATTGGCGCAATTAACCCACAATTTTTATCAGGCCTTCGCCGCGTTAATATCTGCTTTCATCAACTGCGGCGCGTTGTAACACTAAACTACGTATAATCGAATAGCTTCCCTACACCGATTGCTAGGTTTTCAGTGTTGTGGCATGTAGAATGCTGCGATTCAGGCGAAAAATAGCCGACCCATTCACCGTCGCTTTATGTCCATGCGGGTTCCATAGGCGAGTAATTCAGAAATACCAAGGCAGAAAAACTAATTAAATGAAACACATAAGAAATTTTTCTATCATTGCCCATATTGACCACGGTAAGTCGACGCTGTCTGACCGTATTATCCAAATCTGCGGCGGCCTGACCGAACGTGAAATGGCCGCACAGGTGCTGGATTCTATGGATCTGGAACGTGAGCGTGGTATTACCATCAAAGCGCAGAGCGTAACGCTCGACTATAAAGCCAAGGATGGGCAGGTTTACCACCTTAACTTTATCGACACTCCTGGGCACGTTGACTTCTCCTATGAGGTTTCCCGCTCACTGGCCGCCTGTGAGGGTGCATTGCTGGTGGTGGATGCCGGGCAGGGCGTAGAAGCCCAGACCTTGGCCAACTGCTATACCGCACTGGACATGGATCTGGAAGTGGTGCCGGTGTTGAACAAGATTGACCTGCCTGCCGCCGATCCGGATCGCGCTGCACAGGAAATCGAAGATATCGTGGGCATTGATGCGACTGACGCGGTGCGCTGCTCGGCAAAAACCGGCGTTGGCGTGCCTGAAGTGCTGGAGCGTCTGGTGCGTGATATCCCGCCACCAGAAGGTGATGCGGATGCACCGTTGCAGGCACTGATCATCGATTCCTGGTTTGATAACTACCTTGGCGTTGTCTCCTTGATCCGGGTGAAAAACGGTACTCTGCGCAAGGGCGATAAAGTTAAGGTCATGAGCACCGGCCAAACTTATAACGCCGATCGTCTGGGGATCTTCACCCCGAAACGTGTCGATCGCGACGTGCTGAACTGTGGCGAAGTGGGTTGGTTGGTCTGCGCAATTAAAGATATCCTCGGCGCACCGGTGGGCGATACCTTGACGCTGGCTCGCCAGCCGGCAGACAAAATGCTGCCAGGCTTCAAAAAAGTGAAGCCACAGGTGTATGCCGGCCTGTTCCCGATCAGTTCCGACGATTATGAAGCTTTCCGTGATGCGCTGGGCAAGCTGAGCCTGAACGACGCCTCCCTGTTCTATGAACCAGAAAGCTCCACCGCGCTGGGCTTTGGCTTCCGCTGTGGCTTCCTGGGTCTGCTGCACATGGAGATCATTCAGGAGCGTCTGGAGCGTGAATACGATCTGGAACTGATCACGACGGCACCTACGGTAGTGTATGAAGTCGAAACCACCGGCAATGAAACCATCTACGTCGATAGCCCTTCCAAGCTGCCGCCGTTGAATAACATCGCTGAACTGCGTGAGCCGATTGCGGAGTGTCACATGCTGATGCCGCAGGAATATCTGGGCAACGTGATCACGCTGTGTATTGAGAAGCGTGGCGTACAGACCAATATGGTTTACCACGGTAACCAGGTGGCGCTGACCTACGAAATTCCAATGGCCGAAGTGGTGCTAGACTTCTTTGACCGTTTGAAATCCACCTCGCGCGGTTACGCGTCGCTGGACTATAACTTCAAACGTTTCCAGGCCTCGGACATGGTGCGCGTTGACGTGTTGATCAACAACGAACGCGTAGATGCGCTGGCGCTGATCACTCACCGTGATAACGCGCAGTATCGTGGCCGTGAACTGGTTGAGAAAATGAAAGAGCTGATCCCACGCCAGCAATTTGATATTGCGATCCAGGCGGCGATCGGCACGCATATCATCGCTCGTTCTACGGTGAAACAGCTGCGTAAAAACGTGTTGGCCAAGTGCTACGGCGGCGACGTCAGCCGTAAGAAGAAGCTGCTGCAGAAGCAGAAAGACGGTAAAAAACGCATGAAGCAGGTGGGTAACGTTGAGTTGCCGCAGGAAGCGTTCCTGGCCATTCTGCACGTGGGTAAAGACGGTAAGTAAGAGCGAAAGCTCGCGTAACTAGGGAGTTTGCATGGCGAATATGTTTGCCTTGATCTTGGCGATAGCCACTTTGGTGACCGGGATCATCTGGTGCTTTGAGCGCTTTAAATGGGCGCCGGCACGCCGGGCGAAAATCGCGGCGGTCAATGCACAGGCGGCCGGAACGGTCGACGAAGCGGCCTTGGCGAAAGTGGCCAGGCAGCCGGGTTGGGTTGAAACCGGGGCTTCGGTGTTCCCGGTATTGCTGTTGGTGTTTGTGGTGCGTTCGTTTATTTACGAACCGTTCCAGATCCCTTCAGGCTCAATGATGCCGACGCTGTTGATTGGTGATTTTATTCTGGTGGAAAAATTTGCCTACGGCGTAAAGGATCCGATCACCCAGACCACGCTAATTGAAACCGGTCATCCCAAGCGTGGCGATATTGCGGTCTTTAAATATCCACGCGACACCAAACTGGATTACATCAAGCGCGTGATTGGCGTACCTGGCGATCGCGTGACCTATGATCCGGTGAATAAGCGCGTGACGGTGCAAGAGTTCTGTAATAGTGGCCAGGCGTGTGATACCGCATTGGCGGTCACCTACAGCGATATGCAACCGAGCGATTTTGTGCAGATGTTTACCCGCAGCGGCATGGGTGAAGCCAGCAACGGTTTCTTCCAGATCCCTCTGACGGATAACGTGCCACAGGGCGGTATTCGCCTTGGCGAACGCAAGGAAACTCTGGGCAACGTAACTCACCGCATTCTGACCGTGCCCGGTGCACAAGATCAGGTCGGCGCTTACTATCAGCAAGCAGGCCAGCCGTTGGGCGAGTGGGTAGTACCCGCTGGCCATTACTTCATGATGGGCGATAACCGCGATAATAGTGCAGACAGCCGTTATTGGGGATTCGTGCCTGAGAAGAATCTGGTAGGTAAAGCCACTGCGATCTGGATGAGTTTTGAAAAGCAGGAAGGTGAATGGCCAACGGGCGTCAGATTGAGCCGTATCGGTGGTATTCACTAATAGCGTTTTGCAAACTGCAGCCAATTAGGCTGCAGTTTATATGGTCAAGATCCCTATGGATTTCGAGTTACAGCTAGGCGACACGCTATTTAATCCCCAGGAGCTTACTTTTGGGTAAGTGACTGGGGGAAAATAGTGCAGGTAACAACGCTGCAGCTTGAAAGACGACGGGAAAAACGCAGCAATATATTTCCACTCGTTGTAGAATAGCCCCTCGAGCGATAAAAGTTGGCCCCTTTTGGGCGCCACTGCAAACGAAACAGCTTTGGATTGGCTTTTGGCAAAGCAGGCCTGTTCCGTATGCTGCAAGTTTTTGACGCATTCTTGATCTATTGGTAACTCATGAACCCCATCGTAATAAACAGGCTGCAGCGGAAGCTGGGCTACACTTTTCAACAGCAGGAGCTCTTACTGCAAGCGTTAACTCACCGTAGCGCCAGCAGTAAACACAATGAACGTCTTGAGTTTCTGGGTGATTCGATCCTTAGTTTTGTCATCGCCAATGCGCTCTACCAGCGTTTTCCTCGCGTAGACGAGGGAGACATGAGCCGCATGCGTGCCACGCTGGTGCGGGGCAATACGTTGGCGGAGATGGCGCGCGAATTCGATCTGGGCGAGTGTTTACGCCTTGGGCCGGGCGAACTGAAAAGTGGTGGATTCCGCCGCGAGTCAATCCTGGCGGATACGGTGGAGGCACTGATTGGCGGTGTGTTCCTGGATAGCGATATTCAAAACGTTGAGCGACTGATTTTGGACTGGTATCGTAGCCGGTTGGACGAAATCAGCCCCGGTGATAAGCAGAAAGACCCGAAAACCCGCTTGCAGGAGTTTTTACAAGGTCGTCATCTGCCGTTGCCAACATATCTGGTGGTGCAGGTTCGCGGTGAGGCGCACGATCAGGAGTTTACTATCCACTGTCAGGTGAGTGGTTTGAGCGAGCCCGTCGTGGGCACCGGCTCAAGCCGCCGTAAAGCCGAGCAGGCGGCAGCGGAACAAGCGCTGAAAAAGCTGGAGCTTGAATGAGCGAAGAAAAACAATACTGCGGTTTTATTGCGATCGTAGGTCGTCCCAACGTGGGCAAATCCACGTTGCTGAACCAACTGCTGGGGCAAAAAGTCTCCATCACCTCGCGTAAACCACAGACGACCCGTCACCGTATTATGGGTATCGATACCGATGGCGCTTATCAGGCCATTTACGTCGACACCCCGGGTCTGCATATCGAAGAAAAGCGCGCCATCAACCGTTTGATGAACCGCGCGGCCAGCAGCTCAATCGGCGACGTCGAGCTGGTGATCTTCGTCGTAGAAGGCACGAACTGGACTGCCGATGATGAAATGGTGGTCAACAAGCTGCGCAGCCTGAAAAGCCCGGTGCTGCTGGCGATCAACAAGGTCGACAACGTTACCGACAAATCCAAGCTGTTGCCGCACATTGCGTTCCTAAGCAAGCAGATGAACTTCCTTGATGTGGTGCCGATCTCTGCCGAAAAAGGCATGAACGTGGACACCATTGCGGCTATCGCGCGCAAAGTGTTGCCGGAAGCGGAACACCATTTCCCGGACGATTACATCACTGACCGTTCTCAGCGCTTTATGGCGTCGGAAATCATCCGTGAAAAGCTGATGCGCTTCCTGGGTGAGGAACTGCCTTACTCGGTGACGGTCGAAATCGAACAGTTCGTACCGAATGAGCGCGGTGGTTACGACGTGCACGGTCTGATCCTGGTTGAGCGTGAAGGCCAGAAGAAGATGGTTATCGGCAACAAAGGTTCGAAGATCAAGACCATCGGTATTGAAGCCCGTCAGGATATGGAACAGATGTTTGAGGCCAAAGTGCATCTGGAACTGTGGGTGAAAGTGAAATCCGGCTGGGCGGACGACGAACGTGCGCTGCGTAGCCTGGGCTATACCGACGACCTGAAATAAACTATCCAATGGATGGCTGGGAGCGCGCTTTCGTCCTGCATGGGCGGCCTTTTAGTGAAACCAGCCTGATGCTGGACCTGTTCACGGAAGGCCATGGGCGGGTGCGCTTGCTGGCAAAAGGCGCACGCAGTCGCCGTTCCAATCTAAAGGGTTGCTTGCAACCCTTTACTCCTCTGTTAGTACGCTGGGGCGGTCGTGGCGAAGTCAAAACGCTGCGCGGTGCCGAAGCGGTCTCCCTTGGTTTACCCCTCAGCGGCATGATGCTTTACAGCGGCCTTTACGTGAATGAACTGTTGTCACGGGTGTTGGAGCAGGAAGGCAACTATTCGGTGTTGTTCTTCGATTATCTGCAATGCTTACAGGCTTTGGCGGCGGAGGACAGTTCCCCGGAACATGCCCTGCGGCAGTTCGAGTTGGCGCTGTTGGGGCACTTGGGTTACGGGCTGGATTTTCTCCATTGTGCTGGCAGCGGCGAACCGGTGGATGACGGCATGACCTATCGCTATCGCGAAGAAAAAGGCTTTATCGCCAGCTTGGTGGTGGATCATTACAGTTTTACCGGCCGTGAACTCCGTGCTCTGGATGAACGCCAATTTCCCGATGCAGAAACCCTGCGTGCAGCCAAGCGCTTTACCCGCATGGCGCTGAAACCCTATCTCGGCGGTAAGCCGCTGAAGAGCCGTGAACTGTTTCGTCAGTTCGTGCGCAAACAACCCGATACCCCCGTCGACGAAGCCTGAGTGGTTTCTGCTTTTGCCGTTTTGCTCGCCCGTGTAAACTGCTGCTACTGAAAATGAATTAGTAGAGGGTTGTCATGGCTGATTTACTGCTGGGCGTCAATATCGATCATATTGCCACGTTACGTAACGCGCGCGGCACCAACTACCCGGATCCGGTGCAGGCGGCATTTATTGCCGAGCAGGCGGGGGCCGATGGCATCACCGTTCACCTGCGTGAAGATCGCCGTCATATCACCGACCGCGACGTGCGTATCCTGCGCCAAACCATCCAGACCCGTATGAACCTGGAAATGGCCGTCACCGATGAAATGCTCGATATCGCCATTGAGCTGAAACCTCAATTTTGCTGTCTGGTGCCAGAGAAACGTCAGGAAGTGACCACTGAAGGTGGGCTGGACGTGGCCGGGCAGCAGGACAAAATGACCGTGGCGGTTGAACGCCTGGCACAGGCTGGCATTTTGGTTTCGTTGTTTATCGATGCCGATCACCGTCAGATCGACGCGGCGGTGGCCGTAGGTGCACCTTATATCGAGATCCATACCGGTGCCTATGCTGAAGCGCAGGGCGATCTGGCCATTCAAGCCGAGCTCAAGCGCATTGCCAAAGCGGCTACCTACGCGGCCAGCAAAGGCCTGAAGGTGAATGCGGGCCACGGTTTGACCTATCATAATGTGCAGCCGATCGCCGCGCTGCCAGAGATGCATGAGCTGAATATCGGCCATGCCATTATTGGCCAGGCGGTGATGAGCGGTCTACCGGCCGCGGTGACGGACATGAAACTACTGATGCGGGAAGCGCGTCGCTAATGGCGGTACTGGGCTTGGGAACCGACATCGTGGAGATGGCGCGTATCGAAGCGGTGGTGGAACGTAGCGGCGATCGCCTGGCTCGCCGGGTGTTAAGCCCGGCCGAATGGGAGGTGTATCAGCAGCATCAGCAGCCGGTACGCTTCCTGGCTAAACGTTTTGCGGTCAAAGAGGCCGCCGCCAAGGCGTTCGGCACCGGCATCCGCAACGGCCTGGCGTTCAATCAGTTCGAAGTGTTCAATGATGGCCTGGGGAAACCCAATATCCGGCTGCATGAACGTGCTGCCGAGCTGGCGCAGGAGATGGGGGTGAAGTCGATCCACGTTTCTCTGGCGGATGAACGCCGCTATGCCTGTGCTACGGTGATCATCGAGGGGTAAGGACGGATTTGCTCTGAGTGGCTGTCAGGTGCCGGAGTCAATCTAGTCCCCTCATCCCAACCTTCTCCCACTGGGAGAAGGAGCTAGTTAGGTGTCGCCGTCTGTTACAGAAGTAAGTCTATGGCACCTTCGTTGGAAGAGCAAAGGTGAGCTCAGTAACGATAAATAGCTCGATCGGCCCCCTCTCCCTTTGGGAGAGTGCATTTAACTCACAGGCTATCGGCATGGTGCAGCACGACAAACTTGTCCCACAGCTGTTCCTGGTTCTCTACGTGCTGCGGATCGGTAATGATGGTGTTATCGATCGGGCACACCTGCTGGCAGGTTGGGGTCTCGTAATGCCCCACGCATTCGGTGCAGCGGTTGGCATCGATCTGATAAATCTCATCCCCCATCGAAATCGCCTGGTTCGGGCATTCCAGCTCGCACATATCGCAATTGATACATTTTTTGGTGATTAATAGAGCCATATCAACTGATTGCCTTTTCTTAAATAAATCAATTGGTTAAGTGTTCTTTGCTTTCCTTGTTATTTACCCCATGGAACTAATGGATAAGGAATTTCAACGCCGCGCACTGTAACACAGAATACGGCCAACCCCAAAATCACTAGTGTCTAGCATAGTTTATAAAATGCCGCCTCTAGATAGAAGCGGCGGAAATAATTAGTTGCAACCTTTGGTGAAATCTATTACCAGTATGTTATTTATTTGATAAAGAATAAAATGGTCGGTTTCAGCTTTAAAGGCTGTTGAACAACGAGAGTTTATGGCATCGGCTTGGGCTGCCGACGTAGCTGGAAGCCACTCTCGCTTTATGCCTTCAAATTCAAAGCGTTTATTGGTCCACCACCAACCCGGGGAGTATCTGTTAATGGCGGAAATAATGGGGAAGTTTTTTTCGCTGTTGGCAAAGACTTCTGATTGAGGAAAGCTGCCTACGGTTACAATATGTTTATAGACCAGGTTAGCAGCGCTTGCTTTAATTTCTTGAATTAAAATGCTGGTAAAGTACTCTTGCGATTTTATTGCATTAGTAACGGCACTAACCATGATTAAGGTATAAAGGAATGCCGCCAGGGGAACAATAAGGAAGAGTTTCGTCTTTTCCTTGAGTGCCAGCATGATAACCATGTTAAAGAAGATGACGACGCCACCGATACCAACGTAAATTCGTGGAAAGTTACTAATAGGGGTTTCAAGAATCAATAGAGAGCCCACGCTCATTATCAATACGGCAAATGGTGAAATTAAGATAATGGCTCTTAACGAAATCTCCTGAATGTTACACTCCTTCTTTTTTCTTGAAAGAAGAATCAATGTGATGGCTATGAGCGTCAAAACTAAAAATAAGGCAACCATTATAGTTCCATTGCCTTTCATGAAACTATTATTAATGAATGTATAGTAGGAAATGAAATTATCAACAATCAGCTTTGTTATACTCTCGCTGGCAAGCCCTGGGTGATCCTCTGTATGGTTGCCACTAAAGTATTTTGGAACGACTACCAATAGGTATAGCAAAGATGCAATGACAAATTGGCCTGTTCTGGATGCCAATCTCAGCAGCGTAAGTTTGTTACTCTCATTATCACTGTAAGACTTAATTAACTCTATCGCTGCAAGAATGACGAAGAGGTTAACCGAAGCTTGATAAGTGCTGTAGGTGCCCACAACGACAGCAACACCAAGCAGAAAGTTTTTATATTCTTGCTGATATCTATAGCTGAAAGCTATCAATGGCAATGAAATGCTGATGAGTAGTGTCAGACTGTCAAATCTATATAACAATATCTCTGGCGTGGAAGGAGCTAGCAGATAGGTTAGTGGAATAATCGCATAAATTTTGTGACTGGGTAGATAGACTTTTGCATAGGCATTGAGGCAGATGACGAGAATGATACTGCCAAATATTAACGGCAATGGGTAAAGATCAACAAGATGGCTTCTGAAGTTAATGATTTTCATTACTAAATCGGCAATAGGTCGCCCATCGGCCCCCCAGTTGGTATAACCAATGGTGGCTCTGCCCATATCATCGACATAATACAGGTTTGCCAATAGAACTGGCAGTATGAGTAGTCCTATAGCATAGCTGAGGAGTTTTAAATGGCTATGGTTTTTCATTTTTTGCCTTTCAGTAAATAGCGTGGTCTTTTTTTAGTTTCGATATAGATCCTGCCAATATACTCGCCGAGTACACCGATCCCTATCAATTGCACACCACCAAGAAACAGTATTGAAACAAGAATCGAAGGATACCCAGCAACGGGATTTCCCCAAATCAGCTTATCAATGATCATCCATACCCCATAGAAAAAGGATAAAGCTGCCACAAAAAAGCCGATATATGACCAGATCCTGAGCGGGAGTGTTGAAAAACTGGTAAAACCTTCAAGTGCCAGGTTCCATAACTTCCAGCCATTAAATTTTGTCTGACCTGCGATTCGCTCGGTACGGGTGTATTCCACGACCGCAGTATCTCCTTCCACCCAACCGAGGATCCCCTTCATAAACAAATTTCTCTCCTGCAACAATTTGATATTTTCTACTGTTTCTCGGGAGAGCAGTCGGAAATCGCCTACGTTCTCTTCAATTTTGGAAGAACTTATTTTATTGTGAAGTTTATAGAACCATCTGGCTGTTTTACGCTTGAAAGGACTGTCGGTGCTCCTATCGGCCCGTTTGGCTAGCACGATCTGCCAGCCTTCCTGCCATTTATTGATCAACTGAGGAATGACTTCGATAGGATCCTGAAGGTCAACATCAATCGGGATGACCGCATCGCCGATGGCATGTTCCAAGCCAGCCAAGAGGGCGGGTTCCTTGCCAAAATTTCTTATGAAGCTGAGGGCCTTTACGGCTGGGTCCGCATTTGCAAGTGATTGAATAATCTGCTCGGTCGCATCTTTGCTACCATCATTAATGAAGACAATTTCGATATCATATTCGGACAGCTTTTCTTTTACTGTACGATAGAATATAGGTATTGCATCTTCTTCGTTGAAGACTGGAACAACTAATGAAATTTTCATTTTTTCACCCTGAAAACAATGAAATTAGAATAGACAAAGCCTGCTATAAGGCTGATAAAGGAAAATGCGACTAGCGTGATCAGGGGAGGAGTATGCATTTTATCAGCCGACCACCCTATAGTTGCCGCCATTGCCCCCATAAAGAGCACAAACAGTATATAGCGCAGAGAGGTTGCCTTTGCTTGAAATGTCCAGCGAGCGTTGGCAAAAAATGAGAAGGTTACTGCGACACAAAATGCTGCTGAATTGGCCAGTAACTGACTGGCTCCCAGCGTGTATAAAGCCGCGAATACCAACCAGTGGATCAGTGTATTAATTAACCCTATTGATGTATACCTGGCGAATAATGATAATATTTTGGATGGCTGGCCCACTCTAGGATCCTGTTTTTGGTGTTTACTCTAGCTACCCAGCATCTTAGCCGTTGTTGGTTAGATGAAAAAGCAGCAATTGCCGTGCTGGGAATGAAATGTTGATTTTATGATCCTGTCTTGGTGGCACGAGCCCTGTGGGCTGGTTTTCTGCTGTGTACCGGATATAACTTCACCTGCTCTAATTAGTTACAGGGGGATTTCTGAGCGCGCAGATTATACGTCTTACACCCGTTTTTTCACTAACTGTTCGCTGTGGTGGAGGCAATCGCGGGCATGATCGAGCTCGAACTCGTGCTGGAGCAGCGCCATAAACAGCAGGTCGGTCAGGGCGAACTGCGCGGTGCTGGAAGATATCGCCGCGCTGCGGATATTGGGCTCTTGCGCAATGGTATAAAGGCAGTGATCGGCCCGTTGCTGTAGGCCATTAGGCGAGAAACTGGTCAGAGCCAACACCTTGGCTCCGGCAATACGTGCTTCTTCGGCGGCCAGGTTGATTTCACGCCGTTCGCCGCTAAACGAGATCGCCAGCAGCAGGTCATCCTTACTCAGCGCCTTTATCGTCGCCAGTTGAACGTACATATCCGCTTCTGCCACCGCCATCACGCCAATCTTTAGCAGCTTGAACGACAGGTCTTTGGCCACTAGCCCGGAAGCCCCGATGCCGACCAAGATCACCCGCCTCGCCGCACGCAGCATCTCCAGGGCGGTAAGCAGCCGCTGTTCACTGTTGATATCCAGAGTAGCTCGTAATGCGGCCTGCTTTTCCAGCAGCAATTTCTCGCCGACGGTTTTGAGTGGATCGCTGCTCAGAATGTGATTATGGACAGTCACCACCGGTGCGACCTGCGGTTGAGCCAACACCTCACCCAATGCCAGTTTCAGCGCCGGAAATCCTTTGTAGCCCAGTTTCTGGGCGAACTTGACCACGCTCGATTGGCTGACACCGGCCAACTGGGCCAGCTTTTGTGAGCTGAGGTGAAGGGCCTGTTCGGCGTCATCCAACAGAAAGTCCGCCAGTTTGCGATCGTTTTGTGCCAGCGTTGGGTAAATCTGACGAATGCGAAGAAGGGTACTCATGGTTTTTTCCTTTGAGCCAACTGGCATTCTGCCACGCCGGTGGCAAAACGGGCAGCAATCATTTTTGCGAGCAGCAACACTATGACTTGATGAGTTAACGCGCCTTTGGCGTTGAGCAATGTCGGTTGTATCTGGTTGGTCTAGTGATTACGATAATAGCCGGTTGTATTTTCACCTGCATAATGGGGTCAACGATCCCGAGGAGTAACGCTTGACTGACAAAGCGGTTGCACAGGCCCAGCGCGTGGTATTTTTCGATCTGGATGGCACCTTGCATCAGGAAGACATGTTTGGCAGTTTCCTGCGCTTTTTGCTACGGCATCTGCCGTTGAACCTGGTGCTGGTGGTGCCGCTGTTGCCCATTATCGGATTGGGTTTGTTGATCGGTGGGCGGGCAACGCGCTGGCCCATGAGCCTGCTATTGTGGGCAATGACTTTTGGCCGTTCAGAGGCCAGGCTGAAAGCGCTGGAGGCGAAATTCGTCGACTATTTTCGCCGTAAGGTCACCGCCTTTCCGGTCGTGCAGATGCGTTTGCGTCAGTACCTGGATGCCCAGGATGCTCAAGTATGGTTGATCACCGGCTCGCCGGAACGGCTGGTGGAGCAGGTTTATCGGGACTCTGCGTTCCTGCCACGGGTACAACTGGTGGGGAGCAGCATTGTGCGTCGTTACGGGGGCTGGGTATTGCCCATGCGCTGCCTGGGAGTACAAAAGGTGGTGCAACTGGAGCAGCGTCTGGGAGCGCCATTGAAATTGTTCAGTGGCTACAGTGACAGCAAACAGGATAACCCTTTGCTCTATTTTTGCGAACACCGCTGGCGGGTAGGTAAAGAAGGCGAGTTACAGCAGTTGGATTAAATGAGGCTCCCCCAGTAAAACGAGGGAGCCTGGCAGCGGTTACATGGCTGCTTTAAAGATTGCAACGATCTGTTCGTGGCTTGCCTGAATTGGGTTGGTAAATCCGCAGGCGTCGTTCAGGGCGTTAGTGGCTAACGTAGCAAAGTCTTCTTCTTTGACTTGCAGATCGCGTAAGCCAGCAGGAATTCCCACATCTTTCGCCAGTTGGCGAATGGCGGCGATACAAGCGGCAGCCCCTTGCTCATCGCTAAGGCCTGCAACATTTACGCCCATAGCGGCGGCAATGTCTTTCAGACGCCCTGCGGCCACCTGAGTATTGAACTCTTGCACGTGCGGCAACAGCACGGCGTTACACACGCCATGTGGCAGGTTGTAGAAACCACCCAACTGGTGCGCCATAGCGTGCACATAACCCAATGAGGCGTTATTAAATGCCATACCGGCCAGGAACTGGGCATAGGCCATGTTCTCGCGCGCCTGCATGTTTTGCCCATCGTTGACCGCATCACGTAAAGACTCGGCAATCATGGTGGCGGCTTTCAGCGCGCAGGCATCGGTGATTGGGTTGGCGGCGCTGGAGACGTAAGCTTCGATAGCGTGGGTCAGAGCATCCATACCCGTGGCGGCGGTCAGGCCTTTTGGCATGCCAGCCATCAGGTGAGGATCGTTTACCGACAGGATCGGGGTGACATGCTTGTCGACAATCGCCATTTTGATGTGGCGCGCTTCGTCGGTGATGATACAAAAACGCGTCATCTCGGAAGCGGTACCCGCAGTGGTGTTGATCGCGACGACCGGCAGCTGTGGCTTAGCTGAGCGATCAACCCCTTCATAGTCTTTGATTTCCCCGCCGTTAGCGGCGACCAGGGCAATCCCTTTCGCACAGTCATGCGGCGAACCGCCACCCAGAGAAACGACACAGTCGCAGCGATGTTCGCGCAACAGTGCCAGGCCCTGTTTTACGTTTTCCGTGGTCGGGTTGGGATGTGTGCCGTCATAGACGCAGCTTTCAATGTTCTGTGCCGCTAACAGGGCTTGCACCTGAGCGACGACGCCAATGCCGTTCAAAACCTTGTCGGTCACGATCAGTGCGTTATGCAGACCATGCTCTTTCATGGTTTTTGCCGCGTCTTCCAGACAGCCGGAACCAATCATGTTGACGGAAGGGATAAAGAATGTTGAGGCAGCCATAACCTACTCCTTATAAAGGCTTTTTACGTGAGGTAAACCTTATCGTGCTAATGCATAAGAGAATATGATCTATCACAATTTAGTTAGAAAAAATTTGCTTAATTTTACAGCTTGATTTTCCACCAGTTTATAACGTTTATCTGAAATTCTAAGAGGTGAACAAAATTTAATCATCATTAAATATGATGTTATTGATTTGTTGGTGGCGTTTTGAGCGATCGACAAACGTGGCAGGTTCAAGCTTATTTGCATCAACAAGGCCGAGTGGCTGCGGCAAAAGGGACTAGTGTGTATAATGCCCGCCGCGATGCGCACGAGGACTGATGTGGTGAATGAATATAGTGATGAGTATTGGATGCGTCAGGCGTTAAGCCTGGCTCAACGTGCGCAGGAAGAAGGTGAGGTGCCGGTTGGGGCGCTGCTGGTGCTGGACAATCAGGTGATTGGCGAAGGTTGGAACCGGCCGATCGGCCGCCACGATCCCACCGCTCATGCTGAAATCATGGCGCTGCGGCAGGGGGGGGCGGTATTGCAGAATTACCGCCTGCTGAATGCCACGCTGTATGTCACGCTGGAGCCTTGCGTGATGTGCGCCGGGGCTATGGTGCATAGCCGCATCCGTCGTTTGGTATACGGTGCGGCCGATGAAAAAACCGGAGCGGTGGGTTCGCTGGTGGATATTCTGCGCCATCCGGGCATGAATCATCAGGTAGAAATCGTCTCGGGCGTGCTGGCAGAAGAGTGCGCCGCCACCCTCAGCAACTTTTTCCGCATGCGTCGCGAGCAGAAAAAAGCGCTGAAACTGGCGCAGCGGGCCGGCAAAGACCCGCAATAACTACAGTTGAATAACTACAGGGCGAGTGCCAGCTTGGCCTCTACGGCCGGATAGCCCTTGGCCAGTTCGGCCTGTTTCATCGCTTCTACCGCTTTCTTCTCTTTTTCCAACAGATAGCCCACCAGGCTGACCTGATAACGGCGGATGTTTTCCACGTAGTTATAGGCTTCGCGGCCACGGGCATAGCCATAGGTGAGTGACGGATAGTAGCGCTTCTGGCTCAGCATCGGCAGGCGCTGTTTCACATCGACCCAGCTGTCGGGGTTGCCTTGTTGGCTTTTGGTGAGTTTACGCGCGTCCAGCATATGGCCCCAGCCCATGTTATAGGCGGCCAATGCGAACCAGATCCGTTCATCTTCCGGCACCGTGTCGGGTACCTTCTCCATCAGACGTTGCAGATAGAGCGCCCCGCCTTGAATACTCTGCTCCGGATCGAGCCTGTCGGTGACGCCCAGGCCGTCGGCGGTAGCTCTGGTCAGCATCATCAGCCCACGGACACCGGTGGGGGAGGTCGCCTGCGGATTCCAGTGCGATTCCTGGTAAGCGATGGCGGCCAGCAGCTTCCAGTCAATTTCGCTGGCATACTTTTCAAACAGCGAACGGAAAGTGGGCAATACCGAGTCGATGGCCGACAGGAAGGTTTTGGTATCAACGTAGTCAAAACTGCCCACGTGCCCCAGATACTTCTCTTCCAACCGGGCCAGCGTGCCGTCTTCTACCCTTTGGCTATAAAAATCCAGCAGCGCGGCGTACAGGCTATCGTCATTGCTACGCTTCAGATACCAGGTCACAGGTTCTTCATCGGTAATGTCAAAAGCGACGGCCAGCTGTGGATGGATGCGTTGCAGCAGGGCAATGGTCACGGAGTCGCCGATGGTGTAATCCAGCTTGCCATCGGCCACCTGTTCCAGCAGCTCTTTCGAGGTCATATCGCTTGATGCTTCCCAACTGAGATCGGGGTATTTGTTTTGTTTGAGCTGCTTTAGCGTGCTGACGTGGGCCGAACCGGAGGCCACCGCCAGCTTGCCTTTGATATCGGCAAAGGTTTTTGGCCGCGTGGTTCCCAGCCGGTAAACCAACTGCTGGGAAACGGAATAGTACGCTGGGCCGGTACTGGCGCGGCTGAGGCGATCCCGGTTGTAGATCAGCCCGGCGGCGAGAATATCGGCATTGTCATCATCGAGATCGTCAAACAGGTCATTGATGTTTTGGTGTGGGATCACCACCAGCTTGACCCCCAGGTAGTTGGCAAAGCTTTTGGCCAGCTCATAGTCAAGGCCACTCGGCCCCTGCGGGGTAGTGAAATAGGTTAACGGTGAGTTTAACGTGCTGACGCGCAATTCTCCCCGCGATTTGATCGCCTCGAGCTGGCCTCCCTGTCCACCACGCCAGGCGATATTGGGCCACAGGGCAAGCGCCAGCAGCAGGGCCACAACACCGATTAGAATGTAATTTATTTTTAGGCGTTTCAAATAGTTATCTCAAATAAATGCACGCTTTATGTTGACCGTAATCAGGATTTTTTCATGGTTAAATCACCAGTGCCGGGGCATTTTGCGCAACATTACGCCAGCGCGCAACTTTATTGATAGGTTATGAGAATTCGGCAACGGGAATAGCTTTTATCAATAATAGCTACGCAAACGGTTTCGTCGGCGGCTTGGATTATCTATAATGGCGCGCGTTTTCCCCCTGTTGCGCCCAATGAAGTGCTGAACCCAGTTGCTTCGAAGACGAGAGAACTTTGATTATGGAAATACTGCGTGGTTCGCCCGCTTTATCGGCTTTTCGTATTACCAAACTACTGTCCCGCTGCCAGGATGCTCAACTCCCGATCGTTGATATCTATGCCGAGTACGTTCACTTTGCCGATGTCAGCGCACCGTTAAGCGCCGAAGAGCAGGCCAAGCTGCAGCGGTTGCTCAAGTACGGCCCTTCTCTCGCTGAACATGCTCCGCAAGGCCGACTGCTGTTGGTGACGCCACGCCCGGGCACCATTTCGCCGTGGTCTTCCAAAGCCACCGATATCGCCCATAACTGTGGCCTGACGCAGGTGGTTCGTCTTGAACGCGGCCTGGCATTTTATGTCACAGCGCCGACCTTGACCGAGGCCCAGTGGCAACAGCTTGCCACCCTGCTGCACGATCGCATGATGGAAACGGTATTCAGCGAGCTGCAACAGGCGGAAACACTGTTCTCTCATCATCAACCCGCACCGTATCAGACGGTGGATATCCTGGCCCAAGGCCGCAGCGCGCTGGAACAGGCCAACACCAAACTGGGGCTGGCCCTGGCGCAGGACGAGATCGACTACCTGCTGGCCGCCTTTACCGAGTTGGGGCGCAACCCAACGGATATTGAGCTGTACATGTTCGCACAGGCCAACTCCGAACATTGCCGCCACAAGATTTTCAACGCCGACTGGGTCATCGACGGCGAACAGCAACCGAAATCGCTGTTCAAGATGATCAAAAATACCTTTGAGCAGACGCCGGACTACGTGCTTTCTGCCTATAAAGATAACGCAGCGGTGATGGAAGGTTCCCAGGTAGGGCGCTTCTTTGCCGCGCCGCAAAGCGGCCTGTATGACTATCATCAGGAAGAAGCACACATCCTGATGAAGGTGGAAACCCACAACCATCCAACGGCGATCTCGCCTTGGCCAGGAGCTGCGACCGGTTCTGGCGGTGAAATCCGCGACGAAGGCGCAACAGGCCGTGGCGCGAAGCCGAAAGCTGGCCTGGTAGGGTTCTCGGTTTCCAACCTGCGTATTCCGGGTTTCGAACAGCCTTGGGAACAGGATTTCGGCAAACCGGATCGCATCGTCACCGCGCTGGATATCATGACCGAAGGCCCATTGGGCGGCGCGGCATTCAATAACGAGTTTGGTCGTCCGGCGCTGGTCGGTTACTTCCGTACTTATGAAGAGCGCGTCAATAGCCACAACGGCGTTGAGCTGCGTGGCTACCACAAACCGATCATGCTGGCAGGCGGCCTGGGCAACATCCGCGCCGATCATGTGCAAAAAGGTGAGATCACCGTTGGTGCCAAACTGGTGGTGCTGGGTGGCCCGGCGATGAACATCGGTTTGGGCGGCGGGGCGGCTTCGTCGATGGCCTCTGGCCAGTCTGATGCCGATCTGGATTTTGCTTCGGTGCAGCGTGATAACCCGGAAATGGAACGCCGCTGCCAGGAAGTGATCGACCGCTGCTGGCAGATGGGCGATAGCAACCCGATCCTGTTTATCCACGATGTGGGTGCCGGTGGTCTGTCGAACGCGATGCCGGAACTGGTTAGCGACGGTGGCCGCGGTGGCCGTTTCGAACTGCGTGACATTCTCAACGACGAGCCGGGCATGAGCCCGCTGGAAGTGTGGTGTAACGAATCCCAAGAGCGTTATGTGATGGCGGTAGCGCCTGAGCAGATGGCGACCTTCGAGGAAATCTGCCGCCGTGAGCGCGCGCCTTTCGCGGTGATTGGCGAAGCGACGGAAGAACGCCATCTGACGCTCAACGATCGTCACTTTGACAATCAGCCGATCGACATGCCGTTGGATGTGCTGCTGGGCAAAACGCCAAAAATGACCCGCGACGTGAAACGTCAACAGGCGAGCGGCGAAGCGTTGCAGCGTGCTGGTATCTCCATTGCCGATGCGGTCGAGCGGGTGCTGCACTTGCCAGCCGTTGCGGAGAAAACTTTCCTGATCACCATTGGCGACCGTACCGTCACCGGCATGGTTGCGCGTGACCAGATGGTCGGCCCGTGGCAGATCCCGGTAGCCGACTGTGCAGTAACCACGGCCAGCCTGGACAGCTATTACGGAGAAGCGATGTCGATCGGTGAGCGTGCTCCCGTCGCATTACTGGATTTTGCCGCCTCTGGCCGCCTGGCGGTAGGGGAAGCGTTGACCAACCTGGCCGCGGTGGAAATCGGTTCGCTCAAGCGGGTGAAACTTTCCGCCAACTGGATGGCCGCAGCGGGCCACCCTGGCGAAGATGCCGGTCTGTATGAAGCGGTGAAGGCGGTGGGGGAAGAACTTTGCCCAGCGCTGGGGATCACCATTCCGGTGGGCAAAGACTCGATGTCGATGAAAACCCGCTGGCAGGAAGGCAATGAACAGCGGGAAATGACGTCACCACTGTCGCTGGTGATCACCGCATTTGCTCGCGTCGAAGATGTGCGCCACACCGTGACGCCGCAACTGCGTACCGACAAGGGTGAAAGTGCGCTGTTACTGATCGACCTGGGCAATGGTCACAATGCCCTGGGGGCAACGGCGTTGGCGCAGGTCTATCGCCAACTGGGCGACAAGCCAGCCGATGTACGCAACGTGGAGCAATTGGCCGGTTTCTTCAACGCGATGCAGCAGCTGGTGGCGGATCGTGCGCTGTTGGCCTATCACGACCGTTCCGATGGCGGCCTGTTGGTCACCTTGGCCGAGATGGCGTTTGCCGGGCATTGCGGCGTGGAAGTCGATATTCAGGCGCTGGGTTCCGACGCCTTGGCTGCCTTGTTCAACGAAGAACTGGGTGCGGTGATCCAGGTGCCTGCTGCGCAGCTGGCAGCCGTACAGCAAGTATTTGCCCAACACGGTCTGACGGATAACGTGCATCACCTTGGCCAGGCGCTGAGTGGCGATCGTTTCGTTATCACCAGCGCTGGCAAACCGGTGTACAGCGAAAGCCGCAACACCCTGCGTACCTGGTGGGCTGAAACCACCTGGCAGATGCAGCGCCTGCGTGATAACCCGGAATGTGCCGATCAGGAGCACCAGGCCAAGCAGGATGAACGCGATCCGGGCCTGAACGTCAAGCTGACCTTCGCGACCGATGACGATATCGCGGCACCTTATATAGCCAAGGGCGCACGCCCCAAGGTTGCGGTATTGCGTGAGCAAGGGGTTAACTCCCACGTTGAGATGGCGGCGGCGTTCCACCGTGCCGGTTTTGATGCGGTTGACGTTCACATGAGCGATCTGCTGGCAGGCCGCCGCGATCTGCAAGAGTTCCATACGTTGGTGGCCTGTGGCGGCTTCTCTTATGGCGACGTGTTGGGTGCCGGGGAAGGCTGGGCGAAATCGATACTGTTCAACGAGCGCGTACGTGATGAGTTTGCCGATTTCTTCCATCGTCCGCAGACCTTGGCACTGGGCGTTTGTAACGGTTGCCAGATGATGTCTAACCTGCGTGAACTGATCCCGGGGGCTGAACATTGGCCGCGCTTTGTGCGCAACCTGTCGGATCGTTTCGAAGCGCGCTTCAGTCTGGTGGAAGTGGCCAGTAGCCCGTCGCTGTTTATGCAGGGTATGACAGGCTCGCGCATGCCGATTGCCGTTTCTCATGGTGAAGGCCATGTAGAAGTGCGCGATGCGGCGCATCTGGCGGCGTTGGAACATCACGGCCTGGTTGCGTTGCGCTTTGTCGACAATCATGGTCAAGTGACCGAAGCTTACCCTGCCAACCCGAACGGTTCACCGAATGGGATTACCGCAGTGACCAGCAGCAATGGCCGCGCCACCGTAATGATGCCGCATCCTGAACGCGTGTTCCGCACCGTCAGCAACTCCTGGCATCCAGAGGAGTGGGGTGAAGACAGCCCTTGGATGCGCATGTTCCGCAACGCTCGCAAGCAACTGGGGTGATTTAACCTGAGGTTTGCGTGAAAGTTTACTAAGGCGCTGCATTGGCGCCTTTTTTTATTTCTTTATTTTTTAAGTGGTTAGCTAATATGTCGGTTTTTTGAGACAAAGGCCATATTGCCTGTCTCTAAAAAGAGACATTTAACTCATTGATTTTAATCAGGGTTAAAGCGATTGGATTTAGTTGTCGTGTTTTGGCGACGGTGTGTCGGATTAATACTCAAACTCGACTACCCAGGTAGCGCGCTGGACGTGACGTTGAAATAAATTATGTTTAATAAACAATATGATGAAAATATTTTTATAAAGTTGGCACGGATGGTGCATTATAACTATCAGTTGCTCATTCACCTTTTTATGATTGGCCCCGTCTAGTACGGAACAGCGCCTCATAAGCCTCCGAATGATGCCTAAGAAATGGTGCCTATCGTCCAACCAAACCGATAACAGACGCGCAAGCGACTTTATCAAGCATCGGACGACACGTGGAGTGAGGCACCGCCTAGTATCCAACTGTGATGAAGCGTTCATCAATCCCGGATACTTTTTGGATGCTATTCGTCCTGATCAGATGCCAGCCTAGTGCTACATCACCTGGGGACGAGGAGTAAGGGCATCCACATATTCCTTGCGATGGGGCATCATGCCCCAGCGTCAATATCCAAACCGCATTGCCTTCGTTATTTCCCTCGATACGTTCTCAAACCACATCAGTTTCCTCTTTTGGGGATAACGCGTTTTTGCTTATCTAAGCGCCATTAATCCGCTGCCGGGCTTTTCTCTCCCCGGATTGTCGGTTAGCATCTGGGCAGACTAGAGATAATGAGATGATTTCTTTGAAAAGATGGCGTCTATTTCCACGCTCGTTGCGCCAATTGGTCGTAATGGCGTTCCTGCTGGTGCTGTTACCGCTGCTGGTATTGGCTTATCAGGCCTACCAAAGCCTGGATCATCTCAGCGCGCAGGCGGCGGATATCAACCGTACGACGCTGGTGGATGCCCGCCGTAGTGAGGCAATGACCAGCGTGGCGCTGGAAATGGAGCGCAGCTATCGCCAGTATTGCGTACTGGTCGATCCGACCCTGGAGCGGCTGTACCAGAACCAGCGTAAACAGTATTCACAAATGCTGGATGCCCACGCCCCGATCCTGCCGGACGAACGTTACTACCAGACACTACGTAAACTGCTGACTCAGCTTGCCACCATCAAGTGCCAGAGCAGCGGGCCGGACAAGGACGCTTCACAACTGTTAGAGTCTTTTTCACATTCCAACGCCGAAATGGTCCAGGCCACGCGCACCGTGATTTTTTCCCGTGGGCAGCAACTGCAACAGGCGATCGCCGAGCGCGGCCAATACTTTGGCTGGCAGGCGCTGTTGCTGTTCCTGGTCAGCGTGCTGTTGGTGGTACTGTTTACCCGCATGATTATCGGGCCCGTCAAGGCCGTTGAGCGTATGATTAACCGTTTGGGGGAAGGGCGACCCATCGGCATGACGGCATCCTTTAAAGGTCCACGTGAACTGCGTTCTTTGGCTCAGCGTATTGTCTGGTTGAGCGAGCGCCTGGCCTGGCTGGAATCGCAGCGCCATGAGTTCCTGCGCCATATCTCCCATGAGTTGAAAACGCCGCTGGCCAGCATGCGTGAAGGCACCGAGCTGTTGGCTGATGGTGTGGCAGGCCCGCTCACCTCCGATCAGAAAGAGGTGGTGGCGATCCTCGATCAGAGCAGCCGCCATCTACAATTGCTGATTGAGCAACTGCTGGATTACAACCGCAAACTGGCAGATGGCCCGTCGGAACATGAAAACGTCGAGCTGGAAGAACTGGTGGATATGGTGGTCGCCGCCCACAGTTTGCCAGCTCGTGCCAAGATGATCCGTACGGAAGTCAAACTTGAGGCGGAAATCTGCTGGGCAGAGCCTACGCTATTAATGCGCGTACTGGATAATCTCTACTCCAATGCGGTGCACTACGGCAAGGAATCCGGTAACATTTGGATCCGCAGCCGCCAGGTCGGCCAACGGGTACAGATTGACGTTGCCAATACCGGCAGCGCGATCCCGCAAGCGGAACGCACCATGATTTTTGAGCCTTTTTTCCAGGGGAGTCACCAGAGAAAAGGGGCCGTTAAAGGAAGCGGACTGGGGCTGAGCATTGCACAGGACTGTATTCGCCGTATGCGTGGCGAATTGATATTGGTGGATCTCGCCGATGCCGACGTCTGCTTCCGTATTGAATTGCCATTAACCGCCGAGAATGAATAAATAATGTACACAGGGTCTAATCGCGCTTATCAATCGCAGACCGAAGGTTCACCGCGTGTTTCTCTACGCGCACCGCTCGGCAAACATTCGCTTTCTTTTTTGGGCACGATCCTTTTTGCCCCGTTTCTGCTGATCGGCTGTGTCGATCGTGCCGTCAGTAGCGGCCCGGCCCAGCAGCAACAGGAAGCGATCCCGGATACCAAGGTGGTGGA
Organism: Serratia sp. PL7; assembly: GCF_945957435.1. Classification (NCBI taxonomy): domain Bacteria; kingdom Pseudomonadati; phylum Pseudomonadota; class Gammaproteobacteria; order Enterobacterales; family Yersiniaceae; genus Serratia; species Serratia sp. PL7. Next base: position 213,390 of record NZ_CAMFLB010000007.1, on the reverse strand, counting down.
TTACCGCATTGCGCCTTGCGATACGCTATGGCAACTTGACGAAAAAGAAGCCTTGGAAAACTCACTCTTCTGGCTAAGGGCGATGGACTGCGCCGATCGTATTGGCTCCACGCAGGCCAGAGCGTTGGCGAAAACCCTGCCGGGCAACGATTGGCAGAACGTGTTCAAGCAAAGCATTTTGCTGGGCAGCGCTGAGCCAAGCTCGAGCGAGCGCCGCCAGATCATCGATCGTCTGAACAGCTATCGCCTCGAATTCCCTAACTCGCTGCGTCCATTGCTGCAACTGTGGCGTCAGCAGCAGGCGTTGCAAGTGAACCTGTTTGACGAGCGGGCGCGTTACCAGCACCTGCAGGAAAGTTCGGACAGCCAGATCGATTCGCTGCGCCAGAACCAGATCCATCTGCAGAGCCAGTTGCAGGAGACCTCCCGCAAACTGGAGAACCTGACCGATATCGAACGCCAGCTTTCGTCACGCAAGCAACTGCAGGGGGAAATCCCGGAAAGCAGCGTGGCGCAGCCTAAAGCAGATGCTGCAGGCAAGCCCGCAGCACCCGCCAAAGTGGCCGAGCCCGCAGAGCCAGCCCCGGTGACTGAAACCGGTACCGCCTTGCCGGTAGAGCCGGAAGAGACCTACACGCCGCCCGCGGCTAACAAGGAGTCCCCAGCGCAATGACAGCTCGCAAACCGGCCAATCTTTTGTTGGTTGACGACGATCCCAGCCTGCTTAAGCTGTTGGGAATGCGCCTGACCAGCGAAGGTTTTCACGTTACCACGGCGGAAAGCGGACAAGAGGCCTTGCGTCTGCTGGCCCGTGAAAAGATCGACCTGGTGATCAGCGATCTGCGGATGGATGAAATGGACGGCATGGCGCTGTTTGCCGAGATCCAGAAATACCAGCCGGGGATGCCGGTGATCATCCTGACCGCCCACGGTTCCATCCCGGACGCGGTGGCGGCGACCCAGCAGGGGGTGTTCAGCTTCCTGACCAAGCCGGTCGATCGTGATGCGCTGTATAAGGCGATCGATGAAGCGCTGTCGCTGTCGTCGATCCCTGCCGGTGATGACAGCTGGCGTGAGGATTTTGTCACCCGTAGCCCGATTATGCTGCGGTTGCTTGAACAGGCCAAGATGGTCGCCCAGTCGGACGTCAGCGTGCTGATCAATGGCCAGAGCGGCACCGGCAAAGAGGTGCTGGCACAGGCCATCCATGCGGCTAGCCCACGGGCCAAGAAAGCCTTTATCGCCATCAACTGCGGTGCGTTGCCGGAGCAACTGCTGGAGTCGGAGCTGTTTGGTCATGCCAAGGGGGCGTTCACCGGTGCCGTCAGCAGCCGTGAAGGTTTGTTCCAGGCGGCAGAAGGTGGCACGCTGTTCCTGGATGAGATTGGCGATATGCCGCTCTCGCTGCAGGTAAAATTGCTACGCGTGTTGCAGGAACGCAAGGTGCGTCCACTGGGCAGCAACCGCGATCTGGATATTGACGTACGTATCATTTCCGCCACCCACCGCGATCTGCCTAAGGCGATGGTAAAAAACGAGTTCCGTGAAGATCTCTATTACCGTCTGAACGTGGTTAACCTGAAAATACCGGCGCTCAACGAGCGGGCCGAAGATATCCCGCTGCTGGCCAACCATCTGTTACGTGCTTCGGCGCTGCGCCACAAACCTTTTGTACGCAGTTTCTCCTCCGATGCCATGAAACGCCTGATGACCGCCAGTTGGCCCGGCAACGTGCGCCAGTTGGTGAACGTGATCGAGCAGTGCGTGGCATTGACCACGGCGCCGGTGATCAGTGAAGCGCTGGTCGAGCAGGCGCTGGAAGGGGAAAACACGGCGCTGCCGACCTTTGTCGAGGCGCGCAACCAGTTTGAATTACACTATTTACGTAAACTGTTGCAGATCACCAAGGGTAACGTCACCCAGGCCGCGCGCATGGCGGGCCGTAACCGTACTGAGTTCTATAAATTGTTGTCGCGCCATGAACTGGACGCCAACGATTTCAAAGAATGATGTTTTCTTTTCTGAACCTGCATGCGCAGGTTCTCAACAAAGTAGCCGGAATGATTTACACTCCGTTTTCTTTGTTGTGGCATGGCAGACCATAGAGATATGAGCAGATCACTTTCCATTGCGTTGGCCCAGCTGAATTTGCTGGTGGGCGATATTGAAGGCAACAGCGAGCGCATGTTGCAAACCGTGCAGGAGCAGCAGAAGGCGGGAGCCGATCTGGTCATGTTCACCGAACTGGCGCTGTCCGGCTATCCGCCGGAAGACTTGCTGTACCGTGATGATTTCTACCAGCGCTGCGATACTCAGCTAAGCCGCTTGCAGCAGGCCTCCGCCGATGTGGCGATCCTGGTCGGCCACCCGTGGCGTGAAGATGGCAAGCTGTATAACGCGCTGTCCCTGTTCTCTGAGGGGGCTTTGCAGGCCCGTTACTTCAAGCAACAGCTGCCTAACTACGGCGTATTCGATGAGAAGCGCTATTTCCATGCGGGCGATAAAAACTGCGTGGTGGAGCTGAAAGGTTATCGCCTGGGGTTGCTGATCTGCGAAGACCTGTGGTTCCCGGAACCGGTCGATTCGGCGAAAGCGGCGGGGGCAGAGATCCTGCTGTCGATCAACGCTTCCCCGTATAACCGTGAAAAGCCGTATATCCGCAAAACCCTGATGGCGGGCCATTGCCAGCGTACCGGTCTGCCGTTGGTCTATCTGAATCAGATCGGCGGGCAGGACGAACTGATTTTCGACGGCTGTTCAAAAGTCTTTGATGCCGCTGGCAATATGACTCATCGCCTGGCGGCTTTCGCCGAGCAGGTGACTCTGCTTGAGTTCAAAGGCCTGGAAGTGGTGCCGATGACGGCTCCGGCGGCGGAGTTGCCACAGCTGGCGCAGGTGTATGAAGCGCTGGTGCTGGCCGTACGCGACTATGTGACCAAGAACGGTTTCAAAGGTGCGGTGCTGGGCTTGTCTGGCGGGATCGACTCGGCGCTGACCCTGGCGATCGCCGTGGATGCGTTGGGCAAAGACAAGGTTCAAGCCTTGATGATGCCGTTCCGCTATACGGCAGACATCAGCATCGCCGATGCCAAGGAAGAGGCCGAAATCCTCGGTATCGAATTTGACATCGTCTCGATTGAACCGATGTTCGACGCCTTTATGGGCCAGCTCGCCCCGATGTTTGCTGATAGCGCACGGGATACCACCGAAGAAAACCTGCAGGCCCGCTGCCGTGGCGTGGTGCTGATGGCGTTGTCTAACAAACGCGGTAGCATCGTGTTAACCACGGGTAACAAAAGCGAGGTGGCTGTCGGATATTGCACGCTGTATGGTGACATGGCCGGTGGCTTCGACGTATTGAAAGATGTGCCGAAAACCCTGGTGTTCAAGCTTTCCGAATACCGTAATACTGTCTCCTACGTGATCCCTCAGCGGGTGATCGATCGTCCACCGTCTGCTGAACTGGCGCCGGATCAGCTCGATCAGGACAGCCTGCCACCGTATGACATTCTGGATGCTATTCTGGAAGGTTATGTCGAGCGCGATAAATCGGTTGCCGATCTGGTTGCTGAGGGCTTTGAAGAAGCCGTGGTGCGCAAGGTGATCCGCCTGGTGGATATCAACGAGTATAAACGCCGTCAGGCCGCCGTCGGGCCGCGCATTACCGCCCGTAACTTTGGCAAAGACCGCCGCTACCCGATCACCTCCGGCTTTGGCCGTAAAAATTGGTAATTAAGGAATAAAAATGAAAAAAATTGACGCGATTATCAAGCCCTTCAAACTGGATGACGTGCGTGAAGCACTGGCCGAAGTCGGCATCACCGGCATGACGGTGACAGAAGTGAAAGGCTTTGGTCGCCAGAAGGGCCATACCGAACTGTACCGTGGTGCCGAGTATATGGTCGACTTCCTGCCAAAGGTTAAAATCGAGATCGTAGTGGCTGACGATATCGTGGACACCTGTGTGGAAACCATCATGCAGACGGCGCAGACCGGTAAAATCGGCGACGGTAAAATTTTTGTCTTCGACGTGGCCCGTGTGGTGCGTATCCGTACCGGCGAGCAGGACGAAGAAGCGATTTAATCATTCGGCTGACAAGCCAACAGGCTCACAACAAAGGCGCGGCTTAGCTGCGCCTTTGTTGTTTTTGTGCACTGCCTCCCTATTTGCGTTCTAAAAAAGCGAACGATATCGCGTTTTTCACACATTTCCTGATGGCTTTCCGGTGAGCATCTACACTCAAACCAACTGTTTTGTTTGAGGTTGTTACCATGATGACGTTACGCCAAATCCGCCATTTTATTGCCGTGGCCGAAACCGGGTCGATCTCGGCGGCGGCGCAGGCGGTGTTTGTGTCACAGTCTTCGCTTACGCTGGCGATCCAGCAGTTGGAAACCGACATTGGTGTGCGGTTGTTTGAACGTCACGCCAAGGGAATGAACCTGACCCACCAGGGGCACCAGTTCCTGCGCCAGTCGTATCTGATCCTGGCAACGGTGGATAATGCCAAGCGCAGCCTGCAACTAGGCACCGAAAGCCTGAGTGGCAAATTGACCATCGGCGTCACCAGCCTGGTGGCGGGGTATTTCCTGGTTGAGCTGCTCAAGCGCTTCAAGTCTGCCTATCCCAACGTGACCATCCAGGTGATTGAGGACGAACGGCCCTATATCGAGCATTTGCTGGTGAGCGGTGAAATTGATATCGGGGTGCTGATCCTGTCGAACATTGAAGACCGCGATGCCTTACAGACCGAAGTGCTGATGCACTCCCCGTATCGCCTGTGGCTGCCGCCGCTGCATCCGCTGCTGGAGCACGAAAGCATCGGTTTGGCAGACGTTGCCAAACAGCCGCTGATCCAACTCAACGTTGATGAAATGGACGTTCATGCCCGGCGTATCTGGGGGAGAGCGGGCCTGAAGCCGGAGATCGCCATGAAAACTGCCTCCACCGAAGCGGTGCGCAGCCTGGTGGCGGCGGGCATGGGCATTGCCATCCTGCCGGATATGGCTTACCGCGCCTGGTCGTTGGAAGGCAATATGATTGAAGCGCGCAAGCTGGTGGATTTGCTGGAACCGCTGGATATCGGTCTGGCGTGGCGGCGTGGCAGCGCACGGCCTGAATTGGTGACGCCATTCCTCACCATTGCGCGGGAGAACAGCAAAACGAACATGACTGGCCTCAAGCCTTCGATTTAATCGAACGCTGCCTTCAGTATTTAGAATTTGTTGTCCGCAGTGCGCTCGCTTAGTCTGATTAAAACTAACTTATCACATTTAGTTAACGTTTTTGTCACATGAGGCGGCGCAATGGCAGAGTTACAGTTGGTTTCAGGTTTGTCCTGTCGGCAATTCATTAACGGCGAATCGGTCGAGGGTGAAGGCCACCAGGAGACCATTGTTAATCCTGCCAACGGTGAAACTCTGGTTTCCATTGCCGAGGCAACGCCAACTCAGGTGGGTCACGCAGTTGCCGCCGCGCAGCGGGCATTTTCCCACTGGTCACGGACCACTCCCGCTTTCCGAGCAACAATCCTGCTGCGTATTGCCGATGCTATTGAACGGCAGGCAGAACATCTGGCGCGCCTTGAAGCGCTGAACTGCGGTAAACCTTTCCATCAGGCACTGAACGACGATCTCCCCGCAGCCATTGACGTATTCCGCTTCTTCGCCGGGGCCGTGCGCACCCAGCAAGGCCAGTTGGCCGGTGAATATGTTGAGGGCCATACCTCAATGATCCGGCGTGACCCGATCGGTGTGGTGGCCTCCATCGCGCCATGGAACTATCCGCTGATGATGGCGGCCTGGAAGATTGCTCCGGCGCTGGCCGCAGGCAACACCGTAGTATTCAAGCCCTCCGAACATACCCCATTGACCATCCTGGCCTTGGTGCCTGCGTTGCAGGAAATCCTGCCGCCAGGCGTGTTGAACATTGTTTATGGCGGTGGCGAAGGGGTGGGTAGTCATCTGGTGGGTCATCCGCAGGTTCGTTTGGTTTCGGTTACCGGCGATATTGTTACCGGGCAAAAAATCCTGCAGGCGGCGGTCAAAAGCGTCAAGCGTACCCATCTGGAACTGGGCGGTAAAGCCCCGGTGATCGTCTGTGACGATGCCGATCTGGATGAGGTCGTCAGCAGTATCCGCACCTTCGGTTACTACAATGCCGGGCAGGATTGCACCGCGGCCTGCCGCATTTACGCCCAGGCAGGAATCTATCCGAAGCTGGTGGAAGCTTTGGGGGAGGCAGTCTCTAGCCTGCGCTTTGCCCGCAAGCGCGACGAAGATAATGAAATTGGCCCACTAATTAGCAGCCGCCAGCGTGACCGGGTGGCCAGCTTTGTCGAACGGGCCCTCAGCCAGCCACATATCGAATTGATCACTGGCGCGGCGGCGCACTCTGGCCCCGGCTTTTACTACCAGCCCACGCTATTGGCTGGCTGCCTGCAAACCGATGAAATCGTCCAGCGTGAAGTGTTTGGCCCGGTGGTCAGCGTGACGCGTTTCGACACCCTGGAGCAGGCGGTGACCTGGGCCAATGACTCCGAATACGGTCTGGCCTCCTCGGTCTGGACACAGAATATCGACCGCGCGCTGCATATCGCGGCGCATTTGCAATATGGCAGCACCTGGATCAATACCCACTTTACCCTGGCGAGCGAAATGCCCCACGGTGGCTTAAAGCGCTCCGGCTACGGCAAAGATCTCTCCAGTGATTCATTACAGGATTACAGCGTTGTCCGGCACGTGATGGCGAAGTTCAAGGCTTCCTTCTAACCACACGGCCGATAAAAAATCGGCGGCAACCGTTCCTTGCCGCATATCTACTGCAACACAGGGGTAATTACGATGGGAAAAACACACGCAATCACCACAGTCACCGCGCTCTGTATGACGATCCTTTGCGGTATGGCTCAGGCTGCTGATACGCCGCAGCAGTTGGGCAAAGGGGAAGGGCGGTTGGACATCATCGCCTGGCCCGGTTACATCGAACGTGGTCAGTCCGACAAGAACTACGACTGGGTGACCCAGTTTGAGAAACAGACCGGCTGTGCGGTGAATGTGAAAACCGCCGCGACCTCGGATGAAATGGTCAGCCTGATGGCGAAAGGCGGTTACGATCTGGTGACCGCTTCTGGCGATGCGTCGTTGCGCCTGATCTTCGGCAAACGCGTGCAGCCAATCAATACCGCGCTGATCCCTAACTGGAAGAATATCGACCCACGCCTGTTGAACGGTCCTTGGTACAACGTGGCGGGGAAAACCTACGGTACGCCGTATCAGTGGGGGCCAAACCTGCTGATGTATAACACCAAAACCTTCCCGACGCCGCCAGACAGTTGGGCCGTGGTGTTCCAGCAGCAAAACCTGCCGGACGGCAAGACCAATCAGGGCCGGGTGCAGGCTTACGACGGCCCAATCTATATCGCCGATGCGGCACTGTTCCTGAAAGCGACTCAACCCCAGCTTGGCATCACCGACCCTTACCAACTGAACGAAGAGCAGTATCAGGCGGCACTGAAACTGCTGCGCAGCCAGCACGCGCTGATCCACCGTTACTGGCATGACACCTCGGTACAGATGAGCGATTTCAAAAACGAAGGCGTGGTGGCCTCCAGCGCCTGGCCATACCAGGCCAACGCCCTGAAAGGCGAAGGCCAGCCTATCGCTACCGTATTCCCGAAAGAAGGGGTTACCGGCTGGGCAGATACCACCATGTTGCACGCCGAGGCTAAGCATCCAAGCTGCGCCTACCAGTGGATGAACTGGTCGCTGGAGCCGAAGGTCCAGGGTGACGTCGCTGCCTGGTTTGGTTCATTACCAGCAGTTCCAGCAGGCTGCAAGGCCAGCACCTTGCTCGGCGACAAAGGGTGTGAAACCAACGGTTTCAACCAGTTCGACAAGATTGCTTTCTGGAAAACGCCACAGGCCGAGGGCGGCAAGTTCGTCCCTTATAGCCGCTGGACACAGGACTACATCGCCATTATGGGCGGTAGATAACTCTCATTGCTCTCACCTGCGAGCGCCAGACGGCTCCCTCTCCCTTTGGGAGCGTTGGGGTGAACAACTGGACTACATCGCCATTACGGGCGGTAGATAACCACCACTGTTCTCACCTACGAGTGCCTGACGGCTCCCTCTCCCTTTGAGAGAGGTTGGGTGAACTGCTGGACTATATCGCCATTACGGGTGGTAGATAACCACCACTGTTCTCACCTACGAGTGCCTGACGGCTCCCTCTCCCTGTGGGAGAGGGTTGGGGTGAGGGGCAACATTTTGGAGCGTACATCATGACCATTGCTGTGCAGTTTATCGATGTCTCGCGCATTTTCGGCGATGTTCGCGCCGTAGATCGGGTTTCTGTTGAAATACAGGACGGCGAGTTTTTCTCCATGCTTGGGCCTTCTGGCTCGGGTAAAACCACCTGCCTGCGGTTGATTGCCGGCTTTGAGCAACTGAGCTCCGGCTCCATCCGCATTCATGGGCAAGAGGCGAGCAATCTGCCGCCTTATCAGCGCGATGTGAATACCGTGTTCCAGGACTATGCGCTGTTCCCGCATATGTCAGTGCTGGAGAACGTGGCCTACGGCCTGATGGTGAAAGGCGTTGCCAAGCGTGAACGACTGGCCCGGGCAAATCAGGCATTGGAAAGCGTGGCGTTAGGGTTTGCCGCTGAACGTAAACCGGCGCACCTTTCCGGCGGCCAGCGTCAGCGCGTGGCTCTGGCTCGTGCATTAGTCAATCGCCCACGCGTACTGCTGCTGGACGAACCGCTCGGGGCGTTGGACCTGAAATTGCGTGAGCAGATGCAGGGGGAGTTGAAGAAGCTGCAACGCCAATTGGGCATCACCTTTATCTTCGTCACGCACGATCAAAGCGAAGCCCTGTCGATGTCCGATCGGGTGGCGGTATTTAACAATGGCCGTATTGAGCAGGTAGATGCGCCACGCGAACTGTATATGCGGCCAAGAACGCCGTTTGTTGCCGAGTTTGTCGGCACGTCCAACGTGGTACGCAGCGAACTGGCGGAACGGTTGCTGGGGCAATCGGCCACCTTCTCGATCCGCCCGGAGCATATCCGCCTGCTGGATCAAAGCGGCGCAACGCAAGGGGAAGTTCAGGTTCAGGGCACCTTGCAGGATATCCATTACCAAGGGGCGGCGACACGCTATGAAATCGCCCTCAGCAGCGGTGAGAAACTGCTGGTCAGCCAGGCTAACCCGCAGTGGCAGGCCGTGGCACAGCAGCGCCTGATCGGCCAGCCGGTCACCGCCTGTTGGGCCAGAGAGGCAATGGTACCGCTGCTGGAGGAGAGGTGAGATGGACATGAGCATCGAGCAGCCGGCAGCGCCCGGCGGTAAAATTCGCGCGATTTCAACCTACCTGTACCGCAAGCCAACGCTGTATCTGCTGTTATTGCTGGTGCCACCGCTGCTGTGGTTTGGGGCGGTGTATCTGGGCTCGTTGCTGACCTTGCTGTGGCAGGGTTTTTACACCTTCGACGATTTCACCATGACGGTGACGCCGGATCTGACCTTTGCCAACCTGAGCGCGCTGTTCAACCCGGCCAACTACGACATCATCGTGCGTACGCTGACCATGGCAGTGGTGGTTTCGCTGGCCAGTGCGGTATTGGCATTCCCGATCGCCTATTACATGGCCCGCTATACCAGCGGCAAGGTGAAGGCGTTCTTTTATATCGCCGTGATGATGCCGATGTGGGCCAGCTACATCGTTAAAGCCTATGCCTGGACGCTGCTGCTGGCGAAAGACGGCGTGGCCCAGTGGTTCCTGCAACATATGGGGCTGGAGCCGGTATTGGCGAGCATTCTGAGCATTCCCGGCGTAGGGGGTAATACGTTATCCACTTCCGGTCTTGGGCGCTTCCTGGTGTTTGTCTATATTTGGCTGCCGTTCATGATCTTACCGATCCAGGCGGCGTTAGAGCGCTTGCCACCTTCGTTGCTGCATGCTTCTGCGGATCTGGGGGCTCGCCCATCGCAGACGTTCCGCTATGTGATCCTGCCGCTGGCGGTACCGGGGATCGCAGCCGGTTCTATCTTTACTTTTTCGCTGACGCTGGGCGACTTTATCGTGCCACAGCTGGTGGGGCCGCCGGGCTACTTTATCGGCAGCATGGTGTATGCCCAACAGGGGGCGATCGGCAATATGCCGATGGCGGCTGCCTTTACGCTGGTGCCGATCGTCCTGATCGCCATTTATCTCTCGATTGTGAAACGCCTGGGGGCCTTCGATGCACTCTGAACGCGCGCCGTTAGGGCTGAAACTGGCCGCCTGGGGTGGCCTGATCTTCCTGCACTTCCCGATAGTGATTATCGCCATGTACGCCTTCAACACCGAAGACGCGGCGTTCAGCTTCCCACCGCGGGGCTTTACCCTGCATTGGTTCAGCGTGGCGGCGGGGCGGCAGGACATTATTGATGCGGTACTGCTTTCGGTGCAGATTGCCTGCCTGGCCACGGCGATTGCGCTGGTGCTCGGCACGTTGGCTGCGGCGGCGCTGTATCGCCGGGACTTCTTCGGCAAGGACAGCATTTCGTTGCTGCTGCTGTTACCTATTGCCTTGCCGGGGATTGTCACCGGTCTGGCGCTGCTGGCGGCGTTTAAGGCGCTGAATATCGAACCGGGGATCATGACGATCGTCATCGGCCATGCCACCTTCTGCGTGGTGATCGTGTTCAACAACGTGATCGCCCGCTTCCGCCGTACCTCACACAGCCTGATCGAAGCTTCGATGGATTTGGGGGCTGATGGCTGGCAGACCTTCCGTTACGTGATCTTGCCGAATCTGGGCTCGGCACTGTTGGCGGGGGGGATGCTGGCGTTTGCCCTGTCATTTGACGAAATCATCGTGACCACCTTTACCGCCGGGCACGAACGTACGCTGCCGCTGTGGCTGCTGAATCAACTGGGCCGCCCACGTGATGTGCCGATCACCAACGTGGTGGCGCTGTCGGTGATGGTATTGACGATGTTCCCGATCCTGGGCGCGTACTACCTGACCAAAGGCGGAGAAAGCGTCGCTGGTAGCGGTAAATAACACCTTAATTGATGCCAATATTTCCAAAGGATAACCCTATGCAAAGCCAACTGCTGATTAATGGTCAACTGGTTACCGGCCAGGGCGAAAAGTTGCCGGTCTACAACCCGGCGACGGGAGAAGTGATTGTGCAGGTGGCCGAGGCCAGCGCACAGCAGGTTGAAGAGGCCGTGCTGGCCGCCGATGCGGCGTTTGAACAGTGGGGGCAAACCACCCCGAAAGAACGTGCTGAGCACTTACTGGCGCTGGCGGACGTGATTGACCAGCATGCGGAAACCTTCGCCAAACTGGAATCCCTCAACTGCGGCAAGCCTTATCACTGCGCGTTGAATGACGAATTGCCTGCGGTGGCCGATGTCTTCCGCTTCTTTGCCGGTGCCAGCCGTTGCCTGAGTGGTATGGCGGCCGGTGAATATCTGGCGGGACACACCTCGATGATCCGCCGCGATCCGCTGGGTGTGGTGGCTTCGATTGCTCCCTGGAACTACCCGCTGATGATGGCCGCCTGGAAGTTGGCACCCGCGTTGGCGGCGGGGAACTGCGTAGTGATCAAACCTTCTGAACAGACGCCGCTAACCACCTTCAAGCTGGCCGAACTGGCTGCTGGCGTGTTTCCGCCGGGCGTACTCAACGTGTTGTTTGGCCGTGGTGCCAGCGTGGGCGATGTGCTGACCGGCCATGACAAGGTGCGCATGGTATCTCTTACCGGTTCTATTGCTACCGGCGAGCATATCATTGCCCATACCGCACCTGGGATTAAACGCACCCATATGGAGCTGGGAGGCAAAGCGCCGGTAATCGTCTTCGATGATGCCGATATCCAGCAGGTTGTTGACGGTATCCGCACCTTCGGTTTTTACAATGCCGGGCAGGATTGCACAGCCGCCTGCCGGATCTATGCGCAAAAAGGCATTTACCCGCAACTGGTGAAAGCGCTGGGTGAAGCGGTGGCCAGCTTGAAGATCGGGCCTCCGGAAGACAGCAGTACCGAATTAGGGCCGTTGATCACTTCCCAGCATCTGGAGCGGGTGATTGGTTTTGTTGAGCGAGCCAAAGCACTGCCTCATATCCAGGTGGTCACCGGGGGTGAAAAAGTCGCTGGCCCTGGCTTCTATTTCCAACCAACGCTGTTGGCAGGCGCGCGCCAGGAAGATGAGATCGTCCAGCGTGAAGTGTTTGGCCCGGTAGTGACGGTGACGGAATTCGACGACGAAGCGCAGGTGCTGGCCTGGGCCAACGCCTCCAATTACGGCTTGGCTTCCTCCTTGTGGACGCGTGACGTAGGGCGTGCCCATCGCCTGAGCGCGCGTTTGCAGTATGGCTGCACCTGGGTCAACACCCACTTTATGCTGGTGAGCGAAATGCCGCACGGCGGGCAGAAGCTGTCTGGCTATGGCAAAGACATGTCGATGTACGGGCTGGAGGATTACACCACCATTCGCCATGTGATGTTCAAACACTAATCTGCTTGATCTGGCTGGATTTATACGCACAATAACGCGGCTCTCAGGCTGGCTTCGGCTGGCCTGATAATAATAAAGAATAAAAGGACGCTTTTATGGCTATCACCCGTCGCGATTTTCTTAATGGGGTGGCGATCACCATCGCCGCCGGGCTAACGCCGATGCAGATCCTGCGCGCATCGCCGCAAGCCGCCCATCAAACCCTGTATTACCCACCCGCGTTAACTGGCCTGCGTGGTAATCACCCAGGCTCATTTGAACATGCCCACCAACTGGGGCGTGATGGCAAAACCTTTGATTTTGGCAGCCTGCCGATCGAGGAGGAATTCGATCTGGTGGTCGTCGGCGCTGGTATCAGCGGACTGGCGGCGGCCTGTTTCTGGCAGCAGATGAAGGGCAAACAGCAACGTATTTTGCTGATTGATAACCATGATGACTTTGGCGGCCACGCCAAACGTAACGAATTCAGCAGCGAGAACGGTACTCTCCTTGGCTACGGGGGCAGCGAATCGCTACAGTCGCCGCGTTCCAACTTCAGCCCGGTCGCCATGGGGTTGCTGAAAAATCTGGGCGTTAGCCTGGACGGTATGGAAAAGGCCTTCGACACCACCTTCTACCCAGACCTGAATCTCAGCCGTGGCGTCTACTTCGATCGCCAGAACTTTGGCGTTGATAAGGTGGTGAGTGGCGATCCGGGCCGAGTGGTGGCGGATGATATTCCGCGCGATCGCCTCAATGGTCGCTCTTATGAAGATTTTATCAACGACTTCCCGTTGCCGCAGGCCGATCGCCAGGCCTTGATTGCGCTGCACACCGTCGAAAAAGACTACCTGCCGGGGCTGAGCCAGGAAGAGAAGGTGGCCTGGTTGGACAAGCACAGCTATAGCCAGTTCCTACGTGAGAAAGTGGGGCTGAGCGAAATGGCGATCCGCTATTTCCAGCAAACCACCAACGATTTTCAGGCCGTCGGCATTGATGCGACCTCATGCAGCGATGCCCGCATCTGTGATCTGCCAGGCTTGAGCGGTATGAACCTGCCGCCGCTGGACGAGGAATCGCAGGCCGATCTCGACGATCCCTATGTATTCCACTTCCCGGATGGCAACGCTACGCTGGCTCGTCTGATGGTGCGTCATTTGATCCCTGCGGTGGCACCGGGTGGCAAAGATATGAACGACGTCATCCTGGCGCAGTTTGATTACAGCCAGCTGGATCGCCCAGAGTCGCCGGTGAAACTACGCTTGAACAGCACCGGGCTGCACGTGGCCAACGTGGGTGATAAGGCCGAGGTGGCCTATATCAACGGCGAGAAGATGGTCAAAGTGCGTGCCGGGCAGGTGGTGATGGCCGGTTACAATATGATGATCCCTTATCTGATCCCGGAAATGCCTCACGAGCAGCAAGAAGCGCTGAAGCAGAACGTCAAATCGCCGTTGGTGTACAGTAAGGTGGTGATCCGCAACTGGCAGCCGTTTATCAAACTGGGGGTGCACGAAGTCTATTCTCCTACCGCGCCTTACAGCCGGGTGAAACTGGACTATCCGGTAAGCATGGGGGGATATCAGCACCCGCGCGATCCAAACCAGCCTATCGGGCTGCATATGGTGTATGTGCCGACCTTGTCCGGCAGCGGCCTGAGCCCGCGTGAACAGTCGCGCAAAGGACGAGCGCTGTTGCTAGGAACCCCGTTTGAGGTACACGAGCAGATGATCCGTGAACAGTTGCAGGGCATGTTAGGTGATGCCGGATTTGATCATCAGCGGGATATTCAGGCGATCACCGTCAACCGCTGGTCGCATGGTTACTCCTATTTCCTCAACGGCATGTTCGATGATGAAGATGAGGCTAAAAAGATCATCGAAACCGCGCGGCAGCCGATCGGCAAGATCGTCATTGCCAATTCTGATTCCGACTGGAGCCCGTATGCCAACTCGGCGATCGATCAGGCTTGGCGAGCAGTGAATGAACTGGCTTACGGCAAAGTGGCTGCCAAGGAGGGGGTATGACATTACGTCCGTTGTATCTGATGCTGTTACTGGCTGGTGGCTCGGCTCACGCCATGTCCGCCGGTGAATACGTGGCCAAGGCAGGGGACTGTACGGCTTGCCATACGGCTCCGGGTGGTAAGGAACTGGCGGGTGGGATGAAGTTCCCAACGCCGGTGGGGGATATCTATGCCACCAATATCACACCGGATAAACAGCAAGGTATTGGCAGCTACAGCTTTGAAGAGTTCGACCGTGCCATGCGGCAGGGCGTGGCCAAAGATGGGCATCGCCTGTATCCCGCCATGCCTTATACCTCTTACGCCAAAATGAGCGAACAGGACATGCGCGCTCTCTATGACTACCTGATGCACGAAGTCCCGTCGCAAGACACTGCCAACCGGGAAAGCGATATCAGCTGGCCAATGTCCATGCGTTGGCCGTTAGCGGTATGGAATACGTTATTCCATGAAGACCAAACCTATCAGCCAGACAGTAAGCAAAGCGCCCAATGGAATCGCGGCGCCTATCTGGTGCAGGGGTTGGGTCACTGTGGCAGTTGCCATACTCCGCGCGGCTGGGCGATGCAGGAACAAGGGCTGGATAACCAATCCCCAGAGTTCCTGAGCGGCGCAGAGTTGGATGGTTGGTATGCACCGAGCCTGCGTGGGTTGAAGCCGGATGATGTGGTTGCGCTGCTGAAAAGCGGCCGTAGCCGACATGCGGCTGTGGCCGGGCCGATGAGTGACGTGGTGGCGCACAGCACACAATATCTCAGTGATGACGATTTAAAGGCTATCGCGCAGTATGTACACAGCCTGGAGATAGAAGCACCGAAACCTGTAGCAACCATGGCGGCATCAAGCGCGAGCATGGCTTCTGGCGGGCAGACCTATGCGATGTACTGCTCAACTTGCCATGGCAATAAGGGGGAGGGGAGCGACAACGTAATACC
The DNA here is from genome assembly GCF_945957435.1 of Serratia sp. PL7. NCBI lineage: Bacteria > Pseudomonadati > Pseudomonadota > Gammaproteobacteria > Enterobacterales > Yersiniaceae > Serratia > Serratia sp. PL7. The sequence continues at coordinate 197,931 of NZ_CAMFLB010000007.1, read as the reverse complement.
TGCTCTGGCGGGTAATCTGTCGGTGACGGCGGAAAATCCGCTGACCGCCTTGCGCGTGGTGCTGGAAGGCGCTCACACGCCGGTCACCCAACATGCCACGGCGATCGTTATGCCGGGTTATGGCTGGGTGCTCAACGATCAGAAGACTGCCGATCTGATGAGCTATCTGCGTGGAAGCTGGGGGAACCAGGCTGCGCCGGTGACGGCGGAACAGGTACGGGATGCGTGGAAGCGGACTAAATAACAGGGTGTTGCGGTGTGTCACTCTGTGCTTGTTTTATAGGGTTCGAACATGTTCGAACCCTATAACTTCAGCCACTTATTGTTTTTTATTTCCCTTACTTTATCAGTCAACGCAAAACAATCCTCCAGCGGTTCTCCATCTAACGCCCAGTATTCAATTAACTGAAAATGCTTCTGATGATTGTTTGAAAGCAAACCTAATGCTTTAACGATAACATCATCATTTGCATCCATTCCCATATTTAAACAATCATTAGTAACATCAAGTATCAATTGCATCAGCAAATCTTGCTCAGATTCAGAGTAACTATAATTTGAGTAAGTTAAGATATATTTTTCAGCCATTCCTCAGTGCGAAATCCCTCAGGTAATTCATATGCCCAATCTTGGGTGAACTCATCCCCGCAAGGTAAGCCAAGATCTCTACATATACGCTCTATTGAATTCATTTTATGTTTCTCTATATTTTTTGAGATGTGTTGAGTTATAAAGTTTATAGTGCTTCATGTAGACGCCGAACACTTGTAGTGTGACGTTATTTTGGGATTGGTAGTTTTTAAATCAAAACTCACCGCACTCCAATAGATTGATATTTAATCCATTTTCTTTCAAAAATCGTTTCAATTTTATTTTTGATCACATTTTGCTCGTTCAGGTTTCCATAAATGAATAGTATGACAATATCCATAGACATAGAGAGATAAAAAAGGGGAGTGGCGCTATTTTGATAAAAATTACCTTTGTGGACGAAGCCGATATTCTTTTTACGTGAATAGACCATGTCATAATCATTGATTAAGTCACAAGTGATTTTATTTATAAAATCATCAATAATCTTGTCTACTTTAGCAAATAGTTCTAGACCCATAATGCTTACTGTCCTCCTGAGCTAGTATAGCTCTGATGAATAATAACGATACCGACTTTAGTACAACTTGCTTTCTACATCATGGAAATACCCATTCAAAATGAGCGACTGTGGAAAGGACTCAATAAACGCTACCGTCAGATTGCCTGAAGCGCGGCGTACCGCGCCTACGGCAATCTGACTTTTATCAATTATCAACCCCGGCGGGACCTTACCAATGCTTCAATTCCACTACATGTTACCAGTTGCGTTGAGTGAAATTGTTTACTTAATGCATCAGTCAAGGCGATTTTTGTTGGTAGTTAATTATTTTATCACCTTAACTCTTCACTGAGTAAATTAAATTCATCACTTTCATCATCAAATTTATAAGTATAAATCTTATCACTTGAATACACATGTCTACTAACATGTGTAACATCTTTGTTTTTCAGTGCTTCCTTAATGAATTTATCTTGTTCAACTATATTACTAACATGAACATATAGGCCATAATCTTTCAGATCCTCATCATACTGTTCCTCACCCTCTATATTTTGAATGATGTCTATTTTTCCATTATTATCGAAATCGAAAGTATTGTGTTCTCCTAGGTAACTCCCTTCTCTTTCTGTATATTCCATATCTAGCATGGATGAAAATAACTCACTATAGAGAGCCATGTCATTACTCTTAATCGCTAGGGTGTCATATTTTTTAACTTTATTTTCAGTAGTCATTATTTATTTACCTTTAATGAAGGTCGTCTCAATGCCTCAGTTGAATTATCAAAAAGCATGAGTTCAACATCTCTACCAGATATTTGACTAAGCTTAAGCCTAAGATCATCTAACTTCAAATATTCTGCCTGATTATCAGTAAGTGGCCCTATACGTAGAGGGCCTGTTTTTTGTTTGAATTTTTTATCTTTTGGTGCATTTAAAGCCCCTAAGTATAAATCATCGTTAACTATCGCAATATCAAAATCGCTTCTGCGGTTAACATCAAATTTTTCGCCTGTCGAGTGCTTATACCCTGTTGCTGAGCTACCTTGGAAATAAACATCAGTATTAGGGGGGTAAGTCATCTAACAATACTTTCTTAAATGTATTATATTCCTCAAGTGAATTAAAACCATGAGGAATTTCTGTACGATAACCAGGATTACTTAGCTCCTTACAAGGATCACTCGCCAGCCCCAGCGGATCCACCCATCCGGTCGGGTTAGGCACATACTGCGTCTGGTTCAGTCCACCGGCCAGCCCAATAGGGTCAGGGGTGATAAATCGGGCTGTCTCCGGCGAATAATAACGATACCGGTTATAGTGTAGCCCGCTCTCCGCGTCGAAGTACTGGCCCTGAAAACGCAGCGCCTGCGGCACAGATTCAACGAACGCTACCGCCAGATTGCCGTAGGCACGGTACGCCGCGCTCCAGACAATCTGTCCTTTGCCGTTGACCTGTTCCTGTGGCGTTCCCTGGTGGTCATTCAGGTGGTAGTAAATTGGCCTTTGCCCAGCAACTGCGCCAGTGGCACAAAGCTGCTAGGGCTAGGTTACCGGAAGTGCGATAGGGCGGATTCCCGGTAATCTGGCTTTAAATTTTTATTTAATCAATAATGCACCTTTGCTTTCAGGATCGAAGTTATCAGGCCATATTGTAAGCCTATTATAAGTAGCTTGATTAAAGCTAGCTGTTTCAATTCTTGATGATGATAAGTTGGCCCCACTCAACTTTGCGTTGTTAAAGTTAACACAAAATAAGTCAGCCTCAGATAAATTCGCGTTAATCATATTTGAACCAAGAAAAAAAGCTCCCATCAGTTTTGCATTTGATAAATTGCAATTAATTAGTGATGCATTTAAAAAATTAGCATTCATTAACAATGAATTGGAAAGGTCAGAAAAATCAAGAACGCAGTTGGAGAAGTTAGCACTTCGTAAATTGGCGCTTTCAAAATTAGCTTGGCGTAATACATAGCCCTCAAAAATAGCCGTATGTAAAGATGCGCTAGAGAAATCGAAACCCTCTAAACTAGATGCATTGATAACTTTAACTTCTCCAGATTCAAATTTAATAATAAACATTAATTATTGCCCCAATCAGTTGGATCAACTATTGTTTCATGCATTGGCTTGACTCTAGGTATATTACTTGGGGATAATGTCCCCGCACCTATTTCAGGAAGGACTCCAACGACCTTTCCTGCAACATATCGATGGTTACCCTCAACGATTACATTACCATCAACTTTGATCGGAGGTGCAATGTCTCCTTTCAATAATCGGTCAACATAGCGTTGAACAGCAGGGAGTGAAACCATCCCCTGTACTGTTTGGAGAGAATCTCCTTTTAAAGCTGTGTGAATAACTTCAGGTGTAACGTCGGCACCACGCGTGATCTTAGGGATCTCCGGCTCACCCGTCTTCACCCCAGCCGGTATATCTGAGTCCGGAGGGCACCCCCTCTTCACACTAGTCAACCCCAGCGGATCCACCCACCCAGTAGGGTTAGGCACATACTGCGTCTGGTTTAGGCCACCGGCCAGCCCAATAGGGTCAGGGGTGATAAACCTTGCGGTCTCCGGTGAGTAATAACGATGCCGGTTATAGTGCAACCCGCTTTCTGCATCGAAGTACTGCCCCTGAAAACGCAGTGGTTGCGGCACAGATTCAACGAACGCTACCGCCAGATTGCCGTAGGCGCGGTACGCCGCGCTCCAGGCAATCTGTCCTTTGCCGTTGACCAGTTCCTGCGGGGTGCCCAGATGGTCATTCAGGTAGTAGTAAATCTCCGACTTGCGTCCTTTGCCCAGTAACTGCGCCAGCGGCACAAAGCTACCGGGGCTGTACAGGTAGCTTTTATAGGTCGCCAGGTGCGCCGGTTTTGGGTCATCCGCCGTAAAGATATTATCATCGTCGGCGCATTCTGCCACCATCCGCTCGCCCTGCCAGAAGAACCGGGTTATGGCATTAGGCCGTTGGGCCAGCAGGTCCTGCTTTTGGATACGCCGACCAAAGGCATCATAGGTATAGGCAAAATGGGTTTTCTGCCCCTGGCGCTGTTCAATGAACTCCACCAACCGGTGCTGGCAGTCATAACGGAACTCCCGCACCCACAGTGGCTTGTTGCTGCGCACTTCATGTGTCAGGTTGCCAAACTCGTCATATTCGAACTGCACATCGCCTTTCTGCTTCAGCAGGTTGCCACGCACTTGTGTTCCACGGGAGGCAGCATCGTTCCCCAATACGTTACCCGCTGCATCGTGCGTAAACCGTTCACTGATACCCCGCCAGCGCAGCGCCTGCGGCAAGGCTTCAGGGTAGGCTATCGGGTGGTGCAGCGCTTCGGTCAGGCGATGTTGCTTATCGTAGCGGTATTCCCGGTTGCCTTTGTGCGGGTCGAGGATCTGCGTCAGGTTGCCTGCCGGGTCGTACTCGTAGCGGCGCTGCATCACCGGTGTTACGTCTGGGGCGTCACCCTCCATTTCTGCCTGTACCACGGCGGTAGCCCGTTGATAGCGCAGGCGTTGCTGTCCGTCATAATCAAACTCGCTCACCACCTTGCCGGTGATACGCCGGGTTTCCTGCTCACCGCGATACTGGTGCTCACTCAGCACCTGGCCATTGAGTGCAATACGCGAGACCTGCCCCTGCTGGTACTGGTAGGCCAGAATGTTGCCGTCGGGCAGGCATTGGCGTGTCAGGTTACCTGCGCTATCGTAGCCGTAAAACAGGCTGGCGAAGCCCTGATACTCTTCCGTCAGCCGCCCGACTTCATCGTAACCGTAAGCCAGCGGCCACTGCCCGTCGTCCACCAGCCGCAGGCGGTTAAAGGTGTCGTAGGCGTAGCTGATTTCCTTGCCGTCCGGCAACACTTTGCGTACCAGTCGTCCGGCAGCATCCCGCTCATAGCGGGTAACCAATGCGGTCTGTTCACTCTGGCTGGTGCCGTACTCGGTGCGCTGGGTCAGGTGCCCGTTCAGGTCGTAGTCATAGAGGAAGTGGCGTCCGTCAACGGTGTGTTCTTCACTCACCAACCCGTTGGGGTGATAGGCCAACCGATGGTGTTCACCGTTCTGGTTGATGATGTCGCTGACTAAACTCTTCGGACTGTCATAACGGTATTCCACCTGGCTGAGGTCGGGGTAAATCACCCGGCTCACCAAACGGGAATTTGGATAGTATTCGTATTGGGTGGTCAGTCCCTTTTCATCACGCTCATTGGTGACCTTGCCGTAGGCGTTGTACCGGTAGTGGCGCACCGTGCCGTCATGCGCGTGAATAGCCTCCAGCCGGTTGGCGGCATTCCAGGTATAACGGGTGCCGTTGACCCCGGCCTCGTCCAGTGGGCTGTCGCTGTGCCGGATCACTTGCCCCAGCAGGTTGTAACGGTAGTAGTGGGTCAGCCCGTTGCGCTGATGGTGTTCCAGCACCTGGCCAAACGCATCGCGGACAAAGCGCTCGCGGCTGCCATCCGGGTATTGCACCTCGTTGAGTGCCCCTTGTGCAGACCACAGGTAGTGGCAGGTATTGCCCAATGCATCGGTTTCCTCCGTCAGGTTGCCCTGCGTATCGTAGCGATACCGTTCACGGAGCTTGTCCTCCTGATCGAGGCTCCAGGTGGTTTTCTCTACTACTCGGCCACGCGAATAACGGTATTGGGTCTCCTGTCCGTCAGGCGTTCGCACCCAGGTGCACTGCAGTTCACCGTTATAGTCATATTCGGTGCGGTTGCCCAACGGATCGGTTTCACTCAGCAGCTCACCGCGTTCACCGTATTCATTGAGGTGGGTCGCGCCGTCCGGGTCGACTTTCTTGATCAGACGGCGGAAGCGGGTGTCATGTTGCCAGGTCTCCCGTGAACCGTCCTGATGGACCAGGGTGACGGCCCCGGGTTGCTCATCCCACAAAAAACGTTGGTCAAGGTTAGGCAGGTTGCTCCAGTGGCGCACCGCACGGGCTTGTTTGCCTTCCCCTTGCCATTCCCAATAAAACTCAGCCCCGCCGGCCAACTGCCGCAGGCTGAACACATAATCATCACGATACTGATAGCGCTCGGCCTCCCCGGCCGCATTGATAGCGGCACTCAGTTGCCCCCGCTCATCGTACTCATAGGTCATCAGCGGGTGGAGAGCCTCTTCCCGACCCGATTCTGGGGTCAGGCTCAGCTGCGTCAGGCGCCAGCCTTGAGGCAGCTCCTGATAGCTGAACTGCAAGGCCGCACCAGCCGGATGTTCCAGCCGAACAGGTAAGCCATCGTGATAATGCAGGGTCAACCGCAACTGGCGGTGTGAAAGGCCGGTGATGCGCCCGGTCGTTTGCCCCGTAACCCGATGCACATGCAACACCCAGCCTTCCATGCTACCGGCCATCAGGCAGTAGCTATCGGGCTCTTCGTCCAGATAGGCGGCGGCCCCGGCTACATAGTTAAGCCCGCTTGGGGAAACTTCGATAGGTAATGGCAGAATGGTGGTGAGGGTTTGATGATCGGTCCAGTGCAGTTCATCACCGATAAACTCCACCTGATGTTGCAGGCTATGGCTCCAGCCAAAACCAAATACAGACGTACGTTCGACAGCGGTGGTGCGGTACTGACGCTGGAAGATAAAGGGCGTCAGGCCAATCAGTTGCCCATCGTCCAGAGTAAGCAACTCTTCGCCGTTGATCAGCGAGACCGGGCAGCCGCTGCCGGGGGTGCACTGCGAGTTCACCGTGGAGTGGCCTGCCGCATCTTTCGCGGCGCTGTTATGCACCGCGCCTGAATTATCAGTCAGTTGTGCATGGTTTGATTCGCGTACTTTGTTATTCCGCCCCTGTTTCAACCGGGCACTGGCCTGACGCTTGAGGTTCCATTCACGAGTTTTTTCAAAGAAATGCTTGGCCAGTTTCTCGGTTGCTTGCAGGATAGTCATGAGCCCATCCCAGATGAGTTTCCCCACACTACCCAGTTTTTTTAGCGCCGCTCCCACTTTATAGACCAGGAACGCGACCCCTAACCCTCCGGTCACCAGGGACAGTACGGCTCCGATAACCAGGCCAATCAGGCTATCGCTGATCAGCGAGCCTCCGGCCTCCACCACCGGTCGCAGCAATGTGCCCCACGGGTACATGTACACTTGCAGTTCCACCGAGCGCATAAGCAGATACAACGCAGCTTCGTCATTAAACAGCGCCAGCAACTCACGGGTCATCTGCATGCTGCCCTTCAGCAGTGACTCCAGGTCTTGCTCATCCAGTTCGGGAATGAGATCTTTGTACTTGCTGGCTTCCGAATAGATTTTCTGGCCGTACTCTTTTGCATTGGTCGCCACATGGAAGGCCAGCTTGATATCATCCCACATGGAGAACAAACCGGCGTATATTCCCTTTCTTAGGGCCCCCCACAACTCCTCAGCAAGCTTATCTTTTTGCCACTGCGGTTTGTACGTTAACCATTGCGTCGATAGGGCGCTGTGCATATCCAGCATCAAGCCGTCATAGGCTTGCAGCATCTGGTCGTTGTGCTGTTTCATTTGGTTGTCAGTGGCGATAACACGGTATTTTTTGCCAGCGGTAAGATCAGGAAAGAGCGCCACACCTTGTTCATCGGTTTGCTTCGTCCCCACCAAGGTGTACTTATCCTTATTGGTATTTTCATAGACCTCGATAGTCACATCGGGGATGGGCAGTTCAAACGTGGACTCATAGGCGAGGGCCACTCTGATCTCACCGTTTTTCGGGCAGGTAACCACAGTGCTCTCGAAACTACGCTCATCTTCAGAGGCCACGGTTTTGTTATTGTTGAGCCGTAGGGTTTTTTCCATCTCCAGCGTCGGCCCACCGATTAGGCCGGAAAGCTTGCTGGCGACGGCCCACTCCTTGACAGCCTGCCGATAATCTTTGGTCAGCAGGGTCTTGTTTTTGAAGCCCAGTAAGGCATTGTCAATACTCGCAATATATTCGGTCGTCATAGTCCATTACTCACGGTCGAAAAGAGGAAACGTTGAGGGTGATCACCTCGAACGGATTGGTACGGCGGCTCAGTGCGTCTACCAGAGCCAGGGACAACCGGGCGGTTCGCTTCTTCGGATCTGGTGTCTGTTGCCAGACCTGTGGGTAAAGCCGCAACGCAATCTGGCGCAACACCGGTTCCGGCACGGCTTGATAGAGTTCAAACTCATTCTCGCGCAGCCAGGTCAACTGGTTGGCGATCAGCGGCTCCGGATCTTCATCCAGCAGTGCATCCACCATCCCTTGGGGCACCTGCCACCAGGGGCTAATCTGGGCCTGCGCGGAAGGATCTATCGGGCAGGTAAAACCCTCGCCGTTCACCCAGTAATCGGAGAACACCGGCAGGATAGTGCGCCACTCATCGCCAAAGTAGCGCAGGTAAGCTGGCAGATAACGCCCATCCCAATAGCGGAAAAACACCGCTTTGCCGCTGGGCATAATCACCTGCGTCAAACCGGCAAGGTGGGCCGCCAGGGCAGCCTGTGGCAACGGTGAACGTGCCAGCCAGCCCCAGTTGCGTAAAGGGGTATCTGCCACCCAGCGTAAGAATGGGCTGCCTTCGTTAAGCTGCACCAGCACCGGCATCACTTCAAACCAGTTGGCATAGGGTGTGTTGGCGTAAAGCCCGTACGGCGTGCGGCTGCCGTCCTCACGGTAATAGGCTTTGATGCCTTGCGCGCCATGGGTGTTGGCCAGGACTGCGTATAACTGTGTGCCCGTCGTTTCTCTTACCCAGTCCTGTAAGGTCTGTTGCATCTCTGTACCTCCTTGAAGATGACGCAAATAGTGAGTCCACTGATGCGTTCAACGTACACTTTCCATAATTAACAACGTGAATGAGCAGGTAAGGCTGCCAAAAAAGGTATTAGCCTGACGGGAGTATGGCGAGAGTGGTGGATCAGATTACTGGCGAAAATACAGCGAGGTGCTGAAAGCTGGATCATCCTTGCGCTCCATGCAAAGTCCTTATCAATGGGGCGTAGATTTACCACAGTGTCGGATTAAAAACGATAGCGAAAAGGGGAATAACATTAAGGAAATTGTAGATTTTAGATTGAGCTCAAACTGACAATATCATTGATTATTATCGCGGGCACCGTTTCTTCGGCACCCGCACTTGGCACGCAAATTAATCAATAACATTCGCACCTGATAATGTTACCAAGAGACTAGAGCCTTACAGCACCTTATGCGGGCCGAAGCATTCGTAGTGGATACGTTCGGCCTCCACGCCCATCGCCAGCAACTGCTTACCCACGTGCTGCATAAACGGCACCGGACCACAGAAGTAGTAATGCATTTGCGGATCGCTCAACTCGCTACGCAATGCGCTCAGATCCATCAGGCCCTGGCTGTGATAATCGCGGCCCTGCACATCATCGGCATTAGGTTCACGGTACCAGACATGACGGCTCAGATTAGGCATGCGCCCGGCGATATCCGCCACTTCGTCGGCAAAAGCATGCACTGAACCGTTTTCTGCTGCATGCAGCCAGTGGATGTTGGCAGGATGCTGATTGTCGTGCAGGGTGTTAAGCATCCCCAGCATTGGCGTTTGGCCAACGCCTGCCGAGATTAATGCCACCGGTGTAGTAGGTTCCACCTGCAGGAAGAAATCGCCGTGTGGTGCCGCGAGATGAATAATATCGCCTTCTTTGGCCTGCTGATGCAGGAAGTTGGAAACGGCGCCCTGTTCCTCACGTTTGACCGCGATACGGTAATATTCCCCGTTCGATGCGGTGGTGAGTGAATACTGGCGGATCTCCTGATGTTGCAGGCTGCCATCGTTAATATAGACCGCCAGATACTGGCCTGGTTGGTAATCGGCCACGCGGCCACCGTCTACTGGAGCCAGTACAAAGCTGGATATCACCTCACTCTGCGGCTGTTTTTTCACGATGCGGAAGGCACGCAAATCACGCCAGCCACCGTCACTCTTTTCCGTTTCCTGATAGATCTGGCCTTCACGCTGAATAAACACGTTGGCCAGCACTCCGTAAGCTTTTCCCCAGGCATTAAGCACTTCCTGGCCAGGGCTGAGCATTTCGTCCAACGTGGCTAACAGGTGGTGGCCGACAATCTGATACTGATCGGGCTGGATATTGAAGCTGGCGTGCTTCTGGGCAATGCGTTCTACCGCAGGCAGCAGGGCGGCCAGGTTTTCCAGATTGCTGGCGTAAGCGCAGATAGCATCGAACAACGCCTGGCGCTGATCGCCGTTACGCTGGTTGCTCATATTGAAAATATCTTTCAATTCAGGGTTATGAGCAAACATGCGATCGTAGAAGTGGGCGGTCAGTTTGGGGCCGGTTTCGGCTAATAGAGGGATGGTAGATTTAACGGTGGCGATGGTTTGACTATCCAGCATGGTGAGGCTCCTTGGGGATGTTTTTATGGTCATTTAGTAGATGTATTTTAAATGCATCTTATAAAATTACCCCGTGCTTGTAAATATCCCTGTTATTGTTGCGGGGTTGTTAACCGTCGATCGTCTTCACAGAACATGAAAAAAGCGCATTTTGTTGATGAGTAAAACTCCGTTGCCAAAATGTGACCTTTAAGGGTTCAAAGCCTTACGCCACCTGATGCCAATCGTTTGCGTAAAAACCTCTGTCAAGACCTATCTTCGATAGGCCGAAACGGTTTACACTGTGGCCCAGAACCATATGGGTAAAATTATCCCCGTCGTCTTTCAAGCTGCAGCGTTGTTACCTGCACTATCACACCCCAGTCACTTACGAAAAGTAAGCTCCTGGGGATGAGATAGCTTGTCGCCTAGCTGCAGCATGAAATCCATAGGGGAAAGCTAGCTGATTTCAGTCAGGAGATGCCGGATGTTAAAGCGTGAAATGAACATTGCTGATTATGATGCCGAACTGTGGCATGCAATGGAGCAGGAAGTGGTGCGTCAGGAAGAGCACATTGAGCTGATTGCGTCTGAGAACTATACCAGCCCGCGCGTGATGCAGGCTCAGGGTTCCCAACTGACCAACAAATACGCAGAAGGCTATCCGGGCAAGCGTTACTACGGCGGTTGCGAATACGTTGATATCGTTGAGCAACTGGCGATCGATCGCGCCAAAGAGCTGTTCGGTGCCGACTATGCCAACGTGCAACCACACTCAGGTTCCCAGGCTAACTTTGCCGTTTATACCGCACTGCTGCAGCCGGGCGACACCATCCTGGGGATGAACCTGGCACATGGCGGCCACCTGACGCACGGTTCACCGGTGAACCTGTCCGGTAAGCTGTATAACGTGGTGCCTTACGGCATCGACGAAACCGGGCAGATTGACTATAACGATCTGGCCAAACAGGCGCAGACCCACAAACCAAAAATGATCATCGGCGGCTTCTCGGCCTTCTCCGGTGTGGTTGATTGGGCCAAAATGCGTGAAATCGCTGACAGCATCGGCGCTTACCTGTTCGTGGATATGGCACACGTGGCGGGCCTGATTGCCGCTGGCGTTTACCCGAACCCGGTTCCTCATGCCCACGTCGTGACCACCACCACCCACAAAACGCTGGCGGGTCCGCGTGGCGGCCTGATCTTGGCCAAAGGTGGTGATGAAGAGCTGTATAAGAAGCTGAACTCTGCCGTCTTCCCTGGTGGCCAAGGCGGCCCGCTGATGCACGTGATCGCGGGTAAAGCGGTAGCGTTGAAAGAAGCGATGGAGCCTGAGTTCAAGGTTTACCAGCAGCAAGTGGCCGATAACGCCAAAGCGATGGTGAAAGTGTTCCTGGAGCGCGGTTACAAAGTGGTTTCCGGCGGCACCTACAACCACCTGTTCCTGCTGGATCTGGTAGATAAGAACCTGACCGGTAAAGAAGCCGATGCCGCGTTGGGTCGTGCCAACATCACCGTTAACAAGAACAGCGTGCCAAACGATCCGAAGAGCCCGTTTGTGACTTCTGGCATCCGTCTGGGGACTCCAGCGGTGACTCGCCGTGGCTTTAAAGAAGCCGAAGTGCGTGAGCTGGCTGGCTGGATTTGTGACGTGCTCGATAACCTGAACGACGAAGCCACCATCGAACGTACCAAGAAGAAAGTGCTGGATATCTGCGCTCGTTTCCCGGTTTACGCCTAAGTACTTCGATTGGTTTGCAGATAAACCCGCCTCGGCGGGTTTTTTTAGCGTTGTTGCAGCGAAACTGTGAACTGCTTTGCACTCTAGCCCTTTGAGCATGAATGAAGATTGCTGCAAGGTGTGAGCTCTGTCAAAGTATTGCCCTCATCCTGGAGGGAACATGGTTCTGCAATCAACGCGTTGGCTCGCTCTCAGTTATTTCACGTACTTCTTTTCTTATGGCATCTATCTACCGTTTTGGAGCGTTTGGTTAAAAGGTGAGGGCATACCGCCTGAAACCATCGGTATCTTGCTCGGCGCTGGCCTGGTAGCGCGCTTCCTGGGTAGCTTGCTGATTGCTCCACGCGTTAAAGATCCCTCATATTTAATCACCGCGTTGCGTTTGTTGGCATTACTCTCCTTGGCGTTTGCCGTCGGTTTCTGTTTCGGTAATGGCTGGGCCTGGCTGATGCTGGTGATCGCCGGTTTTAACCTGTTCTTCTCCCCGTTGGTTCCGCTGACCGATGCGTTGGCTGCCACCTGGCAACGGCAGATCACTCTGGACTATGGCCGGGTGCGGCTGTGGGGATCGCTGGCCTTTGTGATCGGTTCGGCGTTAACCGGTAAGCTGGTGTCCGTTTGGGGCCATAATGCGATATTGATCAGCCTGTTGGTCAGCATTTTGGCGATGCTGGTGGGCATGTTGCTGAAACCGAGCGTGCTGCCACAAGGTGAGGCTCGGGCGCAGAATGAACCCAGCCGCTCCTGGCGTGAACTGCTCAGCGAAGGACCTGTCTGGCGTTTTCTGCTGTGTGTGACGCTGTTGCAAGGGGCACATGCCGGTTATTACAGCTTTGCCTCCATCTATTGGGAAGAGGCGGGTTACTCTGCGGCAACTATTGGCTACCTGTGGTCTTTGGGCGTGGTCGCAGAAGTGGTTATCTTTGCCAGCAGCAATTTCCTGTTCCGCCGCTGGAACGCGCGTAATCTGCTGTTACTTTCCGCCGTATGTGGCCTGCTGCGTTGGGGCTTGATGGCAACCACGACAGAAATCGGCTGGCTGTTGCTGGTGCAGGTGCTGCACTGTGGTACCTTCACGGTCTGCCATCTGGCGGCAATGCGCTTTATTGCGGCGCGTCAGGGGGCGGAAGTCATCCGTCTGCAGGCGGTTTATTCGGCGCTGGCAATGGGCGGTGGAATTGCCGTTATGACCGTGGTGGCGGGCTTCCTGTTCGAGCACTATCAGGGCGGAGTGTTTTGGGTGATGGTTGCAGTGGTGGTGCCAGCGTTGTTTATTCGCCCACCGGCGGTGGCGGTTAGCAATAGCCGTTAAGGGCTTTCCAGCAGCGCACGGATCGCCTTGCGCTGCTGACGCTCCAGCGGCAGTTCGGTAATAATCAGTATGGGTGGTTGCTCCTGGCTCGGTGTGGCGTAGGGGCTAATCACCAGCGTAATCCCTTGTGGTGCACCAGCAAGCAGGTAGTCGTGCAATGGCTGATATTTGATGTTCAACGGCAATAGCGTCAGTTCGCGGATCTGATATTCCACTTCTTCTTCCAACTGCGGGTTATCCAGCGTCAGCAACAGTATCTGCTTTTCATGCAGCGCGTTGCCCTGCATCAACCAGGCACCAAAGCTGATCGCCACTAGCCCGGCTTCTTCCCGCGAAAATTGAATCCCATATTCCTGTTCAAACGGCGCTAACGCCTCCTGCGTGGTGCGCATCAGACGGGGATATTTACGGACTACCTCTTCCAGTAGCGTATTGTCGATGCCGATAGCAAACCGGCAGCGTTCCACGGCAGGGGCCAAATGGGCAAACAGCTGGCTGATTAACCCCTCCTGGCTGCTGAAATGCATGCCGGAGATCTGCTGGAAGCGTTCCACCACCTGCCCAATGGCCGCCATCAGGCGTTGGTCCTCTGGCGAATCGCTGCTCTGGTAGCTGTGACTTTTCAGCAGGGTAAACATCAACGCCAGGAAGTCGCATTCTCTACTATCACCGGGCTGGCCAAATAGCTGATTCAGCGCTTGATGCAGTTCCGCTGCTGCCAGGTGCTCTGGCTTGCTTTGCAGCCACTCATGCTGGCGGCGATCAAATTGAGGATGGCGCTGATGCTGGCTAGCCCAGACGCAATAACAAAGATAGTGTTGCAAAAACAGTCGGTCACGCTGTTCAAAACGGCGGTTAAGGCGCTGTTCACATTGGTTGATGCACAATTCCAGTGCCGGAAGCTGTTGGTGCTGAAGTTGCATCGCCCGCTGAAACTGAGGGCCAAAGTGTTGTTCGACAAACTCAGGGCTGCAACGCAAGGCTCGCCGTAGCCATTGGAGCAGACACAAGCGAAGATCCAGCGCGCTGCCCTGGATCTGGTAGCCTTCGTCGGGATCGCCGCTGATTTCCAGATGATGGAAATGCTGGATCTCGCTGGCAACCTCGGCTATATCTTGCCGGGTAATGAGCATGTCTACGCCGTTGATTTGGCCGATTGTTTCCAGTTGTACCGAGGGTACTGGCGCATACAGCATCAGCAGTAAATGACAGCGCCGTTGTTGACCGGAGAACTCAGGCGCAGAAGAAGTCTCCAGGCTCATATCACCTTCTGGCAGGTCGTGTTTAAATTATGTTTAAGCATAGCAAAAGGCTCTGCGGGGCGTGGCAGTTACCCCTGCTTTTACTTCGGCTTACTACTTTCGTCACAGTTATTCGGCTTGTTAACGCCGGTTGAGGTTTTGTTGATGTTATATTATAACAATAAAAAGTATGCTTGGAGGATGAAACTCCGCGCCCTGGTGGCCTGCTTGGTAATGATGATCAGCATGGGGGCACTGGCCCACCCACACAGTTTTATCGATATGAACACCACCTTTGTGGCTAAGGATCAGAAGCTGACCGGTTTAAAAATGGTTTGGGTAATGGATGAGATCACCTCGGCGGATCTACTGTATGACGCAGAAAATGCCAACAGCGATTCAGAAGTCTGGAAAAAACTGGCGGCGGAAGTGATGGCTAACGTCCTCGGGCAGCACTATTTCACCGATATTTACCGCGCAGGCAAACCGGTGAAATACCTCAACCTGCCAACCGAATACCATCTATCCCGGCAGGGCCATAAAGCCGTGCTGGAATTTGTGTTGCCGCTGGCGGAGCCGCAGCCGCTGGTGGGGAAACCCTTTGAGATTGCCACCTACGATCCCACCTATTTTGTGGACATGACCTATCAGGATCAAAAGGCGTTGCATCTGCCGCCAGAAATGGCAAAGCAGTGCAAATTCAGCCTGATGACACCAAAGCCCGATTCGTCATTACAAGCCTACGCATTGTCTCTCGATAAGAACGACTCGCCCGGTGAAGATATGGCATTAGGGCAACAGTTTGCCCAGCGGGTGACGTTAACATGTCAGTAAACCTCAGCAAGACCAGCAAACCTCAGCGCCATTGGGCCTTCAGCCTGTGGCCGTTGTTGCTGTTCTTTATTCTACTGGCAGCGGTGGGTCATTGGGTTTGGCATTACTGGCCGCAGCTGTTGATGCAAAGCGTGGTGTGGCAGAAAGGGCTACATCAGGAAATGGCGGCCTTGCTGCAACAGGTCAAGGCGGCTCCCCAGCAAGCGGGAGTGGCGCTGATGCTGTTCAGTTTAGGTTATGGTGTGTTGCATGCCCTGGGGCCGGGCCACGGTAAAGTGGTGATCGCCACCTATCTGGCTACCCACCCGGCACGGTTGAAAAGCAGCCTGAAGCTGACGTTTGCCGCCTCCGTGGTGCAGGGATTGGTCGCGATCGTCCTGGTCACGCTAGTGCTGGTGGTGCTGCAACTTTCTTCCCGGCAGTTGCATCAAAGTAGTTTCTGGCTGGAGAAGGGCAGTTTTATTCTGGTGATCCTGCTCGGTGTCTTGCTCAGTTGGCGGGCGTTAAAGCGCTTGTTTATGGCGGTGAAAGCCATGCGGCCTCGGCCTGCGCTGCGCATCAACAGCTTGCAGCCTCTGCCTGCCGATCATGTACATAGCGCGAATTGTGGTTGTGGCCACCGGCATTTGCCGAGCGATGAGGAACTGAAAGCTGGCAATGATTGGCGTACCAAAACGGCGATTGTGCTGGCAATGGGGCTTCGGCCTTGCTCCGGGGCAATCTTGGTCTTGCTGTTTTCCAAGGTGATCGGCGTTTTTACCTGGGGCGTGTTGTCGGCACTGGCCATGGCACTGGGTACCTCGATCACGATTTCCGGGTTGGCGCTGTTGGTGCATTACAGCCGTAAGCTGGCGATACGCATCAGCCGTCAGCGCGCACCGGCGGCCTGGAGTGCGGTTGCTTGGGGGGCGTTGGCGTTAGCCGGAGGGTTAATTCTGCTGTTTGCCGGTGTGCTGCTGTACGTCAGCGCTCAGCCGGAATTTGGTGGCGGGATACGGCCTTTTGCCCGTTGATGACATAAAAAAAGCGCTGCAAATGCAGCGCCTTGATTTTCATCTGAGTTCTTAACGCTTCAGCGCTTCGCTCAGTTCTTCACGCATGTTGGAAAGCAATGCTTTCACCACGCGCGGGTTACCGGCAACCACGTTGCCAGAGCTGAAGTGGTTATGCCCGCCAACAAAGTCGGTGACCAAGCCACCAGACTCACGTACCAGCAGTTCGCCAGCAGCAAAGTCCCAAGGCTTCAGACCAATCTCAAAGAAACCATCAACGCGGCCAGCGGCAACGTAGGCCAGATCCAGCGCGGCGGAACCGGTACGACGGAAATCGGCACATTGGGTGAACAGTTTGCCCAGTACGTTGATGTAAGCCGGTGCGTGCTGTTTGACTTTGAACGGGAAGCCGGTCGCCAGGATGGTGCCATCCAGATCTTTGGCATTGGTGCCGCGCAGACGGTAACCATTGAGCTGTGCGCCCTGGCCACGGGTGGCGGTGAACAGTTCGTTGCGCATTGGATCGTAAACCACGGCCACTTCGGTACGGCCTTTAATGCGTACGGCGATGGAAACGGAGAAGTGTGGAAGACGTTTGATGAAGTTGGCGGTGCCATCCAGTGGATCAATCACCCATTGTACATCCTGATCTTCACCGGTTAACTCACCGCACTCTTCACCAATAACGGTGTGTTTCGGGTAAGATTTACGGATGATTTCGATGATCAGACGCTCAGCCTCGCGATCGACGTTAGTGACAAAGTCGTTAGAACCTTTTTGTGTCGCTTCTACAGCGTCTGGAGTCTCGTAATTTTTGGCAATCAGGTTGCCAGCCTTGCGCGCAGCGCGCACGGCGATAGTCAGCATCGGATGCATGGGTATCTTCCACAGGATGTTAAAGAACAGGAAACGGCGCGAAGTATAGCAGGTGTTCGGCAAAATACCTACGACTGTGTTAGGATGCTACGATTTTCCGCAACGCTCAGAGTTTGTATGCTGCACAATATCCGCATTGTTCTGGTTGAAACTTCTCATACTGGCAACATGGGCTCTACTGCCCGTGCCATGAAAACCATGGGGTTAACCAACCTTTATCTGGTCAATCCGCTGGTGAAACCCGATTCTCAGGCGATCGCCCTGGCCGCTGGCGCCAGCGATGTGATTGGCAACGCCACGATTGTCGATACCTTTGATGAAGCCATTGCGGGTTGCCGCTTGGTGGTGGGCACTAGCGCTCGTTCGCGCACCCTCCCATGGCCGATGCTGGAACCTCGCGAATGTGGCGTGCGCGCGGTACAGGAAGGCGAGCAGGGGCCGGTCGCGTTGGTCTTTGGCCGTGAACGCGTTGGGCTAACCAATGACGAATTACAGAAATGCCATTATCATGTCGCCATTCCTGCCAACCCGGATTACAGCTCGCTGAATCTGGCCATGGCGGTGCAAATCCTGGCGTATGAGGTCCGCGTTGCCTTCCTCGATCGCCAGCAGGCAGAGACCACACCGGTGGAAGAGTCGCCGTATCCTCTGGTGGATGATATTGAACGCTTCTATCAGCATCTGGAGCAGACGCTGGTGCGCACCGGCTTTATCCGCGCCGCCCATCCTGGGCAGGTGATGAACCGTTTACGCCGCCTGTTTGCCCGAGCACGCCCGGAAGCGCAGGAGCTGAATATCTTGCGTGGTATGCTGACCTCGATCGAGAAACAGGATAAACAGCAAGGTAATTAATTTTTGCTGTCGCCCGCAGTTAGGCAAGATAGTATTGCTTATCTGTGGGTTATAAGGTGTATTTTATATACATCGGATAGCAAAGCGCACGAAAAGCACGAATACTTGAGTAAATTAGTAGGTTAAATAGTTGACTGATTTACTCGGGAATGTCAGAATTTGGCCCATGTTTGACCAACAGGTAACCAATTAGCTATGAGACTGACATCCAAAGGCCGTTATGCAGTAACTGCCATGCTCGACGTGGCATTACACTCCCAGGAAGGGCCGGTACCACTGGCGGATATTTCCGAACGCCAAGGTATCTCGCTCTCTTATCTGGAACAACTGTTTTCCCGTCTGCGTAAGAATGGCCTGGTGGCCAGCGTGCGTGGGCCAGGCGGTGGTTACCTGTTGGGCAAAGACGCGGACGCTATCGCCGTAGGTGCGGTGATTTCCGCAGTCGACGAATCAGTAGACGCAACCCGTTGCCAGGGTAAAGAAGGCTGCCAGGGAGGCGATCGTTGCCTGACCCATACCCTGTGGCGCGATCTGAGCGAGCGCATCAGCGGGTTCTTGAACAATATTACGCTGGCCGAACTGGTGAACAACCAGGAAGTGCTGGACGTGGCAGACCGTCAAAATAGTGATACGCGCCGCACGGCCAACGGTCGTCTGCAAGAAACGATCAACGTTAATCTGCGCGCATAAGCAGCTGACGACTAATTTATTGGTTTTTGGAAGTGATGTACGGAGTACAAGAGCAATGAAATTACCGATTTATCTGGACTACTCGGCCACGACCCCCGTCGACCCGCGTGTTGCCGAGAAGATGATGCAGTTTTTGACCCTGGACGGCACTTTCGGTAACCCGGCCTCCCGTTCCCACCGTTTCGGCTGGCAGGCGGAAGAGGCGGTTGATATCGCCCGTAACCAAATCGCTGAGCTGGTTGGCGCAGACCCGCGTGAGATCGTGTTCACCTCTGGGGCCACCGAATCCGATAACCTGGCGATCAAAGGTGCTGCCAACTTCTATCAGAAGAAAGGCAAGCACATCATCACCAGTAAAACCGAACATAAAGCCGTGCTGGATACCTGCCGCCAACTTGAGCGCGAAGGTTTTGAAGTCACCTATCTGGCACCGCAGAGCAACGGGATCATCGATCTCCAGGTTCTCGAAGCCGCGATGCGTGAAGACACCATCCTGGTTTCCATCATGCACGTGAATAACGAAATTGGCGTGGTGCAGGACATCGCCGCCATCGGCGAAATGTGCCGGGCGCGTGGCATCATCTATCACGTCGATGCGACCCAGAGCGTAGGTAAACTGCCTATCGATCTGAGCAAGCTGAAAGTGGATCTGATGTCCTTCTCCGGCCACAAGATTTATGGCCCGAAAGGTATTGGTGCCCTGTATGTGCAGCGTAAGCCGCGCATCCGCATCGAAGCCCAGATCCACGGCGGTGGCCATGAGCGCGGTATGCGTTCCGGTACCCTGCCAGTGCATCAGATCGTTGCCATGGGTGAAGCCTATCGTATCGCCAAAGAAGAAATGGCCAGCGAAATGGCACGCCTGCGCATCCTGCGCGATCGTCTTTGGGACGGCGTGAAAGATATGGAAGAAGTGTATCTGAACGGCGATCTGCAACACGGTGCACCGAACATTCTCAACGTCAGCTTCAACTATGTTGAAGGTGAGTCGCTGATCATGGCGTTGAAAGACTTGGCGGTTTCTTCAGGTTCTGCCTGTACTTCTGCCAGCCTTGAACCCTCCTATGTGCTGCGTGCACTGGGTATGAGTGATGAGTTAGCGCACAGCTCGATCCGTTTCTCCCTGGGGCGTTTTACCACGGAAGAAGAGATCGATTACACCATTTCGTTGGTGCGTAAATCCATTGGCCGTCTGCGCGATCTCTCCCCACTGTGGGACATGTTCAAACAGGGCGTGGATATCAACAGCATCGAATGGGCACATCATTAATTCTCAGCATCCAGGAGCAACGTCATGGCTTACAGCGAAAAAGTAATCGATCATTATGAAAACCCGCGTAACGTAGGGTCGTTTGATAACGAAGATCCTACCGTCGGTAGCGGAATGGTAGGGGCACCAGCCTGTGGCGACGTGATGAAGCTGCAGATCAAGGTCAACAACGAAGGCATTATTGAAGATGCCCGTTTCAAAACCTACGGCTGCGGTTCCGCCATCGCTTCCAGTTCGCTGGTGACCGAATGGATGAAAGGCAAGTCTCTTGATCAGGCCGAAGCGATCAAAAATACCCAGATCGCCGAAGAACTGGAGTTACCTCCGGTTAAAATTCACTGCTCAATTCTGGCCGAAGACGCCATTAAAGCAGCGATCGCCGACTACAAGAGCAAGCACAGCGCCAAGTAGTTATTATTGAGTCAGTTAGCCCGCCTTGCGGGCTAAGATTGAAGAGGTTGTTATGTCGATTACCATGAGCGACAGCGCCGCGCAGCGGGTTCAGGCATTTTTGGACCACCGTGGCAAAGGTCTCGGCCTGCGTCTGGGCGTGCGAACTTCCGGCTGTTCCGGAATGGCGTATGTGCTCGAATTTGTTGATGAAACGAACGACGATGATATCGTTTTTGAAGACAAAGGCGTCAAGGTGATCATTGACGGCAAGAGCCTGGTCTATCTGGACGGTACCGAGCTTGATTTCGTCAAGGAAGGTCTGAACGAAGGCTTCAAGTTCAACAACCCGAACGTCTCAAGCGAGTGCGGCTGCGGCGAAAGCTTTAACGTCTGACAGTCCATCGTGCTCCCCCGTGAACCACGGGGGAACCTCAATCATCACGATAACGCCCCCGAGCACGCTATGGATTACTTTACTTTATTCGGGTTGCCGGTCCGCTACAGCGTAGACGGCAGCTTGCTTACCTCACGCTATCAAGATTTGCAGCGCCAATTCCACCCCGATCGTCATGCCCTCCAACCGGAGCGTGAACGCCTGATGGCGTTACAGCAGGCGGCGACCATCAATGAAGCCTATCAGTCGCTGAAGCACCCGTTAAAACGTGCCGAGTATATGTTATCTTTGCACGGCTTTGATTTGGGCAACGAGCAACATACCCTGCGCGACACCGCGTTCCTGATGGAGCAGTTGGAGCTGCGTGAAGAGCTTGATGCCATTGAACGCTCGCCGGATGCGCAAAACGCACTGGCTGCCTTCGCCACGCGCCTGAACAAGACCTTCAAGCAGCGTAGTGCGCAGATGGTGCAGGAGCTAGATGATCAGCAGTGGTCACAGGCTGCCGATACCGTGCGCAAGCTACGCTTTTTGGACAAGCTCCAGCAACAGATTGAACAACTCGAAGAAAAATTGCTGGGTTTTGAGTAATAGATTCTTGATCTTGATTTTGGAAGCTCTGTAAATGGCCTTATTACAAATTAGTGAGCCTGGCCTCACGGCTGCGCCGCATCAGCGCCGCTTGGCTGCCGGTATTGATCTGGGGACCACCAACTCGCTGGTGGCTACGGTGCGTAGCGGCCAAGCCGAGACGCTGGCTGACCTTGAAGGGCGCTATCTGCTGCCTTCCGTGGTGCATTATCAGGCCACCGAACATCAGGTTGGCTGGAGTGCTCGTGCACAGGCGGCACAAGATCCGGTCAATACGGTCAGCTCTGTCAAACGCATGATGGGCCGCTCTTTGGCGGACGTGCAACAACGCTATCCAAACCTGCCGTATCAGTTCCAGGCCAGCGACAACGGCTTGCCGATGATCGTGACCGCCGCAGGCCTGGTTAACCCGGTTGGCGTATCTGCCGATATCCTCAGGGCACTGGCTACCCGCGCCAAAGCGGCGCTGGAAGGTGAACTTGATGGGGTAGTGATCACCGTTCCTGCCTACTTCGACGACGCTCAACGCCAAGGCACCAAAGACGCTGCGCGTCTGGCTGGCCTGCACGTGCTGCGCCTGTTGAACGAACCGACCGCCGCGGCTATCGCCTACGGGTTGGATTCGGGTCAGGAAGGGGTGATCGCCGTTTACGATCTGGGCGGCGGCACCTTTGATATTTCCATTTTGCGCCTCAGCCGTGGCGTGTTCGAAGTGCTGGCTACCGGCGGTGATTCCGCATTGGGTGGCGATGACTTCGATCATCTGCTGGCGGACTGGTTGCGTGAACAGGCCGGCATTAGCGATCGCCGCGATCATGGTGTGCAACGTCAATTGCTGGATGCCGCGATTGCGGTCAAAATCGCCCTGAGCGATGCGCAGAGCACCACGGTCGATATCGCTGGTTGGCAGGGGGAAGTGACCCGCGAACAGTTCGAAACGCTGATTGCCACGCTGGTGAAACGTACCCTGATGGCCTGCCGCCGCGCGCTGAAAGATGCCGCCGTCAGTGCCGAAGAGGTGCTGGAAGTGGTGATGGTGGGCGGCTCAACCCGTGTGCCATTGGTACGCGAACAGGTGGGCGAGTTCTTTGGCCGCACGCCACTGACGTCGATCGATCCGGACAAGGTGGTGGCGATCGGTGCTGCTATTCAGGCGGATATCCTGGTGGGTAATAAACCAGATAGCGAAATGCTGCTGCTGGACGTGATCCCACTTTCGCTTGGTCTGGAAACCATGGGTGGCCTGGTTGAGAAGGTGATCCCGCGTAACACCACCATTCCGGTGGCGCGTGCGCAGGAGTTCACCACCTTTAAAGACGGTCAGAGCGCGATGATGATCCACGTGCTGCAAGGCGAGCGTGAACTGGTGCAAGATTGCCGTTCGCTGGCACGCTTTACGCTGCGTGGCTTGCCGCCGTTACCTGCCGGTGGGGCACATATTCGTGTGACCTTCCAGGTGGATGCCGATGGCTTGCTGAGCGTGACGGCGATGGAGAAATCCACCGGCGTCGAAGCCTCTATTCAGGTCAAGCCTTCGTATGGCCTGTCCGATGCCGAAATTGCCGGCATGTTGAAGGACTCGATGGCCAATGCGCAAAGCGATGTCGGTGCTCGCAAGCTGGCGGAGCAACGGGTAGAAGCTTCCCGCGTGCTGGAAAGCCTGCAAGGTGCACTGGCGAGCGATGCTGCTCTGCTGAGTGACGAAGAAAGCCTGGCTATCAATAACGCGGTAGCCGAGCTCCAGCAAGTGATGCAAGGCTCCGATCCTGCAGCGATCGAGGCTGCAATAAAAAGAGTCGATGCAACAACCCAAGATTTTGCCGCGCGCCGCATGGATGCCTCCATTCGCCGTGCGCTGGCTGGCCATTCTGTGGATGAGGTTTAACCATGCCGAAAATTGTTTTCCTGCCCCATCAAGATCTATGCCCAGAGGGGGCAGTACTGGAAGCGGAAGTTGGGGAAACCATCCTCGATGTCGCACTGCGTAACGGTATTGAAATTGAACATGCCTGTGAGAAATCCTGCGCCTGTACCACTTGCCACTGCATCGTGCGTGAAGGGTTTGATTCCCTGGCCGAAAGCAGCGAGCTGGAAGATGATATGCTGGACAAAGCCTGGGGGCTGGAGCCGGAAAGCCGCTTGAGCTGCCAGGCCCGCGTCACCGAAGACGATCTGGTAGTCGAAATGCCGCGTTACACTGTTAACCATGCGCGCGAGCACTAGGAGATAAGGATGGGACTGAAGTGGACAGACAGCCGCGAAATCGGCGAAGCCCTGTACGACGCCTATCCAGATACCGATCCTAAAACCGTGCGTTTCACCGACATGCACCAGTGGATTTGCGATCTGGAAGAGTTTGACGACGAACCGCAGGCTTCCAATGAAAAAATACTGGAAGCGATCCTGCTGGTCTGGTTAGATGAAGCAGAGTAAATAGCATGACGGGCTGCCATAGGCAGCCCGTTTATTTTGTATCCGACATACCCGTCGTCTTTCAAGCTGCAGCGTTGTTACCTGCGCGATCTCACCCCAGTCACTTACCAAAAGTAAGCTCCTGAGGCTGAGATAGCTTGTCGCCTGGCTGCAACTTGAAATCCATAGGGTATACAATAAAAATCCCCAATGAATTTCGCTTGATAGAGTGAAGAATGAAGGGGGGAATCCGGAGTAAGGCTATGACAACCGAAATCATGCAGATCACGCTATCCCAGCAACCCGCCGATGCGCGCTGGGGTGAAAAGGCGCTGCTGAGCACCAATGACCAAGGCATTACCATCCATCTGACCGCAACCGGCAAACTGGGCCTGATCCAGCGCGCGGCACGCAGGATCGATGGCCAGGGCATCAAGAAAGTGAAACTGGCCGGGGAAGGCTGGGACCTGGAAAACAGCTGGGCGTTTTGGCAGGGCTTTCGCGGGCCGAAAGGGCAGCGTAGCGTTGAATGGGCCGAGCTGCCGGAAGCGGAAAGCCAAGAGCTGCAACAGCGCCTGAAGATTGTCGATTGGGTGCGTGACACCATCAATATGCCAGCGGAAGAGCTGGGGCCAGAGCAACTGGCAACCCGCGCGGTTGATCTGATGTGTGCTGTTGGTTGCGATGCCGTCAGCTACCGTATCACCAAAGGTGAAGACCTGCGCGAGCAGAACTACGCCGGTATTCATACCGTTGGCCGGGGTTCCGACCGTTCCCCGGTGCTGCTGGCGCTGGACTTTAACCCGACGGGCAACCCGGATGCACCGGTATTTGCCTGCCTGGTAGGTAAAGGTATCACCTTCGACAGCGGTGGCTACAGCCTCAAGCAGAGCGCGTTTATGGACTCGATGAAGTCCGACATGGGCGGTGCGGCTACCATTACTGGCGCATTGGCATTAGCGGTGGCACGCGGCTTGCAGCAGCGTGTCAAACTGTACCTGTGCTGTGCGGACAATATGGTCAGCGGTAACGCCTTTAAACTGGGCGACATTATCCGCTACCGCAATGGCAAGACGGTTGAAGTGATGAATACCGATGCGGAAGGGCGTCTGGTGTTGGCCGATGGCCTGATCGATGCCAGCGCACAAAACCCGCAGTTGATCATCGACTGTGCGACCTTGACCGGCGCGGCCAAAACGGCGGTAGGTAATGATTACCACGCGCTGTTCAGCTTTGACGATGCGTTGGCGCAAGAGCTGTTAGCCAGTGCGGATGAAGAGCATGAGCCGTTCTGGCGTCTGCCGCTGGCGGAATTCCACCGCAGCCAGTTACCGTCAAACTTTGCTGAACTGAACAACGTTGCGGGCCCGGCTTACACCGCTGGTGCCAGTACCGCAGCGGCCTTCCTGTCGCACTTTGTGCAGAATTATCAACAGGGTTGGCTGCATATCGACTGTTCTGCCACCTATCGCAAAGGTGCCGTGGATCAGTGGTCAGCAGGTGCAACCGGTCTGGGCGTGCGTACGCTGGCCAACCTGTTGCTGAGCAAAGCCAAGTAACCTGTATTTGCCCCTCACCCAACCCTCTCCCAAAGGGAGAGGGAGCTGAAACGATGACGTGGTGAAGGGCGGAATTAAATTGTGGCACGGACAGTCCCCTCTCCTTGGGGAGAGGGTTAGGGTGAGGGGAAGATCACTGAAGCAGGAAAACTTCTCACCTCGATTATCCCAAACTTTCCCAGGGGCTCAGCATGCTGAGCCCTTAATACATAGGAGGAGTCGGCAATGAGTTCCCACCATCATGATGATGACGCCGTTTCAGGCGAAAACGAGCTTGAGCGCCTGCTGAGGCTGGCGGCCTCGGAACCGGCACACCGCCCTGCGTTTTTCCGCGAACTGCTGGATTCAACGGTCTACATTCTGGGTGACAGCGAGCAGGTGCCGCACGACGGTGAAATTACGCTGAATGCCGAGACGCCGGTGAACATTCAGCACTGGGAAAAGCAGGATGGCAGCAGCGTGGTGCCTTTCTTCACCTCGTTGGAGGCGCTGCAAAAAGCGGTGGAGGATGAGCAACCCTTTATCGCCATGCCCGCTAGAGTGCTGTTTGAAATCACCCAAGGTGCCGAACTGTTCCTGAACCCGAAAGGCACCCACGGCAAAGAATTCTTGCCAGCAGAGATCGCCATGCTGTTGGCTACCGGTGGCGTAGTGAAACCGGCGGAACGCTATATCGATACCGAAACCCAGTTGCTGCTGGGGCAGCCTGAAGAGTATCCGGCGGCGATGGTGGATGCGCTGACGACC
Source organism: Serratia sp. PL7 (assembly GCF_945957435.1). NCBI lineage: Bacteria > Pseudomonadati > Pseudomonadota > Gammaproteobacteria > Enterobacterales > Yersiniaceae > Serratia > Serratia sp. PL7. The sequence continues at coordinate 171,598 of NZ_CAMFLB010000007.1, read as the reverse complement.
TTGTTCAGCCAGCGGAAACCGGTACGCCGCGCTTTCCTGGCGTTGATGCACGATCGCGCCGTAGACGAGAAGCCGAACCTGTTAGTGGGTCTGGAAGTGGATGGCGATCCGGCAGAGATTGAAGCCCTGATCAGCGAAGCCGGCATGGTGGCCAGCGAAACCGCGCCGAACGATGAGCCAGTCGATTTTTGCCTGGTAGAAGAGAATGCGCGGGGCGTGAGCCATTACCTGATCACCCATACCCAGGCCTTCTATCAGCGTCGCTGGGGCAGTTGGCTGCGCAATATGATCCCATCGACCGATAAAACCCAGTAAGCCGACCGACCAGGATCCCATTTGTCGCTGACTATCGAGGATTAAGATAATTTTTTTTTAATGAAATGTTGATTTTCCCGTAGGCAAGCGTTAACAGCGCACATATAATCTGCGCCACTTGAAAGGCCGGCACCTCACCTTATCGCCCGGCCTGTTTTGGAAGACATAATAGAGGCCATCATGACCGTAGAACGTACCTTTTCCATCATTAAACCAAACGCTGTAGCTAACAATGACATCGGCGCTATCTATGCTCGTTTCGAGCGCGCGGGTTTCAAAATCATCGCATCTAAAATGTTGCGTCTGACTCGCGAACAAGCGGAAGGCTTCTACGCTGAGCACAAAGGTCGTCCTTTCTTCGACGGTCTGGTGGAGTTCATGACTTCTGGCCCAATCGTAGTTCAGGTTCTGGAAGCCGAAAACGCCGTACAGCGTAACCGTGACATCATGGGCGCAACCAATCCGGACAACGCATTGGCCGGCACCCTGCGTGCTGACTATGCGGACAGCTTCACGGCCAACGCCGTGCACGGCTCAGACGCAGTAGAATCTGCCCAGCGTGAAATCGCCTATTTCTTTAACGAAAGCGAAATCTGCCCACGCTAATACCCGCCGTCTTTAGGGTTAAGTAGGTTTCACTTGGTGAGAGCGGTGTTTACCGGCAGATACAATAAAAAATGTCGTGAAAGCCGTTCAGACGTAGAAACCCGCTACTAAAATTTGTACAATGCCGCGCCCCAGGGAAGCTATCTTGCCTGGGGCGTGTCTTTTGATGACACACTTACTTTCCACTCCTTCAAGCCATAACGTGTAATAACGAGGCTAAGAGATCATTATGTTAGAACCCATCGCGCCCGAGCATACCTTGTCTGAAAATAATTCCCTGACCGTGCAAACGGAACAACTGGCTACGGCCAAAATCAACCTGCTGGATTTGAACCGCCAGCAATTGCGCGAATTTTTCGCCAATATGGGTGAAAAACCTTTCCGCGCCGATCAGGTGATGAAGTGGATGTATCACTATTGCTGCGATGATTTTGAGCAGATGACCGACATCAACAAGGTGCTGCGCAATAAATTACAGCGCGTAGCGGAAATCCGTGCGCCGGAAGTCGCAGAAGAGCAGCGTTCGGCCGATGGCACCATCAAGTGGGCCATCAAGGTGGGCGATCAACAGGTCGAAACCGTCTACATCCCAGATGGCGATCGCGCCACCCTGTGCGTGTCTTCACAGGTAGGCTGCGCACTGGAGTGCAAATTCTGTTCCACGGCTCAGCAGGGCTTTAACCGCAACCTGCGCGTCTCGGAAATCATCGGCCAGGTTTGGCGTGCCGCTAAAATCCTGGGGGCCATCAAAGTCACCGGCCAACGTCCTATCACCAACGTGGTGATGATGGGCATGGGCGAGCCGTTGCTTAACCTGACCAACGTGGTGCCAGCGATGGAAATCATGCTGGATGACTTTGGTTTTGGTCTGTCCAAGCGCCGCGTTACCTTGTCTACCTCCGGTGTCGTACCCGCTCTGGACAAATTGGGTGACATGATCGATGTGGCTCTGGCCATTTCGCTACATGCGCCTAACGACAAGATCCGCGACGAGATCGTGCCGATCAACCGCAAGTACAATATTGAAACCTTCCTGGCAGCGGTACGCCGTTATCTGGAAAAATCCAATGCCAACCAAGGGCGGGTCACCGTTGAGTACGTGATGCTGGATCACATCAACGACAGTACCGACGATGCGCACCAACTGGCGGAAGTGCTGAAAGATACGCCGTGCAAGATCAACCTGATCCCATGGAACCCGTTCCCTGGGGCACCTTATGGCCGCAGCTCCAACAGCCGCGTCGACCGTTTCTCCAAGGTGTTGATGGAATACGGCTTTACGACTATTGTTCGTAAAACCCGTGGCGATGACATCGATGCTGCCTGTGGGCAGTTGGCGGGAGAGGTGATCGATCGTACCAAGCGTACCCTGAAAAAGAAAATGGCCGGGGAACCTATCAACGTACGAGCGGTCTGAATCCTATAGCATGATTTTTTTGTTATCTAACAGCCTGTTATGTGAGCAGCAATCCTTCAGGCGATCGGGTAACATCGGATAAGGAAATGAGTGCAAGCATGAAGCTGAAACTGTGGGGTGTAATATTGGCGGCCAGTTTGCTGGCGGGCTGCTCCAGCTCGCAACCCGATCACGACGGGCCAGCGGTGGCAGCAGGCCAGACCCGGTTACAACTGGGCCTGGAGTATCTGAACCAGGGCGATCTACCGGCTGCCAGGCAGAATCTGCAAAAAGCGGTCGATGCGGCCCCACAGGATTATCGTACCCAATTGGGCATGGCACTCTACAACCAGCGGATTGGCGATAACGCCGCCGCTGAACAGCGTTATCAGCAAGCGCTTAAACTTGCACCGGGTAACGGTACCGTATTGAATAATTACGGTGCGTTTCTCTGTAGTTTAGGGCAGTATGTACCGGCCCAACAGCAGTTTAGCGCTGCGGCACTGGCGCCAGAATATGGCCAGGTTGCCGACAGTCTGGAAAACGCAGGTTACTGTTTCCTCAAGGCCGGTCAAAATGATGAAGCTCGTAAGTTATTAACGCGAGCGCTGAAGATCGATCCGGACAAGGGGGCTCCGCTACTAGTGGAAGCAGAAAAGCAATTTGGAGAAGGGAAGCGCGCGCAGTCGCAACTTTTATTGGACAGTTATCAACATGTTCTGCCGGCGAGTGCCGACAGTCTATGGTTACAGATTCGTTTCGCCGCGTTAGCGGGCCGTCAGGATAGCGTTCAACGCTATGGCAAACAGCTAGCGCGAAGTTTTCCACAATCCAAACAGTACCAGCAGTTCTTAGCTAATGAATACTGAAGATTCCCAAGATAAAACCGTATCTATGACAACAGGTCAACGCCTGCGCCAGGCTCGTGAACAACTCGGGCTGAGTCAACAGGCCGTGGCTGAACGCCTGTGCCTAAAAATGTCTACCGTGCGCGACATTGAAGACGACAATATGTCTGCCGATCTGGCTTCAACGTTCGTGCGTGGTTATATCCGTTCCTATGCCAAGCTGGTGCATTTGCCAGAAGATGAACTGTTGCCGATGATGGAAAAACAGGCACCGGTGAGAGCGGCCAAGGTGGCTCAGATGCAGAGCTTCTCTTTGGGTAAGCGCCGTAAAAAGCGTGATGGCTGGCTGATGAGCTTTACCTGGCTGATTGTGTTTGTGGTCGTGGGTTTGACCGGTGCCTGGTGGTGGCAGAATCACAAGGCTCAGCAGGAAGAGATCGCCACCATGGCGGATCAATCTTCCGCACAGTTGTCTCAGCATGGTGAAGGCCAGCCCGTGCCATTGACCGACGGTAACGTGGATAATGGTGCATCGGCAGTTGTTCCAGACAACAGCCCTGCGCCGTCAACCAATAGTGCTGCTACGACTCAACAGGCCCCGGCCGTGCTTGATCCTCAGGCGGCTCAACAGCCTGCTGTGGTAGCACCAAGCCAGGCTACTATCCCGGATGCGACATCGACCGCGCCAGTCGCTCAGGCTCAGTTGCCTACCGGTGCTGCTGGCGTCAGTGCTTCAGAGGCTGATGCCAACGGGCTGGTGATGGATTTTTCCGGCGACTGCTGGGTACAGGTGGTTGACGCGACTGGGAAATCCTTGGTCAGCGGCATCCAGAAAAGCGGTTCCCGGCTGAATCTGGCTGGCAAGGCGCCGTTTAAACTGACCCTTGGCGCACCGGCTTCGGTACAGGTCCAATTCCAGGGTAAACCGGTCGATTTAAGCCGGTTTGTCAAGTCAAACCGTGTTGCTCGTCTGACCGTTGCCGCGCAGTAATTGCGCGGCTATTGTCGGAATAAAAGAGCAGCAGTGGAGAGTAACTGATGCATAACCAAGCTCCCATTAACCGCCGCAAATCCACCCGTATTTACGTCGGTAACGTGCCTATAGGCGATGGAGCGCCGATTGCCGTGCAATCGATGACCAACACCCGTACCACCGATGTCGAAGCGACGGTTAATCAGATCCGGGCTCTGGAGCGCGTGGGGGTTGATATCGTCCGCGTTTCCGTTCCCACCATGGACGCCGCCGAGGCGTTTCGGCTGATCAAGCAGCAGGTCAACGTACCGCTGGTGGCCGATATCCATTTCGATTACCGCATTGCGCTGCAGGTTGCCGAATACGGCGTTGACTGCCTGCGTATCAACCCTGGCAACATCGGCAACGAATCTCGTATCCGTTCAGTGGTTGATTGTGCGCGTGACAAAAATATCCCGATCCGCATCGGCGTTAACGGCGGCTCGTTGGAAAAAGATATTCAGGAAAAGTACGGCGAACCTACGCCGGAAGCGCTGCTGGAATCCGCTATGCGTCACGTGGATATTCTGGACCGTCTCAACTTTGACCAGTTCAAGGTGAGCGTGAAAGCGTCCGACGTGTTCCTGGCCGTGCAGTCTTACCGGCTGCTGGCTGCCCGTATTGACCAGCCCTTGCATCTTGGCATCACCGAGGCGGGCGGAGCACGTAGTGGCTCAGTAAAATCAGCCATTGGCCTAGGTATGCTGCTGTCGGAAGGGATCGGCGATACGCTACGCATTTCGCTGGCGGCGGACCCGGTCGAAGAAGTGAAGGTTGGCTTTGATATCCTGAAGTCCTTGCGCATCCGCGCCCGTGGCATCAACTTCATTGCCTGCCCAACCTGTTCACGTCAGGAGTTTGACGTCATTGGCACCGTCAATGCGTTGGAACAGCGCCTGGAAGACCTCATCACCCCGATGGATGTGTCCATTATCGGTTGCGTGGTGAACGGGCCGGGCGAAGCTCTGGTGTCGACTATTGGGGTAACCGGTGGGCACAAGAAGAGTGGCTTCTACGAAGACGGCGTGCGCCAGAAAGAGCGTTTTGATAACGAACAGATGATTGACCAGTTGGAAGCTAAGATCCGGGCCAAAGCGGCCATGATGGACGAATCCAAGCGTATTTCGATCAATCTTCTGGAAGAATAAGTCGGCGGCTATTGGCCCGCTGATTGTTTATCCGAGGACTGGATTGCGCATCTGCGTTGAATAGCGGGTGGCAAAGTCCCTATAATCGGATCCATTTTATATAAACGGACAGAGAACTCACGTGGCAAAAAACATTCAAGCCATTCGCGGCATGAACGATTACCTGCCGGAAGAAACGGCACTGTGGCAGCGTATTGAAGGCACACTCAAGCAGGTGCTGAGCGGCTATGGCTATAGCGAAATCCGGTTGCCGATTGTAGAGCAGACCCCGTTATTTAAACGCGCCATCGGTGAAGTGACCGACGTCGTGGAAAAAGAGATGTATACCTTCGAGGACCGCAACGGCGAAAGCCTGACGTTGCGCCCGGAAGGAACGGCTGGCTGCGTACGCGCCGGTATCGAACATGGTCTGCTGTACAATCAGGAACAGCGTCTGTGGTATATCGGCCCGATGTTCCGTTACGAACGTCCACAAAAAGGCCGTTACCGCCAGTTCCATCAGTTAGGGGCTGAGGTATTTGGCCTGCAAGGCCCGGATATTGACGCCGAACTGATCCTGCTCACCGCCCGCTGGTGGAAAGCGCTGGGTATTGCCGAACACGTCAATCTGGAACTGAACTCCATCGGTTCACTGGAAGCTCGCGCCAACTATCGTGACGCTCTGGTGGCTTTCCTGGAACAGCATCAGGAAAAACTCGACGAAGACTGCAAGCGCCGCATGTACAGCAACCCACTGCGCGTGCTGGATTCTAAAAATCCAGAAGTGCAAACCCTGCTTAACGATGCGCCGCGTCTTTCCGATTATCTGGATGACGAGTCCAAAGCCCACTTTGCCGGGCTGTGTGAACTTTTAGCTCAGGCCGGTATCCCATATACCGTTAACGAGCGCCTGGTGCGCGGCCTGGATTATTACAATCGCACGGTGTTTGAGTGGGTCACCACCAGCCTGGGCGCTCAGGGCACCGTGTGTGCCGGTGGCCGCTACGACGGCCTGGTTGAGCAACTGGGTGGGCGCGCTACCCCTGGGGTTGGTTTTGCCATGGGTCTGGAGCGTCTGGTGCTGCTGGTTCAGGCGGTTAATCCGGACTTCAAGGCACCGGCCACCATCGACGTGTACGTCATATCGAGCGGGGCGGGTACCCAGAGTGCGGCCATGTTGCTGGCAGAGCAGGTTCGTGATGCTGCGCCGCAGATTAAATTGATGACCAACTATGGCGGCGGCAACTTTAAAAAGCAGATCACCCGTGCGGACAAGTGGGGCGCGCGTATCGCCCTGATCCTGGGGGAGAATGAAGTCGCAGCACAGCAGGTGGTGATTAAAGACCTGCGCAGTGGTGAACAAGAAACGCTGGCGCAAAGCGAAGTCGCTGCGCGTCTGGCTTTGATGTTAGGTTAAGGAGAAGGACACCGTGGAAGTCTATACCACTGAAAACGAACAGCTTGACGCCGTGCGCAACTTTTTTGCCGAAAACGGTAAAGCTTTGGTTGTGGGTGTGGTGCTCGGTATTGGTGCCCTGGTTGGTTGGCGCTATTGGCAGAGCAACCAGACCTCCAGCATGATGGCTGCCTCACAGTCTTATCAACAGGTTGACGTTGCCCTGGCATCGGGTAAAGCCGAAGACGTGGCAACGGCAGAGAAGTTTATCCAGGCGAACGACAACAGCTACGGCGTGTTCGCGGCTCTGGATTTGGCTAAACACTTTGCAGAACAAGGTGATTTCGCCAAGGCAGAACAGCAACTGGTGGTGGCACAGGGCCATGCCAAAGATGAAAACCTGCTGGCGCTGGTAAACCTGCGTCTGGCTCGTATTCAGTTGCAAGAGAAAAAGCTGGATGAAGCGCTGAAAACGCTGGATGGCGTGAAAGGCGAGGGTTGGATGGCGATGATGCAAGACGTACGCGGCGACGTACTGTTGGCCAAAGGCGACAGCAAAGGTGCGCGCGAAGCTTACAGCAAAGGCATCGAGTCCAATGCTTCTCAGGCGCTTGCGGCAGTAATGCGCATGAAATTGAATAACTTGTCCAGCTAAGGGGAATTCCCATGCAATTGCGTAAAACACTCTTGGTCGGACTGGTTTCCGTGACTTTGCTGAGCGGTTGCTCGCTGTTTAGTGGCGAAGAAGACGTGGTTACCATGTCGCCGCTGCCAAAGGTTGAAAATCAGTTCACGCCGAACAAAGCGTGGAGCACGTCAGTCGGCGATGGCATTGGCGAGTATTACTCTCACCTGCGTCCGGCTTATCAGGACAGCACGGTTTATGCTGCCGACCGTCGCGGTACGGTGAAAGCGATGGACCTGGCCGACGGTAAAGAAAAATGGAAGGCCGATCTCTCCGAGAAAACCGGCTTCTTCTCCAGTAACCTGCCTGCTCTGCTGTCTGGTGGCCTGACGGTGTCTGGCTCCAACGTATACGTTGGCAGTGAGAAAGCGGTGGTGTATGCGCTGAATACCGAAGACGGTAAAGTCGCCTGGCAAACCAAGGTGGCGGGTGAAGCGATTTCCCGTCCGGTGGTCGCCGAGGGGCTGGTGCTGATCCATACCACCAACGGCCAGCTGCAAGCGTTGAACGAGTCTGATGGTGCCATCAAGTGGACGGTCAACCTGGATATCCCTTCACTGTCACTGCGTGGTGAGTCTGCTCCGGCAACGGCCTTTGGTGCAGCGGTAGTTGGCGGTGACAACGGTCGCGTCAGCGCCGTGTTGATGCAGCAGGGTCAGTTGATCTGGCAGCAGCGTATTTCCCAGCCAAGCGGTGCGACCGAGATCGACCGCCTGAATGACGTAGACACCACGCCGGTGATTATTGACAACGTGGTCTATGCCTTGGGTTACAATGGCAACATGGCGGCGCTGGATCTGCGCTCCGGCCAAATCATGTGGAAACGTGATATGGGCTCGGTGAACGACTTTATCGTCGACGCAGGCCGTATCTATGTGGTCGATCAGAATGACCGTGTAGTGGCGATGAATACCGAAGGTGGTGTTAACCTGTGGCGTCAGAGCGATTTGCTGCACCGTAACCTGACCGCACCAGCGTTGTATAACGGCTACCTGGTTGTCGGCGATGCCGAAGGTTATCTGCACTGGATCAATACCACCGATGGCCGTTTTGTGGCTCAGCAGCAAGTGGATAGCTCCGGCTTCCTGTCCGCGCCAATTGTGGCCGGTGACAAACTGCTGATCCAGGCGCGTGGCGGCAAGGTTTACGCCTTCACTCGCTAACCGTTTTAGCCCCAATAGATCGCAGGCTGTGCAGCCTGTAAGATTCATGGGATAACGGCTCCTGATACCAGGAGCCGTTTCGTATTTTTAAGCTATGCTGCTGCTGTCTATTGCGCTGCATAGTAACGCATTGATTATTAAGTAATGAGGCTTCAACATGATACCTGTCGTTGCGCTGGTCGGGCGCCCGAATGTCGGTAAATCCACCTTGTTTAACCGTTTAACACAGACGCGCGATGCGCTGGTGGCGGATTTCCCCGGGCTAACGCGAGACCGCAAGTATGGTCGTGCTGAAGTTGAGGGCAACGAATTTATTATCGTCGATACCGGGGGTATTGACGGGACGGAGGATGGCGTTGAAACGCGTATGGCCGGTCAGTCGCTGCTGGCGATCGAAGAGGCCGATATCGTGCTGTTTATGGTCGATGCTCGTGCCGGCCTGATGCCTGCCGATCAGGGGATTGCTCAGCACCTGCGTAATCGCCAGAAGGCGACGTTTCTGGTTGCCAACAAAACCGATGGCATGGATCCGGACACCGCGACGGCAGATTTCTATTCCTTGGGCCTGGGCGACGTCTATGCGATTGCCGCTTCCCATGGCCGTGGCGTCACGCAGCTGATTGAACACGTGCTGGTGCCGTTCATTCCGGCAAAACCGGAAGAAGTCGAGCTGACCGAAGAAGAAGCCAATGCCGCCTATTGGGCCGAGCAGAGCGGTGAGCTGGAAGAGGGTGAATATGAAGATCCGGAAGATGACTTCAACCCGCAGGATCTGCCGATCAAGCTGGCGATCGTTGGCCGCCCTAACGTAGGTAAGTCGACGCTCACTAACCGTATCCTCGGCGAAGAGCGTGTCGTTGTGTTTGACATGCCAGGCACGACCCGCGACAGCATTTACATTCCGATGGTGCGTGACGAGCGTGAATACGTGCTGATCGACACCGCCGGGGTGCGCAAGCGCGGCAAAGTTACCGAAACCGTAGAGAAATTCTCGGTGATCAAAACGCTGCAGGCGATCGAAGATGCCAACGTAGTGTTGTTGGTGATCGACGCCCGCGAAGGCATTTCCGATCAGGATCTGTCGCTGCTGGGCTTTATCCTCAATAGTGGGCGCTCACTGGTGATTGCGGTCAACAAGTGGGATGGCATGAGTGAGGAAGATCGCGATCACGTGAAAGAGATGCTCGATCTGCGTTTGGGCTTTGTCGATTTTGCGCGTGTGCACTTTATCTCTGCGCTGCACGGCAGCGGTGTGGGTAACCTGTTCGAATCTGTGAACGAAGCCTATGAGTGTGCTACTCGTCGCGTAAATACCTCGATGCTGACCAAGATCATGCAGATGGCTGCCGAAGACCACCAGCCGCCGTTGGTGCGTGGCCGCCGCGTGAAGCTCAAATACGCGCACGCAGGGGGTTATAACCCGCCTATCGTGGTGATCCACGGTAACCAGGTATCCGATCTGGCCGACTCCTACAAACGTTACCTGATGAACTACTTCCGTCGTTCACTCAAGGTGATGGGGACGCCGATCCGCATCCAGTTCAAAGAGGGCGAGAACCCGTTTGCGGGTAAGCGCAATACCTTGACGCCAAACCAGATGCGCAAGCGCAAGCGCTTGATGAGCCACCTGAAGAAGTCAAAATAACAATCGTAGGGCGTGGAATTGATACCGCGCCCTATTTTTATCCAGCTTAAACCGTTCTATTATCTGCCAATCTCACTTCTTCACCGACCCTGCAAAGGAACCTCATGTCCTGGGAAACCTGGAGTTTTGCCTTTAGCGTCACCGTACCCAACTTATTGATGATGCTGCTGGGGATCCTGCTGCGCCACTGGCGGCTGATGGACGACCGCTTTATCGATGGGGCCACCAAACTGGTCTTTAATCTGGCGCTGCCCTGCTTGTTGTTCTTCAGCATCGCCACCAACCATCCGCAACTGCGCGATAATTTTGCTCTGGTGATCTACGGTGCGGTAGGGACGATAGCGACCTTCTTGCTACTGGAGATCGCGGCCAAGTGGCTGGTGAAAGAGCCACGCGAGCGTGGCGTGTTTGTACAGGGAGGGTTCCGGGCGAATACCGCGATTGTTGGTCTGGCTTATGCTATGACTGCCTACGGCGATGAGGGCGTCGCGATTGCCTCGCTGTATCTGACCGTGACGGTGATCCTGTTTAACGTGCTGTCGGTCATCACCCTGACGCGCAGCCTGCAAGGCGGCAACGGGCAGAAGATCAAACATTTGTCATTGCTGCGCAGTATCGTGACTAATCCGCTGATCTTGGGGCTGCTGAGTGGCCTGGCCTATGCGCAGACCGGGTTGGGGATTGCGCCAGTGCTCAAGCAGACCGGCAGCTATATCTCAGGCCTGTCATTACCGTTGGCCTTGCTGTGTACCGGGGCCAGCCTCGATCTGCGGGCAATGTTCCGCTCTTCCAACGTCGCGGCGTTGTCTTCGTCGGCTAAACTGTTTTTGGTGCCGGTGTTGATGACGTTTGGGGGTTGGCTTTGCGGTTTCGAGGGCGCTACGCTCGGCATTATTTTTATGTTCTCTGCGACGCCAACCGCCTCCGGCAGCTATGTGATGACGCGTGCCATGGGGGGCAACGCGACGTTGGCCGCCAATATTATTGCGATCACCACCGTGGGATCCTTCTTTACCACCGCGTTGGGGATCTCTTTCTTACGCTCGTGGGGCGTGATTTAAACCAGGAGGAAAGATGGACGCCTTATGTCCGGTTTGTGCCCAGCCGATGAGCTGGGTGAATGGCCACTATCATTGTGACGACTGCAACAGCGATTACCGGCAGCTTGCCGAGTGCCCCGACTGCGGGCAACCGTTGCAAGAACTGAAAGCCTGTGGCGCCGTGGATTATCTCTGCCAGCATGGCCATGGGCTGATCTCCAAAAAGCGGGTGAAGTTCAGCTATCAACCGGTGGAATGACCTTATGCATCATAGAGCCGGTGGTCGTGCGTGCTGACCGCTGGCGACACCTTGTTTTGGCTGAGCCGCTTTACCGATGCCCGAACCGCTAAACGCCCATGCAACAGCATATTGCTGGGTGGCGCATCCGGGCGCAGCATACGGCGCTGCAACAGCGCTATGGCCTCTGCACCCAGCTCATCACGAGGAACGTGAACCGAGGTTAGCGGCACGTCGTGGATCTCCGCCAGATTAAAACCATCCGTACTCATCACCGAAATATGCCCCGGCACGCTGATGTGCATTTTCTTTAGCGCATTGACGGCACCCACCGCCATATAATCCCCCCCTGCCAGGATCGCCGTTGGCAATTGTGCCCGATCGGTAACGCCGTTGATAAAGGCTGTGATGGCCTGCTCGGCTTCTTCGCTGCCAAAACCTGAGGTGGTGACCAGATGCTGGCGGTCATCGAAGGGAATATTATGCCGCACATAGGCTTGTTTGATCCCCGCCAGCCGCAGCTCCATGGTGTTGCGCCGTAGACATTGCAGATTGAGGATACGGCTGTGGCCCTGTTGCAACAGATAGTTGGCGGAATACTCCCCAATCAGCTGATGGTCGGGGGAAACGCTGTCTAACCGCATCTGGCGATCGGTGCAGTTAATCAGAATGCAGGGTTTGTTCAGATCGGCGGCCAGCGTATGGATATGCTCGTCATCAATGCCGATGATCAGCACGGCTTCGGTTAACGGATCGCCCATCTTTTCCAAAAACAGCACGCTGTCGCTGTGTTGCTCCTCCAACCCGCAGTAGCGGATCCTCACATCATGTTGCGCCAGTGCGGTGGTGATCCCCTGGATCACCTTGTAGTAGAAAATATCGGTGCGGACATCAAAGGCGCGCTGTGGGGCAAATACCATCACGTTGTTCAACATCAGCCTGCCGTTGGAAAGCCCCTGCAAGATACCGTTTTGCTGCGCGCAAGCCAGCACCCGTTGCCGCGCCTCGGCGCTGGTGTTGGCTTTTCCTGCCAACACGCGTGAAACGGTGCTGATCGAAAGCCCGGTTTGGCGCGCAATTTCCTGTATTTTCAGCTTTCCGTTCATTTTGTGATCTCCTTCAAATTTGGTCGTGAGAATATTTTCACGGCGTATGTCTTCCTTTCAGACGGCTTTCTATGGCTATAACGGCGAAAATTTAGCTGGTGTATGAAAATTTTTGCAAATTTCGCCATTTCACTTGCACTCTCCGCTGGTTAGTCTGCCTTGGTACACCAATTTTATAGATTTATCAGTCCAATTTATTGGATGGAATACAAGTAAAACAACATTAAATCATAGGGTTGTCGCAGCATTGACGTTGTATTTGTGGCCGACGTCACAAATAACGCTGTTAACACCTCCGTTAGCAAGAGTTGCCCTACCAAAAAGGCGTATGGTCGCCACGGAGATCAAGATGAGTGTAGAAATCAATCAAACGGTCGTCGCCAGCAGTCGCCGTAAATTCAAATCGTTGCGCTGGTGGATGTTGGCCCTGTTCCTGTTAGGCGTCACGGTTAACTACATTACCCGCAACTCGCTGGGTATTCTGGCACCTGAGCTGAAAACCAGCCTCAACATGACCACCGAGCAATATTCTTGGGTGGTGGCGTCCTTCCAACTGGCTTATACCCTGTTCCAACCGATCTGCGGCTGGCTGATAGACGTCATTGGTTTGAAGATGGGGTTTCTGGTTTGTGCCAGCATCTGGGCGGTGGTGTGCATGATGCATGCTGGCGCGGGCAGTTGGTTGCAACTGGCGATCCTGCGTTTCTTCATGGGCGCAGCTGAAGCGGCGGCTACCCCGGCTAACGCTAAAGCCATTTCTGACTGGTTCCCGAAAAAAGAACGGCCGATTGCCGCTGGCTGGGCAGGGGTTGGCTTCTCGATCGGCGCGATGTTGGCTCCGCCGATCATTGTGATTGCCCATGTGTCCTTCGGCTGGCAGGGGGCATTTCTGTTCTCCGGTGCCTTGGCGCTGATCTGGGTGGTTTTGTGGTGGGTGTTTTACCACTCGCCGCAACAGCATCCGAACCTGAGCCAAAAGGAGTTTGACCTGATCAACGAGGACAATGAACCGGTACTGCCGAAGCTGCCGTTCTTTAAATCGTTGGCGATCCTGTGCAAAAACAAAAAATTCTACGGCATCGCCATCCCTGCGTTTCTGGCTGAACCGGCATGGGCGGTGTTCAGCTTCTGGGTGCCGCTGTATCTGGCCACCGAGCGCGGCATGGATCTCAAACAGATCGCCATGTTTGCTTGGCTGCCGTTCCTGGCAGCGGATATCGGCAGCGTCGCCAGTGGTTATCTCACTACGCTGTATCGCAAATGGTTCGGCTGTTCACGGGTGAACTCGGTGGTGGCCAGCTCGGTGACCGGAGCCTTCATGATGGTATCGCTGGCGTTTGTCGCGATCACCAAAGACCCCTACATCGCGATCGCGCTGATCTCCATTGGTGGCTTTGGCCACCAGGTGATCTCCTGCATGTTGAGCGCGCTGGTGGTGGAATCCTTCGATAAAAACCAGATGGCGACGGTGAACGGTATGCGCGGCTCCAGCGCCTGGATCGCCAGTTTCCTGTTCACGCTGTTGATTGGTGCCGTTTCCGACACCGTCGGCTTCAACCCGCTCTTCGTCGCCATGGGCTTCTTCGATCTGATTGGTGCGATGTTCCTGATCGGTTTGATCGCCGAGCGCGGCAAAAAACCTTCACCTACTGTTTAAGTTGGATAATTATGAAAACGTTAAAAAACTGGACGCTGGCTGGGCAATACGCCGACCGTGTTGAACTGCTGGTGGATGAGCAACACCTGTTCTGCCTTTACGTGCTGGAAAGCAATCTGTTCCGCGTGCTGATCAAACGCCACGGCGAACTGGCACTGGATCGTACCTGGAGTATCGCTCCGCAGGAGGATGTGCCTTGGGAAGGGCGGGATCGCCTCAGCGTCGCCGGTTTTGGTCTGCCGGGCTATCAACTTGGCCAGCAGGCAGACCGTTTGACAGTAGCGACTCCGCAGTTGCGCGTGACGATACATCAGCCGCTATGGCTGGAATGGGAATATTGCAATGCGGCGGGGGAATGGCTACCACTGGCTGCGGATCGCCCAACCAGTGCCTATCTGCTTAATGCGCACGGTGACGGCGTGGCGCACTATCAGCGCCGCCATCAGTGCGAACGTTACTATGGGCTAGGTGAAAAAACGGGCGATCTGGAGCGTACCGGCCGCCGCTTTGAAATGCGTAACCTGGACGCGATGGGTTACAACGCCGCCAGCACCGATCCGCTTTATAAACATATCCCGTTTACTATCACGCGCCGGGAAGAGGTCAGCTTTGGCCTGTTTTATGACAACCTGAGCAGTTGCTGGCTGGATCTTGGGAATGAGATCGACAACTATCACCTGGCCTATCGCCGCTATCAGGCCGAGGCGGGCGATCTGGATTACTATCTGTTCCTGGGGCCAAGGGTGCTCGACGTCACCAAGGCCTTCGTGCGTCTGACCGGTAAAACCCATTTTGGGCCGAAGTGGAGCCTGGGGTACAGCGGCTCGACGATGCACTACACCGACGCACCGGATGCCCAGCAGCAGTTGCAGCAGTTTATCCAGCTGTGCCGCCAGCACGCCATCCCGTGCGATTCGTTTCAGCTCTCTTCCGGCTATACCTCGATCAATAACAAACGCTACGTCTTCAACTGGAACTACGACAAGGTGCCGCAGCCTAAACAGCTTAGCCAAGCCTTTCACGATGCTGGGCTGAAGCTGGCGGCGAATATCAAACCCTGTCTGTTGCAGGATCATCCCAAATATCAGCAGGTGGCGGAACTAGGCTTGTTTATCCGCGATTCGCAGAGCGACGGCCCAGAACGTTCCAGCTTCTGGGATGACGAAGGTTCGCATCTCGACTTTACCAACCCGGCAGCGGTGCGCTGGTGGCAGCAGGGGGTGACGGAGCAACTGCTGGAAATGGGGATTGATTCCACCTGGAATGACAACAACGAGTATGAAGTGTGGGATGGTGAAGCGCGTTGCCATGGCTTCGGCAAGCCGATTGCCATCAAGCATATTCGCCCGGTGATGCCGTTGCTGATGATGCGTGCCTCACTTGAAGCACAGCAGCGTTTTGCGCCGAACTTGCGGCCTTATTTGATCTCGCGTTCTGGCTGCGCCGGTATGCAGCGTTATGTGCAAACCTGGAGTGGCGACAACCGCACCAGTTGGCAAACCTTGCGCTATAACACCCGAATGGGGGTGGGGATGAGCCTGTCCGGGCTGTTTAACGTTGGGCATGACGTGGGCGGTTTCTCCGGCGATAAGCCAGACGCGGAGCTGTTGGTGCGTTGGGTACAAAACGGAGTAATGCACCCGCGCTTTACCATTCATTCCTGGAATGATGATGCTACCGTCAATGAACCCTGGATGTACCCGGCGGCGACGCCGATGATCCGAGATGCCATCAACCTGCGTTATCGCCTCATGCCATACTTCTACACGCTACTTTGGCAGGCAAGCCATGATGATGAGCCGATGCTGCGGCCAACCTTCCTCGATCATGAGCACGATGAGCGCACCTTCGGTGAGACCGATGATTTCCTGATTGGCCGCGACCTGCTGGTGGCCAGCGTGGTGGATCAGGGGCTGCGCCAGCGTGAAGTCTACCTGCCGGATAACGTTGATGGTTGGTATTGCTTCTATAGCGGCCAATGGTACAGCGGTGGTCAGAGTATTGTGCTAGAGGCACCGCTGGAACGCTTGCCGTTACTGGTACGCGCTGGGGCCGGGCTCCCGATGTCACAACGGTTGGGGCATGTAGACAATGCGGCAGACGATCGCCGGGAACTGCGGCTGTTCCCCACCAAGGGCTGCGGATGGTCCTCAGGCCTGCTGTTTGAAGACGATGGGGAAAGCCATCGCTGGCAGCAGAATAATGCGCTGTGGCTCCGCTGGGAGGCGGTGAGTGACAATCAGCGCATCGAGCTGACCTTCACCCACGAGGGGCATTTCAAACCGACGTGGCAGGTGCTGAACATTGTGCTGCCAGCAGGTGAGACTCGCGAGCTGTGGGTGAACGGGGTTTGCCGGGATACTTTTGTGCTGTAATTAATGTCATATCCCAACCCTCTGCAGAGGGTTGGGGAAGTATCAAACTGGATGAAGCTTTGCGTGGGATTGGTTATCATTAATACACTGCTATCCAGGTAGCCTTACGCTACGCAATTAGGATACGCTGATCCGTGAGTTGGCCAGTCGTGCGCCATCGCATGAGGAGGAATTGATGACTATTGCAGAATATCTTGAGCAAAAAGGACGGCTAGAAGGCAAACTTGAGGAAGCAGTGAAAATAGCTCGTTCCATGCTGGAGAACGGTTTCGAACGCACCATGGTAATGAAACTGACCGGCCTTTCCGCAGAAGAAGTCGATCAGCTCTGCCACTAACCGCTATTCCACCACGCGTTTCTTACGCGGCTTTTTTGCCACGGTGACGGTTTTGACTTCGCTCTCCACCCAGCCATCCTGCAGGCGGGTTTTCAGCATTTCCCCAACCTGTGCCTGTTTGGTGGTTTTCAGTAACTCACCCTGTGGCGTCTGCGTTACGCTATAGCCGCGAGCCAGGGTTGCCAGCGGGCTAACCGCCTCCAACTGACTACAGGCGACGCCAAAGCGTTGGCGATAGCCATTGAGTTGCCGCTCCATCCCTTGCTGCAATCGGTATTCCTGCTGCTGAACACGCTGCTGCAAGCGGTGGATGCGGCCCATCGGCTGTACCTGCGCCAGGCGCTGCTGCACGCGTTCACTGCGGCGAGAAGATAGCCGTAATTGCTGCTGCATCCCATCTTCCAAACGGCGCTGTAGCTTGAATAACAGCGTTTGCTGCCGAGCTAGCCGCAGGTGTGGATGCTGCTGTTGCAGACGGTGGTTGATGCGGGTGAACTGCTGCTGGCGCTGCGCCAGATAATAGTCCATCGCCATTTCCAGCCGCTGTTGCTGTGACTGCAATTGGCGCAACAGCTCAAGCTGATTACGGCTGACCAACTCTGCGGCCGCGGAAGGGGTAGGTGCCCGCAGGTCGGCAACAAAGTCGGCAATGGTGACGTCTGTTTCATGGCCGACGGCGCTGACGATCGGGATACGGCTGGCAAAAATTGCCTTCGCGACGCGTTCGTCGTTAAAGCTCCATAAATCTTCTAACGAGCCACCGCCGCGCCCGACGATCAGCACATCGCACTCATCACGGCGGTTGGCGGTTTCGATCGCGCGAACGATCTGCAACGGTGCTTCTGCACCTTGCACGGACGTGGGATAAATCACGATCGGCAGTGAAGGATCCCGCCGCTGTAGCACCTGCAAAATATCGTGCAGCGCTGCGCCGCTGGCGGAGGTGATCACCCCAACGCATTTGGCCGGGCTTGGCAAGGGTTGTTTGAACTGCTGATCAAATAAACCTTCGGCCGCCAGGCGCTGTTTTAACTGTTCGAATTGTTGTTGCAGCAGGCCGTCACCGGCAGGCTGCATGCTTTCGGCGATCAGTTGGTAATCACCACGTGGTTCATACAGGGTGATGCTGGCACGTACCAGAACCTGCTGGCCATTTTGTGGGCGAAAGGTGGTGCGGCGGTTGCTGTTGCGGAACATCGCGCAACGCACCTGGGCACGGTCATCTTTCAGCGTGAAATACCAGTGACCGGAGGAGGGCTGGGAGAAGTTGGAGATCTCGGCGGAGAGCCAAATCTGCCCCATTTCCATTTCCAGCAGCTGTCGAACCGTCTGATTGAGGCGGCTTACGGTAAAAATGGACGGTGAAGTAGGTAGTGACATGTGACCCAGATCAAATTTCAAAACAAGCACTTAATTGGTCGATATTACAGCTCGGCGAAAGGTAATCAAGAGTTTTTGTAAGAAAGTGCTGGAGGCAACCGATTACGCTCTGTATAATGCCACGGCAATATTTTATCTTTTCCGCATCCACCTTGGTGAGATATTGCCCATGCTACGTATTGTAAAAGAAGCTCTAACGTTTGATGACGTTCTCCTGGTTCCAGCCCACTCCACAGTTCTGCCTAATACCGCAGATCTTGGCACCCAACTGACCAAATCTATCCGCCTGAATATCCCTATGCTGTCCGCAGCCATGGATACCGTAACCGAATCCAACCTGGCCATTGCGCTAGCGCAGGAAGGCGGTCTGGGCTTCATTCACAAAAACATGTCCATTGAGCGCCAGGCGGAAGAAGTTCGCCGGGTGAAAAAACATGAAAGCGGCGTGGTCACGGACCCACAGGCCGTTACACCTTCCACCACGTTGGCAGAAGTGAAAGAGTTAACCGCGCGTAACGGCTTTGCCGGTTACCCGGTTGTGACCGAAGAAAACGAACTGGTGGGGATCATTACCGGCCGTGACGTGCGCTTCGTAACCGATCTGACTCAGCCTGTCACCGCAGTGATGACGCCAAAAGAGCGCCTGGTCACCGTCAAGGAAGGCGAAGCGCGTGAAGTTGTGCTGCAAAAAATGCACGAAAAACGCGTCGAAAAAGCGCTGGTGGTGGACGACAGCTTCCACCTGCTGGGCATGATCACCGTCAAAGACTTCCAGAAAGCAGAGCGCAAACCTAACGCCTGTAAAGATGAGCATGGCCGTCTGCGCGTAGGCGCTGCGGTAGGTGCCGGTGCCGGTAACGAAGAGCGTGTTGATGCGCTGGTCGCTGCTGGTGTTGACGTACTGCTCATCGACTCTTCACACGGCCATTCCGAAGGCGTGTTACAGCGCATCCGTGAAACCCGTGCCAAATACCCAGACCTGCAAATCCTTGGCGGCAACGTCGCGACCGGGGCTGGTGCCAAAGCCCTGATGGAAGCTGGCGTAAGCGCGGTGAAAGTCGGTATCGGTCCTGGCTCTATCTGTACGACTCGTATCGTAACCGGCGTGGGTGTTCCGCAGATCACCGCTATCGCCGATGCGGTCGAAGCGCTGGAAGGAACAGGTATCCCAGTTATCGCTGACGGTGGTATCCGCTTCTCTGGCGATATCGCCAAAGCGATTGCTGCCGGTGCGTCTTGCGTGATGGTTGGTTCAATGCTGGCGGGGACGGAAGAATCTCCGGGCGAAATCGAGCTGTATCAGGGCCGTTCGTTCAAATCTTACCGTGGGATGGGGTCTCTGGGCGCGATGTCCAAAGGTTCCTCGGACCGTTACTTCCAGACCGATAACGCCGCTGATAAACTGGTGCCGGAAGGTATCGAAGGCCGTGTGGCCTACAAAGGCATGCTGAAGGCGATTGTACATCAGCAGATGGGCGGCCTGCGTTCCTGCATGGGCCTGACCGGCTGTGCGACCATCGATGAACTGCGTACCAAAGCCGAGTTTGTGCGCATCAGCGGTGCCGGGATTCAAGAAAGCCATGTGCATGACGTGACCATCACCAAAGAATCACCAAACTACCGCATGGGCTAATGCTTTAACCTCTCTCCTGCGGGAGAGGGGCAGGGATGAGGGCAGCCTCTCATCCCAAATACCCTTTTTGCTCTTTTTCTCTGTTGCTGGAATTTGCCTCACATGACAAAAAATATTCATAAGCATCGCATCCTGATCCTGGATTTCGGTTCACAATACACCCAACTGATTGCCCGCCGCGTGCGTGAGATCGGTGTTTACTGTGAGCTGTGGGCCTGGGACGTCAGCGAAGAGCAGATCCGCGAATTCAATCCAAGCGGCATCATTCTCTCCGGTAGCCCGGAAAGCACCACCGAACTGAACAGCCCGCGTGCGCCAGAGTATGTCTTCACCGCTGGTGTACCGGTATTGGGCGTGTGCTACGGCATGCAGACCATGGCGATGCAACTGGGCGGCCATGTACAGGGTTCTACCGAGCGTGAGTTTGGTTATGCGCAGGTGGAAATCACCCAGGCAAGCGCCCTGATCCGCGATATCGAAGACGCTATCAGCCCGGCAGGCAAACCGGTATTAGACGTGTGGATGAGCCACGGCGATAAAGTTACCGCTATTCCGTCAGATTTCGTCACCGTTGCCAGTACCGATACCTGCCCGTTTGCCATTATGGCCAACGAGGAAAAACGCTTCTACGGCGTACAGTTCCATCCTGAAGTCACCCATACCCGCCAAGGCCAGCGTATCCTGGAGCGTTTCGTACTGGATATCTGTGGTTGTGAAGCGCTGTGGACGCCTGCCACTATCATTGAAGATGCCGTTGCGCGTATTCGTGAGCAGGTCGGTGAAGATCACGTGATCCTCGGCCTGTCTGGCGGTGTGGACTCATCCGTTACCGCCATGCTGCTGCACCGTGCCATTGGCAAGCGCTTGACCTGCGTATTCGTAGATAACGGCCTGCTGCGCCTGAACGAAGCTGACCAAGTGTTGGAAATGTTCGGTGACCACTTCGGCCTGAACATCGTGCACGTGGCGGCAGAGAACCGTTTCCTGAGCGCGCTGGCGGGTGTTGATGAGCCAGAAGCCAAGCGTAAGATCATTGGCCGCGTCTTTGTCGAAGTGTTCGACGAAGAAGCCTGCAAGCAGAGCGCCGTGAAGTGGCTGGCTCAGGGCACCATCTACCCGGATGTGATCGAGTCTGCTGCTTCGGCTACCGGCAAAGCGCACGTGATCAAATCGCACCACAACGTCGGTGGCCTGCCGAAAGAGATGAAGCTGGGGCTGGTGGAACCGCTGAAAGAGCTGTTCAAAGACGAAGTGCGCAAGATTGGTCTGGAGCTGGGCCTGCCGTACGACATGCTGTACCGTCACCCGTTCCCTGGGCCAGGTCTGGGCGTGCGCGTATTGGGCGAAGTGAAGAAAGAGTACTGTGATCTGCTGCGCCGTGCCGATGCGATCTTCATCGAAGAGCTGCACAAAGCCGATCTGTACAACAAGGTCAGCCAGGCGTTCACCGTGTTCCTGCCGGTGCGTTCCGTTGGCGTGATGGGTGATGGCCGTAAATACGATTGGGTTGTCTCTCTGCGTGCGGTAGAAACCATCGACTTTATGACCGCGCATTGGGCACACCTGCCGTACGATTTCCTTGGCCGTGTTTCCAACCGTATCATCAACGAAGTCAACGGTATTTCCCGTGTGGTTTATGATATCAGCGGGAAGCCACCGGCGACGATCGAGTGGGAATGATTCAGTCGATTTCCTCCCTGCACTGAAGCATTTAGTTTGATATTAACCCTCTGTTTTTACAGGGGGTTTTGTTTTTACTCTATTATGAATTTCGACTAACTCACACCTGTTGACGGTATTGCCAATTGGCATATTGTTAGTCTGCTTAACTTTATTTTTGTACGAAAAACTAGCCCAAGGAGCACATGGGCTGTAATCATGCTGTTAGACAAAGGGATCCATCAATATATAGCTGGCATCCTTACGTTTATGTTGATCGATCAGCGGCACCAGGCGTTTAAAGTGTTCGGTCGCGCAGTGAGCATCCAACGCCGCGCGATCTGGCCACTCTTCGATAAAGATAAAGTGCCCGGCATCCTTTTGATCGACATACAGATCATAGGCGATGCAGCGGGGTTCCTGCTTGGTGGCTTCAACCAGCTCTTGATAAAGTGGCAACACCGTTTCTATCGCTTCAACCTTGATAAAATCTTCGGCAATGACTTTCAGCATTTTTATTTCTCATCCACTTTTACGACTCGAGTATTGCGTAAGTTGAGTGCTTGCCCTGCATGACCGATTGGTGTCATACGAGGTATTGGCTGGTCGCTATCGTTTTCCACCAGGCGTGAATAGTCCTCTCCTGCCGCAAAAAGATGATCCTCTCCCCATTGGCGCAGTGCGACGATAATCGGGAAGATTTCGCGGCCTTTATCGGTCAGCAAATACTCCTGATAGGCGCTGCCATCGGCGGCAGGGCTTACTTGCAAAATCCCCTGGGTGACCAGCGTGCGTAGCCGAGTGGAAAGAATATTCTTTGCCATCCCCAGATTCTTTTGAAACTCACTAAACCGGCTGATGCCGTCAAAGGCGTCGCGGATGATCAACAGTGACCACCAGTCACCCAGCACATCCAAGGTTCGTGCTACTGGGCATTGAGCATCCTCAAGGCTTTTTCGTTTCATGCTGCGGCTCCAGACTTATTCTGGTTGCATTATAAAACCTCTTTCACTAAAGTGCATTGAGTTTAATAATGAAACCACTTATAACGAGGCGCTTGATGAGTGATAAACCGCTGGAAGCCTTCCGCTCGCAGTCTGTTGAGCTTTTACCTACGTCACTGGTGCTGCTGTTGGCAGCAGCCTGCGCTTTCAGCGTGGCCAATGTTTATTACGCGCAACCGCTGCTTGATGCCATTGCGGTGGATTTTAATATCAGCCTGGCAAGGGTAGGGATGGTGATCGCGGCGACCCAGATCGGCTGTGCCTGTGCGCTGTTATTGGTGGTTCCTTTGGGGGATTTGCTGGATCGCCATCGCCTGCTGGCGGTGCAGCAAATACTGTTGATTGCTGCGTTGCTGATGGTTGTTGTGTCTAGTAGTAGTCTGGCACTACTGGCGGCCATGCTGCTGGTGGGGCTGTTGGGAACTGCGATGACGCAGGGATTGATCGCCTTTGCCGCTACGTTGGCCTCCCCGCAGGAACGTGGACGCGTGGTGGGGGCCGCTCAGGGCGGAGTGGTGATGGGTTTACTGCTGGCGCGCACTCTCTCAGGGTTACTGGCGGATATCGGCGGTTGGCGAACGGTCTACTTTTTCTCAGCGGCGATTACCCTGATATTGCTTCCTGTTCTGGCTCGTTTATTGCCAAAACAGCCTGCTTGCGAGTTGAAGTTAAGCTATTGGCAACTGCTGAGCTCAATGCTGGGCCTGCTGCGCCATGACCGGATTTTGCAGGTACGCGGTATGTTGGCGTTGCTGATGTTCGCGGCATTCAGCATCTTCTGGAGCACGCTGGTTCTCCCCTTGAGCCAGCCCCCATTTCTTTTTTCTCATTCGACCATTGGTGCATTTGGGTTGGTAGGGGCAGTTGGTGCGCTGGCGGCGATGAGGGCCGGGCATCTAGCTGACCAAGGCTGGGGGCAGCTAGCTAGCGGGATGTGCCTGTTGTTGCTGATGATCGCTTGGTTGCCGCTTGGGTTGATGGAGCGAGGAATGGCGTACCTGATTGGCGGTATCATCTTGCTGGATCTGGCCGGGCAGGCAATCCATGTCCTCAACCAGAGTATGATTTTCACTGCGCATCCGCAGTCCCACAGTCGTCTGGTTGGGTGCTACATGCTGTTTTATGCCGTCGGCAGTGGGTTGGGGGCGTTTGCCGGTAGCCATATTTATGCGTGGGCGGGGTGGCATGGCGTATGCTGGCTGGGCGGCTCGGTAAGCCTGGTGGCATTGCTGTTTTGGTGGCGCACGCTGAAATATTGCCGTTGACCCTTCCGTGCGCTAGTGAAGGTTTATCCAGCAGCTTTTTTTTCCGCCATACCCTGGATAAACAGCAATCCCAACGCAATGACGACCGGAATAAACACCAGCATATTCAGCCAGAACCAGCCGAGAATATGCATCATCTGCCCAGATAACAGAGAGGCTAATGCGGTGGTGCCGAAGACAAAAGAGTCATTCAGTGATTGAACCTTCAGCCGTTCTTGATGTGTGTAACAAGCGCTCAGCATGACGGTCGCGCTGACAAAGCCAAAGTTCCAGCCGACGCCAAGCAGAATTAATCCTCCCCAGAACCAGATGACCTCGGTGCCTATCATGGAAACCGCAGCGGCGCAGGCCGTCAGCAATAGCCCGCTGGCGCAGACGTAACGTGGCCCGAAACGCGATATCAGCCGGCCAGTGATAAACGCCGGCGCGTACATGGCCAGAATATGCCATTGGATCCCTAATGTGGCAGTAGACAGGCTGTGTCCGTGATGGATCATCGCCAGCGGTGTTGCGGTCATCATAAACGTCATCAGCCCATAAGAGACCAAGGCTGCCACTGCGGTGGTGATAAAGCGCAATGAACCGGCGATTTCCCCCAGAGAGCGAATTTTATCTGTTGATGTTGTTTGAACGGGGTCGGAAAGCGGGTTTTGTTGAGCCGCCAAGCGAGCGGTCATGCGCCGCATTTGCCATAAAAGCAGCAACGCAATCAACGCCAGCAGAGACTGCCCGAGGAAACTGGCCGACAGGGGAACTGGCAACAGGTTTTGCGTCCAGATCACCAGTTGTGGGCCAATCACTGCTGCTAACAGTCCGCCAAGCATAACCCGGGAGATCGCCACGGGTTGCTCAGGTTTGGTGACATAATCCGTTACCGCAAAACGGTAGCTTTGCACGCACGCCGCGTAACCCCCGGCCATCAGACAGCCCAGACAGAACAGGATGAAGGAGCCGTTTATGACGCCCCATGCAGCTATTATCCCACCGATGAATGCACTGAGCGCGCCAAGGGTATAGGCGTTAACGCGCCCAAAGCGGGCTATCAGGGCTCCTACAGGTAACACGGACAAGGCCAGGCCAATGTTGAAGAGACTGACCGGCAGCGTGGATAAGGCTTTATTACTGCTTAATGTCTCACCCACCAATCCGCCCAGTGAGATGATAATCGCAGGTGAGGATGCACCTATCGCCTGAAGGGCAAAAAGCAGATGTACGTAGCGCTTTGTTTGTGCGCGGTAGGTGTCTATCCCTGTATTGACGCCAGCCGGATCCACGATGGCTATTCCTTGGTTGGTTATGGGGAGTGAATGCACTGAATGAATCAGGCGCTATGCCCATGACGCCTGATTCGGTAATAGTAATCAATAGTACCCTAGCAATTTCCACCAGGCGAGGCCGACAACGAAGATCAGAATGACGTTGAACGTCACCACGCAAAAGTTGATTTTGTAGAAACGTGGCCGTTCAAAATATCCCTGAGCGAAGTAAATGGGGCCAGGGCCGCCGCCATATTCGGTATTTCCCCACATCAAATTGCTGAAAATACCAAAACAGATGGCAACCATCATCGGTGGCGCGCCAGCAGCGATAGCGGTAGCCGCGAACGGTGCATACAGTGCAGCGACATGGCCGGAGGCCGTGGCAAACAGATAATGCACATAAATATACAGTATCCCCAGAATGACAAACGTCTGCATTGCGCCAAAACCGCTAATAGTGGTTTCGAGCTTGGTGGTCATCCAACTGATAAAACCGAGGCTGGATAGCCCGCCCGCCAGGCTGATGATGACGCTGAACCAGATCACCGTATCCCACGCGGCCTGATCTTTAAGCAGGTCTTTCCAACTCACGGCATGAGTAGCAAACAGATAGGCAGCCAACCCCAGCCCTACCGTGGTGGCCGATAATCCTGTCAGCAGACTGGTGCCCCAGCCCAGCAGCGCCAAGATAAAACCCAGCGCGACCTTTTTTTCAACGCCTGACATAGCACCCAGCTCATTGAGGGCACGGCGTCCCATGTCTTTCGCTTCCGGGGTCTTTTTAAGTTCCGGGTTCAAGATCTTATAGACCAGCAGTGGCATCAGGAAAAAGCACACCATGGCGGGAACGACCGCGGCCACGAACCAGCCACCCCAGGTTATTTCTACCCCCAACGAATCTTTTGCCAGGCTGCCCACCAGTGGGTTCGCCGCCATACCCGTCAGAAATATGGCCCCGGTAATGGGGGTGAACTGGAAGCACACCATAATCAGAAAGTCGCCGATCTTTTTACCGCTCTTACCTGGTGCCGACCCTAAGACTTCATTGATAGAGCGTACGATGGGAAAGATGATGCCTCCCGATCTGGCGGTTACCGATGGCATGGCCGGAGCCATAATCAGATCGGATACCCCTAGCGAGTAGGCAATCCCCAGGCTGCTGCCACCAAATAGTGACAGCATTTTATAGGCGATACGCTTGCCCAAGCCGGAGGTAACGAACCCCAATGACAGGATATAAGCACAGAAAATCAGCCATACTGTCCCACTGGCAAAGCCGGATAAGGCTTTAGCCTCCGTCAGGGTTCCGGTAAAAATGGCTACGCAAAGCGCGACCAGCATGACTGCCCCGGAGGGCAGTGGTTGAGTCAGAATTGCCGCAATAGTTGCTGCAAAGATGGCGAACATCTGCCAAGCCTGCGGTGTTAATCCCTCGGGAACCGGGTAAAGCCAGATTGCCAAGCCTAAAAGCAGTGGGACCAGGGTGGCGATAGCTTTTTTCTTTCTGTCGGGTGATCCTGCTGACATAATTATCTCCTTATACAAGGATTGAATTTCCTGCGGATGCGTTAGCCCTGTTTGGCTGATTGCTGTACTGCCCGATCCACCATTTGCGGTGCCATACCCAAATAATTGGTCGGATCGGTAAGCTGCTCAATCAGCTCTGGCTCCAGACGACTGGCAATAGCCGGTAACGCGTTCAGCACATCGGCGAGGCGTCCTCCCTGTTCATTGACAATGCGGCAGGCGTCATACACCACATCATGGGCATCCTGGCGGCCAATATAAGGTGCAAGCCCCATCATCACGGCTTCGGCTACGATCAGCCCATTCGTCATGTCCAGGTTTTTTGCCATGGCAGCTTCATCCACAATCAGCCCACCGAGCATAAATCTTGCCTGCTTCAGTGCACCGGCGCTGAGAATGAAGCTTTCTGGGATGGCTATCCATTCGGCATGCCAGGGCCCGGTAGCGCGCTCCAGATCCTGGACCATCGCATCCAACATCAACCCAGCCTGCTGACGAACTCCTTTGGCGCAGGCCAGCATAAGCTCACTGGATATGGGATTGCGTTTTTGCGGCATGGTACTGCTGGCACCACGGCCTTTGACGAAGGGCTCATAGAGTTCGCCGAATTCGTTTGAGGCCATTAGCATGACGTCATAGGCGATTTTGCCCAACGATCCGGTGATCAGGCCCAACAGGTTAACGGCTTCGGCAAAACCGTCGCGTGCTACATGCCAGGTGGAGTCCGGAGTGCCCAGTCTCAGCTCTTCCATCATCGCCTGCTGCACAGCCAGCCCCTTATCCCCCAGCGATGCCAACGTCCCGGCGGCTCCGGCGAATTGGCCTACCAGGACGCGCGGGCGGGCTTGCGCCAGGCGTTCGGCGTGCCGATCAAACATATTGAGCCAGATTGCTGCCTTATAGCCGAAGGTGATCGGCAAGGCTTGCTGCAAATGGGTGCGTCCGGCCATTGGGGTGGTTCGGTAGCGCTGTGCCATGTCAGCCAGAATGCGGCGTAGTTCGTTGAGATCGGTTTCGATAAGTTCGAATGCATCGCGGATTTGCAGGACTACTGCGGTATCCATAATATCTTGTGTCGTTGCCCCCCAGTGAACGTATCCCCCTGAGCTGCCAGCCTGCTTCGATATCTGATGCACCAACGGTAAAATGGGATAGCCAACGATTTCGGTTTCATGACGCAGTAGGTCAAAATCCAGCGTGTCTGCACTGCATCTGGCCGCAATTTCCTCTGCGGCTTCCACTGGGATCACTCCACAGCGAGCTTCGGCTTTGGCCAGAGCGACCTCCACCTCGACGTACTTGCGTACCAACTCGCGATCATCAAAAATGGCACGCATTTCCGGGGTACCAAAAGCGTCACGGAACAGAATAGAATCAAGAACATTAGAAGCCATATTGCCTCCCTGAGTGTAAGAATGGTGGTAAGATTTATTTCATATGTCATATAGGGACAGGTGGCTAAACAGCAGCTCGTGAGGCGCGAGGAAACGAGGACTCTTGCTGTTCAGGCTTCCTTAAATGTCCGTACATTTAATATGTACGGACAATATATAATGTACGGACATTTGAGCAAAGCTGTCTTGCTACAACTTTGTGATGTTGATCTGAAAGTTTTTTCGGGAGTAACGGCCAGACCGCTATGAAAGAATCTCTTTATAAACGTATTGCTCGTGAGCTGGTGCAAAGCATTGCCTCGGATAAGTACCCGGTAGGCACGCTGTTGCCACCTGAAATGGAGCTGTGCGAACAGTTTGATGTCAGCCGACATACCATTCGTGAAGCCTTGCGTGATATCACCGAGCAGGGGTTGATCGTCAGGCGTAAGGGGATTGGCACGCTGATAGTGGAAAAAAAATCAGACAGCGCTATGAATCACCCGCTGGCCAGCCTGGAAGATTTGCTTTTCCTGGCCAACAATAACCTTCGGGTGGTGAAAAAGATTGATGAGGTGGTGGCTGATGAGGAGCTATCTCAAGTGATCGGTGGTGCGCCAGGATCGCGCTGGTTACATATCGCCAGTATCCGTGAAGACGGCGCAAAGAAAGACGCCCCCATCTGCTGGACAGACAGCTATACCCGACTTATTTATGACAAGATACGTCGCCTGGTGCGCAGCGATCCCTACGCATTGATCAGCGAGCTGATTGAAAAACATTATGGGGTCAAGAGTGAAGAGGTTCGGCAGACCATCACCGCCGTTGGTGTATCGCCGAAAATTGCCAAAGTGCTTGGCGTTGAACCCGGCTCACCCGCACTGAGAATTGTTCGTCGTTACGTGGACCGCCATGGTGAAACGTTCGAAACGACGGTGTCCATCCATCCGGCGGACAGATACGCTTGTTCCATTGTGCTGAAACCGCAAGCTTAAGAACAACGCTATCCTTTCGGCGAATGTAAAAGGTAATACTCTTCGCCGCCGTCACCACCGGTGGAGACGATCTGCCAGCCGTGCTTGTGATAGAACGCCAGCGCCTTGTCATTTTTCACCAGGCACTTGAGCGACCCGGTTGAGGTAAACGTCTGTTCTGCGGCATGCAACAGCGCGCTGCCCACGCCCTGCGGCGGCAGGAGAGGATCGACATACAGATTATGAATAAAATTATCGGCGTGATAAATCGAGACAAAGCCGAGCAGCTTGCCGTCCCGTTCGGCTACCCAGATCTCTTCGCCAATCGTTGAGCGATCAAAATCTTCCAGCCGATAATTTCGCGTGTCACGCCAGGTAAAGGCGGTTTGGCGGGCGGCCAGATACAGGCTGCGCAGGAAAAGGCGATCGGCCTCTTGGTAAGGTCTTATGTGCATGGCGGCTCCTGATGATTTGCTAGCACTATAGCTGACAATCAACTCATTTCAACGCTGGTACCCAGCCGTTGCGCCAATCCTTTGGCTCCGGCCCGCATCACCGCATCGTGGTTCCAGCGAAATAACGGTGCTGCCAGCGGTGCCAGGCAGTTCATCCAGAGCGTAGTGGTTCGGACATGCCAAGTATAGCGCGCAAGGGTATAAACCCCATCGGAACTTAACAGCCATTGGCCAATCCCTTCAACTTCGCCGCTGGCTTGTCCCTCCAATAGCTGTAGCGGCACGATATTGACTATATGCATGTCGAAAGTGATGCGGTAAGGCAGCACGCCTTGCCAGGTATAATGATGTAGCGCCCCGATCCCAAGCTCATTGCCTTTCACTATCTCGACCACCTGTAACAGGTTTTTCCACCAGCTTGGCCAGATATCGGGATGATAGAGTACCTCCCACACCGTCTGTAATGGGGCTTTGATACGCCAGGTAGTGACGAACTGGTATTCGGCCATATTGGGCTCTGCCTTAAGGGGTAAAGAAGTCAGTGGGAAAATGCAGGTTGAACACCAGAGCGTCCATCATCACGGTTTCTATTTCTCGATTGTCGGTATCGTAGCTGACCACCTTGGTTGGGAAGCTGTGGCTATCCTCTAACCAAACCTCATAACGGTGAACGCCACCGACATTAACCCCCGCTGCTCCAAGGATGGTGACATGCAAAGCGGCTTGTCCCGCCAGGGCTTCCTTACCGATGACGGTCGTTTTTCCCCCTTGCTGGAGGTGGCGAATATTACGCAGCAAGGTGCCAACGTCCGATTGGTCTATGCGATGGCCGTTAGGGCCTTGTACCAACGAGTTGCTGGGTGACAGGCTCAGCACTGGCAGAGTGCCGATACCGAATGGCCATACGCGTACCTTAGCGCTATCGGGATCATAGATCAGCACGGCACCACGATGAGGTTCGCTGAAATCCATCCGCACATAGCCCGGCTTACGGTAGCTGTAACGCATCAGGGTGCGATCGCCTTGTGCCGAGCGTGAGTCGATCTTGCACTGATACTCAGCAATCTGGGCCAATTGCTCCTGTGCCTGACTAATCGGGTCAGAGGGGGATGCTGCGAAAGTATGAGCGCTAGCTATCAACATCGTTGCCAGAAGCCATTGGTGGCCGAATAAGTGGTTGATACTTTTCTCCCTGTGGAACCCTGGCCGAAAAAGGTCTGCCTCATTAATTAAATATAGGATCTGGATCACAGAGGAGAGCGGTTTATTCTTCATCCTACAAATATCGTAACATTCGAATGTTTGCGTGCTGATGCGCAGCATACCCTGAGTAAGTTTTTGACCAGCAACAGTGGTAGCAGGATGGCGGTTCCCCATTCCGCAGCTCGGTGATGTTTATCCAGGTGCTACCCGCAAATGCTGGCAGAGATGATGATGGAACGTGACGAAATTGACGATATTAAGGTTTTCGCGGCCCAGGCCATCCAGTATTGGCCCCAGTGAATGGTTGTATTTTTTCTTGGTGTTGCCATCTCTGGTTACTTGCTATGCTACCTGCCGTAAATCCTGCACCGGATTGGTTTCCAATGTGTGAACGTGCGTTCCCTGCGCTTTCCCTAACCATAGTGAGTCTGACATTTCATGAAAATTAAAAAAAATATGTACTTGGTTTTTCTGCTGGCCATTTCTCTTGGTGGTCACGCTGCTCAAGTAAAACCTGTTGAGCCTGAGAATGGCCATACTAAATTGCAGAACGGTCAAGACGGTCAGGATGGTCAGGATGGTCAGGATGGTCAGGATGGCCAAGACGGCCAGAATGGTCAAGACGGTCAGAATGGCCAAGACGGTCAGAATGGTCAGGATGGTCAAGACGGCCAGAACGGTCAGTCATCAATTTGAAATCTGATTATACCTTGAAGCTAGGCTGGCTGCTGGATGTATGCGTGGGGGCCAGGTTGCAGTTGTGATAGCTATCACAGTCAGATTGTTGCGAAATTCGGTTACGGGGCAGTAATAAAAAAGGCTTCACCCCTCTCGGTTTGAAGCCCTTAGTCATCGTTCAAGCGTCAGCGCTTATTTCACATCGACCTGATAGAAAATATGCTTGCCGAACGGGTCGATTTCGTATCCGGTGACCTCTTTGCGCACCGGCTCAAAAATCGTCGAGTGGGCAATCATCACCGCCGGCATCTGATCGTGCATCATCTGCTGGGCTTCCTTGTAAAGCGCTACGCGCTTTTGGTGGTTACTTTCGGCTCGAGCCTCCAGGATCAGCTTATCAAACGGCTGATAACACCACTTCGACGAGTTAGAGCCGCCGTTGGCTGACGTGCAGCTATACAGCGGGCCAAAGAAGTTATCCGGATCCCCGGTTGCCGTGGTCCAGCCCATCAGTGCGGCCTGATGCTCGCCGTTTTTCACCCGCGTCAGGTACTCGCCCCACTCATAGGTCACTACTTTGGCCGTTACGCCCACTTTCGCCCAGTCGGCCTGGATCATCTCTGCCATGCGCTTGGCGTTCGGGTTATACGGGCGTTGAACCGGCATTGCCCACAGATCGATGGTCATACCGTTGGCGAAGCCAGCTTCTTTCAGTAGGGCTTTGGCCTTCTCCGGATCGTAATCGTAGTCTTTCAAATCCGCATCGGCACTCCACACGCCCGGAGGCAGTATATTTTTCGCCGCAGTGCCAGTACCTTGGAATACTGCCTCGATGATTGCCGGTTTATTGATGGCCAACGCCAACGCCTGACGGACCTTCACGTTATCCAGCGGGGCCTTTTGAGTGTTAAACGCCAGGAAGCCGGTGTTCAAGCCTGCTTTTTGCATCAGGTTGATGTCTTTATTTTCCCTCATGCGTGGCAGGTCTGCCGGGTTAGGGAACGGCATCACCTGGCATTCATTTTTTTCCAGCTTGGCGTAACGGATCGACGCGTCCGGCGTGATGGAGAACACCAGACGGTCGATTTTCGCTTTGCCCTGCCAGTAATCAGGGAAGGCGGTAAACAGGATGCGGGAGTCTTTATGATATTGCTTCAATTCAAACGGCCCGGTGCCAATCGGCTCCATATCTACACGCTCTGGCGTGCCCGCCTTCAACATGCTATTAGCGTATTCCGCAGAGAGAATTGAGGCGAAATACCAGCCTAAATCGGCAACAAACGGCGCTTCCGGATGGGCCAGCGTGAAACGCACGGTATGGTCATCAACCTTGTCGATGGCGGTGATTAGCTTGCCGAACTCCAGGCTTTCGAAGTTGGAGTAGTTGCCGTTGGAAACGTTGTGATAGGGATGGTTTGGATCTTTCTGGCGCATAAACGAGAAGATCACATCATCGGCGTTAAAGTCGCGCGTTGGCTTGAAATATTTGTTGCTCTGGAACTTCACTCCTTGGCGCAGATGGAAGGTGTACACCTTACCGTCTTCGCTGACGTCCCAGCTTTCTGCCAGGCTAGGCTGCAGTTCGGTGGTACCGACTTTGAAATCCACCAGTCGGTTATAGATCGGCACCGCGCTGGCATCTACGCTGGTCCCGGAGGTGTAGAGTTGCGGGTTAAAGTTTTCTGGTGAACCTTCTGAACAATAGACTAACGTTTTTGCTGCTACCCCAGAGCTTATTGAGAGCGCTGCTATGGCCAGCGCAAGCTTTGTAATTTTAATTATCATCACTATCTTCCTGTTGGTGAGCCTACCACTGAAAAATAAAGCTTGTACTAAAGCGCTTAATAAATAACATTAAATTTACATTGTCAGCAAACAACATCGAACGATAACAATGAGGTCAACGCTAGCCTCGGTAAAGGCAGTAGTTGGCAAAAATAAACTCTAACAAAAGGGTGAATTCTGAAAGATTGCTCTGGTGATCCTAGCCATGGAAGCCTTGCAAACGGGATGCGTTCATACACAACATAATGTCTTCACCGCTCGCCACGCAGTTAACCCAACGTTTCTTCCGCTACCTGGCCGTCACCAGCCAGAGCAACCCAGCGGTAAGTACTTTGCCCAGCACTCCTGGCCAGTTCGCCATGGCGGAGATGCTGGCTGAGGAACTACGCCAACTCGGCCTGGATAATGTGGTTATTGACGAACATGCCACCGTCACCGCAGTGAAAAAAGGCAACGTACCCGGTGCGCCACGTATCGGGTTCATCACGCATATTGATACTGTAGACGTTGGTTTATCGCCGGATATCCATCCACAAATCTTGCGCTTTACCGGTGAGGATTTGTGCCTGAACGCGCAGCAAGATATCTGGCTACGCACTGCTGAACACCCGGAAATCAAAGCCTATCCGGGGGAAGAGATTATTTTCAGCGATGGCACCAGCGTGTTGGGGGCGGATAACAAAGCGGCCGTCACGGTAGTGATGACGGTGTTGGAAAACCTTACCGCAGAGGACCAACACGGCGATATCGTGGTGGCGTTTGTACCGGACGAAGAGATTGGCCTGTGTGGCGCCAAAGCGCTGGATCTGGCGCGTTTCGACGTCGACTTTGCCTGGACCATCGACTGCTGCGAATTGGGTGAAGTGGTGTATGAAAACTTCAACGCCGCCAGCGCCGAACTGCGCTTTACCGGCGTGACCAGTCACCCGATGTCCTCTAAAGGTGTGCTGGTGAATCCGCTGCTGATGGCGATGGATTACATCGGCCACTTCGATCGCCAGCAGACTCCTGAGCATACCGAAGGGCGCGAAGGTTATATCTGGTTTAATGGTATGCAGGCATCGCAAAGCGAAGCGCTGCTGAAAGCCAATATCCGTGATTTCGATTTGGCGAATTTTGAGCGCCGCAAACAGCAGATTGGTGAAGTGGCGGAGAAGATTGCTGCGCAATATCCCACCGCTCGGGTGGAGTATCACATCAGCGATACCTACAGCAATATCAGCAATGCCATCACCGATGACCGCCGGGCCATAGATTTGATTTTTGCCGCACTGGCCGAGTTGAACATTGAGCCTAAAGTCATCCCGATGCGCGGCGGTACAGACGGTGCGGCGCTGTCTGCCAAAGGGTTATTAACGCCAAACTTCTTTACCGGCGCGCATAATTTCCATTCACGGTTTGAGTTTTTACCCCTCAAGTCGTTTGAGGCTTCTTATAATGTGGCGTTAACGCTGTGTAAGCTGGCGGCTAAATAAAGGGGGATATCGCTTCAACATTATCGCAGCCAGGCTTATTCAAGCCAGGCTGCGAAAGTTCTATTTGTTTGGTTAACTCGAATAAACACGAAAGCCGCTACGATTTAGCAGATAAAAACTCAGACAGCCGCTATTTTTTCACTATGATCAGATGATAATCGCCGTTTATGCCGATATATCTGGTCATACCACTATTGAAACTATCCTATCGCCATTATGTTAGCAGCAGTGGGTAACGTACTGATCTTTGTGCCAGGCACTTTGGGTCCCTCAGCCCGATATCAATCTTGGGTGCCTATTACACAATGTTTAAGTGAGTGGGCCTAGAATGGCTGGACCTGATGGTGGCTTTGCATAGCCATTGGCGTGATGAGAACTATTGAGCCTGCTGTAATAGCCGCTCAGGTGCCAAAACCTTAATATTTCTTTCAAGGGTTGGGAGTATTATCTCCCAACTCCGCAAATTCAGTCTGGGAGTCAACAACATGACTATCGATTTACAACGTCTTCAACAGGTGGCATCGGATGCCTATGCGCAGTATTCCACATTGAGTGGCGGCGAGAATGCCAGCTATATCCCTTTTTTAGCGAGCGTGCCAAGCCATTTAGCCGCCTTGGTGATTGTAACCGTTGACGGGGATATCATTTCTCAGGGGGATGCGGAGTTTCGCTTTGCGCTGGAGTCAATTTCAAAAGTGTGCTCGCTCGCCTTGGCGTTGGAAGATGTTGGCCCACAACAGGTTCAGGACAAGATTGGTGCCGATCCCACTGGCTTGCCCTTTAACTCAGTGATTGCTCTGGAGCTACATAAAGGTAAACCCCTCTCGCCGCTGGTGAATGCCGGGGCAATGTCAACGGTGAGCTTAGTGAAAGCGAGTGACCGTGAAAACCGCTGGTTGCGTATTCTTGATATGCAACAGCAGTTAGCGGGTGCACAAATCGCACTCTCTGACGAGGTGAATGATTCAGAGCAAACGACCAACTTCCATAACCGTGCGATCGCCTGGTTACTCTATAGCGCCGATGCGATGTACTGCGATCCAATGGAAGCCTGCGATGTGTATACCCGTCAATGTTCAACGCTGCTTAATACCATTGAATTGGCCACGATGGGGGCGACAATTGCCGCCGGTGGTATCAACCCCGTCAGCAAAAAGCGAGTGCTGACAGAGTCTAACACGCCCTTTATTTTGGCAGAAATGACGATGGAAGGGATGTATGGTAGTTCTGGCGATTGGGCATACACCGTTGGTTTGCCAGGTAAAAGTGGTGTTGGGGGCGGTATTTTGACCGTGGTGCCTGGTGTAATGGGGATTGCTGCGTTCTCACCACCACTTGATCCCGTTGGTAACAGCGTGCGGGGGCAAAAAATGGTTGCGGCTGTTGCCCAGCAAATGGGATATAACCTTTATCGGGGGCGTTAATCATGAACAGGCCGCCAGTTTCTAAGGGCCTGTATAAAAAATGCAACCGCTGCAATCCATGGCAAGGCTTTACGCATGGCGGGCGTGAAAGTCACGCAGCCGCAGGAAAGGCTATTTTTTGACTATCCCTGAAATATCATTGGTATTGATCAGATGATAGTCGCCGTTCATGTCAGTATAGCTGGTCATACCGCTATTGCGGTCAGTGTCCGGTTCGCCGTGGGCCTGTAGGCTATCGCCATATTTAGTCGTGATAATGTAGTCACTGGTGCAACCTGCCAGCGCCAGTGTCAGGAAAATGAGAGGCAGAAAAGTGAGTTTTTTCATTGGTCAACAGGCTCTTTCCATTTTAACTGCCTCATATTACAGACAAAGTGGCCCGAGATGCAAAGGCTACCTTGTTACACTTCAGCGCGTTTGGGTTTCAAAGATATCCGTCGGTAAATGGGTGTAGTCCACCTTCTTGAGCTTAAAGTTGGTGATATAGACGGGGCCGGCTTTTTGCTCGGAAAGAAACGAGTATTTCGGCGTCAGCTCTTTGGTTTTTATCCCGGTCCACGAAGCGAAAAAGGTCAGGAAATCATTGGCTGAACGAGGGGCTTTAATCAGGCGGTGTTCGGTGTCATCGCTGGAAAGCACCATAAAGGGGACCTGAAAATTTTGTTGAAACTGGTCATCGTGCGCCAGATATTGCACCTGGGTACCGCGCTCTTTAAACGCCAGACCGTGATCGGAGAAGTAGACCATTGAGAAACTTTCCCCGGTATCGCGTAACTGCTGATAGAGCTGTTTTAGCAGGCTGTCAGTTTGCGTCATGGTGTAAAGATAGCAGGAGGTTTCTTTGGATTGTACAAAGTCCACGTATTTCCCCTGAGTTCGGTCGCAGGCTTGCGGATGTGAACCCATCAGGTGCAAGACGATCAGCTGCGGGTTAGTGTTGCGCGGGGCGGCAAAAACCTGGGCGGTCATCTTGAGCAGCGTTTCATCATGGGTATTCTTATCTGCTTCAAAATCACCGTTTTTCAGAAACTGCACTTCATCGGCACGTTTGGCAATGCTGGCGATAGCGGTGTCATATTCACCAATTTGGCCTTGGTTTGAGAACCACCAGGTCTGAAAACCTGCCCGATTGGCCAACGTGACGAAGTTATCTTGATACTGGGGTTTACCGTTAATAACACGGGTTAACGTAATGCCGAGCGATTTCTGTGTTGATCCGCTGGCCGCAATATAGTTAAGCAATAGCGTGCCGTTTACGTGGCTGGCAAAGGGGGTATTGTCCCAGTGCCCACCAAACGCACCTAAGGCATCTCGCCGCGCGCTTTCGCCGATCACTACCATGTAAATGTGATACTTCGGTTTCACCGCCAGCACGTTCCAGGAATCTTTCAGTTGCGAAAGCGCCTGCATACGGGCTTTTTCATCAATCACTTCCTGGTTATTGACGATCACATCTCTGACGAAGCGAAACACGGGATAACCAGAATCGGTCAATTTAAACACGCCGCCGTACGCCAGATTCTGTACTGGCGTGACAAAAAAGCAGACCACGCTGATGGTGAGACATAAGCTGTTGAGGGTGTTCCAAGCGCCTTTCGGGGTTGGCTTACGGCGCAACGCGATAATGCCCAGAGCCAGAATAAACAGCGACACCAGATAGCTGTACCACGGGAAGATGGTCAATATCTCGCTGGACTCTTCCACCGAGGTCGAGTGTAACGCCAGCAGGGTATTAAAATTGGGCGAGCCATAGGCCTGAGCAAACGGGAAATACATGGCAGCGATGAGGCTACACAGCCCGATCACACTCTTTTGCAAGCGTGGGCTGAGACGCCACAGCAGCAGTAACACACAGCCGAACGCCACGGCATACAGCAGACTAAATGGATAGCCGAGGGCGAAGTTGATCAGCAGCGACAGCAGGAAATAAAAGCCTGTCCACGGGGTTAGGGTGACGTCACGTGCTGCCAGGGTATCTTTAACCGTTGAGTTCATGTTTACCGAAAGTTATCAAATGCTGTGTGGTAACTCTGACAAGAGAAGAGTCATAAATCCGTGTGGTAGACGGAAAGGGGGAGGAGGGATAGACCGCATCCAGCGAGCCGCTTCATGTACCCGGATGCGAGAAGATAGAGCCGAATGAAAACAAGATCAACTGATAATTACGGGCTGTTTTGAGAGGTTGATTGCAATTTCGAGCGGAAAGAGAAGTAAAGTGGAACGGTGCGGATATTCAAGAAAATTGCAGCCCCCTTTATGTGAACGGATCGTTATCAGTACGCCCCCTTTTTAGGGGCATCCAGAGCATTTTGTATCAGGTTAATCAGTATGGTCCGAGGAGCTATATTGCTACTGTCGCTTAAATCTGGCGTTATTGAAGCGGGGAGGAAATATCCTCGGATGAGGAGTGTTCAACCAGTTTAAATAGCTCGCGCCGTTCCTCTGTGGTGAAATCCCGCCATTCGCCCAGCGGCAACCCTTTCAGAACGATGTTCATAATACGTGCGCGCTCAAGCTTGGTGACTTCATAACCAAAATATTTGCACATGCGGCGGATTTGGCGGTTAAGCCCTTGCACCAGGGTGATGCGAAACACCTGCGGAGCTTCTTTCTCCACTAGGCATTTTTGAGTCACCGTGCCCAGGATGGGGACGCCTGCGCTCATGCCCTGAATAAACTCATCGGTCACCGGTTTGTTGACGGTGACCAGATACTCTTTTTGATGATTATTGCCAGCACGAAGGATCTTATTGACCAACTCGCCGTCATTGGTCAGGAAAATCAGCCCCTGGGAGTCTTTATCCAGGCGTCCGATAGGAAAGACGCGTCTGCTGTGATTAACGAAATCACCGATGTTATCCCGCACGTGCTTCCCCATGCTGGTGATGATGCCAACAGGCTTATTCAGTGCGATAAGCACCAAATCGTCCGCACTACGCGGTTCGATCGGCTGGCCGTTAACTTTCACCATATCCCCGACCAATACCTGATCGCCCAAGGCGGCTAACCGGCCGTTGATGAAAACGTGGCCCTCCTTGATGTGGAGATCGGCCGTGCGACGAGAACAAATGCCGCTGTCGCTAATGTATTTGTTAAGGCGGATAGATGAGTGAGTTAGCATGGTTTCCCCGTCAAACGCGAACTATACATTACCTGGGGGGGACGGAGTCTCTTTTTATTTTTTGACGCTATCGCGTGATTGACCTCACTGGCGGCAGCGCTAATAATGGCAAACGTCGACTCGGGGTGCCCTTAGGGGCTGAGAAATTACCCGTATTACCTGATCTGGATTATGCCAGCGTAGGGATGTCGCGGTATCTCAGCCGGTACCCGCCTTCTTGAACGCCGGTTGGGAGCATTATGTTTACTCGACCTGATGTGTTACCCGGCACCCGTGCCGCGGCCTGTTTTAACCAATTTAAACGCCAACCTCCGTTGATCCACTGCCTGACCAACGAAGTGGTGCAAGAGCTGACGGCCAATGTGCTGCTGGCGCTTGGTGCTTCTCCCGCGATGGTGGTGGAACCGGAAGAGGCCGCGCAGTTCAGTCGCGTGGCCGATGCGCTGTTGATCAATATCGGCACCCTGCATGCATCGCGAGCAGAATCAATGCTAGCCGCCATAGAGGCTGCCAATTGTGCTGAAAAACCCTGGTTACTGGATCCGGTTGCCGTTGGGGGATTGGAATATCGCGCTACCTTCGCCCGCCGTTTGCTCACCCTGCGGCCTGTGGCGATCCGTGGCAACGCGTCGGAAATCATTGCATTGAGCGGCCTGCAGACCAGCGCCCGTGGCGTAGATAGCCAGGATGACTCGCTGGTGGCATTACCCGCAGCACAGGTATTGGCGCGTAATTGCGGGGCTATTGTGGCCGTCACCGGTGAGACAGATTACATCACCGATGGCGAGCGAGACTGGGCCGTTACGGGTGGTGATGTATTAATGACGCGCGTGGTGGGGACTGGCTGTGCGCTTTCAGCGGTTGCAGCAGCATTTTGCAGTTTGCCGGGCGATCGGCTGGATAACGTTGCCACCGCTTGCCGCGTGATGGCGCTATGTGGTGAAAGGGCCACGGCGCAGTGTTCTGGCCCTGGCAGCTTTACTGCCGCCTTTCTGGATGCCCTCTACCAACTGCGGATGGAGGATCTGCTATGAAACGAATTAACGCACTCACCATCGCTGGCACCGATCCTAGCGGCGGAGCCGGTATTCAGGCCGATCTGAAAGCCTTCTCCGCGTTGGGGGCCTATGGCACCAGCGTGATCACCGCGCTGGTGGCGCAGAATACCCGTGGCGTGCAGTCGGTATATCATATCGAACCGGCATTTGTGGCCGCCCAGTTGGATTCGGTACTCAGCGATGTGCGTATCGATAGCGCTAAAATCGGCATGTTGGCTAATGCCGATATCGTGCGGGCAGTGGCCGAGCGCCTACGCCATTACAAGCTGCCTTATGTGGTGCTGGATACGGTGATGCTGGCTAAAAGTGGTGACCCGCTGCTGGCACCGGATGCGGTGGAATCCATCCGCCGTGAGCTAATGCCATTGGTTTCCATTATCACGCCTAACTTGCCTGAGGCCGCTGCTTTGCTGGCCTGTGCTCCGGCACAAAACGAAGCGCAAATGCGTGAGCAGGGCCAGGCATTGTTGGCGATGGGCTGTCAGGCGGTGTTGATGAAGGGGGGGCATCTAAGTGAAGAGGAAAGCCCAGATTGGCTATTTGCTCCTGGCTTTGAGCAGCGCTTTAGTGCGCCGCGCATAGCGACCAGGCACACGCACGGCACCGGTTGCACCCTATCTGCGGCACTGGCTGCCCTGCGTCCGCGCCACCAGAGCTGGGCCGATACCGTGGCAGCGGCAAAAAACTACCTGCAACTGGCTTTACAGCAGGCCGATAGCCTGGAGGTGGGGCAGGGTATTGGGCCGGTGCATCATTTCCATGCTTGGTGGTGAGCCAGAGATTGAGTTTAAGCTGGCTAAACGGGTGGTGACATTAATCGAAGGTATTGGTGACAAGCGGGGACGCCTTGCCACAATGTCGGAAGAAATGTCGGAAGAAATGTCGGAAGAAATGTCGGAAGAAATGTCGGAAGAAAATTTACCACCGCTTCCTGGAAGGAAAGCGGTTAATCAGGGTTGGGGCAACCAAAAAAGGGTACTGGCAGGTTGTCTGACGAAAAACGCTGGGCCAACTTTCCCGTTTAATTGTGGTCTGAGCTACTTGGAGCTACGCTTTTGATTTACCGAGGGAGAAGACCATGATAGGAAAAAAGAGGTTGCTGGGAGCCCTGGTTGCGGCCCTGCTTGGATTTAGCACCGGCAGTTTTGCCGAACAGATTATCACTGCTTCAGATCTGATCCAGCAGCCGGGCTACCAAACCAGTTGGAAAAATATGGTGAAGGGCCAGGCACAGTTACCGGGTTGGGCGCGCAAAGGGATCGGCACTTCCACACCAGCCGAAACCGTCACCTGGCAAGGGCAAAGCTACCAGATCGGTAACATCTGCAAGCCGCATGACTGCGCCAATAACTTTATGATTGTGGCTTTTAAAGCAGACAAGTCCCAGGCTTGGGGCGTGCGGATTGAAGTGCCCAATAAGCCGCAGGCCATTGACCATCCGAAGAAATACGCCAAATATCAATGGTTGGGTAAACCGGATGATCAGATGAAAGCGTTGCTGAAGAAACAGTTTGAGGGTAATCCAGACTGGAAGTAACGCTGCTGAGGGGCAAAGCTACGCGCCAAGGCCGTTAAGCGGGCGTAGCATGCTACGCCCCTGCTTGAGAGGTTTGCTACTATCAGCCGATCCCGGCCTGATGCAGGTCGTGCAGGTTGATTGCCCCTACCAGTACACCATCGATATCTACCACCGGAGCGGCGCTGATGTGCTGTTCGTGCAGCGCTTCCAGGGCTTCCCCGGCACGCCACTGTTCTGGCAAGCGGTAGCCGGGGCGAGTGATCGCCGGGCTGAGGCTATCATTGAGGCTATTACCCTTCACCAACCAGCGGCGCAGGTCACCGTCGGTAAACACGCCCACCACTTTTTGCTGTGCATCACATACGGCTACCAAGCCTAGTCCGGTACGGCTCAACTCCAGCATGGCTTCCATCACGTTGGCGCTTTCTTGCACCATCGGCAGGCGATCGCCAGTACGCATCAAATGATGGACGCGATTTAGCAGGCGAGCACCCAGGCTGCCACCTGGATGGGAGCGGGCAAAGTCTTCTGCATTAAAACCACGCTGGCGCATCAGGGCCATCGCTAATGCATCCCCCATCATCAGCGTAGTCACTCCGCTGGAGGTTGGTGCCAGGCCCATCGGGCAGGCTTCACGTTCAACGCTGATGTCCAACGTACAGGCAGCACCCAGCGCCAGTGGCGACTCTTTGCCACCGGTCATGGCAATGACTGGGATCTTGCTCTCTGCCAGCAGCGGCAGGATCAGATCCAGCTCTTTGGCGCGGCCGGAATAGGAGATGAAGATCACCACATCCTCGGCGCCGATCATCCCCAAATCGCCATGCAAGGCTTCCGCCGGATGGACGAAAAACGACGGGGTGCCGGTGCTGGCCAATGAAGCGGCAATCTTCTTGCCGATATGGCCGGATTTACCAATACCGGAAATCACCGCCTTGCCACGGCAGTTGAGCAGCAGTTCACAGGCTTGGACAAAGTTGTCATCCAGGCGTGTCAGCAGGCGCTGCGCTTCGGTCAGCTCAATTTCCAGCGTTTCACGGGCAAAGTTGAGCAGGGCAGTGGCATTACTCATCAAGTGGGTCTCCTACCAGAATGATATTGATACCTTTGGCCTGTAGCGCAGCCAGGTAATCCGGGTTGATGCCGTTATCGGTGATCAAAGTATCCACGACGCTCAGATCGCACACCACGTTAGGGCTTTTGCGGCCAAACTTCGAGGAATCGACCAGCAATACAATGCGGCTGGCGGCTTCACACATCGCCTTGCTGACATTATGCACCTCATTAAAGGTGGTGACACCCGCATTGAGGTCGACACCGTCGGCCCCAATAAACAGCTTGTCGAAGCTGAACTGCTGAAATGCCGATTCCGCCAGGCTGCCATGAAAGGAGGCAGATTTTTTCCGGTAGGTGCCGCCGGGCATCAGGATGGTTTGATCGTTATCCAGTTCCACCAGCGCGTTAACGATAGTCAGGCTGTTGGTCATCACGGTGATGTTATTGAACTGCGCCAGATGCGGCACCATCTGCAATACCGTGCTGCCCGCGTCAAAGATCAGTGAATCGCCATCGTCGATCAGCTTGATGGCCGCATAGGCGATCTGGCGTTTCTTTTCGGTGTTGATATGGGTTTTACGATCGATGGGCTGATCGCCATCGTCACGGCTAAGCACCACGCCGCCATAGGTGCGGATCACCTCGCCTTCTTCTTCCAGCAAGGTGAGATCTTTACGGATGGTGGTGCCGGTCGTGGAAAAATGCTCTGCCAGGGCATCCACTGCCGTTTTGCCATGCCGCTGCAAGTATTCGAGGATAGCGGCTTGCCGCTGCTTTGGTTTCATAGAGATCCCTGTTCACAAGAGTTGACCATTCCTCTCGGTGATATAGTTCACTATGAAAGGTAATGTCTTTTAATGTGAAAATATCATGATTTCGGTGCGATCGCTAACGATAGTGCAGTTTGGCATGCCCGATCCTCAGGGAAGATCACATCTGGGCAGAGTTGTTGTTGGTGCATGCCATGTAACTGCGTGAGTTGTTTCGGCTGGGCGAAGATGGTCAGGCCACGCATCAGCATGCTGCCACAGACTCGTTGTTGGGCATCAAACGCCAGCGCCAATACCACGCGAGGTTTGAACCTGCCCCCAGAACGGCCAACGCCTACGGTGCCCAACTGGCATAGGCTCTCGAACGCGCGGTTAAAGCGCTGGAGCTGCCACCAACCCAGGGCGATTTGCATCAGCCAGGCGATAACGGCGAAGGTAACTAGTGCGCTGGTCATACGGTTGTTCTCCTGTGTGAAAATAAAGGTGAGAGTCCGGTGATCGTCCCCTCACCCTAGCCCTCTCCCACAGGGAGAGGGGACTGTACGTGCCACGAATTAACTTTCGTACCTAGCCATTGAGCCTATGCCACAGATGATCTCCAGCACCTTACCGCGACACCGAACTGGCTCCCTCTCCCTAAAACAGGTGTGCATGAGGAGCACGGTCTATGCATTGGGAGAGGGTAGGGGTGAGGGGCTGCTAGGTGTTTTTCCTCTGGCCCCTAACCGATTAATATCAGAACATCACCTGGCCACCGGTAATGTTGATCGACTGGCCGGTGCAGTAA
Source organism: Serratia sp. PL7 (assembly GCF_945957435.1). Classification (NCBI taxonomy): domain Bacteria; kingdom Pseudomonadati; phylum Pseudomonadota; class Gammaproteobacteria; order Enterobacterales; family Yersiniaceae; genus Serratia; species Serratia sp. PL7. The sequence goes on along the minus strand of NZ_CAMFLB010000007.1, from coordinate 127,247 downwards.
GAGGCTTTATCGCTGGCATAAAACAGCAGCGTGTTCAGCACGTCCTGGTAGTCACAGCCGCGTTTCAGCGGAACCTTATCGGTATAATACTTCTCGACCTCTTCAGGCTTGATCCCCAGCTTCTGCGCATATTGCGGCAATAGCGACTGGAACATCGGCGACTTCAACAGGTTACCGAGCATCAGGGAGTGCACGGTGATCCCGTAATCGGCCAGATCGAGCGCCAGCGACTGCGTCAATCCAACGCCACCGAACTTGGCGGCGCTGTAGCCGGAATTATGCTTACTGCCGACCTTGCCGGATTTAGAGTTGATTTGAATGATGCGTCCGGCGATACCGTCGCGGATCATCAGGCGAGAGAACTCGCGGGCACACAGGAAATAACCCACCAGGTTCACCTGCAAGGAGCGGTCAAAGTCCCCCAGTGGGAAATCGGTGATCGGCGCGGCTTTGGCAATCCCGGCGCTATACACCAACAGGTTTGTCTGACCGAAAGCCCGGTCAACCGCGCTAGCCAGCGCGATAACGCTGGCCTCATCGGTGGCATCGGCCTGGAAACCGATGGCGCGATCGGCCCCGAACTCCTGATTGATTTGCTGTGCCACCAGATTGGCGTTGTCGGCATTCAAATCGGCGACCGCAACGCGATAACCCGCTTCAGCCAGGCCATGGCACAGGAAAGCACCCAACGTTTGGCCACCGCCAATCACTACAGCTACTTCAGACATGATCTACTCCTTATGCGATAAATTTCAGTGTGCTGCCTAACGGGATATCAGCGGGCGTGCTGCCTATTACGTGGATCGTGCCAGGGAATTCAGCCTGAGTTTCTCCATCAAAACGTACGGTGATATGGCCCAATTCGCGCAGGTTCTGGGTGGCAACCTCTCCGACAGCGGTGATGGGGTAGCGCCGGTCGCCAAGCTCCATTACGCCCCCGGTTTGTAATTCACCGGCGGTCTCGCCGTGCTGGTGGATGAAGCAGTACTCTTCAATATCTGCCGGTGCGCCTTCGCGGAAGGTGATCAGCATGTTGTCCAACAGTGCGTCACGGGCGCAGCCGCCAATCTGGGTGATCGTGGTCTGGAAAATGGTGCTCATGGTTTTCCTCCGGGCAATTTATTGGTAGATAAAGGCCGATGCGGCCCAGGCGATCAGTACCGTAGGGGCGCCAGTGAGGAAGCGCCCAACCAATACCGAAGGGACGCCGACACGCACCGTATCCTGCTTGGCCTCTGCCAGGGACAGACCTACCGGGATAAAGTCACAGGCGGCCTGGGCGTTAATGGCGAACAGCGCCGGGAGCGCCAACTGAGGGGGGATATGGCCAAGACCAATCTGTACGCCCACCAACACGCCGATGACCTGAGCGATGACGGCGCCAGGGCCGAGGAACGGTGAAAGCAGGGGGAAGGAACAGATCAGCGCCAATGTCACCAAGCCGATTGGGCTGTTGGCCAGCGGCGTCAGGCCGTGGGCGATAAAGTCACCCAGACCAGAGGCCATGATGATGCCGATCAGCGCCGAGACGAAGGCCATAAACGGCAAAATGGTTTTTAACACGGTGTCGATGGTGTCACGTCCGGCCTGGAAAAATACCGCTACAACTGACCCCATACCCATCCCGACTTTTGCCAACAGGCCATCGCTCTGTTCGGTGATTTTTTTGCTGGTATCGTAGTCACGTACCTTTGGTTGTGGCTGTTTTTCAGTGGGCAGAGGAGTTTCAGACCCTTGTGCAACCTCAATCAGGCTGATGTTGTTTTCCCGCACGCCGGAAACGTAAATATCCTCCAGAATAAACTGCGCCAGCGGGCCAGAACGGCCAGTTGAATGAATATTGATGGTTGGGATGCGGCGTTTAGGGTAGATGCCACAACGCAACGTCCCCCCACAGTCAATAATCGCCAGGCCAATCTCTTCCGCCGGTGGTTCGCCTTCTTTGAAACCGTCGACCGCAGGCCAGCCGGTTAAATCGCTGAGCTTATCGACGATCGCCGGACGGGTACCAGCGGTGATATAGACGATTTTCTTACCGGGTTCGATAGGTAACTGTAGTGGGCCACCCCACCCGCCAGCACCTTTCTCAATACGGATATAAGCACTCATGCTGCGCTCCACAAATTAAAGTTGAACCTGGCGATCCAGTTGGATGCCCATCTTGCGTTCAAACACGCTGGTGGTGAGATCGGTGATCCAACCGCGGAAGAAGTTGGTGAACAGCCCAACCAGGAAATAACTCACTGCCAGAGGGGCCAACGGCAAGCCAAGCGTGGTCAAACCGCTGGCAATTCCGAGGTAAACGAACAGTTCGCCAGGGTTGATATGGGGGAACAGGCCGTTCATGGAGTGGCAACTGTAGGAGGCTGCGGCGTAATAACTGGGTTTATATTTCTCTGGCATAAAACGTCCGAGACTCAACGTCATCGGATTACAAAACACAAAGGTGCCGATCAGGGGGAGTAGCAGGTAGCGTGAAACCGGGTTACCGGCACAGCGCTGTGCCAAGCGTTCGATACGTTCCTGGCCAACAAAGTTGATCAACGCGTTCATGATAACTAACAGGCTGATCAACAACGGTAAAATGCCGGTCACCATACCGACAAACACTTCTCCGCCTTTTTGGAACAGGCCGATAAACCATTCGGCTCCGTGGGTTATTAGCTCAATCATTTTTTTCTCCTGTGATGGATGCTATGGCCTGGAGCGAAGTGCGGCTCTGTCGCCATGGGTCATACAGTAACCACTTTGCTGCGGTTTTTGTTTTAAATGGATCACACTTTGAAAGATAAATATTTTATTGTGAAAGTTAAAGATGAAAGAAAAGTAATTAATGATGAAAGGAGAGAGGGGCGAGGGCATGAAAAAGGCCCAGCAGAGCTGAGCCTTGAAGACTAATAATTTGATAAATAACGATTAAGCGATGGTAACGCTGTTGTCGAGATAGGTGTCCTGCACGGCATTGATCAGGGCGATGCCATCCTTCATCGATTTCTTGAACGCTTTACGCCCCAGGATCAGGCCCATCCCGCCAGCCCGCTTGTTGATCACGGCGGTACGCACTGACTCTTGCAGATCGTTTTCCCCTGCCGCGCCGCCAGAGTTGATTAAACCAGCACGGCCCATGTAGCAGTTTGCCAACTGGTAGCGCACCAGATCGATTGGGTGATCGGTGGTCAGCTTGTCATAGACGCGATCGTCGGTATAACCGAATTTCACCGCACGGTAGCCGCCGTTGTTCTCGGCCATTTTCTGTTTAACGATATCGGCACCGATGGTGGCCGCAATGTGGTTGGCTTGGCCGGTCAGATCGGCGCTGGAATGATAATCGACGCCATCCTTGTTGAACGCAGGGTTACGTAGATAGGCCCACAATACGGTCACCATGCCCAGTTCGTGAGCGCGCTCAAAGGCAATCGAGATTTCTTCAATCTGGCGGCGTGATTGCTCAGAACCGAAGTAAATGGTTGCACCAACCGCCACCGCACCCATGTTGAACGCCTGCTCAACGCTGGCATACAGGGTCTGGTCGTATTGCGTTGGATAGCTCAGGGTCTCGTTGTGGTTCAGTTTGACCAGAAACGGGATCTTGTGGGCGTAGCGGCGGGAGACCGAAGCCAGCACGCCGTAAGTGGATGCCACGCAGTTACACCCGGCTTCGATAGCCAGTTCAACGATATTTTTCGGATCAAAATAGAGCGGGTTGGCGGCAAACGAGGCCCCGGCAGAGTGCTCCACCCCCTGATCGACCGGCAGGATAGACAGGTAACCGGTGCCCGCCAGGCGGCCATGGTTGAGCAAGGTTTGCATTGAGCGCAGCACGCTGTTTGGGCGGTTGTTGTCGATCATCACCCGATCAACAAAGTCGCCACCGGGCAGGTACAGATTTTCCGCAGGGATGGTGGCGCAGCGGTGCTGCAAAAGGTCTTCCGCTTCCTTACCTAACAATTGTGCAATATCCGTCATGATTCACTCCCGTTAAAGCTTCCTATACACCGGTAACTCTGGGTATTTGGCCACCGGCGTAGTCAAAAGCGGTGATTGAAGCTATGCAAAAGATACTAATCAAAACCTGATGGTGCGAAGAGACAATAGGTGCGATTGAGAAGAAATGCTATTTAGAAAGCAAAATTTGCGAGTGAGCGCTTGTTGATGGTGTCCCCTTTCCTGATCGGAGAGGGGAATTGCTTTTATTCGGCTTCAAACCAGTCGGTGTTTTGCAGGGCAATCGGGGTGATCGAGTAGATCATCTCTTGTAAATGCTCGTGAATAGCCCGCTCCGCCGCATCTGGATCCTGGGCTTTCAGTGCCTCAAAAATGCGGTAATGCTGGTGGATCAGATTCTCCGGCGGTGACACTTCGCTCAGGCTGAGGAAGCGCACCCGATCCATCGTCGCTTTGATGGTCTCGATGGTTTCCCACGCCAGGGCACAGTTGGCCATTTGCGTCAGCAGATGGTGGAATTCGTCGTCCAGCGCCAAAAACTCACGGATCTGATTATTCTGTGCCGCCAGCTCCTGGCGATGCAGGTTATGCTCCAGCGTCATCAACTGCTCGGGGGTGATGGTGGTGGCAACTCGCCGCACGATGGCACATTCCACCGCCTGACGGATAAAGCGCCCGTCGGCCACTCGTTTGGCGGAAATTTTCATCACGAAGGTACCGCGTTGCGGCAAGATCTGCACCAGCCCCGCTTCAGCCAGTTTGATGAAGGCCTCGCGCACCGGTTGGCGTGAAACGCTGAAACGGGTGGAGATCTCTTTCTCGGAAAGCAACGTGCCCGGAGGGATGGTGCAATCGACGATATCTTTGCGCAGGAAACGATAGATCTGCTGATTGACCGGGACATTATTCGTGAGGACGTACGATTCTGACATGGCGACAATCAATATATGAGAGTAGTAGTGAATGCCACCATACTAGCAGATTAACCTGTGAAAGAGGGCGGATAAATCCACCCGCATTCTATGCTTTGCTCTTAGCGCGCCAGCACTCTTGCCACCGTTGCTTTCGCTCCCCGCGCCAACAGCGCCAGATAAGCGTTGGTCACGGCATTGACGAAACGTTGGTTATCCGGCAGGTCGCGTCCGAATACCGAGGTCATTTGCAGTAACGCCATCACGCGAGGCTCACCTTCAGCACTGTTGGCGACGCGACGGGCAATTTCCTCACGCAATGGATCGCTGATGTCGATCGGTTGACCCTGTTCGTCCTTACCGCCGACGTAACGCATCCAACCCGCTACGCCCAGCGCCAGACAGTCAAAATCACTATCGTTGGCCAGATGCCAGCGCACCGAGTCCAGCATGCGCTGCGGCAGCTTTTGCGTACCGTCCATGGCGATTTGCCATGTGCGGTGCTTCAACGCCGTGTTGCGATAGCGTGCCAGCAGGGAATCGGCGTATTTCTCCAGATCGGTGCCCGGGGTGTTCAGCGTGGGAGCCTGCTCAGCCAGCATCAGATGGCGGGCGGCATTGACGTAATGCGCATCCTGCATACAGTCGCTGATATGTTGGTAACCGGCTAAATAACCCAGATAGGCCAGGAACGAGTGGCTACCGTTCAGCATACGCAGCTTCATCTCTTCGAACGGCAAAACATCGCTGACCAGTTCGGCACCGGCTTGTTCCCATGCCGGGCGGCCCGCGACAAAATTGTCCTCAATCACCCATTGGCGGAACGGCTCGCAGGCTACGGCTGCCGGATCCTGCACGCCGGTTTGCTGTGCGACCTGGGCCAGGGTGTCTGGCGTCACAGCTGGCACGATGCGATCGACCATGGTGGAAGGGAAGGTGACGTGGGTTTCGATCCACGTTGCCAACGCCGGATCGAGCGCTTTGGCATAGGCGGTGATCACGTTACGGGTGACATGGCCGTTTTCCGGCATATTGTCGCAAGACATTACGCTGAATGCAGATTGCCCGGCCGCTTTACGCTGAGCTAAGGCTGCGACGATGACCCCAACGGCGCTCTGCGGATGATGCGGATTAGCCAGATCCCGCATAATCAACGGATGATCCAGCTGCAACTGGCCGGTGGCGGGGGAATGACAGTAGCCTTTTTCGGTGATGGTCATGGACACAATCGCCACTTCGGGCTGGGCCAGGGCCTGGAATACGGCGTCCAGCCCGTCAACTTGCGCATGTAGCGCCTGTTTTACTACGCCCACCACTCTGCATTGCCAGGCATCGGCTGACATCTCTGCCACGCTGTAGAGCATATCTTGCTGTTTGAGATCGGCGATTTGCTGTTCGCCACCGATCAGGTTGATTTCGCAATATCCCCAGTCGCTGCCGTGCTCCTGTGCCAGGATATCGGCGTATAGCGCCTGGTGGGCGCGATGAAAGGCACCAAAGCCCAGATGAACCAGGCGCGGAACCAGTTTGCTACGATCGTACTGCGGAACAATGGCGTTGGCGGCTAACAGCTTGGTATTCATGTTAACACTCACTGTGTAATGGTCTGATTGCCGCAGAACCTTCTCTGCGGCAGAAAATTGAAGGGGATTAATGACTGCTGACGCGTTGGGCTATCGGCAGCGCAGGGCTTTCTGCGGCATCTTCCGCCAGGCTCAGGTCGCGATCTCTGACTTCTGGCATCAATATCGCGGCCAGCAAGCCGATAACGGAGTAAACGATCATCATGACGGCGATTGGCCACCAGGAGTCGGTCATATTGCAGAAGATACCGGCCAATACCGGGCCGAAGCCGACCGCCACCAAACCACCGGCCTCTTTGGAGATTGCCATGCGGGTAAAACGGTTACGTGAACCAAACATTTCCGCCATGGTGATGTTTTCCAGCGCAAACAGGCCCAGCACCGCGACGTTATGGATAATAATGATCGAGGCCATAATCACGTTCACCTCATTGGTCTTATCCACAATCATCGAAATCATTGGGTAAGCCAGAATGATGGCGGAGATATTGACCAGGATATAAGGCACCCGGCGGCCGATCTTGTCGGAGAGCCAGCCAAGGAACGGGATGGTAATAAAGCCAATGGCGGAGCTGATCATCAAGGCGTCGGTAGGGATAGCCTTCTCAAACAGCAGGGTTTGCACCAGATAACCGGCCAGGAAGGTCTGGATCAGACCGGAGTTGCCTGCCTGGCCAAAACGCAGCCCGGTAGCCAGCCAGAAGGATTTGCTGCTGAACATCGCCGACAGCGAATGGGTATTGTCAGCCACGGCGTGAGCCGGTGTTGCGGTGGTGCTGTCGTCGTTAACCTTTTCAAACACCGGGCTTTCTTTCAGGTTCATACGCAGCCAGATGGCGAACAGCATGACGACCACGCTGGCCAGGAAAGGTACGCGCCAACCCCAGGCCAGCAGCTCTTCTTTAGACAGGAAGAAGAACATGACGGCCCAGATTGCAGTTGCCGACAGCGTGCCACAGTTGGTGCCCATGGCAACCAGGGAAGAGATAATCCCGCGTTTACCCTTAGGCGCATATTCCGCCAGCATGGTTCCGGCTCCGGATATTTCCGCACCGGCACCCAGCCCTTGAATAATACGCAGTAACACCAGTAATAGAGGGGCGAAAATACCGATTTGCGCATAGGTTGGCAGCACGCCGATTAAGGTGGTGCAGATCCCCATCATGGTAATGGTAATAAACAGCACCCTTTTACGGCCGATGGTATCCCCCATGCGTCCAAAGAAGAAGGCACCCGCGATACGGGCGATATAACCCGCGCCGTAGGTTCCCATCGCCAAGATTAACGCCATGGCGGCAGACTGTTCCGGGAAAAATATTTCATGGAAGACTAATGCTGCACCTAGCGAATAAAGCTGAAAATCCATAAATTCCAGTGCGGTACCAAGCCAGCCGGAAACGGCTGCCTTGATCAGATCCGAGGTACTTCTTTCCGGCTGAGTGTTGTCAATTTTTGCGTTCATCATTGTTCTGTTCTCTGCAAATTGTTGTTGTAAGGACGGCAAAGATTAGGGTCAGAAGCCCCTGTTTCTCTCCAGCTACAGCAGGCCGTAGCTGGAAAGTGGTCAGGTCAGAATTTCAGTAAAACCTTACAGCACTGCTTTTGGTCTTTTTCGAAGATCTCCATCGCTTCAAGCACTTGCGTAAACGTAAACTGATGGGTGATCAACTTCTCTGGTTGGATCTGGCGTTGCGTCATCCAGGCAATCACCTGCGGGAAGCGGTTGCTGTTGAGGCGGGAGCTGTAAATCGAGATCTCTTTGCTGGTAATGGCTTGCTGGCTGATCACGCAGGGCTCGGCAGAGAAGCCCATAATGCCAATGCGTGCGGCGGGAGAAGCCAAGCCGATCGCCTCCGGCAGAATGGCCGGGTGGCAGGCAGCATCGATGATCAGCGTTGGCCGGATGCCGAGTTTTTGTAACTCGTTGGCCAAATCAAGCTGGCTGTTGTTGATTACCACATCCGCGCCGTTGGCGGTGGCCATAGCCAGGCGCTCATCGATACGGTCAGCCACCACAATCTGTTTAACGCCGTAAACGCCGCGCAGTGCCTGAATAGAGGTGAGGCCCATCGGCCCGGCACCATACACCAATGCCACATCTAACGGGCCAGGTTGCAGTTGGCTACAGATGTTGGCAGCAATGGTGAAGGGTTCGACCATCGTGGCTTCGTTGTCTGGAATGCTGTCCGGCACCCGATGGGCATTTTGAGCCGGTAGCGTCACATATTCGCTGAATCCGCCGTCACGGTGCACGCCAATAACCTGCAGTTCGGTGCAGACGTTCGGCCTGCCCACCGAGCAGGGATAGCAATGGCCGCAGCTGACGACCGGATCGCCCACCACGCGTTCGCCGATGCGTGACGGGTCGACACCTTCGCCAATAGCGTCGATATGGCCAAAGAATTCATGGCCGATCACGCGCGGGTATTTGGCAAACGGGTTATGGCCACGGTAGATATGCACGTCGGAACCGCAGATCCCGGCGCTAGCCACACGGATCCGGACTTCACCCTGCTGCGGTGAGGGCAACGGGCGTTCTTCAATCACCAATTGCCCTGGCTGTTGAACAGTAATGCTTTTCATAGAAACTCCTCGGTTTACCAGTTCCACAGGGTGCCGTCTTCCAGGCGCGCTACCGGTAGGTAGGCCGGATCGTAGGGATATTTGGCAGCCAGTTTTTCGTCAAACTCGATGCCCAACCCTGGTTTTTCGCCTGGATGCATATAGCCGTTGTCAAACGTCCAGTTATGTGGGAACACTTCCAGCATCTGTTCGGAGTAGCCCATATATTCCTGCACGCCGAAGTTCGGCACCCACAGGTCAAAGTGCAACGCCGCCGCCATGCAGATTGGTGAAAGATCGGAAGGGCCGTGTGAGCCGGTACGCACCTGATACAGCGAAGCGAAATCGGCGATACGGCGCATGCCGGTGATGCCCCCGGCGTGGGTGATGGTGGTGCGGATGTAATCGATCAGTTGCTCTTCAATCAGCTGTTTGCAGTCCCAGATGCTGTTGAACACCTCACCGACCGCAATCGGGGTCACGGTATGCTGGCGGATCAGGCGGAAGCACTCCTGGTTTTCGGCCGGGGTAGGATCTTCCATCCAGAACAGGCGATATTGCTCAACGCTTTTGCCAAAGCGGGCCGCTTCGATCGGCGTCAGGCGGTGATGCATGTCATGCAGCAGATGTTCGTCAAAACCGAATTTGTCACGCACGGCTTCAAACAGTTTAGGGGTGAAATCGAGGTATTTCTCGGTTGACCACAGCTGCTCTTCCGGCCAGTTACCTTTGGTCGCAGGTTCATACGCCAGGCCTTTGCCCTTGGCCATGCCGTAGGTGGTTTTCATCCCAGGTACGCCACATTGAGCGCGGATCGCCTTGAAGCCCAGTTCCTTGTGCTTGGCATAATCGTCCAGCACTTCGTCAATCGAGTGGCCGGTGGTGTGGCAATACACCATGACGCCGGTACGTGAAGCGCCACCCAGCAACTGGTACAACGGCATATTGGCCGCTTTGGCCTTGATATCCCACAATGCCGTATCCACCGCAGAGATTGCCGACATAGTCACCGGGCCACGGCGCCAGTAAGCACCTTTGTAGAAGTACTGCCAGATATCTTCGATCTGGTGAGCATCGCGGCCAATCAGCTGCGGGCAGACGTGGTCTTCCAGATAAGACGCGACCGGCAGTTCGCGGCCATTCAGGGTTGCATCGCCGATCCCGGTTAGCCCGCAGTCGGTAGTGATCTTCAGGGTGACGAAATTTCTTCCAGGGCAGGTGACAAACACCTCGGCTTTAACAATTTTCATGACTTCCACATCCTGTTGTTGCTGATAACGTATGGGCGGAAATTAACCTTGAACTAACTACCATACAAGTATGATTTATGAGAATTGCCGCTGGAGATCACATTTATTGGTGGATCGCAGACGTGGGGGGTTTTTATCTTGAGGTAAAAAGAGGGATGTTGGTTCGCTGGCGTGTTCAGAAGCGGGAGTTAATTTGTTGCACCAGCCCTTCACCCCAACCCTCTCCAACAGTGAGAGGGAGCTGTTTCGATGATGTGGTGGGGACGAGATGGGGTTGCCGCAGATTAAATCCCGCTGTTGGAGAGGGCGTTTATACGATGTAGTGGGTGAGCGCAGGATCTAATTTGTAGCATGTACTTTCCCCTCTCCTTGGGGAGAGGGTTAGGGTGAGGGGGTTACGCCGGGCTAACGCCTGCTCGATCTGAGCGCGTGGCTTATTTGCTTATCCCAGCAGGTCGCAATTTGGTGGCAAGCGGCACTCAATAGCATTTGGCAGCACCTCAATGCGGAAATTGCGGCCCTTCAGCGGTTCGCCATCAAGGTTAAAGGTGATTTCATGTGGCGCGGTGATTTCCAACCATGGCAATGAGGCATCAACTACGTTGCTGTTTTCCTCACCGCTAAACAAGATATTGACCAGCGTAGGCAGCAACTCTTCGGCGGTGAGCAGGCGTACCTGCAATAAACCGTCGTTGATCAGCGCGCCAGGGCAAAGCTTTTGCCCACCCCCGGCTTGCCTGCCGTTACCGATACCGATCACCAGCGCTTCTCCGGCCCAATGGAAATCGGGCCCACGGATCTCGCAGCTGTCGGCTTTCAGCGCATCCAGGCGCAGCAGCCCATGGATGAAATAAGAAACGCCCCCCAGCGCAGACTTCAGTTTTTCCGGGGTTTCGGTGGTGATGCGGGTGCCAAAGCCGCCAGTCGCCATATTGATGAAATAGCGTTCGTCATTGACCTTGGCCAGATCGATCGGCACCGCTCGGCCCTTGATGGCTAACTGCAAGGCCAAATCTGGTTGTAGGGGAATAGAGCAGGCGGTAGCAAAGTCGTTGGCGGTGCCCAGCGGCAGTATGCCGAGTATTGGGCGAGATTCTGCGGGGAGTTGTGCCAATGCGGCAGCGACCTCATTGATGGTGCCGTCACCGCCACCGGCGATCACGGTTTCAACCCTCAGTTGGCTAGCCTCTTTGACGTAACGAGCAGCATCTCCCAGTTCCCAGGTGACGCGGACATGCAGGGTCTGGCCCTCATGGCGCAGCAGGTTCACCGCTGCGCGAACTTCCTCGTTGCCGGAGCTTTTACCATTGATGATAAGCAGTGCTGGTGCATATTGGTGCATTCCTGATCCTTGTGGCGAAAAACGAATCGGCTGTCAAAGGGTGGCCAGATGGTTTTCCCAGTAGCTAGACCCCTAACCCAAGCTGTCAACGATAAACCACAAGCCAGTGGCGGGCCATAAGAATATTCAGGTAATGCGAGTTTGGCTGCGGCCGGGTATTTATATAGTCAATGCCCAATGGAGGGAATATCTTTCTCCCACGCGAGTTAAGCGTTGGTATTAACGGCCTTATTAATCGCTATAGAATAGTTTATATATTGCAGAGAAAATGATAAGCCGCCTGGCGTAATGCAAGAAATATCCTAAAAATGCCAATAAAATTTTCAGTTGATTGAAATTAAAGGGGATAAAAAAGAAAAGGCCAACCCAAGGGAGATTGGGCTGGCTAAGGAGGTGGTTCCTAGTATTGCTATGCAAATATTTCGTTATTAGTTTTAAGCAGCCTGATAATAACCAAGCCGCGTGCTAATTGATGTGATCTGATTCTAATATTTGCCAAAAATTGCCACCCAGGCGGGTGGCGATAAACATCTTAACCGTTCTGGCTATCATCCTGCGGCAAATTGCGGATCAACAACGCATAATTGAGGTCGATATCCTCGGGGATCGGCAAATAAACGATATGGCCGTTGCCCGGAGCGACATCGATCGTTTCGCCCTTCTTGTTTTGCAAACTTTCCAGGGTAAACAATATGTTACCCCCTGGCGTCATCATCTCTACGCTGTCACCGACCAGGAATTTATTTTTTACATCCACTTCCGCCCAGCCGTTACGGCGCACCCCGGTAAATTCCCCGACAAACTGTTGCAGTTCGGAAATGGAGGAGCCGTAATCATAGTTCTGATGGGCATCGTGTGTATGGCGGCGCAGGAAACCTTCGGTATAGCCACGATGAGCCAGACCTTCCAGCGTGGTCAGCAGGCTAGGATCGAAGGGTTTACCGGCAACGGCGTCGTCAATGGCACGGCGATAAACCTGTGCGGTGCGGGCGCAGTAATAAAACGACTTGGTACGGCCTTCAATCTTCAGCGAATGTACGCCCAACTGAGTGAGGCGCTCTACGTGCTGGATGGCTCGCAGATCTTTTGAGTTCATGATGTAGGTGCCGTGCTCGTCCTCAAACGCGCTCATGTACTCGCCGGGTTTCTGTGCTTCGGAAAGCATAAAGACTTTATCGGTTGGCGCGCCAATGCCCAGCGTCGGCTCGACGTTTTGCACCGCGATAGGCTCATGCAGATGCACGATGTTGCCGGTATCGTCTTCCTTGCCTTCTTCTGCCTTGTACTGCCAGCGGCAGGCATTGGTGCAGGTCCCTTGGTTGGGATCGCGTTTGTTGATGTAACCGGAAAGCAGGCAACGGCCGGAATAGGCCATGCACAGTGCGCCATGCACGAAGATCTCCAGCTCCATTTCTGGCACCTGGCTACGGATTTCCGCCACTTCATCCAGCGACAGCTCGCGGGAAAGGATCACTCGCGTCAAGCCCATCTGCTGCCAGAACTTCACCGTTGCCCAGTTCACCGCGTTAGCCTGCACCGAGAGGTGAATGTCCATCTGCGGGAAAGCTTCGCGCACCATCATGATTAAACCGGGGTCGGACATGATCAGCGCGTCCGGGCCCATGTCGATCACCGGTTTCAGGTCACGCAGGAAGGTTTTCAGTTTGGCGTTGTGTGGCGCGATGTTAACCACCACGTAGAACCTTTTGCCTAGCGCATGGGCTTCGTTAATCCCAAGCTGCAGGTTCTCGTGGTTAAATTCGTTATTACGTACCCGTAGGCTATAACGCGGCTGGCCAGCGTAAACCGCATCGGCCCCATAGGCAAAGGCGTAACGCATGTTTTTCAGCGTTCCCGCCGGGGAGAGGAGTTCTGGTGTAAACATAGTGATTCTCGGTCTGATTTCAGGTCAGCACCGCGCCACCCAATGGCGCAGTGAAAGCGGGGGATTGTAGCGGCAGCCCGCCAAGAAATCAGCAATTAACCGGAAATTTTAAAGGGAGATTGATCTTCATCATCAGAAAAACCGCGCGGTAGCGGATACCGCGCGCAGGCCTGATGAGATTTATACGCTTAAATCACGTACATCTGTTGTAGGGCCATTCTTGATCACCGACTGAATCCCGCTTTTCGCTGCGCTATCCGAGCTGTACATCTGGCTGGTGCCAATCACCTGATGGTTTTTGGCTTTCAGCACGAAATAGGGTTTGTTGTTGCTGCTGACTTTCACTTCAAACTGCACCTCATTAGGCGAATTGGTTTGCACGGAGGCAATTCCGTTTTCCGCCGAGGCTTTGCTGGCATACATCTCGCTGGAGAGAATGATCTCGCCATTGCTGGCCTTCAGGTTGAAGTGATACTGCCCGTTGCTCGATTTTGTCAGCTCATAATGTCCACTTGCCATGGTCCTGCTCCTGATTAGTGCCAATAAGTGAGATAAGTGTAGCTAATGTCTCAGCAAGCGTTTTTTTAACGGTGAAGTAATGCGTATCAGAGCACAGAAATGGGTGGCTTTTTGTGTTCATGGACAGGTTGGGCTGGGGGTCGGTTGCCCTGGTTGCATTGGCGATTGCGTAACGGTTCGCATCGTTGGCACAAAACGTTCGACGGCAGATGATTTTGCTACGTTGAGAGGATAGGGTGGCTGATATCCGCATTCCTTATGTGAATGAAAAATATGTTCGACACTAACACGGTGAGCCTGCTTTTTCGTCAACATCCCCGGCTGCTTGCGGCGATGGAGCGGGTACCGCCATCGTCGGTGTGCATTTCCAGCATCACCCAGGCGGAACTGCTTTATGGCGTAGCCAAGCGACAGAACAAGGCGCTAAAACAGACGGTGATGATGTTCCTGGACGCCGTCACCGTTTACTCCTGGGACTCTGCGGCGGCACATTGCTATGGAGTCATGCGCGCAAGCATGGAAAAACAAGGCAGACCGCTGGGGGCGCTGGATCAGCTGATTGCCGCACATGCGGTAAGCCGTGGTGCAACCATAGTGACTAGCGATCGGGCTTTCACTATGGTCGCGGAGCTTGAGGTGGAAGACTGGACGCAGTAAGCGTCACAACCCATTGACCAACCGGCACTGTTCGGCTTCCCAGCGGTAGCCCACCCCGTAAACCGAACGGATAAACGCCTTGTCGCCGTCGATCAGCTCCAGCTTGCGGCGCAGATTCTTGATATGGCTATCGATGGTGCGATCGGTCACCACTCGGTAATCGTCATACAGATTGTTCAGCAGTTGTTCGCGGGAAAACACGTTGCCCGGCTGGCAGGCCAGGGTTTTCAGCAGGCGGAACTCCGCCGGTGTCAGATCCAGGATATGGCCCTGATAGCTGGCCTGAAAGCGCGGCTCATCAATATGCAACAGTGAATCATCATCGCTATGTTCCTGGGGCCGATAGCAACGGCGCAAGATGGTTTTCACCCTGGCAACCACTTCGCGCGGGCTGTAAGGTTTGCAGATGTAGTCATCCGCCCCGATCTCCAACCCCAGTAGCCGGTCGATCTCCTCGATTTTGGCGGTCACCATGATGACGGGGATGTCGGTAAAGCGGCGTAGCTCACGGCAAACGGTTAAGCCATCGCAGCCTGGCAGCATCAAATCCAGCAAAATAAGCGCCGGTGGCTGCTCATGCACCGCCGGGATCACCTCGCTGCCGTTGCTCAGCCAGCGGGTGGCATAGCCAGCCGCCTGCAGATAATCGACCAACAGCTGGCCCAGCTTGGGTTCATCTTCCACAATCATGATCTGTAGTGGCTGATTTTGGTTTTCCATCAAACAACCTTATTATTCACCAGAGATGGGGAAATCTACTGTAATGCGCACGCCGCCTAAAGGCGAGTGTTGTGCACGGATCTCGCCGCCGTGTGCCTCCACAATGTTCTGACAGATGGAGAGCCCTAGCCCCGAACCGCCGCTGGCGCGGTTCCGCGAACCTTCAGTGCGATAAAAACGTTCGAAGATGAGAGCCAGCTGCTCGTCGTTCACTCCTGGGGCGCTGTCCTGCCAGTAAATCCGCACCGTTCCCGGCAGGCGTTCGATACCAATCTCCAGCCGACCACCGGCATCGGTATAGCGTTGGCTGTTTTCCAACAGGTTGTTGAATAACTGGAGCAGTCGGTCAGGATCGCCGAACAGTGGCATCTGTTCCGGCAGGTTGGTGACGATTTCCAACTGTTTGGCATGAAAACGTTCACGGAAGGCCGCCACTGCGATCTGCACCAGATGCACGCAATCCACCGGCAATTTACGGTAGGCAAGGGCACCGAGATCGGAGAGTGATAACTGGTGCAGATCGTCCACCAATTTGGTGAGGGTTGAGACCTCCGCCTGTAGCGAACTGAGCGAAGCCGGTGTGGGTTGGCGAACGCCGTCTTGCAGCGCCTCCAACTCGCCACGCAGTACCGCCAGTGGGGTACGCAGCTCGTGGGAAACATCCGCCATTAACGCCCGCCGCATTTGCTCGTTCTTTTCCAGCGAGGTGGCAAGCTGGTTAAAGTCCTGCGCCAGTCGGCCCAGCTCATCTTGGCTGCTGACCGCTACCCGAGCGCTGAAATCACCCGCCGCCAGCCGATGGGTACCGGCGACCAGGCGTTTAACCGGTGCCAGCAGGCCGCGCGACATCAGCCAGGTCACTGCCGCCGCCAACAAGGTGGATAGCCCAACGATCATCCAACTGGTGCGCCGCTGCTGGCGATCGAAGTTGATGTCCGCATTGCGTGTCAGTTTTTCTGGCGGTGTAGCCACTACCCAACCGACGATCTGATTGTTGTAATGAATCGGGTGGCGGGTACTTTCTTTAGGGATCGGGCCGGAATGACCCACCAGCCGGTTATACTGGCTATCTACCACCCAGAATTGGGTGCGCCAGCCCTTGGGGGGGAGATTGTGGCTGCTGTCGCTGTTCTGCTCAAACGAACGCATAATCTGATACACCACCTGATCGTTGTTACGCAGAAACTCCCAGTTGCCATGGCGACGATACTGATCTTCCAACGCGTCGCCGAGCATGCTGATGCGTTGCTCATTGCTGTGCTTGATATAATCGATAAAACCCCGTTCAAAGCTGACGCGTACGCCCCAGTGCATGGTGATCAACACCAACATGCAGGTGGCGAAGATCGCCATAAACAGCTTACCGGTAATGCCAATTCTCATTGTGTCCTCGTGGAGCCGGTGCCCGGCTCTTTGGTCAACGTACGGTTGGGGGCGATGTCGGTCGGTACGCGGGCGAAAGCCAGCGCCGGTAGGGCAATAATCAGTGCCATGCAGCCATAGCTGTAGATAAAGGCGTTGTGGATAGCCGGGCTATCGGCCACCACCTGATGATGCGCGAAGCTGCCAATCAGGATCCCGGCAATGCTGACGCCCAGGCTCATGGAAAGCTGCATCACCATCGACAGCAAGCTGTTGCCGCTGCTGGCCAGCCGATCGGGCAGATCTTTCAGCGTCAGGGTATTCATGGCGGAAAAACGCAGGGAGTTAACCATGCCCTGGAAGAACAGCACCACCGGCAGCAGATAAACCCAGCCCAGCATCGCCACCAGCGGAAAACTCAGGGTGACCAGCGCCAACATCAACGTGGCAGTCACCAGCACATTACGATAACCGAAGCGGTTAACCACCTGTACCACGATGCGCTTCATGCCCATGCTGCCGATGATCATCGGGATCATCATCAACCCGGCGTGAAAAGGGGAAAACCCCATGCCCACCTGGAGAAATAACGGGGTCATAAAGGGCAACATACCGCTGCCGATCCGCCCCAACAGGCTGCCAGTCAGACCAACGCGGTAGGTTTCCGTCTTGAATAATCGTAGTGAAAACAGCGCCCGGCTGTTACCTCTGGCGTGCAACCAGTAGCCAGCCAACGCAGCGCAACCCATCACCACCAGCCCGGTGATGGTAGCAGAGGAAAGCCCCATGCCTTTATGCCCGTCAAGTGCCAGCGTCAGCGTAGCCATGCCGATCGCCAACATGATAAAGCCGCTGATATCGAAACGCCGGGTCTGCATGGTGTAATTGGGCATCAGCAGCGCGGTGGCAATCGCTCCGGCGATACCCACGGGAATATTGATCAGGAAGATCCAGTGCCAACTGGCGTATTGCACCAGAAAGCCCCCTAAAGCAGGCCCCATCAGCGGGCCTATCTGGCCGGGTAGGGTGACGAAGGTCATCGCCGCCATATACTGTTCACGCGGGACGATTTTCATCACCGTCAGCCTGCCGACCGGCACCATCATCGCGCCGCCGATGCCCTGTATCACGCGGGAGGCCACCAACTCATTCAGGGTTTCTGAACGGGCGCACAGGATCGACCCGAGCGTGAATAGCACGATGGCGCTGAAGAACACCCGTTTGACGCCTACCCGATCCGCCAACCAGCCGCTGGCAGGTAGCATTACTGCGACCGTCAACACATAGGAAACAATCACCGATTGCATGCGTAGCGGGTTTTCCCCCAAGCTGGCCGCCATGGAGGGCAACGCGGTATTGACGATGGTGGTATCCAGCGTCTGCATAAAGAAGCCGAAAGCCACGATCCACAGCTGCCATCGCACCGAGGTGGATCCTGGCGGGGCGCTGGGTTTGATGCTCATAGGTCCTTTCTCTCCCGCGTTGCTGTCGATCAGTGAGGCAGCGGCGTCAGTTTTTTACCGTGCCGGAACTTCATCTGTAAGCGGTCAAAGTACAGATAGATCACCGGCGTGGTATACAGCGTCAACAATTGGCTCATCAGCAGCCCCCCGGCGATGGTGATCCCCAGCGGCTGTCGTAGCTCCGCCCCGTCGCCGCTGGTCAGAACCAGTGGTAAGGCGCCAAACAGGGCCGCCAACGTCGTCATCATGATGGGGCGAAAACGCAGCAGGCAAGCCTGGAAGATGGCCTCACGGGCGCTGATCCCGCCGTTGCGTTGCGCATCCAGGGCAAAGTCGACCATCATAATGGCATTCTTTTTAACGATACCAATCAACAGCATAATACCGATTAGCGCAATCAGGCTAAACGGTGCGTCAAACAGTTCCAGCGCCAGCAACGCCCCAACCCCGGCAGAAGGCAGCGTAGACAGGATGGTCAGCGGATGGATATAGCTCTCATACAGTATGCCCAGCACGATATACACCGTGGCGATGGCCGCAGCGATCAGGAACAGCTGTGATTTCAACGTTTCCTGGAATACCTGTGCGGTACCGGCAAACGAACCTCGCACGGTGGAGGGAACACCCAATTGCGTCATGGTCCGTTCGATGGCTGCTGTCGCCTCGGACAGGCTGCCACCGTCCGGCAGGTTGAATGAGATAGTGGAGGCTGCCGACAGCCCCTGATGGTTCACCGCCAGCGGTGCGTTAGCTGGCCGCCATTGGGCAAAGTAAGACAGCGGGATCGGCTGGCCGCTGCTGTTGATCACAAACATTTTGTCCAGCGAGCTCACGTCCTGGGTATAGGGCGGAGCCACCTCCATCACCACTTTGTATTGGTTGAGCGGCTGATAGATGGTGGAAATCTGGCGCTGTCCGAAAGCGTTGTTGAGCAGGTTGTTGGCGTCGTTGACCGAAATGCCCAGTCGCGACATGGTCTCGCGATCGTAGGTCAGATCCATTTCAGAGCCTTTGTCTTGCTGATCGGAGTTGACGTCCGCCAGCTCCGGCAACGCTGCCAGCGCGGTGCGGATCTTCGGCTCCCATTCGCGCAGTGCGCCAAGATCGTCGGCCAACAGCGTGTATTGATAGCTGGCGTTGGCCTGCCGCCCACCGACGCGGATATCCTGTACCGCCATCAAGAACAGGCTAGCCCCCGGTTCTTTCGCCAGTTTGGCACGCAGGCGAGCGATCACCTTCTGGGCATCATCGGTACGTTCCGAGAGCGGTTTGAGGGAGATAAACATCGAGCCGCTGTTGGTGCGCGAACCGCCGGTAAAACCGGTGACGTTATCCACGTCCTTGTCTTCCCGCACGATCTTCATAAAGTCTTGCAGTTTGCTGCGCATTGCCTGAAATGAAATGCTCTGGTCGGCCTGGATAAAGCCCATCAGGCGGCCGGTATCCTGCTCGGGGAAGAAGGTTTTTGGAATACTGATGTACAGCCAGACGTTGAGGGCAATAGTGGCCAGGAACACAGCCATTACCCAGCGGGAATGGCCCAATACCCAGTTGAGCGAGCGGCCATAGCCCTGCTGCAAACCCAGCAACATGCGGCCAAAACCCCGAATACGCCGCTGTTCGCGCGGTGGCTGGTAGCGCAGCAGATAGGCGCACATCATTGGCGTCAGCGTCAGTGAAATCAGCAATGAAAGCCCGATCGACACCGAAAGCGTCACGGCAAATTCACGGAACAGCCTGCCTGGCAAGCCGGCCATAAACAGCAAGGGGATAAACACCGCCACCAGCGATACGCTCATGGAAAGCACTGTGAAGCCGACCTCTCGCACCCCTTGCAGGGCGGCTTTGATCGGTTTCATCCCGGCCTCGACGTGGCGCGAAATGTTTTCCAGCACCACGATGGCGTCATCGACCACAAAGCCGGTGGCGATGGTCAGCGCCATCAGCGACAGGTTGTTCAGGCTGAAGCCGCACAGATACATGGCGGCGAAGGAGCCGATCAGGGAAACCGGTACGGCCACTGCCGGGATCAGCGTTGCGCGGCCAGAGCGCAGGAAGATGAAGACCACCAGGATCACCAGCCCGATGGCTATTACCAAAGATTGCTCCACCTCGGCCAGCGAGGCACGGATCGTCGGTGAGCGATCCTGGGCAATACTCAGTTCGATCGAGGCGGGGATGTTCTCCCGCAACGCGGGCAACTCGGCGCGGATACGATCCACGGTTTGAATGATATTGGCACCGGGAGCACGGCTGATGGTCAGAATGATGGCAGGCTTGGCGTTGGTCATCCCGGCGTTGCGTACGTCCTGGACAGAATCGATGACGTTGGCCACGTCGCTCAGGCGTACCGCTGCGCCGTTGTTATAGTGAATAACCAACGGCTGGTAGGCCGCCGCGGTTTTCAATTCGTCGTTGGCCTGGATCTGCCAGCGCTGCTGTGGGTCATCTACCGCGCCTTGCGGTCGGCGTACGTTAGCGTTGGCGATGGTTTGCCTTACCGCATCCAGTGAAATCCCCTGGTTGAATAAGGCGCCGGGATTAAGCTCTACGCGTACCGCAGGTAGGGAACTCCCGCCGACAGAGACATCGCCTACGCCTTCCGTCTGGGCAATTTTTTGCGCCAGCTGCGTTGAAGCGAAGTCATACAGCTGCCCTTGGTTGTAGGTATCCGAAGTCAGCGTCAGGATCATGATTGGCGCGTCGGATGGGTTGATCTTGCGATAGGTGGGGCGGCTTGGCATCCCGGTAGGCAACAGACTTTGGGCGGCGTTAATCGCTGCCTGTACGTCACGCGCAGCCCCGTTGATATCGCGATCGAGATCGAACTGCAGGATCACCCTGGTGCTGCCAAGTGAACTTGTCGAGGTCATTTCATTCACCCCGGCGATCCGGCCCAGGGCCCGTTCCAGCGGTGTAGCCACCGAGGAGGCCATGGTTTCCGGATCGGCGCCAGGCAACGAAGCGCTGACCAGAATGACGGGGAAATCCACCTGCGGCAGCGGCGAAACCGGCAGCAGCCGAAAGCCAATCACTCCGGCGATGGTGATCGCCAGCGTCAACAGCGTAGTGGCAACCGGCCGGTAGATAAACAGGGCAAAGAATCTCACGACAGCTCCTGCGGTTCTGGCTGGCGGTGGGTATTGCGCGCCAATTTATCAAACAGCAGGTAAATTACCGGCGTGGTGAACAGCGTCAGGATCTGGCTCATCACCAGGCCACCGACCATACAGACTCCCAGCGGGCGGCGCAGTTCGGCGCCGACGCCGGTACTCAGCATCAGCGGTAATGCCCCCAGCAGCGCGGCCAGCGTGGTCATCAGGATCGGGCGAAAACGCAGCAGGCAGGCCTGATAGATGGCGTCGTATGGCGTCATCCCTTGCTCACGTTCGGCGGCCAGCGCAAAGTCGATCATCATGATGGCGTTCTTTTTGACGATGCCGATCAGCAAGATGATACCGATAATGGCGATCACATCCAGCTCATGGCCGGAGAGCATCAGCGCCAGCAGCGCCCCGACTCCGGCAGTGGGCAGTGTAGAAAGAATGGTCACTGGGTGGATAAAGCTCTCATACAGCACGCCCAGCACGATATACATCGCGACCACCGCCGCCAGGATCAGCCACAGCGTGCTGCCAAGGGCAGCCTGGAATGCCAGCGTGGCCCCCTGGAACTGGGTGGTGATGTCTTTGGGCATATTGAGGTCTTTCTCAGCCTGAGTGATCGCCTCTACCGCTTCCCCGAGCGAGTAATTACCGGCCACGTTAAACGACACGGTGGCCGACGGGAACTGATCGAGATGGTTGATCGACAGCGGGCCAACGCGTTCTTCTATTTTGGCGATGGTGCTTAATGGCACGATGGTGCCGTTGCTGCTGGTCAGGCGGATATCGTTTAACGCGGAAAGCCCTGGAGTGGTGGAGACATCATGTTCCAGCACCACCCGATATTGGTTGGCCTGGGTGTAAATGGTCGAGATCAGGCGCTGACCGAAGGCGTTATACAGTGCGCTGTCGACATCGCTCATGGTGATGCCAAGGCGCGAGGCCGAGTCTCGATCGACATTCACATAGGCTACCAGCCCCTGATCCTGCCAGTTGCTGGTCACTTCGGCCAGTTGTGGCGCCTGCTGCAATTCGGCCATTAACTTCGGCACCCACAGGCTGAGTTCATCCAATGACATTGCCTGGAGGGTGAACTGGTACTGCGTGCGGCTCACCTGCGTATCGATAGTCAGATCCTGCACCGGTTGCAGATACAGCTTCACGCCGGGGAACTGTGCCGTTTGTTGTTGCAGGCGAGTAATGATCGCCGGAATGCGATCGCTACGTTCGCTCAGCGGTTTAAGGTTGATCTGCAAACGGCCGCTGTTGAGCGTGGCGTTGCTGCCATCCACACCGACAAAGGACGTCAGGCTCTCTACTGCCGGATCCTTGAGGATTTCGGCGGCCACCTGTTGCTGGCGCTCGGCCATGTTACTGAACGAAACACTCTGTGGGGCTTCCAGCGTACCCTGAATGATGCCGTTATCCTGCACCGGGAAGAAGCCTTTCGGCATCAGCACATACAGAAACACGGTCAGCGCCATGGTGCCGAAGACGACGCCTAACGTCAGCCACTGATGGTTCAACACCACTTTCAGCCACACGCCGTATTGGGCGATCACTCGGTCAAAGAAACGCTCGGAGGCGCGGGAGAAACGGTTTTGCTTACGCAGCGATTCGTGGCTAAGCATCCTGGCGCACATCATCGGCGTCAGCGTCAGCGACACCAGCGCGGAAATCAGGATCGCCACTGCCAGCGTCACCGCAAACTCGCGGAACAGACGGCCAACGATATCGCCCATAAACAGCAGCGGGATCAGCACCGCTACCAGCGAGAAGGTCAGCGAGATAATGGTAAAGCCGATCTCTCCGGCCCCTTTCAGCGCCGCATCGAGCGGTTTTTCACCTTTTTCGATATAGCGCGAGATATTTTCGATCACCACGATGGCGTCATCCACCACAAAGCCGGTGGCGATGGTCAGCGCCATCAGCGTCAGATTGTTGATGGAGAAGTCGAGGAAATACATGACGGCAAAGGTGCCCACCAGGGAAAGCGGCACCGCCACGCTCGGAATAATGGTAGCGGGTACGTTACGCAGGAAGACGTAGATCACCATGATGACCAAGGCGATCGCCAGCAGCAGCTCAAACTGTACGTCGCTGACCGAGGCCCGGATGGTGGTGGTGCGGTCGGTCAGCACCTTCACATCTACCGACTTTGGCAGGCTCTTGATCAGCTCTGGCAGCATCTCGCGAATACTGTCGGCGGTGGTGATGACGTTGGCACCCGGCTGGCGCTGAATATTCAGCACGATGGCCTGCTCTTTATTGGCCCATGCCGCCAGGCGGTTGTTCTCCGCGCCTTGCTCAATGGTGGCGATATCTTGCAGGCGGATGGCTGCGCCGTTCTGATAGGCGATAATCAGCTGACGGTAATCCTCAGCGGTCTTCATCTGATCGTTGGCAGAGAGCGTAACCGAACGCGTCGGGCCATCCAGGCTACCTTTGGCCGAATTGACGTTGGCGTTACTGATGGCGGTGCGAATGGTTTCGCTATCCAGCCCATAGGCGGCCACCGCCGTGGCATTGAGCTTCACCCGTACGGCCGGACGCTGGCCGCCGGAAATGGTGACCAGACCGACCCCGCTGACCTGCGAAATCTTTTGTGCCACCCGGGTTTCCACCATGTCTTCTACCTGGGTCATCGGCAGGGCGGTTGAGGTGACGGCCAGCGTCAGGATCGGTGGATCGGCCGGGTTAACCTTGCTGTAAATCGGCGGGTAGGGCAGATCGTTGGGCAGCAGGTTGGTGGCGGCATTGATAGCCGCCTGCACTTCCTGCTCGGCAACGTCCAGCGGCAGTTCAAGCTGGAATTGCAGCGTGATCACCGAGGCTCCACCGGAACTCTGCGAGGCCATCTGCTTAAGGCCGGACATCTGCCCGAACTGTCGCTCCAACGGCGCGGTGATTGCCGAAGTAACCACATCCGGGCTGGCGCCAGGGTAGAGCGTGACGATCTGGATGGTTGGATAATCCACTTCCGGCAGGGCAGAAACTGGCAGTGAACGATAGCCAATGATCCCGGCCAGCATGATAGCCAGCATAAACAGCGTGGTGGCTACCGGGCGAAGAATAAACAGGCGGGAAGGCCCACCGCCGCTATGGGGGGACATCGACTGCATCAGGAATTCCCCTGAGGTTTAGCGCGGCGTTTCGGTTGTTCTGCATTCGGGGTGGCCGCCGCTTTATGAGGTGCCACCACTTCAACCTGCATGCCTTCGGTCAGGCGGTCGATCCCGTCAGTGACGACGCGGTCGCCCGCATTGACACCGGCGCTAATCACTACCTGCTGGCTATCCTGAATACCGGCGGTAACCCGATGTTTGCTGACCTTGTTGTCTGCGCTCAGCAGCCAGACGAAGTTGCCTTCGTTGCCCATTTGCAGCGCGGCGGTAGGGATCACCACCGCATTTTGCAGGGTGGCAACCTTCAGCCGGGCGTTAACGAACTGATTCGGGAACAGTGCATCGTCCTGATTGTCGAAGCGAGCCTTTAGTTTGATGGTGCCCGTCGCGGTATCGATCTGGTTATCCAGGCTCAATAACTCACCGGTGGTTAACAACTGCTGATTGGTACGATCCCAGGCTTGGACGCTTATCGGGCCAGCTTTCTGCGCTTTGACCAGATCGGCGATATTGCTCTCCGGCAGGGTGAAGACCACATCGATAGGGTGCGTTTGGGTGATCACCACGATGCCGGTGGTGCTGCCGCTGGCGATGTAGTTGCCTACATCAACCAATTTCAGACCCACGCGGCCATCAATCGGCGCGGTGATCTTACTGTAGGTTATTTGCAGTTTGGCACTGTCCACTGCCCCTTGATCGGCTTTGATGGCCCCTTCGGTCTGGCGAACCAACGACTCCTGGGTATCCAGCTCTTGGCGTGATACCAGGTTGGTTTTCGCCAACTGTTGGTAACGGGCGAGGTCACGTTTGGCATTGGCCAAGGTCGCCTGATCTTTGGCTAATTGCCCCAGAGCCTGAGTTAATTGCACTTCGTAAGGGCGCGGGTCGATCTCAACCAGCAGGTCTCCTGCCTTGACCTGTTGGCCTTCGGTAAAGTGGATTGCCATTAATTGACCATCGACGCGGCTGGTGACGGTCACGGTGTTGGCCGCGGTGGCGGTGCCTAATCCCGAGAGGAAACGCGGCACGCTCTGCACTGTGGCGGTGGCAGCCTGTACTGGAGACATCGGTGCTCCTCGTCTACCACCGGCTCTGCCTGCGGCTCCCGCTGGGCCTGAACCTGCCTGCTGCGCACCCGGCGCTGCATCGGTAGCCTGTGGCGCGCTAAAGTGACGCCAGATCAGAATGGCGGCAAGCACCACGATAACTATGGCTAGCAGGCGCAGGAGCAGTGAGCGGCGTTTGGGTTTTGTATTCATGGCGTTGGGCATTCTCTCCAGAGACAGTCATGCGGGCAATCAGTTGCCAAAAGTGATACTCCTTACAGGATACTAGTTTAGCGAGCCGTCACGGTGTAAAAATGAAGGAAATATGGAGGAAACGTCAGGTTTATCGGCGGAGAATGTATATTTAACCGAAACAACGCTTAGCTAGACATTTTCTGACATATAACCGATTCGTTTTAGCGTTCCAGCCGCTTTCGCGCTAATAATTGAGAGCGAATTTTTTCTTTTCCTTCAGGAGCGACATCATGAGCAAGCAACCGTTGGGCCGTTCAGGTATTCAGGTTCCGCAACTGACCTTTGGTGGCAACGTCTTTGGCTGGACGGTAGACGAGGCCACGTCTTTCAGTCTGCTGGATGCGCTGGTAGCCAATCAGCTGAATTTTATCGATACCGCCGACGTCTATTCGAGCTGGGCACCAGGCAATAAAGGCGGTGAATCGGAAACGGTGATCGGTAACTGGCTGAAGAAAAGCGGCAAGCGTGACCAGGTGATCATCGCTACCAAGGTGGGAAAACCGATGGGTGAGGGCAAACAAGGCTTGTCGCCACGCTATATTCGTCAGGCCGTAGAGGATTCATTGCGCCGCCTGCAAACCGATTATATCGATCTTTATCAGTCTCATGATGACGACCAGGACACCCCGCTGGCGGAAACCCTGGCGGCGTTCGATGAACTGATCAAGGCCGGGAAGGTGCGAGCCATTGGCGCTTCCAACTATCAGGCAGACCGGCTGGTGGAAGCGCTGAAAGTCAGCGAGCAAAACGGACTGGCGCGCTATGAAACCCTGCAACCGGAATACAATCTGTATGCCCGTGAAGGCTATGAGCAGGCGCTGGAAGCGGTGGCGCAGCAACAGGGGTTGGGGGTGATCAACTTCTTCTCACTGGCCAGTGGTTTCCTCACCGGCAAATATCGTAGCGCCCAGGATGTGGGTAAGAGCCAGCGTGGAGACACCATTGTGTCGCGTTATCTGAATCCGCGCGGTTTCCGCATTTTGGCGGCCCTCGATCTGCTGGCAGAGAAGCACCAGACCACGCCCGCACAGATCTCGTTGGCCTGGTTGATTGCTCGCCCAAGCATCACCGCGCCAATCGTTAGCGCCACCTCGTTAACCCAGTTGGATGAGTTGGTGAGTGCCACACAGTTGCAATTGGCTGCCGAGGATATCAAGACGCTGGATGAGGCAAGTGCCTGGTAAGACACCTGACATCAAATATTATTCAATGAGTTATCATCACCATCACGTGTTTGGCGACAGCTTACGATACAACACATGCTGGCGTAACGGATGGCCCAGAGGTAAACGGGGATGCTCGAAGGTTTCACCGCTGAAGGTCATCCCGATGCGCTCCATCACTCGGCGGGAAGGGAGATTAATTACAGCGGTAAAGGACACGACTTCTGACAGTTGCAGCCTATTGAAAGCGATATCCAGCGCGCAATGAGCCGCTTCGCTGGCATAGCCTTGGCCCCAATGCTCCTTCGCCAACCGCCAGCCAATTTCCACGCAGGGCGAGCAGGGCAAATCGTCGCCAGGAATGGCTAGCCCCACAAAGCCGATAAAGGCGGCTTGATGCTTCACCTCGACGGTCCACAGCCCCCAGCCGTGCTGTTGTATAAATTGGCGGATGCGATTGGCCTGAGCGTCGCTTTCAGCGTGGCTTAGCGTTGCCGGGAAGTACTTCATCACCTCAGGGTCGCTATTGAGCGCGGCAAAGGCGGGCAGATCGCTATCTTGCCAACCGCGTAGCAGCAATCTGGGTGTTTCACCTGCGATGATAGCCATAATGCTCCATTGTCAGGGGCGTTAGCCGCCCCTACGTTAATCAACGAAACAGCGTCTGCGCCCAGCGTGCCAACCCGGCGGTGACCGAGCCAAAATCGTTGCCACCGACGATCGGGATCCCCGGCAACTGCTGTTGCAGAGCGGTTCGCAGCAGCGGTGAGCGTGCGCTACCACCGGTCAGGTAAATGACCTGCGGCTTGCTTTGGCTGGTGGCCAAGGCGGCGCTAACCTGTTCCTGGATACGTAGCAGAGGTTGGGCAATGGCATCGGCCAACTGCTCCTGGCTGATCATCTCTGCCAGCTCCGGCTGCACAAAATCCAGTTGGGCGCTGATGCTTGCCTGACCAGATAGCGCGATTTTACTCTCTTCCGCTGCACGTACCAGCCGATAGCTCAGGCGCTGCTGATGTACTTTCAACAGACGTTTCACCTTCTCGGGTTCGGCAGCGTCACGGATCAGATCGCGCAGCATACGGCCATTGGCCGTGCTGTAGAAATCGATTTGGGCCGGGACATCGTTGGTCGCTACCGCGTTCCAATAAGGCAATGCAGGCATGGCGATGCCCTTCTCCGTTTCACCGCCCATACCAAACAGCGGCATCAACTGTTTGAACGCCAGCATGATATCCAGATCGTTACCGCCCACGCGGCAACCGCTGTGCCCCAACAGGCTCTGCTGGCGATCGGCACGATCGCGCCATTGTGGTCCCATCAGCAGTACCGAGCAGTCGGTGGTTCCGCCGCCGATATCGACCACCAGCACGGTTTTCTCTTCGCTTAGCGTCGCTTCAAAGTCTAGCCCGGCTGCAACCGGTTCGAACTGAAACTCGATCTCTTTGAAACCGGCCCGTTGTGCGGCGCGATGCAAAATCCCCTGCGCCTGCTGGTTAGCCTCTTCACCGCCGGTGCCCTGGAAGTTAATCGGGCGGCCAATGACGGCCTGATCGATGCCGGTTTGTAACACGTCTTCCGCCTGGCGCTTGATGTGGAACATCATGGCGCACACCAGATCTTCAAATAGCGCAATCTGCTGTGGCTTAAGGCCGTTAGCCCCGAGGAAGGATTTCGGTGAGCGGACAAAATACACTTCTTCCGGATCTTCGATGTAATGAGCCAGCGCCTGCAGGCCGAACAGCACGCTGTCGCCGTTGACCGGGATATCTTCCTCGCGGTTGAAGGTAATGGCGCGGCGCAGCAACTGCTGGTTTTCCTCACTGCCGGTTGGCACCTGCCAGTGGCGATGCAGGCACTCACTCACCGCCTCACGCGTCGGTGCGCACAGCATCGAAGGGAGATACGGTTCGTTGTTTTCCAACGTCAGTAGTTCAGGACCCTGGTCGCGCATAACGGCGACAGAACAGTTGGCAGTGCCATAATCGAAGCCAATAAACATTTTTCGTTCCCCATGCCGATGAAGGGGGGCGACTTTACCCGAGACTGGTCTGCCGAGCAACGAGTGGGCGGCTAACTGGCGAAAAATTTAGCGGCAATCGCGGCGGCATGGTTAACTTGATGGCAGCGATATCAAACAGGTTAATGTCCGATTCCCGCACGTCAGCCACAGGTCCGAACGCCATAATGAACAAAAAACTGACTCCGAGCGATGCCATGAAGAATCAACAACAGGCGCTGTATAGCGCGCTGAGTGCGCGTGACCGTAAGTTTGACGGACGATTTTTTGTCGGTGTCTCCTCCACCGGTATTTATTGCAGGCCGGTATGTAGCGCCCGCACGCCAAAAATCGAAAATTGTACGTTTTACCCTAGCGCTGCCGCCGCTGAACTGGCCGGTTTTCGCCCCTGCCTGAAATGCCGCCCTGAATTGGCTCCAGGGCTGGCGCTGATCGATCTGGGCAATCGCTATGCTCAGGTTGCGGTTCAACTGATCGAGCAGGGCTATCTTTCAGAGCACAGCTGTGAACAACTGGCTACCCGACTGGGGATTTCCGATCGCCATCTGCGGCGCATTTTTGCCGAGCAGTTCGGCGCTTCCCCCATTGATTACGCCCAGTCGCACCGTCTGTTGCAGGCCAAACGGCTGCTGGCGGATACCGATTTGCCCCTGAGCGAGGTGGCGTTTGCCGCCGGGTTTGGCAGCCTGCGGCGTTTCAATGAGCTGTTTAAAGCCCGTTATCGCCTGATCCCTTCGGTATTGCGTAGCACTGCTGGCCGAAGTGAGCGTGCCGCCTCCAGCGGGCTGGTGTTTCATCTGGGGTATCGACCACCTTACGATTGGCCGCGTATGCTGGGGTTCTTACAGGCGCGTGCAGTAAGCGGCGTGGAAAGCGTTGTCGGGCAACAATACTGCCGTTCGATCGCGGTGGATCAGGGGGGCGTCGAATATTGCGGTTGGGTGAGCGTCCAGCCAGAAGAGGCGCGCAACCGGGTGCGGGTGGAAATTGCCCCATCGCTCAGCCGAGTGACGACCGAAGTCCTGCGGCGTATTCGCCAACTGTTTGATCTGGATGCCGCGCCGGACCGTATTTGCGAGGCGTTAGGCGCGTTAGCGGCGGATGCGCCCGGTTTACGTTTGCCAGGCTGCGTCAGCAGCTTTGAGCAGGCTACGCGTGCGGTGTTGGGGCAGTTGGTC
Source organism: Serratia sp. PL7 (assembly GCF_945957435.1). Lineage (NCBI taxonomy): Bacteria > Pseudomonadati > Pseudomonadota > Gammaproteobacteria > Enterobacterales > Yersiniaceae > Serratia > Serratia sp. PL7. The sequence goes on along the minus strand of NZ_CAMFLB010000007.1, from coordinate 97,157 downwards.
AGCGTCAAGATGGCGGCTACCTTTGCCGGACGGATGGCCGAACGCTGGGGAACGGTGCTGGAGCAACCGTATGGCGATATCACTCATATTTTTCCGCAGGCGGCGCGGATTGCCCAGCTGCAACCGGAAGATCTGCGCCCATTGGGCGTACAACTGAAGCGTGCGGCGGCGCTGATTGAAATTGCGCGCAGGGTGACAGAAGGGCGTTTGCAACTGGATAACGTGCTGGATATCGACCAGGGTATCAAAGAGTTAACCGCACTGCCGGGGATAGGCAGTTGGACCGCCAGCTATATTGCTATGCGGGCCTGGTCATGGCCGGACGTTTTTCTGGCGGGAGACTATCTGATCAAACAGCGTTTCCCCGGCATGACGCCACGCCAGATTGAGCACTATGCTGAACGCTGGCGACCTTGGCGTTCTTACGCCACCTTGCATCTGTGGCATAACGATCGTTGGGCACCTTCAGTGAATACCGAAGTAGCCGCCGCTGAGTAAATCGCTCAGCGGTAGCTCCAGCGCAACGGTGTCACCGTCTACCAGATCGACCCCGATGGCAGTCAGCGCACTTAGCGTAACTTGCTGATGTGCGGGGCCGGCCAGAGTTTGGGTATTAATACGATGCGCGGCACCATGGATCATCGAAACCATCAGCTCATCCATTTGGTTGCAGTGGACGTCGGTGATAAAACGCTCGTCGATGCGGATGTAATCGATAGTCTGGCCGTTTAACTGATCGAAGGCGTTCAGATTGCGGCCAAAACCATTGACGATCAGCTTGCAGCCCATCTGCTGCAAACGGCGAATAAAGGCACCGCCATCCTCTGGGTGATCGAGCACAATGGTCTCATCCACCATCAGATACAGTGCGCTGGCCGGCAGCACGGAAGCTGCCAGTAACTCCAGCAAATAATGTTGAAAATCAAGATCCAGCACGCTGTCTGTGGCCAATGGCAGCGCAATGGCCAGCCCCTTGCGGCGCAGAGCCTCGGCGTGTCTTTCCAGTACCTGGCTTACCATCCAGCGATCGACATCCGGCAGCATGCCGTAGAGCTGGGCGGCGGCAAGGAAGGACCCTGAGGCCAGCAGGCGATCGTCGGGTGGGTTAACGTGCAGCTTTAACTGATAGAAACAGACCGCCTGCGGCGTTTTAGGCGGTGAGGCAGCCCTGACGTGTAACAGCAATTGCTGATCATCGATAATATTCAGCACTTCCTGGCGCGTTAGCAGCTCATGCTGGCGCTCCATCTGTTGTTTTTGCCGGGCTTCATAAATATAAACCTGACCGCGGCCATGGTGCTTGGCGGTATAACAGGCGATATCGGCCTGTGCCAATAGCTCGCTGCTCTTGCTGCTGGTGGCCCCGATTTGGGTAATACCGGCGCTGGCGCCGACATGATAAACCTTGCCTGCCCAGCAGAATGGATGTTCGCCGACCTGCTCGATCATCTGCTGCATCAGGAGCTTGGCCTGCTCCAACGAACAGTCGAACAGGATCAGGCCAAATTCGTCGCCACCGAGCCGCGCCAGGCAGTCGCTGTTACGCAGTTGGCGTTGCATCAGTTGGCCAATCTCCCTGAGCAAGGCATCGCCTGCCGCGTGTCCGGCGCTATCGTTAACCGCCTTGAACCTGTCGAGATCGAGGAATACCAGCGAGTGCTGTTGCTGGTGTTCGGCCGCGCTGGCAATGGCACCCTTCAGCCTCTTTTCGAAGCTGGTGCGGTTTTTCAGGTTGGTCAGCGCATCGTGTGAGGCGTTATAGCTGAGCTTTTTCATCAGTTCCCGCGAGGCGCTGACGTCCTGCAACACCATCACTGCCCCCATCACCTCGCCCTCGATGGTTTTTAGCGGCGACACCGATTCCTGTACGTCGAAGCGGCGTCCGTCACGGCTATGCAGTACCAGAGCGTATTCTGCTGGCAGGGGGGGCCCCTCATGCAGACAGTTTTGCACCGGATTTTCTATCTCTGGGCCATCCTGGCCGTTGGTCATCCGCACTACGCCGTTGATCGGCATACCGAGCGCCATCTCCAGCGGCCATCCGCACATTTGTTCAGCTACCGGGTTCATAAAGGTGATACGCATGTCGCGGTCGGTGGAAATCACCCCTTCGCCGATGGCGTCCAGCGTAATGTGCAAACGTTCCTTCTCTTCGTGCAGCGCTTCGGTCAGCGATTTGATTTCCGTCATGTCGATATGGGTACCGATCATCCGCTTTGGCTCGCCGTGTTCATCGAAAATGGTATTACCCTGGGCGCGAATATGACGAATTCCCCCCAGGCGGGTCTTGATACGGAACTCCATCACAAACGGCTGGTGGCGGTCTGTGAGTGTTGCCATTTGCCGCTCAATGCGTTCACGATCCTCCTCCAGCATCAAAGAACTCCACAGTGCCAAGGTGGGGTTTTGATCCGGCGTCAGTTCGTACAGCTCGAACATTCGTTTGTCCCAGGTGAGTTTATCTCCGGGCAACATCCATTCCCACACGCCGATCCCGCCGGCCTGATTGGCTAGCGTTATGCGTTCCATCAGGCTGCGGTTCTCCGCTTCGGTACGTTTTAGTTCGTTGATATCTTCTACTTGGGAAATAAAGTACAGCGGTTGGCCCTGCGGATCGCGCACCAAGGATACCGCCAGCAGTGTCCAGACGCTCTCTCCGTCGCTGCGGATATAGCGTTTTTCCATGGTGTAGCTGCTGATGTGGCCATCAAGCAGGTCTTGTAACTGTGTCAGATCGGCATTTAAATCATCGGGATGGGTAATTTCTTGAAACGTCAGGCGGCGCAGGGTTTCTGGGGGATAGCGCAGCAGTTTGCACAGCGCCTGATTGACCTGTAACCATTTCCCTTCAGGTGACACCAGCGCCATGCCGATAGCCGAATACTCCAACGCATTACGGAAACGCGCTTCGCTTTCCACGATATGCTCTTTTTCTACCCGGAAGGCATGCATCACCATCGCCATGGCATGGGCCGGGATCAGGATCAACATCAGCGGCAGGTAGATTGTCACATCGCTTAAAAACGCTCCCCTATCCTGATAATGCAACAGCCCTAGCGAGATCATCACCGTAATCATCAGGGTCGTGGTAAAACAGATGATAAAGGCTTCGAGCCGCGGTAGGCTGATCGCTGCCCACAGCAACGGCAGGATGATTAAGTTAAACGGGAAGGGCATGTTGAGCAGCGCCAGATAGCTGAAGACCAGTGTCCCCAGCGATACCAGCAGCAGTTCAAACAGGTTTAGCGTTCTTAACATTGAGCGGCGATAAACCAGCCCGATCGGCGCCAGAGCCAGTACGCCAATCGCTTCGGAAATAAACCAGGTGCTGAAGGGCTGCCAAAAGGTTTCCCCTGGTTCCGGCGCTACTGCGGCCGCCAGTAGTGCGCTGAACATAGGCATGAAGATCACGGCGCAGAAAACAAATTTCAACCAGCTTGCCAAGTCGTTTAACGGATCGTTCGGCTGCAGTATTCGCCGTAATAGCAGGGTACAGACGGTGGCTTCCAGCAGGTTGATCAGTGTGAGTTTGACCGGGAACCAACTGAGGCCGAACAGCACGAAACTGGCAATACACATGCCGATCCCGCTGAAGATCAAGTGCAACGGCCAATTGCGTGGTGGTTGGTGGAACATCAGCATAATAACGGCGGCAGTCGGGAACCACAGCGGGGTAAAGTGGCTGGATTCTGCTGACAGCGTCAGGCACAGGTAGGCCAGCAGAAACACAATCAGTGCGCTCAGCAACGAGTGGGTGAACAAGGCACCTTTAGCCTTGAGTGGGTGCTGCGCTGTGCTGAGATCCATCGGTAACCTTCACTTGTGCTATCGACCAGGAAAACCTGCCGCCATTTTACTCACCAGAGGGGGTTCCGCGGGCGAGTAATACCTATCCAAGTATATACTTGTCTTGTTACAAGCCACAGTGTTACGCACAACTTGGCTCCGTTTCAGTCTGACCATCGGTGACACCGGCTAAAGCAGGAACACGGTCGCCAACCCCAGAAAGATAAAGAAGCCGCCGGTATCGGTCAGGGCGGTGATCAGTACGCTGGAGCCCACGGCAGGATCGCGGCCCAGTTTGAGCATGGTCATCGGTATGATCACCCCCATCAGCGCGGCGACCAGCAGGTTGAGCATCATGGCCAGCGTCATCACGCCTCCCATTGCCAAATCGCCATAAAGCAGATAGGTGACCAGCCCCATGATGCCGCCCCAGACGATCCCGTTGATGATGGCTACGCCCAGTTCTCTGAACAACAGGCGCGAAATATTGCCCTCTTCGATCTGATGCAGCGCCAGCGCGCGCACGATCATGGTAATGGTCTGGTTGCCGGTATTGCCGCCGATACCGGCGACGATGGGCATCAAGGCGGCCAGCGCTACCAATTGTGAAATGGTGTGTTCAAACAGGCCAATAACTCTGGAGGCGATAAAGGCGGTACAGAGGTTGATTGCCAGCCAGGCCCAACGGGTTTTCACCGCCTTGCTGACCGGGGCAAACACGTCTTCTTCCGGGCTTAACCCCCCCATACGACGCAGAGTGGTGTCGCTTTCTTCGTTAACCACGTCAACGATTTCTTCGATGGTTAACCGCCCCATCAGTTTGCCTTTGGCATCGATCACCGGGGCGCTGATCAGGTCATAACGTTCGAACGCGCTGGCCGCAGCTTCGGCTTTGTCTTCCGGCTGGAAGGTGGTGGGATCGCTGTCCATCACCTTAAACACCGGGGTTTGCGGATCGTTAAGCAGGATCGCGGTCAGCGGTAGTTCACCTAACAGGGTATTTTTGCGATCGGTGACGAACAGTTTATCGGTAGCGTCCGGAATGGTTTTGCGTTGACGCAGGAAGCGGTGTACGGCCCCCAAAGAGACATCAGGGCGTACCGAGACCAGCTCGAAATCCATCATCCAGCCGACGGTATCCTTGCCGTAATGCACCATCTCGCGCACCTGCTCACGCTGCTCTGGCTCCAGTGAGGTCAGCAGGCGGCCCATCAGGTTGCGCGGCAGATATTGCGCCAGATAGGCCTGTTCATCGACATCCAGGGTTTTGATCGCCTTGAGCAGGTCTTTATCGCTCATCTCTTCGATCAGGCTATCCCAGACGGGTTCAGCAACTTCTACCAGGGTTTGGCCGCGCTTGGTGTTATCCACCAGCCGCCACAGCGCCAGGCGTTCATCTTGTGGCAACGCTTCTAGCAGGTCCGCAAGGTCAGCGGCGTGCATATCTTGCAGCAAGTGGGTGATTTCGGCGGTATGATTAAGCAGTTCGCCTTCGCTGAGTTGTTTTTCATCCCCTGAGCGACCAAGAATGCCGTCAATCAAAGGGGCATTATTTAACAGTAGGCTTAGAATGCGCTGACGATACTCAGCGACTTTTTTGACGTTATGTGTTGCGGCGGACATGGAATTCCTTAACGCTGACTTGGCACACCGGGTTCCTTTTAGACTATCTTTAAAAGATAGAGCATAGCGGCAGTTGGCGTGATTTTTATCAATCTGATGGCGCAGGGTCAGCAGCTTTGGCGTGCCAGTGACTCAGGGTGAGGGTCGCTTGGTAGGGCAAGATAATCACCGATTATCCACGCGGGCTTCCTGGGTCTGCGGTTCAGGCAGCGATCTTTTTTCCTGATGATGGGGAATAGCGGCAATGGCGGCATACAGCAGGCGACCGACTAGAATGATGAAACTGATCAGCAGCACGACTTTGGTCATACGCCCGGTTGTGGTCTTTCTCATGGTTCATTGAGCCCGTCGGTTTTTCCCATTGGCATTGTTCAAGCACCGTTTGGGGCTGCCGCTGGTAAATGATGGTGGCGATTACTGTTGTTTGGCCTGCCATGGCTAACATTGATCTAAATTGTAAATGGAATTCTAGGCTCTGATGACAAAAGATGTCCATTTATTTCCGTGCGTTTGACTGAGCAATTTAGTTGTGGTTTATGTCCACCGCTTTTTAAGCGGTCACTCTAAATGCATGGGATATAGATTTTGTCTGATTTTTTGTTGTGTATTAATAGGTTATTATCAGCCTATGAAGTGGCGTATGGATTTTTCTTAGCCTTTTCTCTATTAATTGATCGTGGTCAAATCTTAAGCTATCGCAGAGAATAGAATTCACAGCCATTCTTGATGCTGGAAGTGCATGTCTCAGCTTGCTCCCCGAATGGTTCTGTGGTGGGATCGGATCCTGCCTTTTCTGCGATTTAAAACGCTTAAGCGACGAAGTGAATCACGCCTTAGCGGATACAGTGTCTTGATGGGTATTTTAAAGTTCTGGAATAATTTACGTGACCGTTGGTGGGGCCAGCCTATAGTGCTGAGCCTGCTGCTGGTGCCGCTTGCAGGCTGGCTATCGCCACGCCTGATGCTGCCTGACGGCAAAGTGTATCTGGTTTATCTACCGCTGGTGGTCTGCTTTTCTTTGCTGATGGTGTATGACTGGCGTGCCATGCCAGGCATCGCTTTGGCGATCCTCATCCGTTACTCCAACCGTTCCAGCAGCGAAGTCGACGTGATCATGACGTTGCTGTATGTGGGATGTCTGAGCATTTGCTGGTGGGGCTATCGCTGCCAGTCGCAGCGCCGCTGGTGTGTGGGGCTCACCGAGCTGAAGCTGGGTAAATACCGGCTGATCTGGCTGGTGCTGATGCCGCCAGTGCTGTTTATATTTGGTTTACAGCTGGTTATCGGCCTCGATTTTTTGCCGGACGAACTCGGCATGCTTTCCGGTAGCGGTAATCATTTACACGCACTGATCAATTTTCAGGCCATCCTGATTGGCTGCCTGTCTTCCATGCAGTTGTTCTATTTCGCCTTACGGATCATTAAGAATCCCAAATTTGCCCGCGTACTGTTGGGAAGGATCCGCCGTGAGATGGCGCCGTCGGTCAAAAAGAGTGAGCTGCAACTGTGGTTGGTGGTGCTGATTGCCTTGGTGGTGGTACTTGCCTACCACACGGCAGATACCAACGCGATGCAGGTGCCCGACTACAGTCTGACGCTGTTATTGCCGGTGATGCTGTATAGCGCCATGCGCTTTGGTTATCTGTTCAACTGTATTATCTGGGCGGCGACTCTGCTGGTGCTGTTCTTTAACTATCCGGGCTATGTGCAGTGGGACAGCCTGCTGCATAACCTGACCATGATCTCGTCAATGATGCTGGCGTTCACCCTCAGTATTTTGCTGACTTCTGCGGTGCACACTCGCCAGCGAATGGATCATGCCAAGGCGCAAAACGCCTCTCTGAAAGATCCCGTTATCGGCCTGCCCAACCTGCGCGCATTGAAGCGCGATCTGGCCAAGGTGCCGCGCTCTACGCTGTGCTTCCTGCGGATTTCCGAGTTGGATTTGCTCAGCCGGAACTATGGTATGCAGTTGCGCATCCGCTTCAAACAGAAATTGGCGGGCAGCCTGCGCACGGTGCTCGAGGAAGGGGAAGACGTCTATCACCTGTCGGGGTACGATCTGGTGCTGCGGCTCAACGGTTCTGACGGTGAGGCACGGGTGGCCAAAATCCAGAGTACGCTGGAGAAGTTTCGTCTGGTGTGGAACGGTCTGCCAATCCATCCACCGCTGGGAATGAGCTACTGTGGAGTCTATTCGGAAGTGGAACATCTGCATCTGTTACTGGGGGAATTGAGCTCGTTGGCGGAAATGTCGCTGACCAGTGGTCGGCCTGAAAACGTGCAGAACGGTCATCATGTGGTGCAGGATGAAATCAAGCGCAAAGTCGCTTTGTTACACTGGGTGCAACGTTCGCTAGATAACGACGGTTTCATGCTGATGGCTCAACCGATTGTCGGGATTCGCGGCGATTCTTATCATGAGATCCTGCTGCGTATGCTGGATGATGAAGGTAACGTCATTCCTCCCAACGAATTTCTACCGGTGGTGCATGAATTTGGTTTGGCTTACCAGTTGGATATGTGGGTACTGCGCCAAACCCTGCAATTTATGGCGCTCCATCGCGAAGGTATGCCTAGCGCGCGCTTTGCGGTGAATCTGTCACCGTCCTCGCTATGTCGCCCAAGCCTGTGCCAAGACGTGCGCGATGCCCTGCGGCAATACCAGATTGAGCCTTATCAACTGGTGCTGGAGGTGACAGAGTCTCATCTGGTGCAGGATGTGAAATATGCCAAGAACTCGCTGAAAGAGCTGCGTCAGTTAGGTTGCCGCATTGCCCTGGATGATTTTGGCACCGGCTATGCCACCTACGATCGACTGAAAGAGCTGCATGTCGATATCTTGAAGATCGATGGCAGTTTTGTGCAGGACATGCTGACCAGCAAGGTGGATTACCAGATCATTTCGTCAATCTGTAAAGTGGCGCTGATGAGAAGGTTGTCGATTGTGGCGGAATATGTCGAGTCGGCCGAGCAGCGCGATGCGCTTAAAAGCCTGGGCGTGGATTATATGCAGGGCTACTTTATCGGTAAACCTCAGTTGTTGGCGTCTCTAGTGCCGATGGAACCACAGTCGGAAGACGAAGAGTCTGACTGAGAGTATGCCCCTCACCCTAACCCTCTCCCACAGGGAGAGGGGACCGATCGAGTACGCTGATTTTTCTGCGCCATACTCCATCCGCGTTCTACTCCGCATATACCGGAGCAGCATAGGCCACCCAAACACTCCGGTCAGCTCCCTCTCCCACAGGGACCGATCGAGTACGCTGATTTTTCTGCGCCATACTCCATCCGCGTTCTACTCCGCATATACCGAAGCAGCATAGGCTAACCAAGCACTCCGGTCAGCTCCCTCTCCCCGTGGGAGAGGGTTGGGGTGAGGGGCACAAACGGCTGGATATTCCATTAAGATCTCAATCAAAACGTACTGAATACGGTGTGGGTTACGCCGCAGGTTTTGCGTCTGCGTCCTGCTCGCCTTCTTCTTCTATCACCAGTTTCCAGCCAACCACGTCATTCCAGTATTCCTGCTCACGCTCGAAATCGAGCTGTACCAGGTTATTCTGCGTCAGATAGCCCACTGGGAAGCGTAGCGTCCAGTGATTATCATCGGTTGTCAGACGTAGAGTTTCCGGCGTGGTAGTGGCCTGACGCTGATTGTTAAGCAGGGTACTCAGGCGTAACAACTGGATCAGCGGCAGATAATATTTCTTCTTGAACAGGTTCAAGCGGGGTAACTCTTCGAGCTTGATCGCTTTACGCTGGAAGCGCACCAGCGCCGACAGCAGCAACTGCTGTTCCTGGTTGAAGCCCGGCAGGTTGGTATTTTGCAGAATATAGGCGGAGTGGCGGTGCATACCGCTATGGTTGATGCTCAGCCCCACCTCATGCAGCATGGCGGCCCATTTCAACAGCGCCTCTAACTGTGGCTGCACCAGTTTGGTATTTTGCGCCATCCACTGAGCGTACAACAGCTCGGTGGTATCGAGCACGCGCTTTGCCTGCTCGCGGTCAATATTATAGTGATCGGCCAGGCTTTTGGCCGTGCGGCTGCGAATATCCTGGTGGCGGAAGCGGCCTTCCATTTCATACAGCACACCTTCGCGCAGGGCTCCGTCTGACAGGCGCAGATCGCGGATTGCCAGCGCATCAAACACCCCACACAGGATCGCCAGCCCCGGCACAAATACCGATTGACGATCTTCCGACAGGCCCGGCAGGCTCAGGGCGCTGAAGTTTTTAAACTGCAACACCTGCTCAACCAGCAACTCCAGCCGTTCAAGGGTAATCAAACCGTCTTTTTCACCCATGGCCACCAAAACTTCGTGAGCGGCCTTGATGGTGCCAGATGCCCCCAAGGCATATTGCCAACCCTGAATGCGGTATTGCCAGGCCAGGGTTTCCAATTTTTGTGCGGCGGCCAGGCGTGCCCGCTTAAAGTTGGTTTTGCTGATCTCCCCATCTGGGAAGAACAGGTGGGCAAAGCTCACGCAACCCATGCGACGGCTCTCTGCCAGCAGAGGCTCGAAATCCTCCCCGATCACCAGTTCGGTAGAGCCACCGCCGATGTCGATCACCAGCTTGCGGCCTTTTTCCGGCTGAGTATGTTCGACACCCATAAAAATCAGGCGGGCCTCTTCCTGCCCGGCGATGATTTCGATTGGATAAGGGATCACTTTTTCCGCCCGCTTGAGGAACACCTCGGCATTCACCGCCTGACGCAGGGTGTGAGTACCTACGATCGTGACGTTATCCGCCGGGAACCCCTGTAATCGCTCGGCAAACAGCGCCAGGCAGGCCAAGCCGCGCTCCATGGCTTCTTCACTGAGCACGTTTTCGCTGTCCAATCCATCGGCAAGGTGTACCCGCTGTTTTAAACGGCCTAACACCTGTAAGGCGCCGTTAACGACGCGGGCGATCACCATATGGAAACTGTTCGAGCCAAGATCGATGGCAGCGATTTCCTGTGGCTTATTATTGGTTGCAGTGCTTTTTAGCGGCATAGTTGCTGGCCTAGTTGTCCGGTTGTTCCAGAGCTTTTAAATACTCATAAATGGCCACCTGTGCACGGACCTTACGGCGATTGCCACGCGGTACATACTGGTTGCTCAGTTCTTTATCGATATAGCGTGCCTTGACCGTATCGCTGAACAGCAGCTCCAGAATGTCCAGAACGCGCTGCTTGAGCGCCGGATCCAGCAGCGATACTGCCACTTCGATACGGTAATCTATGTTACGGGTCATCCAGTCGGCGGAAGAGAGGTAAACCCGTTTGTCACCTTTGTTTTCGAAAACGTATACCCGATCGTGTTCCAGAAAACGGTCGACGATGCTGATAACCTGAATATTGTCACTAATGCCCGGCAGGTTGGGGATCAGCGAACACATGCCACGTACCAACAGACGGATTTTCACGCCGGCAGCGGCAGCGGTATATAACCGATCTACCAGCCCTTTATCCACCAGATTATTTATTTTCAACATAATAGCGGCGTTTTCACCGGCTAATGCGTTGGCAATTTCACGATCGATCAGATCGTACAGCATACGGCGGGAGTTCTGCGGCGACACCATCAGGTTGTCGAAGGAGACCGGCCGGTACGGATTTTCAATAAAATTGAATACCCGGCGTACTTCGTTAGTGATGCGCGAATCGGCGGTCAGCAGCGAGTAGTCGGTGTAGATACGGGCGGTTTTTTCGTTAAAGTTGCCGGTACCAATATGAGCATAGCGCACAATATCGTCGCCTTCACGGCGCGAAATCAGGAATAGTTTGGCGTGAATTTTCAGCCCCGGTGCGGAGAAGATCACGTGCACCCCGGCCTCGGTCAAGCGTTTGGCCCAGTGGATGTTGGCCTCTTCGTCGAAGCGTGCCTGTAGCTCCACCACCACGGTCACTTTCTTGCCGTTATGCGCCGCATGGATCATCGATTCGATAATGCGCGAGTCTTTGGCTACCCGATAGATATTGATTTTTATCGCCAGCACGCTGGGATCGAACGACGCCTGACGCAACAGCTCCAGCACGTGTTCAAAGGTGTGGTACGGGTAATACAGCAGCACGTCTTTTTCGCGGATGGCATCGAAGCCATTGCGGAATTTATCGAACCAGATATGCCGCAGGCGCGGTAACGGGCGATTGACCAGATTGGCCTTGCCGACGTTCGGGAAGCTGATGAAGTCTTTAAAATTGTGGTAACGGCCACCGGCAATCACCGAGTCGTAATTGGATATCCCCAGCTTGTTGCGTAGCAGCTCCACCATCTCGTTGGGCATATCGCGCTGATACACAAAGCGTACCGGCTCGGCGGTCAGGCGCTGTTTCAGGCTCGACGACATCAGTTCCAACAGGCTGGATTCCATTTCGGTCACCAGATCGTATTCTGCATCGCGCGTCATTTTCATCGAATAGGCGTTGAGCGCGTCATAGTCGAAGAAGCCCTTGAAGATGTCGTCCAGGCAATAGCGCAGGATGTTATCCAACAGGATCATTGGCTTGCGTCGGCGGGGGGCTTCCGGCGGCAGATTGACGAAACGGGGCACTTTATCGGAAGGAATTTCCAGTAACGCATAATCGATGCGCGTACCGCGAATGATCTCCACCGCCAGATAGGTGTAATCGTCCTTCAGGAACTGCACCAGATTGGTGTCGTGATTGATCAGGATCGGCGTGATGTGCTGGCGCAAATGATGCTTGAAGTATTGCCGCAGCCAGATTTGCTGGTTCTCCGACACCTGGCGCTCGTTGATCAGGAAGATCTGGTTGCGCGCCATCTCCAGCAGCAGATCGTTGTACAGGCCGTCGAACTCCTGATCGGTCTTCAGCACCTTGGCCTGAATTTTTTTCAGCAAATGACGTGAAGCGCCACCTGAACCCTGTTCTTCGCTGATCAAGATGCGCCGTTTCAGATCGGCAAAGCGGACTTTGTAGAATTCATCCAGGTTATTGGAGTAAATGCCCAGAAATCGCATGCGCTCAATCAAGGGATTGCTCTTATCTGCGGCTTCCTGCAACACGCGTTCATTAAAGGATAACCAGCTTAATTCTTTGTCGATGTAGAGCTTTTCCTGACCCATTGCTACTCCAGTTCAATTTTAGAAAAGGATCGGACTTATCGCCGAATACCGCTCTAGTGTCCTTCTTCATTATTGCGAGAGATTGACAACAATGTCCAACATATCTGCGGAGTTATCCCGCCGCATTGCCCGCCACAAATTGTTATTCCTCCATCGTGGTACCCGGCAACTTTGTCATGCAAACGTCACAAAACTGACATAAGATGCCCGGTTATCTTTGGGTGCAAGCCCGACAACGGAACCGACGACAGGCAAATGGCACAGACAACGCTTAACCAACATCCCCGGGATCGCCTGCGTGCGCACGTTGATCGTGGCGTACAAGGGGCCGTGACCGTCAGCGGGCTGCTGGTATTGATGACGCTGATGCTGATCTTTGTCTATCTCTTGCTTTCGGTTTTACCGCTGTTCAAACCGGCCTCGCTAGGCACTTCGCGCGTATTGCCAATGAGCTACAGCTCCCCGGCGCTGGCCATTGGGATGGACGTACAGCAGCGTATTGGTTATCGCATCGATCGCCAGGGGGAAGGGCATTTTTATCCGTTGCAGGCACCGAGCAATAACCCTGCACAGCAAACGCTATTGAGCCAGCCTACATTATTGGCTCAGGCGGTTGGAGAGCGTGACCTGTTTGCCCTGGCTCGCGGGGATGGCCGATTGGTGGTTGCCCAAGCAGATTTTGCACCGGCGGGCGGTGGTGAACCCCAGTGGCGTTTCCCGCTGGGGCAGGAGCCCTTGGCGTTTGATCCCCATGGGCATGCATTGACATTGCTAAGCCTGGCACAAGTCCGCCAGGCCAATTTCCTGCTGGCGGCGGTAACGGACGACAATCGGCTGCTGTTTGGGCGTTTCAGCCCGACGCTTCAGGGCCAACCCACGGAAATCCCTTTGGCCGACGCACCACAACAACTACTGCTAACGCCGGATGGCCGCCAGCTTTATCTGTTAACCGGTAACCAACTGGCCCGCTATCAGATTGAAGGGACGCAACCGCAGCTGCGTGAAACGCGAATCCTGGGTGAACATCCTCCCTACCGCCTGACGGCGTTGCCAGGGGGGAGCGCATTACTGATCCAGGCTGGCGACGGCAGCCTGCGTGAATGGTTTGACGTGGAGAAAAACCAGCGCTACCAGTTAGCACCGATACAGCAATTTGCCCATCAGACTACCACGCAGGAGTTGTTGGTCGCCGAACCGTATCGGCGGGTGTTCGCCACCTTGCAGCCGCAGGGCGAGTTCGCCTTGTTTTCCAGTATCCAGTCCAAGCCGTTGCTCAAGGACAAGCTCCCCGCCAACGTACAACAGATGGCGTTTGCCCCACGTGGCGACGGTCTGTTGCTGGAAACGGCCCAGGGTTGGCAGCATTACGCCGTGGATAATCTCTATCCAGACGTCACCTGGCGTTCACTGTGGCAGCGGCTGTGGTATGAGAACTACCCTGAGCCGGCCTATGTGTGGCAATCCACCTCGGGGGAAGATAGCTACCAGGCTAAATTCAGCCTGATGCCGGTGATCTTTGGCACCTTCAAGGCGGCGGCGTACTCCATGTTATTCGCCATCCCGCTGGCGTTGGCCGGGGCAATTTATACCGCCTGCTTTATGTCGGCAGGGTTAAGGCGGGTCGTCAAACCGGCGGTCGAGGTGATGGGCGCGTTGCCAACGGTGGTGATTGGGCTGGTGGCCGGTATCTGGCTGGCACCGATGATCGAGCGTTATCTGCTGGCCGTGTTGGCTTTGCCGTTCTTGTTGGCAGGGGTCGTGCTGTTATGCAGTTGGCTGGTTAACCGATTTACGACGCGGCCTTGGTCACCGGGTTGGGATTTACTGTTGCTGTTACCGGTGGTGGTGCTAACGGTTTGGCTGGCGCTTGCTGTAGGACCTTGGCTGGAGCTTAAGCTGTTTGGTGAACCGCTGCATTTCTGGTTGGGTGAGGACTTCGATCAGCGCAATACGTTGGTGGTGGGCGTGGCGATGGGCTTCGCACTGGTGCCGATTATCTTTTCGCTGGCAGAGGATGCGTTGTTCAGCGTGCCAGCCTCGCTTAGCCGGGGTTCATTGGCCCTGGGGGCCACCCAGTGGCAAACCGTATTGCGCGTGGTGTTGCCTTCCGCCAGCGCCGGTATTTTCTCTGCGCTAATGATCGGTTTTGGCCGCGCGGTGGGGGAAACCATGATCGTGCTGATGGCCACCGGCAACACGCCGCTGATCGACGGCAGCCTGTTCCAGGGCTTACGAGCGATGGCGGCCAATATCGCCATCGAAATGCCAGAGGCCGTCACGGGCAGCAGCCATTATCGGGTCCTGTTCCTGACCGCGCTGGTGCTGTTCATCTTTACCTTTGTGTTTAACACGCTGGCGGAGGCGGTACGTTTACGCTTGCGTAAGCGCTATACGCTGAACCAGGAGACACCATGAGAAGCTGGGTGAAAAGCGGCTCCCCGTGGATTTGGCTGACGGCGGCATCGGTGGCCATCAGCCTGCTGGCGCTGATCGGCATTTTACTGCTGCTGGCCGGGCAGGGGACGCGTTATTTCTGGCCCAGCCCAGTCTATCAGTTCGAGCTGAATCAGACGGCCGCAGGCCCGGTAACGGTCGTGGGTGAGCTGTATCAACGGCAGACGATCTCGCGCCAGCAATTGCAAGACGCCGGTGTTGCATTGCCACCAGGAGAAGCACAAAGCTTTATCCGTTACTTGATCAAAGTGGGGAACCGGGAAAACGAAGGGCAGGATTTTCGTACTTTGCTGGCCAGTGACGTCAGTAAAATGACCACCCCACGCGACTTATTGGTGTTGGAGCGCAACAGTCACGGCACCGCTTACGGCTACCTGGCCGGTTTACTGGAAGATGGCCAACCGTTAACCGGCAGCGATCTGAGCCAGGCGTTGCAACAGCGCTTGCCGCAGATTGCGGCGCTGACGCGACAGGCACATGATATTCAGTTTCGCGACATGGCACGGATTAACGAACAGTTTGAGCATTTACGCCTGCATGAAAAGAGCCTGCAGCGTGAGAATAAGCTGGATGCGCGCTGGCAAGCCTCTATCCGTGCCGAACGGCAGGAGTTGCAACGCCAATACCGTCAGCTTGCAGGCAAGCTGCAAGGATTGGAACGCGATCGCCAGCGTGATGCCTTATTGCTGCGCGACATGCACGGGCAGGTTCACACCATTGCCCTGAGCCAGGTGCGCGATGCCTGGTACCCGAACGACATGAGCAGCGGGCAGAAGCTGGCGCACTGGGCCAAGCAAATACAAAAATTTCTGACCGACAGCCCACGGGAAGCCAATACCGAAGGGGGCGTGTTCCCGGCGATCTTTGGTACCGTGTTGATGGTGATCCTGATGTCGATCGTGGTGATGCCGTTTGGCGTGATTGCCGCCGTCTATCTGCACGAGTATGCCGGTAATAATCTGCTGACGCGGCTGATCCGCATCTCCGTAGTGAATCTGGCAGGGGTGCCGTCGATCGTCTACGGGGTATTTGGTCTGGGATTCTTTGTCTATATGGTGGGAGGCTCGCTCGATCGGCTGTTTTACGCCGACTCCTTGCCGAACCCAACGTTCGGCACACCGGGCGTGCTGTGGGCCGCCTTGACCCTGGCCTTGCTGACCTTGCCGGTGGTGATTGTCGCTACTGAAGAAGGGTTGTCGCGCATTCCCGTTTCGTTGCGCCAAGGGTCATTAGCTCTGGGAGCCACCCGGGCGGAGACCCTCTGGCGGATCGTGCTGCCGATGGCGGCACCGGCGATGATGACCGGCCTGATCCTGGCCGTAGCACGAGCGGCTGGGGAAACAGCTCCGCTGATGCTGGTTGGCGTGGTGAAATCGGTACCGGTGCTGCCGGTGGACGATATTTTCCCCTATTTGCACCTGGAACGTAAATTCATGCATCTGAGCTTCCAGATTTACGATATGGCATTTCAGAGCCCCAGCGTAGAAGCAGCGCGGCCACTGGTGTTTGCCACGGCATTCCTGCTGGTGTTAATTGTTGTTGGGTTGAACCTGACGGCAATGGGTATCCGGCATTCGCTAAGGGAGCGGTATAAAGCATGGTCGCAGTAACAAGGTTAAATCTTTTGGGGAGTGCCAAATGAGTCTGATAACGCCGGGCAGCCTACCCCGGTTGGATGTCCAGCATCTTGCCGATGAGCATACCGCGCTGGCGGTCAACGGCCTGGATCTGTTTTATGGTGACAAGCAGGTGCTGCACAATATTTCCCTGCGCATTCCCAAACACCGGGTGACGGCGCTGATCGGTCCTTCTGGCTGCGGCAAGTCGACGCTGTTGCGCTGCTTTAACCGGATGAACGATCTGGTGGATCGCTGCCGGATTGACGGCGAACTGCAACTTAATGGCGAAACCATTTCCGGCCCGCAGATTGACGTTGCCGCTTTGCGGCGGCGCGTGGGCATGGTATTCCAGCGGCCAAACCCGTTCCCGAAATCGATCTACGAAAACGTGGTTTACGGCCTGCGCTTACAGGGCGTCCGTGACAGGCGCATTCTGGATGAAGCCGTGGAGCGATCCTTACGTGCCGCCGCGCTGTGGCATGAGGTGAAAGATCGGTTACGGGAAAATGCGTTCCGCCTATCCAGCGGCCAACAACAGCGGTTGGTGATTGCACGGGCGATCGCGGTTGAACCGGAAGTGTTGTTGCTCGATGAACCGACCTCTGCGCTGGATCCGATTTCCACCTTAACCATCGAGGAACTGATATCGGTGCTGAAACAGCGCTACAGCGTGGTGCTGGTGACCCACAACATGCAGCAGGCTGCGCGGGTTTCAGATTATACGGCGTTTATCCACCAGGGGACGCTGGTGGAATATAACGATACCGACGAGATTTTCACTTCGCCACGCCAACGCCGTACAGAGGATTACATTACTGGCCGCTATGGCTGACGGGCGAGGAGCTTAATTGGCATGCTTGCTCGGCTGTGCGGTCGGTTGTTCCTGCTGTTCAGTTTCAACCTTTTTCAGTGCGGTCACTTTTGCCTGAGCGGGCTGGGCCTGTGGAGGCGTTTTTTGCATCAACTGCGATTGGCCAATAAACAGGCCGCCTTTCTCGATGGAGATTTCGTCGGCGAAAATATCACCGCGCATGCTGCCCTTCGGCTGGATTGACAGCGAGTCGGCGAAGCAACGTCCTTCAACGGGGCCATTGATCATGATTTGCTGGGCGCGGATCTCGCCTTTGACATGGCCGCTGGTTTCAATGCGCACCATGTGGCTGCAAATGATGTTTCCCTCAACCCGGCCTTCGACAATGATATTGCCATCGCCTTCGATCACACCGGTGAACAGCGCACCATTGGAGATAAAGGTGTCCTTCTTGGCACGGATTGGCTTGATGGCGTCGGCAACTTCAGGCAGGGCGTTTGGCTCAGAGTGAGCAGCCGGCTGAGGCACGGGCTGATCGATCAGCTCCTGCGCTTTTTCCTCATTAACGGCTTTATTTTTCTTATTGAATGACAGCATTTGATCCATCCTTGTTATTTTGTAGATAAACGCCAGCGTTGCCAACAGTGCCAGGACCAAGGCGGCCAGCAGCGCGCGTTTTAAGTAGATACCGGTGAAGCTGATCCCTGTCAGCCAGAGAACGATGGACAGTGTCCATAATCCCCATATACACCATAATAAGTTGTAATTACGCATGTTTTTCAGGCCGTTAGAAGTCCATTCGCCGCGAAAGTGCGGGATGCCAGGCGGCAGCCAGCGTGACGGTTCCTGTAGGGCTATCCGTAGTAGCGGGTGATGATACCTAATAATGCTAGCTAATTCACCACTCGCTTGACCAACCCAGGATATTCTGAAGTTGCCAAAAAATTGATTATTTGTATGATTTTAAAGGTTAAATTGATTTTTTGCATGAATATCGAGTGCGGACACACTCTGTCAAACAACTCAACGACATTACTCTGGCAACCGGCGTAAGATGGCTGGTCACTCACATCTGGAGGTTGTATGTCTTTATCGATTTATGCCCATTCCCCATTGCAGTTTGTCCGTGGTTTGCAGATCCTGTCGGCGTTACTGAAAAAAGGTGAGCAGTTCTTGCAGCAGAAGCAGCAGGCTGAAAGCGTGCTGTTAGAAGCTCGACTGGCGCCAGATATGTTTCCACTGCTGCGGCAAGTACAAATTGCCAGCGATGCTGCCAAAGGCGCAGTGGCCAGATTAGCCGGGCAGGAAGTACCGTCCATGCCGGATAACGAAGCCAGCTTTGCCGAACTGTACCAGCGTATCGAAAAAACCATCGCCTATGTGCAGGGCTTCCAGGCAGCCGATTTTGCCGAGGCCGATGACCGCAACATTGAGATTAAAAGCAAAACGCGTGACTTCCACTTCACCGCGCAAGATTTCCTGCTGACTTTCGCCATCCCCAACTTTTATTTCCACCTGACCACCGCCTATAACATCCTGCGTAATCAGGGTGTGGAAGTGGGAAAATGGGATTATCTGGGCGCGAAGTAATTCTGCATCTTTCGGGGAGAATAATATCTCCCCGGCTGGCTGTTATTTAATCAATGGCTTATCACCAGACTGGGCAGTCTTGAACTTCGCCAAATACTGCGGCTGGAAGATGCACATGCGCAGCACGGTGCGGTATGCACCGCTAACGAAGAATTCGTCAATCAATTCGCCTTCGACCTCAAAGCCCAGCTTGCTGTAAATATGGATCGCCTTCGGGTTTTCTTTATCGACGATCAAATACAGCTTATACAGGTTAAGTACCGAGAAGCCGTAGTCCATCGCAAGTTTGGCGGCGGTGCTGGCGTAGCCTTTGCCCTGATGCGCCGGATCGATGATGATCTGGAATTCGGCGCGGCGGTGGATATGGTCGATCTCTACCAGTTCAACCAGCCCGACCTTGGCCCCTTCATGCTCGATGATAAAACGCCGTTCGCTCTGATCGTGAATGTGTTTATCGTACAGATCGGAAAGCTCGACAAAGGCTTCATAAGGTTCTTCGAACCAGTAGCGCATGACGCTGGCGTTGTTATCCATCTGGTGAACAAACGCCAGATCTTCCCGCTCCAGCGGGCGCAGCCTGACGTTGGTGGTACTCGACATACATTCTCCTAGGTATCAGTAATCTGGCAAAAGTATAACCCCAGGAGCAGATTCAAGGCGAAAAAAAACGGCGCCGTGAAAGGCACCGTTTAGATTGCGGCTAAATTGCGGATCAGTCGGCGGCATAACCTTGCGCTGGCAGGCGTTCATCGTCCAGCCAGGCGGCGTTATCGTGCATTGCCAGCCGCCCTTCGATAAACCAGCTCACCACCAGAGGGTATATGGTGTGTTCCTGGGTCTGCACCCGCTCAATGACCTCATCTTCCTCGTCACCGGGGAAGATCGGTACCTTGGCTTGCAGGATCACCGGGCCACCGTCGAGCTGCTCCGTGACGAAATGCACCGAAGTGCCATGTTCGGCGTCGCCGTTGTCGATAGCCTGACGATGGGTATGCAACCCAGGGTATTTCGGCAGCAGAGAAGGGTGGATATTCAGCATGCGCCCGGCATAGTGCTGCACAAAGGCGTTGCTGAGAATGCGCATATAACCGGCCAGCACCACCAGATCGGGTTGGTATTGGTCGATAGCCTGCGCCAACGCGGCGTCAAAGGCTTCGCGATCGGCAAAGGCTTTGGCATCCAGCGCTTGAGCGGCAATGCCAGCCTCTTCGGCACGCTGCAGGCCATAAGCCTGCGCGTTATTGCTGAATACCGCCACGATAGTGGCGGCAATCCGGCCCTGTTGGCAGGCATCGATCAGCGCCTGGAGATTACTCCCCTGGCCGGAGACCAACACCACAATCTTTTTCATCACTGGATGACCACTTGTTGTTCGTCAGAAGAAGCGGTCAGTTTACCAATCTGCCAGGCTTTTTCACCCGCGGCGGTCAATATGGCGATGGCTTTTTCTACCGACTCCTGTGGCAGCGCAATCACCATACCGACACCGCAGTTAAAGGTACGGTACATTTCATGACGGCTCACGTTGCCTGCCTGCTGCAACCAACTAAACACGGCAGGCCACTGCCAGCTCGACTCGTCGATCACCGCCTGCATCCCTTCTGGCAACACACGTGGGATGTTTTCCCAGAAGCCGCCACCGGTCAGGTGAGCAATCGCGTGCACTTCCACTTTCTCGATCAATTCCAGTACCGATTTGACGTAAATCCTGGTCGGCTCGAGCAGATGATCTGCCAGCGGTTTGCCTGCCAGGTCAGTGGTGGTGGGGTCGGTCTTGCTCACTTCGAGTATCTTGCGCACCAGCGAATAACCGTTGGAGTGCGGGCCTGAAGCGCCCAGAGCGATCAGCGCATCGCCGGACTGTACTTTGCTGCCGTCGATGATTTCAGATTTCTCAACCACGCCCACGCAGAAACCGGCGACGTCATAGTCTTCACCGTGGTACATGCCGGGCATTTCGGCGGTCTCGCCACCCACTAACGCACAGCCGGACTGTTTACACCCTTCGGCAATCCCGGTGATCACGCTGGCGGCGGTATCCACATCCAGCTTGCCGGTAGCGAAGTAATCGAGGAAGAACAAGGGTTCAGCGCCCTGAACCACCAGATCGTTAACACACATCGCCACCAGATCGATACCGATGGTGTCGTGGCGTTTTAAATCCATCGCCAGACGCAGCTTGGTGCCCACGCCGTCGGTGCCGGAAACCAGTATCGGCTCGCGGTATTTTTGCGGCAACGCGCACAGGGCGCCAAAACCGCCCAGTCCACCCATCACTTCCGGGCGGCGGGTCTGTTTCACTACACCTTTGATGCGGTCTACCAATGCGTTGCCAGCATCGATATCGACACCTGCGTCTTTATAGCTGAGAGAGGTTTTGTCGGTCACTGCGCGATCCCCACGACGGTTTGCGGTTTGAGAACGGTGCTTCCGGCGGTGGTGCCGGAACCAGGCGCGGCAATTCTAACAGCGCAAGCAAACGTTTGCGAGAACCATGTGAGCCCGCTCGAACTTTTCGTCTTCTATACTGTTGATCACGCTTTTGTTGATCTCGATCCGGCTATTGGTAGTGGCGTCGGAAGCAAAAGGCGGTATAATCCGGCGATTTTTTTGGCCGTCAACCACCTTAATAGGAGAAAAATGATGAAGATCGTTGAGGTGAAACACCCGCTGGTTAAGCACAAGCTTGGTCTGATGCGCGAACACGATATCAGCACCAAACGCTTTCGTGAGCTGGCTTCTGAAGTGGGTAGTTTGCTGACCTATGAAGCGACCGCCGATCTGGTGACAGAGAAAGTTACCATCGAAGGTTGGTGTGGGCCGGTTGAAGTTGAGCAGATTAAAGGGAAGAAGATTACCGTAGTGCCAATCCTGCGTGCCGGTCTGGGCATGATGGAAGGGGTGCTGGAGCACGTACCGAGCGCTCGTATCAGCGTGGTTGGGGTTTATCGTGATGAAGAAACCCTGGAGCCGGTCCCTTATTTCCAGAAACTGGTTTCCAACATTGATGAGCGCATGGCGCTGGTGGTTGACCCAATGCTGGCTACTGGTGGTTCGATGATCGCCACTATCGACCTCCTGAAGAAAGCCGGTTGCAGCAGCATTAAGGTGCTGGTGCTGGTCGCCGCTCCTGAAGGGATCGCCGCGCTGGAGAAAGCGCATCCAGATGTTGAGTTGTATACCGCTTCGATCGATCAATGTCTGAATGACAAAGGGTACATCGTGCCTGGCCTGGGTGATGCAGGCGATAAGATATTTGGTACCAAATAATAAATAAGCCGACCTGAGAGTCGGCTTTTTAATGCCCTTTGGATTGCCAACCCTGACAATCCATTGAGCATTTATCACCAAGCCAACACAACTGATACTAACTCAGAGGAAAAACACCCCATGACCCGTCGCGCCATCGGCGTTAGTGAACGCCCGCCGCTGTTCCAGACCATCCCACTCAGCTTCCAGCATCTGTTTGCCATGTTCGGGGCCACCGTGCTGGTGCCAATCCTGTTCAAGATCAACCCGGCGACGGTACTGCTGTTTAACGGCGTGGGGACATTGCTATATCTGTTTATCTGTAAGGGCAAGATACCGGCCTATCTGGGCTCCAGCTTTGCGTTTATTTCACCGGTGTTGCTGCTGTTGCCGCTGGGGTATGAGGTTGCACTGGGTGGCTTTATCATGTGCGGCGTGCTGTTCTGCCTGGTCGCGCTGATCGTCAAGAAAGCCGGAACCGGCTGGCTGGACGTGATGTTTCCGCCTGCGGCGATGGGCGCAATCGTTGCCGTCATCGGTTTGGAGCTGGCGGGCGTGGCGGCCAACATGGCCGGGCTGTTACCGGCGGAAGGCACCTCCGCAGACAGCACGACCATCACCATTTCACTGGTGACGCTGGGTGTTACCGTATTGGGCTCGGTGCTGTTCCGCGGTTTCCTGGCGATTATCCCGATCCTGATTGGTGTGTTGGTAGGCTATGCGCTGTCGTTCTTTATGGGCGTGGTGGATCTGACGCCAATCCGTGACGCACACTGGTTTGCCTTGCCGACCTTCTACACGCCACGCTTTGAGTGGTTTGCCATCTTCACCATTCTGCCTGCGGCATTGGTGGTAATTGCCGAGCACGTTGGTCACCTGGTAGTCACGGCAAACATCGTTAAAAAAGACCTGCTGCGCGATCCTGGCCTCCACCGCTCAATGTTTGCCAACGGGATTTCCACCGTGATCTCCGGCTTCTTCGGCTCTACACCGAACACCACCTATGGTGAGAACATCGGTGTCATGGCCATCACCAAGGTTTATAGCACCTGGGTGATCGGCGGAGCGGCAATTCTGGCCATTCTGCTTTCCTGCGTAGGCAAGCTGGCGGCGGCGATCCAGGTGGTGCCGGTGCCGGTGATGGGCGGCGTTTCCCTGTTGCTGTATGGCGTGATTGGTGCTTCGGGTATCCGCGTATTGATCGAATCCAAGGTGGATTATAACAAGGCGCAGAACCTGATCCTGACCTCGGTGATCCTGATTATCGGCGTTAGCGGCGCGAAAGTGCATATCGGTGCAGCAGAGCTGAAAGGTATGGCATTGGCGACCATCGTCGGCGTCGGCCTGAGCCTGTTGTTCAAACTGATCAGCCTGTACCGCAAGGAAGAAGAAGTGATCGATGTGCCAGAAGAGCGACTGGACCAAAAATAATCGGCATAGGTCTATTAGCCTGCTGGTAGAGTGGGCCTGATGGTGATTGTGCCAATATTACTCACCTTAACGGTGGGAATATTGGCTTCATGGTCAGGCGATGTCTCTTGAGTGCTTCCAGGCCCACGATAGCCTGCTTGTTGCATCATGATAGCAGGCTATTGAGCAACAGGGGCGTGCATCTACCATAGGTTGCCCGCTTATAACCGATTACAGTAAAAGACCGGAATGTCGGTTTCATAGATAAAGTACCCTTGCTTACCTGCTGGGCGTATGGTGTAGCCTGACAAACTGTTTATTTTAGAAAAAACATCTGGCACAATGCGTTTTTCGATATTTTCAGGGATGGTATCTCGGGCATATTTATTGATATAGAGGGTTTTAAAAAAATACAAGCCATTATCGTCAACTTGGTAGCTGACGATGATATCACGTCTGATAAAGTAAGTGTTCTTTCCATCATTAAAGTTTGCAGTTATTGAGAATTTACCTCTTCCATCATCTTTATCGCTGTCGCCTTTTAAATTTATAATTATATTGTAGTTGGCGACTACTTCGGGGTTGGGTTTGTAAAATTTGTAATAAAGTTTAGTTTCGCAAGAGATAGTTTCTGTTTTGTTTTCCAAATAAAATAAGTAATACGCAGCGGCCAAAATAGCACTGGTCAAAATTACTAATGGAATAATGAATTTAGTTTTCATAGCCAGTCCAATGATATGATTTACAATTACTTCTAGCATTACCATCAATGCGATTATCACATAAGAAAATTGATTCTCTTTTGATTTCGGTATTTACAAAATAATACAAAGACTGGTTCTCTACGTTATTGCACTGTATGTTGTGAGTGTCAATTCTTGATTTGATATATGAGAGGGTGAGTTTCCCATCTTCTCCATAAATATCACAATGTTGATACTTCCCTATTAATGTGTAATCGACCTCTAAAGGTTCTTTGGCGTTGTAAATATAAATTGATGAGCCAATAATGAGGATGAAAACCATCGCCATAAAATAGATGCTGCGTTTTTTTATAAAACCGGGCTTTTTCTTTGGTAATTCATTGATTATTAATTCCGGTTGTTCTTCCACCTGTTGTTTTTGATGATCTTCTTGCTGTACGTATTCAACTTCATCCTGAAAGGGCTCAATAGTAAATTCTTGCGGGATATTAAACCCGGAGCGCGGGGTTGTTTTAATAATATTTTTATCACACCCTAGTGAGCAAAGGTGTTTTCTCAGGATATAGATGTGCTGATATAGAGTATTAGTGCCTACAATAACGCCTTTCTGTCCCCAAATATCATCGATAAGCTCATCTGGAGAGACAATTTGATGTTCGGCATCAATGAGTTTTTGTAAACATTTAGCCGCAGGGTTAGAAAGCTTTACTTTTACTTCTGGCTCATTAAGGTTGAAAACTTCCCCGTGATCAATATTGTAAACTATCTTTTTATCTATCAAATAGTAACCAACCATCTCAATCCTCTGAGTAATGAATGCCACCCATAAGGATAGGATTATTCCCAGCGCATGTAAAGTCTTATCCCGATTTAATTTAACATATATATAGTGTCTAAGAGTAAACAGGCAACGTGCGGCGGCCAGGTACAGATGCTTTGTTGCAGTAGAAAGTGCCGGAGGGGGATGCCCTTACTCCGGCTTCGCATATTGCACGTGTATCAGATGCGGGTGCAGTACAATAGCGTGGTATCGGTCCGACCTACCGGATAGCCTTGTTTTTCAACCCGGCATACCGTGTTACTTGATATACCATTCACGATATGTTTGCTTGGGCTTTGACATACGGCCTCTCTGCTGTGCGCTTTTGAATTGAGATAGGTCCAGGATACATTATCAGAGGAGCTATAGAGGGCACAGTTTCCATATTGATGCGAAAGCGAGTCATTATTTAACAGTTGGCGGTCGCTATTAACCAATAAAATGATTAGGCTGATAATAAACGGCATGAAATAAAATAGCTTATGCCACCCGGATGAGGTCTCAACCTGGGTGGGGATGTTTGCATTTACTGATAATCTCAGCAGATTTTTGCTCACTTGTTCATGAATTGATGCGCGATTTTCTGTGCATTGAAACTCATCTGCTATTCGTTCAATAGCAAAGTTTGTGGATATATTAAATCCGAGTTGTGGCGTGGTTTTAATAATCTCTCTATCTATCCCTAAAACCCCGAAATTTTTTCTTAACATATAGATATGTTGGTAAAGCGTATTCGGGCCGACAACCATTCCTTTTTGCCCCCAAATGTCCTTAACAAGAGCATCTTGTGAGATGATCTGATGCTTGGCATCAATCAGGATCCGTAAGCACTCGGCGCCAGGTTTTGACAGCTTTATTTTTACATCTGGTTTATTCAGCTTAAAAATGACACCCTCTACGCTATTGTAAACTATAGTTTTGTTAATCAGGTAATCATTGGTCATTTCAAGCTCCTTCATAGTAATAATAATCTGAAGGCGGTGAGTCTAGCATATAAAACATACTAGCCCACAGAAAGGATTGCGGGGATATAAGTATCATGATTAAAGCGCAGGGGAGATAAGGTCTGATGGGGGGTTTATTAGTCTCGAAAAAATGCCACCATAACTGGCGGCATTAGAAGGTTATAATTATCACTATTATTTAGCAAGGCTTTGGATAGCTTGCTAATAATAATTTATGGTGAATACCACCTTGCTGTCTGCTTTGCCTGGTGTCACTTTGTTCTCTGTTTTGATATACCTGGCTACCAAAGGAATTGTCAGGTTGGTATTAGCACTATTGCTAACAGCTATCCGCTGCTCAGTACCGAGATTGAACAGGGTGTTGCTAGCTTTGTTACCCGAAGCAAGCTGGATACCAACGCCGTTGGCCGTGTTGTTTGAAGGTTCTAATTTGACGATACCGCTGGCAGCATTGATGTTGCCATATAATGCGGACAGCTTTAGCCCAATGGCATTACCGGTATATTTTAACCCAGAAATCGCGCCGGTTAAGTGGACCGTGTTAAAGGCATTATTGATATAACCGTAAAACCTTGGGCAGTTGGTCATTTTGATTGAGGCATCACGCCATTCGCTGGAGCCTTTTGACATCATATCAAAGATATCCCAGGATCCAAGATCAACAGTATAATCCGGTACGCTGCAGGTTTGAGAGATAATCCTTAAACTGCCACTAAAGTTAACGGTATAGGGCTTCCATGAGTAAAGGACGGCGCTGCCGTTGGCAACGGTGTAATCGTTACGAATGACGGCGGTAGGTAAGGAGCTGCCGTTCAGCGTACCCGGTGTGATATTACCGGTTTTTATCAGTAACATCGTGATGGTGGTCCACACCTGTATATCACCAATGCTGGCTCGCGTTTCACTATACCATTGGAAGGGAGTGGCATTAAGACCCGTGTTGCCTCTGGCGATCACCACGCCAACGCCAGGGATATTGGTGTTGTAAATTTTTCCTGAATAAGTTCCCCCTTGCCAGCTGGAAAGCGACTGCGGCATTTTGGTGAGATAAATATATTGCCTGTCCGTATGCGGGCCGGTGCCATCACAAAGACCATGGGGCGCTTTGGCATAATCCTTGGTTGAGGTGATGTTTTGCCGATAAATGATGGACCCGAGGGGGAGTTCATTACCCACGGTGATATTCCCTCCCTGCAAGGGAAAGGCATCGGTTCTGACCGGCACATTTATCTTACAGGTTAGCGCTAAACCAGCTGAACTGTAGGCAACCAGAACGACCAATAAGGCGTGCAAGCTATAGTGAGTTAAGGTCGTTCGAATGCTTTCAAGCCACCCGTTAGTAAACCTGTTCATTGTTAATCCTCCCGGCAGATTGAATCAAAGCGGATAATGTTTTTAATGGTCGAGCCTGGTTGTTTAGGCGGTAAAATATAATTCAGCTGGCAGTATTGACCTGGTTGGCTACCCCACTTGACCGTAAGCTGGTCCCGTTGCTTTTCTACCCGCGCATAAATTTGTCCCATCTGGCCAACGCTGCCGATGTTGTTTTTCACACTGTCGAATACTTCAGCCCCAAATGGCACTGCTTCGCCATTAGTGCGTTGCGCCATGATCAACAGCGGTGTCCCTTGCTGTGTTTTAAACGTCACCTTGCTCACTGCACCTGCATGTGGGGCAACTTTGTCACTGGTATTTTCCAGCTCGACTTCGTACGGGATGCCTTTTGGGTCGATGGTGATTTCATTCATCTCATACGGGTTCAGATAAGGCACGGCGGCGTGTCCCCATGGATCGATGCGCACCCCGGAATAGCCGCCCACCTTGGCGCCGGTCGCCCCTTTGGCTTCAACCACGGCGAAGGTATCACCGGTATAAGGTGTCATGACGATACCTTGCGGCCAGGCGATCATCGTGCCACTCAGCCCAGCCGACGCATTCTGGTAATGTCTTCCCGCGCCGTAAGTGGCGGTCATATGGGTGTAAGCTGAACGGTAACCGCCGTTGAGTGCCATGCTGCTGCCCCCGCCCTGGTTATAATGCATCGCGCTGGCGCCGTAGTTGTATTGATAGTCTTCCCCGGCACTGCCAGAAATACCAACTTGTTGGCCACTTTGCCCCGTGGTGCTGTGATTCAGGCTGGCGCTCAGCGAGGGTAGATTGGCATTTTCTTTACGCCCTAATGGCATGCTGAGGTTCAGCAGCCAGTTGGTTTCCATACCGCCCCGCATGCCGCGTACGCGCCCAGCGCTCAGGCTGTAGCTGATATCGCGATATTCGTTGCTGTAGCCCAGTTGATATTGAAGATCGGTATTGCCTTGATTCCAGTAATCCTGGGTATAACCGGTGACATACATTTGCCCCCAACCGGCTGGCAGCCCTTGATTCATGGTGATATTAAATCGGTTACGTGGCCGCCAGATATTGTCAGCCGACTGACCGCGCTGCTCGGCATCGATCGCCCGCATGGCGGTCATATAGTCGTAATAGCCGGAGGTTGAATAGCGATAGGCGGCGATGGTCAGGTTACTGTTGGTTGCCGGCAAGAACTTGCTGTAGCTCAACTGGAAGCTCTGCCCGCTGTTCATCCGCTCTTTGGTGCTTTCCAGATGGACTCGAGCCTGGCTGACATCGGCGGAGAACGCGCCAATCGAGGTGCTCAATGCTGCCCCCAATTGCAGCGCATAATAATCATTACTTGCCTGCAGGCCGCCGTAACCGGTCAGGGTATTGGTCAGCCCGCGTTGATAAGTGGCCTGCACCAGAGTGGGGTTTGAGGACAGCGATATATCATTGAGTTTACCCGCTACCACGTCGTAGTGGTGGGTGCCTGGGCGTAGCAACTGGGCGACTGACGCATAAGGAACCTGAAAGTTCTGCACGCTGCCGTCTGCTTCCTTAACCGTCACGTCCAGATTGCCGCCAAAGCCGGTCGGGTACAGGTCGTCAATCACGAAGGCCCCCGGCGATACCGTGGTTTCATAAATAACCAGACTGTTCTGGCGCACGGTGACTCGCGCATTGGTTCGAGCGATCCCACGAATATTGGGTGCATACCCGCGCAGGGAAGGGGCCAGCATGCGGTCATCGTTGACTAGTTCAATCCCTCGGAATGGCAGGGTATCAAACACCTGCCCTTTGGTGCTGGTTTCCCCCAGGCGCACACGGCCCAAGATCGCCGGAATATCGCGCTCGACATAGTTGTTGATCGACTGGTATTGCCCGCCGATCCTCTGCTGCCAGTTATAATTCCCGTCGTGTCGGAAATACCAGGCGCCGATATTGATGCCGGCATTTATCCCGGTGTAGACCGAGTTGCTGGTTTCTCCGCGAGAGTGCGTGGTATAGACGTTGGTGTTATACCCTAACAACAGTGCAGGGATGCCCTTATCCCACAGCTCCGGGCTGACATAGCCGCGCGCGATATTCTGCATCATTGCCTGAGGGATGCTGATATCCAGGCGCTGTAACCCTGAGTCGAATGCTACCTGAGCTTGTGGGATCAGTTGGGTGAGCGGATAGCAACTTTGTTCATTGCGAAGTGCCTCAGTAAAAGTGGCTGGCAGCTGGCTATAGTTAAAATTGATTTTTTTCAGGATGCCTGGTGACAGGCAAGGCAAGACTTGCTTATTCGCCTGCTCGACAAACAACACCTTTTCGTGCGTCGCCAATTCGCCGTTAACATAGATATCGGCTGGGGAGGTGCCCGGTGAAGCGGCTGCGCCGTGTTCAAAGCGGGATAAATCAACCGCGTCTGCCTCAGACGAGCTTAGAAATATCGGGTCGAAACGCACGCCAGTTCCCGTAGGAGCATCGTTGCGCAAAATCGCTGGCGTATCTTCTGTGGCCTGGGCCGCAGGCATGAAGGCCAACATTACCATGGTAGCCAATAGAGAATAATGGAATGGATGACGCATAGTAGATAAACAACCCTGTTTATATTTATCCCAAATACAACGACGGATTAAAGAACAGCCTTCACTGTTTTAACCGCCCCCCAGTCGTTAACGTATTCGTAGGAGATTGCAGCTCCCGCAAGTAAAGTGCGCGCGTCTTTCAGTGTGAATTGTTGAACGCCGCCGGGAGGCACCATCTCGCCTTCAGTAGAGAACGTATTTCCCCCTTGATGCACGACCACCGAGACTAATGAAACGTAATAGGGTGAGGAGTTGGTTGCCTGAAGTTTTCCGTTGCTAAAAGACCAAACCAACTTTTCGGCAGCGTCGGCTGCTTTGGTGTTATCGGCAATGGCAGCCGGACGATAGAAGATTTTTATCCGGGTACGGAAGGCGACCTGCAGGCGATTGGGCGCGATATTTTCCTTCACCGGTGGAATTTCTAATACGTTCAGCCAATACACGGATTCTTTATTTTCAGGCAATGCAGGAGATGCGGTATAACTCAGGCGTAGCGTCTGGCTTTTATTGGGATCGATTCGGTTAATGGGTGGCGTCAGAATAAAGGGCACGCGAATTTTTTCCGGTTTGGCATCGGAGTCGCCGGTATCAATCCAGCTTTGTACCAACATGGGAGCCTGACCGACATTCGATAATTTAACGGTCACTTCCTTGTCATTCCCTGGATAAACCACGCGGGTCCCGTTGACCACAATACTGGCCGAGCCAGGCAGCGGGGAAATCAGTAGAAAGCATAAGGCGGCCCAGAGTGTTAACGGGAATGATTTGCTGAACATAAATACACTATCCTTGAACAATGAACAGGGAGGTTGCCCTCCCTGATAAATCAAAACATTATTTGTACTGCAGGTTATAAACTACGCTACTGGTCACTGTACCCGGCGTGGTTTGGCCATTGGCATAATATTCAACGGCGTACGGCAACAGCGCGGTACCATTGGCCTGATCGATATCGATATAAGTCATATCATTGACCTGGTTGGTGCTACCGATGTCGATGACTTTATAGTTGCCGGACACGTCCAGTAATTGCAGATCAACCTTGGTGGCGCTACCGCCAACGTTTTTCAGGCGCCCAGTGCCCAGGTCTACCGTATTGCCCGGTTGGAAGAACGCCGAAACCTTGGAATGGCCGCCCGTAGTACCGATCACACATTTGGAGATGTTCATCTTGAAAGAGGCACGGCCGGTGGTGTCACCCGCGCTAGTCAGTTCGGTTACGCTAACGGTGGGCAGAATGATGGTGGCATCAGCGCCCTGGCCTTCGATGTCCACGTCACAGGTGCTGTCAGTCAGCAGGCCATTAAACGTAATGGTACCGGTTGAAGCAGCCTGTGCTGAAGCGGTCAAACCCAGTGCAGCCAGCAGAGAAAGACTAACAATTGTTTTTTTCATCTTTAAAACGTCCTTTATAGATCGAGTATCGTTACCATCATGGTAATACTTGGTGTATAAGTAGGCTGTAGCGAACAATAAGTGGCTTATTTATTCGTCATGCCTGCTTTTTTAAACGTAAAGCTACGTTCAAACCTGTCGCCCATTAATATGGATACCTTTAACGAGCGATTAAATTATCTGACTTGGTTTAAATGACGGATTTACACGCTTCAGTGCAGTCCGAGGATTTTAACCTTCATCATCAATTCCTGATTGCTGAATACGCCCAGCCGTTTCATTGAATTACGCTTGTGGGTACTAATCGTTTTAACGCTTTTGTGGGTCAATTGCGCAACCCGGTGTGGGCTATGGCCCATCGATAAATGCCGTACCGTTTCCCTTTCCATCTCGGATAAGTTCAGCTTTGGGGGACTGTTTACATCAAACCGACCCATTAAGAACAGCATCGATAATTTTTTTTGTAATTCCTGTTTGAGTCTGGTGATGGTTATATCCAAATCGAACAGGCAAACGCTCCAGTCGGTAGGGGTACCTTGTAACAAGCGCTGGCAGCGTTCAGAACAAAAAACGATGCTGGGTATCTTCGGTGCTGCTCGGTTAACAAAGGGCAGCACGTCGGTCAGGCATTTCTGGCTGATTACCCATATATCGATTTGAGGGATCGCCCGCCCTGGTTCTAAAGGCAGGTGTAGCGGAATATCGGCTAATACGCTCTCTACTCCATATTTAAAAAATGAGTCAACCCCATAAATATTGATTACTGGCTTATACTTCATTTTTCCTCAAAGATACAGTTCTGGCAGTAGGCGCAATAGGGACCCTGATTGGCATAATCTGGTTTATTGTTATTTAACTGCAAGGTGATAATCGGACTCTTGGCTGAGTTTATTGCTTATTAGGCCATTTTTAATAGTAAAGCGTTTTTATATCGCCCCTTGAAATACTGATGCCTTTGCTTCTGGATGTAATGATAATCTCTTCTGAAATCCCCAATAACGCCAGTTTTAACTTGAGCTCTTTGAGTTCTTGCCACAGAAATTGGTTGGAAGATGAATAGTTCATCTTGCCAATGACCTCGATCAACAATTCCTGACGGCTGACATACTTGTCACCGGCATGCTTGAGTAAATAGGTGAGTATGGCCATCGTCACTTCTTTTAACGAGACGATCGCGCAGGAGAAGTTGGCGCTAGGTTTGTCCGTGCTGAGGCGAACTATCCTGTTATGCTTAACATCGATTTGCAGATCCGGCTCAACCCAGAAGCCAAATAGTTTTTTCCTATCCATTTCCTAAAACTCCTGTTATTAGGTAGAGAGCCTATCCATTGGTAAGACAATTCTATGTTCTTACTCATATAAAACAATACGTTTAATATCCTGATCTTAGGGTTTCCATTTTGTAACGAAATGGAATTTTTGACTAAATTATTGCCATTTTTTAGATGTAAAAACTGCATTATCCAGGTGTGCTAAATTTTGCGCTACAGTTGATCAGGATTTTGAATTCAGCATAAAGTGTCAAAAATAAATATTTTTTGGAATAAAAATCCATATTTTTAATTAAATTTAATAAATTCATTTAGATACGCTCAAGACTGAAATTGAGTTAATTCCTATTTTCTGGCCACTGATTTTGACAAATTAATGCCCGCTTCAATTTCTGGTTCGTCAGAGAACGCTGAGCTTGTTCAAGCTGCGACTCCCGTTTGCCAGACTTATATTACGCAGGATCCAGCGGTATAAAACTCAAAGTTTATCATTCAATCTCAATGAGATGGCGTAACTATCCTGTAGGAACTTGGTGTAAATTAATTGCATTAATAATGTTGTATTTTTGGTTTTTAGGCTGTTTTTTATTGGGATATTTAGCTGCAATCGATAGTGCCTCATTGATCAGAAAAATCTTAATGAGGTATTAATCTTCACATTAATGACAACTCTTGGGTCATTCGCCATAAGTGGGTTTGGCCAGGCCTATTTGATGGAGGGCATATCTGACACTTTATCAACGGGTTGGCTGAATCGAGGTGGTGGGAAAGCAGGAAAAAAATGAAGGGCGGGTAGCCAAGCGGGCGCAGTAAATGCCGCGCCCATACAGAGCGACTCTGTTTATTGATTGGCGGGTTGGGCCGGCTGTTCGGTTTTACCGTCGGCTTGTTGAGTCTTATTGTCCATGCTGTTCTTGAGCTGCTCGGTTTTTGCCTTGGCCTGTTGCGCCAGATCGTTCGCTCCGTTAATTGCATCGGCCTTGATGTTTTTGGCTTGATCGATCAACTGCTGGCTTTGTTTGTCTGCATCCTGTTTGATCGCGGCGGCCTTGGCCTTGGCATCATCAGTGAGGGCATCTGCCTGCTTGGCGGCGTCATCTTTAATGGCGGAAGCCTGGTCCTTCAACTGTTCCGTCTGGGCCGCCGCGGCCTGTTTGATCTCTTCCGCTTTAGCCTTGGCGTCGTCGGTCAGTTGATCCGCTTTCTTTTCCGCCGCATCTTTCATTTGTTCGGCACTGTCTTTGGCCTTATCCAGATGGGAATCGACCTTGGCATCATCGCAACCCACCAGCAGTAAACCTACCATTGAGGCCAATAGCACTTTATTCCACGCTTTCACGGTCTAGCTCCTTTCGGTCATCTTCAATTTGTGCGATTTATCTTAGAACAGCTTTGCCGTATAAGACAAATTTGGCAACTAAATTGCGTTGTTCTCATGGCGGGTTCAACAGCGGTTGCTTTCTGTGGTAGACTCTTCGCGTTTTCCTGCCAGTTTTGGTTGAGGTGCTTTTCTGAATACGCCGGCACAGCTGTCACTGCCACTTTATCTACCCGATGATGAAACTTTTGCCAGTTTTTATCCGGGTGAGAACCCATCCTTGTTAGCCGCGATCCAATCCGCAGTCCGTCAGGAGCATGGTAGCTACATCTATTTCTGGTCACGCGAAGGCGGGGGACGCAGCCATTTGTTGCATGCGGCCTGTGCCGAACTCTCGCAGCGTGGCGAAGCGGTAGGCTATGTGCCCCTGGATAAGCGCGCCTATTTTGTGCCCGAAGTGCTGGACGGCATGGAACAGCTGGCGCTGGTCTGCATCGATAACATCGAATGCATTGCCGGTGATGAGGAATGGGAAATGGCGATTTTCAATCTCTATAACCGCATTCTGGAAACTGGCCGCACCCGCCTGTTTATCACTGGCGATCGTCCGCCGCGCCAGCTAAATCTGCATTTGCCGGATCTGGCCTCGCGCCTGGATTGGGGGCAGATCTACAAGCTACAGCCGCTGTCGGACGAAGAGAAACTACAGGCGTTACAGTTGCGTGCCAAACTGCGTGGTTTTGAACTGCCGGAAGACGTGGGCCGTTTCCTGCTCAAGCGTCTGGATCGTGAAATGCGCACACTGTTTATGACGCTCGATCAGTTGGATCGCGCGTCCATCACGGCACAACGCAAGTTGACCATTCCGTTTGTGAAGGAAATCCTGGGGTTGTAGCCGTCACCACGCTTTAGGCTATTCACCCTTCGTGCAATAACGCACTGCGGAATGACAGGATGTGCGCCTGCGCAGCGCTGGCGGCGGCGTCGCTGTCCTGTGCGGCCAACGCGCTGATAATCGCCCGGTGTTCATCGATAACTTCCT
The DNA here is from genome assembly GCF_945957435.1 of Serratia sp. PL7. Taxonomy (NCBI): domain Bacteria; kingdom Pseudomonadati; phylum Pseudomonadota; class Gammaproteobacteria; order Enterobacterales; family Yersiniaceae; genus Serratia; species Serratia sp. PL7. The sequence goes on along the minus strand of NZ_CAMFLB010000007.1, from coordinate 62,109 downwards.
GCATATGCCCTTCTCGCGACAGCGTGCTGGCCCAGAAACGTTGGGCTCTGGCGTGCAGTACGCTCAGAATATCCGCCAGCATGTTATTTCCGGCAATCTGTGCCAGCTCCTGATGGAACTGATGATCCAGCGTCATCATCCGCACACGGTCACGATCCTGGCTGGCGGTTTCGATCTGCTGGTTCAGTGCGTTCAGCGCGGCAACCTGTGCCTGGGTGATCTTGGCACTGGCCAGGCGCATACACAGCATTTCATTGGCCAGCCTGACATCAATCAACTCTAACGCATCGTCTATCGATAGCGGCGCTACCATCACCCCTTTGCGCGGGATCACCTGCAGCAAGCCCTCATTCGCCAAACGGTGGATCGCCTGATTGATCGGTGTTCTGCCCATATCCAGCTCACCCATTACCTGCGCGGTATTGAGATACTCACCTGGTTTGTAACTTAACGTCACCAATGCCTGCTTGAAGCGGCGGTAAGCCACTTCATTGAGCGACAAACCGGCTTCATCTGCTACCGGGAACCCTCGATCCTCTGCGTCAATGGTCTTCACATACTACTCCTGCAAGAAGAAATTTTTAGACATGGTACACAAAAACGTCACATGGTAGTCGCTTAGTTGTTAACTGAAGATATAGTGAAATTTCACACCATTTTAACTAAAGGGACACAATTGCCATGAGGCTGACCTTTACTTTACCAGAAACCTGTAGTGCCAAGACGCTGGATGCTGACATCGATCATCTGGTCATCGCTGGCTGGACCGGTCGCGATTATAAGGCAATTCAACATCATATCCAGGAACTGGCCGAGCTGGGTGTCCCTCAACCCAGCAGCGTCCCGCTGTTTTACCGTGTGGCGGTTAATCAACTTAGCCAAGGCGATTGCATCGAAGTGATCGGCGAGGCGACCTCCGGCGAAGCGGAACCGCTCATTTTCAGCCATGGTGGTGAGCTGTATGTCTCATTGGCATCCGATCATACCGATCGTCAGTTGGAAGTACACAGCGTAGCACTGTCCAAGCAGATCTGCGTTAAACCGGTAGCTCGTGCTGCCTGGCCATTATGCGAAGTGAGCGATCACTGGGACTCCTTGATCCTGCGTTCATGGGTTAAGGAAAATGGCGCGTTTCAGCTTTATCAGCAGGGGACTCTCGCCAGCCTGCGCACTCCCGGTGATTTGCTCGAACGCTATCTGAGTGGACAGCAACTGCCAGAAAGCGGCATGGCGCTTCCCCTGCTACCGAGTGACGGGCTGGCAATGACCTGTGGCACGGTCGCGGCGATTGGGGGGATCCGACCATCAGCCGAATTCCGTATGGAACTGGTGGATGAGGTGTTGGGGCGCACCATCGCCCATAGCTATCGCAGTATCGAACTGCCGGTGGTGGCGTGATGGCTAAGTTAACGCTTGTACAGGCCGCAGCCGGGTTGGCCAGTGGAGAGTTTACTTCCAGGCAGTTGATCGCCGGTGCCTTGGCGCAGATCGCCGATCCGCAAGGGGAAGGGGAGCGTACTTTTACTCAGGTGTATGCCGAATGGGCACAACAGCAGGCGCTGGCGGCTGACCAACGTCGTGCAGTAGGCAAACCGCTGTCCCCTTTGGATGGCGTGCCGGTTTCGATCAAAGACCTGTTTGACGTGAGCGGGCAGGTAACTACCGCTGGTTCTCAGGTGCTGGCCGGTGCTGCGGTGGCCAAGAAGCACGCTGCGATAGTAGAGCGTCTGTTGCAGGCGGGAGCGGTAGTGATCGGTAAAACCAACATGACCGAGTTCGCCTACTCCGGGCTGGGACTCAATCCGCATTTTGGTACCCCTGCAAATCCCTGGGATCGCGCCGTCCGCCGTATCCCCGGCGGATCGTCTTCCGGTGCGGCGGTCGCGGTAGCTGACGGTATGTGCTGCGGTGCTGTTGGCAGTGATACCGGGGGATCGGTACGTATTCCGGCCGCTTTCTGTGGCTTGACCGGCTATAAGCCTACCGCCCGTCGAATGGCCAGCGGTGGACTGCTGCCGTTGTCGCCTTCGCTGGACTCTATTGGGGTGATTGCTCATGACGTTGCCAGCTGTATCGCACTGGATGCGGCGATCGCCGAGCAAGCGCTACGGCCTGAGTCACAATCCTTGGAGAGTGCACGTTTTGCCGTCCCGCAAACGTTAGTGCTGGATAGCTTGGACGAAGAGGTTGCAGCGGCGTTTGAGCGCACCTTGAAACGTTTGGCCCAGGCCGGTGCGCAGATTGACGCTATCCCTTGCAGCGAATTCGCCGAATTGGCGGAGATCAATGGTGCCGGTGGTTTTACGGCACTGGAGTCTTGGCATTGGCACCAGCCGTTGATTGCCGAATATGCCGAGGGTTATGACCCCCGGGTGCTGTCACGCATTCGCCGTGGCCAGCCGTTGGGCGAGAGCGATCTTCAGCAGCTACGGCAGCTGCGTGCCAGTTGGCAACAGCGGGTGACAGCCAAGGTGCAGGGTTTTGACGCCTTGTTGATGCCAACCACGCCGTTGATAGCGCCAACCATTGCCGAACTGGCAGAGGACGACGAAGCCTACTTCCGTGCCAACGGTGCCGCGCTGCGTAATCCTTCCGTCATCAACTTCCTCGACGGCTGTGCGTTATCACTACCCTGCCAGCGGCCAGGTGAGGCCCCCGTCGGCCTGATGGTGGCCGGGTTACCCATGCATGACCAGGCGCTGCTGGGTTGGGCGCTGGCAATCGAACGTTGCCTTGCCGGCGCGTGATTTTTCGGCAGGGTGCCACCTTGCCTTACTGACTCTACCAGGAGAATACCCATGATCGGTTCCCCGAACGGAATGCTGTTTGTTGCAACGGATGTCGCCGCGCAGGATGAGGCGGATTTCAATCAGTGGTACGACCGTGAACACGTGGAAGAGCGGGTGCGTGTTCCCGGTTTTCTATCCGGTACGCGCTATCAGGCGCTACAGGGGGGGCGCAAATACCTCGGGCTGTATAAAACCGCCTCTCTGGCCAGTTTTACCTCCCAGGCCTATCGCAACGCTTTTACCCAACAGACACCGTGGTCGGTTGCCTGCCTGGGCAAGATGCGCGATCCCCTGCGCCGGGTCTGCACGGTTGAAGCCGTCACCGGCCAGGGCAGTGGTAGCCATCTGAGCATTATCACGCTGGCAGTGAGTGAGCAGGATGTTCTGAAAAACGATGTTAAGCACCTGGGTTCCTTGTTGGCTGAACAGCCGGGTTTTGTGCGCAGCAGCCTGCTGTTGCCAAACGCCGAGCTCAGTTCTCCGCTTCCGCAAGAGTCGCGGGAAAATCGTCAGCTGTTACCGATGGTGTTGATCGAGAGTAGTAGCGCAGAGGCGGGGCAGCGTTTGAGTGAGCTGGCTTGCCACACGTTGAAAATCCCTGCTGGCGAGGAGGTGCATTACGCACTTGGCTGGCAACTGACCTCACAGGAGCTGGCATCATGAATACGTCCACCACTGAAACACCGATTGTGGACTTATCGGTGAAAGATCACGCCGTCGATCCTCCTAAAACCGGCAGGTTGGCGGCCGCCAGTTCGATAGGTACCGCGCTGGAATGGTATGACTTCACCGTTTACAACATCATGGCGGCGTTGATTTTCAACCATGTTTTCTTCCCGTCATTCGATCCGTTGGTCGGCACCATTCTGGCGTTTTCCACTTATGCGGTCGGCTATGTTTCACGGCCCATCGGCGGCATCGTCTTCGGGCATCTTGGCGACGTGTTGGGACGGCGTTTTGTGCTGGTTGCCACGCTGGTGATCATGGGCGTGACTACTACCCTGATGGGATTACTGCCCGGCTATGCAAGTTGGGGGATTTGGAGCCCGCTGTTGCTGGTGGCACTGCGTTTTATCCAGGGCATTGCGCTGGGTGGGGAATGGGCTGGAGCCGTGCTGCTTTCGATGGAACATGGTAAGCCACATCAGCGTGGGCGTAACGCCTCATTTGCGCAAGTCGGTCCCTCTTGCGGTTCGCTGATTGGCACCGGGCTGATCGCGTTGGTGACCATGGCGATGTCGGCAGACGATTTCCAACAGTGGGGATGGCGCATTCCGTTCCTGTTGAGCCTGGTGCTGGTGGTCTTTGGCCTGTGGTTGCGCCGTGGGGTCGGGGAAACACCGGCGTTCCTGAAATTGGAAGCGTCGAAGGATGTTACCCATTCGCCGATCCGCGAGGTTTTCACCCAACACCCACGCTCGTTGCTGATCGCCGGTGGTTCGCGCATTGGCTCCGACGTGTTGTACGCCTTGGTGGTGGTGTTTACCCTGACTTACGTGACCACGGTGCTGAACCTGCCACGGCCACTGGCGCTGACTGCCACCATGCTGGGGGCGATCGGCAACGCGATTACCGTACCGATGTTTGGCGCCTTATCCGATCGCTTAGGCCGCCGACCAGTGTATATCGGCGGGGCACTGGCGGGGATAGTCTGGGCTTTTGCCTTCTTTGTGTTGCTCGATAGCAGTCAACCGGTGTTGATTTGTACCGCAGTAGTGATTGGCTTGTTGATCCATGCGGCGATGTTCGGCCCGCAGGCTGCCTTCATCACCGAACAGTTCCCGACCAGGGTGCGCTATGCTGGTTCTTCGCTGGCTTATACTCTGGCGGGGATCGTGGGAGGTGGCTTTGCGCCGTTGATCATTGCTTCGTTATTCACTTCTTTTGACAGCACGCTGGCGATTTCGGCTTACGTTGTGCTGGCACTGCTAATTACCTTGTGGGCCTTGCTCGCCGCCCGGGAAACAGCGCATAAACCGTTGTAAATACAGTCGCCGGGCGAATAACGCCCGGCTTGCCGTTACGGGATCACAAGATCTCCAGCACCTTCTCCGGTGGCCTGCCAATACGGGCTTTGCCTCCTTTCACCACGATTGGGCGTTCGATCAGTTTCGGATTGCCCACCATCGCTTGCAGCAGTTGTTCTTCACTCAGGGTTTCATCCGCCAGCCCCAGCTCCTTGTAGAGATCTTCTTTCTTACGCATCAGTTCACGTGCTGAAGCGAAACCGAGCTCTTGCAACAGCTTTTTCAGCTCGGCGACGGAAGGCGGCGTATCCAGATACAACACCACCTGCGGTTCGACGCCATGCTGTTCCAGTAGTGCCAGCGTTTCCCGGCTTTTCGAGCAGCGTGGGTTGTGATAAATAGTGACGTTTTTCATCTTTCTCTTTCCTTGTTCAAATCAAGTGCGTTGGAACTTGCTGAAGGTTCTTTGCAACTGACGCAGTTGGTCAATCCGCGCATCATAGCGAGCCTGTTTCAGGCTGCCCAGCTTTTGCAATGAGCTGGCGTTACTGAGCAAACCTATTGCCTGATCCAGACGGCCTGCCAGTGCCAGGCTTTCAGCCCGGGCGGAGAGTTCTTCATCGCGTAACCCTTGAGCAGCACTGGCCTGAGCCAACAGATCCCAGCCGTTCGGATCGTCTGGATGGGCAAAGGTATAACGGTTGAGGATTTTTGACGCTTGAGCGGGTTGATTGCCCTCAACGTAGGCGTTCGCCAGGTTGAGCAGCAACACCGGGTTATTGCTTTGCGCCGCATTGACCGCCTCAAGGCGAGCAATAGCCTGAGCGGCTTTATTCTGACCCAGATCGATGTCGGTCAGCAGATCCAGCATCCAGACGTTTTTCGGATCTTTTGCCAACAGCGGCTGAATAAGATTGCGTGCTTCGTCGTATTTCTTGGCTTCATAGAACAGGATCGCCCGGCCATATTTGGCGGCTATTTGCTCGCGAATGTTGCCTTTGCTGTAAGTGTTCAACAGGTCTTCGCTCAGACCATAGCCTTCCGAGCTGTACATGCCCAGCGTACGTACCCGCGCTAGCAGATAGTCCTGGCTGGATTGCACCAGATGGCGCGGCATTTGGTTGGCGCGGTTGCGGGCATCCGAAAGCCTGCTGTCCGGCAACGGGTGCGTCAGCAGCATTTCCGGGGGTTTTGAGGCATAGCGGGACTGATCGGCCAGCCTTTGCAAGAAGTCTGGCATCGCTTCGGGATCGAACCCGGCGCGTTGCAATACCTGAATACCGATACGGTCGGCCTCTTGTTCATTTGCTTGGGTGAAGCTGATCATCCCCTGCTGCGTTCCCGCCAGCGTACCGCTCAGCGCCGCCATGCCCATGGTTGGGTTGGCCATTGCCAGCAGGATAGAACCTAGTGCGCCCACCCAGGTCAGTGGCGCGTTGCGTTGCTGGTCTTCCATTGCGCGGGCCAGGTGGCGCTGGGTCACGTGTGAGATTTCATGCGCCAGAACCGAGGCCAGTTGGCTCTCGTTGTCGGTTTCACGGAACAGGGCCGAGTGCAGCACCACGTTGCCGCCGAAGAAGGCAAAGGCGTTGATCTCGTCGTTACGGACTAGAAAGAAGTGGAACGGGGTGCGCACTGAATAGGCGCTGGCGACCAGCCGGTTACCCAACTGGTTGATATACTGGGTCAATAGCGGATCGTTGATCAACGGGGCGCTAGCGCGTAGCTGCCGCACGTAAAAATCGCCCATGGTCAGTTCCTGGCCGATGCTCAGCGTTCCCCCTGCGGAAGTCCCCATATCCGGCAGTTGGTCTTGCGTTTGGGCGTTAACCGGCGCCAACGCAGAGGTGCAAAGCGAGCCGAGCAGCAGGACTGTTAGCGCTGTTTTAGTCAACCGGATGGTCATAGTCAGGTCATTCCCTCAATAAAGTCATCAACTAAGACGCCAGCATCAGATAAGAGTTCTTCTTCCATGCCAGACTCTCCAGTACAATCATCGCGAAAGTGCGTTGGCTCACAAAAATGCATTTTCAGGGATTGTGCGCCTAAGCGGCAAAAACGCTATCACATCATAGCCAGCCACAACCTACATTGAAACGTCTGCACGGTGATAACCGGGCTAAAATTATCTAAAAATCATGTCATACCAGCTCGGCCGCACAGGGATTGGCGAGCCTCACCCCCATTGATGGAATAAGGAGCAATCTCTGATGTTAGAGATGTTATTACAGTGGTACCGACGTCGTTTCACCGATCCGCAGGCTATTGCGCTGCTGGTGATCCTGGTTGCCGGGTTCTGCATCCTTTATTTTTTACACGGTATCTTGACCCCCTTGCTGGTAGCGCTGGTGCTTGCTTACCTGCTGGAGTGGCCTACCGCTCGCCTTCAGCGCCTGGGATGCTCGCGCACCTGGGCGGCAAGCATCATGCTGATTGTGTTTGGCGGTATTGCCATGCTGTTGGTCTTCGTGGTCGCGCCAACCGCCTGGCAGCAGGGCATCAACCTGATGACCGATTTACCAGGCATGCTCAATCAGTTTTACAACTATGCGGCGACCTTGCCGACACGCTACCCGGCGCTGGTGGATGCGGGCATCATTGATATGATGGCGCAGAACCTGCGTGAGCGCCTGTCGGGCATGGGAGAATCGGTGGTGAAATTCTCGCTGGCCTCACTGGTTGGGCTGCTGACTCTGGCCATCTATCTGATCCTGGTCCCTTTGATGGCGTTCTTCCTGCTGAAGGATAAAGAGCAGATGATCAACGCGGTACGCCGCGTGCTGCCGCGCAACCGTGGGTTGGCAGGGCAGGTATGGATCGAGATGAACCAGCAGATCACCAACTATATTCGCGGCAAGGTGTTGGAGATGGTGATCGTCGGGGTGGCGACCTATCTGGTGTTCTTTATCCTGGATATGCGTTATTCCCTGCTCTTGGCGGTGTTGGTCGGCCTCTCGGTGCTGATCCCATACATCGGCGCGGTGCTGGTGACGATCCCGGTGGTGGTAGTGGCCATGTTCCAGTGGGGCATTGGTGCCGACTTCTGGACGCTGATTATCGCTTATCTGGTGGTGCAAGGGTTGGATGGCAACCTGCTGGTGCCGATCCTGTTCTCCGAGGCGGTCAACCTGCATCCGCTGGTGATCATTCTCTCGGTGATTATCTTCGGCGGCCTGTGGGGGTTCTGGGGCGTATTCTTCGCCATCCCGTTGGCGACGTTGGTGAAAGCCGTGATCCACGCCTGGCCGGATGACATGCTGGTGGATGTGGGTGATGAGGTGAAGTGAGAAAAATAAAGCGCAGCAACTGATGCTGCTGCGCTTTACCCTTTACTGCTGCAGGTAGTTCAGAACGATTTCGTGGTGATTGGTGGTCTTGAAATCATCGAACACTTTCTCAACCTTGCCGTCGGTGCCGATCAGGAAGCTGATACGGTGAATACCGTCATAGGTTTTGCCCATGAAGGTTTTCTCGCCCCAAACGCCAAACTGCTGAGCTACCTGATGATCTTCGTCGGATAGCAGCGTGAAATTGAGCAGTTCTTTCTCAACAAAACGCGAGAGCTTTTCGGGTTTATCGGTGCTGATGCCCAGCACTTCGACACCCGCCTTTTTCAATTCATCCATGTTATCCCGTAACCCGCAGGCTTGCACGGTGCAACCTGGCGTCATGGCTTTGGGATAAAAGTAAACCAGTACTCGTTGTCCCTGGAAGTCGGCCAAGTTAATTTCCTCGCCATCCTGGTCGAGTAAACTAAATTTCGGCGCTGTATCACCGGCTTTCAATGGGCTCATAACTACTCTCCATCTCTCTCATCATGCTGTGGATAGTTCACCACGCTAATACTGCCTTGCGCATTCAATTCTGTACATAGGCGATAAAAGGCTTGTTCAATATTTGTGGCATCCTGACCGCCGGAACTGTGAGCGGTGATCTGAATATAGAGCTGCGAGGGCTGCTCACCTTTTGCTGGCTGAGTCCGTGACACCAGCTCGGCAATGTTCATCTGGCTCGAATCAAACAGGCCGGTAAACCGCTCGATGATATGCGGGGAGTCTTTTACCTCAACCTGTACCCACACTGTAGCTGGCATTGGCGGTCTTTCTTGCGAGTTTGTGCGTTTCATCACGATCAGTAAATCCAGCTCGGCGCCTTTTTGCGGCAAAGTGGATTCAATCAGGGTAATCGCGTTCCAGCTACCTGAAAGCAGCATGATGAAGGTGAACTCTTCACCCAGCATGGCCAGACGGCTATCTTCGATATTGCACCCGCAGCTACTGACGTGGCGGGTGATGGCGTTGACGATACCGGGGCGATCGGCGCCCAGTGCGGTGATCACCAGATAGTGTTCATCAGGCTTAGGCAAAATGCAGCTTCCTGTCGTACTGAATGGGGTTACCATGGTAAACACAAAAAAAACCGCCTGCCAAGCGCTTAGACACGTTGTTTGCTTGCTTTTGGATAGGTGACAAAAGTACCATGGGTAACTTGTTTGTGAAGGGGACGGCCAATGTTTACGGGAAGTATTGTTGCACTGGTTACGCCGATGGACACCAAAGGTGCTGTCGATCGTGCGAGCCTAAAAAAACTGATTGATTATCATGTAGCCAGTGGGACTGCGGCGATCGTTTCCGTAGGAACTACCGGCGAGTCTGCCACGCTGCCCCATGACGAACATGTGGACGTGGTCTTGCAGACGCTGGAACTGGCCGCAGGCCGTATTCCAGTGATCGCCGGCACCGGTGCCAACGCCACCAGCGAGGCTATCTCACTGACGCAGCGTTTCAGCAATACCGGCGTCGTGGGCTGCCTGTCGGTCACGCCTTACTACAACAGACCGACCCAGGAAGGCCTGTACCAGCATTTCAAAGCCATTGCCGAAAGCACCGATCTGCCGCAGATCCTCTATAACGTGCCTTCACGCACCGGTTGTGACATGCTGCCGCCAACGATCGCTCGTTTGGCCAAAATTAAGAATATTGTTGCCGTTAAAGAGGCAACAGGGAACTTAAGTCGTGTTAGTCAGATCCAAGTGCTGGTTGATGATGAAGACTTCATTTTGCTGAGCGGCGACGACGCCAGCGGTCTGGACTTCATGCAACTGGGTGGCAAAGGGGTGATTTCCGTGACGGCCAACGTGGCAGCGCGTGAAATGGTTGAACTTTGCCGCCTGGCGGCGCAAGGCAATTTTGCCGAAGCACGCCGTTTGAATCAGCGCTTGATGCCTTTGCATCAGGATTTGTTCGTAGAAGCAAACCCAATTCCGGTGAAATGGGCCTGTAAGGCATTGGGATTGATGGCAACCGATACGATGCGTCTGCCTATGACGCCGTTGACCGACGCTGCCCGTCCTGTCGTGGAGCGTGCGTTGAAAAGCGCCGGTTTGCTGTAACTCTTAGGGAGATTTGATGGCTTATTCATTGCAAAAGTCTACGCTAGCAACGGTCGTGGGATTAGCGCTGGTGATGACGCTGGCGGCTTGTTCTACCGATCAGCGCTACAAACGCCAGGTTAGCGGCGATGAGGCCTATCTTGACGCCGCACCGCTCAAACCGTTGAGCGCGCCGTCCGGCCTGATCCTGCCGGTACAAACCGGTAATTATGAAGTGCCGGCAAGCGCGCAGAAAGGCGCTGTTGGCAAGCAACTGGATATCCGGCCACCGGTACAGCCGCTGGCACTGTTGAGCGGTTCTCGTGGCCAATATGCGGGTGACAGCGGCACGCTGCTGCTGGAAAGCAGCCCGCAGAACGATAACCTGTGGTCGCGCGTAGCCAGCCTGTTGCAGAGCAAAAACATTCCGATCGCCTCACGTACGGATGCCAGCCAAACGCTGACCACCGACTGGGTGAAGTGGAACCGTCTGGATGAAGACAACCAGTACGAAGGCCGCTACCAGATCACGGTACAGAAACAGGGTTACCAGCAAGCGTTGGTGGTGAAAACCCTGGAACTGCGTCAGCAGGGGCAAACCGACAAGGTTACCGATCCTTCTGAAGTTCAGCGCTACAACGGTATGATGATGAACACCATCGTTGAAGGCCTGGACAAGCAGGACAACCTGTCGAGCAGCCAGTCCGCCAACCGTATTGGCGTATTGGACGTGCAGAGCGGCGCGGATGACACCGGCTTGCCGACGCTGATCGTGCGTGCGCCGTACACGGTAGTGTGGGATCGTTTGCCACCGGCACTGGAAAAACTGGGGATGAAAGTGGGTGACCGCAGCCGTCCGCAGGGTACCGTCGCCGTAACCTACAAATCCCTGAGCGGTAGTGATTGGGATGCGTTGGGCGCGAAAGATCCTGAACTGAAAGAGGGTGATTACAAACTGCAGGTTGGTGATTTGAATAACCGTACCAGTTTGCAATTTATCGATTCCAAAGGTAAGCCGTTGACCCAGTCGCAGAACGATGCGCTGGTCGCCGTGCTCCAGACGGCTTTCAGTAAAACCAGCGTTAAATAAATACATCTAGGGGCTACGGCCCCTTTTTGTTTTGCTGATACGGTATCGTTTGCGTCGCAGGTTTGGCACAATAGTTATCAGCAAACCAAAGAACTTATCAGGTCAATTTTGTGCCCAGTAGGCTGTCTGGCAGCCGGAAGGTACCATCTCATTGGAGTAAGTTAAGATGCAAAAGCTAGCTGAACTGTATCGCGGCAAGGCAAAAACCGTCTACACCACCGAAAACCCGGATCTGCTGGTGTTGGAATTCCGTAACGATACGTCAGCACTGGATGGTCAGCGCATTGAGCAGTTCGATCGCAAAGGGATGGTGAACAACAAGTTCAACCATTTCATTATGAGCAAGCTGGAAGAGGCTGGTATCCCAACGCAAATGGAACGCCTGCTGTCAGATAACGAAGTGCTGGTGAAAAAGCTGGAGATGGTACCGGTTGAGTGTGTGATCCGTAACCGCGCTGCGGGCTCTTTGGTCAAGCGCTTGGGTATCGAAGAAGGCTTGCCGCTAAATCCTCCGCTGTTTGATCTGTTCCTGAAGAACGACGCGATGCACGACCCAATGGTGAACGAATCCTATTGCGAAACCTTCGGCTGGGTGAGCAAAGAGCATCTGGCGCGCATGCGTGAGCTTAGCTACATGGCTAACGACGTGCTGAGCAAGTTGTTTGACGATGCTGGCCTGATCCTGGTCGATTTCAAGCTGGAGTTCGGCCTGTTCAACGGCGAAGTGGTGCTGGGCGATGAGTTCTCCCCGGACGGTAGCCGCCTGTGGGACAAGAATACCCTGGCCAAGATGGACAAGGACCGCTTCCGCCAGAGCCTGGGTGGCCTGATTGAAGCCTACGAAGAAGTCGCCCGCCGTATCGGTGTGAAGCTGGACTAATCGTTAAATAATGCCCCTCACTCTAGCCCTTTCCCGGTAGGAGAGTGCAGAGTCAGGGGCAAAGCATCGAACCGAGCCTCTCATCCCTCATTCACCACTTTCCAGAAAATTACTGCATTCCATCCGCCACGAACGCCTTATAATAGTAACCAGGGCAAGTTTCCTACGATTATTAAAAATCATCTCTGGAGTTTATTTATGCGTTGGCAAGGGCGTCGAGAAAGTGACAATGTCGAGGATCGCCGTGGGCAGTCTTCCGGTCTGGGCGGCGGTGGTGGTCCCCGGATACCTATCGGCGGCAAAGGTGGCCTGATCATTCTGGTAGTGGTGCTGGTTGCCGGTTACTACGGGGTAGACCTGACTCCGCTGCTGAATGGCGGAGATGTCTCTCCACAGTCTCAGCAGCAAAGCGCCAGCATCAGTCCGCAAGACGATCAACTGGCCAAGTTTACCTCGGTGGTGCTGGCCTCTACCGAAGATAACTGGCAGGGGATCTTCAAGCAGATGGGGAAAAACTATCAGGATCCGAAATTGGTCATGTACCGGGGCGCGACGCGTACCGGCTGCGGCACCGGTCAATCGGTAATGGGGCCATTCTATTGCCCGGCGGACGACACGGTCTATATTGATCTCTCTTTCTACCAGGATATGAAAACCAAGCTGGGTGCGGGCGGTGATTTTGCTCAGGCCTATGTGGTTGCGCATGAAGTGGGCCACCACGTGCAGAATCTATTGGGGATTGAGCGCAAGGTTCGCCAGATGCAGCAAGGGGCTAGCCAGGCAGAGGTTAACCGCCTGTCGGTGAAAATGGAGCTTCAGGCCGACTGCTTTGCCGGCGTTTGGGGGCACTACGCCGAGAAACAGCAGATGCTGGAAGCGGGCGATCTGCAAGCCGCGCTGAATGCCGCACAGGCGATTGGTGACGACCGTTTGCAGCAGCAAAGCCAGGGGCGAGTGGTGCCGGACAGCTTTACGCATGGCACCTCGCAGCAGCGTTATACCTGGTTCAAGCAAGGGTTTGATAGCGGCGACCCTAACACCTGCAACACCTTCGCCTCCCGTTGATATTACTCAGTGCCGGTGCCTAGAGCCCGGCACTCTGCTTTCAGGCCTCAATATTCATGTTACAAAAAATGCAACAACGCATGCAGCAGCAGGGTATTCGGCGGCTGTTGGTGATCAGCGGCGAATCGCAATGGTGCCGGGATCAGGCGCAGCAACTGGTGGCACAGCTGCCGGGTGACTGGCCTTGGGTCGGTAATGACGCGCCCGCAGGAATCGATGCGTTGGCGAGTCACGCGGTCAGAACCTTGCTGGGGCAAGAGCGGTTGCATGCGGTGTTTGATGCGTTAGTAGGGCTGGATGTTGAAGCGCTGGCCCAGCTATGCGGGACATTACAAGCCGGTAGCTGGTTACTGTTGCTGGTGCCACCTTGGCAAAGCTGGCCGCAGCAGCCAGATAGTGACAGCCTGCGCTGGAGCGATTGCCCACAGCCGATCGCCACGCCCCATTTTATCCACCATCTGCAACAACAATTGCTGGCCGATAGCGAAGTGTCTATCTGGCGGCAAGGTGAACCCTTGTGCCTGGCTCCCTTACCATCACGGCCAGATTGGCAGGCTCCCCAGGGTGATCCGAGTGATGAGCAGCAGGCCATTTTGGCCCGGTTGTTGGCGGCCGAGTCTGGGATCTGGGTATTAACCGCTGCGCGTGGCCGAGGGAAATCGACGGTGGCGGGGATGTTAATGGCCAGCAGCCCGTTAGCCTGTTGGATCACCGGCCCGAGCCGCGCCGCTACCGACGTTGCCAGTGAGTGGGCCGCCGGACGGGCCCAGTTTTGGGCACCGGATGCTTTGCTACAGCATTGTGCTGAACATGGTGCAGAGGGTGTTGGCTGGCTGCTGGTGGATGAGGCCGCAGCGATCCCAGGACCTTTACTGCAACAGCTAATGGACTATTTTCCACGCGTATTACTGACAACAACGGTGCAGGGATACGAAGGAACGGGGCGCGGTTTTTTACTGAAGTTCTGCGCCACCTTGCCACAGTGGCAGCCGCTAAGCTTGCAGCAACCGATGCGTTGGGCAGCGGGCGATGCCCTGGAGCGGATTATCGATCATGCCTTGCTGTTCAACGAGGAACCAGTATGGGCAGTGGCCGGGCAGTCACCTACTATTGGTGCTATTGAGCAGGCAGAACTGTGTGCTGACCCTCAACGGTTACGGCGTTTCTATGCGTTGCTCTGTAGCGCACACTATCGAACTTCTCCGCTGGATTTACGCCGCCTGATGGATGCGCCCGGGATGCACTTCAGTGCGGCATCGCTGGAGGATGAGGTGGTCGGGGCACTGTGGCTGGTGGATGAGGGGGGCTTATCGGTTGAACTGGCTCACGAGGTTTGGGCGGGGCGCAGAAGGCCACGTGGCAATCTGGTTGCTCAATCTTTGGCAGCACATAGCGGCCAATGGTGGGCACCCACTTTGCGTTCCCGCCGCATTACCCGTATCGCCGTGTTGCCGGAGTTACGCCAGCAAGGGATCGCCAGCCGGTTGGTGGAACAGCAAAAACGCGTCTCGCAGGGGTTGGATTTTCTTTCCGTCAGCTTCGGCTATACCGAGCCACTGTGGCGGTTCTGGCAATCTTGTGGTTTCACCCTGGTGAGGATTGGCAACAAACCGGACGCCAGCAGCGGCTGTTATAGCGCCATGGCATTGCTAGCTATTAGCGAGCAAGGGGAGGCGCTGTGCCATGCAGCGCATAAGCATCTGGCACGGGATTGGCGCTGGTTGCGGCAACGTAGCGACTTGTTGTTGGAATTCGACGATGATGCCGATCCACTATTAAATGAAGAAGATTGGCGCGAGCTGGCCGGTTTTGCCTTTGCCCATCGGCCCTTGGAGGCCAGCCTGGGGGCGCTACAACGTCTGTTGTTGACCAGCTCACTGCCCTGTGCGGTATTGCGCGCGCATTTGCAGCAACAACAAACCATGGCCCAGTGCGCTACCCAATATGGCCTGAGTGGCCAAAAAGCCTTGCTACGGCTTTGGCGACAAGAGGCTGGGCAGGCGTTGCAACAAATTAATGCGCAACATTGCCGTTACTGGCAGGAGTGGGCGCAGTCGTTGCAATAAATGGAAAGAGTTGTTCAATAAAACCCGATTTTCCTGATTTCTCCGCGGCGTATAGTAAGGGGCAGTTGCCGGGTCAGTCCCGGATGTATCTAACCTGAGGAGTCCACTATGAAACACTCGCATTTCGTTGTCCAAAGCCCCGCAACACCGGCAGAGCAACTGATACTGCTGTTTCATGGCGTGGGGGATAACCCGGTGGCGATGGGGGAGATTGGCAGTTACTTCGCCAAAGATTTCCCACAGGCCTTGGTGGTGAGCATTGGTGGCCCATTCGCTTTTGGTAACGGTGAGGGGCGCCAATGGTTCTCGGTTCAGGGGATCACTGAAGACAACCGCGCACAGCGTATTGCCGAAGTGATGCCAACCTTTGTTGAAACCGTGCGCTACTGGCAGCAACACAGCGGCGTGAGCTACGCGGGCACCGCACTGGTTGGTTTTTCGCAGGGTTCGATTATGGCTCTGGAAGGGTTGAAAGCCGAAGCCAAACTGGCAGGGCGGGTAGTGGCCTTCAGCGGCCGTTTTGCCCAGTTACCGCAAGCCGATTTTGGTGACAGCGTGGTACACCTGATCCATGGTGAGACGGACGGCGTTATTGCTGCGGAACATGCGCAAGCGGCTGAGGCTCAGTTACAGGCCGTTGGCGCAGACGTGACGTTGGATATTGAGCCAGGCGTCGGGCATGCAATCAGCTCGGGCATGATGAATGCTGCTCTGGAGCGTTTGCATTACTACGTGCCACAGCGCTATTGGGAAGAGGCGATGTTTGGTAAACGGGGCGATCTGATCGCCTTTAAATAAACAGCAGGGCGCTATGTGCGCCCTGAGGTTATGGCTTTTTCGGCCAGTCGTCTTCGTCGTCCCACTTGGCGTTGTTATCGCGGTGGGGCGGCAATTCAGGCTTGTTAGCCAGGAATTTTCGATGATCCAGGCGGCGTAATTCCTTGATCCCGCTAATGATAATGCCTGCCAATATCACCAGGATTATCCACCAGTAGTCAGCTAACCAATGCATGTTTACACCTTTCCTTCAGGGCGAACAAAACGCGAGAATATCGCGGGCAGATGGCTTGTGAGCCAAGATGCGCCAGCAACGTCCTTATCTCGCCAGGCCGCCAGCAGCAGCTCGGGCGTCAGTAAATGCTCGGCCTCCTGCGCCAACGGGCGATAACTTAAATGCCAGGGTTCCATCGCCACTCCCCCCTGATCGGCGGTAAACGGGCGATAGAAACCAAACTCGGCCATATGTGCAGTCAACCAAAGATTGAGCGGATGGAAATAACCACCGGCTTCATATTCCCACGGCTCCAACTGTAACTTTTGCCCTTCTGGCAATAGCGACGGATCGTACACATCCAGATCGCTGCCCCAGTGATGACGGCTGGCACCCGGCAGGGCCGACCACCGCAAAATGGCTTCGCAACGCTCGGCGGCGGACAATGGCTGGATATCCATCGGCTGGCTATTGTGATCTAATACTGGCCGCTCTCCGCAGAACTTGCCATTCCAGATCGCCAGTTGCCGGTCGAAATCGCGAAAGGTGCTGGCCGGTTGCAGATCGAAGCCTGCCGCTTCAGCCGCCTGTTGCATGGCCTGAAAGGCCACCACCGCAGCGGGTTGCAGACGGTGATTGCCGCTCAGTACGGTGAGATGCTCCGTCGAGCGTCCAGTGAGCATTTCTGCGCTGATCATGCGACCAGTTGCTCCATGATACGCTGATACATGCGGCTCAGTAACTGCAGATCGGCCGCATGTACGCATTCATTCACTTTATGGATGGTGGCGTTGACCGGCCCCAACTCAACCACCTGTGCTCCCATCTGGGCGATAAAGCGGCCATCAGAGGTACCGCCGGTAGTCAGCAATTGCGGAGTGAGCTCGGCATAGTGTTCCACCGCATTCACCACGGCATCGACCAAGGCACCGCGTGAAGTTAGGAAAGGTTGGCCAGACAGCCACCAGTCAATGCTGTAATTCAGGTTATGGCGATCCAACAGTTCCTGCACCCGCTGCTTGATCAGGGTATCGGTCAGTTCGGTGCTGAAGCGGAAGTTGAACTGCACGAACATTTCACCGGGGATCACGTTGTTGCTGCCAGTGCCAGCCTGCACGTTGGCAATTTGCATGCTGGTTGGCGGGAAGAATTCATTACCCTGATCCCACTCAATGGTGACCAGTTCGTTTAACGCAGCCATAGCCCGGTGAACCGGGTTATCCGCCAGATGCGGATAGGCGACGTGCCCTTGAACGCCATGGATACGCAGATTGGCGGTGATCGAGCCACGGCGGCCATTTTTCACCACGTCTCCGACCCGCTCGGTGCTTGAAGGTTCGCCGACTAGGCAATAATCAAGGCGTTCGTTGCGAGCCATCAAGGCTTCGACCACCTTCACGGTGCCATGAGTGGCGCTGGCCTCTTCGTCTGAGGTGATTAGAAACGCCAGGCGGCCCTGATGGTTGGGGTTGGCGGCAACGAAGCGTTCTGCGGCCACCACCATGGCGGCCAGGGAACCTTTCATATCGGCGGCTCCGCGACCATAAAGCATGCCGTCGCGGATGACAGGCTCAAATGGCGGGTTATCCCAATTTTTCTCGTCGCCGGTTGGCACCACATCGGTGTGGCCAGCAAATGCCAGCGTGCTGCCCTGGCCGCGCCAGGCCCAAAAGTTTTGCGTATCGCCAAAGTTCATCGGTTCGACGGTAAAGCCGATCGCTTTCAGGCGGGCGATCATCAGCTCCTGACAGCCTTCGTCATGCGGGCTGAGGGAAGGGCGCTTGATAAGCTGTTGCGCCAGTTCGATAACAGGGCAGATCATGAGTTAACCTCGGTAATAAATTGCTGATAGCTTTCGCTGCTGAAACCTAGCAGGGCATGTCCTTTACCATCGTCCAGCAAGGGGCGTTTGATCATGGCCGGTTGCTCCAGCATCAGGGCGATGGCGGCATCGGCATTGTCGCAGGCATTGCGCTGGGCTTCATCCAGCTTACGCCAGGTGGTTCCACGGGTATTCAACAATGGTTCCCAGCCCAGGCGAGCGACAAAATCACGCAACAGCTGCTCGTCCAGCCCGTCTGCGCGGTAGTCGTGGAATTGGTATGCCACTCCTTGTTCTTCCAGCCAGCGGCGGGCTTTTTTGATGGTGTCACAATTTTTGATGCCGAACATGGTCAGCGAGGTGTGCTGCGGTTTGTCTGTCATGGCGTAAAAGCTACCTTTTAATCGTCAAAATCTGTACTGAGTGGCACAAGAGTAGATCACTAACTTATACCGCACGGTGATAGCACAGATAATGCGGGAAAACGGGGTATAGATCCAGACGGGGAGGGGGTTATCATGCAGATGGAGAGTTTTGGTTTGTAAGGGCCATGAGTCTGTTTTGCCAATCCTTGGTATGGTTGCGGTTAAAACCGCCTCTGTAAAATAATAGGGTGAACCTACAGCTTTAATCAGCGTCAGTAACACTGGATGAATTACATTCATAATATATGGGTAAATGGTTTCTTTACATTGATTTTGGTGATGTGTTGGCGGTTTTTAATGATCGCATCATTCTCTTTACACTTGATTGTTTATGGTAGAGGTGTTAAAAACCATTTGTTTTGTATATAATCTGAGTCTTATATGATGTTTGCGTAGTGACTTTATAAAAAAGGAGTTTGATATGGCTAATGACATTTTTCTAACTCTGAAAGGTGCAAAGCAAGGGTTAATTACTGCGGGATGCTCCACTAAAGATTCAATCGGGAACTTATACCAGTCTGGACATACAGATCAAAGTTATCTTTATCAACTAAGCCATTCAATCAGTAGAGAGCAGCACGTTAATCATCACCCATTCGTTATCGTTAAACCAATAGACAAGTCTTCGCCTTTGATTGGTATTGCAATATCTAACAATGAACGCTTGGATGCTCTTATCGAGATATATAGAACCAACCAGAATGGTGGGCGTGAATTATTTTACTCCATCAAACTGACTAACGTAACGATTATGGACGTCAACATTTTTTACCCTAATTCATCAACCCATAATGAATCACAACCACAAGAGAGTATATCACTGAAGTACGAAAGCATTTCTTGGCAGCATCACATTGCTGGAACCAGTGGCTATAGTATTTGGGATGATAGAGTTTACTAATGAAAAGAGTAAAAAGCGTTGACAGACTCCTTTTGGAGTCTTATTTCACTAGGAGTGAAATAAAAAAAATAAAAAATAATGCTAATGTTTTTCAACTCGATATTCTATATTCAGTTAGAGATATAGGTAGAAGAACCTTCAGAGCAAGTATCATCTTGGGGGTAATACTGACTATTTTCACAATTGGAACAGTTTCCAAAGATGGTGTTTTTGGTTTTGGAATTATAGTTCTTATGTGCTTTATGGTTGTAATACCTTCTTATTTCCTAACACCAATGAGGCTTTACATTAAATCTTTGTATTTTTTCGTGAAAGATAGAAAAAATGAAAAGTGCAAATGAGGAATTAATTTGCATTCTTGTGTAGGTCACATATTTCCTAGTGAGCTATTTCATTACTCCCTTTATAGTAATAGCATCGCTCACTATCTCCAATGAGAGTGAGAACTTCCCCATGATTTTAAAGCCAGCAACCGAATCGTTATACATGGCATAATATAATCTTTCAGTGTCTGGTCCTCTGCCACTTATACCTAACCAGCTTCTACTATTTGGTACTACTACCTTGCCAAATAAAGCTTTTAATGAAAGGGACAGGTCTATGCCTGCATATAGAATATCGCCACCACGTTCACCATAACCTACGTTGGTAGATGCCCAGCGATATAGGTCTCTTAAGTAACCTGTATTTTCCTCACCCGTGAAGAAAAATTGTAAGTTTTCGTAGACGTTATTCGCTCCATGACAAATAAGTAAAACGCCCGTAACACCACTAACGAAAGTGACTTCTGATGCTAGCACCATAGCTAATCCAGAGGCCACTTGTGATAGTCCTGCTACAACGCCGATTGCTTTAACAACATATGTGTATACGCCGTTTTCTTTTTTTATTTCCAAATATACAGCTCTGGCCACCTTATTAAGTTGTAACGACTCATACTGCATTCTTAAAGAATCATGCTCAGCTTTTAGACAGAAAAATGCATTGCGTTGCCCTTCTTGAGTCGTTGCTGTACGGCAAGTCGATATATGATGATTTATCAGATCATCAATTTCTTTTTGAAATGAAAATCTTGATTGTGCATTCTTTAGATAAAAAGCAGATGCTCTGTTAGCCAAACGACCTAACTCATGAGAGTTTGCGAGTGCCATCTCAAGGTAGTAATTTTTTGTTTGCTCACGAAAACCAAAATAATTATCCATATAAAACAAATCCCTTTGAAATAAAAAAGTGTGATCATTATATCGTGCTTACTTTAATTCGCTTGTTAATGATAGCAATCTCTACGAAAGTGATCAAATGTAGCTACTTTGCTTGAGTGATGGGGGGCGGAATGAGAATACCTCCGTAGCTATGATGGAAAGTTAGTGTAACGCATAGAGAATGTTGATGCCGAACATGGTCAGCGAGGGGTGCTGCGGTTTGTCTGTCATGGCGTAAAAGCTACCTTTTAATCGTCAAAATCTGTACTGAGTGGCACAAGAGTAGATCACTAACTTATACCGCACGGTGATAGCACAGATAATGCGGGAAAACGGGGTATAGATCCAGACGGGGAGGGGGTTATCATGCAGATGGAGAGTTTTGGTTTGTAAGGGCCATGAGTCTGTTTTGCCAATCCTTGGTATGGTTGCGGTTAAAACCGCCTCTGTAAAATAATAGGGTGAACCTACAGCTTTAATCAGCGTCAGTAACACTGGATGAATTACATTCATAATATATGGGTAAATGGTTTCTTTACATTGATTTTGGTGATGTGTTGGCGGTTTTTAATGATCGCATCATTCTCTTTACACTTGATTGTTTATGGTAGAGGTGTTAAAAACCATTTGTTTTGTATATAATCTGAGTCTTATATGATGTTTGCGTAGTGACTTTATAAAAAAGGAGTTTGATATGGCTAATGACATTTTTCTAACTCTGAAAGGTGCAAAGCAAGGGTTAATTACTGCGGGATGCTCCACTAAAGATTCAATCGGGAACTTATACCAGTCTGGACATACAGATCAAAGTTATCTTTATCAACTAAGCCATTCAATCAGTAGAGAGCAGCACGTTAATCATCACCCATTCGTTATCGTTAAACCAATAGACAAGTCTTCGCCTTTGATTGGTATTGCAATATCTAACAATGAACGCTTGGATGCTCTTATCGAGATATATAGAACCAACCAGAATGGTGGGCGTGAATTATTTTACTCCATCAAACTGACTAACGTAACGATTATGGACGTCAACATTTTTTACCCTAATTCATCAACCCATAATGAATCACAACCACAAGAGAGTATATCACTGAAGTACGAAAGCATTTCTTGGCAGCATCACATTGCTGGAACCAGTGGCTATAGTATTTGGGACGATAGGGTTTACTAATGGAAAAAATAAAAAGTGTAACCAGACTCCTTTTGGAGTCCGGTTTTACAAGAAAAGAAATAAAAGAACTACAGGAAAAATCCAAATTTTTCGGAATAGACTTGGCATTTGGTGTTAAAGATGTTGGTAAGAGAATGCTAAAGGCTACTATAGTAATTTTTAGTTTATTTTTAGCATTCGCAGCTGTAATTTATATAAAGCAGACATTAAAAACTGTAATTGTATTCTCTGCATTCCTTGCTATGTTATTACTGTTATCCTGCTTTCTAACTAACATTCCTCGATATGCAAAGTCGATAATTTTTTATTTTAAAAGCGATAAATGACTCCCTATAAATTATCCCATATTCCACTGACGGTAACCATATCACCCGTGATTTCTAATCCTAATGAGAGTTTACCCATTGTTTTTATAGTCATTAATAGATCATCATCAATTACATCATAAAGTTTTAATGTGTCTGGGCCATTTTCATAATTCATTAGGCTCCTATAATCAGATACGACTTTTTTGGTAAAGAATAAGCCATGAACTGATAATGCCAAATCAACACCACCATAAACAATATCTGCTATCTTATTATCATATCCGGATTTCTTAGCAATAATTCTATATAGATCCCTTACAGGGCCAATGTCATCCTCCCCATTTATTATAAAATAACCATTCTCATATATATTGTTAAACCCATGGGACACTAATAAGAAACCAGCTATATTACTGCCCCTTGAGCTAAGAATAGATGCAGCGCCAGCCACTACTTGTGAAACGCCAGCAATAAGTCCAATCCCTTTTACTACATAGATCAATATGCCGTTATCATTGGTTATTTCGATGTAGATTGCTTTTTTTACACGGTTTAACTGTAATGATTCGTATTGTTGCTGTAACGAGTTTTTTTCGGCTCTTAAACATACATATGCGTTCCGTTGCCCTTCTTGAGTCGTTGCTGCACGGCAAGTTAAAATATAGCGATTTATCAGGTCATCAATTTTTTTTGAAAAGAAAATCTTGATTGTGCATTTTTGACGTAGAAAGAAGATGCTCTGTTAGCCAAGCGACCTAACTCATAAGATTCAGCAAGAGCCATCTCAAGGTAGTAGTTTTTTACTTGTTCACGAAAACCAAAATAATTATCCATATAAAACAAATCCCTTTGAAATAAAAAGCGTGATCATTATATCGCGCTTACTTTAATTCGCTTATTCATGATAGCAATCTCTACGAAAGTGATCAAATGTAGCTACTTTGCTTGAGTGATGGGGGGCGGAATGAGGATATCTCCGTAGCTATGATGGAAAGTTAGTGTAACGCACAGAGAACGTTGATGCCGAACATGGTCAGCGAGGTGTGCTGCGGTTTGTCTGTCATGGCGTAAAAGCTACCTTTTAATCGTCAAAATCTGTACTGAGTGGCAGATTGGGTCACAATGTAATACCACTCGGTTATAGAACAGATAATGCGGGAAAATGGAGTTTAAATCCAGACAACGATGTGCTCATCATTGACAGGGAGATGCCTGTATTTTCAGGTCCGCAGATGAGTAACACATTTGGTTTTGGCCTTCGCTGTAAAGCGACGAGATACTGCCCCAATCAGGACTTATTGTTTGTCACAGACGGGGAGAGTAATTATGCTGCGACTATTGGTTGAGAATTTTTATTTTCAGGTTCACCCTACCATAGCACATAAATGAATATTATATTTTTTGTTATTATAAATTATTCGCCATCATGATATTTGTAGTCATCATCATAAAATGTGGCTTTAAGTGTATTAAGGGATAAGCTTGCTTTAAATATCATCATGTCAGTATTTTTATTTTCCCACTTAGTATTTAGCAGTTTGGAGTTCAACGCACATACCCGCTATTTTGTAACCGCTCCAGCGCGCTTCCATCGGCATACACCATGCCGGTAGTCAGATCGTGGAAGCCATATCGCTTATAAAATGCCAATTTGTCCGGCACCGAATAAATAAACACTTTACCTAACGGGGCCAGATCTTGCATGACGCGATCCATCAACTGCTGACCATAACCTTGCCCTTGAAAGCGCGGATGGATGGCGACATCGGCCAGATAAGCTACCGAGGTCATGTCACTGATGGCGTGAGCGGTGGCCATCAGCTCTCCCTCAATAAAGCCCCAATAGCAGAATTGGCTATTTTGGTACACCTTCTGTAAGACCTGCGTATCACGCTCACCCAGCCCGGCAGCGGCCAGCAACTCGCCTAACTGTCGCCAGTCGATATTACATTTACGCGGATCGGTGATGATCTCCATAATTTTCCCCTCAGCCAATACGATCCAAATCCGCAGCATATTGCTGGATAGCACGCTGGTAGCTGCTGATTTCCGTATGCGCAGAGGTTTCAGCCAACAGGATCAGCAGGTCCGCCACCGCCTGTTTGGTTTCCCCCAGATTGTAGAGCGTCATGGCGCGGAATAGCGTGATCTCTTTGGCTTGCGGGAACTCGTTTAGCCCGTCGTCGAAAGCGGCTAGCGATTTCTGATATTCCCCCAATGCGCGATAGGTGCTACCCAGACCCAACCAGGCTTCCTGGCGTAACTGTGCAGGCAGGCCGTGCTGCAAGGCGGCGAGATAGCAGGGGATCGCCTGCTGCTCAAAGCCTTGCACATCGTAAAGGCACGCCAGCTGGTAATGCAGCTTGCCATCCAACGGTGCCTGTTGCAGCATCTGTTGGGCCAGCTCGGTGGCTTCCGGGTAGCGGCCTTGCTGTTTCAACTGCTCGATGGTGATACTCGAAGACATGATTTTCCCTTTCAACGGTGTTTTGCTAAATCCTGCATCAACGTTACTCCTCTACTATTCATCCGCAAAGAAATATAAATCTGGATAGATTTTCAATGAGTTTGAAATGGTGCATTCACTCATGCTGATGGATAATGCCCTATAGTTAATCAAGTTTTTCTTGATGGCAACACGTGATATTTTTCACAAAGAATGCCTGCGTGAATACCAGTGAGTAAAAAATGACAACCCACGTTCCATCGTATGTCCGACAACTTTTCACCCTGCTACTATGGGGGATAATCTATTACCTCGCCGGATTGATCTCATTAAAATTTGACGACCCCGCCTCGCCGATCGCAATCGTGTGGTTTCCCTCTGGTGTTGCGGTTGCCGCCTTTCTTTTGACCCGCTGGCGCAGTTATTTAACCCTGTTCGTCATTTTGACGTTGGCGAGCCTGTTGTTGAGGGACGGTTGGCAGCATAACCCACTGATATCACTGACCGATGCTGTGCTATCCATGCCAGCCAACGTAGCGATCGCCTGGGCAGTTCGCCGCTTTGCACGGCTTAATGACGATCTGCATACTATTTTAATCTGTATCACTGCAACCTTGGTCTTTAGCGGGTTGGATGCGCTAATTATTGGTGGGGGTTATGCCCTAATCCACCAGCAGCCTTTGTTTAGCTTGTTCTGGCAGAACTTTATCGCTGATGTTACCGGCATTATCTTTGCCACAACCGTGATTATGGGGTTTGTCAATCGGCGCTTGGAA
Source organism: Serratia sp. PL7 (assembly GCF_945957435.1). Lineage (NCBI taxonomy): Bacteria > Pseudomonadati > Pseudomonadota > Gammaproteobacteria > Enterobacterales > Yersiniaceae > Serratia > Serratia sp. PL7. Next base: position 36,836 of record NZ_CAMFLB010000007.1, on the reverse strand, counting down.
CCTGCCAGTTGCAACCTGCAAATGGGTCTTCTGGGAGCGGCACTTTGGCTGCTGCTGTGTGTTTCGATCTGGTTTATCTTTGGCTACCCCTTTCTCTGGCTGCAACACAACGCTGCGGCACTCTATTTTGCCTTGGCATGTCTCCCCATTATTCTGGCTATTATGCTTTCAGTTGTCTGGGGGAATCGAGGGGGATCTCTCGCGCTTCTCACTCTTGGGTTGGGAGTAATTTATTATACCAATCATCAGCACGGCCCCTTTTTTCTAAAGGGCTTACATCTCAATGAGTCTCTGTTATTAGCCTTGAGCTACCTTTCCGCGACGGCGTTGTTGATCGTGTTTATCAGGGTGCTGAAGCACTCGACCAACAGTTTTAACCCAGATACCGGCCGGATAACCGGCAAGGGGGTGATTTATAGCCTCAATCCGCGGACCGGGATTTTGCACTGGGAAGATGAGCCAGGCAGTCTGTTTGAGCAGAAGGTTCCCAGCAAGCTGGACACGATAGATGACGTGATGCAATGGATTCACCCGCATGATCAAGGCAAGCTGCGTGACCATTGGCTCCTCAATGATAGTCCTCAGCCCCGTCCCCCGTTGGTATTCCGTATCCAGATGCCACAGGGAGAGTGGCTGACGTTGGTGGATAACAGCTGTGCCCTGCTGAATGAGGAAGAACAGAGCATTATCGTCGGCAACTGGCAAGCAAGCCATTATCACCAGGACAGTTAAATGAACCTATTATTTACATATTGCGGAGAGTTGCAGCAGTGATCCAGATTGCCCTGTTATTATTCGGCGTTGATTTTGTGCGCTCCAAAGCCAAATTTTTGGGTGTAATCGGGATTATCTGGGGGCTTATGGGGATCGGTATCTTTATCGATGGCCTTGATGGCGTGCTCTATTTTCCCTTACAGGTTTTTGGTGCCCTGATGCTTCTGGAGAGCCTGGTCACGTTGAGTATTGCCTCCAGCGGGGTTGGGGCGCAGAAAGCGGTGCTTTATTTCAAGGGCGGGATCTTTTGCGTTGTCGCTCTGTTGATCCTGGCGAACAAACCCTACAGTAATTTGCTACTGGCAATCATATTCGGTTTCTCCTATTTCGTTATTGGCTTGTTTATGATCGCTTCTGCCTGGATCGTGCGGTTTCCGCGCTGGAAGAATGCGCTGGTCAGCGGCATTGCTCAGATACTGTTCGCCATGCTCATATTTAGCCCCTATCCGGTGCATTACAAGGCCACCATATCGTTTTTCCTGGGCACATTGATGGTCGTCAGTGGCATCAATATCCTGCAATTAGCCAGGCGGGCCAACCTTTTAAGGGACGGCACCTCGGTGTTTGAATTGTTGGTACCTACTGAGATATTTTACGTCTTTGGAAAGAAATCGGCGGCTCGGCCAGCCGAGGTGGTTGCCCCCAGCATTGATTTTAAACAGCCTTTAACCGTCCATATCTGGACCCCGGAAGGAACGGCGAGTGCGACCCCAATCCCCCGGCCAGTCATTAATCGCTATATCGCGGCAGTGGATGCTCAAGGGGTTATCTCCACCGGACATGCTGCATTGGAACTGGTACCGAGCATCTATATCAGCCTGTATCCAGCGGCAGATATCGATCGTTCTCCTTCAGAGTTTCTCAATGTGTTGAAGGCGACGCGAGAAAATGACGTGCCCGGCACTTTCCAGCCGGACTATGTTACCGAGGCGGCCAACTGGTGCGATTCGAATCGGCAGATCCAGTTTCACCGTTATAACAGCTCGGCGCTGCTACGTTTTTGGAGCGGCTATCAGCTGACTAAAATCTACAATCTGACGTCGCGTAACTGCTCCAGTAGTGTTGCCTATGCCTTGGAGGCCTCATTGGATGGTGTGCTTGCCAAACAGAGTAAAAGCTGGCTGGGCACATTACGTATTTTGACCATGCCGGAACTGTGGATTGCCGCGCAGGTACGCAGAAGGGCACTCTCAATGGCCTGGACACCAGGGCTGGTGATGGATTACGCCCGAGCGCTGCGACATATTGTTCACCCCGTGCCTCAGCCATGGTATCAGCGTATTCTCAAGCGCAGGCAACCGGAAAAAGAGGGATAGCGACTTGTCATGATTACTTTAAATCAATAATCACTCACGCATTTTTGGGTAAGGCTGAACGTTGAACATCCGGTGTCTATAAAAAGACGCCGGATAAATTAACGGATGTTAATTATCGCCCACAGAATGAAGCGGCGATTCTGTTAAAGTGGATTTGCGGGTTACCGAATTTGTCATCACCAGGTATATTGCATTCATCCCTCTTCATGCAGACATAGTTGCCGCTGCCATCGTCATTTCTTATCCATAAGTAGCGTGTGTTACCACACACCAAATGATTACCGCCAATAACATTGGCCGCCTTTTTATGAGTTATTTTTTTCATGGGTTCCAGCCTTATTTCATATTAATGAAATGCTAGGATAACTATCTAAGGTGCAAATTCAAGCCATACATAAAGGAGTGTATCAATAACAGGATGATGCAGGTGACTATATTGGAATGATCTTGTTTGTAGCACATTAAAGTTGTCGTGTTGATTGTGTAGGATAAATTCAACTTAACGTAGGTATCCGCTACCCCGTAAACCTTCCAGAACGCTAAAGAAAAAGTAACATCAGGGTAGGTTTTTGATTAATCTGGAAATATGCTCCACTCCTGGATTTTCTTGACTGGCATCGTTCCCAAAAGGCTTCACTTGGTCAAAAAACCGGCGTAGAATCCCTGCGTCCAATAAACGGAGGTAGTCAGTATTATGGTTGATCGTGAGTTAACAAATTGGAAAGACTTTATTGATGAGATGTTAGGTAACTAACACCATGTAGGGTTTAAAGCTTGAATAAGGCTAATTGGTTTGTTTTTATTTAAAGCACCTAGGGTAACAATATTAAGTCTTTAGCAAAGCAGCCTCGGTTTCCCGAAGCTGCTTTTTTTACGTCTGCTATTGGCTATCGTGATGGTGAGGCAGCGCTTTACCAGGGAAGCGGCGGCGTACCAATACGAAGAACAGTGGGACAAAGAAAATCGCCAGAACGGTGGCGGAAATCATACCGCCCATCACCCCGGTACCTACCGCATGCTGGCTGCCAGAACCTGCACCGGAACTGATGGCCATTGGCAGAACGCCGAAGATAAACGCCAGTGAGGTCATCAGGATAGGGCGCAAGCGTAGGCGAGAAGCTTCCAGCGTTGCCGCCATCAAATCCTGGCCTTTATTGTTCAGCTCGCTGGCAAATTCCACGATCAGGATAGCGTTCTTGGCCGACAGCCCGATAATCGTCAACAGTCCCACCTGGAAGTACACATCGTTTTCCAGCCCTCGTAGCCAAGTGGCCGTAACGGCACCGATCACCCCCAGCGGCACTACCAACATGACCGAGAACGGGATCGACCAGCTTTCATACAGGGCAGCCAGGCACAGGAATACCACCAACAGCGAGATGGCATACAGCGCCGGTGCCTGTGAACCGGACAGGCGTTCCTGGTAGGACATTGCGGTCCATTCCAAGCCGAAACCGGTCGGTAGCTGGCTGACGAGTTTTTCCATTTCATCCATCGCGGTACCGGTGCTGACGCCCGAGGCGGCCTCGCCCACGATTTCTACCGTGGAGTTACCGTTGTAGCGTTCCAGACGCGGTGAACCATATTCCCAATGGGAAGTCGCAAAGGCGGAGAAGGGCACCATCCCACCGCTGTTGTTACGCACGTACCACTTGTTGATGTCCTCTGGCAGCATGCGGAAGGGCGCTCCGGCCTGAACGTACACTTTCTTCACTCGCCCGCGGTCTAAAAAGTCGTTGACGTAGGTAGAGCCCCAGGCGGTTGACAAGGTGCTGTTGATATCGTCGATCGACACGCCCAGTGCCTGTGCCTTGCGCTGATCGATGTCGATCTGCAACTGCGGGCTGTCATCGAGGCCATTATGGCGCACGCGCGATAGCTGCGGGTTTTTCCCAGCCAACTGCAGCAATTGATCGCGAGCCTCCATCAGCTTGCTATGCCCCAGCCCGGCGTGGTCTTCCAACTGCATATCGAAGCCCGAAGAGTTCCCCAGCCCGGTGATCGCTGGCGGGCTGCTGGCGATCACGCGCGCTTCGTTGATATTGCTAAAGGCCTTGGTGGCACGCTCGATGATATCGAACGAACTATTGGCTCCCGAACTGCGTAGATCCCAGTCCTTCAGGCGCAAGAACAGGCGTGCGACGTTCTGGCCGTTGCCGCCTGGCCCGGCACCGATGGTGGAGAACACCGACAGCACGTCGGCTTTCTCTTCGGTCAGGAAGTAGTGCTCGACCTTTTCCACCACCTTGGTGGTTTGCTGAAGTGTGGAGCCTGCAGGCAACTGCACCTGCACGGTGAATACGCCACGATCTTCCTGCGGCAGGAACGAGGTCGGCAGTTTGATAAACAGCACTGCCATACCGGCCAGCAGTAACAGGTAGATCACCATGTAGCGGACACTGTGATGCAGCACGCGCGCTACCCCACGTTCATAGCGTTCGGTGTTGCGGTTGAACATGCGGTTAAACCAGCCGAAGAAACCGCGCTTGCCGTGATGATGGCCTTTGGCGATCGGCTGGAGAATAGTGGCGCACAGGGCCGGGGTGAGGATCATGGCGACCAGCACCGAAAGCACCATTGCGGAAACGATAGTGATCGAGAACTGGCGATAAATGGCGCCGGTGGTGCCGCCGAAGAAGGCCATGGGAATAAATACCGCCGAAAGCACCATGGCTATCCCCACCAGCGCGCCCTGGATCTGCCCCATGGATTTACGGGTGGCGTCCCTGGGTGAGAGACCTTCCTCGCTCATCACGCGTTCCACGTTTTCCACCACCACGATGGCGTCATCAACCAGTAGGCCGATCGCCAGCACCATGGCAAACATCGTCAGGGTGTTAATGCTGTAGCCAAAGGCCGAAAGGATGGCAAAGGTGCCCAACAGCACCACCGGAACGGCGATAGTGGGAATTAACGTGGCGCGGAAGTTCTGCAAGAACAGGTACATGACTAAAAATACCAGCAAAATGGCTTCCAGCAGGGTTTTTACCACGTCATGGATCGACGCCTGCACGAACGGCGTCGTCTCATAGGCGATCTTGGCTTCCAGCCCGTGCGGGAAATATTGTGAAAGCTCGGCAATCTTGGCTTTCACCAACTGGTCGGTTTGCAATTCGTTGGCACCGGAAGCCAGCTTGATGTTCATCCCGGCGGCCTGCAGGCCGTTGTAACGGCTGAGGTAGTTATAGTTTTCCCCGCCCAATTCCACCGTGGCAACGTCACCGAGGGTGACCAGCGAACCGTCCCGATTGACGCGCAGCGTTATCTCGCGGAACTGCTCCGGCGTTTGCAACTGGGATTGAGCATTGATGGTGGCGTTTAGCGCCTGCTGATCCACAGAAGGGGAGCCGCCCAACTGGCCCACTGCCACCTGGGTGTTCTGTGAACTGATGGCGTTGACTACATCCTGAGTGGTGAGTTGGTAGCTGGTGAGCTTGTTCGGATCCAGCCAGATACGCATGGCGTATTGTGAACCGTAAACATCCATGCTGCCCACGCCGTTAATACGGCTGAGCGGGTCTTGCAGGTTGGAGACGATGTAGTCCGCGATGTCCTGCTTATCCATGCTGCCATCGTTGGAGACAAAGGCCACCATCATCAGCGTGGTATCGCCCGATTTTGACACCGTTACGCCTTGTTGCTGTACTGCCTGTGGCAACCGCTTGATGGCGGCCTGCAGCTTGTTTTGTACTTGTTGCATTGCCTCGTTGGGATCGGTGCCTGCATCAAAGGTCAGCGTAACCGAGGCCTGGCCGGTATTGGTGCTCTGGGACGACATATACATCATGTTGTCGAGGCCGGTCATGTTCTGTTCGATAATCTGGGTAACGGTATTTTCCAGCGTTTGTGCTGATGCCCCCGGATAGGAGGCGCTGATACGCACGTTTGGCGGAGCGAGGTTCGGATATTGTTCGACAGGCAGAGAAAAAATCGCCAACGTCCCCGTCAGGCAAAGAATAATTGCCAGAACCCAGGCAAAAATCGGGCGATCAATAAAAAAGTTGGCCATGCGGCATGAACCTCGTTGTGACTTATTCTATTTTTGACTGCATCAGTTATGCTTACGCCTGGCGCTGACTGGTGGCCGGGCTATCGCAGGATTTGATTGTACCCAAAGGTGCCACTGCACTTTACTCGTCAAGCGCAGATAAAGCGTGGAGAAAAAAAGGAGATAATGTAAATAACAGTAGTAGAAATCTACAGTTACACATTGCACCACCACGAAATGCGTCATTATGGCGATTTTATGGCGTTACGGTGAAATAATCAGGACGTTTTCCTCAGCAGGAGTTAAGCATGGAAATTAACCCGGTATTTGCTCGTCGTCTTTATCTGTGTTGGCTGATCAGCAGCAATGAGCGCCCTAACGTTCCGCGCCTGATGGAACTGACCGGTTGGCCGCGCCGTACGTTGCAGGATGTACTCAAAGCTTTGCCAGGCCTGGGCCTGGAGTTGCAGTTTGTGCAGCAGGGGAAGCGTAATAACGATGGCTATTACCAGTTGGCAAACTGGGGCCCGCTAAGCCAAAGCTGGATTAATCAGCATCATGAGATGCTGCTGGCGGCCATTGGTTGAATGTTCCCCGGCGTGCCGGGGAAGCATTACTGGCTTTTCGCTTCCAGATACATCACGGTTGCTGCCACGCGCGAACGCACGTTGAGCTTGCGCAGCATATTGCGGATGTGCACTTTCACCGTCTCTTCAGAAATATGCAACTGCGCCGCGACCTGCTTGTTTGACATACCGCGCGCCACTTCCTGCAAGACATCCAGTTCACGCTCGGTCAGAGCGGCAAAGGGATCGTGTTGTTCGCTGCGAGACGAGAGATAGTCCGCGACCGCATCGCTAATCACGTTCTGGCCCTCGGCGGCCTGGCGAATATGCTCCAGCAACTGTTCTGGCTCGCTGTCTTTCAGCAGGTAGCCGTCGGCGCCAGCATCGATCAGCGCATAGACGTCGCTGCGGGAGTCGGAAACGGTCAGCACGATGATGCGTGCATCCACCCCTTCATCGCGCAGTGCTTTCAGCGTATCCAGCCCGGAAAGCCCCTTCATGTTCAGATCGAGCAGGATCACGTCTGGGGTGAACTGCGCAGCCAGGGCGATCGCCTCCGCTCCGCCGCTGGCTTCTGCCACCACGGTGAAAGTAGGATCTAGCCCCAGCAATTGTTTGATGCCACGGCGCATCAACGGGTGATCGTCCACGATCATTACTCGGTAATTTTTCATCACAATAAAACGTGCTCCCTGTAGCGAGTAAAGCCACTGCGTACTGCCGGCAGTAAAGCTGACTCTTAAAATATAGTAGTAATTGGCATCGTCGCTCGGCTCGAATGGCCGCCGTGCAATGCTGTTAGCCCTTATGGCGGGAAGCTAAGACAGACCTCCGTGCCCCCGGCCTTGCCACGCCTGATATGTAATGTCCCGTTCAGGCGCGTTGCTCGTTCGCTCATAATGGTTAACCCATAATGGCCTTCCGGTTCATCCAGGCTGCCGATGCCGCAGCCGTCGTCACAAATGGTGATCTCGTTGTCTCCGCTGGGGGAGACTTCGCAATGGATCACAATTTCCTGTGCATCGGCGTGTTTGATGGCATTAAGCACGGCTTCACGCACGATCTGTAGCGCATGAACCTGTTGTTGGGCATTCAACGCCTGTGAGGCTAACCGACAGTGTAACTGAATCCGCGCGCTGGTCAGCAGTTTTAATGGTTCCAATACCTGCTGCAACGCGGCGTTCAGGTCGGCATCCTGAATGCTCAACCTGAAGGTGGCCAGCAGTTCGCGCAATTGGCGATAGGCATCCGCCAGTGCTCGATCAAAATCATCAATGATCTCATCTGCCTGCGATGAGTGGCCTGCCAGGGTACGTTTGAGCAAGGTAAGCTGGATGCGCAGGAAAGTGAGAGCCTGGGCTAACGAATCGTGTAGTTCACGGGCAATGGTGGCGCGTTCCTCCATCAGCAGGAACTGCATATGCTGCTTTTGTGCTCGGTTAAAGTATACCCCGCGGCTGAGCATATTGGTCACGCTTTGCATCAGATGTGGGTGGGGCGGCTGCTGTTCATGTTGCCAGCTCAGGCTACCCAAGGGTTTGTTGTCTTGCATAATCACCTGCGAATGCCAGGCCAGTTCCGCCACCGGTTCACCACTGCTGACCTGCCATTGGCTGAGGCTGTCTTCCACATTGAGCCGAATACAATGTAATTGTTCGCTCAGCTTGATGATATGCAGGACCTTCTCAAACGCCCGCTGATCCAACTGCCCAACGCTCAGCGCCTGGGAGCAACTGTAGAGTACCTCCAGCGTGCGGTTGGCCTGTTGTAAACGCTCGGTTTTTTCCTGCACCTTGTGTTCCAGTGACTGGTAGAGCTTCGCCAATTCGCCAGACATGGTGGTGAAGGTTTGCGACAGTACACCCAGTTCGTTTGGCAATGAAACGTCGAGCGGCGGATGATTGAAATCACGTTGTTGCATACGCAGGCTGGCATCCACCAGGCGTTTGAGCGGGGTGACCACTTGGCGGCGCATAAAGCGGATGCAGAACAGCACCAGGGCAATGATGGCGATGTAGCCCATCACGCTGATCGTCGCTACGATGGTCAGCTTTTGTTCGGAGTAGCGCTGCAAAGCCAGGACAAAATGGTCGATCTGATTCACATAGCTGGCCACGTTGGCCTGATAGTTTTCCGGGTTCCCAGCTAGGATCTGTTTTTCCAGTACCAGCCAGGCTTGGCGCAGCGTCAGGTATTTTTGCCGCACATCGTCAGGCACATAAAATCGATCGAGTTTAAGCAGGGCCGGAGCCATCAGCGACTGCTGATACTGTACCAGGTGCTGCTGCACTTCAGCGGAACCGTTAGTGAGCTCATACGCCAACCGGTAGCTCTGCATGCGCAACGATCCCGCGATATTGATCGCTTCGGCATCCTGCAGGCTGCCGGCCACGGTAGTCAGTGCCAGTCCGGTGGACAGCACGGAAAGGATCACGATAGCTATCAGCGCCTTCGCCAGGCTGCCTGTCACTGAGCGTTTTACGAGCAATTAAGCGTCCTTCTGGTTATTGGCCGGAGTGTTATGCGCCGTCAAATTATAACTTTTGCTGGCAAAAAGCATGGCGATTTTGAGCAAACGGCCGATTTACCGCCAAAACCAATCTTCGCTATATAATCAAGTAAATAGCGATTGGGCGGCCTACCGTTGGCAAAATGCCCTATATCGGCTATCAGTGATTGATCTGGCGCAAGTAATACCTACTTTTACCTATTTAGGGTGATTATCTACCCCCTCCGATAAGCCTATTTTATCCTTGCCTCTTACCCGAGGTGCGAGACAAACAATAATAAAGTCACACTATAATAATTTTTTACACGCGCGCGTGTTGCCAACTTTGAAGGATAACCCGAATGGCCGAATTGTCGCGACGCAGATTGCTCAGCGGACAATGGCGTCATCAATCTGATGCGATCCGTCCCCCGTGGTCGCGTGAAGCCCCTCTCTTCCTTGCGGGTTGTACCCGGTGTCAGGCCTGCGTTAACGCTTGCGAAACCGGTGTATTGATCAGCGGCAGTGGCGGTTATCCCGAAATCGATTTTCAACGCGCGGAATGTACCTTTTGCCGACAATGCGCAGATGCCTGCGAAGCCCCAGTGTTTTACCCACCTCAGCACCAACCCTGGCAACAAGTGGCGTCGTTTTCGGCCGTTTGCCTGGCGATGCAGGGGGTTGAATGTCGCAGCTGTCAGGACAGTTGTGAAACGCAGGCAATCCGTTTTCGGCCACGGTTAGGCGGCATAGCCCAACCGGCGCTCGAGGCGGCGGCGTGCAATGGTTGTGGTGCCTGCGTTGCCGGTTGCCCGACCTCGGCGATTGCAATAACCCGGAGTGAAAATAATGAGCAGTGAATGGCACGTAAGCGGGTTGATGGTGCAGGCCCGGCCTGACAAATTCCCGGCCCTGATCTCGGCGCTGCTGGCAATCCCTGATACGGAAATTCCAGCACAGGATCAACAGCAGGGCAAGCTGGTCGTCGTTATGCAAGCAGCACGCTCCCAGGCGTTGCTGGAAAAAATTGAGTCGGCACGCAATCTGGAAGGCGTGTTGGCAGTGTCGCTGGTTTATCACCAGCAGGATGAGCAAGGTGAGGTAATGCCATGAAACTCAGTCGTCGAGACTTCATGAAAGCGAACGCTGCCGCGGCGGCTGCCGCAGCTGCCGGGCTGACGATCCCAACGGTCGCCCAAGCCGTGGTCGGCAGCGGTGACGAAATCAAATGGGACAAAGCACCTTGCCGTTTCTGCGGCACCGGGTGTGGCGTTCTGGTCGGTACCCAAAATGGCCGCATCGTGGCTTCGCAGGGCGATCCGGATGCCCCGGTTAACCGGGGTTTAAACTGTATTAAAGGCTACTTCCTGCCCAAGATCATGTATGGCAAGGATCGTCTGACGCAGCCAATGCTGCGTATGAAGAACGGGCAATATGACAAAGAAGGTGAGTTTACTCCCATCACTTGGGAAAAAGCCTTCGATGTTATGGAAGAAAAATTCAAAGGGGCACTGAAAGAGAAAGGACCGGAAGCAGTCGGCATGTTCGGCTCCGGCCAGTGGACGGTATGGGAAGGCTACGCAGCCTCCAAACTGTTCAAGGCGGGCCTGCGCTCCAACAACCTCGATCCGAACGCGCGCCACTGCATGGCCTCTGCGGTAGTCGGCTTTATGCGTACCTTTGGCATGGACGAGCCGATGGGCTGCTACGATGATATCGAGCAGGCCGACGCCTTTGTGCTGTGGGGCTCCAACATGGCGGAAATGCACCCGATCCTGTGGTCGCGCATTACCAACCGCCGCCTGGGCAACGACAAGGTCAACGTCTCGGTCCTTTCCACCTTTGAACACCGCAGCTTTGAGCTGGCGGATAACGGCATGGTGTTCACCCCGCAGACCGATCTGGCGATCATGAACTATATCGCCAACTACATTATTCAGAACAATGCGGTTGACCAGGACTTCCTCAAGCAGCACGTCAACATCCGCAAAGGGGCGACCGATATCGGTTACGGCCTGCGTCCAACCCACCCGTTGGAGAAAGCGGCCAAGAACCCAGGCAGCGATGCTTCGGAGCCGATGAGCTTCGAAGATTACAAAGCCTTTGTGGCGGAGTACACGCTGGATAAGACCGCTGAATTGAGCGGCGTGCCGAAAGACCAACTGGAAGCGCTGGCCAAGCTGTATGCCGACCCGAATGTGAAAGTCGTCTCTTACTGGACGATGGGCTTCAACCAGCATACCCGCGGCGTCTGGGCCAATAACCTGTGCTACAACCTGCACCTGCTGACCGGCAAGATCTCCAAGCCGGGCTGTGGGCCGTTCTCACTGACTGGCCAGCCTTCTGCCTGTGGTACCGCGCGCGAAGTGGGGACGTTCTCCCACCGTCTGCCAGCGGACATGGTCGTGACCAACGAGAAGCACCGCCAGATTGCCGAACAGAAATGGCAACTGCCAGCCGGCACCATCCCGGAAAAAGTCGGGCTGCATGCGGTTGCGCAGGACCGTGCGTTGAAAGACGGCAAGCTGAACGCCTACTGGGTAATGTGTAACAACAACATGCAGGCCGGGCCAAACATTAACGAAGATCGTATGCCGGGCTGGCGCGATCCGCGCAACTTTATCGTGGTCTCCGATCCGTATCCAACGGTGAGCGCGTTGGCTGCCGACCTGATCCTGCCTACTGCGATGTGGGTAGAGAAAGAAGGGGCTTACGGTAACGCCGAGCGTCGTACTCAGTTCTGGCATCAGCAGGTGAAAGCGCCGGGTGAGGCGAAGTCTGACCTGTGGCAGTTGGTGGAGTTTGCCAAACGCTTCAAGGTGGAAGAAGTCTGGCCTGTGGAACTGATCAATCAGAAGCCGGAATACCGGGGTAAAACCTTGTATGACGTCCTGTTCGTCAACGGTGAAGTGAACAAGTACAAGCTGGAAGAGATCCCGGCCGACCAGTTGAACGACGAGTCGCGCGACTTCGGTTTCTACATCCAGAAAGGACTGTTTGAAGAGTATGCCGGGTTTGGCCGTGGCCATGGTCACGATCTGGCGGCCTTTGATATGTACCATAAGGCGCGCGGTTTACGCTGGCCGGTGGTGGATGGCAAGGAAACCCTGTGGCGTTACCGTGAAGGAACCGATCCTTACGTGAAGGCCGGTGAAAGCGTGCGCTTCTATGGCAAGCCTGACGGCAAAGCCGTGATCTTCGCGCTGCCGTTCGAGCCTGCGGCAGAAAGCCCGGATCAGGAGTTCGATCTGTGGTTGTCCACTGGCCGCGTGCTGGAACATTGGCACACCGGTTCGATGACGCGCCGTGTGCCAGAATTGCACAGAGCCTTCCCTGAGGCGGTATTGTTTATCCATCCGCTGGACGCCAAGAGCCGTAATCTGCGCCGTGGCGACAAGGTGAAGGTAGTGTCACGCCGTGGCGAAGTGGTGAGCATCGTCGAAACCCGTGGCCGTAACCGTGTGCCGAAAGGCCTGGTATATATGCCGTTCTTCGATGCCGCGCAACTGGTCAATAACCTGACGCTGGACGCTACCGATCCACTGTCGAAAGAGACTGACTTCAAGAAGTGTGCGGTGAAACTGGAGAAGGTATAAGGCCAACGGAATGAGCCAGCAACGAGATAAAACACCGGCCCGGCGGCGCTTCCTGCGGGATGCTGCGCGCAGCGTGGCCGGGTTGGCAGGGATAGGCATACTGCTGGGGTTGCAACAAAAGCAGTCTCAGGCACGTGATGGCCTGGCCCTGCGGCCGCCGGGAGCACTTGCCGAAGGGGCGTTTGATAGCGCCTGCATTCGCTGTGGCCAGTGTGTGCAAGCCTGCCCGTACCAGACGCTGAAACTGGCGACGCTGTTGTCGCCGAGAGCGGCGGGAACGCCGTACTTTGTGGCGCGGGATATCCCTTGCGAGATGTGTGAAGACATCCCGTGTGTGGTGGCCTGCCCGAGCGGCGCGCTGGATCCGAACCTGACGGATATCGATCAGGCACGGATGGGGCTGGCGGTGTTGCTGGATCATGAAAACTGTCTGAACTGGCAGGGGCTGCGTTGCGATGTGTGTTACCGCGTTTGCCCGCAGATCGACAAGGCCATCACCTTGGAACTGCAACACAACGAGCGTACCGGCAAACACGCCATGTTTCTACCGACGGTTCACAGCCAGGATTGTACCGGTTGTGGCAAGTGTGAGCAGGCTTGTGTGCTTGAGCAGGCGGCGATCAAGGTGTTACCGATGGAACTGGCACGTGGCCAATTGGGTGAACACTATCGCTGGGGCTGGCAGGAAAAGCAGCGTGCAGGGCATTCACTGGTGCCGGAAGGCCTCACATTGCCGGCACGCGGCGTAAAGGGAGGTGAATGATGGCTAATCCAGTCGCTGAAGCCGGGCGTGATGCCCGTCTGCGCCATGGCTGGTTGCGCAGCAACCGCTTCCTGATCCTGCGCCGTTGCAGCCAACTGTTGATCTTGTTGATGTTTCTCTCGGGGCCGCTGTGGGGCATCTGGATCCTGCGGGGCAACTACAGCGCCAGCCTATTGGCGGATACGGTACCGTTAACGGATCCGTTGATGATGCTGGAAAGCCTGTTGGCTGGGCATTGGCCAGCCTGGTTGGTGTGGGTAGGCGCGGTAGTCGTGCTGATCTACGGCCTGATCGGTAATCGGGTGTTTTGCGGCTGGGTTTGTCCGGTCAACCCGGTGACCGATCTGGCGGCCTGGCTACGGCGCAAGTTAGGTTTGCGTCAATCGGCCAGCCTGCCTCGTTCCCTGCGCTACGGCATCTTGCTTGTCGTACTGGTTGGCAGTGCCGTGAGTGGCACGCTGCTCTGGGAATGGATTAATCCGGTTGCCCTGATGGGGCGCGGGCTGATCCACGGTAGTGGGGAGGGCGTGTTAGCTTGGCTGAAAGGGTTGGGTGCCGCATTTGGTGCCGGTATCTGGCTGATTGTGGCGCTGTTCCTGTTCGATCTGCTGGTGGTCGAACACGGCTGGTGTGGACATCTTTGCCCAATGGGAGCGCTGTATAGCGTCATTGGTAGCCAGGGTGTGGTGCAGATCAGCGCGGAGCAGCGTGACAACTGTACTCGCTGCATGGATTGTTTTCATGTTTGCCCAGAACCGCAGATCCTGCGTGAGCCGTTATTAGTAAAAAAAGGTACACCACGGGTTGCCAGTGATGCCTGTATTGCCTGCGGACGTTGTATCGACGTTTGTGCAGAAAACGTATTCGAAATTAAGAGCAAATTTCATTATTCGGGAGCCAAAAAATGACCAGCAATGTCCTGAAAAAGCAGCTTTCCCTGTGGGGCGCGCTGTTAACACTGGTAGTTGCCAGTGCCGCGTTTGCCGCCAGTGATGTCGATCTCAAGCAATCGCCAGAGGTTTCCGGCACGGCTGAAGGGCAGATCAAAATGCCCAAGCAGCAGGAAAAGATGGCGCTAAACTATGTCAACCAGCCGCCGATGATCCCGCACAGCATCGACGGCTACCAGATTAGCAAAAACACTAACCGCTGCTTGCAGTGCCACGGCGTGGAGCACTATCGCACCACCGGCGCACCGCGTATCAGCCCGACACACTTTATGGACAGCGATGGCAAGGTGCTGGGGGAAGTTGCTCCACGCCGTTATTTCTGTCTGCAATGCCACGTACCACAAACCGATGCGGCACCAATCATCGGCAATGATTTCAAGCCTATGCAGGGCTTTGGGCACTAAGCGGGGGAGCTATGGCCGAACGTAATACCACAACATCCGAGAAAAAGGCCGGGCCGATCCGCCGTTTATGGCGCTGGTGGCGCAGGCCGAGCAGGCTGGCACTGGGGACTTTGCTGCTGTTGGGCTTTGTTGCCGGGATCGTTTTCTGGGGCGGTTTCAACACCGGTATGGAAGCGGCCAACACCGAAAAATTCTGTATCAGCTGCCACGAGATGCGTGAAAACGTCTACGAAGAGTATATGGAGACGGTGCACTACAACAACCGCAGTGGCGTACGTGCCACCTGCCCGGATTGCCACGTTCCGCATGAGTGGGCACCAAAGATGCTGCGTAAGCTGAAGGCCAGTAAAGAGCTGTACGCCAAGGCGTTTGGCCTGATCGACACGCCGCAGAAGTTCGAAGAGCATCGTCTGACCATGGCCAGCAACGAATGGGCGCGTATGAAGGCCAATAACTCGCAGGAGTGCCGTAACTGTCACAACTTCGAGTATATGGATTTCACCGCGCAGAAAACCGTGGCGGCCAAGATGCATGACAAAGCGATAACCGAAGGCAAAACCTGTATCGATTGCCATAAAGGGATCGCACATAAACTGCCGGACATGCACGGAGTCCCTACCGGATTCTAACTCTGGTGGATATCAACCCCGCAGCGCTGCAAGGCCTGCGGGGTTTTTTCAAAATGGCGATGTGTCGATTACTCGCTACCCCGTCCTACCGTGACAAAATGATGAGTGTTTGTTTCAGAGCCAGCACAACGGGACTGGATATCATCATTTATCCTAATTGCATATATTATTTTTATCCAAGTAGGCGCTTGGGTTGGAAAACCAAACGACAAACTGACTGAAGAGGATTGATAATATGGACGCTCATGAGTTTATTACTGATGCACGCATGCATGGTTGGGATAAAGAGGATAAAAGTAGCATTTATTCGATGCTGAGTTTTGAAGTTAATCCCAATGTGACAGAGGCCGATAAAAAAATCAAAGTTGGCATCTATTTGTTTAATGCCAGCTTTGATTCTGTAGCCGTCAGGGAGGCCATAGGCAATGAGGATTTTTCGGGATTTGCTAGCGGATTTTATAACTGCTTTAATCAAGCGGCCTTAAAGAGTGTAAATACTGGGTATGCTCAAGTCGGTGGTGATACCGTCGGAGACGTATTGGCACGGCAGCAGGAAATTATCGTTTCATATCAGGATATGATCGATAAAGGGATCTTGACACCCAATTCAATGATGTTACCAGCAAATGGAGGGCCATTTACCAGTGCCTGGCTCGGTGTCGATTTCTACGATGAAGAGGGTAACGTGACCAGTGGTACAAGTTTCCAGCTGGATGCTATTCCTAAAGTGTAAATAAGTCGGGTTATTATCCAGTTCCACAGCTGTCTTATTTATAAAAACCTTTTGTTGTGAAATAAGAGGTTTTTATCTCATTGATCTATTTCAGCTGTGTGGCATTGGCTCGCCACTGTAATATCATCTCGCTGAAGTTTTAGTCGCCCCAACTCCCCATTTCTGTTTAGCATGCGGTTTTTTGTTGCAAATCTGCTGTAGCTGCGCTTTGCTAGTGGCCAAAGGTTGCAGTGCGTTGGCTAACGGAAGAAGGGAAGATGTCGTCAAAAATTGAAAATATCAGAAAGCAGCTGTTATCGGACAACTGGTACGTTTTGAATAAATACACCTTTGAGTTAAAACGTAAAAATGGCGGAACCATCGAACAGGTGCGTGAGGTCTATGACCGGGGCAACGGGGCGACCATTTTGCTGTATAACCGCGCCAAGGGCACCGTGGTACTGACCAACCAGTTCCGCATGCCGACCTATGTCAACGGCAATGCCACTGGCATGTTGTTGGAAGCCTGCGCCGGGCTGCTGGATGACGATCAGCCTGAACAGTGCGCCCGCCGCGAAGCGGTAGAAGAAACCGGTTTTCAGGTTTCGAAGGTGCAAAAGATCTTTGAGGCCTACATGTCGCCGGGTGGCGTGACGGAAATACTCCACTTCTTTATTGCCGAGTACCAGGATGATGAACGGCAAACCAGCGGTGGTGGCATCGAGGATGAAGATATTGAAGTGGTGGAACTGCCTTTTGGTGAGGCAATCGCGATGATCGCCGACGGCCGCCTCAAAGATGGTAAAACCATCATGCTGTTACAGTATTTGCAGATCCACCGGGTGATGGAGTAGTTTCCCTCACCCCAACCCTCTCCCACAGGGAGAGGGAGCTGTTAGCCACTACTCGTTTGAAAATAAAAAAGTCATTTTAGCTAGCTTGATCGTCCTTAGCCAAAGTGAGTCACTACCTTTAAAACACACTCGATCGGATCCCCTCTCCCTGTGGGAGAGGGTTAGGGTGAGGGGCAACTGCTTTGCCGATCTCACTTTTCTATCATCGTCTTACAGCTGTGCGATCAGCATATCTTCCAGCTTCTGCTGGTCGACGGCGAACAGGCGAATGCCTTCGGCCAGCTTCTCAACCGCCATGGCATCCTGGTTGTGCAACCAGCGGAACTCGGCCTCGGCCAGTGGCGCAGGCTGATAAAATCCTTCGGTAGACGGCGTCAGTTTACGTTCGATAGGCTGATTGCTTTGTTTCAACTCTTCCAGCAGGTTTGGCGCAATGGTCAAACGGTCACACCCCGCCAACGCCAGGATCTGCTCAACTTTACGGAAGCTGGCACCCATGATCACGGTCTGATAGCGGTGCTGTTTGTAGTATTCATAGATAGTACGAACGGATTTCACGCCCGGATCCTGCTCGGCATCGTAATCGGTCATCGGCTGTCTGGCCTGATACCAATCGTAGATACGGCCAACGAACGGCGAAATCAGGTAGACACCGGCTTCGGCGCAGGCACGGGCCTGAGCAAAGGAGAACAGCAGCGTCAGGTTGGTGTTGATGCCTTCTTTTTCCAGCTCTTCGGCCGCCTTGATCCCTTCCCAGGTGGCCGCCAGCTTGATCAGAATGCGGGATTTATCGATCCCCTGGTTTTGATACATGCCGATCAGCTTGCGTGCTTTGGCCACGCACATACCGCGATCGAAGGATAGGCGGGCATCCACCTCGGTGGAGATACGGCCCGGCACGCTTTTTAGAATTTCTACCCCGATATTCACCGCCAGTCTGTCACTGGCGTTAATCAGCTGGGTTTCTTTGCTGCCGCCTTGCTGGCGGGCGTACTCCAGCGCTTCGGTGATCAGCGATTTATACTGCGGTAGCGCCGCGGCCTTGAGGATTAACGAAGGGTTGGTGGTGGCATCCTGCGGTTCGAACTGGCGGATGGATTCGATATCACCGCTGTCGGCAACGACTACGGTCAACTGTTTGAGTGCGTCTAATTGATTCATTTATAAGCTCCTTGCCCAAAGTCATAACAGTAAATGAGAACGTATTTCATTATGGTTAACACCATGCATCATATGGCTGATGAATGAAATACGCTTTTTCTGATTGTTGCAATGGATAGAAACAATGGGGGGCACAAATGCAGCCTGCCTGCGGGCCCCCACGCATTGACGCTTTATCGGCATTGGGTTCAGCGTTGGCCAACGACCTGTTCGTAATAGCCTATTCTTGCCACCTTGGGCGCCGATCCCCCTCCTTCAAATTCAGAGCTCAGCCAGGCTTCGACGATCGATTTCGCCAATTCCGGGCCAATGACGCGTGCGCCAAGCGTGATGATTTGTGCATCGTTGCTTTTACGTGCGCGCTGTGCCGAATAAGTATCATGGCACTGTGCCGCGCGGATCCCCGGGACCTTGTTGGCCACAATGCTCATGCCAATACCGGTGCCACACAGCAAAATGCCACGGTGGTGTTTCCCATCCTTAATGCCCTGTGCCACCTGAAAGGCGATATCGGGATAACCGACGGGGGCCGTATCGCTTCCCGGTGAGTAGTCGGTGACCGGAATATCGCGTTGTTGCAGAAAAGCAACGATCACATTCTTCAGTTCAATGGCGGCATCATCGGCGCCAATCGCAATAGGCTGCATAACACATCTCCTGCTGGTCAAGGGTAAGGCTGACGATCCCCGGTGGCGCGTCATGGCTATTACCATAACCATCATTTATCAAATGTTCAATTGGTGTTCATTTGTTTTTGTTTTTATTAAGAGGGATTGGTCACTAAAGGTGATTAACGTCACGAATAAATCGGTATAAAGGCCTTTATGATGACTTTAAGGGGGCTTCTTGAGCAGGATCACAATTTCAAAGGTTGGTGGTGGGCAAACATGTTGAGAGTATGTAGTGTTTATTTGTTCTTTGCGTGTACTTATGATCATAAAAATAAACCCTACCCGAGGATAGAACTATGTGTCAGAACTGCGTAACAGCGGCAAACATGGCCGAAGGCATTCCTGAAACCATGAAAGCGGTGGTGGCCTATGCCCCGAAGGACTATCGCCTAGAGATTGTGGCGGTACCGAAAATTGGCCCGAAAGAGATCCTGGTGAAAGTTGAAGCCTGCGGCATCTGCGCCGGTGACGTTAAAGCGTTTGAAGGAGCCGCCAGCTTTTGGGGGGATGAAAAACAACCGGCTTACATCAAAGCGCCGATGATCCCTGGCCACGAATTTATCGGCCACGTGGTGGGATATGGTGAAGGCGTTGAGGGATTTAAGCTGGGCGATCGGGTGATCTCTGAACAGATAGTCCCCTGCTGGCAATGCCGCTTCTGTAACCGTGGCCAGTATTGGATGTGTGAGAAACACGACCTGTACGGCTTCCAGAAAAACGTTAATGGCGGTATGGCGGAATACATGAAGTTCACCAAAGAGGCCATCAACTACCACGTTCCTGCGGATATGCCGATCGAGGACGCCATTCTGATCGAACCCTATGCCTGTTCTTTCCATGCGGTACAGCGCGCCAATATCAAACTGGGTGACGTGGTGGTGCTGGCCGGGGCCGGAACGCTGGGGTTAGGGATGATCGGGGCGATTAAAAAATCTGGCCCATCGAAGCTGGTGGTGCTCGATCTGTCTGACGAGCGCCTGGCGTTAGCGAAAGAATTTGGTGCCGACATCGTGCTGAACCCACTGCGCGATGATGTGATGGCGATCGTTAAGGACATGACCGAAGGCTACGGCTGCGATATCTACATTGAAGCCACCGGCGCGCAGCAATCTGTCGAACAGGGGCTGATGCTGATCCGCAAATTGGGCACCTTTGTCGAGTTCTCGGTGTTTAAAGATCCGGTGACCGTCGATTGGAGCATTATCAGCGATCGTAAGGAGCTGGACGTGCTGGGGTCGCACCTGGGCCCTTATTGTTATCCGTTGGTGATTGAAGGGATACGCAATGGCGATCTGCCCACCAAAGGCGTCGTCACTCAAACGTTGCCACTCGAGCAGTTTGCTGAAGGCTTCGCCATGATGAAACGGGGCATCGGCTCAATCAAAGTGGTGCTCAACCCAAACCTGTAATGCCTGCATCATTCTTCGGGTGCGGGCTAGCCTGCACCTCCACAATTCAATGTGCTGGGGTGTTTTATGCTGAATGGACTGATTCATCGCATTGGTCTGTCACCAAAATTAATGCTCGGTTATGCCGGTGTGTTGGTCTTTATGATGGGGGAGGGGCTGGAACAAGGCTGGCTTTCACCCTATTTGATCGGCAAAGGCTTAACCATTCAGGAATCTGCGCTGCTGTTTAGCGTTTACGGTTTTGCTGCGGCAATCTCCGCCTGGTTTTCCGGCGTTTTGGCGGAAATCTTTACCGCTCGTCGCGTCATGCTGGCTGGATTGTTGCTGTTCTTGCTGGGCTCGGTGTGTTTTCTGGTGTGGGGATTACCCAGTAATAACCTGTCGGTGATGATACCGACCTATGCGCTGCGCGGGCTGGGCTATCCCCTGTTTGCCTATGGTTTTCTGGTATGGGTCGCCTATGAGGCTCCGCCGGAGAGGCTGGGTTCCGCCGTGGGGATTTTCTGGTTTGTCTACAGCGGTGGGTTGAGCGTACTGGGCGTGCTCTACTCCAGCATCATGCTGCCGTTCCTGGGGGAAATTCACACCTTATGGAGCGCATTAATCTTTGTGGTACTCGGGGCGATGATCGCACTGATGCTTAACCGCACCCCTGGCCATAGCGACGTGGGGGACAAGCAAAAAGCCTCCCTCAGCTATGTGCTCAAGGGGATCACCATTGCGTTTGAGAACCCGAAAATCGGCCTGGGTGGCATTGTCCGCACCATCAATACCTCTGCGGCGTACGGCTTTGTGGTGTTTATGCCGATGTACATGATGGATATCGGGTTTAGCCGCACAGACTGGCTACAGATGTATGCGGCACTGTGGACGGTGAACATTATCTTCAACCTGATCTTTGGGGTGATCAGCGACGGCCTGGGCTGGCGTAACGTCGTCATGTGGTTCGGTTGCGTCGGCTGCGCTATCACCACGCTGATGTTCTATTACGTGCCTTATTTCCTTGGCCCCAATTTTCTGCTGACCGTCGTGGCCGCCGGGCTATTCGGTGCTTGCCTGGCTGCCTTCGTACCTCTTTCGGCCATTATGCCAACGTTGGCCCCGGAGAATAAAGGTGCCGCCATGTCGATCCTGAATCTCGGCGCGGGGTTGAGCACCTTCGTTGGCCCGGCAGTGGTAGGGTTGTTTATTGGCAGCTTGGGGAGCAGTGGGGTGATTTGGATTTTCACCGGCCTGTATTTGTTCAGCGGCGTATTGATGAAATATGTCACCTTGCCTAAAGCCGTGCCTGCCACCGTGGAAGAAAATCATCACAGCTTGGCGTAACTAACCGTTTGAGGGAGTTTTCTATGATTACTGGTCAAAGCAAGGGAGCCTTGCAAGGGAAAGTGGCGTTGATAACCGGCGGCGCGGCGGGAATAGGTCTGGCTGTTGCCAAATGCTATCTGCAAAACGGCGCGCAGGTTGTGCTGTTGGATCGCGCTGCACAGGTGGTGCAGATTGCCCAACAGCTGGATCAGCAGCAGGCGTTGGGCATCGTGATGGATGTCACCGACAAAGCCTCGGTAGAACAGGCTGTTGCGCAGGCTAATGCCCATTTCGGGCGGCTGGATGTGCTGGTCAATAGCGCCGGGATCGTCGCGCTGTATCCGGCGGAAGAACTGCCCGAAGATGCTTGGGATAACACCATGGCGGTGAACCTGAAAGGGGTGTTCCTTACCAGCCAGGCCGTGGGCCACTATTTGATTCGTCAGGGCAGTGGCAGCATTATCAACCTGGCCTCGCAGGCCGGTGTAGTCGCCTTGCCCAATCATCTGGCTTACTGCGCCAGCAAGGCCGGCGTGATTGGTTTGACCCAGGTTCTGGCACTGGAATGGGGGCCGCACAACGTGCGGGTAAACGCCATTTCACCCACGGTGGTGCTGACCGAGTTGGGGCGCAAAGCATGGTCAGGCGAGGTTGCGGAACAAATGAAGCAGAAGATTCCCCTAAGGCGCTTTGCCGAACCCGAGGATATTGCCGCCAGTGCGCTGTTTTTGGCGAGCGATGCGGCCAGCATGATCACCGGCAGCAATCTGGTGGTTGACGGCGGTTACACCATTCAATAACTCGATACTCAGGCGAAAGAGAGGCCATGATGAACAGAATCATTAACGATCCCGATCACGTCGTGGAAGATGCCATTCAGGGCTACCTGAAGGCTCATCCGGAATATTTTACCGCGACCGATAATGCACGAGTGCTCAAATACCCTGCCGCACCGATCAAAGGCAAAGTGGGCATTGTTACCGGTGGGGGCTCGGGGCATGAGCCAGCGTTTCTGGGTTATGTTGGCAAGAACATGCTCGATGCTGTTGCCATCGGTGAGATTTTCTCTTCGCCAACGGCGGGAGCATTTCTGGATGCGTTCAAGGCTGCGGACAGCGGGGCGGGGGTTGCCTGCCTGTATGGCAACTATGCTGGCGATAATATGAACGTCAAAATGGCGATGAAGAAGGCCAGCGCCGCCGGTATCGCGGTAAAAACCGTGGTGGCAAATGATGATGTTGCCTCTGCGCCCGCCAGTGAAATTGAAAAGCGCCGTGGCGTCGCCGGTGAAATTCTAATGTGGAAAATCGGGGCCGCTGCCGCAGCACTGGGTTACGATCTCGACGGAGTGATTGATGCTGCGCAAAAAGCCATTGGCAATTGCCGCTCGATTGGGGTCGGGCTCAGCTCTTGCACCATCCCGGCGGTAGGTAAGCCCAACTTTCATATTGCCGATGGCCAAATGGAGATCGGGATTGGTCATCACGGCGAGCCTGGGATTGAGGTATCACCGATCCAGTCGGCGTCTGCGATGGCTGGCACCATGCTCGACTTTGTGCTCAATGATATGCCGTTGAACAAGGGGCAGGAAGTCGCCTTGCTGATTTCTGGCCTGGGGGCCACGCCGGTGATGGAGCTCTACATCTATTATGCCGAGGTTGAAAAGCGGCTGACGGAGCGTGGCATCAAGGTTCACCGTCGCTATGTGGGGAACTATTTTACCTCTCTGGAAATGATGGGGGTGACGCTAACCGTGATGAAGCTCGACGACCAATTGAAAACGTTGCTCGATATGCCCGCTCATTCATTGGGCCTAACCCAGGTGGAGTGAATCATGACCACACAAATTTCGACGCAGTATGGCAATGAGATCGTCACGGCGCTGATTGGCGTGATTGTCAGCAATCGTGAGTATCTCAGTGAGATAGATGGTGCGATTGGCGACGGCGATCACGGCATTAATATGTCAAAAGGCTTCACCTTATGTAGTGAGTCCATCAAGGGCCAAAATCTGTCGTTGGCACAGGCTTTCGACGCGGTAGCGGACGCGCTGATGGAAGGGATTGGTGGCTCGATGGGGCCGCTGTATGGCAGTCTGTTCATGGGCATGGCCGACGGCGTGCGCGATAAAACGGCGCTGGATAAACAGGTTTTTCTGGCCATGCTGCGCAATGGGCTCACTGAACTGCAAGACATCAGCAGCGCTGGCGTAGGCGACAAATGCCTGATGGATACGCTGATCCCTGCGATCGAAGGGTTTGAGCAGGCGGTTCGGCGCGGTGATAGCTTCAGTGAATCGCTGGAACAGTTGAAACAGGCTGCCGTTGCCGGACGTGATTCAACTCGCGATCTGGTTGCCAAGATTGGCCGCGCGAGCCGGTTGGGGGAACGTTCGCGCGGTGCGCTGGATGCTGGTGCGGTATCCTGCTGTCTACTTTTATGCCAACTGGCTGATGCAGTAGAACAACGCTTGAATACCGTTGCCGCTTGAACAGGTTATACTAGCGAGCAATGCGATAAGATGGGTTCGGCATGCTGAACCCATCTTCTATTGAAAAAGACTAATCTGCCGTGGGGAAACGTGTAACGGATGGAAAAAAAAACAGGATCCCAGGATAACGAACTGCTGACTGAAATTGCCGTGGCTTATTATCAGGACGAAATCACTCAGGAGGAGATTGCAAAAAAGTTCGGTATTTCGCGGATTAAGGTCGGGCGTTTACTCAAACGGGCTAAAGAAGAAGGCATTGTTGAGATCACCGTCCGCTATCATCCGGTATTCAGTACCCGGCTGGAGCAGCAAATGCTGGAGCGCTTTTCCCTCAGCCGTGCATTAATCGCGCTGGATCATCAGGATGAGGAAGAACAGCGGCGTCAGGTAGCAGCATTGGTTTCCGGCTATCTGGCTATGTCATTGAAAGATAATATGGTGCTGGCGGTTGGCCAAGGGCGTAACGTGGCCGCGATCGCCGACCATGTGGGCAGCGTGGCACCAAAAAGCTGTAAATTTATCTGTGGCATTGGGGGGACGCATCGTCCTGGTGACGCTATAAATGCTGACCACATCAGCCGCCGTTTGGCGAAGAAGTTTGGTGGTAGCAGCGAGACGCTGTATGCCCCGGCATATGTTGAAAACCGGGCGCTGAAAGAGGCGTTTATGCAAAACGGCACCATCAAGGAAACCCTGGATCGGGCGCGCAAGGCCGATGTGGCCCTGGTGGGGATCGGTGATATGAACGAAAACAGCTACATGGTAAAGCTTGGCTGGTTTACTCCCCACGAGATCATTGATGCCAGTCTGAATCAGGGAGTGATCGGTGATATCGCCGGTTATGACTTTTTCAATGCGCAGGGGATGCATGTGGATACGGTGATGAACGATCGCGTCATTGGCCTGAGCATTGATGAACTGCGGAAAATCCCTTGTGTGATCGCCATTGCCTCTGAGAATACCAAAGCGTTGGCTATTCTGGGCGCGCTGCGCACCGGGGCGATCGATATTATCGCGACCAGTGCCCTCAACATCCGCACCATTCTTAATATGTCACAGTAATCGCTACGGTAAAAAGGGGTTTAACTGCGTCAGGTTGAACCCTTTGCACTTCCCCCCTCCAGGCCACATTCTACCTGCGAACCTTGCCCGCCTGGCACTTGAGCAATGCAACGGAAGCGACAGTGAGATTTGCTGCGTGAGTGGTAAACGACTGACGCAGGCATAACCAAAATTGCTGCTTTTCTGTTCGCTTAACTTCCTTTTAACTTTTATTTACAAGTTTCGCCCAAGGTTATGGCACGCTTCAAAGTTTGTGACGATTCTCTCACTATACTAGTTCAGCGATAAAGCCTTACCTCAACATAAAAGAAGAAAGCAAAGGAACCCATAATGGACGAACAGCTCAAACAGAGTGCCCTTGATTTCCATCAGTTTCCGGTCCCAGGGAAAATCCAGGTATCGCCGACTAAACCGCTAGCTACGCAGCGCGATCTGGCCTTGGCCTATTCGCCGGGCGTGGCTGCTCCCTGCCTGGAAATTGCTGCCGACCCGCTGGCCGCTTATAAATATACCGCCAAGGGTAACCTGGTGGCGGTGATCTCCAACGGCACCGCGGTGCTGGGGTTGGGGAATATCGGGGCGCTGGCCGGTAAGCCGGTCATGGAAGGTAAAGGGGTTCTGTTTAAGAAGTTTTCCGGTATTGACGTGTTCGATATCGAAGTCGATGAACTCGATCCTGACAAGCTGATTGACGTGATCGCCGCGCTGGAACCGACCTTCGGCGGCATTAACCTGGAGGATATCAAAGCGCCCGAGTGCTTCTATATTGAGAAGAAGCTGCGTGAGCGTATGAAGATCCCGGTGTTCCATGACGATCAGCACGGCACGGCGATTATTACCACCGCTGCGGTGCTCAACGGCCTGCGGGTGGTGAAGAAAAACATCTCCGACGTACGCCTGGTGGTATCGGGAGCCGGTGCGGCCTCGATTGCCTGTTTGAACCTGCTGGTTGCGTTGGGTCTGAGCAAGCAGAACATCACCGTTTGCGACTCCAAAGGCGTGATCTATCAGGGCCGCGACGCCAAGATGGAAGAAACCAAGGCGGCGTATGCCATTGCGGATAACGGCCAGCGTACGCTGGGGGATGCCATTCCCAATGCCGATATTTTCCTGGGTTGCTCCGGCCCTGGCGTGTTGACGCAGGACATGGTGAAAACCATGGCCAGAGATCCGCTGATCATGGCGCTGGCTAACCCGGAACCGGAAATTCTGCCGCCGTTGGCGAAAGCGGTGCGCCCAGATGCGATCATCTGTACCGGCCGTTCTGATTATCCCAACCAGGTGAACAACGTGCTGTGCTTCCCGTTCATCTTCCGTGGCGCGCTGGATGTGGGGGCCACGACCATCAACGAAGAGATGAAGCTGGCCTGCGTGCACGCTATTGCCGATCTGGCGCTGGCAGAGCAGAGCGACGTGGTGGCTTCGGCGTATGGCGATCAGGACCTCTCCTTTGGCCCGGAATACATCATTCCCAAACCGTTCGATCCGCGCCTGATTGTCAAAATCGCCCCGGCGGTAGCCAAGGCAGCCATGGATTCCGGCGTGGCGATGCGCCCGATCGAAGACTTTGATGCTTACGTGGAGAAACTGACCGAGTTCGTCTACAAAACCAACCTGTTTATGAAGCCGATCTTCTCCCAGGCGAAGAAAGAAGTGAAACGCGTGGTAATGGCCGAAGGTGAAGAAGAGCGCGTGCTGCATGCCACTCAAGAGCTGGTATCGCAGGGGCTGGCTTATCCGATCCTGGTGGGCCGCCCAAGCGTAATTGAAATGCGCCTGAAGAAACTCGGCCTGCAGCTGACGGCGGGCAAAGACTTTGAAGTGGTGAATAACGAGTCCGATCCGCGTTTTAATGAATACTGGGGTGAGTATTACCAGATCATGAAGCGCCGTGGTGTTTCCCAGGAGCAGGCTCGCCGTGCGGTGATCGGTAACCCAACGCTGATTGCTGCCATCATGCTGCACCGTGGGGAGGCCGATGCCATGATCTGTGGCACCATCGGTAGCTACCACGAGCATTATGACGTAGTGGAAAAGGTGTTCGGGTTCCGTGAAGGGGTGCATGTGGCAGGGGCGATGAACGCCTTACTGCTGCCGAGTGGCAACACCTTTATCGCCGATACCTACGTCAACGATGACCCAACGCCGGAACAGCTGGCAGAAATCACCCTGATGGCGGCAGACACGGTACGGCGCTTCGGGATTGAACCGAAGGTGGCGCTGTTGTCCCACTCCAGCTTTGGTTCTTCCAATTGCCCGTCGGCGAGCAAAATGCGTAAAACGCTGGAACTGGTCAATCAGATGGCGCCAGGATTGGAGATCGACGGTGAGATGCACGGTGACGCCGCGCTGGTGGAAAGTATCCGCCACGATTTGATGCCGGACAGCCCGCTGAAAGGCGCGGCCAACATCCTGATCATGCCAAGTATGGAAGCGGCACGGATCAGCTACAACCTGCTGCGTGTCTCGTCTTCCGAGGGGGTAACGGTAGGGCCGGTATTGATGGGCGTATCGAAACCGGTACATATCCTGACGCCGATCGCCTCAGTGCGCCGTATCGTCAACATGGTGGCATTGGCCGTAGTGGAAGCACAAACCCAACCGCTGTGATAGCGTGAAAGAGACCCCCTGCGGCTTCGGCCACAGGGGGTTTTTTTATGCGTGGCAGCGTTCGGCAATCGCCTGAATGTCGGCAGGCGTGGTTCGGCAACAGCCGCCAATCAAGCGGGCCCCGGCATGCTGCCAATCGGCCAACTGATTAATCAGATGATGCTGGTGGTTACCGCAGCTGTGCCAGGTTTTGCTCACCGCGTCGTAGTGTTCGCCGGAGTTAGGGTAAACCAGTAACGGTTTATTGCTCAGCGCGGCAAGCTGCTGCAACGCCGGCGTGACGTTTTCCAACGCGATACAATTGACGCCTACTGCCAGTACCTGCGGGTTATCGTTAAGCTCAGCCATGACGACGGCCAGTGGTGTACCATCGCTTAGATGCTGGCTATCGCGCAGAGTGAAAGAGAACCACCCACCCAGCGCTGGGAATTCCGCCAGTAGCGCCAGCAGGGCCTGTAATTCGGCGAACGAAGGCAGCGTTTCACATGCCAGGAGATCCACTCCAGCATTGGCCAGAGCAGTGATACGCGGACGATGGAACGCGATCATCTCTGCTTGCGGCAGATGGTAGTCGCCACGGTATTCGGATCCATCCGCCAGATAGGCACCATAAGGGCCGACCGAACCGGCAACCAGTAAAGGCAATTGCTGCGGGCGCTGGGCCAGATAATCGGCGCGTGCCTGCTGTGCCAGGTGGACGCTTTGGGCGATCAGTGCCAACGATTGCGACTCATCCAGGCCTCGGCGTAAAAAACCTTGGGGCGTGGCCTGATAGCTGGCGGTAATGGCGCACTGTGCTCCTGCATTGAAGTAATCCAGATGCACCTGATAAATCAGCTCCGGGTTTTCAATCAGCACTTTTGCCGACCACAACGGATCGGTGAGATCGCAACCTCGGGCCTCCAGTTCGGTGGCCATTGCCCCGTCCAAAATCAACGTGCGGTTATCGGCCAGCAAGGCGGCCAGAGGGTTGTTAACCGACATGTTCTTCTCCGGTGTTCAGTAGGTTTTTCTGCCCGGAACGCCGGGTCAGGTAATAGGCCAGATAACAGATCGCCACAAACGGCAGGCCGCAATACAGCGCCACGCGTTGCTCTGGGTCGAATGCCAGACCGATACAGGCCAATAAACACAGCGCAAAGCCGACAATAGGCGTCAGCGGATAGCCTGGTGCACGGTATTTCAGCCCTTCAATTGGCTGACCGCTGCGCAGATAGCGGCGGCGAAAAACGTAGTGGGCGGCACAGATGCTCAGCCAGACGGCAACGACCGCAAAGCCGGAGATGGCAGACAGTGCCACAAACACCGTATCGGGAGCGATCACGCTGGTCAACAGGGCCAGCACGCCGCCGAGCATGCTGAACGTCAATGCATTCATCGGGATCCCGCGCGCATTCACCCGTGAAAAATAGGCAGGCATGGTGCGCTGATTGGCCAGCGACCACAGCATGCGCCCCGAAGCATACAGCCCGGAGTTGGCGGCCGAGAGAATGGCTGTCAGGATCACGAAGTTAAAAATATCGGCGGCATAAGGCACACCAATGCGCTCAAAGACCAGAACAAACGGACTTTTCACGATCCCTGCCTGCTCCATAGGGATCAGCGCTGCCAGGATAAATACCGTACCGATAAAGAACACCATCAGGCGGACCACCGTAGTGCGGATGGCCCAGGGCACCACTTTTTCCGGATTTTCGGTTTCGCCCGCCGCAATGCCGATTAGCTCAGTACCGGAGAAGGCGAAATTGACCGCTACCATGGTCATGAGGATCGGTAACGTTCCATTGGGCAGCCAACCCGATGAGGTCAGGTTACTCAGGAAGGGCGCTGGTGTGCCGTCTTTCATCGGGATCAGGCCAAACATGGCTGCACCACCTAGCACGATAAACGCCAGAATGGTGATCACCTTGATCAGCGAGAACCAGAATTCACTTTCGGCGAAGAAGCGGGTGGTAATGACATTGAGCAGAAAAATGGCCAGACAGAAAATCAGGCACCACAACCAGACCGGTGATTGTGGAAACCAGTATTGCATACAGAAACCGGCGGCAGTCAGGCTGGAGCCCAACGCGACGGTCCAGGTCAGCCAGTATAGCCAGGCAACGGTATAGCCGGTAGCCGGGCCAAGATAGCGTGCCGCATAGACGTGAAATGCGCCGGTTTCCGGCATGGCGACGGCAAGTTCTCCCAGACACAGCATGACCAGATAGACCACGACAGCGCCAATCAAATAGGCCAGCAGGGTGCCTAGTGCACCGGTAGTGGAGATGATATAGCCGGTGTTGAAAAACAGACCGGTACCGATCACGCCGCCCAGCGACAGCATCACCAAATGCCGGGCTTTCATGGTGCGTTTGAATTGCCCTTCAGCGGCAGGTTGCATAACACTCTATCCGTATAGACGTCTAAATGGCTATCAGTTATACCCGTTCCATTACGCGAAATCAACGTAACTCAAAACACGGTAACGAAAAAACAGGTGTCGGCCACCAGGTGCTGCCAATTTCTATATGCAAATGATAATTATTATCTATAATGTCGCCACTTTTGTGTAAGGAAAGACAACATGAAGTTTCTGATATTGTTTGCAACGTTGGTGCTTACGGCCTGTAGCCAGGGGCCGACCTCTCCCCCGAAAAGCGACATTACCACGCTAGGCAAGATTGTTGATTTACGCAGTGGCGAGATATTGACGCCGCAGCAGTTACTGACGCGCCTGGCAGATCAGCCACGGGTGATCGTGGGTGAAAAGCACGACAATCCTTATCACCACCAGATCGAACTGTGGCTGGTAGAGCAATTACCTAAGCTAAGACCGCAGGGCAGCGTGCTGATGGAGATGATCACGCCCAGCCAGCAAGGCAAAGTGGATGAAGTAAAGCAGTGGCTGCAAACCGAACCGACGGTACGTGATAGCCGCGTAGCTGAACTGACAGCCTGGCAAACCAGTTGGAAGTGGTCACTGTATGGTGACGTGGTAATGGCGGCGATGCGTGCACCTTATCCTCTGTTATCCGCCAACCTCGATCGCAGCGAAATCATGGCGTTTTATCAGCGGCCCGAATTCCCCAAAGGCCAGCTTTCCGTGCGCCCAGAAGTTCAGCAGGCGCTTGCTGTCACCATCCGTGATTCCCATGACGGCAAAATTGATGAGGTGCAGCTGCATGCCATGCTCGCCATTCAGCAGCAGCGCGATCGCCGTATGGCCGAAAGTTTACTGGCTGCACCCACCCCTGCACTGCTGATGGCGGGCGGATATCATGCCTCCAGAACGGTCGGTGTGCCGCTGCATATCCAGGATCTGCAGCCCGGTGCCAAATTTACGGTGTTGATGCTGGCAGAGCAGGGCATGGCCATCGATCGGTCCATGGCGGATTACCTGTGGGTCACGCCAACCGCAAAATGATTACGTCAGGATAGCGAAAAGATCTGTCATTAATATTTACAAATGATTATCATTATCAAATGTGATCTGCAATCATTCGCAATTAGGTAATCTACTATCCCTATGTTTAGTCAGCCTTATAGCACTCAGGCGGCTGCTCTGCCGCAGCCGCGCTGGGGGCGTGGTTTACTGTATGCGCTAGGCGTTCATCTGGCGCTGGTATGGCTGTTTTACTGGCCGCAAACTTCGTTGCCGCCGGTGCTGATGCCGCCACCGGCGATCATGCTCAGTTGGGCGGGGCAGATCGAAGCGCCAAGCCAGCCTAAACCGTTGCCGCTGGGGGTGCAGCAACAAGCAGACAGTTCCGCAGCACGGCCTGCGCAACAGCAGCGGGAGCCGGAGATGCCCGAACTGGCACGTGCCGAGGCGGCAAAAATTGTGGTGGCCGAGCGCAGTAAAAATGCGCATAAGCAGCAGCGTAAAGCGCCGCCAAAGCCGCCAACTCCGATGGAGAATGAGCAAGACGTCACGCATTCCGCAGCAGCCAGCACGGCGGCACCCAAGGCGCAAAACCTGGCACAGCGCGTGGCGGCTCCGTTAAACAGCGATTCTAGCGCGCAGGCACAGGCCAAGCTTTCCTGGGAGAGCCAGGTCAAAGGGATGCTCAACCGAGTGAAGCGCTATCCGGCAGACGCCAAACGGCGTCAGCGTTCGGGGGCACCGGTGGTGAGTTTTGTGGTGGATGCTCAGGGGCGAGTGGCCGATGTCGTACTGAAAACGCCCTCCGCTACCGCGTCGTTAGATCGTGAAGCGCTGGCGGTGATATTGCGTGCGCAGCCGTTACCTTCGCCACCAGCGGAGATGCTGCGCCAAGGCAAAATTGCCGTGACCATGGCAGTGGATTTTAACCTGGCGTTGTTGTAAGCCAGCCAAAAAGTATTTACCCATCAGGCGTTATCTCTTGTTGCACGCAATAGGAGGGGGTTACTACGCTCAAATTATTGTGAGGGGTTATGACATTACCTGTTCAATCGGCTCGCTGCCGCAGGCCTTTGGTAACTTATCTACTGATTTCTATGGGGTTATTAAACTTTGCCACCAAGGTGGCCGCGCAGCCGCCCCAGGCTGAAATTATTCCGCATAAATTAACCGCCCAGGGCGAAACACGAATCGATAATTATTATTGGCTGCGCGATGATAGCCGCCAGAATAAACAGGTGTTGGCTTATCTGACGGCGGAAAACCATTATACCGAACAGGTGATGCAGCCGTATCAGACGCTGCGCGATCGGTTGTATCACGAAATGCTGGGCCGCATGAGCCCGGAAGATCGCTCGGTTCCCTACCAGCTCAATGGCTACCGCTATCAGGAACGCATTGATGCGGGTAAGGAGTTTGCCGTCTACCAGCGGCAGGCCGTTGCGGATGGCTCCGCCTGGCAGACGTTACTGGATGCCAATCAGCGCGCCCAGGGCCAAGATTATTACCGCGTGGGGGGAATGGCGGTCAGTGAAGATAACCGCCGCCTGGCCGTGGCGGAGGATACTCAAGGGCGCAGGCAGTACCGCATTTCCCTGCGCGATCTGGCTAGCGGCACTTGGGCCAAAGAGGTGATTGAAAACACCTCGGGCAATATGGTGTGGGCCAACGACGGCAACAGCTTGTTCTATGTGCGCAATCATCCCCAAACGCTGTCACCCTATCAGGTCTACCGCCATCAATTTGGTACGCCGGTTGCGGCCGATAAGCTGGTGTATCAGGAAAACGATGGGGCATTTTACCTGAGCTTGGGTCTCTCCTCTTCGCGGGATTACGTGATTGTCACCATCAGCGGGAATACCACTTCCGAAGTGCGTCTGCTCGACGCCAACCGGCCGCAAACTCCGGTACAACTTTTTGCCCCGCGTCAGGCCGGGCGCGAATATTACCTCGACCATTATCGCGGTGAGTTTTATCTGCGTTCCAATCATCAAAGCCCGCACTTTGGTTTGTACCAGACTGCGTCCGCGAGCCAGCCATGGCAGCCGCTGATCGCTCCACAGGAAAACGGTGAGCTGGAAAGCTTTGCCCTGTTTCGTGACTGGTTGGTGGTGAAAGAGCGCAGTGAGGGCCTGGTGCATTTACGGCAGATTGCCTGGCAAGGGGGCGAGCAACGTAGCATTGCGTTTGATGATGCCAGCTATATGGCCTGGCTGGGCTACAACCCGGACCCGGAAAGTGACCGCCTGCGCTATGGCTATTCGGCCATGACCACGCCAACCAGCACCTATGAATGGGATCTCAACAGCGGTAAACGCGAGTTGCTGAAACGACAGGAAGTGAAGGGCGTAGAACCAGGCCTGTATCACAGTGAGCGCTTGTGGTTCACCGCCCGCGACGGAGTAAAGGTGCCGGTCTCGCTGGTATACAACAGCGCCAAATTCAAACCTGGCAAAAGTCCGCTGGTGGTGTATGGCTACGGTGCCTATGGCATGAGTATGGACCCGGCGTTCAGCGCCAACCGCATTAGCCTGTTGGATCGCGGTTTCGTCTATGCGCTGATCCACGTCCGCGGCGGCGGTGAGCTTGGGCAAGACTGGTATCAGCAGGGCAAACTGACGAACAAACCAAACACCTTCAATGACTTTATCGATGCCACTCAGGCGCTGATCGATAAGGGATTCGGGCAGCCGGGGCGCGTTTACGCGATGGGAGGCAGTGCCGGAGGCTTGCTGGTGGGGGCGGTGATCAATCAGGCTCCCCAACTGTATAACGCGGTGGTGGCTCAGGTGCCTTTTGTGGATGTGCTGACGACGATGCTGGATGACAGCATTCCGTTGACCGTCGGTGAATACGAGGAGTGGGGCAACCCCAATCAGCCGCAGCCCTATGCGCTGATCAAGTCCTACAGTCCGTACGATAATGTGCGCGCGCAGCGCTACCCGAATCTGTTAGTCACCAGTGGACTTTATGATTCACAGGTGCAGTATTGGGAACCCGCCAAATGGGTGGCGAAGCTGCGCCAATTCCAGCAGGGGGATGCGGTGTTATTGCTGTCCACGGATATGTCGGCGGGCCACGGGGGGAAATCGGGCCGCTTGAGTCGATTGGAAAATAGCGCGCTGGAATACAGCTTTATTTTAGCAATGGACGAAAAAGCGCAAAAATAAGGCTCTTGGCCGCGCAGCTTAATGGCTGCGCGGCAGATAATAACCATAATTAATTTCCGCCTACCTGGCGGTATTTTCTGCTGAGCATTGATCACTCACTGATTTTGATAGCAATACTTTAGGGGATATATGAAATTTAAACTGCTTATTGGTGCGGTTGGCACCGGTATGGTTTTGTCTGGCCCGCTGTTGGCTGCAGAAAATAAAGGCCAAGCGCTATTCAGCCCGCTGAACGTTTCGGCGGCGACTAATAACAGCGAACAGGAGGCATTGGAAAAGCCTGGGGCATTCAGCTCGCGCGACGAAAATAAAAATCTACAGTCGATAGATAATATCCTGCGCAGCATGCCTGGCACCTTTACTCAAATCGATCCCAGCCAAGGGGCGGTCAGCGTCAATATCCGTGGGATGAGTGGTTTTGGCCGGGTAAATACCATGGTTGATGGCATTACCCAGAGCTATTTTGGCACCTCGACCTCTGGCGTGATGTCCCATGGTTCTACCAACAATCAATCCGGTGTGCTGATCGATCCGAATTTTATTGTTGGGGTCGACGTGGCGCGTGGCGAGAACAGCGGTGCATCTGGGGTGAACGCATTGGCTGGCAGCGCCAACTTCCGCACTATCGGCGTGGATGATGTGGTGTTTGCCGATAATCCGTTTGGCGTGCGCACCAAGTTCTCCGTGGGCAGTAACGGTATTGGCCGCAGCGGTATGATCGCCGTTGGGGCCAAGGGGGCTGCGTTTACCGATACCGGCAGCTTGGGCGTGATGGCTGCCATTAGCGGCAGCTCCATCTATTCCAACTTCAACAACGGCGACGGCGTGAGCAGTGAAGATTTTGGTTACGACGAGTTTATGAAGCAAAATCCCAAATCGCAGCTGTTCAAGGTGGATATCAAGCCCAACGAATATCACCGCATTGAATTATCCGCCCGAACTTACCAGAATAAATTCTCGCGCCGCGATATCGACAGCAACGATTTTTATCTCAAATATCACTACGCGCCATTTTCTGAGTGGGTGGATCTGAATATGACCGCCAGCCACAGCAAGGGTAATCAGAAGTATGACAGTGATTCACTGTTCACTTTCTTTAATACCAATGCGGAAAACCGCTCCGACGCGCTGGATATCAATAATACCAGCCGCTTTAGCCTGTGGCAGACCGACGTAGCGTTCACCTACGGCGGTAAACTGATGCGCAACCAGTACGACAAGCACGTCGAATCGCAGATTGAGGATCCGCAGACGGCACATGAGGCGATCGAGAACAACACCTTTGCCCCGTCGGGCGACCAGCGTATCGCCAGCCTGTACACTGGCTTGCAACTCAACCGTGAAATCTACCAGCTCGATCTCAATCTCAATTATGCCAACAACAAGCTCACTGGCTTTAAACCGGCCTGTGATTTACGGGTGGAGTGTTTTCCGCAGGGGAGTGCCAACATCGACCTGAAGGAGCACGGATTTAACCCTTCGGTGATGCTGTCTGCGCAGGTCACGCCTTGGCTGCAACCTTTTGCCAGCTACAGCAAATCGATGCGTGCCCCCAACATCCAGGAAGTGTTCTTCTCTAACTCCGGAGGCGCTTCGATGAACCCGTTCCTGAAAGGCGAACGTGCAGAAACCTGGCAGGCCGGCTTTAACCTCAGCGGCAACGATCTGTTGTTCAAGCAGGATACCCTGCGCTTTAAAGCGGTGGTTTACACCAGTAAAATCAAAAACTATATTTTCAGCGAGTCTTACATGGTGTGCCGAAATGGCCGCAAGTGTAGTTTGGGTGAGAATTTGCAGAATGACTGGAGCGATGCCAGCGAAGAGTTCTCGGATAACATGTATATCTACGTCAACTCTCTGACGCCGGTGCGTACCCACGGGGTGGAGCTGGAAGCCAATTATGATGCTGGCCGCGGCTTTGCCCGTGCCTCATTTAGCAAACAGCACACCGACCAGCCTACCTCTATCGCCAGTAGCTACTTTGGTGCGGGAGATATCAACGAACTGCCGGACATGTATTTTACTCTGGATAGCGGGTTACGTTTCTTTGACGAAGCGCTGACCGTGGGCAGCATCATCAAATATACCGGCAAGGCTCGCCGTCTTTCTCCTGATTTTGAAATGAGTGAGCAAACCGGGAAGTTGATGAAACAGGAGATGCCAAATATTCCTACCGTTATCGATCTGTACAGCACCTATCAGATAAACCGTAACCTATTGCTGAAATTCAGCGTGCAAAACGTGATGGATAAAAGCTATTCCGATGCGCTTAACAAACTGAATATGCTGCCGATCCAAGGGGATGAGGCTACTGCGGCCAACACCGCCCGCGGTCGAACTTATCTGTTTGGTGGCGAGGTGCGCTTCTAAGCTGATTTGAGGCGTTTGCGGCCCCTCACCCCAACCCTCTCCCACAGGGAGAGGGAGCTGTTCCGGAGCAGCGTTCAGGTGCGGGAGTCGAATGTGGCACGTTTCATACTTCAGCCAATACAAGGTTGAATTCAGATATAGAAGTCAATGGGTGGCAAGTCAGATACGGAAGCTAATTGG
>NZ_CAMFLB010000006.1:0-409636 GCF_945957435.1 Serratia sp. PL7 | reverse complement strand
GCGGCAATCTGGATTTTTCCGGCCTGCTCGACATTTCGAAGGATTTGGAACTGTTAAGCAAGGCCGAGAACCGCAACGTGTTACGTCAAGCGACGCGGGCAGGGGCAAACGTGCTCCGTGATGAAGTCAAAGCCCGAGCGCCGAAGAAAACCGGCAAGCTGGCGCGCAATGTCGTCGCTGTGAATATGCGGGCCAAGGATGGCGGGGCGGTCGCCGGGGTGCATATCCGGGGCCGTAACCCTCGAACGGGCAACAGCGATAATTCGATGAAGGCCAGCAACCCGAAAAATGCTTTCTACTGGCGTTTCATCGAGCTTGGTACATCGAAACTGGCACCGATACCGTTTATTAGGCCCTCTTACGATGCCAAAGAGTCGGAGGCTGCGGAGGCGGTATTTGCGAAGGCCAACGAGGCCATTGACCAGGTGTTATCCAAATGACCGAAGCTGACCTTAACCCGTTGTTAAAACCGCTGGTGGGCGGCCAGGCTTACCCGTATGTCGTAAAACTCACGCCCGAGGGAGTGCCAGCAGTAAAGCCGCCGTGGATCGTCTACACCGTTCCCAATGAAAATCGGGGTGATGTGTTCTGCGGTACCGCTGAAACGGCCTATATGGTGCAGATCGACGTGTACGCGAGCAGCATTGACGAGGCTAAGGCCATACGCGCCCATGCCGAGGAGGCGGTAACCGGGTTGTCCCCGGCAGAAATCCACCTTTTCAGTGGCCACGAACCCGACACTGGCCTTTTCCGCGCCTCGCTTGAATTCCGAGTGTGGCAATAACCCTAACCACTTCATATAGCCGCTTACGAGCGGTTTTTTTACGCCTGGAGATACCCAAATGGCTAGTAAGCATGAAAAAACACAAGGCACAGTGATCAGCGTTTCTGCTGGTGAAGTCAGCGAGGCTAACCCAGTAGGTGTTACCTGGCTTGCCGCATCGTGTAGCACCAAGGAACTCAGTTACACGGGCGGCCAAAAGTCTGATATCGAAACTACAACATTCTGTTCGGATGAGCAGGAGATGGTAAACGGCCTGAAAGCCCCATCTGAAATGACCATTGGTAAAAACTGGAGCGGTTACGATGCTGCCCAGGATTCCCTGATGGATGCTTATGACGATGACACCCGCCGTGCCATTCGCATCGTATTCCCTTCTGGCAACGGCTTTTCATACTTGGCCGAGGTGCGTCAAAACAGCTGGAGCGCGGCGACATCCGGCATCGTATCCGCTTCTTATACCCTGCGCATTATCGGCAAGCCCGTACGGATCTACGCTGTCAACATCCCTGTAACCGGTGTGACGCTGGATAAAGCCACGGCCACCGTTGCTGTTGCTGCCAGTCTCACCTTGACCCCAACGATCGCCCCGGCATCAGCCACTAACCGCGGCGTAACGTGGACATCCTCAGCCCCCGGAATCGTCATGGTGACAAATAAGGGTGTTATCACCGGCCTTACCCCTGGTACCTCAACAATCACCGTTAAAACCACGGACGGCGCTAAAACCGCTACGTGTGTTGTGACAGTCACAGCAGCCTAACAGGAGCATTAACCCATGGCAGCAAAGAAATTAAACCTTAAGGAGCTGGCTTCGGCACCGATGGCAGGTTTTCGCACCAAGCTGGTTGAGGTCGCCGAGTGGAATGGGGCGAAGGTGATCCTGCGAGAACCCTCGCCAGCGGGCTGGGGCCAGTGGCGCGAGATTATGGAGCCTGCAGAGCCCAAAGAGGGCGCAAAGGCGGTCGAGCTTTCAATTACAGAGCAGACGCAACGTAACATCCGCGCTGACGCTGTGATGTTTATTGATGTTCTGCTCGATGAAGATCAAAAGCCGGTATTTACCCGCAAAGAGCTGGACGATGTGGTGGGTTTTTACGGGCCGGTGCATTCCCGTCTGCTTAAGCAGGCGCTTGCCCTGCAAACATCGCCGGAAGACGCTGAAAAAAAGTCAGAGAGCCAGAAACCTTCTTCTTGATGCAACTGGCTTTACGCCTGGGCAAAACCCTGGGCGAGCTTCAGCAGTCTATCAGCGTCAGTGAATTGCGCATGTGGATGGCCTTTAACCGGATAAGCCCGATTAGTGATGACCGTGGTGATTATCACGCTGCGCAAATCGCCGCTGCCGTCTTCAATGCCCAACGAACAAAAGATCCATTGTCCATCGGGGATATGTTGATCCGCTGGAACGCGGAGGAAGACGCGGAAGAAGAGGATACCGCTGGGCTTGAGGCATTTCTGGAAAATCTGGCTAGTTAACACCCGCTGCGGCGGGTTTTTTTATGGGTGAAATATGGCATCTCTGCGTGAGCTAATCATTAAAATTTCGGCAAACTCCAGCTCCTTCCAGACTGAGATCGCCCGTGCCTCACGCATGGGGGCCGATTATCACAGAACAATGACACAGGGTAACCGCCAGGCAGAGAATGCCACTCGTCAGAGTCAGCGAGCTCTTGCTGATCTGAATGGGCAATTGGCGACCGTGCGCAGCAGCGCATTGGCGATGGCCGGTGCGTTTGCCGGGGCATTTGCTACCGGCAACCTGATCGCCATGGCTGACAAGTGGAACTCGCTCAACGCGCGGGTAAAGCTGGCCACCACTTCAGCGGAAGATTTCAGCGCCGCGCAAGCCGGATTAATGCGGATCAGCCAATACACCGGATCAACGTTCGAGTCTAACGCCAGTTTGTTCTCGAAAGCATCAAGTTCGCTGCGTGAATACGGGTACACAACCAAGGATATTTTATCTCTTACTGAGGCGCTGTCTACCGGTCTGCAAGTGTCAGGGTCGTCTGCTGAGGAGACATCCACAGTGATCACCCAATTATCACAAGCGCTAG
Source organism: Serratia sp. PL7 (assembly GCF_945957435.1). NCBI lineage: Bacteria > Pseudomonadati > Pseudomonadota > Gammaproteobacteria > Enterobacterales > Yersiniaceae > Serratia > Serratia sp. PL7. Next base: position 406,795 of record NZ_CAMFLB010000006.1, on the reverse strand, counting down.
CCCGTGGTGTTCTGCGTGGGCAGGATTTTAACTCTGTTGCGCAGTCTGGCGGGCGGATAATGAAAATGCTGTCTGACGGCTTAGGGGTAGCTCAAAAGGATCTTAAGGGGCTAGCTGATGCAGGGAAGTTGCCAACCCCGGTGATCGTCCCTGCTCTAATTAGTCAGCTTGGGCAGGTTAGGAAAGAATTCGACACCATGCCAAACAGCGTCAGCGCAGCATCAACACGCATCAATAACGCATTTATGGAGTGGATTGGCGGGCAGAACCAGGCGGCGGGTATCACAACATCACTTGCCGGTGTTATGGATGGGCTTGCAGGTAATATCGATAATGTGGCCACTGGTCTGGGTGTGCTTGTCGGGATCGGCGCGGTGCGTTACTTCGGTAATCTGGCCTTGGGTGTGCAAACAGCCACAGGACGGATGCTGGCGGCATATCGCACAGAGGTAGCTGTTGCGGCCGCCCAAGTTGAAGGTACAAAAGCAGCTACTGCCGCAGCTCGAGCCACGCTTTACCGTGCTCAGCAGGCAAGGGCTGCGGCGGTGGGGATCGAGGCGCAAATCATTGCAGAAAGGCAGCTTGCTGTTGCACAGGGCCAGTTAGCAGCTAGCATCACGGCCCGCATGACGGCTCAAAGTGGTCTCAACGCCGTAACATCGCTGGGAACAAGGCTGGGTAGCGGGCTATTAAGTGCCGTCGGTGGGATCCCTGGGATTGTGCTTGGTGTCGGGGCAGCCTGGTACTATGTGCATGAAAAGAATGAGCAAGCCAGAAAAACCGCACTGGCCTATGGCAACACCGTCGAGCAAGTCAGAAAGCAAATGTCCGGCATGTCGATCGCTGGTTTGGAATCCACTGCTGTAGATGCCGGAAAATCTATCGCTGTGCAGCGTTCTGAAATCGCCAAGACGGAAGAAGAAGTTCGCAAGCTGAAAGATAGCTTGTCTGCTTTGACGAAAATGGAGGCCGACGCTAAAGAAAGTCCCTGGATGAGTCGTATCAATACGCTGATGTCGCTTGAAGACATCCAGCAGGCGATGATCGAGACGCAGGGGCAGCTAAGCCAGAAAAACTTTGCACTTGAGCGGCAAACGGAAACATTACGTAATACAGAAGCCCTTCGTACTCAGGCGATTAATGAATCGATAAATAAGACCGCAGCACTGGCGGGGGCTGTTGGTGGCCTTGCGGAAATGTATGCGCAGCTTAACAGGGTAACGGGCCTATCTACCTCTGTGGCAGCTCCAAAATTCGCAGGCTTGGCACTTCCGAAGCTTGACGAAAAGCAGCAAGCAGCAATGATAAAAGTCCAGCGAGAAAAGGCACTTGCAGGGCTAAAAGGGATAGCAAAGGCCGAGCAACAGGCTATTTATGAGGCCGATGATCTAAAGCTCCCCCCTGGTCATTATGAGGCTTATGTTGCGGGTAAAGTTGCTGCTGAGAGAACAACTGAGAGCCTCACAGCAGCGACAAAGGCCCAGCAAAAAGCGGAGCAAGATGCAGCCTCCGCTAGCAAAAAATCCGCTGGGGTGGCAGGGGATTACCAGCAGAAGATAGCCAACTTGAATAAGGAAATTCAGGTTGAAGGCGTCCGACTGAAAGAGGGCGATGCGGCGGCGGCTTTATTCTCCGCGTCTCTGGAAGCAGGTACAAAGTGGACTAACGAACAGCGGGCAGGGCTGGAGCGTTTGAACAAGACGCTAGCAGAGGCAAAGCAGCGGTGGGAAGACCACAACGCGGCTATAGCCTCCGATCCCTACCGAGCAGCTGCGGATACCCAGAAAAAGGCTAACGAGCAGTTACAGCGCCAAATTGCTGACGGCGAAATCAAAAGCGCCGAGGAACTTTCCCGCCGTAAGCAGGATATCAACACGACCTACCTGCAAGCTGTGGCCGAGGCAAATCAGCGTTACGCTGTTTCCGGTACCGCCGAGCTGGCCGGTAATATCGATCCTATCCAGAACCTCGAAAACCAGCTTGCCAAACGGCATGCACTGATCGAGAGCTATGCCACGGCGGGTGTAGTGTCGCAAAGCCGCGCCAATCAGCTCATTGTGGCGGCGGATCGTGAGGCGATGCAAGAGCGTTACCAGGCATCAATGCAACTATACGCTGCGCAAGGCGATATGCAGAAGATGGCCGTCGATATGTTCCAGGCCACCACAGAACGTGCAAGCAATATGCTTACCGGTCTGCTGACAGGTACCCAAACGTTCAAGGAGGGAGTAACTAACCTCTTCGCTTCCCTAACTCAATCCATCGTTCAAAACCTTATCGATATGGCCGCTCAGGCGGTAGTCACAAGTTCCATCATGCAGACGATCACCGGTGTAGTCGGTGGGCTCGCTGGTGGTATCGGCGGGGCGGCCTCAGGAGCGGCCTCAGGAGCTGCCAGCGCAGCAGGATCTGCAAGCACTGGTGCAATGGGGATGAGTACCAATTTTAGGGCGTATGAACTCGGCGGTTACACCGGTGCGGGTGGCAAATACGAAGAGGCTGGCATTGTGCACCGTGGCGAATTCGTGATGACCAAAGAAGCCACTGAGCGGATCGGCGTAGAGAATCTTTACGGCATGATGCGAGGTTACGCCGATGGTGGGTTAGTTTCGCCAGTTGCCGCTGGTGGATCATTGGGGATTCGCCCGACGACCGCCAGCCAGCCGAACAGGGGGAGTGCTGGTGGCAGTGCACCGACAGTAAACATTACAGTCTACAGCGATGGGCAAACGACTACATCCGCACCGCCAGGCATGGAACAGTTCGGTAGTGAGGTTGGAAAATACGTTGATCAACGCATCAAGGTGTACATGGAAAAAGCTACAGGCCAGGGAGGGATGTTAAACACCGCAAATAGGGGAAGAAGGTGATTTAATGGCACTGGAAACTTTTAGTTATGCCGCAAGGATAAGCCCAACCGGCGATCACTCCTTTCGTGTGCGTGAAGTGCAATTTGGCGACGGCTATAAACAGCAGGTTGGCGATGGGCTGAATACAGAGCTCCAAAGCTGGTCATTAACATTTGTCGGTAACTGGAAGCGCACTTTCGAGATCAGGAGTTTTTTCAAGCGCCATGCCGGGTATAAAGCGTTTAAGTGGACAACGCCAAATTTTGAGCCCGGGCTTTTCACTTGCAAAACGTATCAGGTAACCGCACTGGGCAAGAATGACCGCGGCGATCAGATGTATCAGCTTGCGGCCACGTTCGAGACCGCCTTCAGACCGTAGGAAAAACCAATGTCTATCAATGCTGATCACCAGGTTCTGGAGCCTGGGAGTAAAATTCGCCTGTTCGAAGTTGACGGTAGTCAGTTCAGCGGGCCTGAGTTGTACTTTCACAGCCACCCGATCCCGTTCACTCCGGCAGAGCTGGAAAAGGCCGGTGATGATCCGGTTAAGCTACCGGCAAAATCTATCTGGTTCGGCGGGCGGGAATACAAGCCGTGGCCGGTGGAAATTGAGGGGTTAGAGGTTACAAGCGACGGTACAGCGCCGAGTCCCACGCTGTCGGTCGGTAATATCGATGGTACCGTGGGTTCAATGTGTCTCGCATACCAAAACCTAGCAATGTTTAAGGTCACGATCCGCGACACCTACGCCCATTACCTCGATGCCCGAAACTTTCCGGAGGGCAACCCGCAGGCCGACGCGACACAGCAAAAGGTTGATGTGTGGTATATCGATCGCAAGATCAGCGGCAGCAATACAGGCATCCAGTTTGCTCTATCTTCACCTGCTGACTTGCAAGGCATCATGATCCCCACCCGGCAGATCCATAGCCTTTGTACTTGGTGCATTCGTGGGCAGTATCGCGGTGCGTCTTGCGGCTATACCGGTGCTAAATATTTTGATTCTGACGGAAAGCCAGTAAGTGATCCTTCCAAAGATGTTTGCTCTGGCCTGTTGTCCACCGGCTGCGAACCGCGTTGGGGTAAGGGCAATCCGCTGCCGTTCGGCGGTTTTCCCGGCTCCGCATTGCTGAAGAGGTAGCCATGAGAAAGCACATTATCAGCGCCATAATGGCGCATGCCGAAGAAAGTCACCCGGCAGAGTGTTGCGGGCTGGTGGTGCAAAATGGCCGCCGCCAGCAGTACCTGCGTTGCAGGAATACAGCTCCGGAGCCTACCGAGCAATTCAGCATGCACCCGGAGGACTTCGCAGCTGCGGAGGATGCTGGGGAGATCGTCGCTATCGTTCACAGTCACCCAGACGCCACCACGCAGCCGAGCCAGCTCGATCTTGCACAATGTGACCTGTCCCAACTGCCCTGGGTGATTGCCAGTTGGCCGGAAGGCGATATCAGAACCATCATGCCAGCTGAAGGCATCAAGCCATTGCTTGGCCGCCCGTTCGTGCATGGCATCTGGGATTGTTACGCTATCGTGCGGGACTGGTACCGGCTGGAGTGCGGTATCGATCTCCCTAACTTTGAGCGGTCGGATGGCTGGTGGGAGCGCGGCGAAAACCTCTACATGCAGCACTATGCCGAAGCCGGTTTTATACCGGCTACCGGTGATCTGCTGGTGGGGGACGTAATTATTATGCAGGTGCGTGCCGACGAGCCGAACCACGCAGGGGTCTATCTTGGCGATGGGGTGATGCTCCACCACATGTACGGACAACTGAGTAAACATGTTCCCTATGATGGGTATTGGCAGAACAGAGCTGTAATGATTTTGAGGTACCGTTTAAAATAAATCGCTGATAGGATGATCACTTCACTTATCGAGAGGGGTTAACAATGTCTGATGGTTTTTTCCTTTGGTATCTAATTTCTTTAGTTATCTCTATTGCTATCTGGTACTTCCTAAATAGAGCAAGCGTTAGAGCTAATAAACAAATAGAATTATTGCAGTCAATCGATAGTAAATTATCGAAGATACTAGACCCAAGCATTGATGCAACTAAGAAAGATAATTCCGCTGAGGGATATCTTGAAGAGGCTCGAAAGAAAGCCGGATTGTGAATAAGACCCTCTTCGGAGGGTTTTTTATTGGGGTGAATATGAATATTTCCGCAGATGAATATAGAGTTATTAGGCTCTATGGTGTTCTTGGCTCAACATTTGGCCGAGTTCACGAACTGGTTGTATCCACGCCGCAAGAGGCAATCAAGGCGCTATCCATAACCATTCCAGGCTTTGAACGATTCTTACAGACAGCAAAGGAGAGAGGATTAACATTCTCTATTTTTGTTGGGAAAAACAATATCGGAAAAGACGAACTCGAATTTTCAGGTAGTGAAGATATCAGGATCGCCCCGGTTATTATAGGCAGTAAGAAGGCGGGTGTGTTCCAGACGATCCTTGGCGCGGTATTGGTCGTCGTTGGTGCTATTGGCATGTCCCCGTGGGGGCAGGCTTTTGGCGGTGGAGCCTGGGGGTCTTATGCCTTGCAGGCTGGTGCTGCAATGATGCTTGGCGGTGTTGCCCAAATGCTTTCCCCGATGCAGGGAGGGGCAGCAAGGCGCGAAAGCCCAGATAACAAACCGAGCTATGCCTTTGGCGGGCCGGTGAACACCATTGCCCAGGGCAATCCGGTACCTATTCTCTACGGCAAGCGCCGGATCGGTGGTGCAATCATCTCAGCGGGGATCTTCGCCGAAGACCAGCAGTAAGCAACCTACATTCCTCAATGGCCAGCCTAGAGCTGGTTTTTTTACGCCTGGAGAAAATCAATGTCTGTGATAGAAGGCCGCAAGGGTGGAGGCGGTGATGCTCATACGCCTGTCGAATCGCCCGACTCCCTGCAATCTACCTCTTATGCAAAAATCCTCTTGGCGCTGGCCGAGGGTGAATTGGCCGGTGGCTTGGATGGTAAAAATATCTTTCTTGATGGTACCCCGATCATCGGCCCAGATGGCTCTGAAAACTTTCCCGGCGTGAAGTGGGAGTTTCGTTCCGGCACCCCCGACCAGGACTACATTCCCGGCATGCCGGATGTTGAGAACGAAATAACCGTTGGTACCGAACTAACCAGCCTAAACCCGTGGGTTCGTTCGCTGACCAACACCCAACTCTCAGCTATTCGCCTTCGCTTCTCATGGCAGCAGTTGCAAGAGCAGTGGGATAACGGTGACGTGGTGGGCTACCGCATCGAGTATGCGCTCGACGTTGCTACTGATGGCGGTGCTTACCGTGAAGTGCTGAAAACGGCTGTTGATGGCAAAACCACGACAAAATACGAGCGCAGCCACCGCATTAATCTACCGAAGGCTACTACCGGTTGGCAGGTGCGGGTGCGCAGGATCACGCCGAACAGCACCAGTAACCGCATCGCTGATAAAATGGTTATTGAGTCGCTTACAGAGCTGATCGACGTGAAACTCCGGTACCCGGAAACGGCTCTGTTGTTCGTCCAGTTCGACGCTAAACAGTTCCAGAATATCCCACAGGTTTCCTGTGAGCCGAAAGGTAGCGTGATCCGCATCCCCACGACATACGACCCGATCAAGCGCACCTACACCGGCACTTGGAACGGCAGCTTTAAATGGGCATGGACGAATAACCCTGCATGGGTGTTTTACGATCTGCTTATCAACGACCGCTACAGCATCGGCAGCCGCGTTAAGGCTGAGAACCTGGCGCTGACGAAGTGGGACTTATACGCCATAGCGCAGTATTGCGATCAGCTGGTACCCGATGGGCGCGGCGGCAGCGGCACAGAACCCCGTTTTCTCTGTGATGCCTACATTCAATCGCAGGAAGAAGCCTGGACGGTGCTCCGCGACTTCGCGAACATCTTCCGTGGCATGACGTACTGGGCCAACAACAGCATGAATGCGCTGGCTGATATGCCCCGCGATGTCGATTACATCTATACCCGCGCTAACGTCAAAGACGGGCTATTTACGGACAGCAGCGCCAGTGAGAAGACACACTATAGTGTGGCAATGGTGAGCTGGAGCGACCCGGCAAACAGCTATCAAGACTCTGTAGAACCAGTCTTTGATAACGCGCTTATCCGCCGTTACCAGGTCAAACAGGCTGATCTGACTGCTATCGGGTGTACCCGTCAGACCGAGGCCATTCGCCGCGGCAAGTGGCTACTGTTGACCAACGACAAAGACCGGGTGATCTCCTTTACTGTGGGCATGGATGGCAACATACCATTGCCGGGGTGGATCATCGGCGTGGCAGATGAGGCGATGGCAGGGCGGCCACTTGGCGGCCGTATCAGTGCAGTGTCTGGCCGTAACATCACGCTCGATCGCGTATCTTCGGCAAAAGTTGGTGAGCGTCTTATCGTTAACCTTCCCAGTGGCAAATCACAGGCCCGGACAATCAGCGCTGTCAGCGGCAAAGTAGTGACCGTTTCGACCAACTACAGCGAAGCGCCAGCGGCAGAATGTGCCTGGGCAGTAGATGCCTCTGACCTGGCTATCCAGCAATTCCGTGTTACGGGCATCACTGAAAACGAAGACGGTGTTTCGTTCGATATCACTGCCATCGAGCACGACCCGGACAAGTACGCCCGTATCGATACAGGCGCACGTATCGAAGACCGCCCGATCAGCGTTATTCCGCCAGGCGTCCAGGCTCCCCCGGCAAACGTCCGGATCCGTGAGAACTCCGCGACTATCCAAGGGCTGGCGGTGGCTACGCTCTACGTGACGTGGGACAGAGCCGAGAGCGCTATTGCTTACGAAACGGAATGGCGCAGGGATAACGGCAACTGGATCCCCGGTCCGCGTGTTTCAACGCTGGGTTTCGAAGTGCAGGGTATTTACGCTGGCCGGTACCAGGCGCGTGTCCGGGCAATAAACCCGGCAGAGATTTCGAGCGTGTGGGCTAACGCACCGGAAATGGTGCTGAAGGGCAAGATCGGAGAGCCGCCCGCGCTTGCAAGCTTTACCACGGTTGGTCAGGTGTTTGGCATAGTGCTGAATTGGGCGTTTCCACCTGGTGCGGAGGACACACAGAGGACGGAAATCTGGTATAGCCGCCAATCGAACGGTAGCGGCAAAATGCACCTGGGCGATTACGCCTACCCACAGCGCAGCCACACAATGACCGGGCTGGCCGCTGGCGTTCAGTTCTGGTTCCAGGCTCGTCTTGTTGACCGCCTGGGCAATGCCGGGCCATGGACAGCGTGGACGCAAGGCACATCAAGCAGCGACGCTAGCGACGTGCTGGACTATCTGACAGGCAAGATAACCGAAACACAGCTCGGCAAGGACTTACTTGGGCCGATCGAGGACGCAGGCAAGCTGCAGGACATGTGGTCTGTCAAAGTCGGTAAAACGCAAGACGGCAAGCTATACACGGCAGGGATTGGTGTTGGCGTGGAAAACACCCCCGAAGGCATGCAGAGTCAAGTGCTGGTAGTAGCTGACCGTTTCGCAATTTTGAATACGGCCAGCGGTACCGGCTCAGCGGTATCGAGCCCGTTCGCGGTCGAAGGTGGTCAGGTATTCATGAACTCGGCATTCATAAAAAATGGTTCGATTACCAACGCGAAAATCGGAAATTATATTACTTCCGATAATTATGATTGGGCAACTGGTGCGACTGGATGGGCCATTAATAAGAATGGAGATTGCATATTTAACAACCTCACAGCTCGCGGTCATATAGAGGCGAGGAGCGGTTACTTTGCCGGAGAACTTCGGGCGTATAATGGATATTTTGGTGGGGAAATACGAGGCGCGAATGGATACTTTACCGGTACTGTTTACGCTGAAAAAATCCTAGGGGATGTCGTTTCAGCTGGGCTATGGCCGCAAATTACTATGGCTGGAGTGAATGATAATACGACTAGATTCTTTAGTGGTGGGTTACCATATGACAGTATAGTAATGATTCCATTTCTTTCTTTAACTACATACTTCACGTCAGCAAATGCTGCTGGCGAGTTTGTAGTGTATGCAAATGGAGTTGAACATACGAGAATGGCATTCTCTTTAAATCAAATTTCCAGCACAAGGAATTCATTTAACGCCCCGCTGGTGTTTGATGTCCCAGCTAACTCTAATCTGACGGTTACGTTCTCTATTCAGAGTGTAGATAAGGGGTATCCTATTAATAGTTCAGGGCCAATAGCCGTGATGGCATTCCGGAAAGGTCAAAACCGTTTCTCTTAGTAGTTATGGAAAACTAACAATCACTATCACCCGCCAAGAGCGGGTTTTTTATTGGAGAGTAAAAATATGGCAGTAATCAGCGGTGTATTAAAAGGCCCAATGGGTGACGCGCGTGTGGGTGTAGTAATCGAGTTACGCGCTGTCCGAACGTCTGCAACTGTGGTTATCCAGGCACGTTCTCAATCTGTTACTGACGCCACAGGCCGCTATACGCTGAGCGTTGAGCCTGGGCAGTATGATGTAATGATTACTGCCGCAGGTCGCCAGCCTGAGCGCGTGGGTGGTATTCATGTAATGCTCAACTCGGCCACAGGAACGTTAAACGACTTCCTCACTATTCCGGGTGAAAGCGACCTTAACCCGGAAATCGTAGCCACTGTAGACCGTATGCGGGCAGATACAGCTGCATCAGCAGCGGCGGCAAAAGTTAGCGAAAACAACGCAGCGGCCACGCTAGCTAACGCGGTGAAAAAAGGAGAGTTTGGTATTGGTGGTGTTACTCCTGCAATACCTCTCGTCGATACTCTCAGCGCAGTTAAATCGCAGATGAGCGGGAAGTATGTAGCGTGGGCAGGAAGTGAAGGTATGCCGCGTACTGATACTGCATACATGCTCGATTGGACGCTGGCATCAACATCAAGCGGCGTTGTTCAGGGGGTTGTTTTTGCCACGGCGCTTATCACCGCACCTAGTTCGTTCGACCAGGTATATCGTAATGTTTGTAGAAATGGGGTATTCCAGGGCTGGAAAGTAATGTGGGATGAAAACTCATTATCAAACGCTATGAGAGTTGGAGATTATGGGCTTGGAAGCTTAGTGCCTGTAGTTATTACTGATATGAATGTTGCAGGCGTAAATGAGTTTATCAGATGCACAAATAATACGCCGGGTGCTCCTACCACTGATCCGTGGTCAGGATTGCAAGGGGGGTATGATACTAATTCACGATATCAGCTTGCATTCCGAGCTGATTCAAATGTCGTCAATTTACGCGCACGCTGCAGTTCGTGGTCTGGTGGGTTCGGTAGCTGGGCGTCAATGTGGCACACAGCAAACACCACTGTAGACGCCAACGGCTTTATCAAGAAAGCCTCCCCTATCGTTAAGCTGTTCGGCACCGGCGATAGCGAGCTGAACGACGAAAGCCAAGGCGTTACCACTGAGCGAGTTTCAGAAGGCGTCTATCGTATCTCTGGCACTCTCGGCTTTAATGCAGATGCAGAGTGGGGCGGGGTGGATGGCGGTATCGAAATCCCGACAGACCGCAACAAGCTTCCTCTGGTCTGGGTTGATTACGAAGTTGATGAAACCGGTGACCTGCTGATCAAGACCTTCCACCGCGTGAACTCTACCGCGCCGAAGTTCGCCCAGAACGTTAAGACCGGATACAAGGAAGGTCAGCCGATCGACATCCCTGCTGGTCGCTGGATTGATCTGCGTGTCGAGATGCCTGGCGGCGATGAGCCAGAGTATGAACCGGTACTGGAGGACGAGGAAGCGCCGGAGGTAACTGAGCCGGAAGGCAGCGAAGAACCCAAAGAGTGATAGCAGCGCCGGGAGAAATCCCGGCTTAAAAATTATGTGTACATTTAAGTGTACTTATTTGAAATTAATTTAATGATTAATTGTTTGTTATAATTGTATTTTATTTCGATTGTTTGCTATATCCATTTAACTAAGGGGACACGGCGGGCGCAGTATACCTATTTTTGCGCTTGGGTTTAAGGGGCTATTGGTCTGATTGCCTGAAATATAATCGGTTTTCTCCCGTTATGCCCCATTTTCCCGATTATTCACCTGTTACTGCGCCGCGAACGGGTTGGAGAAGTTTTATTCGCGGTCTGATTTATCCGTGCGTTCCTTCCTGGGTTGATTCTCCCGTTGTGTCTTCAGTCGTTCGGCCTTGGCCTTGTCACTCATATCGTTGCGGATTTGCGCATGGCTGATCAGGGCGAAGATAAAGCTGCCGCCGATGATATTGCCCGCCAGCGTCGGGATGGCGAACGGGTAGAAGAACTCCTGCCAGGGGAGTGCGCCGCTAAACACCAGGTACAGGATTTCGACGGAACCGACCACAATATGGGTAAGGTCGCAAATCGCCACCAGGTAGGTCATCAGCACGATCACCCAGATCTTGGCGGCCCCGGCGGAAGGGAACATCCACACCATCGTGGCGATGATCCAACCCGCCAGGATGCCGTTGGCAAACATCTCTCGCGGGGTGTTATGCATGATTTCCTGCGACAAGTTGGTGAAGGCCGCACGGGTATTCTCATCAAAAATAGGCATATGGATAAACGCCAGCGCGGCCAGGCCGGTGCCGAGCAGATTCCCCAACAGCACTATCCCCCATAAGCGGAATAGAATAACGAAGTTCTTCGGCGTCGGTTTATGCATGATGGGCAATACCGCAGTGACGGTGTTTTCAGTAAACAACTGCTGGCGAGCCATGATGACGATGATAAAGCCGAAGGTATAGCCGATGTTCTCGATAAAAAACCGGCTTGGGTCATCCGGTAGCCGTGCGTGAAAAATCCCTTTTGCTGCCAGGGAAGCCCCCATCGACAAGCCAGCCGCCAAGGCCGACAGCAATAGCGCCAGCCAGTCACGCTCCAGTTCTTTCTCCCCCTCCATGCGGATTTGTTCATGTACGGCAGCGGCGCGCGAGGGCAGTTTTTGCTCATCGACCTCAATGGTGGATTTGCCCCGATCGTGCTCTTCGCTTTCGACCTTGACGCTGCTTTCATCGCTGTTGGCTTGACGATCTGGTTTTACGCTCAACGGTCATTCTCCTATTGGCTGATAACTAAGCGTAGTTGCTGATGGGGCGAAGGAAAGTGCGCCGGGAAAATGATTAAAAAGTAACGAAATTTTAACGTTGCTGTTTTTTTCTACGCAATTTTGATCTGATGCGCAATATTACCTCTAATGGAGTACATCCAAGCCAGGCTGCGGGCTTCGAGCGCACTGTGGCTTATGCTATGATTCGCTATCCCAAAGAAAAATAAGAGTCCTCCATGCTGGAAGCCAGAAATCTTAGTTGTGTACGAGATGAACGTACTCTGTTTGACAGGTTGAGTTTTTTGGTGAGCCCGGGGGACATTATTCAGGTGGAAGGCCCTAATGGGGCTGGCAAAACCAGCTTGCTGCGCATTTTGGCCGGGTTGGCGCAGCCAGACGCGGGTGAAGTGCTGTGGCAGGGCGAAAATACGCGTCATCGCCGTGAGCAATATCATCTGGATCTGCTGTTTCTGGGGCATCAGCCGGGGATTAAATCCATGCTGACCCCGTTTGAGAATTTGCAGTTTTACCAGGCCGTTAGCCAGGCATCCGATCGTCAGGCCATCTGGCAGGCGCTGGAGCAGGTAGGCTTGGTAGGGTACGAGGATGTACCGGTGGCGCAGCTTTCCGCCGGGCAGCAGCGGCGGGTGGCGCTGGCACGGCTCTGGCTCAGCAAATGCCCACTGTGGATCCTGGATGAACCTTTGACGGCCATAGACAAGCAGGGCGTGTTGGAGCTGACCGCGCTGTTTGAGCAACATGCACAACAGGGCGGTATGGTGTTGCTAACGACGCATCAAGATTTAACCGGAACACGGCAGGCGGTAAGGAAAATTCGCCTGACACAGACCAGCGCGGAGATCGCCTGATGTTCTTTATCATACTGCGGCGGGAACTGAAAATTGCCTTTCGTAAAGGCTCCGAGATCGTCAACCCGCTGTGGTTCTTCCTGATCGTGATCACGCTGTTTCCGTTGGGCGTTGGGCCAGAACCGCAATTGCTGGCGCGAATTGCGCCGGGGATTATCTGGGTAGCGGCGCTGTTAGCCTCGTTGCTTTCGCTGGAGCGATTGTTCCGTGATGACTACTTGGATGGCTCATTGGAACAGCTATTGTTATTGCCAACGCAACTGCCAATGACGGTGTTAGGCAAAGTGTGTGCTCACTGGGTGGTGACTGGGTTGCCGTTGTTGATCCTGTCGCCGCTGGTGGCGCTGCTGCTGTCGCTGGATGTGAATACCTGGATGGCGATGGCGCTGACCCTGCTGCTGGGCACCCCAACGCTGAGCCTGATTGGTGCTATCGGTGTGGCGTTGACGGTGGGGCTACGCAAAGGTGGCGTGCTGCTGAGTTTGCTGGTGCTGCCGCTGTATATTCCGGTACTGATATTTGCCACTGCGGCGATAGATGCCGCCTCGATGGGGATGCCGATTGACGGTTACCTGGCCATCCTGGGCGCGATGTTGGCGGGCAGCATCACGCTGGCGCCTTTTGCCACCGCAGCTGCGTTGCGTGTAAGCGTACACTAGCTGGAAATTTAATCGCGGATGAATGCCTGTAAGAGCTTTTCCGTGCGCAAGACTTTCGCCGTTCTGCCATCAGGGAGCGGCTACCGAATGATTTTTTACCGTGAGCAATGACGACAATGTGGAAATGGTTACATCAATTTGCCAGGCCGGAACGGCTGTACCATGTCTGTGGCCGCTTTGTCCCCTGGTTGGGGATAGCGGGCGCCATCTGTCTGCTGGTCGGCTGGGTATGGGGCTTCGGTTTCGCACCTAAAGATTATCAACAGGGTGACAGCTTCCGTATCATGTACATTCATGTTCCGGCGGCCATCTGGTCGATGGGCATTTATGGCTCGATGGCGATAGCGGCGTTTATCGGCCTGGTCTGGCAGATGAAAATGTCCGATACCGTGGTCGCGGCCATGGCTCCGGTTGGCGCGGTGTTCACCTTTATTGCATTGGTCACCGGATCTGCCTGGGGTAAACCGATGTGGGGCACCTGGTGGGTGTGGGACGCACGCCTGACCTCAGAGCTGGTATTGCTGTTCCTTTATATGGGCATCATTGCGCTGTATAACGCTTTCGACGATCGTCGCCTGGCCGGGCGAGCCGCCGGTATTCTGGTGCTGGTAGGGGTGATCAACATTCCGATCATTCACTTCTCGGTCGAATGGTGGAATACCCTCCACCAGGGCTCAACCAATATGCAGCAGAGCATTGCGCCAAGTATGCGCTACCCACTGCGTTGGGCGATCTTCGGTTACCTATTGTTCTTTATTACGCTGACCTTGATGCGCCTGCGCAACCTGATCCTTTTCCAGGAACGTCAGCGCCCGTGGGTCGCCGAGTTGGTTAACAAGGAGCGTCAGTCATGAATGCTGCATTCAGTTCCTGGCAGGCGTTTTTCGCCATGGGCGGCTACGCGTTTTACGTTTGGTTGGCCGTGGCCGTAACCCTGCTTTCCCTGCTGGGGCTATTGGTCCACACCCTGTGGCAGCGCAAGCAGCTACTGGCTGAAGTCAGCCGCCAAGCGTCACGTGAACGGCGTATCCGCCAGTCACAACAGTCAAAGCAATCCGCAGCCACACCGCAGTCTGTTAACTCGCGGGAGAAATCACAGTGAATCCACGTCGTAAAAGCCGCCTCTATCTGGTCATTGTCGTACTGATTGGCGTCGCGCTCACCGCCACGCTGATGCTGTATGCCTTGCGCTCCAATATCGACCTGTTCTATACCCCAAGCGAGATCCTGCAAGGCAAGGGCGAAAAGCATGAAAAGCCGGAGGTGGGCCAGCGCCTGCGTATCGGTGGCATGGTGATGCCTGGCTCGGTCAAACGCGATCAGCAAAGCCTGCAGGTGAGCTTCAAGGTGTATGACGCCCGCGGGGCCATCGAAGTAACCTACAACGGGATTTTGCCGGATCTGTTCCGTGAGGGGCAGGGCGTAGTGGCACAGGGTGTGTTGGGAGAAGGTAACGTGGTCAATGCGCGCGAAGTATTGGCCAAACATGATGAAAAATATACGCCACCAGAAGTCGCGGATGCCATGAAAGAGAATCATAAAAGCCCGGCCGCTACCTATAGCAATTCGCCGGACGGGGGCAACAAGTCATGATGCCGGAACTTGGAAGTTTTCTGCTGTGCCTGGCGTTGGCGATTTCGTTGCTGCTGAGCATTTATCCGCAATGGGGAGCGGCGCGTCAGGATACGCGCATGATGGCGGTAGCCCGCCCGTTAACCTATGGCATGTTTATCGCCATCGCCCTGGCATTTGCCTGCCTGGTGTATGCGTTTATTACCAATGACTTTACCGTCTCCTATGTAGCCGCCAACTCCAACACCAAGCTACCGGTGTATTACCGCATTGCGGCAACGTGGGGGGCGCATGAAGGTTCCCTGCTGTTGTGGGTGCTACTACTGAGCTGCTGGTCACTGGCGGTTGCCATATGTAGCCGTGCAATGCCGCAGGATGCCGTGGCGCGTGTGTTGTCGGTGATGGGGATGATCACCGCCGGGTTCTTGCTGTTCATCATTATGACCTCCAACCCGTTTACCCGAACCTTGCCGAGTTTCCCGATCGACGGGGGCGACCTTAACCCGCTGTTGCAGGATATCGGGCTGATCTTCCACCCGCCGTTGCTGTATATGGGCTACGTGGGGTTCTCGGTGGCCTTTGCCTTCGCGATTGCCTCACTGATGGCCGGGCGGCTAGATACGGCATGGGCTCGTTGGTCGCGTCCGTGGACTACGGCGGCCTGGGTCTTCCTGACCATGGGCATCGTGTTGGGGTCAGCGTGGGCTTACTATGAGCTGGGCTGGGGCGGTTGGTGGTTCTGGGATCCGGTCGAAAACGCTTCCTTTATGCCATGGCTGGCCGGTACGGCCTTGATGCACTCGCTGGCGGTTACCGAAAAGCGCGGAACCTTCAAAGCCTGGACGGTGCTGCTGGCGATCACGGCCTTCTCCCTGTGTCTGTTGGGCACCTTCCTGGTGCGTTCCGGCGTGCTGGTTTCCGTTCACTCCTTTGCCTCCGATCCGGCGCGCGGGATGTTTATCCTCGCCTATCTGGTGATCGTGATTGGCGGCTCGCTGTTACTGTATGCCGTGAAGGGCGGGCAGGTGCGTAGCCGGGTGCAGCACGAAACCTTCTCGAGGGAAACCTTCCTGCTGGGCAATAACGTCTTGCTGATCGCTGCCATGCTGGTGGTGTTATTGGGGACCTTGTTGCCGTTGGTGCATAAACAGTTGGGGCTGGGCAGTATTTCCATCGGCGAGCCCTTCTTCAACACCATGTTTACCTGGCTGATGGCACCGCTGGCGCTGTTGCTGGGCATCGGGCCGTTGGTGCGCTGGCGTCGTGACGAACCCACCAAGCTCTGGCGTCGCCTGGGCGTGGCGCTGGTGATCACGCTGGTGTTGTCAATTCTGCTGCCTTGGCTGCTGCAAGACAGTATCGTCGGCATGACGGTGGTCGGGCTGATCATGGCCATCTGGGTGATTTTGCTGACCCTGATGGAGCTGCATGAGCGAGCGACCCATCGTCACGGTTTCTGGCAGGGGCTCAGGCACCTTTCCCGTAGCCATTGGGGCATGGTGTTAGGCCATCTTGGCGTGGCGGTCACGGTGATCGGGATCGCTTTCAGCCAAAACTACAGCGTTGAGCGTGATGTCCGCATGAAGGCCGGTGATAGCGTGGAAATTCACGACTATCGCTTCATCTTCCGCGACGTTCACGATATCCGTGGTTCAAACTATACCGGCGGCGTCGGGATTATCGATGTTACTCGTAACGGCAAGGCGGAAGCCACCTTGCATGCGGAAAAACGTTATTACAGCGTGGCGCGCAGCATGATGACGGAAGCCGCCATCGACGGTGGCCTGACGCGCGATCTTTACGCCGCGTTGGGTGAAGAGCTGGACGATGGCTCCTGGGCCGTGCGGCTTTACTACAAACCTTTTGTCCGCTGGATCTGGTTCGGTGGGGTGTTTATGGCGATCGGCGGCGTGTTGTGTATTCTCGATCCGCGCTATCGCATGAGCAAAAAACTCAAACGTGAAGCCAAACAAGGGGAGCAGGCATGAACCGCAAACTGTTATTTATTCCGTTAATCCTGTTCCTGCTGTTGGTGGTGGCCTTGTTGGTACAGCTGACGCGTAACGCCGGCGGGGAAGATCCCACCATGCTGGAGTCTGCGCTGATTGGTAAACCGGTGCCGACCTTCAAGCTTGAATCCTTGGATCATCCGGGTAAAACCTTCGATCAGGCGGTGCTGCGCACTGGCAAACCGATATTGCTGAACGTGTGGGCGACCTGGTGCCCTACTTGCCGGGCGGAGCACGAGTATCTGAATACTCTGGCGGCCAAAGGCATTCGCGTAGTGGGGCTAAACTATAAAGACGATCGTCAGAAGGCGGTGGTGTGGCTCAATCAGTTGGGTAACCCTTATGCGCTGAGCCTGTACGACGGCGACGGCATGCTGGGGCTGGATCTCGGCGTGTATGGCGCACCGGAGACCTTCCTGATAGACGGTGAAGGCATAATCCGCTACCGCCACGCCGGGGACATGAACGAGCGTGTCTGGCAGCAGGAAGTGTTACCGCTGTATCGTAAATATGGGGGCGACGCATGAGGCTGATAACCTTACTGGTGGCGGCATTGCTGAGCTGGAGTGCCGCTGCGGCCATTGACACCTACAAATTCAATTCGGTGGAGCAGGAGCAGCAATACCGCGAGTTAACCGAACAGCTGCGCTGCCCTAAATGCCAGAACAACAGCATTGCCGATTCCAACGCCATCATCGCGGCGGACATGCGCACCAAGGTGTATGAGCTGATGATGCAGGGGCAAGACAAGCAGCAGGTCATCGACTATATGGTGGCGCGCTACGGTAATTTTGTGACCTATGAACCCCCGGTGACGCCAGCAACCTTGATCTTGTGGGTCGGGCCGCTGCTGTTTGTGCTGATTGGCGGGGCGGTGGTGATACTGCGGACCCGTCAACGTCGCACGGGCGCAGTCAACGAGGAATTCTCCGAGCAGGAGCAGCAGCGTCTTGCGGCGTTGTTGAAAGAGACTGACAGGAAGAAACCCTAATGGCTTTTTGGCTGATAATTATAGTGCTGTTGGTCGGTGCGAGCGCGTTGCTGGTCGTGCCCGTGATGCGCCAAGGCAAAGAAAGTACGGCGGCCAGCCGCGATACGCTCAATAAGGCGTTCTACCAGGATCGCCTTGACGAGCTGGCACAAGATGAAGATCAAGGGGTGGTTGCGGAACGCCCTGAACTGGTCAAAGAGCTGCAACAGAACTTGCTGAACGATATCCCTGGACAACCGGATGAGCAGCCTGCTCGGCCCATCAATCGTTGGGCTCTGGTGCCTGGCGTGATGGTGCTGGTGGTGGTGTCGGTTGGCTTTTATCTGAAAACTGGCGGTTTGGCTCAGGTTATGGCCTGGCATCAGGTAGAATCCCAAATGCCGGAACTGCGTGCGCGGGTGGCCAATGAACGTGCCCAGCCGCTGAGCATGGAGGAGATCGCTCGTCTTGGCTTGGGATTACGCACCTCATTGCAGGACGATGACAGAAATCTGAATGACTGGATGATGCTTGGCCGTGTCGGAATGGCGTTGAATAATGCCACCACCGCGACCCAGGCTTTTGCTCGAGCTTACAGCCTGGATCCGAGCAATATGGAAGTGCGCCTGGGTTATGCCGAAGTGCTGACGCGCTCTGGCGATCCGGAAGACAACAAGCAGGCGACCGCGATGCTGCGCACCATGGTGGCAGAAGATCACACCAACGTGCGCGTACTGAGCCTGCTGGCGTTCAACTCCTTTGAACAGGGCGATTACCAACAGGCGATCGGTGCCTGGCAGGTAATGTTGAAACTGTTACCAGCCGATGACCAGCGTGTTGCAGTGATAAAGCGCAGCATTGAACAAGCAAAAGTTCAGGTGGGCGCAGAAACTGTTAAACTCTCCGTCACTGTCACGCTGTCGCCAGAGGCGGCAAAAGCATTACCACAACAAGGAACGCTGATCGTTTCGGTTACCGATGGAACCAACCCGGTGCCGGTAGCGGTCAAGCAATTGCCACTTAGTCGTTTCCCGCTATCATTCACATTGGATGACAGCAACGCCATGATGCCTGAACGCCTGCTTTCGGCTCAGCAGAAGGTGAAGGTGCATGTCAGGCTGTCACAGGATGGTCTGGCAACGCCGCAGGCGGGCGACTGGTTTGGCGATAGTACGCTGCAAGCCTATAGCGGCAAGGAGCAGGTCAGCGTTCAGATTGATAAACAGGTTCCCTGATAAAAAGAATCCAAGGGTTTTCATGGAGAAATATATGAACTTTCGCCTGACTGGGCTGGCTTTCGCAACGGTGTTATTGGTAGGCTGTGCCAGCTCGCCTGGTGACGATCCGCAAGGGCGTTCCGACCCTCTTGAAGGGTTTAACCGGGCGATGTTTAACTTCAACTATAACGTGATGGATCCCTACGTGCTGCGCCCGGTCGCGGTGGTATGGCGCGATTACGTCCCGACGCCTGCGCGTAATGGCTTGAGCAACTTTACTTCCAACCTGGAAGAGCCAGCCAGCATGGTGAACGAATTTCTGCGTGGTAACCCTTATCAGGGCATGAAGCACTTCAACCGTTTCTTCCTCAACACCCTGTTGGGGATGGGCGGGTTGATCGACGTGGCCAGTATGGCTAACCCGAAACTGGCGCGTGAAGAACCACGCCGCTTCGGTGGAACCTTGGGGAACTACGGCGTAGGTTACGGCCCGTATGTTCACTTACCGGTTTACGGTAGCTTCACCATCCGTGAAGACGGTGGTGACTGGGCAGATACCGTTTATCCGGTGCTGAGTTACCTCACCTTCTGGATGTCGGCGGGTAAATGGGTAGTGGAAGGGGTTGAAACCCGTGCTCAGCTGCTGGATTCCGATGGGTTGCTGCGCAACTCTTCCGATCCTTATGTGATGGTGCGTGACGCCTACTTCCAACGCCATGACTTCCTGGCGCAGGGCGGGGTGCTCAAGCCGCAGGAGAACCCAAATGCCAAGGCGATCCAGGGCGATCTGGATGAGATCGACTCTGCCAACTAAGGATTAGGTTTTTTTCAACTTATCCTGTGGTGAATGGCGTTTGAAAAAGGATCCTGGAAGTTTGGGGGATCCTTTTTTATTTATGTAAATGATAATCATTTTTCTTGAGGATTTTCTGGGATGCCGGTGCAGTAAATGCTAAAATCTGCGCCAGGCGACTGCCGCTGGTTACATGGAGGGCAGAGCCCGTGGCTTGGGAACCGGCTTGTGTGGAACAAGGATCGTTTATAGCGGATTGCTGCATCACCTTTTACCGCGTTTTGTCCCCTCTTTCCTGCCTGTTTTCTGCTGCCGCGATATTTTCGCAGTGATGCGCACGGAGAACGCCAATATGGACCTACTTTCTTCAGGCAATGCCCCTTTCTTGATCGCCCTGCTCCTGCTGCTGTTTATCGGCGTGCTGGAAACGCTGGCGGTGTTTCTCGGTGCTTCCCTTTCCAGCCATTTCGACGCAGCTATAGACTCCCATCCGGATATTACCCTGGGTGAGAACGTTTTCGCCCAGGGTCTGAGCTGGCTGCATATCGGGCGCTTGCCGCTGCTGGTCATCATAGTGCTGTTTCTCGGCGGTTTTTCACTGAGTGGCCTGATACTGCAATGGTTGGCAGGCGGTGAATTACCGGTATGGCTGGCGGTGATCGTTGCCTTTCTCTTTGCCGTATTCTGCGTGCGCTGGTGCGGCCGCGGCATTGCTCGCTACTTGCCACGTGACGAGAGCAGCGCCGTTTCCACGGACAGCTTTATTGGCCGCATGGCAATTATGACCGGTGCCACGGCCACGGCGGGCACCCCGGCAGAAGCCAGGTTGACTGACGAGCACGGGCGTACCCATTACATTTTGATCGAACCGGATGAGGAGGACGTCGCCTTTGTGCGTGGAGCCAAGGTGCTGGTGACGGCCCGCATTTCCGGGTCCCGTTTCAGCGGCAGTGCCAACCCTTGGCCGGATCTGCTGTGAACGCGGTTTTAACGGAATTATTTTGATAATACTTACGGAGAGGTAGCCCTAGTGATAATTAGTGATGGTCTTACGTTTTGGGGGTCGATTGCAGGTGGCATCTTTGTTGTTCTGCTGATCATCGGACTGATTTTTTCACGCCTGTATCGCCGCGCTTCGGCGGAACAGTCGTTGGTTCGTACCGGTCTGGGCGGGCTTAAAGTGGTGCTGAGTGGTGGTGCCATCTCCCTGCCGGTGTTCCATGAGATTGTTGAAATCAACATGAAGACCCTGAAGCTGGAGGTCAGCCGTGCCATGCATGACAGCCTGATCACCAAGGACAGAATGCGCGTGGACGTAGTGGTGGCATTTTTCGTCCGTGTGCAACCTACCATTGAAGGGATCTCCACCGCAGCACAGACTTTGGGCCAGCGTACGCTGTCACCGGAAGATCTGCGCCAACTGGTGGAAGACAAGTTTGTTGACGCATTACGCTCCACCGCTGCGCAGATGACCATGCAAGACCTGCAAGACACGCGCGAAAACTTCGTGCAGGGCGTACAGAGCACGGTATCTGAAGATCTGGCGAAAAACGGCCTGGAGCTGGAAAGCGTGTCGCTGACCAACTTTAACCAGACCTCGAAAGAGTATTTCGATCCTAACAACGCCTTCGATGCTGAAGGTCTGACCAAGCTGACGCAGGAAACCGAACGCCGTCGTCGCGAACGTAATGAAGTTGAGCAGGACGTAGAGGTCGCAGTACGCGAAAAAAACCGCGATGCCATGTCACGTAAGCTGGAGATCGAGCAGCAGGAAGCCTTCATGTCGCTTGAGCAGGAGCAGCAGGTCAAAACCCGCAGCGCCGAGCAAAGCTCCCGGATCGCCACCTTCGAAGCGGAGCGCCGCCGTGAGGCCGAACAGAGCCGTATCTCCGCCGAGCGTCAGATTCAGGAGGCGGAAATCGAGCGTGAGCAGGCGGTACGGACCCGTAAGGTAGAGGCGGACCGTGAAATCCGTGTCAAAGAGATCGAGCAGAATAAAGTCACGGAAATGGCCGCCATCGAGCAGAAAAAAGTGACGGAAATTGCCGAACAGGATAAGGCCATCGCCATTGCTGCCAAGTCCGAGCAGCAGTCCCAGGCTCAGGCGCGCGCTAATGATGCGTTGACCGAAGCGGTGAAAGCGGAGCAAAACGTGGAAACTACGCGCCAGACCGCCGAAGCCGATCGTGCCAAGCAGGTTGCACTGATCGAAGCCCGTCAAGGGGCGGAAACCGAGGCGATGCAACTAACGCTAAAAGCCCGTGCGGAGAAAGAGGCCGCTGAACTGCAGGCCGCAGCCATCATCGAACTGGCCGAAGCCGCGCGTAAGAAAGGCTTGGCAGAGGCGGAAACCCAGCGCGCGTTGAACGAAGCGGTCAACATGCTTTCCAGCGATCAGACCAGCCTGAAGTTCAAACTGGCGTTGCTGCAGGCACTGCCGGCGATCATCGAGAAGTCCGTTGAGCCGATGAAGGCTATCGACGGGATCAAGATCCTGCAGGTTGATGGGTTGAACCGTTCTGGCGCTGCAGGTGCGGCAGCGGCTTCGATCGGTGGCGGCAACCTGGCCGAGCAGGCGATGTCTGCCGCTCTCGCTTATCGTACGCACGCCCCGGTTATCGACTCCCTGCTACAGGAAATCGGTATCAGCGGTGGTTCATTGCAGGCGTTGACCGCGGCTTTACCGCAGGCACAGCCAGTTGTTCCGTTGGCGGAGCCTGACGCTGTAGTCGTGCAGGAAGAGATTGCGGAACAAAAACCGGAGTCGTATGCACCGTCAACGGAGCACAGCATCACGACGGTAAACCTTTCCTGAGTTACGGCTGGAGGGGGTTAACACAATAGAAAACGGCGGGGTAATCCCGCCGTTTTTACGTTCCTGTCTAGGAAAGCAGATTAGAAACGGTAGTTGAAGCCAGCACCGTACAACCAGGCTGAACCTTTCGATTCGAAGGTGTATGGACCTTCTTTGATGGTGACTTTCTGACCGTGCATGTAAGACACCCCGACGTCTACAGAAGCGTCTTTATTGAACGCGTAAGTGGTACCGGCGCTGATCCAGGTGCGATCCTGATCCGGGATCGAGATAGAGCGGTTTTCCGCTGGGACTGGGCTGTCATCGAAGGCGATACCGGTACGGAAGGTCCAGTTATCGTCGTAGAAGTAGGTGGTACCCAGCGCGATACGGTAAGCATCACGGAAGCCTTCATGCTTCTGGAACAGGGTGTTGCCGTTGCTGTCGGTTGCTCTCAGCTCCTGGAACTGGCTCCAGCTGGTGTAGGCCATGCTGTAGTGGATCGCCCACTGCGGTGCCACTTTGTTATACCCGGAAACTTCCCACATTTCTGGCAGATTCAGGGTCAGAGAACCAGGGACGTTGTTGCCGTCGGTTCCCATTGGCAGGCCGAATTTCCCCAGCAGAGGGTTAAAGGCGGAAGGCAGGCTACTTCTGTAGTCACCGTCAAAGTCGATTTTCACTTCAGAACGGTAGGTAAAGCCGTAGCGGTTGTTTTCATCTACTTCATACAGCACGCCTGCGTTCCAGCCATAGCCCCATTTATTGCCTTCCAGATGAGAAATCTGGGTATCGGCAGGGATTCTGGCTACCTGGCCAGCCAGCGCCGGAGGCAGTTGTCCTGAACCGGCGATCAGCAGCGGTAAATCACCGGCATAACGATCGATTTTGGCTTTGGCATACACTGCATCAAAGCCCAGACCGAAGCTGAAGTGTTTGTTCAGACGGTAAGCGGCGCTCAGGTTGATATTGGCGGTGGTCAGGTCTGTAGTCCCACCGACGGAGCCAGCCGTGTAGCCCTCGTTGTATTCGGTAGCCAGGCCATAGTTGCTGGTCACGGAAGCGCCGACGGCCCATTGGTCATTCAGCGGTTGAATGTAGTGCAGGTTGGGTACCCAGGCGGTTGGGGCAATATTCTTCGCATCCAGGCTGCGGCCTGAAGGCGATGTGCCGGTAATGTTAACGTCTGGATCAATAAAAACGGCGCCCGCAGTGAGAGAAGGGCGGTCAAACATCATCATGGTTGCCGGGTTACGACTTGCCGAGGCAGCGGAATCCGCCATTGCGCCTTCGCCAGAATAGGCTCGCCCTAAACCAGCTGCCGAAAACTCGTTCAGCTGGAATCCTGCGGCATATACGTTTGAAGAAATAATTGCCACTGCAGCTGCGAGAGCTGATTTAGTGAATAGGTTTTTCTGGCTCATGACCAAAACCTCATTTTATATGTTTATTATTTAAACAATGTTACACAAAGTAACATGGAGCGCGCGATTGTAGGGTCCGTTATCAATCTGACAAATCAGACCAGTGGCTGAATTATAGGTCTGACCTGTTAAGATGTTGCAAGTTTGTTTTTGAAATATTTCCATATTGATATCAGAAAAGAGATCCACATAACAAAAAATGACCTGCACATAACAAAACTCTTATGTTTTTTTACCGCGAAGCGATTTAGTTATGTGATTTCCGTCACTTAAAGTGCTTACAAAAAGTAAGGCTAGTGATTGGCAAGCCCGAGGAGTAAAATAAACACAGAATTTTGTTTATTTGCGCCAGATCATAAATGGCTATTTGGGCGAGCTTAACTGCGGCCCGTGAGGAGATTTCAACTATGTCAGATGCAATCAATAAATGTAACGCTCAGGAAACTGCGGCCTGCTGCTGTGTCGATGTCGGAACCGTGATGGATAACACCGATTGCACCGCTTCCTACAGCCGAGTGTTTGCCAATCAGCAAGATGCAGAGCAAACCCTGGCAGCACTGACTGAAAAGGCGCGCGGCGTGGAGTCCGAGCCTTGTGACATCAGCAGTAGCATTAAACCGGTTGACGGCGGCGTGCAACTGGATGTGGATTTCACCTTCTCCTGCCAGGCAGAAACCATGATCTTCCAGCTCGGCCTGCGTTAATCCCGACCCGATCCCGTAGGGGCGTAATATCCGCCCCTGCTGGTATCCGCACCGCTTTACCCCCTACCAGAAAGTTGCTCCCGCTCTCAGTTTTCACTTCTGCCGGTTTGCCAAATGTAAACATTTGGTTAACAATGACCTCATCAGGTCAGACCTCTTTTTGTCCGTTGTGTTGACGGCCTCTCTTCAGGAGCGTTTATGAGTAAGGCATTGCCGCTGGTTACCCGTCTCGGCGACCGTATCGCCATTGTTCAAGGGCTGCGCACCCCTTTCGCCAAGCAGGCTACCGCTTATCACGGTATACCTGCGGTCGATCTTGGCAAGACTGCGGTGAGCGAGCTGCTGGCGCGTAGCGGCATCGATCCCGCCCTGATTGAGCAACTGGTATTTGGCCAGGTGGTGCAAATGCCTGAAGCGCCTAACATTGCGCGGGAAATTGTGCTTGGCACCGGCATGAGCGTGCACACCGATGCCTATAGCGTTTCACGTGCCTGTGCCACCAGCTTCCAGGCGATTGCCAACGTGGCGGAAAGTATCATGGCTGGCAGCATCAGTGTTGGCATTGCCGGTGGGGCGGATTCTTCCTCCGTGCTGCCGATTGGCGTTAGCAAGGCGCTGGCCCGCACGTTGGTGGACGTTAACAAGGCCCGCACGCTGTCACAGCGCCTGAAGCTGTTCAGTAAGCTTAAGTTCCGCGATCTGATGCCGGTGCCACCCGCCGTGGCGGAATACTCTACCGGCCTGCGCATGGGGGATACCGCCGAGCAAATGGCGAAAACCCACGGCATTACTCGTGAGCAGCAGGATGCCTTGGCACACCGCTCGCATCAACTGGCCGCCAAAGCCTGGGAGCAGGGGCTGTTGCGCGATGAAGTGATGACCGCCTATGTGCCGCCGTATAAAACCCCGCTGGCCGAAGATAACAACGTCCGCAAAGATTCCAGCCTGGAGTCTTATGCCCGTTTGAAACCGGCATTCGATCGCCGCCACGGTACCGTCACGGCCGCCAACAGTACGCCACTGACCGATGGTGCGGCAGCGGTGCTGATAATGAGCGAGTCCCGTGCGAAAGAACTTGGCCTGGAGCCTCTAGGCTACCTTCGCAGCTTCGCCTTTGCCGCCATTGATGTCTGGGAGGATATGTTGCTCGGCCCTTCCTATGCCACCCCGTTGGCTCTGGATCGTGCCGGTATTACCCTGGCCGACCTGACCCTGATCGATATGCACGAAGCTTTTGCGGCGCAAACGCTGGCCAACCTGAAAATGTTCGCCAGCACCGAGTTTGCCCAACAGAAGCTGGGGCGTGAGCAGGCGATCGGTGAGGTGGATATGGAAAAATTCAACGTGTTGGGTGGCTCCATCGCTTACGGCCACCCGTTTGCCGCTACTGGCGCACGCATGATCACCCAGACGCTGCACGAGCTTAAACGGCGCGGTGGCGGTCTGGGGCTGGCCACCGCTTGTGCGGCTGGGGGATTAGGTGCGGCGATGATCGTGGAGGTAGACAAATGAGTTTCGAGAACGCATTGCACGAACAGCGTGCCAAGCCTTCGACATTTCATCTGACCCTGCGCCCGGATAATATTGGCGTGATCACCATCGATGTGCCGGGGGAGAAGGTCAATACGCTGAAGGCAGAGTTTGTTGAGCAGATCAACGACGTGCTGCTCAAGGCGCAGCAGCTTGCTACCCTGGAAGGGTTGGTGATCCTCTCCGGCAAGCCAGATTCCTTTATTGCCGGTGCAGATATCACCATGATCGCCGCGTGCCATACGGCCCAAGAGGCACAAGCGCTGGCGAAGAAGGGGCAGAGCACGCTGGCACAGATTGCCGCGTTCCCGGTGCCGGTGGTTGCCGCTATTCATGGTGCTTGCCTTGGCGGCGGGCTGGAGTTGGCTTTGGCCTGCCATAGCCGCGTCTGTTCTCTGGATGACAAAACGGCGCTTGGCCTGCCGGAAGTCCAGTTGGGTTTGCTGCCTGGTTCTGGGGGTACCCAGCGCTTACCCCGTCTGATTGGTGCCAGCAAAGCGTTGGATATGATGCTGACGGGCAGGCACGTTCGCGCGCGTCAGGCGCTGCGTATGGGCCTGGTGGACGAGGCCGTACCGCAATCCATTCTGCTGCAAACCGCCATTGAGCGTGTAAAACAGGGGTGGAAATCGCGCCGTGCGTTACCATGGCAGGAACGCCTGCTTAACGGTCCGTTGGGCAGAAGCCTGTTGTTCAGCATCGTGCGTAAGAAGACCCTGGAGAAAACCCACGGTAACTACCCCGCAGCGGAGCGTATTATCCAAGTGGTGCGCACTGGTCTGGATCATGGCAGTGCCAGCGGCTATGAAGCGGAGGCCCGCGCCTTCGGTGAACTGGCGATGTCTTCCCAGTCTGCCGCATTACGCAGCCTGTTCTTTGCCTCTACGGCGCTGAAAAAAGAGCGCGGCGGGGATGCCCAACCCCATGAATTACAGCGCGTCGGCGTGCTTGGCGGTGGTTTGATGGGCGGCGGTATAGCCTGCGTCACGGCGACTCGTGGTGGGCTACCGGTGCGCATTAAAGACGTGAATGAGCAGGGGATCAACCATGCGTTGAAATACACCTGGGATCTGTTGGGCAAGCGGGTACGCAGCAAACGCATGCGTCCGGCAGAGCGCCAAAAACAGATGATGCTGATTTCAGGCAGCACCGATTACAGCGGTTTTGAACGGATCGACATCGTGGTAGAGGCGGTATTTGAAGATATCGCGCTCAAGCAGCAGATGGTGGCCGATATTGAACAGTATGCCGCGCCGCATACCGTATTCGCCTCCAACACCTCATCATTGCCGATCGGCCAAATCGCGGCGCAGGCAGCCAAGCCGCAGCAGGTTATTGGTCTGCACTACTTCAGCCCGGTGGATAAAATGCCGTTGGTCGAAGTGATCCCGCATGCCACTACCAGCGAACAAACCATTGCCACCACCGTTGCTCTGGCCCACAAACAGGGGAAAACGGCGATCGTGGTCGCCGATCGTGCTGGTTTTTACGTGAACCGTATTCTCGCTCCTTATATTAATGAAGCGGCGCGATGCTTGCTGGAAGGCGAGCCTATCGAATCGGTTGATAAGGCTTTGGTCGATTTTGGTTTCCCGGTGGGCCCCATCATGCTGTTGGATGAAGTGGGTATCGACGTCGGCACCAAGATTATCCCGATCCTGACGGCGGAGCTGGGGCCACGCTTTGCCGCTCCAGCGGCGTTCGACGCGGTGCTGAAAGACGGCCGCAAAGGGCGCAAGAATGGCCGTGGTTTTTATCTGTACCCAGCCGAGGGCAGTAGGTCACGCCAGAAACGCAAGAGCGCTGACAGCAGCATCTATCCATTGTTGGGTATCACCGGCAAGGCGCATATTCAGCATGCGGTGATCGCTCAACGCTGTGTGATGATGATGCTCAACGAGGCGGCGCGTTGCCTGGATGAAGGCGTGGTGCGCAGCGCACGCGACGGTGATATCGGCGCGGTGTTTGGCATTGGTTTCCCGCCGTTCCTTGGCGGCCCGTTCCGCTATATGGATGAGCTAGGCGCGGAGAAAGTGGTAAAAACCCTGCGCTACCTGCAACAGCAATACGGTGAGTATTTTGCTCCTTGTGAACGTCTGCAGCGCATGGCGGAGCAGGGGGAACGCTTCTATCCGCAAGGCAGTTAACCAGCATGGCGGCCCGGTTTGCGCTACAGTTTGATCAGGGCCGCACTGTGATCGCCATCACTCCTTGCAATTAGGGCAATCCCGGAAGCTGTACAGGGAGATTGGGGAGGGGTAACGTAGCGTTTTGGTGGGTGGCTCACTCAGCGCTACCAAAATTTCATAGCAACAAGGTTAAAATTTAACCCGTTGAATTGGTTGTTATGTCAGCGATGAATTTGTGTAAGGGCGCAAATGTTGTAAAAAACAGCGTTTTCTTTACGCGAACTTTCAGGCAAAATGCCCGGCCGCCATAGAGAGACGGCGCGTTATCGTTTGAAGCAGGCCTGTGTTCTTGAGTGCAACTCGGCGATACAGCACGCTCGGCGTTTCTGTATAGCGTTATTTTGTCAACAACAGCGGTGCAATATGCAAGTTTTGATTATGCGTCACGGAGAGGCGGCACTCGATGCAGCCAGCGATTCGGTAAGGCCTCTTACCGTTTGTGGCCGTGATGAGTCACGTCAGATGGCGGCCTGGTTGAACACCAAGTCTGTGGATATTGAACGAGTGCTGGTCAGCCCCTATTTGCGGGCCGAGCAGACGCTGGAAACGGTACGCGAAGCGTTAACGCTGCCGGAAGGTGAAGAAGTGCTGCCGGAGCTGACTCCTGGGGGCGACGCTGGGCTGGTGAGCTGTTATCTGCAGGCGCTGGCAAAAGAGGGCATCGGTGCGGTGTTAGTGGTTTCCCATCTACCGCTGGTGGGTTATCTGGTGGCCGAGCTGTGCCCTGGAGAATGCCCGCCAATGTTTGCGACCTCCGCCATTGCTAATGTCGATCTGTCAGAGGATGGCAGCGTCGGCAAGTTTGAATGGCAGGTCAGCCCGTCACAGGTGATGGCCAAGGTCTGAGCTTGTTCTCACCATCAAAGGGCGATGATAAACATCGCCCTTTGTCATTAACGTCTTCAAAATTGCCACTGTAACGTAAAGCCTAGGTTGACCGGGCTGGTGGTGAAATTATCAGGCTTGGAGAGCGGCACCCCAACGAAGGCGTCATAACCGACCGCTTTTACCTTCCCTCGAATACCGGCAACGCTACCAAGCAGGTGGCCATCGGCAAAGTCGTTACTACCGTCTCCTTTCACCCGGCCATAATCCATACCCAGGTATAATTGCTGCCCCAGTTTTGGCAGGTTCAGGTTCAGGTCATTGCGCAGGGAGTAGCCCTTGTTGGCCATCATATTCATTTCACCGTCAAAACCACGTACGGTCCAGCGGTTACCGATACTGAATTGATCCTGGGTGGTCAGGCGGTCCGGACTGTATTGCTGGCGAAAGCGGGATTGATAACTCAGTGACAGATCTTGCACGGTAAATGGCGTATAGGTGCTGATATCCAGGTTGACGATGCGGCTTGACGGAGCGCTGTCCACCGGTCTTTCGGCACCAAACCAGGCGGTATCACGCTGATAGCTCAACATGGCATCGACAATAGACTGGCCTACGTAGTGGCGGTGATTGAACTCAATGCTCCAGTTGGCCATATTACGCTTTTGCAACTGCAGTTCCGTATCGTTCAGATAAAAATGCGAGTTACGCTTGAGGACTTGAAAGCTGAGCGTGTTTTTTTGGCTCGCGTTGCGATACAAGAGGCGATTGATTTTTAAGCTAAGGTTGCGATACTTGCCGCGGTAGGAAAAATCGGTATAGATGCCATGGATATTTTGTACATATTCGCTGCGGCCAGCATATAAGTCCAATGACCAGAAGCCGTAGGGCACCGAGTAGTACAACGAGCCATTATTAGAATGACGGCTCGATTGGAACTGCAAATCACGACCGGCAGAAACGTAGAACAGATCGTTCATCGAAGTCGGGTTATCAATATATAAAGCCAAGCCGCTTTGATAGCGGCCGGTTTGTTTACTGCCTGAGTCATCCAGCCAACCGCCCAAACGCCAGAATGAGGGTTGTTCACGCGTTATTTCCAGGTCGGATTCACCCGCCTTACTGCCTGGGTGGAGTGAAATGTTGGCAACAACATCAGGAATGCGTTGCATGTTTTCCAACCCCTGCTCAATCGCACGCAGATCCAGCAGATCCCCTTGGCTGCCAGGGAAGGTGGTGTGCAAGTTGACGTACTGATCGCTGTCATCGGTCAACCTGACGTTGCCAATGGTGCCGGGCAGGATATCCAGAGTGAGAAGCCCTTGCGTCAAATTCTGCTGAGGGATCATGACCCTGGTAGTAATATAGCCATGTCCAATCAGCTTGTTTTGCAAGGCGGTCGCGAGCGTTTTCACCCCTTGGATCCCCAGGCAGCGCCCTTGTGCCTGTTCTGTCAGTTTGTGCAAGGGTATCCAATGAGGGATCTTGTCGTCCTTATTCAGTTCAACCCGTTGTAGGGGGAAACAGGGTTGTTCTTCGGGAAAGTCGATGTGGGTGCTTAGTCCTGCGCTGCCAGCGGAGCGAACGTCTTTACCTACGGTTTCCAATTGGTTGTAGCGTGCTTTTTCCTGTTCCTGCTGGTGGCTCATTTGCTGCTCAATAAACTGGCCTTTTTCAGTTGCCTGAACCAGTGGGGTGAAAATAAGCAATAACCAGGCATTGAGAAAGCGAAAACGCATGTTAACTTCCTTATTAATATGATTTTTCTTTAATCGGGTGCAGTGTGAAGATAGGCAGGAGTGAAAAACAGCTGATAGCCATTGATAACATGGCTATCAGCTTGTTATTACCTATCTCGCGATGCTAATAGACGTGATAGGGGTATTTATCGCCTCAGTATTGGCTCTGGATTAGTACTTGGTATGGATTTCTACAGTGTTGTCCGAAATCATTTTGCCGTAATTGCCGAATTTCCCGTCTGTATCGATCTTTATCTTGTTTTTGCCAACCAAGGTCCCTTGATTATAGAAGCTGCCATCGACACGCTGACCACCGGCAAGGGTTCCGCGCTTCATGTTGATCTCTAAAGTATCACCGGCCTCAATGTTTCCTGCTGTGCTAGCTGATGAACCATTATCTAAACGTGATGCATTAACCACCAGATTTTCACCGGCAATCATATTGCCATTGTGATTGCCAATGCTGGTCGCACTCAGCATGATGTTTTTATCACTCCCAATATGCCCATGTTTATTGGCGATGAGAGAGTTGGGACTGACGGTAATATCACCATGAGAAGCGATGACACCATACTCATTATTGAGTGAGGAGCTCAAGTTTAGGCTCATGCCACCACCGCTGAATATACCGTATTCTTGGGTTGGATTGTGATAAGCACTATTAACCAACCGGGCGGCATCGATATTCAAGGCTTCCTGAGCCATGATTTTACCTGAGTTGTTTTTAATCTCTGATGCTTTTATAGCGATGTTGCCTTCTGCCAGAATTTCACCCTGGGTGTTATTCAGCTCGGAGGATACGTTAATAACTACGTCATCCTTGGTTTGGATGAGGCCGTATTGATTGCTCATCTTGTAAGCATTCAGAGCCACGCAGCAGTTGGCCTCAATAATCCCTCTGTCGTTGAAGAGGGTGTTAGCGGTATTAATCGTCACGCCGCCAAAATCTGATACAATTCTACCCACGTAGTTATTCACACCATACTTGGCGTCCAGGGTGACATCGTCCACGGCACTGATGATACCGCTGCTGTTCTTGATTGAGGCTCCTTTGGTGCTAATCGTGATACCCTTTCCAGCGCTGAGTTTACCATTATCATTATCGACCCCTACATTTGAAGATAAGGCTGCGGAACTGTCGATGTTGATATTGCCATCGGCCACCATGGTCCCCTTGATGTTTCTTACGTAAGAGCTTTTAATATCAACATCATTGCCAGCTTCAAGATAACCACCTGGGCTGTTTATTACGTATGTAGTGTTGTTACTAGGGGTTAATACCACGCTGATATCTTTTTGGGCAGAAATAGTCCCCTTATTGGTGAGTGAACCATTCATGTTCATGGTCACATCGCCAACGGAAGCGGCGAGGGTGCCAGCGTTGTTCACGCCCACGCCATTGCCGGTACCGATCAGCGTAATTTTGTTGGCGTACATGCCGCCCAGGTTGGACACGTCAAGGCCTATGCCAGACTGACGAGCAGCAGAGAGCAGGGTGGCTTTGGTGTTGTCGACATTAACGCGGTTTTGGCCATAAGTGACCCGTAGATCCTGGGCCTGCACGTCGGCGTTAATGGCAACGGTGTGGGCGATTAGATCGGTATAGTTGGCGCTGGAACTCTGCAAGCCATCGCCAGTAAGGGTAATTTTACCTTTGTTGACAACGTAATCGAGGACGCGGCCATTAGCCACCGAGGCCTTGCCCGTGGTCAAGGTCGCACGATTGGCGTTGATAAAACCGCAGCCGTTGCAGGTAATCCCCGATGGGTTGGCAATAATAACCTGTGCATTCTGACCTGCTACCTCAATCATACCGTTGAGTTGGCTGGCTTTAGCGGAGTTGACTTCATTGAGGATAACGTTGGCGGCACCGTTGGCTAAATTCTTGTTGCCGTTAATGGCACCCGCCACCTGGGTCGTTGAATTTTGTGCGCTGTTATTTAGCACCACTCCACCACGGTCTACGTCAAACTGGTTATAGATATTGTGAGATACGCCCCCTCTGCCGGGCTTATTAATGTCGATAACCGTACCGCCCTTGATGGAGCTGGCACCGAGCGATGGGCCACCTGGGGCGGAAACGATAGCGGCGTGGGCAACGGTTACTCCCTGTAAGGCCAGCAGGCTAAAGAAACAAATTGGCGAAAGTTTGGCAAAAAACGGCTTCTGTTTGTTTTTTAGGGTCATAATATTATTTCCTTTAATATTTTAGATGCAAAGACTATCAATATTGATAGCCGAACTGGTGGAAAAAGGCTTTGCAGCCAACTTCATTTCTGTCAACCATGAGGGATCATCCCCCATGTTGGGCAGGAGGTATAGGCTATTATTTGATTAACTCAAGGTGCTATATTTGCCATGTGGCTATTCGTTGTGTTTATTAACTGCGGATGACAATGTTTACGCTTTATCTGCGTTTAACAAAATGCGCATTCTACTTGTAATATTTTCCCTGTCTACTTTTTGGCGTTAATACAGGATCTTTCTCGTGAATTTTAAATCACATCAATGATTTTTGTTTTAAGTATATTTAAAACAAATGTTTTATTTGAAATTCAAGATTAAAAGTATTTGGGGTATTTAAGTAGGTATGGTATTGGGGAGAGATCTTAGGTTTTGCCAGGATGGGGAGGGGCTATTTCGTCAAGGTCGTTCTCAACTCATGGCCCCCTTCTTGGAACCGTCACTGCGGATTATTTGGCACCGCTAAGTGCCATTTTATATCGCTATTCTGCTAGTTCGATCAACAGCAGTATTGCTGCGTTACCCCCCCATTCTTTGGGGGCCTGGTGGAACGCCAGCACGTCCGGATGTTGCGCCAACCAAAGCGGCGTTTGCTGCTTGAGGATGTGTTTGCCGTGGCCGTGCATCACGCAGGCACAATGCACGTGCTCACGCTTGCAGGCGGCGATCATCGCCCCGAGTTCCTGCTTGGCCTGCATCTGTGTCAAGCCATGCAAATCCAGGAACAGATCCGGCACGTAGTCCCCACGACGCAGTTTCTTCAACTCATAGTGGCTGTAGCCGGGACGCACATAGCGCGTTGGGCCTTCATCTTCCAACTGCGGCTGAAACTCATCGGAAAAGTAAAAGCTGGCATCCACCTGCTCTTGCAACAGGCGTTGCGGCGCGATCTGCTTGGTTTTCATTTTAGGTTTTGGGTGGACGATGGTGTCCTGCGGCAGCTTCTTTGCTCCAGCTACCGACTCTCTAAAGAGCAATAATTCATCTTTGCTCAGAGGGGGCTTATTCTTCATTATTCGCTCGTCGCCTATCATTTATCGCGCTAGTTTACCTGCTCGAAGGCTTCTGTCGACGCAAAACTGGCACTGAATGCCAACCAGAATGCTGCTACGCTGCTATTGCTGCTGATTTGTCGCAGGCTTCATGGCAAACTACGGGGCTAAATCATGAATCATCGCGCCTGCCGGAGGGCAAATTGGACAAAATTTTCGTCGAAGAAGCAGTGAATGAGCTGCACACCATTCAGGATATGCTGCGCTGGGCCGTAAGCCGTTTCAACGCCGCCAATATCTACTATGGCCACGGAACCGATAACCCGTGGGACGAAGCCGTGCAATTGGTCTTGCCCAGCCTGTTCCTGCCGTTGGATATTCCTGAAGATATGCGCACTGCGCGTTTGACCTCCAGCGAGCGTCACCGCATCGTTGAGCGAGTGATCCGCCGTGTCAACGAGCGCATCCCGGTTGCTTACCTGACCAATAAAGCCTGGTTCTGCGACCTGGAGTTCTATGTCGATGAGCGCGTGCTGGTACCGCGTTCACCGATTGGTGAGCTGATCAACGATCGTTTCAGCGCGCTGATCCCCCATCCGCCACGCCATATCCTGGATATGTGTACCGGTAGTGGCTGTATTGCTATCGCGTGTGGCTATGCCTTCCCGGAAGCGGAAGTGGACGCGGTAGATATCTCCACCGACGTGCTGGCCGTGACCGAGCGTAATATTCAGGCGCACGGCGTGGAACATCAGGTGATCCCGATCCGCTCCGATCTGTTCCGTGACGTCCCCGCGATCCAATACGATCTGATCGTCACCAACCCGCCGTATGTTGATGCGGAAGATATGTCCGATCTGCCGCAAGAGTTCCGCTTTGAGCCGGAACTGGGCCTGGCTGCAGGCAGCGACGGCCTGAAGCTGGTGCGCCGCATTATGGCCTGTGCGCCAGACTTCCTGAGCGACGACGGCGTGCTGATTTGTGAAGTGGGCAACAGCATGGTACATCTGATGGAACAATATCCGGATATTCCGTTCACCTGGCTGGAGTTTGATAACGGCGGGGACGGTGTATTCATGCTGACGAAACAGCAGCTGATTGACTGTAAAGATCATTTCAGCCTCTACCGCAGCTAACCAACAACCTGGCTCGCCATAGTGTGGGCCTGTATGCCCCGTTTGCACGCGAACGGGATGACAACCAACGGTAAGGAGCCGTGATGGCAGGGAACAGTATTGGGCAGTTTTTCCGCGTCACCACATTTGGTGAATCTCACGGTGTGGCGCTGGGATGTATCGTAGACGGTGTGCCGCCAGGTATTCCGCTGACAGAAGCTGATTTGCAGCACGATCTCGATCGTCGCCGCCCCGGCACTTCGCGCTATACCACCCAGCGCCGCGAGCCGGATCAGGTGCGTATCCTCTCCGGGGTTTTTGAAGGCGTCACTACTGGCACCAGCATTGGCCTGATGATCGAAAACACCGATCAGCGCTCGCAAGACTACGGCGCGATCAAAGATGTGTTCCGCCCTGGCCATGCCGATTACACCTACGAACAGAAATACGGCGTGCGTGATTATCGCGGCGGTGGCCGTTCTTCGGCGCGTGAAACCGCGATGCGCGTTGCCGCCGGTGCCATTGCCAAAAAATATCTGGCGCAGAAGTTTGGCGTACAGGTGCGCGGCTATCTGGCGCAGATCGGCGACGTGAGCTGCGAGTTGAAAGATTGGGATCAGGTTGAGCAGAACCCGTTCTTCTGCCCGGATCCGGATAAGCTGGAAGCCCTGGACGAACTGATGCGCGCGCTGAAAAAAGAGGGCGACTCCATCGGTGCCAAAGTGACCGTGGTGGCGGAAAACGTCCCGGTAGGGTTGGGCGAGCCGGTATTCGATCGTCTGGATGCCGACTTGGCGCATGCGCTGATGAGCATCAATGCGGTCAAAGGTGTAGAAATTGGCGACGGTTTTGCCGTGGTCACCAAGCGTGGCAGTGAAAACCGCGATGAAATCACCCCTGAAGGTTTCCAGAGCAACCACGCTGGCGGCATTCTTGGTGGTATCAGCAGCGGCCAGCCGGTGATTGCCCATTTGGCGCTGAAGCCGACCTCCAGCATCATGGTGCCGGGCCGTACGATCAACCGTCAGGGTGAAGCGGTGGAAATGGTCACCCGTGGCCGCCACGATCCGTGCGTCGGGATCCGTGCTGTGCCGATCGCCGAAGCGATGATGGCGATCGTGCTGATGGATCATCTGCTGCGCCAGCGCGCGCAAAATGGTGATGTGATTTCTGACGTGCCACGCTGGTAAGGGATTACGATGAAAAAATGGATGCTGGGCTTGGTTGCGTTGATCGCTTCTGGTTCCGCCTTGGCGCTAACGCCGTGGCAAAAGATTGACCATCCGGTTACTGGAACTGCACAGGCCGTTGGCGGTTTTGCCAATGGTTGTATCATCGGGGCGCATCCGTTGCCGCTTAACTCACCGGATTATCAGGTGATGCGTACCGACCAGCGGCGCTACTTCGGCCATCCTGACCTGCTGGCGTTTATTCAGCGTCTGAGCAGCCAGGCCAACCAGAAAGCACTGGGCACGGTATTGATCGGCGATATGGCAATGCCAGCCGGTGGGCGCTTCAGCAGCGGCCATGCCAGCCACCAATCCGGTTTGGACGTGGACATCTGGTTGCAGTTGCCGCGCCAACGTTGGAGCGCTCAGCAACTGTTGAAACCGCAGCCGATCGATCTGGTCTCTGGCGACGGTAAGCAAGTAGTGGATCGCCAGTGGCAGCCGCAAATCGAATCTTTGATCAAGATGGCGGCGCAGGACAGCGAAGTGACGCGGATCTTCGTTAACCCGGCGATCAAACAGCGTCTTTGCCAGGATGCCGGTGCCGATCGCGGTTGGTTGCATAAGGTCCGGCCTTGGTTTGGGCATCGTGCGCATATGCACGTACGCTTGCGTTGCCCGGCGGGTAGCCTGGAGTGTCTGGATCAGGATGCGCCGCCGGTGGGTGATGGCTGTGGTGCCGAGTTGGCCAGCTGGTTCAAACCGCATCAGCCGAATGCCAATCCGGTCAAGAAAGAGCCACCACCGCTGCCGCCAACCTGTCAGGCGCTGCTGGATAGCCACTTCGCCAATCGCTGATAGCCTGATGAAAACGCCTCGAATGGGGCGTTTATTTTTTGAGTTTTAAGGCGTAGTGTGTGCGGCAAACAAAGTGGCTCCACTTTTGCAGGCAGACGACTTATGGATGGGCTGGTATTAGGTCCCGAATTGCTCGGGATTCTGTTTTTGGTAGCAATGTTCGCCGGGTTTATTGATTCGATCGCCGGTGGTGGTGGGCTGTTGACCGTACCGGCTCTGCTGGCCGTTGGCGTCCCGCCAACCCAGGCGCTGGCGACCAATAAATTGCAGTCGGTTGGGGGATCGTTTTCCGCCAGCCTGTACTTTGTTCGCCGTCGCGCTGTCGATCTTAATACCCAGAAGCTGACCATCCTCCTGACGCTGGTGGGATCAGTGATCGGCGCGCTCCTGGTGCAGCACATGCGTGCCGATATATTGCGGCAGATGCTGCCGCTGTTGGTGATTGGTATCGGCGTCTATTTCTTGCTGACGCCACGGCTGGGGGAAAACGATCGCCAGCGTCGGCTGGGGGCGTTACCCTTTGGCCTGGTAGCTGGGGGCTGCGTAGGGTTCTACGACGGTTTCTTCGGGCCAGGAGCCGGTTCGTTCTATGCCTTGGCCTATGTGACGCTGTGCGGTTTTAACCTGGCCAAGGCGACCGCCCATGCCAAGGTGTTGAACTTCACCTCCAATCTGGGCAGCCTGGTGCTGTTTATTATCGGCGGCCAAGTGATCTGGAGTATTGGTCTGGTGATGCTGGTAGGGCAGGTGTTCGGAGCCCGTCTTGGGGCGCACATGGTGCTGACCAAGGGCCAGAAGCTGATCCGGCCGATGATCGTGATAGTGTCTCTGATCATGAGCTGCAAATTGCTGTACGACAATCACGGGGCGGAAATCCAGCAGTGGTTGGCGTTGCATTTTTAACATTTCAAAGGGGCGGCAAGCCGAGAGATATCGGCTATAATGGCCTCCTTAATTTTGTGGTTATTTGAGTTTTTTATGCCAAACACACACCAGTATCCGCAACTGATTGAAATCTTTAATCAGTGTTTTAGCGATGAGTTCAATACCCGCCTGGTCAAAGGCGACGATGAGCCTATCTATCTGCCTGCCGATGATGAGCTGCCTTATAATCGCATCGTCTTTGCACACGGCTACTATGCCAGCGGCATGCATGAAATCTCCCATTGGTGCATCGCCGGAGCAGAACGCCGCAAGCTGGTGGACTTCGGTTACTGGTATTGCCCGGATGGGCGCGATGCCCAGACGCAGAGTGAATTCGAGGCGGTTGAGATTAATCCGCAGGCGCTGGAGTGGATGTTCTGCGTGGCGGCCGGTTTCCCGTTCAACGTCAGTTGCGACAATCTCAGTGGAGATTGCGAGCCGGATCGCATCGGTTTTCAGCGTAAAGTCCGTACCCGAGTGCTGGAATTGCTGGAACGGGGAATACCCACACGACCTGCGCGCTTTATTCAGGCGCTGCAATCGTTTTACAATACGCCTCCGCTGGCGGCCGAGCATTTTCCCTACCCGGAAGATCTCTGAGGCCAGAGTCTGTTTGTTAACGAGGAAATTTGATGATCGCAGAATTTGAAGCGCGCATTCTGGCGCTGATTGATGACATGGTAGAGCACGCCAGCGATGATGAACTGTTTGCCGGTGGCTACCTGCGCGGTCATCTGACTTTGGCGGTGGCGGAATCGGAAGAACATGCCGAACACAGCGCCGAGCAGCTCAAGGTGCGGGTGCAGAGCAGCCTGGACAAGGCCATCAAGGCCGGGGAGCTTTCCCCGCCGGATCAGATACTGGTGCTGGGCATGTGGGAAAACCTGTATCAGACAGCGTTGCCGACTGAGTAAAACGCCCCCTCACCCTAACCCTCTCCCACAGGGAGAGGGGACCGATTGTGCCCCAGTTTTACTCCAGTAATCTGCCCGCAACGTCACATCAATGAGCAAGAGAATTTAACGAACTACAGGTTAAACTCTGTACCTAATTGCCACTCTGTACAGCCCCCTCTCCCTGTGGGATAGGAGACCGAACGAGCCACCGTTTTACTCCAGTAATCTGCCCGCAGCGTCACATCAATTAGCAAGAGAATTTAACGAGCTACAGGTTAAACTCTGTACCTAATTGCCACTCTGTACTGCTCCCTCTCCCTGTGGGAGAGGGTTGGGGTGAGGGGAGCCATTATACCTCGCGTCCCTTCAGTAGCTTCCTGACCCACATGCGGTTTGGGTTTAACGCTGCCAACATCTCGCTATCCCCCGGTAAGGGTTCGCCAAACAGCTGAGCCGCTAAAATCTCCGCGGCCAACGGCGCCGAGCACAGGCCGCGTGAGCCCAAGGCTCCGATCATAAACAACCCCGGATACATTGGCGCATCGGCAATTGCTTCACCGCGCTGGCGCTGCTGCTGTAAATCGCCATACAGCGCCAGAGTGGCTTGATAGTCCGGCACGGCACCGACCATCGGCATATGGTCTCGCGTAGCGCTGCGTACGCCACAGCGTGCCTGCTGACCACTGATATCCACCTCTTGCGTCCAGTTCTGTGCTGGCAGACAGCGCAGCAGGCGTTCGCGGTTCTCTTCTTGCTCTGCCTGGCTATATTCAGTGTTTGATTCACCGCGCTGGTAGCTGGCACCAATGCAGTGCTGCTGATTGCCAGGATTCACCGGCGTCAGATAACCGTCGTAACACAGTACCTGCTTTAACTCACTTAAGATTGGCGTAGTGGGAATATGTGAAACCTGGCCGCGCACCGCATATGCAGGTAGTGCGGCGCTAGGTGACAGAGTGGTGAGTTGGTGCCCGTTAGCCAGGATCACCGTCGCATGTTGGTGAGTTTCACCCTCAGCAAAATGCAACTGCCAACCCTCATCATTGCGGTTCAGATCGGAAAGCGTATGCAGATAGTGGCAAACCAATCCCTGCCGTTCGGCCAGGGCAATCGCGGCACGCGTCAGGTCAGCAGGGCACAGCCATCCCCCGAGCGAATAGTGAATGCCACCAAACCCCGTATCGATCCCACACAGGGCGCTAAGCGTAGCGCGATCGGCCTGTTGTGCCAGAGTATGCGGCCAGGCAACGGCCAGGATCTTGGCGATCTTCCCCGCGCTTTTCTCGTCATAGGCCAATTGGCTGACGCCACACCACTGGTGATCGAACTCAACCTGCTGTTGCAGCAGGGCGTCATACTGGCGGCGGGCAAAGGGGAAGGCGGCGGAGAAGAAGTTTTCCAACGCATCGCCCCGGCCATTCAGCAATGGGTACAGCGCCCCCTGGCGATTGCCGGATGCTCCCTCTGCGGGCTGTGCATCGGCGCAATACAAGGTAACCCTGGCCCCACGGCGCAATAAGGCCAATGCGGTGAGCGCACTGGCTACGCCGCCGCCAATAATGGCGACATCGTCGGTATTCTCCGCTGCCGGGCGCAGGAACCACGGGCTTGGATTGACGCTTGCCGGGGTGTCAGCAGGGAGCTGGCCGGTGAGCATCTCGCGTTTCTGGCCAAAGCCTTTGCATTTGCTGACCTCAAACCCGGCC
This sequence comes from Serratia sp. PL7, assembly GCF_945957435.1. Taxonomy (NCBI): domain Bacteria; kingdom Pseudomonadati; phylum Pseudomonadota; class Gammaproteobacteria; order Enterobacterales; family Yersiniaceae; genus Serratia; species Serratia sp. PL7. The sequence goes on along the minus strand of NZ_CAMFLB010000006.1, from coordinate 365,735 downwards.
TGCTGCAATCCACGGCGGACAAACCCTGCGGCAGTGAAGGTGGCAAAGCTGCCGCCTGGGCGGGCAAAACGCGCCATGGTGGCAAACAGCGGTTCGCTCCACATATCGGGGTTTTTGGACGGCGCAAAACCATCCAGGAACCAGGCGTCAATTTGATCGTTCATGCTGGCGTCAAAGTGTGGCAACAGGGTATTGACGTCACCGAACCATAAATCGAGCGTGATCTGCCCTTCGGCAAGCAGCAGGCGGTGGCACCCTGGCAGCGGCAAAGGCCACTGGGCGCGAAGTTCATCGGCAAAGGGGGCCAGTTCTGGCCATTGGGCATGGGCTGCCGCCAGATCGTCCAACTGCAACGGGTATTTCTCAAAGCTGATAAAATGCAGGCGCCGCAAACTTGCTGCGGGTGTCTCCTGCCGAAAATAGGCAAAGGCCTGCCACAGGGTGAGAAAATTCAGGCCGGTACCGAAGCCGGTTTCTGCCACAAAAAACAGTGAGCGTGGGTGATCGCTGAAGCGTTGTGGCAACCGGTTGCCCCCCAGAAAGACGTAGCGGGTTTCCTCTAGCCCATCCTGGTTGGAAAAATAGACGTCATCAAACTGTTTCGAAACAGGTGTACCTTGTTCATTCCAGCTTAACGCTGCGGTTTGGATGGGGGCATTGCTCACGGTAGGTTGCTCGTAATTCAAGGGATAAAGCGATTTTAACGGGGGTAGCCCCGAGGTGCAAACTGGGTAAAGATAATGCAAAATTATTCTGATCGGACTTGTTCGGCGTACATCTGTACGCTAAAGTGCGATGCAAAATCCCGAATGTAAATTGTGGAAGAGGTACTTGAATGAAACGTGCAGTGATTACTGGCCTGGGAATCGTCTCCAGCATTGGTAACAACCAGCAGGAGGTCCTGGCAAGTCTGCAGGAAGGCCGCTCTGGGATCACCTTCTCTCAGGAGCTGAAAGATTCCGGCATGCGTAGTCACGTATGGGGTGATGTTAAACTCGACACTACCGGTCTGATTGACCGTAAAGTGATGCGCTTTATGAGCGACGCGTCGGTTTACGCCTATCTCTCCATGGAACAAGCGATTCAAGATTCCGGCCTGGCAGCCGATCAGGTTTCCAACGATCGCACCGGTCTGGTGGTCGGTTCCGGTGGTGGTTCTCCACGTAACCAGGTGGCGGGTTCTGACGGTATGCGCGCCAAAGGCCTGCGTGGCGTTGGCCCATACATGGTGACCAAGGCGATGGCATCAGGCGTTTCTGCCTGCCTGGCTACCCCATTCAAAATTCGCGGCGTGAACTACTCCATCAGCTCTGCCTGCGCAACTTCAGCACACTGTATCGGCCACGCCGTTGAGCTGATCCAACTGGGTAAACAAGACGTCGTCTTTGCTGGCGGTGGTGAAGAGCTGTGCTGGGAAATGGCCTGCGAATTCGACGCCATGGGCGCGCTGTCTACCAGCTATAACGACACGCCAGAAAAAGCTTCCCGTACCTATGATGCAGCGCGTGACGGTTTCGTTATCGCAGGCGGCGGCGGCATGGTCGTGGTTGAGGAGTTGGAGCATGCTCTGGCTCGCGGCGCACATATCTATGCGGAAATCATCGGTTACGGTGCCACTTCAGACGGTGCCGACATGGTGGCTCCATCGGGTGAAGGCGCAGTGCGTTGCATGAAGATGGCAATGCAGGGCGTAGACACCCCAATCGACTACATGAACGTACACGGCACCTCTACGCCGGTCGGCGACGTGAAAGAACTGGGCGCGATCCGTGAAGTCTTTGGCGATAACACCCCGGCTATCTCTTCAACCAAAGCCATGACCGGCCACTCACTGGGTGCGGCGGGCGTGCAGGAAGCGATTTATAGCCTGCTGATGGTCGAGCACGGCTTCATTGCGCCAAGCATTAACATCGATAACCTCGATGAGAAGGCGGCTGGCATGAACATCGTGACCGAGCCAACCAAGCGTGAGCTGACCACGGTCATGTCCAACAGCTTCGGTTTCGGCGGCACCAACGCCACGCTGGTAATGCGTAAACTGCAGAAGTAAGCGCAGAGCATCATATTATCAATCGGGCACCGTAATAGGTGCCCGATTTTTTTTGCGTTTTAAAAGCTATACCCTACATCAGTACGAATTAAGGTTTCGCAGATCAAAAAAATGACAGCAGATAACTTAAACAGCGGGTGGTTTTTCGTTTAATTTAGCCGTGGCCTGAAAGGATAATAAATTAATCCGGTTATTTTTTGGCCCGAATAATAAATAACACCTCAACAAAATACCCCTTTTCCCGATACGAATAACCAAACCAGTCATAATGCCCACGCTTTATCTAGCTTTACGATCTCGTTATGGCGAGGCTCCTATACGAACACAAGTTACCGCTCTAATGGCATCGAGAGAGGCCACCAAGGGTAAAACAAGCATTAGCCGAATCAAGGCATTGCTAAGGTAACTTCCCTCTGGGGATACGTTGTATAGTGCTAAACCCAAGACGTGGGGATCGGCTTTCGCTGTCCTGTCTTGTCGCCTCTATGAGACTCCATCTTTCAATCGGGAGTATCTAGAATGTCACATGTTGTATTGCAAGACCTTTACCAAAATGCCAACTTTGAAGACGACGCCATCGCGCGTTATATGAACAAAAAAGTCTTTGTTCTGCATCAAGATCTTTACGTTGGCGAAGCCAGGAAAATATTCGTTAATCAACTTTCCAACGACGATATTCCCGCACAAATCTTTATTGAAGATGGCACTAAACTGGTGGGTGTACTTTCTGTTAAACGCTTATTGCAGGAAGAACATAATGGCGAGCGTATCAAGGATATGATGGAAACCACCTTCTTCCATGTAAAACCCACGGACGAACGTGAACATATCGCTAAACTGGTGGACAATAATAATTTAGATATTGTGGCGGTGGTCGATAATGGCCGCTTGGTTGGCTGCTTAACGGAGCGCGAAATAGCGCAGATTATTGAGGATGAAAACACCGAGGATGCCCATATGCAAGGGGCAAGCCTGCCGTTGGATAAGCCTTACCTTGAAATGACCTCCTTCGAGCTGTGGAAAAAACGTAGCGTGTGGCTGCTGTTGCTGTTCGTCGCTGAAGCTTATACCAGTACGGTTATTCAGCATTTTGAAGAGTCATTGGAAGCGGCGATTGCCCTGGCCTTCTTTATCCCACTATTGGTGGGGACAGGTGGTAACAGCGGTACGCAAATCACCTCCACCATTGTGCGGGCCATGGCCTTGGGAGAGGTCCGCATGCGCGATGTGGGGCGCGTGCTACGCAAGGAAATGACGACCTCGGTCATGATCGCATTAACGTTGGCCTGTGCTGGCGCGTTCCGTGGTTGGATGATGGGGATCGGCTATGAGATTACGCTCATCGTGAGCTTGACCCTGGTTTGTATTACGCTGTGGGCCGCGATTGTCTCTTCCGTGATCCCAATGGCACTGAAACGCTTCGGTGTGGATCCTGCCGTAGTCTCCGCCCCGTTTATCACCACGCTGATAGACGGCACCGGCTTGATCATCTACTTCAAAATAGCCCAGTGGACCTTGGGGCTAAATTAATACGTAAACCGGCGAAAGCCGGTTTTTTGCTATGATTAGCGGGATTTTTAAGATGTGTAGTTGACTGAAATCAAAGCATTTCCAGTTTACAGGATCGTTCCGAGGTGGCTTTGTCAGCGGGTGTAAATTCCGTTCCTGCGGCGGTTTTCTGCCGATATACTCAGCGCAGTTTCTTCATCTGGAATTTTTGCATGTCGGCTTTGGCGTCCATCTCAATATCTATGCATCGGTTGCGCTTCGCCAAGAAGCGGGCCGCAGCATGGCTATTGGCCGTCTGCTGGCTACTGCTCAACAGCCAACTGGCGATTGCCAGCCATCACTGTGACCTGCAACTCACCACCGTTGCGCCAGCCGCGCAGCATACGATGCATATGCAGGCCGCCGATCCGCTAGCAAATGAGATGATGCAGGCCGAAGGGCCGCTGTGTGAAAAGCACTGCGTTCCAGATTCGGCACAGCAAGACCACGGTAATCTTGCCCTGGCGGCAGTAATACCTGCCAGCAGCGAGCTGTTGGTTGCCGCTCCTCAGCCCCAGGCACAGTTCTTACGCCTCGATTGGCAAACCCCTCCGATAGCAGGCCCACCGGCAGAGATCGTCTTCTGCCGCTTCCGTGAATAGCCAAACCAACCGCTTTGCCGTCCAGCACGGCGACCTGAGTTGTTTTTGTCTATTTTATGGAGCTATCGTTATGCGTAATCTGATCACTGCCGTTTTCATCTCTCTGATGTTCTCTTCATTTGTCTCCGCCGCGGAGATGCAACATCACCAACATGCCAGCCAAGACGCCGCCGTCTATCACTCTAAAGGGACCGTTAAGGCCTGGGGTGAGCAGAAAGTGTCGCTCGCCCATCCTGCCATCCCTGCCTTGAATTGGCCGCCGATGACCATGAATTTCCTTCAGCCTCAGCCGCCGTTGCCTGCCTTGGCTGCCGGGACTGCGGTGGAGTTCAGCTTCCGTCAGGTTGGCGGCGGCTATCAGCTGACCGCCATCAGCGCCAGCCAAGACTAACGGGGGCACCATGTCCAGACTACTTTCTCACCCATTACGGGTGGGCTGGCTGCTGCTCGCCTGTTGGACGGCGAGTGCACAGGCAACCGGCCTGACGTTGGAGCAATCGTTGGCGGCGGCTGAGCGCTATTCCGCCGAGCTTTCGGCCAATCAACATCAGGTGAACGCGCTGCAAAACATGGCGGATTCGGCGATGGAATTGCCCGATCCCAAGCTGAAATTCGGCATTGAAAACGTGCCGGTACAAGGCGGTAACGCCCGGCGTTTGACTCGTGAGGGGATGACCATGGAGCGGGTTGGCATCATGCAGGATTATGTCAGCAGCACCAAACGCCAACGTAAGGCGGATACCCTACGGGCCGAGGCCAATAAAACCGAAGCCAGCAGTGCGACGATCCGCGCCCGCTTGCAGCAGCAGACGGCACAAGCCTGGTTGGAGTTGGCGTTGAGCCAGCAGACGCTGAAGGATGCTACGGCCTTGCTCAAGGAGAGTGAGCGTCAGATCGCCGCGCAACATGCCGGAGTAGCCAGTGGCAGTTCGCCCGCCGCTAACGTTATCGATGCTCGTTTGACGCTGTTGGCGATGCAGGATCGGCTTAGTGAGGCGCAGCGTGATGTCACCATCGCCCAGGCGCGATTGACCCAGTTGACCGGGCAGCAGGTGGAGGGGATCGGTGGCCCGTTGCCACGCTTCGAGCGCCTGCCCGCCGAGAGCAACCTGTTACGGCAGGCGATTAAACAGCATCCAGAGGTGGTGCAGGCCAGCCGTGAGGCCGATGTGGCCAAGGCGCGATCGGCGCAGTCTGAGGTGGCCGCCATTCCGGATGTGGGCATAGAGGTGTCGTATGGCAAACGGGCCGATGGCTATGAGGATATGGCAGGTGTGATGTTTACCGTCGATCTGCCCCTGTTCCGCTCCCAACGTCAGGATAAGGACTATGCCGCTGACGTTTCCCGTTCGATGGAGGCCAACGACCAACTGACGTTATTGATCCGCGATCATCAGGCCCAGCTAGATACCCTGCTGGCGCAGTATCAGGCCGCGCAGGCGCAATGGCAGCGTCAGCAACAGCAGGCGATCCCGCTGCAGCAACAGCGTGTGGCACTGCAACTGGCGCAATACCGCAGTGGCAAAAGCGATCTCTCCTCGGTGTTGGAGGCGCGCCGAGCCTTGCTCGACAGCCGCCTTAGCGCCGGTAAGGCCGCGCGTGAATTGGCTCAGCTGTGGGCCGCCATCCGTTATCTCACCGTGCAGGAGGCAAAGTCATGAAAATGCGTTTTAGCCTGACGCTGTTAGCCGCCCTATTGGGCGGTGCTATGGGCGGTTACTGGTTTGCCGGGGAAAAAACCGCGGCGCAACCCGCTAGCGACGGTGCCGAACGGCAGGTGCTGTACTGGTACGATCCGATGGTGCCAGGCCAGCGTTTTGATAAGCCGGGCAAATCGCCGTTTATGGATATGGAACTGGTGCCACGCTATGCCGATGAGCAGCAGGATGATGGGGGTGTCACTATCAGCGCCCGGCAGCAGCAGAATCTGGGCGTCCGTACAACGGCAGCACAACTGCGTGAATTGAATTTGCAGCTTGATGCCTATGGCAGCGTTGCCACCGATGAACGCGGCGTGCAGGTCATTGCCGCCCGGGCCAATGGGCTGATAGATAAACTCTATGTACGTGCCAGCCAGCAGCAGGTAAAGAAAGGGCAAGCGTTAGCACAGCTATGGATCCCGGATTGGAGTGCTGCACAGCAGGAATACCTGGCGATCCGCAAACTGGGCGATAGCGCACTGACCTCTGCCGCCCGCCAGCGTCTGGCATTGCAGTTTATGCCTGAAGCCATCATTCGCCAGGTTGAACGCAGTGGCCAACCCCAGACCCGCATTACCATTACCGCCCCGGAGAGTGGGTTTATCAACAAGCTGGACGCACGGGAAGGGATGCAGGTCACCGCGACGCAGGGCCTGTTTGAGCTGGCCAGTCTCGATCCGGTGTGGATGGTGATTGATTACCCGCAGGCGCAGGCCGGGCTGTTACAGGTTGGCGATGCAGTGGCAGCCAGCTCCGCCAGTTGGCCGGGTGAACGCTTTACCGGGGAGGTTAGCGAGCTGCTGCCTAACGTCGATCCGCTTACCCGTACCTTTAAAGCGCGTATCGTGCTGAAAAATCCCCAACAGCGCCTGAAACCGGGCATGTATTTGCAGGTGCAACTGGCGCAAAACGCCGGGGCCAAGCCAGTGCTGGCAATCCCGCAGGAGGCCCTGATCGGCAGTGGCGATCGTAACCGGGTGCTGGTGGCGGAAGGGAACGGCCACTTTGCTCCGGTTGACGTGGTCGCCGGCCTGGCACAGGACGGTTGGGTAGAAATTAAACAGGGTCTGCAAGCTGGGCAACAGGTGGTCACCTCGGGCCAGTTCCTGATTGATTCCGAAGCCAGCATGCGCAGCGCCTTGCCACAGATGGCCGCGCAGGAGGGGGAAAAACAGTATCAGACGCTGGGCGTGGTAGAGGCGGTGGATAATGATACCGTCACGCTGTCGCACGATCCGGTCGCAGAGTTGCAATGGCCCGCGATGACCATGGATTTCACCCTGCCTGCGGGTGGCTTACCCGCCGGGATTGGCATCGGCAGCAAGGTGATGTTCCACTTTAGCGTGGATGAAAATGGCTCGCACATTAGCCAGATCATGCAGCAAGGAGGCCATCAATGATCGCCTCCGTGATCCGCTGGTCGATACGCAATCGCCTGTTGGTATTACTGGCTTCGATACTGCTGGCCGGGTGGGGCGTATGGGCGTTGCAGAAGGCACCGCTGGATGCGCTGCCCGATCTGTCTGACGTGCAGGTGATCGTCCGGGCGACCTATCCGGGCAAAGCGCCGCAGGTGATCGAAGATCAGGTGACCTACCCGCTGACCACTACCATGCTGACGGTGCCTGGAGCCAGCACGGTGCGGGGCTTCTCGATGTTCGGCGACGCCTATGTCTACATTCTGTTTGAAGATGGTACCGATCCTTACTGGGCGCGTTCGCGGGTGTTGGAGTCACTCAGCCAGGTGCAGTCCTCGCTGCCGCCGCAGGTCAAAGTGGCGCTGGGGCCGGATGCTACCGGCGTTGGCTGGGTTTATGAGTATGCGCTGGTCGATCGTACCGGTAAACACAGCCTGGCAGATCTGCGTGCCTTGCAGGACTGGACGCTCAAATTCGAACTGAAAACCGTGCCTAACGTGGCGGAAGTGGCCAGCGTTGGCGGTATGGTGCGGCAATATCAGGTGATATTAAATCCGCAAAGTATGCGGGCGCTGAATATTACCCATCAGCAGGTGGTGAGCGCCATTCAGGATGCCAACCAGGAAGGCGGTGGTGCGCTGCTGGAGATGGGGGAGGCTGAGTATATGGTGCGCACCTCCGGCTACCTGAAAAAACTCGCCGACTTTAATAACGTGGTGATCACCGCCCGCGACGGTGTGCCGATCCTGTTGTCACAAGTGGCAGAATTACGTGAGGGGCCGGAAATCCGCCGTGGTGTGGCAGAACTCAACGGTGAAGGTGAAGTGGCGGGCGGTATTGTGGTCATGCGCTACGGTAAGAATGCGCTGGAAACCATTAATGCGCTGAAGGCCAAACTGCAACAGCTTCAGCACACCCTGCCGCCGGGCGTGGAGATCGTGCCGGTTTATGATCGATCGCAACTGATCGAAAACGCGATCGATACGCTGTCATTCAAGCTGTTGGAAGAGTTCCTGGTGGTCGCGGTGGTGTGCGCTTTATTCCTGTCCCACTTCCGTTCGGCACTGGTGGCGATGGTGACTCTGCCGCTGGGGATCCTGGGTGCTTTTGTGGTGATGCATTACCAGGGCGTTAATGCCAACATCATGTCGCTGGGGGGGATCGCCATTGCCATCGGCGCGATGGTGGATGCGGCGATTGTGATGATCGAAAACATGCACAAAGTGCTGGAGCAGTGGCGGCAACGCCATCCCGGCCAGCAGCCCACCTCAAAAGATTACTGGCACATCTCAGAGCAGGCGGCGGTGGAGGTTGGCCCGGCGCTGTTCTGTAGTCTGTTGATCATCACCCTGTCGTTTATTCCGGTGTTTTCGTTACAGGCGCAGGAAGGGCGGATGTTTGCGCCGCTGGCATTCACCAAGACCTATGCGATGGCGGTATCGGCGGGGTTGGGCATCACGCTGGTGCCGGTGCTGATGGGCTATTTTATCCGGGGCCGCATTCCGGACGAACATGCCAATCCGATCAATCGCGCCTTGATCCGCATGTATCAGCCGTTGCTGGCGGCGGTGCTGGCACGGCCTAAAACCACCCTGGGGATTTCCGCACTGCTGTTGGTGCTGACCTTATTCCCACTCAGCCGTCTGGGCAGCGAGTTTATGCCACCGTTGGACGAAGGAGATCTGCTGTATATGCCTTCGACCCTGCCGGGGATATCGGCCCGTGAGGCGGCACGGCTGCTGCAATTGACCGACAGGTTGATCAAAACCGTGCCGGAAGTGGACACGGTCTTTGGCAAGGCCGGGCGGGCGGAGACGGCAACCGATCCGGCTCCACTAACCATGTTGGAAACCACCATTCGCTTTAAGCCCCGCGACCAGTGGCGGCCCGGCATGACGATGGACAAGCTGGTGTCCGAACTGGACAGCGTGGTCAAGGTGCCCGGCATTGCCAACGTCTGGGTGCCGCCGATCCGTAACCGTCTGGATATGCTGGCGACCGGCATCAAAAGCCCGGTAGGCATCAAGGTCAACGGCAGCAATATTGCCGATATTGAGCAGGCGGCCAGCCAGATTGAGCAGGTGGTGAAGCAGGTTCTAGGTGTGACTTCCGCGCTGGCGGAACGCCTGGCTGGAGGGCGCTATGTGGATATCGATATCGATCGCCAGCGTGCGGCGCGTTACGGCGTTTCGGTGAAAGAGCTGCAATCGGTGGTTGCTACGCTGGTGGGGGGGAAAACATCGCTGAAACCATTGAAGGGCGCGCACGTTATCCGATCAACGTCCGTTACCCAAGGGAGATCCGTGATTCGCTGCAAAAGCTGCGTGAATTGCCGGTGGTGACGGCGACCGGTGGGCAAGTACCTTTGGCAGAACTGGCGGATATTCGCATCACCGAGGGGCCACCAATGCTGAAAAGCGAGAATGCCCGGCTTTCCGATTGGATCTATGTCGATCTGCGCGGGCGCGATTTGAAATCGGCGGTGGAAGAGATGCAGCAGGTGGTGGCACAGCAGGTGAAGTTGCCAGCCGGGGTTTCCCTCAGTTGGTCCGGGCAGTTTGAGTATCTGGAACGCGCCAGCGCCCAGTTGAAGATTGTGCTGCCGGTAACGCTGGCGATCATCTTTGTGCTGCTGTTTGTCACCTTCAACAGCGTGAGCGATGCGCTGCTGATCATGGCGACGCTGCCGTTTGCGCTGATAGGTGGGGTCTGGCTGCTGTATCTGCTCGATTACAACCTGTCGGTGGCGGGGGCGGTGGGCTTTATTGCCCTTGCCGGGGTGGCGGCGGAGTTTGGCGTAATTATGGTGCTGTACCTTAATCAGGCGCTGGCGAAACATCGTCAACCGGGCCAGCCGTTGAGTCATCAGCAACTAATGGCGGCGATTAGCGAAGGGGCGGTGTTGCGCGTCAGGCCGAAGGTAATGACGGTGGCGACCATTATGGCCGGTTTACTGCCGATTATGTGGGGCGGTGGTGCTGGCTCAGAGGTGATGCAGCGGATTGCCGCACCGATGATTGGCGGTATGGTGAGTGCACCATTGCTATCGATGCTGGTGATCCCGGCGGTGTATTCGCTGCTGCACCGTAAGGATGAAAAACCTGGTGAGAAAGTGGAGTAATCGACCCCTCACCCCAACCCTCTCCCACAGGGAGAGGGAGCTGACACGGTGTTGTGGCAAGGTGCCGTGATCAATCTGTTAGCTGGGTAAAAGGCCGTTGTTCAGTGCCATGGTCAGGTAAGTTTCTGTAATGAATAGCGAACTCGAACGGTCCCCTCCCACAGGGAGAGGGAGCTGGCACGGTGTTGTGGCAAGGTGCCGTGATCAATCTGCTAGCAGGGTAAAAGGCCGTTGTTCAGTGCCATGGTCAGGTAAGTTTCTGTAATGAATAGCGAACTCGAACGGTTCCCTCCCACAGGGAGAGGGCGCTGGCACGGTGTTGTGGCATGGTGCCGTGATCAATCTGTTAGCAGGGTAAAAGGCAGTTGATTAGTGCCATGGTCAGGTAAGTCTCTGTAACGAATATCGAACTCGAACGGTCCCCTCCCACAGGGATAGGCGGCTGGCACGGTGTTGTGGCAAGGTGCCGTGATCAATCTGCTAGCAGGGTAAAAGGCAGTTGATTTAGTGCCATGGTCAGGTAAGTTTCTGTAACGAAAAGCGAACTCGAACGGTCCACTTTCCTTATGAGAGGGAGCTGGCAAGGTGCTGTGATCAATCTGTTAGCTGGGTAAAAGGTAGTTGATTAGTGCCATGGTCAGGTAAGTTGCTGTAACGAATAGCGAACTCGAACGGTCCCCTCTCCCTGTGGGAGAGGGTTAGGGTGAGGGGACAACACGTGAGCCAAAACTCTTTACTGCACCAAAAACGCCTTAAACTGCGGCGTCATCACCGCGCTGAAGCCGTCATCGGTTTTGCTGATCAAATACACCGCCAACCCTTTCTCTTCGGCCAGTTTCAGCGCTTTTTCCGTGCCCAGCACCATCAACCCGGTGTCCCAACCATCGGCTTCCAACGCCGTAGGGGCAATGACCGTGGCGGAAACCAGCTTATGGGTGATTGGCCGCCCGGTGACGGGATCGATCACGTGGGAATAGCGCTGACCGTCCTGCTCAAAGTAGTTACGGTAGCTCCCCGAGGTGCTGATGCCATAGCCTTGCAGATCAACCAGCGCCTGCACCGCATTTTCCCGGTCGGTGGGCTTTTGGATCGCCACCCGCCAAGGCTTGTTCTGGCCATTCACGCCGCGTGATGAAACGGCTCCGCCCACCGAGACCAGATAGTTGGTGATGCCTTTGCGCGCCATTAACTGGACCAACTGATCCACCCCGTAACCTTCGCCCAGCGTAGAGAGATCGACATACATTTCCGGCAGATCTTTTTGCAGCCATTCACCCCGATTGTCGCTGAGTAATTTCAGATGCTGTAGGCCAATATGCTGGCGGGCTGCATCGATTTGCTGCTGGCTGGGGACTTTGACGGCCCGCTTGTCCGGGCCGAATCCCCACAGGTTAACCAATGGACCGACGGTGATATCCATCGCGCCCCCGGTATCACGGCCAATGCGCTGAGCGGTGAGGATGATATCGGCCATTCCACGGGGGATGGGCTGCGGCTCGGCCGTGGTGTTCTGGTTGAAGCGGGATAACACCGAATCGGGGCGGTAGGTGGAAATATCGTCCTTGGCCTGCTCCAGCAGTGCATCGATCTCCTGCTGCAATTGTTGTTTGCTCTCGGTGACAGTGCCGCTGACCTTCACGCTATAGAACGTCCCCATGGTTTTGCCTTCGATGTCGATCTGGGGGCGGGTGTTGGCATCGTTACAGGCGGCTAGCAGCATCAGCGCCGAGCTGAGCAGCAGCCTTTTGGCAATGGAATTGGCCATAGAAAATCCTAAAAGCAGGGAAAGACGACGGGTATAAAACAAAATACGATAAATGGAAAGGGCAACGTGCTTTTTTACTGGCGTAATTCAAGAGCTTCGGCTAACGTCGTTTTCCAGTCTTCGCTTGAAAAATAAGAGTAAATCCATGAGTTCAAATGCGGTGACCAGTTTGTTGAGGCCATTTTTGCATGACCGCTTCCTGCATGCGTTGCTGCTGATGGGGATGCTGCTGTACGCCATTGGACCACAGCCGCTGAGGGCACTCTCTGGCTTTATCGATTGGCGCACCATCATGACCCTGCTGGGGTTGATGCTGCTGACCAAAGGCGTTGAGGTTAGCGGCTATTTCGATTTTATCGGCCGCCAGATCGTGAACACCCTGCAAAGTGAACGCTCACTGGCACTGTTTCTGGTGTGTGCCGCTGCGGTGCTGTCGTCGTTTCTCACCAACGATGTGGCACTGTTTATCGTTATTCCGTTGACCATTACGCTGAAAAAGCTCTCTTCACTACCGATCAGCCGCCTGATCATCTTCCAGGCACTGGCGGTTAACGCCGGGTCGTTGCTGACGCCGATTGGCAATCCGCAGAATATTTTGCTGTGGAGCAAGTCTTCGCTGACCTTTATGGAGTTTATCGGGCGCATGGCACCGTTTGGCATTCTTATGATGCTGAGCCTGCTGGTGGTCACCTGGTTCAGCTTCCCGGCGCGGAAAATTATTAAAGCCCCAAACACCCAACCTTATCCTTATCAATTGCGTCTGTTGCTGGCCAGTGTCGCGCTGTATGTGGCCTTTCTGATCTGTCTGGATTTGGACGTGCCGTTGTATGGCGTGTTACTGGTGTTTGCCGGTTTTCTGCTGTTGGCTCGGCAGGTGCTGCTGCAGATTGACTGGAGCCTGATCTTTGTATTTCTCGCCATGTTTATCAATATTGGCTTGCTGACCCAACTGCCAGCGCTGCAGCCGTTGTTTGACCAGATTGCCTCGCTGGCGGACGGCAGCGTGTATGTGTTGGGGATCGCGTTATCCCAAGTGATCAGCAACGTTCCGGCGACCATTTTGTTGTTGAACTATGTACCTTCCAGCGCCTTGGTGGCCTATGCGGTAAACGCCGGGGGATTTGGTCTGGCGATCGGTTCACTGGCGAACCTGATCGCCCTGCGGATGGCGGGAGAACGCCAAATCTGGCTGCGGTTCCATTACTATTCGATACCGTTCCTGGCCTGGGCTACGTTGGTGGGGTGGTTGTTACTGCGTTAATTCGACTCAGCCGCTCGACGGCCAGCGTTATCTCCCCTGGCGTAAGGGCGGAGAACCCCAATAACCACCCGTCGCGTCTGGCGCGGGTGTTCTGATATTGTGTGGACAGACCGGGGGTAATGACGCCTAGCTGTTGCGCCTGTCGGGTCAGTTCTGCCTCTTGGCCCTCCGGTAGCCAAACGCCGAGCTGTAGCCCGCCGTACGCGTGCTGTGGTGTGGCAAAATGCCCCAGATACTGTGCTAGCTGCGTCAGTAGCCAATCGCGGCGGCTGCGATAGAGTTGGCGCATGTAGCGAATGTGGGCAGCAAAATGCCCTTGCAGAATAAACTCTGCCGTGACGGCCTGTGCCAACTGGGCGCAATGGCCGTCATAGACCGAACGTGCGGTGGTAAACGACGTGACCAGCGCGGGGGGCACAATCAGATAGGCCAGACGTAACGAAGGGAACAGCGCTTTGGAGAAGGTGCCGACGTACAGCACCGTGCCGTGGCGATCCAGACCCTGCATGGCGGGCATCGGTTGGCCGTCATAGTGAAACTCGCTGTCGTAGTCATCCTCAATAATCCAACTTTGCGATTGCCGCGCCTGTTCCAACAGGGCCAATCGCCGCTCCAGGCTGAGTGCCACGCCGGTGGGATACTGATGCGAAGGCGTCAGATAGATCAGGCGAGGGGCAGGTAACGAGCCGTCTGGCTGTAGCCCGGCCTCATCCACCGCAACCGGTACCAGATTAGCTCCCGCGCTGGTAAATGCATTCTTGGCTCCGTTGTAACCAGGCTCCTCGACCCACACCACATCTCCGCTATCGATCAGCAAGGTGGCAATCAACTGCAATGCCTGTTGGGAGCTGGTCAGTACGATCACCTGTTCCGCGTCGCAGTTCACGCCTCGGGTTTGGCAGACGTAACCGGCAATGGCTTCACGCAGCGGCAAGTAGCCTTGGGGATCGCCATAACGCAGCAGTTTTTCCCCCTGTAGCCGCAACCGTTGGGCAGTGAGCTGTTGCCACAGCTTCAGCGGGAAGGCGCGCAGATCCGGTGAACCGGCAGCAAACGGCAGTGGCTGCTGTGGATCACGGCAGCCCCCGGTTTGCACAATCGCCAAACCGCGCTGTGAGAGCCGCAGTTGGCCGCTGGATTTGCGTATTGGCGCAGGCTTGGCGATCTGGATAGCGACAGAGGTGCCTTGACCCACCCGGCGATGTAGATATCCCTCGGCTTCAAGCTGCGCATAGGCGGCTTCGGCGGTAACCCGTGAGACGCCCAGATCGGCCGCCAGAACCCGCGAGGAGGGCAGCCGCTGGCCCGCGCTTAACGTGCCGCTATGGATCGCCGTGCGTAGCGTATTACACACTCGCTCACGTAGCGTGCCCTTCGCGTTATCCGCCTGTTGAAATAGCGTCAGCAATACCTGAGACATAATCGGTCTTATTACCTTGGCAAAATGGGTCTCAACCATAAGACCAAAATCAGGCACTATTGTCATCAACCTTAAGGCACTGGAGTTGCACTATGAACGTCTCTTCACTGGTATTGGCTTTTCCCCCGGCAGCGGTAGCACAAAGCCTGGATTATCTGGCGGCTAAGCTCAGCTTTTACGCCGACTCGGCGGATGTGGCGGAAGATTTGCGCAATGGCGTCAGCGAGATTGTGGTGATCGATACCCGTGCCAGCGCGCTTTACTCCGCCGGGCATATTCCTGGAGCGCTGAGCTTTCCCCACCGCTTAATGGATGAAAGCAGCACCTCATCTCTCGATCGTGACAAGGTCTATGTCACCTACTGCGACGGTATCGGCTGTAACGGTTCCACCCAGGGGGCATACAAGTTGGCCAAGCTCGGTTTTCGGGTCAAAGAGCTGATTGGCGGGCTGGATTTCTGGCTACGCGATGGCCATCCGGTGGCCATCGGTGTTGAGCAGGGGACGATGCAGGGGCGGGATAAAGCACCGGAGTGCGGCTGTTAAAACAGCGCCCAAAGTACCAATGCCAATACGATAACGCCGACAACCAGCGCCAAAGGCTTACTGAACACCGACTGTAAAGGCTGCGGCAGGGCGGCGATTAGCGGGTTAAGCAATGGTTGTGGCTGTTGGACGTCACTGTGTAATGACGGAGCGTGGCCAGCCTTGTCAAGACGGCGGGTAAACAGTTGCTGGATCACGTCGTTTAGCTGCGCGTGGGTCAACGGCGTATTGAGGTTGCCGTTAAAGCGGTTCTGGCAATAGTCATTGAGCTGTTGCTGCTCCTGCTGGTCTGCTGGCTGTTTCAATACCGCCAGCAGGTTTTGCAGCGTCGGCGCCGTTTGCGGGCTGAGCGCCAATTTCACCTGCATAAACTGACTGAGCAGTTGAAAGTGGCGTGCGGGCAACGGATCGTTGATTTTTACCCCGACCAGATCGAACAGTGCCTGCCAGAGTTTGGCCGTTGTCTCACCGGTAGCCGCGCTGAGCTTGGTGACCTGCTGCTGCAAGTGCTGATGTTCCGCAGGCAGCAGCGAACGATCGCTGGTGGCCGTTTGTTGCGGGTGAGGGATTGTCAGTTCGCCGGTCCGCAGCAGGTTCAACACTTGCTGGAGCTGCGGGTGGCTCAGCTGGCTTAACACCGTATGGCCAAATTGCTGGCGGATAAAGTCGCTGACCGCCTGGCGGTTATTGCCTTGTGGCAGCAGTTCGGTGAGCTGTTGCAGCAGTTGGCGGCTGGCATGGCTCTGTTGTGCCACGGTAAGGCGGTTTTGCAGTAGCTGTTCCGCCGGTTGGAAATGGCGTGCCAACAGTTCGCTGTGGTTATCCGCCCCTAATTCATGACGCAGCGTGACCCAGATCTCGGCGGATTTGGCTGGGCTGAGGGCCATGATTTTGACGATCAGTTTTTCCAACTGGGTGCGTTGGGCCGGGGAGAGCGGTTGATCGTCGGCAGGGGGCGCAATGCCAGCGGTAGGAGGGTGATCGGCTGCGCCAGGAGCGCCAGGTCCACTTAATGGTTGCATATCACCAGTCCTTCGCAGTGTATAGAGTCGACATACCCGGCGAAAAGCACAGGCTTAATCGCTTATGATACCTGTAATTTCGTGCCATCAATACCGCCGCCAGACATTTCTTTACAGGCCAATCGTTGCTTATCCTATTTGCGCCGCTAAGATAGGCGCAGATACGGCATTGAGGGCGTGATGATAAATCGGCAGCGGATTGCAAAATGGTTTTTAACCCTGGCTTGCCTGGTGGTACTGACGTGCCTCACCCAGCGCATGGCGGGCTTGCATACCTTGCAGCTGGCCCTTGGCCTGCCCACTGTCAGCGTTAGCCAATCCTCGGCCAGCGGTGATGAAGAGGCCACCACCACGACCCCTTGTGAGCTGAGTGCCAAATCGCTGTTGGCTTCTCCACCGGTGATGTTTGAAAACGTGCTGTTTGGCCTGGGGATGTTGCTGGTCCTGCTGGCTCCGATCATTGCTCCACGCCTGCCGTACCCTCCTATACGAGTTATTTCCCCCACCACCCTCAGGGTGCATCTGCGATTATGCGTGTTCCGTGAATGAGTTAATCCCTCGTCAAACCGAGTGACTAATTTATTTATGGAGAACAACTATGTGGAATATCATCAGGCTGGCGTTGGCTTGCCTGTTAGTGCTTTGGCTACCTGCGACACAGGCAGCGGATAGCGGCTGGCTGCAAAGCCCGCAGAACGATCATGCGCAAGTCAGGCTGCGTGCCGACGCCAGCAACGGGGACGAAACCCGTGTGCTGCTCGCTGTTGAGCTGGAAAAAGGATGGAAAACCTACTGGCGCTCACCAGGGGAAGGGGGCATTGCGCCGGCTATCACCTGGCAGGGCAACCCACCACCGGCAACCTGGTTCTGGCCAACGCCGCAGCGCTTTGACGTGGCAGGGATCTCGACGCAGGGCTATCAGCAGCGGGTTACGCTGCCCATCGTGTTAAAGGGGGCTGCGCCGCAGCAACTGGCGGGAACGCTTACCTTATCCACCTGTAGCAATGTCTGTATCCTCACTGACTATCCGTTCAAACTGGATCTCACCACCCCGGCTGGTCCGCAGTTCAATCACGACTTTGCTCAGGCGATGGGGCAGGTGCCGATTGCCAACGGGCTGGTGGACAGCCTGCGCGCCGGTTATCACAACGGCGAGTTGCAGATTAGCGCGGAACGTAGTGCGGGTTGGCAGCAGCCTGAGCTGTTCTTTGATACGGTGGCGGGGGCCGATTTAGGCAAGCCAACGGTCAGCAGTGATGGCGAGAAACTGCAAGCGCGAGTTCCCGTGAGTGATGGCTGGGGAGACGCAGCACCGGATTTGCGCGGTAAACAGCTGCGGCTGGTTATCAGCGATGCTGGGATCGCTCAGGAGGCTACGCTGACCATTGGCGGGCCGCTTGTTTTACCCTCCAGCGCAGCTTTCCCCTTGTGGCAAGCCGTATTGATGGCGTTAGCGGGCGGTTTCATTCTTAACCTGATGCCTTGTGTGCTGCCGGTGCTGGGGATGAAGCTAGGCTCCATATTGCAGGTTGAACAGCGCGATCGGCGTAGCGTGCGTTGGCAATTTCTGGCCTCTTCCTTGGGGATCGTAGTGTCATTCATGGCGCTGGCCTTGTTGATGACGCTGTTGCGCCTGAGTAATCACGCACTGGGCTGGGGGATCCAATTCCAAAACCCGTGGTTTATCGGTTTTATGGTGCTGGTGACGCTGCTGTTCAGCGCCAATCTGTTCGGCCTGTTCCACCTGCAACTCTCTTCCTCGTTGAATACCAAGCTGGCCACTCATAACGGGCGTGGCTTGAGCGGTCATTTCTGGCAAGGAGCGTTTGCCACGCTGCTGGCAACGCCTTGCTCGGCACCTTTCCTGGGAACGGCAGTCGCCTTTGCATTGGCGGCCCCGTTGCCGGTGCTTTGGGGTATGTTTGTGGCTCTGGGAATTGGTATGAGCCTGCCCTGGTTGCTGATTGCCGCATGGCCAACGTTGGCGTTACGCCTGCCGCGCCCTGGCCGCTGGATGAACGGGATGAGGCTGGTACTAGGTCTACTGATGCTGGTGTCTTCGCTCTGGCTGCTTAGCCTGATGACCAACCATATCGGCGTGAGGCCGACTCTGATTGTCGGTGCCATCTTGCTGCTTGGCTTATTGCTGGCGGTGTGGCAACGGTTAGGTGCCCGGTCAGCGGGGATCGCGGCGGCAAGCGTGCTGGTGGTAGGCGGTTTGGCATTGCTGGTGGGATCGTTGACGGCCAACCAGTGGCGACAGCCGTTACACGACAACATCGCCTGGCAACCGCTTTCTGAGCAGGCGATTGTGCAGGCGTTGGCCGACAACAAGCGGGTGTTTGTCGACGTGACCGCCGACTGGTGCGTAACCTGCAAGGCTAATAAATACAACGTATTGCTGCGCGACGAGGTGCAAAAAGCACTGACCGCCGGGGATGTGGTGGCGTTGCGCGGTGATTGGAGCCGCCCGTCGGAAACCATCTCGGCCTTCCTGCAACAGCGCGGCAGCGTTGCCGTTCCCTTTAACCAAATCTATGGCCCCGGCTCGCCAGACGGCGAAGTGCTGTCACCGCTGCTCACCCGCGAAGCCGTTCTGCAAGCCCTGTCTACTGCCAAAGGAAACCAATAATGAACAAGTTACTGATGTTACTGCTGCTGATTGTCACCCCGGTCTGGGCTGCGGCTCCTTTCACCGCCGAGCAGGAAGTGCGGATCAAAGAGCTGATCCGCGAAACGCTGGTCTCTAACCCGGATATTCTGGCGGAAGCGGTGAACGCCTGGCAGCAGCAAACCAACGGCCAACAACTCGGCCAGGCGATTGAGCAAAATAGCAAAATCCTGTTTGACGATCCTGCCAGCCCAAGATTGGGGCCCAAGAATGCCAAGCTGACTCTGGTGGCTTTCACCGATTACAACTGCCCGTACTGTAAGCAGTTTGATCCGATGTTGGAGAAGATCGTCAGCAAATATCCCGATGTGGCGCTGGTGGTGAAACTGCTGCCGTTCAAAGGGGAAAGCTCGATCGCCTCATCACGGGTGGCGTTGACGGCTTGGGAACAGCATCCTGAACAGTTCTGGTCGTTGCATCAGCGCCTGATGGCAAAAAAAGGCTTTCATGACAATGCCAGCATCGCCGCAGCGCAAGAGAAAACTGGCGTTAAGCCGGTTGCTCCCAGCGAGCAGAGTATGACCTCGCTGCGCACCAATATGCAGTTGGCGGAACAGTTTGGCGTGCAGGGAACGCCGGCCACCTTGGTTGGCGATCAGATGCTGCCGGGCGCGGTGTCTTATGAGGATCTGGAAGCGCTAGTGAAGCAGCAATTGGCGAAGGTAAAAAATGGCTAGGTTGCGGCGCTGGGCGCGCGAACTGCTGATTTTGCTGTTGCTCGTGCTGGGGGCGATGTTCGCCATGGATTGGTGGCGGGCCCCGCAGGCTCCCTTGACCTTTGACCAACAGATGCTGGAAACCCTGGACGGAGAGCCGGTGTCGTTGGCGCAGCTCAGCCAGGATAAGCCTTTGTTGGTCTATTTCTGGGCCAGTTGGTGCGGGGTTTGTCGCTTTACCACGCCTTACGTGGCCAAGCTGGTAGCAAACGGCGCTAATGTGATGACCGTGGCGCTGCGTTCGGGCAATGACCAGCAGGTTGAACAGTGGTTGGCGGCTAAGAAGCTGCAAATGCCGGTGGTTAACGATGAGCAGGGCAAGCTGTCGGCGCAGTGGCAGATTGGCGTGACGCCGACCCTTGTGGTGATCTCTCAAGGCAAGGTGGTGCAGAGCACCACCGGCTGGACCAGCTATTGGGGCATGAAACTGCGGCTCTGGTGGGCCAGCGTTTAATTCCCCATAACCTTAACAATCGCCCGGCAAAGCCGGGCGATCCCTTCGGTAATCAACTCCGGCGTATTGGCGGCAAAATTCAACCGCAAACCATGTGCACCGTGCTGCTCCTCAACATAAAAGCATTCGCCACGGGCAAAGGTGACACCCTGTTGCCAGGCTATTGGCATCAACGTTGTGGTGCTTACGGCAGGTGGCAATTCCAGCCAGATAAACAGCCCTCCCGCTGGGATTTCAAACCGACAGCCCGGTGGCAGGTGCTCGCTTAATGCAGCCACCATAGCATCACGGTGCTGGCGGTATATCCTTCCCGCCCGACGCAGTTGCTTGTCGTAGCTGCCAACGGTGACAAAGGCGTCCAGTGCGCGCTGGATCAGGTTGGAACTGGTAAAGCTGTCGACATGCTTGAGCCGTGAGAATTGCAGATACTGTTCGCTGTCCGCTACCAGATAACCGATGCGCATACTGGGCAGCAGCATTTTGGAGAAGGTACTGACATAGATCACCGTGCCTGCGGGAGCCATGGCGCGCAGTGACGGCAGGCTTTTACCGTTGTAACGTAGATCGCCAACAAAGTCGTCCTCCAGGATCACTATCCCGGCCTGCTGCGCCAACGCCAGCAAGCGGCTGCGTCGGGCTTCGCTCATACAGCGCCCGGTGGGGTTATTGAAATTGGGGATGGTGTAGATCATTTTTGGCTGATGTCGTGCGATCAGCTCCGGTAGTTGTTCAACGCACATGCCGTAACGATCGCTGGGCACTGGAACAATGTTGATCTGGTGCAGGTGCAGCAACCCCAAAGCTTCGGCATAGGTGGGCTCTTCGACAATCACCGTATCCCCTGGGCGTAATAGAGTTTGGAAAATCAGGCTGATGGCATGTTGCGAGCCGTTGGTGATTAACACCTGTTCGGCACGGGTAGGGATACCTTGCGCCGTCAAGATCCGGCCCAGCGTGTCGCGCAGCGGGTAGTAACCACAATAATCACCGTAGCTGAAGGCCTCTTCCGCATGACGACTGAGGATCGACAGCAGGATCTTGCGGAACGCCTCCATTGGGAACACCTTGGGGCTGCCGACGCCAGCGGCAAAGTTGATGATGTGCTCCGGCAACGGAATATCTGGATAACCGTCCAGACGCGATGTCGTGGTGGTGAAACGATCCGCAGGGAATAGCTCGCTGGATGCTGGCCGCTGCTGCATGGGGGCCGGTTGCAGGTGGCGGACATAGGCGCCGCTGCCACGCCGCTGTTGTAACAATCCTTTGGCCGTCAGTTCGGCGTAGGCACTTTCCACCGTCAGGCGGCTGACCGAAAGCTCGGCGGCCAGGCTGCGCGTTGACGGCAATTTATCGCCATCGGCAAAGGTGCCGCCAAGAATGGCGCGGCGCAGCGCTTCTTCGATCTGTAGATACAGCGGAATGTCCTGCTGACGATCCAGTGGAATATGCATGAAATTGGCCCGGTCACATAAGTCTGATTTCACTATATCCCAGAGTAACAAGGCTTGGCACCGATTAAAGTGGCCTGCATAACATCGTAGCAAAGTGGCTATGGTGGCAAAATCTGGCCGCGTTAAAATCTCCACCAGATGATTATGCGGTGGAATTTTGAGGGTGTTATGTCGTTACCGTCGGGTGTTGTAGCAGAACCAGTTGTGGTTAGTGGTGGGCTCCTGCGGGGAACCAACCAGGGTTACGTGATCGCCATAATCAGTGCCATGCTGCTGGCCTTCACCGCCATCATCATCCGCGCGCTGACCGAGTATTACCATCTACCGACGTTTGTGCTGGCCTTCTGGCGTGCGGCCCTGGTGGCCCTGGTATTGCTACCGTTATTGCTGCTGTTCAAACCGCAATGGGCCTATCTGCGTCGTGAACAGGTACCGTTCTACGCTGGCTACGGTTTGTTGTTGGCGCTGTTTAACAGCTTATGGACGCTGTCGGTGGCGCTCAATGGCGCCTCGGTGGCGACTATTTTGACCTATTGTTCGGTCGGTTTTACCGTGTTCCTGGGCTGGATGATGTACAACGAACGCCTCAACCTGCGCGAGTTGTTGGTGATTGTGGTCAGCCTGGGCGGCTGCTTCCTGGTCAGCAACGGCGACAGCATGGGCAACAGCCGTTTTGATCTGTTGGGGCTGATGGTCGGCATGCTGTCCGGCATTGGTTACACCCTGTATACCCTCGGCGGGCGTATCGCCAGCGAGCGGCGTTACCCGGTGTGGAATACCATCCTGTACGTATTTGGTTTTTCCGCCGTGTACCAATGGTTGTTCAACACCTTGCTGACGTTTTTCCCCTTGGCGGCATTTCACGGTATGGCGGGGGACCTGTGGTTTCTGTCCCAGGGCGTTCAAGGCATTCAGTGGAGCGGCTGGCTGTTGCTGTTCACGCTGGCCGCCGGGCCAACGCTGCTGGGGTTTGGCCTGTATAATATCAGCCTGAAAACCCTGCCGCTGGCGGTGGCCAACCTGATCCTGTCGCTGGAGCTGGTATTTACCGCGGTCATTGCCTATTTCCTGTTGGGGGAAAACATGAACCAGTTACAGCTACTGGGTAGCGCGTTGGTGATGGGCGGAGTGTTGATGCTCAGAAAAGCCAAGTAGGCTTGGTTTTCTGCGCCAGTTTGTTACCATTGGCCGCGAAACAACAGGGTGCAAACAGAAAATGATCATTAATCCAAGGTTAAAACGAGCGCTTATCGCTTGATGGGGCAGTGTTTGATGAACGGAAAACGCTGCCACTGACATTACGTTCCGTGGCTCTTGCAATAAATTAAGAGAAGAAGCCATGACTGAGAAACACTGGTCACAAGTAGAATTACTCCACCAGACGGTAACCAACCCCAATATCCTGATCAAGGGAACCCACAGTTATTACAGCCATTGCTGGGATGACAGCTTTGAACGTTCCGTGGTGCGCTATTTGCACGGCGATGCGGTCAGCCAACAGTGGGAGCCTCTGGGGAAGCTAGACAGGTTGCACATTGGCGATTATGTCTGTATCGGTGCCGAAGCGGTGATCCTGATGGGCGGGAATCATACCCATCGTATTGATTGGCTGAGTCTGTATCCCTTTATGGAAACCATCCAGGCGTCTTATTTGCCTAAAGGTGATACCAGCCTTGGCGACGGCTGCTGGATCGGGATGCGGGCCATGTTGATGCCTGGCGTGACGATTGGCGAAGGGGCTATAGTTGCCGCCGGTAGCGTGGTGACTGCGGATGTCGAGCCCTACGCTATCGTTGGCGGCAATCCGGCCCGGATGATTAAACGGCGGTTCTCTGCGGAGACAATCGAGCGTTTACTCGCGTTGCAGATTTACGATTTGCCCGCCGAAGCGTTCGCCAGCATCCAGCCTTTGTTGGCCAGCGATGATATTACGGCGTTGGAACAGGCTGTTGAGATTATACGCCAATAATAAGTCGGGCGGGTTAACCCGCCCGATTTTCAACCGGCTCACAACATCGGGGCGCTGCATGTGCAGCGCCCTTTTTGCATTACTCGACTTCCGTCGCTTTCCCAGTAATACGGCGGTGCTTGCGGAGTTTGCGCAGCAGCGGTGGTAACACCAACACCGCGACGGCCAGCACCAACAGGCATTGGGCAATGGCACTGCTCCACAGAATGTCAAAGTTCCCGTTGCTGATGGACAACGCTCGGCGCAGGTTTTGCTCCAGCATTTCCCCCAGCACAAATCCCAGGATCAGCGGCGACATCGGGAAGTGCATTTTGCGCAGGATATAGCCAAACACGCCGAGCCCCACCATTAACAGCAAATCGAAGGTCGTGCTGTGCACCGCATAGACCCCAACGGCGGAAACGGCGGCGATCGCCGGTACCAGGAACCACAGCGGCACGGTCAGCATGCGGGTGAACAGGCCAATCAACGGGATGTTCATGATCAACAGCATGACGTTGGCGATCAGCAGCGCGGCGATCAGCCCCCAAACGATATCCGGCTGTTCGGTGAACATTGCCGGGCCAGGGGTGATGTTATACAGCGTCAGTGCTCCCATCATGACCGCCGTAGTGCCTGAACCCGGTACGCCCAGGGTCAGCATCGGGATAAACGAACCGCAGGCGGAAGCGTTATTGGCAGCCTCCGGCGCGGCGACGCCACGAATATCCCCTTTACCGAATGACTCACTGTTACCGCTGATGCGCTTCTCCGTCATATAAGTAAGCGCACTGGCAATGGTCGCTCCGGCACCGGGCAGAATACCGACGAAGAAACCGACAAAGGAGGATCGCAGAGTTGGGCCAACGCACTCGGCAGCCTCTTTACGGTTAAACAGCATACGGCCGGTTTTGCGGATCAGCTTCTGGCCCGTGCTGGTGCTTTCCAGCATCAGCAAGATCTCGCTGACCGAGAACAGCCCGATCACCACCACAATAAACTGAATGCCGTCGGAGAGGTGCACGCTGTCGAAGGTGAAACGATATACGCCAGTATTGGCGTCCACCCCCACGGTGGCCAGCCCCAGACCAATCAGGGCCGCCAACAGGGATTTCAACGGGTTCTGGCTCATCATGCTGCCAAGGCAGGCAATAGCAAAGACCATCAGGGCAAAGTATTCCGCTGGGCCAAACGCCAGCGACCAGCGGGCCAGCATCGGGGCGAACAGAATAATGCCGATAATGGCGACCAGCGAGCCGGTAAAAGAGCTGACAGCGGAGATCGACAGGGCAACTCCTGCACGGCCCTGTTGGGCCATAGGGTAGCCATCCAGCGCGGTCATGATTGCGGCAGCATCCCCCGGGACGTTGAGCAGGATCGAAGAGATCCTCCCCCCGTATTCACAGCCGATATACACGGTGGCCAGCAGGATCAAGGCCGACTCGGCGGGCAGCTTCAAGGCGAAAGCCAGTGGTAAGAGGATCGCCACGCCGTTGATCGGGCCAAGGCCCGGCAGCAGCCCGACGATGGTACCCACGAAGCAGCCGATCAGGGCAATCATCAGGTTCTGAGGCAGTAGCGCCACTTCGAACCCTTGTGATAAATACATCCAGGTTTCCATTATCGCTCCCGTTAGCTCAGCCAAACGCCGAGTGGCAGTGTGACATCCAGTAAATAGTCAAAGGCGTAGAACAGAGAAACGCCCATTACGGTACCTGAAATCAACGCGGCTTTGATGCTGGCCTGGAACAGCAGGCCAATGCTGAAAGTCAGCAGAGCCGTTGCCAGTGGGAAACCGAGCCACTCGAATCCCCAGGCGTACAGCACCAGCGTGATCACCAGCACCAGCAGGCGTTGCAGCACGTTTTTATGTGGCCACTCGACTAACTGTGGCCGACGCAACAGCAGCAAGGCGGCACACAGGGCCATCAGGCTCAGGATGGCCAAAGGGAAGGGGCGTGGCCCCAAAGGTTCGTAGCTGTATTCGCTCTGGATGCCCCAACCGAGAAACAGGCCGCCGCCGCACAGCAGTAGCCACAGAGCAGCAAAAATACGATCGCTCATGCCAATCCCCCCGGTTATTTGGCCAGCCCGAACGCTTTAGCCTGTTCACGATACTGGGTAACCTGATTTTTCACGTAGGTATCCAATTCTTTGCCGGTCAGGTTGAATTCAAACAGGCCGCGTAGATCGCGCTGCTGTTTGAACTCCTCGGTTGCCGTCATGGTTTTGAAGGTGTCGATCCACCACTGATACTCGGCCTCGCTGACCTTTGGGCCAAGATAGAAACCACGGATGATCGGCCACACCAGATTGAACCCCTGCTCCTTGGCAGTAGGGACGCTTGCCAACTCTCCCGGCAGGCGCTCTTCGGCATACACCGCCAGCACACGCAGTTTGTCTCCTTTCAGGTAAGGCACCATCTCACTCAGATCTCCGGACACCGCCTGAATGTGATTACCCAGCAGCGCGGTCACCGGCTCGCCGCCCCCTTCAAACGCCACATAGCGCATCTTGTGGGGATCTACGCCAACTTCACGGGCCAGCAGGGCGGTTTTCATCCAGTCCTGGCTGCCAATGGAGGCTCCAGCACCAAATACCACGCTGTTCGGGTCTTTTTGGAAGGCTGTCATCAGGTCTTTCAGCGTCTTGTAAGGCGAATCGGCACGTACGGCGATCATGCCGTAATCGGTGCCCACTGCTGCCAGCCACTTAACATCATCCACGTTGTAGCGGCCAAACTTGCCTTGCGACAGGTTCAGCAGGGAACCGCCAGAGAACGCTACCACGGTGCCAAATTCGGCTGGCCGCTGGGCAACGATGGCGTTATAGGCAACGGCTCCCACGCCGCCGGGCATATAGGTGACGCGCATCGGCTTATCGATAGCCTTGGTTTCTTGCAAGGAGACCTGAATCAGTTTGCAGGTGAGATCGAAGCCTCCGCCGGGTTTGGCCGGGGCGATACATTCGGTGCGTTTTGGCGCTTCCACGGCGAACGCCTGGTTGGCGGCGAACAGCAGAACAGTGGCGGTAAGCGTACGGGTAATTATTGTTTTCATGACGTTTCCCTATCGGTTTTGTTTCAGTTTGTGAGAATCCCCGCTGACACGGGGTTGCCAAATTGTTAAAACATAAACCTTTCATTTACCTTTCAGCGACCGGGAAAGTTTACAGGATGTGATATGCGTCTCTTGTTAGTGGAAGATCACCCCGAGCTGGCTCATTGGTTGCAGAAAGCACTTACCGGCCTTGGGTTTGCGGTGGATGTGGCGATAGACGGCGTGGCGGCAGACCATCTGTTATTGCACGAGAGCTATGCGCTGGTGGTACTGGATGTCGCACTGCCCCGGCTCAATGGCCTGGATCTGTTGGCGCGGCTGCGTAAGCGTGGGCAGACTCTGCCAGTATTGCTATTGACGGCCCGTACCGAGGTGGCCGATCGGGTTAAAGGGCTGAATCTTGGGGCTGACGACTACCTCACCAAGCCCTTTGAACTGGATGAATTAGAGGCTCGCATTCGGGCGTTGCTGCGCCGCAGCGTTGGTGTGACGCAACAGGCGTTGCAATACGGTTTGCTGACCTATCACGACGAGGGCTATTTCTTGCTGGCAGAAAAACCCCTGTCGTTAACTCCCCGTGAGCTGGCGGTGCTGACCACCTTGATGCTTCGCCGTGGCCGTCCGGTCGCCAAGCAGCAACTGTTTGAGCAGGTGTTTACGCTCTCTGACGAGGCTAATCCCGAAAGCATCGAACTTTACGTTCATCGCGTACGTAAAAAACTCCAGGGGAGCAACGTGGCGATCGTGACGTTGCGGGGTCTGGGCTACAGCCTGGAGCTGTGCGATGAGGTGGTTTAAAGCACCGCGTTCGTTGTTCTATCAGTTGCTGCTGTTCTTTGGTTTGCCGTTGCTGGCATTGGGTGGGATCTCAATTTACACCCACTATTTCAGCGCGATGAGTGCGGCGACGCTGGCCTACGATCGTACCTTATTGGCGTCGGCCCGCACGGTGGCGGAGAGGCTGGTGGTGCGCAATCAGCGCCTGGAGGTGGATGTGCCCTATGTGGTGCTGGACAGCTTCGAGCGCAATATGAACGACCGGCTGTACTATCAGGTGATATCCCCCGAGGGGCGGAATATTTCGGGCTATAACGATTTGCCCAAGATGCCGCCCTATATTCCTCGTTCCAACCTCTATCCGGCCCTGGTACATTTTTACGATGCGCACTATCGCGGACAGCCAATCCGCGTGGCGGCGCTGTTCCAGCCGGTGAATGAGGGCGGGGTTATGGGGATGGCGACCATTCTGGTGGCGGAAACGCTGGAGTCGCGGCGCTATCTGGCACGGCAGATGTTGCTGGCGGCGCTGCTCAGCCAGGGGACAGTGGTGGTATTGACGCTCATTCTGGCTTACATCCTGTTGAAAAAGCTGCTGCAACCGTTGCGCAAGCTGTCCAGCATGATGCTGCGGCGCGAACCGGGGGAACTGACGCCTTTGCCAATGGTGTTGCCCTGGTCGGAAATGCAGCCGCTGCTGTTGGCATTCAACCGTTATATTGAGCGGTTGCGATTGATGGTGGCGCGTCAGGAACGTTTTAGTGCCGATGCCTCCCACCAGCTACGTACGCCGCTCACGGTTTTGAAAACCCAGGTAGGAGTGGCATTGGCCAGCGAACGGCCCGAGCAATGGCGTGAGAGTCTGGAAGGGATGAGCGCCACTCTGGACAGTACCGTCGCGTTGACCGATCGCCTGCTATACCTCTCGCGGCTGAAGGCGCACGAGCATCAGGCCGAGCGTAAGTTGCTGCCGGTTAATCTAGCGCAGGTGTTACGTGACGCCTGTTTTTCGCGGCTGCCGCAGGCCCGCAGCAAGCAGATCGATCTTGGCTACGAAGGAGCGGGAGTGTGTTGGGTGGGCGGTGAGGCGTTGCTGTTGGCGGAGCTTTGCGCCAACCTGTTGGATAACGCACTGAAATACACGCCAGCCAAGGGGATTGTGACCGCCCGTTTATTGATGGTGGATGGGCAGGGACTGTTAGAGATAGAAGACAGCGGGCCAGGCATTGCTCAGGATCAGACGGTCGCTGCGCTGCAACCGTTTCGTCGTTTGGATAACGTAGGCGATCAGCCTGGGGCTGGGTTGGGACTGGCATTGGTTAAAGATATTACCGCTTATCACGGCACCCGCCCGGAACTGCTGAGTTCTGACGCGCTAGGCGGTCTGTTGGTACGGATACGCTTTAAGCTGTTGGGGTGAAAGGGGGCGTATTTCCCCCTCACCCCAACCCTCTCCCACAGGGAGAGGGAGCTGTTAGCCCTTACTCTGTTGAGAGAAAGAAGATCATCTCAGTAAAATTTGAGCGCCTCTCCATCCCAGATGAGTCAACTAATGCTCATGATTGATCACAGCACTTTCAAGCGAACTCGATCGGTCCTCCTGTGGGAGAGGGAGCTGTTAGCCCTTACTCTGTTGGGAGAAAGAAGATCATCTCAGCAAAATTTGAGCGCCTCTCCATCCCAGATGAGTCAACCAATGCTCATGATTGATCACAGCACTTTCAAGCGAACTCGATCGGTCCTCCTGTGGGAGAGGGAGCTGTTTGCCCTTACTCTGTTGGGAGAAAGAAGATCATCTCAGCAAAATTTGAGCGCCTCTCCATCCCAGATGAGTCAACTAATGCTCATGATTGATCACTGCACTTTTCAAGCGAACTCGATCGGTCCTCCTGTGGGAGAGGGAGCTGTTAGCCCATACTCTGTTGGGAGAAAGAAGATCATCTCAGCAAAATTTGAGCGCCTCTCCATCCCAGATGAGTCAACTAATACTCATGATTGATCACAGCACTTTCAAGCGAACTCGATCGGTCCTCCTGTGGGAGAGGGAGCTGTTAGCCCATACTCTGTTGGGAGAAAGAAGATCATCTCAGCAAAATTTGAGCGCCTCTCCATCCCAGATGAGTCAACTAGTACTCATGATTGATCACAGCACTTTCAAGCGAACTCGATCGGTCCCCCAGTGGGTTAGGGTGAGGGGCCAGTGATTACGGTGTTACGGTGCTTTTTCTGCGCCCTAATGGCGTGCGCAGGCGCTGTGACAAGATCACCCCCAGCAGAGCGACACCGCCACCAATCAGATGGTAGCTATGCAACTGTTCATGCAGGAACAGAACCGCAATTATCGCGGTGAACACCGGTGCCAGGTTCATAAAGATCGACGCCTTGTTAGCTCCCAGGCGCATCACCCCTTGGATCCACAGGAACGGCGCGGCAATCGAAGCAGGGATACCGGCAAACAGCACCAGTGGGATGTTCTGGCTGGTAAGCTGTACATCCTGTGCCATCAGGAAGTTCGGCAACAGCAGTACCACGCCAAACACGATCTGCGCATACAACGACTGCCAGTTGGGCAACGGGATCGCCCAACGTTTGGTCAACACGCCGTACAGGGCGTAGGAGGCCGAAGCGGCGAACATCATCAGCTCGCCTTTGCCGATGCCATGTTGCAGCAGCAGCCCCGGTTGCCCCGCGCTAACCAGCCACACCAGCCCGCCCAGCGACAGGATGCTGCCCAGTGCGATACCCACGGTGGGGGCAACGCGCAGGACAAAGATGCCAATTAACACCGTCAACAGCGGGATCAGGGAGTTGAGGATGCCCATAAACAGCGCGCTGACGCTATGTGCGGCGTAATAGGCCAGGCTTTGATAGAGCACCATCCCCAGCAGGCCTAGGATCATTAGTTTCCACCAGTTGGCGCGAATGGCTGGCCAATTGCGGATCGCTCCTGGTAGTACGAAAGGGGTGAGCACGATCAGCGCCAATGCCCAGCGATAGAAGGAGATGGCTGCCGGATCGATGGCGGTTGCCGATACTTTACTGACTACGGCGTTAATCGACCAGATCAGCACTGCCAACAGGGGAAAGAACACGTTCATGATAATAATTCTCAACAACGAATAACATGCTGGCTAGTCTACCCGTGTCCGGTTTATTATATATAGTCAAAATCAGACAGCATTTCGCGAAATCAAGACAACTTCACCATGGCCGAAACCCGTAATTATCCCACCGCAGACGTCGCTGCTCCGCGCACGCTGTTTTTCCGCTGCGAAGAAACCAATGCAGATACTGAATATCTGCCGCACAGCCACGACTGGGGGCAGCTGATTTGCGTCAAAACCGGGGTGATCGCGCTGAATATTGCCGGGCAGCGTTTTTTGGCCCCGCCGGAGTTTGCCGTCTGGTTACCGCCGGGAATGGAGCATTCCAGCCATAACCGCAAACCGGTGCTGTTCCGCACCATCAATATCGCCAAATCCTTATGCGTCGGGTTGCCAGAAGAGGCCTGTTTGATCAACGTCTCGCCGGTGTTCAGCGCTATTGTTGAAGATTGCCTGGGGCGCAAAATGCTGGAGCCCACTAGCGAAGAGGATCTGCGTCTTTGTCGGGTGCTGATCGACCAACTGCGGATTTCACCGGTTCAACAGACCTATCTGCCGACCTCACAAGACAAGTTTTTGGGGCCAGTGTTACAGGCTCTGGAGCGTTGCCCTGCGGACAACACCTCATTAGCAGTCTGGGCCAGCAAGGTGTATACCACTGAACGGACGCTTTCGCGCCGTTGCCAGCAGGAGCTGGGCATGTCGTTTAGCGAGTGGCGGCAGCGCCTGCGTTTTTTACATGCGCTTTCACTGCTCGAACAGGGGAAAACCGTGCAGGATGTGGCGCTCGATGTGGGCTACAGCTCGGCTTCCGCGTTTATTGTGATGTTCCAGCAGATCGCCGGCACCACGCCAGAACGTTTCCGCCGGGCATGACAATCCCAACACGACATCAACTGGCCCAGGTTACGTCGAACCGAACGTTTACATCACCACTCCAGGTCCCTGCCGGCAAGGTGCTGAAGTCGGTCACTGGGGTCGTGCCATCAGCCGTCGCACCGATGATAGTGAAATCGAAGTGGTCTTGCGCACCCTGGCGGCCAAGCTGCTTGTCGGCGTTGGCAAGTTTACTCAGGTTACCGCCTGACATACCGGCAGAAGTATCAATCAGGGTGGTTTGAGCGGTTTTTGTTATCGCAGCGCCGTGGTGTTTAACCCCCACTTCCAGGGTAGAGCCGGAGGTGCCCAACTGAGTCAGGGTATTGGAAACCAGTTTGGCGGTCAGTTTAATCGCGGTGCCTTCGCCTTCGAGAGCCACGTCGAACACGCCTTGCTGGCTGTTGAAGCGCTTGACGCCTTCAGCATATTGGAAATACAGGCTGCCAATGGGCGTAACGACCAATTGGCTGGCGGAGTCTTTCACCGCTATCGCAGGCCAGGTGGCCAATGCTTGTGAAGTCACGTTTTCAGCCTGAGCGGTACCAACGGCTGTGAGTGTTGCCACGATCGCCAGAACAAGTGTCGCTTTTTTCATGGTTAACGCCCTTGATTTTCGATTTGTTTCTGCCCGTTAGCCGGTCGCTAACGCGAAGGTTCGCCTCCTTGCGTGATAATTATCGGAAAAAACTCAATAAAGCTTAGAAGAAAATCATCGTTATTTCACCGGGCATAACAAGCTTGGGTTTCCAAGCCATTCGGTGGCACACTATTTTGTAGCTACTGCTTACCTATGCCCTATGAATTTCAAGCTGTAGCTTGAAAGGCACGGGTAGATCTTTGGAGAGTGACGTGAAGATACTGGTTGATGAAAATATGCCCTACGCGGTGGATTTGTTTAGCCGCTTGGGGGAAGTGCAGGCCGTGCCTGGCCGCCCGATCCCAACCGATGCGCTGGCCGGAGCCGACGCCTTGATGGTGCGCTCGGTGACCAAAGTGAATCAGGAGCTGTTGGCTGGCACCAAGATCGGTTTTGTTGGCACCGCGACGGCGGGGACCGACCATGTGGATGAGGCGTGGTTGCAGCAGGCAGGAATTGGTTTCTCGGCCGCGCCTGGTTGTAATGCCATTGCGGTGGTGGAGTATGTGCTTTCGTCATTAATGCTGTTGGCGGAGCGCGATGGTTTCTCTTTGCGTGATAAAACCGTTGGGATCGTGGGGGTGGGTAACGTTGGCTCTCGGCTGGACGCTCGTCTGAAAGCCTTGGGCGTGCGTACGCTGCTGTGCGATCCACCGCGCGCCGATCGTGGAGACAGCGGCGAATTCTGGCCGTTGGAAAAGCTGGTGGCAGAGGCCGACGTGCTGACGTTCCATACTCCGTTGAACAAGACTGGCCCGTATAAATCGTTGCATCTGGCCAACGCGGATCTGCTGGATGCCTTGCCCGACGATCGCATTCTGATCAACGCCTGCCGGGGTGCCGTGGTACATAACGCCGCGTTGCTTAACGTGTTGGAGCGGGGTAAGCGATTGAGTACGGTACTGGACGTGTGGGAGCCGGAGCCGGATCTCAGCGTGCCGTTGTTGGATCTCGTGGATATCGGCACCGCCCATATCGCCGGTTACACGCTGGAAGGTAAAGCACGCGGCACCACACAGGTGTTTGAAGCCTTTGCTCAGCATCTTGGGCAGCCGCAATCTATTGAGCTGGCCTCGCTGCTGCCGGTGCCAGAGTTCAGCGAAATCCGTCTCAATGGGCCGCTGGACGAAGGCAAGTTAAAACGATTGATGCACTTGGTGTATGATGTGCGCCGCGATGATGCGCCGCTGCGGCAAGTTGCCGGGCTGCCGGGTGAGTTCGATCGACTACGCAAGCATTATCAGGAACGCCGAGAGTGGTCTTCACTGCGGGTGCAGTGTGATGACAGTGCGAGTGCAGAACTACTGCACAAACTGGGCTTCGGCGTTCTGTAACAGGGCGAGCATAAGGTTGCCTTAAGGCAATTGGCGGTAAAGTTTATCGGGCGGTGAGTGCATCGCCCGTTTGCATTTGAATCAAATACTCTGGAGAAACCCAATGTCTGACGGCTGGAATATCGCTGTGCTCGGTGCCACTGGCGCAGTAGGTGAAGCGTTGCTGGAATTGCTACAGGAACGCCAGTTCCCGGTGGGTGAACTCTTTCCTTTAGCCAGCGAGCGCAGTGCTGGTGCGACGGTGCGTTTCAACGGCAAATCCTTGCTGGTGGAAAATGTAGAAGAATTCGACTGGTCGCAGGCGCAACTGGCGTTCTTTGTTGCCGGTAGCGAAGCTGCGGCCCGTTACGCCGATGATGCGGGCAACATGGGCTGCCTGGTGATCGACACCAGCGGCCATTTTGCCCTGGAGCCGGACGTGCCGTTGGTGGTGCCTGGCGTTAACCCGCAGGTGCTGGCGGATTATCGCAACCGCAATATCGTGGCAGTGGCCGACAGCATGGTGAGCCAGCTGTTGACGGCGATTAAGCCGCTGACCGAACAGGCCGGGCTTTCCCGCTTGCACGTCACTACGTTGATGTCGGTTTCGGCTCGCGGCAAGGTCGCGGTGGACGATCTGGCAGGCCAGAGTGCGCGTCTGCTGAACGGCATCCCCGCAGAGCCGGGCGTGTTCGCCAAGCAGTTGGCGTTTAACCTGCTGCCATTGATGACCGATGAGCAGGGCAGCGTGCGTGAAGAGCGTCTGATCGTCGATCAGGTGCGTAAAGTGTTGCAGGATGAAGGGCTGCCGATTTCGGTGAGCTGCGTTCAGTCGCCGGTGTTCTACGGCCACGCACAAGTGGTACATCTGGAAGCGCTGCGCCCAATCGCGGCAGAAGAAGCTCGCCACGAGCTGGAGCAAGCTGAAGATATCCAACTGAGCGAAGAAGACGATTATCCAACTCAGGTTACCGAAGCTTCCGGCAGCGATATGCTGAGTATTGGCTGTCTGCGCAATGATTATGGTATCCCCGAGATGCTGCAGTTCTGGTCGGTGGCCGATAACGTGCGCTTTGGCGGCGCGTTGATGGCGATCGAAACCGCTGAACGGCTGTTGCAGGAGCAGATGTACTGATGTCCGAGGTGGAGTTGCCAACCCAGCCAATGCTGAAAATTGCGCTGGGGATCGAGTATGACGGCAGCCGTTATTACGGTTGGCAGCGTCAGCAAGAGGTTACCAGCGTCCAGGCTTGCCTGGAAAAAGCGTTAAGCAAGGTGGCGGATGCGCCGATCGGCGTATTCTGCGCCGGGCGAACCGATGCCGGAGTGCATGCCACTGGGCAGGTGGTGCATTTCGAAACCGCCGCACAGCGCAAAGACGCCGCCTGGACGATGGGGGTGAACAGCCATTTGCCACCGGATATCGCGGTACGCTGGGTGAAAGAGGTCAGCAGCGATTTTCATGCTCGCTTCAGCGCTACCGCGCGGCGTTATCGCTACATTATTTATAATCACCGCTATCGCCCGGCGGTCTTGCAGCAGGGGGTGACGCACTTTTATCATCCGCTGGACGCCGATCGCATGCATCGTGCCGCACAGGCCCTGCTGGGGGAAAACGATTTTACCTCCTTCCGGGCGGTGCAATGCCAGTCACGCACGCCGTGGCGAAACGTAAAACACGTTAAGGTTTCGCGCTATGGCGAATATATCGTGGTAGATATAAAGGCCAACGCCTTTGTCCATCATATGGTGCGCAACATTGTTGGCAGCCTGATGGAGATTGGCTGTGGCAATCAGGATGAGAACTGGATGGGCGAACTGTTGGCGCTCAAAGATCGCAGCCTGGCGGCCGCTACCGCACGGGCCGAAGGACTGTACCTGGTTGCGGTTGATTATCCCGAGTCGTTTGCCTTACCCCGGCCGCCGATGGGGCCGCTGTTTTTAGCCGACGATTAACTGGCAGGCTGGCAGATTAATACGTTATTTACTGGTGCCAACGCCGGGTGAGAGAGACACCTGGTCAATTGAGAGAGTTTATGGACATCATCAAGTTTCTGATTGATTTTATTTTGCATATTGATGTGCACCTGGCAGAACTGGTCGCGCAATACGGTATGTGGGTTTACGGTATTCTGTTCCTGATCCTGTTTTGTGAAACCGGGCTGGTGGTTACGCCGTTCCTGCCGGGGGATTCTCTGCTGTTTGTCGCTGGTGCGCTGGCCGCGTTACCTTCGAACGATCTCAACGTGCATACCATGGTGGCATTGATGGTGATTGCAGCGGTGATTGGCGATGCCGTCAACTACACTATTGGTCGGCTGTTCGGCGAAAAGCTGTTCAGCAACCCGAACTCGAAAATTTTCCGTCGTAGCTATCTGGACAAAACCCACCAGTTCTACGAGAAACACGGCGGGAAAACCATTATTCTGGCGCGATTTGTGCCGATCGTGCGCACTTTTGCGCCGTTCGTGGCCGGTATGGGGCATATGTCCTATCGCCACTTTGCTGCCTATAACGTGATTGGTGCGCTACTTTGGGTGCTGCTGTTCACTTATGCTGGCTACCTGTTTGGCGACTTGCCGATCGTGCAGGAAAACTTGAAGTTGTTGATTGTTGGCATCATCCTGGTTTCAATTCTGCCGGGCATTATTGAAATCTGGCGCCATAAACGTGCGGCTGCCCGCCAACAAAAACAGTAAAAACACCGCTTAACCTGTCGGTTCGACCAGTTTTTTGTCCACACAATCGGGCCGATATGGTTTAATGAGCGACATTTATGGTCTGTTCCCGCGAACGACCCTGAAGCCAATGCCTTGGTAGCGCACCTGTTGCGCTGAGCTCGGCATTTTTGCATTGGGTGTGTTCCGGGAGGATTGTTAAGGCATGAACAGCGGACTAGGGTCTGCCAGGTTCAAACAGAAAGGTCATCGATGAGCTGGATTGAACGAATTCTCAACAAAAGCAATGTTACGCAAACCCGTAAGGTGAGCATTCCTGAAGGGGTCTGGACCAAATGCGATAGCTGTGGTCAGGTTCTTTACCGTGCCGAACTGGAGCGTAACCTTGAGGTCTGCCCCAAGTGCGACCACCACATGCGCATGTCAGCCCGTATGCGTCTGCATACCTTGCTGGATGAAGGCAGTGAAGTGGAACTGGGCAGCGAACTGGAGCCGAAAGACGTTCTGAAGTTCAAGGATTCCAAAAAGTACAAAGATCGTCTGGTTGCCGCACAGAAAGCAACCGGTGAGAAAGACGCGCTGGTGGTGATGAAGGGCACGCTGTATGGCATGCCGATCGTCGCGGCCTCCTTCGAATTCGCCTTTATCGGTGGTTCGATGTCTTCCGTGGTCGGTGCGCGCTTTGTGCGTGCGGTTGAGCAGGCGTTGGAAGATAACTGCCCGCTGGTGTGCTTCTCTGCCAGTGGCGGTGCGCGTATGCAGGAAGCGCTGATGTCGCTGATGCAGATGGCGAAAACCAGCGCCGCGTTGGCCAAGCTGCAAGAGCGTGGCCTGCCGTATATTTCGGTACTGACCGATCCAACCATGGGTGGCGTATCCGCCAGCTTGGCGATGCTGGGCGATATCAACATTGCCGAGCCAAAAGCGCTGATCGGCTTTGCCGGGCCACGGGTTATCGAACAAACCGTACGTGAAAAACTGCCGCCGGGCTTCCAGCGCAGCGAGTTCCTGATTGAAAAGGGCGCCATCGACATGATCGTGCGCCGCCCGGTGATGCGTCAGACCCTGGCCAGCATTCTTTCCAAGCTGACTAATCAGCCGCAGCCGCATTTCGATGAGGCGGCGCCGGTCATCGCTCAGGAAAATCAGGCCGACGCCTGAGGAGCAGACAAAGACCCGGTATAGGTGCAAGCCTGCGCCGGGTTCCGCCGCCATTTTGTGGCTAAGTTGCGGCGGGAAACGAAGAGCATCGCTTTTGACGTCGTCAGGGCGATGCGTCTTACGGATTTATGAACCCAAAGTCAGTGATGGGACTCATGCAAAACCACCAAATTCCCCAAGCCACGTCGCCATTGAGCTCGTGGCTTTACTATCTGGAACGTCTGCATAGCCAGGCGATCGAACTCGGCCTGGAGCGTGTGCAACACGTTGCGGCGCACCTCGACCTTCTCACTCCTGCTCCTACCGTATTTACCGTTGCCGGTACTAACGGCAAAGGCACCACCTGCCGCACGTTAGAGGCCATTTTGCTGGCTGCCGGGCTGCGGGTCGGGGTTTACAGTTCACCGCATCTGGTGCGTTATACTGAACGGGTGCGCATACAGGGTGAAGAACTGAGTGAGGCTGAACACAGCCGCTCTTTTGCCGCGATTGAAGCTGGCAGGGGGGAAACCTCGCTGACCTATTTCGAATTTGGCACCCTTTCGGCGCTACAGCTGTTTAAGCAGGCCAGGCTCGACGTAGTGATCCTGGAAGTAGGCCTGGGTGGGCGTCTGGACGCGACCAATATCGTTGAGCCAAGCGTCGCCGTGGTGACCAGCATTGCGTTGGATCACACCGACTGGCTAGGCCACGATCGTGAAAGCATCGGCCGCGAGAAGGCGGGGATATTCCGTGGCGGCAAGCCCGCCGTGGTCGGTGAGCCGGATATGCCACATAGCATCCAGCAGGTAGCGGAAGATCTCAACGCTCAACTGTACCGCCGTGATGAAGCCTGGTCGTTCAGCGAACAGGGCGAACGCTGGCAATGGGAAGGGGGCGGCACACGCCTGACCGATCTCCCTATGCCTAACGTCCCCTTGGCGAACGCGGCGACGGCATTGGCTGCGCTGCACTATTCGGCGCTGGAAATCGACGAGAAGGCGATTTTTGCGGGTTTACAGCAGGCCGCTTTGCCAGGGCGTTTTCAGACCGTGCAGCAGAACCCGCAGTTGATCCTGGACGTTGCCCACAACCCTCATGCTGCGGCCTATCTGGCTGGGCGACTGGCGAAACTTCCCCGCAATGGCGGCGTAGTACGCGCGGTGGTGGGGATGCTGTCGGACAAGGATATTGCCGGTACGCTGGCCTGCCTGAGCGAGCAGGTGGACGAGTGGTA
The DNA here is from genome assembly GCF_945957435.1 of Serratia sp. PL7. Lineage (NCBI taxonomy): Bacteria > Pseudomonadati > Pseudomonadota > Gammaproteobacteria > Enterobacterales > Yersiniaceae > Serratia > Serratia sp. PL7. The sequence continues at coordinate 327,219 of NZ_CAMFLB010000006.1, read as the reverse complement.
TTGTGCGCCGCTGGAAGGCCCGCGCGGAGCCAGCGTTGAGCTGCTGGCACAGTATTTAACGGAACCACGCAAGTTTGCCGATGTCGAAACTGCCTGGCGTCAGGCTATGCAGGACGCGGATATTCAGGATATTGTGATCGTCTGTGGGTCTTTCCACACTGTTGCCCACGTGATGGCGGCGTTAGACGAGAGGCGGGGAGTGTGAGTGGCAAGTAAATTTCAGAATCGACTGGTTGGAACCGTGATTTTGGTTGCCCTGGGGGTGATTGTCCTGCCGGGGTTGCTTGACGGCAAAAAGAAGCATTATGAGGATGAGTTTGCGGCGATCCCGTTGGTGCCCAAACCGGGGGATGCTCATGAAATCGACGTGATCCCACCGGCCAATCAGGCGCTACCTTCGGTTCCACCGGAGGGGGCTGGTGCTTTGGTTGAGCAGCAGCAGGCCGCCGCCGAGGCTTCCGCCCAGCAGGCGGCTAATCAAACGACTCAACCGCAACAGCCTGCGGTTGTTGCTCCGCCACCTATCGAAACCAAACCGGTTCAGCCAACGAAACCTAAGCCTGTGGAATCTAAACCGGTAGAGGTGAAGCCAGTGGAAGTGAAACCTAAGCCGGTGCCAACACCGCCAAAGGTAGAGCCAAAACCGGAAGTGAAACCAGAGCCGAAGCCTGAAACCAAACCTGCGGTTGAAGAAAAGGCACCGGCTGGTCAGGCATATGTGGTGCAGTTGGGGGCGTTGAAGAATGCTGCCAAGGTCAATGAGATCGTCGCTTCGCTGCGCCTGTCTGGGCACCGGGCTTATACCGTGCCCTCCACGCCGGTGCAGGGGGAAATCACCCGCATCTACGTTGGCCCAGATGCCTCGAAGCAAAAACTGCAGGCTTCGCTGGCGGAGCTGAATGGGATCAGTGGGTTAAGCGGGCAGGTGAAGGCGTATAGCGCGCGTTGATATACCCGTCGTCTTTCAAGCTGCAGCGTTGTTACCTGCGCTATCTCACCCCAGTCACTTACTAAAGTAAGCTCCTGGGGATGAGATAGCTTGTCGCCTAGCTGCAACTCGAAATCCATAGGGTATAAGCCAGTAGTTTTTCCTATGCTCTTGTTAAATATCAAGAGGGAACTGAGTAGTGTCACAGCGGCTAACAGCGACTCGGACGATCCCCTCTCCCTGTGGGAGAGGGTTAGGGTGAGGGGCCACTGTGCTCAAGGAGGAGGATTGCCAAATCACCACTAAAAATGTGCCTTTCACAGGCCTGATGACCTAAGTAGGCGCGGCGATTAGCAATTTTAATACCCGTCGTCTTTCAAGCTGCAGCGTTGTTACCTGCGCTATCTCACCCCAGTCACTTACTAAACGTAAGCTCCTGAGGATGAGATAGCTTGTCGCCTGGCTGCAGCTTGAAATCGATAGGGTAACATCGCCGTTTTTTATTTGTTACGTGGTGGGAAATCCGCTACGCAAACGTTTTCTTTTTCTGTTAGAATTCGCCGCGATTGGATGCAGGGGCGATTCATCATTGGAATAGTTCATGGTCTGGATTGATTACGTCATTATAGCGTTGATTGGATTTTCGGCTCTGGTGAGCCTGATCCGAGGTTTTGTTCGCGAAGCATTGTCACTTGTGACATGGGGATGTGCGTTCTTTGTTGCCAGCCATTTCTACCCATACCTTGCAGCCTACTTCACCCGTTTTGAAGATGAGCTGGTACGTAACGGCATTGCGATTGCCATTTTGTTTATTGCAACGCTGATTGTGGGCGCTATCGTTAACTATGTGATTGGGTCACTGGTAGAGAAAACCGGATTATCGGGCACCGATCGGGTGCTGGGCGTGTGTTTCGGCGCACTGCGCGGCGTGTTGATCGTAGCAGCGATACTGTTCTTCCTGGATACCTTTACCACCCTGTCGCAAAGTGCGGACTGGAAACAGTCACAGCTGATCCCCCAGTTCAGTTACATCATCAGATGGTTCTTTGACTATCTGCAAAGCACGTCGAGTTTCTTACCAACCCAATTACCGGGGCGGTAGCGGCTTAGAGGAAAAGACAACATGTGCGGTATTGTCGGTATCGCCGGTTTTATGCCGGTAAACCAGTCGATTTATGATGCATTGATGGTGCTCCAGCATCGTGGACAGGATGCCGCTGGCATCGTCACTATTGATGCCCATAATGGGTTCCGCCTGCGCAAGGCAAATGGTCTGGTGAAAGATGTATTTGAAGCCCGCCATATGCTGCGCCTGCAGGGCAACATGGGCATTGGCCATGTACGTTACCCAACGGCTGGCAGCTCCAGCGCTTCAGAAGCTCAACCTTTCTATGTCAACTCGCCGTTCGGCATTACGCTGGCACACAACGGCAACCTGACCAACGCCCACGAACTGCGCCAACAGCTGTTTGAACGTGGCCGTCGTCATGTCAACACCACTTCCGATTCCGAGATCCTGCTGAACGTGCTGGCCACCGAGCTTGACCGTTTCCCGCATTATCCACTGGAGTCCGACAACATTTTTACCGCCGTTGCCGCGATGCATCAGCAACTGCGTGGCGCTTATGCCTGCGTGGCCATGATTATCGGCCACGGTCTGGTGGCGTTCCGCGATCCCAACGGCATTCGCCCGCTGGTGATCGGCAAACGTGAGCTGGAAGATGGCCGCTGTGAGTACATGGTGGCTTCTGAGAGCGTGGCGTTGGATACCTTGGGCTTCGACTTCCTGCGCGACGTAGCGCCGGGCGAAGCGGTGTATATCACCGAAAAAGGCCAGCTGTTCACTCGCCAGTGCGCTGAGAACCCAAAAACCAACCCTTGCCTGTTCGAGTATGTCTATTTTGCCCGTCCTGACTCCTTTATGGACAAGATCTCCGTCTACAGCGCCCGTGTGCGTATGGGGCAGAAATTGGGTGAGAAGATTGCGCGCGAATGGGAAGATCTGGATATCGACGTGGTGATCCCGATCCCGGAAACCTCTTGCGATATCGCGCTGGAGATTGCCCGTATTCTGGATAAGCCGTATCGCCAGGGCTTCGTCAAGAATCGCTATGTTGGCCGCACCTTCATCATGCCGGGCCAGCAGGCTCGCCGTAAGTCGGTACGCCGCAAGCTGAACGCCAATCGTGCCGAATTCCGCGATAAGAACGTGCTGCTGGTTGATGACTCCATCGTGCGTGGTACCACTTCAGAGCAGATCGTGGAGATGGCGCGTGACGCCGGGGCCAAACGGGTTTATCTGGCCTCCGCCGCACCGGAGATCCGCTTCCCTAACGTGTACGGTATCGATATGCCGAGCGCGACGGAGCTGATTGCCCATGGCCGTGAAGTGGACGAAATCCGCCAGATTATTGGTGCCGACGGCCTGATTTTCCAGGATCTGGATGACCTGATCGCCGCTGTACGCGAAGAGAACCCGGACATTGCCCAGTTCGAATGCTCGGTGTTTAACGGCATCTACGTGACCAAAGACGTTGACCAGAGCTATCTGGAATATCTGGAAACGCTGCGTAATGACGATGCCAAAGCGTTGCGCGGCCAGACGGAAGCAGAAAATCTGGAAATGCATAACGAGGGCTAACGCGCCCGCGTAGCTCACCAAAATGGTGCACCGTAGCGTTGGTTACGGTGCATTGTTTTATTCCCACCTTGAATCTACGAAGGTTTGCTGCCAAACCTGCCCCTATTCGGCTATCCTTACGGCATATTTCCCGACAAAGGCCAGCTTGATGAAAAGACTCATTATCGGTATTTCCGGCGCCAGCGGCGCTATCTACGGCGTGCGCTTATTGCAGGTGCTGCGTGGGGTAGAAGAGGTGGAAACCCACCTGGTAATGAGCAACGCGGCACGCCAGACGCTGGCGTTGGAGACCTCTCTGAGCCTGCGTGACGTTCAGGCCTTGGCCGATGTGGTGCACGATGCGCGTGATATTGCCGCCAGCATTTCCTCCGGATCGTTCAAAACCATGGGGATGGTGATTTTGCCATGCTCAATCAAAACGTTATCTGGCATCGTCAACAGTTACAGCGATGGGCTGCTGACTCGCGCCGCCGATGTGGTGCTCAAAGAGCGTCGGCCATTGGTGCTCTGCGTGCGTGAAACGCCGTTGCACCTGGGCCATCTGCGGCTGATGACCCAGGCAGCGGAGATGGGGGCGGTGATTATGCCGCCGGTACCGGCCTTCTACCATCGTCCGCAAACCGTTGATGATATTATCGATCAGACCGTTAATCGGGTTATCGACCAGTTTGACATCGAACTGCCGCAAGATCTCTTCACGCGTTGGCAAGGCGTTAATTAACTAATTTACCCTCAAATTTATACATTTGTGCAACATCGCACTGATTTAGTGCGATTGATGCATCATAATGATCCTGCTTCCCCATGCACTCTGTTTCAGTAACTTGTAGGTTAACCATGGCGAAGCCCGAGTTTGCCGTTCATTTTGTCGTTCGTTGCCTCTGGGAAGAGCTTTGAACAGAGCGTGGCCGTTCCCCACGCTCGCTAATGACAAAGTGGCATGATTACTGCAGATCCTGTGTGTGATGAAAGTAATGCCCGTAGTGGCATCGGCAAAAATATCCATTTGAGGGTAATTATGAAAAAGCTTGTTAAAGTTCTCCCTTTAGTTTTGGCTTTGAGCGCGGTTAGCAGTGCATTCGCCGCATTACCTTCCACGCTGAAAATCGGTACCGATCCCACCTATGCGCCGTTTGAGTCGAAAAATGCGCAGGGTCAACTGGTTGGCTTCGATATCGATCTGGCCACCGAGCTGTGCAAACGCATCAATACCAAGTGTATCTTTGTGGAAAGCGATTTTGATGCGCTGATCCCTTCCCTGAAAGCGAAGAAAATCGACGCTATCATCTCTTCTCTGTCCATTACCGAAAAACGCCAGCAGGAAATTGCCTTTACCGACAAGCTGTTTGCGGCCAACTCACGCCTGATCGCACCAAAAGGCTCCAAGATCCTGCCAACCGTCGATGCGCTGAAGGGCAAAAGCATCGGCGTATTGCAGGGTACCACCCAGGAAGCTTTTGCTAACGCCAACTGGCAGCCAAAAGGCGTGACCGTGGTGCCTTACCAGAATCAGGATCTGGTGTATGCGGATCTGGCTTCCGGGCGTATTGATGCAGCATTTCAGGATGAAGTTGCCGCGAGCGAAGGGTTCCTGAAGCAGCCTCCAGGCAAAGAGTACGAGTTTGCCGGTGAGTCGGTGAAGGACGATAAATTCTTTGGTGTCGGCACCGGTATGGGCCTGCGCAAGGATGAAACCGAGCTGAAAGCGGCACTGGACAAAGCCTTTGCCGAAATGCGCAAAGACGGCACCTACGATAAGTTCGCGAAAAAATACTTCGACTTTGACGTTTACGGCGGCTAATTCCTGTCGGGTACTCTCTATGGCAACAGGCCCGGTTCTCCGGGCCTGTTCTGGCTGGAGTGTCATGACGTGCTCAATGACGACAGGGTGACGTAAATGCTACAAGGTTACTCCCAACTGATATTTGAGGGGGCTCTGGTGACGCTGGAGCTGGCCCTCAGCTCCGTATTGCTGGCAGTGGTGATTGGTTTGATCGGCGCTGGCGGTAAACTTTCGCAAAACCCTGTTATTTCCACGATCTTTGGTGCCTATACCACCTTGATCCGTGGCGTGCCGGACCTGGTGTTGATGCTGTTGATTTTCTACGGTCTGCAAATTGCCCTCAACAGCGTGACGGAGTTTTTTGGCTTCTCACAGATTGATATCGATCCGCTGGGGGCGGGCATTATTACCCTGGGCTTTATCTACGGAGCCTATTTTACCGAAACCTTTCGGGGAGCCTACCTGGCGGTGCCTCGTGGTCAGATCGAGGCGGCTACCGCCTTCGGTTTTTCCAACGCGCAGATTTTCCGTCGCATTCTGTTCCCGGCCATGATGCGCTTTGCGTTACCCGGCATCGGTAATAACTGGCAGGTGATCCTCAAGGCGACGGCCTTGGTCTCCATTCTTGGACTCAACGATCTGGTAAAGGCCACGCAGCTGGCAGGAAAGGGCACCTATCAGCCTTTCTTCTATGCCATTGTCGCAGGTTTGGTGTATCTGTTATTCACCACGATTTCCAACGGCGTGTTGCTGTGGCTTGAGCGGCGTTATTCATTGGGCGTCAAAAGGGCCGAACTATGATCGATATCCTGCATCAGTATTGGCAGCAACTGCTGTGGACCGATGGCTATCGTTATACCGGTGTGGCGGTAACGCTGTGGCTGCTGATCTCCTCGGTGGTCATGGGCGGGCTGCTGGCCATTCCGATGGCGGTAGCTCGGGTTTCTTCCACCCGTTGGGTGCGTTATCCGGTATGGCTGTATACCTATGTTTTCCGCGGTACGCCGCTGTACGTACAATTGCTGGTGTTTTATTCCGGTATGTACAGCCTGGAAATCGTGCGGGGCACCGAACTGCTCAATGCGTTTTTCCGCAGCGGATTAAACTGCACCATTTTGGCACTAACGCTGAATACCTGTGCCTATACCACGGAGATTTTCGCCGGGGCCATTCGTTCGGTGCCGCACGGAGAAATTGAAGCGGCCAGGGCCTATGGGTTTTCCAGCTTTAAGCTGTATCGTTGCATTATTTTGCCTTCGGCGCTGCGCTCGGCACTACCGGCGTACAGCAATGAAGTTATTCTGATGCTGCATTCGACCGCGCTGGCCTTTACCGCCACGGTGCCGGACCTGTTGAAGGTAGCCCGTGATATCAACGCGGCGACCTACCAGCCGTTTTATGCCTTTGGCATTGCGGCCGTGCTGTATCTGATTATCTCCTACACGTTGATCAGCCTGTTCCGCAGGGCAGAAAAACGCTGGATGGCGCACGTAACTCATCGATGAATGACGGGGATCCACCATGCCTGAACAAAAATTAGCCGTCACCGAACTGCACAAGCGTTATGGTGACCATGAAGTACTGAAAGGGGTCTCCCTGGCGGCCAATGCGGGCGATGTGATTAGCATTATCGGTTCTTCCGGCTCCGGTAAAAGTACCTTTCTGCGTTGCATCAACTTCCTGGAGAAGCCCAGCGAAGGCACCATCAGCCTGAATAATGAAAATATTCGCATGGTGCGCGACAAGGATGGCCAGCTTAGAGTCTTTGACAAGAAACAGCTGCAGCTGCTGCGTACCCGCCTGACGATGGTGTTCCAGCATTTCAACCTGTGGAGCCACATGACGGTGCTGGAGAACGTGATGGAAGCTCCAATCCAGGTACTGGGGCTGAGCAAGGTCGAGGCGCGGGAACGGGCGGTGCGCTATCTGGATAAGGTCGGCATTGATGCGCGGGCACAAATCAAATACCCGGTTCACCTCTCCGGTGGGCAACAGCAACGGGTTTCTATTGCCCGGGCGTTGGCAATGGAGCCGGAAGTGCTGCTGTTCGACGAACCGACTTCGGCGCTCGATCCTGAACTGGTGGGCGAAGTGCTGCGCATTATGCAGAAATTGGCAGAAGAGGGGAAAACCATGGTGGTAGTGACGCACGAAATGGAGTTTGCGCGCCATGTCTCCAGCCACGTTATTTTCCTGCATCAGGGGCTGATTGAAGAGCAGGGGCCGCCTGCGGAGTTGTTTGGTAACCCTAAGAGCACACGTTTGCAGCAGTTCCTTTCCGGAGCGCTGAAGTAGATATTTTGCCCCTCACCCTCACCCTAACCCTCTCCCACAGGGAGAGGGGACCGATCGAGTGGGCTGCAAATGCCGTGATTGATTTGGCTTAATGATCTTGGGCACCAACTTAGGGTGATAAATTTTCCCTCTACAAAAGAGGTGTCAAACGGGAGATGTATTTTGGATAAGGGGTCGGTCGAGTATGCTGTGATGACCTCTTTACTTCCAACAAAGCAGGGGCTGACAGCGCCCTCTCCCTGTGGGAGAGGTCATCAAGCCTGCTGATTGATCACATCATCCAGCGCCTGCTCCAGCTCAAAGAAACGGAAAACAAACCCCGCCTCTTCCAACCTCCTCGGCACCGCCCGTTGCCCACCTAATACCAACACCGCCGCTTCACCCATCAGTAAGCGCATGGCAAAGGCGGGCGCACGAAGAAACGCCGGGCGATCCAGCACCTTGGCCAGGGTGGCGGTGAACTGTTCGTTATGCACTGGATAAGGTGCCACCATATTGAAGGGCCCACGCAGCGGAGGATTGTCCAACAGGTAAATGATGGCATTGACCATATCGTCGATATGGATCCAGGGCAGATACTGGCGGCCATTGCCGATCGGCCCGCCTAAGCCCATACGGAATGGCGGTAGCATTTTCGCCAGTGCTCCCCCTTTGGGCGACAAGACAACGCCGGTACGCAGCAGGCAGACGCGTGTGTAGCTACTTTGTGCCCGAAGGGCCAAAGCTTCCCAGCGTTGGCACAGCTGGTGGGTAAATTCATCGTGCGGAGGTTCTTCTTCCGCTACCACCGCCTGGCCCTGATCGCCGTAATAACCGACCGCCGAGCCCGAAATCATTACCGAAGGTGGGGTATTGCTGGCGGCGATCAGCGTAGCTAATCGTTCGGTCAAATCCCAACGGCTGCGGCACAGCAGTTCTTTCTGCGCCTTGCTCCAGCGCTTGTCCGCAATTGGCTCACCCGCCAGGTTGATCACAGCATCAAAACCGTCCAGAGAGCGTTGTTCATCAAGCGAAGCCCAGTAGCTGAGCCGATCGCCGAACTTATCCCGTGCTTTGGCGACGTTGCGCGTCAACAGGGTGAGCTCATGCGAAAGGTGCAGCAGTTGCCTGGTCAGGCTACTGCCGATCAACCCAGTTGCGCCGGTAATCAGGATCTTCATGGTCGGCCTCCCTGGTAGGGGTGAGTGCTAAGCGGTTTCTCGTCGGTAACTCATGGTCATGGAAACCGAGTCGGCATAACGTAGGGCCAGCAATTTATCTATCTCTACTTCAGCATAGGTTACCCATGGATGTTGTTTCACTATGTCGAGCACATCCTGAGTTAATTTTTCCAACAGCGCGAAGCGATTGTCTTCAATATGGCGAATGATCGCCTTGGTGATGGTGCGATAGTTGAGGGCGTCGCTAATGTCTTCGCTATTACGCGCCTTGTCCGCCGGGTAGTGGATCGCCACGTTGATCAGAACATCCTGACGGTTGTTGATTTCTTCTTCCTTGATACCGATGAAGGTGCGTAACCGCAAGTTTTTAATACGGATAATGGCATCGGGTTGCTGGCATGGCATCAGAGATTCTCCGGAGGTCTGATTGTTTGTACTCAGAATACACGGAAAGTGAAGAAAAGATAATGTAGCCAGACGCTTAAAGAGAGCAACGCGGGGGAGATCACACCGGTTTCCCCTCTCCGATGAGTACACGATGTAAGAGAGGGGGGAGGGCCGCGTTAGGCTTGATCTGCCAATTTATAGGCACGTTCCGTTGCCGGGCGGTTACGGATGCGTTCAAACCAGTTGCGCACCGCCGGATAATCCGCCAGATCGATGCGCTGGCGCGGATGAGACACAACCCAGGGATAAGTCGCAATATCGGCAATGCTGTAGTTGTCGCCGCCCAGGTAAGGGTGCCGTTGCAACTCGGTTTCCAGTACGCCATACAGGCGTTTGGTTTCCTGCTGGTAGCGTTCTATCGCGTAGGGGACAGGTTGGGGGGCATAGTGGTTGAAGTGATGATTTTGCCCAAGCATCGGCCCAAATCCGGCGACCTGCCAAAATAACCACTGTAGCGTTGCTGCCCGTTCGCGAACCCCTTTGCTGAGCAGCTTGCCGGTTTTCTCTGCCAGATAGAGCAGGATCTCACCCGATTCAAACAGGCTGATGGGAGCCCCACCGTCAACGGGTTGTTGATCGACGATTGCCGGGATTTTGTTGTTGGGAGAAATGGCTAAAAACGCTGGTGTGAATTGATCGCCAGCACTGATATTTACGCGATGGATACGATAAGGTAAACCAACCTCCTCCAAAAGCAGGGTAATTTTGTGCCCATTGGGAGTCGGTGCGTAATACAGATCAATCATATGATAATACTCCTTATAAAACATCAAGATAAGATGAGCATAGATCGGTTGGTTCGCTTGAGGCTATGCGATCATCCGCTTGGGCTTTATCGGTGGCCCTATCGCGGATGCAGAGGGTACTGTTACAGCTTATACGATTGCGTGATGTTGGATCCAGGCTTTGGTCACGCGGAGTACCGCAGATGGGGAGGACAATAATGGGCAAAATGCTTTACCGTAGCCAGCAGAGTTAGCCACGCTAGACTGGTTCAACAACCGTTGATGACGGGAGCGTGCATCCGCTTGAAGTCAGCACGGTGTAGTTCAATGCCTCCTCCCATTTGTGAAAGAATTAAAGCCCGACTACTCTAACAGATATCCCGTTGGAGTTTTCCTCCGTGGCATTCAAACCTCTTGTTGTGTGGGTTAATGTTACCTTTCAACTGTTATTGCCGTTGAGCCTTTCCTTTGCCCCAGTAATAGCAAAAATGCTTGCCCCCGCTCCACTAACCAAGCCTGTTTCGCTGTATGAAACCGAGCCATACACCTTGGGGGGGTGAAACCGTCTATAGTGTGGCTAAAAAACAGCATATTACGCTGGAGGAGCTAAAAAGGGCTAATCAGTTTCGCTCATTTTCAAAACCGTTCAATCAACTGGGGAGCGGCGATGAAATTGATATCCCGACCGCAGCCTCATTGAGCGTAAAAAACCAGCAAACAGAAGCTTCCCCAGCGGTACCCCCTCCTCAACATAATGAGAGGTTGGCACATGGCCTGTTAAAGGGGACCACACTGTTAGCTGCTGATAACACCCCGTTGGCAGCGGCTGGCATGGCGCGTTCGATGGTGGTGGGTGAATTCAATGATTCGGCACAACATTGGCTGAGCTCGTATGGGACTGCGCGCGTTCAACTTAATCTTAATGATGACTTCAGCCTGGAAGGGAGCTCGGTTGACCTGCTGGTACCGCTTTATGATAACAAAAAATCGCTTTTATTCAGCCAGTTAGGACTTAGAAACCAAGACAGCCGCAACACCGTCAATCTCGGGGCGGGTGTTCGGACTGTGCAACATAATTGGATGTATGGTGTTAACGCCTTTTTTGATCGTGACATGACCGGTAAGAACGACCGCGTCGGCTTTGGGGTTGAAGCCTGGACGGATTACCTGAAGCTATCGGCTAACAGCTATCTGGCTCTCACCGATTGGCATCAATCCCGGGATTTTGCTGATTACAATGAACGTCCTGCCAACGGTTATGACCTGCGGGCAGAAGCGTATTTGCCCGCTTATCCTCAGTTGGGTGGAAAGTTGATGTTTGAGCAGTACCGGGGTGACGAAGTGGCATTGTTTGGTAAGGATGACCGGCAGAAAAATCCTTATGCGATCACTGCGGGGATCAACTATACGCCGATCCCCCTGATCACTATCGGAGCAGAGCACCGTGCTGGCAAAGGTAGCCGTAACGATAGCAACATCAGTGTGCAACTGAACTACCGTTTGGGCGAATCATGGCAGTCGCAAATAGATCCCTCTGCGGTGGCAGCAAGCCGTACGCTGGCAGGTAGCCGTTATGATCTGGTGGAACGTAATAACCAGATTGTGCTGGAGTACCAGAAACAGACGTTAATCCAATTGGCATTGCCGGATCAAATGACCGGAAGTGCCTTTGAAACGATCAAAGTGGATGCAAAGGTGACGGCGAAATATGGGCTTGAACGAATCGATTGGGATAGCGCATCGTTGGTGGCAGCCGGGGGGATGGTTATACAAACCTCTTCACAAAGCATTTCGATAAAATTACCCCCTTATAGGGCAGGCAATAATAACTACACGTTAGGTGCCGTGGCTTACGATAATCAGGGCAATGCCTCAAACCGCAGTACCACACAGATCGTTGTGACACAACAAAATGTCAGCACGGTCAATTCCAGCATTCAGGCTTCCCCGGCCGAAATACCTGCTGATGGCGTTGCCAAGAGCTTGATTACCTTGAATTTAAAAGATGTTAACAACGTGCCGGTTAAGGGAATGGGAGACCAACTGACTGCGGATTTGCATTTTACACCGAATACGGGGGCAGCTCAGCTTATCAGTAACCCGCTGTTGAGTGCCGTTACCGAGACCGCACCGGGGGTCTACACCTATCAGTTAACGGCAGGGTTCTCCCAGGGAGAAGTTATTATTGCTCCAACCATTAATGATATCTCTCTGGCTTCAGCTAAAGTTAATTTAATCGCGAGTAGTCAGGTACTGAGCCCGGAAAACTCCCTTTTTAGCGTAGAACCGGCAGAAATTATTGCTGATGGTTTACAGACCAGTACGTTGGACTTTACTGCCCAGGATATCAATCACCAGCCTATTAAAGGGTTAACGGTGGCCTTTGAGGTTACGGGTATTCCCGAGGTTACGCTGAGCGCGGTAACGGAAAATAACGGCGTGTACAGCGGCAAACTGAGTGGAACAGTCGCAGGCACGGTAACCGTAGTTCCTACAGTAAATGGTGCCGCCGTGGAGATGAAGTCGCACGACGTGGTGCTCACCGCCGATCGCGGTACTGCGACCATTGAGCTGATGGTGATTAGCGATCATGCATACGCTAATGGCGTTGATGTTAATAAGGTTGAAGCAAGGGTAACCGATAGCCATGGCAATCCTATCAATGCTACTGCAGTGGAGTTTGAGGTAGACAATGGTGCGACGGTCCTGTCCCCTGCGGCCAGGACAGATAATGAGGGGCAGGTGACGGTGAAGCTAGCCAATGTTAATGCCGGAGTCACCACGGTGACCGCCATCATCGGTGATCATCTGGCCAGTACAGAGCTCTCTTTTGTGCCAGAAACACCGGTCAAATTGTTGATATACAGCAACGGCACCGAGCTGACTGGGCATCCTGTCGTTGGGGATAACCTCCTGGCCGTTGCAATGTGTTCAATTGCTTTGTGTAACGGAATACCAATGAATTATCAGTGGGAAGTCGAGTCATCTGCAGGTTCGGGGGTCTTTGTCGCAATTCCTGGTGCAACCTCTGAAACATTGACGGTGACGGCAAACTTACAGAAACGGGCTATTCGAGCGGTATCGCATTAAGACCGGGGTTTTATCATTATTCCAGGCTGGCCTGGAAGGTGATTCAAACATTGATTTTGAGTACAGCAGAGGAAAGAAACAATGGACAACAAGATTGGCTCACGCAGAGGGCTGGTGTCTCTGCTATCGGGAATGTTGCTCAGTATGCTGATAGTCGGTTCTGCCTGGTCGGCGGTGACCTCCAGCCCGACTTCCACCGTCAGGGGGCGCGCCCCGGTAGTGACGCAGAGTACCATTGTTTCCGACAATGCCAGTGGTAACGGCTTGATCGATATCGGCGATACCTTGAGTATCGGTACCGCTGGGGCGTTCAGCGACGCGGATGGTGATACGGCGATACCGGAAACCTATCAATGGCAGGCTAATGGTGCAGATATTGCGGGAGCTACTGGCAATACCTACACCATTGTTGCCGGAGATCTGGGCAAAACCATTACCGTGTTAGTCACTCCGCATACCGACCCTGCCATTACCGACCCGGCTTCTGGTATAGCCGTTGCCTCCAATGCCTTGACCGTAATTGCAGGTGGGACAGTCACCGGCGTGACGGTGACTGGTGAAGTTGGTGGCTATCCACAGGTTGATTCTACTCTGACTGCGACAGCAACCTGTGCGGGGGGGACCTGTACCGGCGTGACCTACCAGTGGCAGCTTGAAACTGGCCAGGGTACAAATACTTACAGCAACATAAGCGGGGCAACCAGCAGCACCTATACTCCAGTGCGTACAGACCAGAGACTGAGAGTTCAGGTAGTTGTCAGCAACTCTGCGGCTCAGTAATAAAGAGTCAGCCCAGGCATGCTTCAGGCGTGCCTGGGCCAGTTGATTTAACAAATCAGTATGATGGATACGCTGGATGTTGCATCGCAATAATCTCTTTAAGGTTTTTGTATTCAGGATATTACTGGTTCTGATCGTCGTGATGAGCCAGGTGGTGCAGGCTGTCCAGCAATCTACCCAGCCAGTCCACGGGCGGCCACCGACCACCACGCTCTCGGTAGACAACCTCAAGCCGCGGGCCGGGGAGGTGATTACCGTGACATCCTCCTTCAATGATGTGGATGGTGATGCGGAACAGGGAACGACCTACCAGTGGACGTTGGACGGTGCTGCCATTAATGGGGCAACCAGCCCCAGTTATACTCTGGAGCTCAGTAACATCCTGGCGGGCAGTGCGTTGAACGTGATCGTAACCCCTCAAACCAATCCCGATATTACCATTCCAAGTGAGGGGCTGCCGGTTCAGCTACCTAACCCTATCAATATCAAGTGGCAGCGGATGCTTTCCAGCCTGGTATGGGCCGAGTCTCCCCTGGGAGCGGTTGCCGATGGGCTGGCGGTGAACACCGTACATGCTACTGTTCAGTATCTGGACGGTACACCTGTTGTGGGCGCAACGGTGCTTTTCGATGCCGATAATATGGGCGCAATTTCGGCCAGTGCGCAAACTGGAGTTGAGGGCGAGGCAACGGCGTATGTGACGAATGTGATTGCAGGTACCACTCAGGTAACGGCCAGGATTGATGATGATGCTCAGACGGTCAATACGCTGTTTGTTGCCGGCCCAGTGGAGGTTGTGCATGCGGAAGTCACCCAGGACAATGCGCTGGCCAACGGCATTGACGATAATAATGTGGTGGTTTATGTCGAAGACCGCCATGGCAACAGTATTGAGGGTGAAACGGTAAACTTCACTGCGACCAACGGCGTAACGCTGCTGGCGACCAGTGGCGTTACGGACAGCAACGGTGAGGTGAAAATAGCCCTGACCAGTGACACGGCCGTCAATAGTGACGTCACGGCCACCACTGCTAACGGTGTTTCTGCTACCGTCAACGTTGCGTTTTTTGATGACGTGCAGATGACACATATCTTGGCCAACGGTGCCTCTTTCTCGGCTGATGATGGCTTCCCCAAAACAGGCTTTATCGGTGCGGAATTTCAGTTGGTGGTTGGCGAGGATCCTGCCGGGAACAGTTCCTATAGCTGGAGTAGCGATCAGAGCTGGGCCAGCGTGGATGGCAGCGGTAATGTGAGGTTTAATCAAGAACCTACATCGGCTAATAATCGGGTCACCATTACGGCCGAACATACAGGCAATGGCTCAACGTTAACCTATCAATTTACCGTCAACCGCTGGTTCAGGAATAATAGCCACTTCCTTATGGAACCCAGTGAGGCTGCCGCGTGGTGCAGTTCCCAAGGGGGAGGCTACGCGGTGCCGAGCTATAGTGAGATGACAGACCGAACCCCGATAGCCCAGACCGGGGCCAACCGGGATGCCAATGCCAGATTATGGAATGAATGGGGCAGCATGAGTCGATACTCTAACGGTTGGTTTGGGGGTAACTACTGGGGGAGGGAACTTACCGCTGCCGGTAACGAACGGCATTATGTTTACCTGGGGAACGGTAATTTATTCAGTTTCCCGTTAGACGGCGTAACCTATGTGACTTGCTCAACCTCTCTATAGGCGAATGTGGCAAAGGCAGCAGGACCCGATAGGAATCTTAAAAAGGGTAGGACAGCCATCGATAGCTATGATAGCGTGTACTCCTAAACTAGTTATGGAGTACAAGGGTGTATTTTTCTACTATTGAAGACGTAAGAAAGGCCATAGATGGCATCGACTCCCAACTTGTTTCACTCATTGCCGAACGTGGTCGGTTTGTGAAAGCAGCTGCTGGATTCAAAAAAGATCAGGATGCTGTTCGTGCGCCCGACAGGGTTCAGAGGGTCATTGATAAGGTCAGGGCAGAAGCCGCTGTGGTCGGACTCCCCGAAGACATTATTGAAAAAGTTTACCGTACGATGATTAACGCATTTATTGATTATGAGCTGGAACAGCACCGAAGTCTGGTACAAAAATAGTTTCGGCCAAGCCCTTGCCGAATAGGGGGGAGCAACAAGGGCGTGCGGGTATATCTCCATACAAACGATTGAATCCCGCATCACAGTTATAGCATCGATAGTTTTTGATGGTTTTGTCTCGCTTGCTGGCCCGGTTGTCCCGCTGAAACGACTTGTGGCCGCACTTGGGGCAACAACTCGTTTCAAACGGGGAATGCTTCAGGTAGCGGATAAAACGATCGGCCTCTTGCTGCAGGGACTCTGGCAGATAAAGGTAATAGTTGGTCTCAGGTTCATGAATCATAGTCCGACTACCCAATGTTAACGCTACCCCCACCAATCAGTACACCGCCACAATTAACCGCATCACCTGTACGAGCAGCAGGTTGCCCATCAATAAATACGCTGGATGATCCGCCACTGATAGTTCGATTATGCCCATGAGAAGCTAAAGCATCACCCTGTCGAGCCAATGGAGAACCATCAACATTAACGGTTGAAGAACCTGTTACGACTGGAGTCGGTGGATGACTACCGTGGCCGGTATCTTGATCACCAAGTTTAACTGCATTGCCCATGGTGTTAGTTTCCTCTTTACTTATAAAAAGAAGAGTAGGTATTAATAACTAACACCCACTCTACGGATTAAATCACTTGCACAAATTTACCATTTATTAAGGAAAATATCGGTGATAGCGTGTTCATAAAAATAGTGCCATCACTATCGATATAATATGAAAGTGGTGAGTATGATGGATCTGATTTATTAACCAACTGCACCATTCGACCTTTATTCATTATTTTTACATCATAATCCCGCCAGTTAATTTGGATCATTTTGAACTTGGAGTTATTCGTATCCTCACCTATTCCACTATCAGAAAAAATACTATCCTCTGTTTCTCCCGTGGACCAGGCCCAAGCTGCTAAAGCTATTTTCTGTTGTTGATGAAGAGTGGCAAGATCTTTATTATCCATCGCCAGCCAGGCCTGAAGATAAGCCTGCTCTAACAGCTTTCGCTGCTCTGGGGTACCGGTATAGGGTGTGGCGTTGACCCAAGGCCACATTGGTAACCCACTGACCTTGACCTGACGACTAAAACGATACAGCTCCATATTATGTGGATACTCAACTAAGCTGAAGTATTTGCTATCCTTATGCCCTGGCACCACTTGCTCAGCCAGTATTTTGTCCCGAACCACTGGGCTGCTGATAGCTTTATACTTCGGTTCGTCCGAAGACACTTTGGCTTCTGGCAGGCTATCCATACCGATACCTACTTTAATAGCGCTCAATACCTCATTGTTACTGCCACGCATTGCCGTCAACTCCAGTTTGCAACCCGACTGTGGGTCAAATTGGGCACGTTCTGATGCTGACATAGCTTTTTTATCAAACCACCTCAAGGCTCCAAACTCCAGGCTTATTTCATTTTCGCCATTCTCCATAGCTAACATGGCTGCGGTGCTGGAGGTACCGAAGCCGCGGCCTTGTCGTGCCGAATTGCGATTGTCTATACCCAGTACTCCGTTGGTTTTGATAGCGCAAAAGGCATATTCGAAATTAAACAGGCTGCGGATATACAACCGAGGCTCTTCAGCGATGCTGCTTTGCGCTATACCCGTGGCAAAGCACAATAAAGCGATACGCAATGATTTCATGTTAACCTCCTTGTATTAGCCTTTTACACCTGACTATTCCCAACAAAACCTGGATGGGTATTAATTATCAATGCCCATCCTACTGGTTAAATCACTAACACAAACTCACCGTTTATTAATGAGAATATTGGAGCTATGAAATTTATGCTCATAGAACCATCATCATTTGTATAATATGCAAGTGGTGAGAATGAAGGATCTGATTTATTGATTAATCTGACCATGCGACCTTTGTTCATTATCTGTACATCATAATCCTGCCAGTTAATTGGGATCATTTTAAACTGCGAGTTATGAATGTCAGAAACCATATCGCGATCAACGAAAATACTTTCCTCCGTTTCACCTGTTGACCAAGCCCAAGCTGCCAATGATAATTTCAGTTGCTTGCGGAGAGTGGCGAGGTCTTTATTATCCATGGACCGCCAGATCTGAAGATAAGCCTGCTCTAGCCTTTTACGCTGTTCTGGGGTATCGGAATAGGGAGCGGCTTTAGCCCAAGGCCATTCCGGCAGTCCACTGACCTTGACCTGACGGCTAAAACGATAAACTTCCATTTTCGATGGATATTTATACAGATTAAAGTATTCGTCGTCCTTATGCCCCCGTACCACTTGTTCAGCCAGTATTTTCTGCTTAACTACTGGCCCGCTGATGGTTTTAAACTTCTGCTCGTCTGCAGGTACTTTGGCTTCCGGCAGGCCATCCTTACCAATACCTACTTCAATAGCGCTCAGTATCTCATTGTTACTGCCACGCATTGCCGTCAACTCCAGTTTGCAACCCGCCTGTGGGTTAAACTGGGCACGTTCTGAAACTGATGTCGCCTTTTTATCAAACCAACCCAAGGCACCAAGCTCCAGGCTGATCTCATTCTCACCATTTTCTAGAAACAGCATGGCTGCGGTGCTGGAGGTACCAAAGCCGCGGCCTTGTCGTGCCGAATTGCGATTGTCCAAACCCAATACTCCATTGGTTTTGATGGCGCAAAAGGCATATTCGATATCAAACAGGCTGCGGATATACAACCGTGGCTCTTCCGCATTGGCAGTTAATGTCATCATCACTCCTGATAATAGTAACGCTAATTTAGGTAATCTCATCTTAATTCTCTTTTCGCTAAACACGGTTTTGCGGTTTATTTATTCCATTTGGGATTGGAACCCATTGCCCAAGGCTCATTATTCGGTTTGGGTAGAGTGTTCCCTTTAGGGTTGGAACCCATGGCCCAGGGTTCGCCTGGTATGACTTTAGGCCTGACTATCGGCCGCTCTTTGCCTATCAAGTTCACCCGTAGGGCGGACTCACTCTCTTTCAACGGAGCTGCTATAATCCATCTCTTTTTTGCGCCATATTTGCTGCTACTCTCTGGTTCTGCCTTCTCTTTACCGCCCCAGCTAGCATCAGCACTAAACTCCACCTCCGCCACAATCCCATCATGGTAGCCCACCAAATCGATACCATCATCATGCTGATCCAGCTTAAACCCTGCGGCGGTTTTGATCGCTCCACTGGCATTGAGTGCAACCTCCATAATCATCACCTTAGTTTTAAAGGCCGCATTTACCTTACCTTCCAGACTAAATTTCAGATCATTATCTCTACCGGCGGAGAACGTCCATATTTCTTGTTTTAATGCTGCACCAAAACGAAAAGATAGGCTGCATTTCAGCAATATGGAACATTCAATTTCAAGATAGTTTTTATCCCCGGCATTTTTACGAGCCAGTGCCTGACGGCATTTTTTTGCTAGCGCATCAATTTTACAGTAAGCAGCTGCAAATTGTATAAGATCTAGCTTGCCTGTCAGGGCCAGAAAGGGGGCTGCATTGAAACCAATAAAATGTGTACTGCTAGCGACTGTATCCAATCTTGAATAGGCGTAGGCAACCCCCACGTTCATCGGTTCTACTTTCAGTTCGGCGATAGTATAGCTTTGTGCTCCGATTGATTCCGGTGCAGGAAGAAGATATTTTTGGCTATTACTCAACAATTTGTCAATGCGAGAGATAGCATCCAGCGTTTTGGTTGTGGTGTTTTTCTTATATTTGTCAGCATACTTTTTTGAGTAATCCATACCTTGAACTTTTAGTCCGTAGGTAAACTCTAACGATGTAGTTTGTGTCAAACTGAATTTATCAGTATGCGTCTTCCAACCGGAGCGGAGTTTGTTACCATTTTTCGGTTTAACATTCTCCATGGCTTGACGTGCCTTTATCTGTTCATCGCGGCGCTCTTTAATCGTACGTTCCTTATGAGAGAAGGCATACGTAAAAGCAACCGAGTAGGTAAACTCCACTGAAGGGAAAACACGGAGCGTTGCGTAATTACGTCTCCCTTCGCAGCCATTAACGACTAAATCATAGCGTTTACCGTCATTGAACAAATCAGTTGGATTGGCAATATTAGATAAATATGACCAGATTGAAGGCATGGTTGCTACCAGCGACTGATTCTGATCCTTATAAAACAAAGTGACTGCCTGACTCGCGTTGAGTGGGATCTTTTCTGAAAATTTCACGCTCTCAAGTGTAGCAGTATGAGAAGTTGCCTTTTTACACTTTGTTGTTATATTAATACTGCCGGATGCCCCCTTACCTTTATCCAGAAGATCCATCGAGAGCATCTGCTTGACTGGCCAGACTTGATGCTGTTTATCAAAATCCAGCGCAACCTCGTGAATACATGGGTCCGGGTTATTACAGGTTGCGCAGGCTGTTCCTGCATCGACAGAACGGGCCATATTATCTTCCTTTGATTAAATGCGCCACATCAGGGATTTCACCTAATTCCCTGAGCATTAAAGATTCTACCCGGTAATATCCTGGCGCTTGACTTTCTGTAAGTTTATTTTTCCATGCATCAGGCATCATATCGATAGTAGATATGTTTTTTTTGAGAAGAAGGTGAACCATTGCCCTTATTGAATGATCATCAGTAATAGTATTTTCCTTGCAGAAATAAAAGCACTTGGTAGCAAAGGAATAAGCATCCCTTTTTTCATTGCATGCCGTTTTTTTCGATATGAAAATAGTAGGGCTCTCATCTATTATATCGAAGTAAGTGCCATTATGTATCCTTTTAAAGATGTCATCGTCCTCATCTTCAGCGATATCCTCTTGACCTGACAGCCAATACGCCTCAACATCTGAAGCCAGAACGTTAATATATCTCTTCTCCGCAAATGCATTGATTTCCCCGTACTGCGCCTCGGTTATTTTCAGCATTTTCCTTCCCGACTTTGCATCATTGGGAAATGGTTCGCGTATCGCCGAAAAGTCATCTTCACGTTCAACCGCTTTGTATAATGTCCTGACTTTAGTAATAGGTCCCAAGAAGGTATGTACATCCCAGTCAGATAATACTTTAAGAAAATCCCAGATATTACGTGGATCATAAAAACGGAAATAGACTGGTTTTTCCTGATCAGGGAGCAATACGTGTAAATATTTGCGTAAATGTTGACGCAACGATTTTATATTGGCCTTTGAATAGATATAAATTCCCCATGGCGTTTCGCGAGTCCCCAGCCAGGCTTCAACCTGCTGATCGACCATAACCAACCAGGGAGCAAGCTCAAGGAGTTCCGGTTGCACCGGCTCGGCATACAGACAACAGTGCGGGGGATTATAACGCTCGAGCATAAGGTGGAGATCGGCTTCTAACGCACCGTCAATAATAGCGTACAGTTTATGTTCTTCCATACCTTAGCTATCCTTCAGTGGGCAATGTGCGACAAACATTGAACCTGCAAGTGCCGCTGCTTTTAAAACTGCCGGGCTGGCTGGGGTCAGTAAATCACCAGGGCTACCACCAGAATTCAGATTAATTGAGGGGGCCTTGATATCTACGCCACCGGCATGAATAACAACAAAACTTCCACCCACTTTCAGCGTCAGTTTGCTATTGCTTTGTAGCGTCAGATCGCCGTTGCTGTCCACACTGAACACGCCGCTAACTTTCTGTGCCAGATCGCCCTTGACCTGTATACCTCGGTCGCCTTCCGTCATCACCAGATTGTTACCGGTGATTTTCTGATCCTGATTACCTTCAACCGTCACTTTTCGATCGTTGGCAACCACCAGTTCTTCATCATGCCCGATACTGCTGCTACGGTTGTAGTTCACCCGTTCGTCTTTCGAATTGAGTACCCGTATCGCCATGTTTTTTTGTGCGTGAATGAAGACTTCTTCATTATCTTTTTCATCTTCAAAACGTAGTTCGTTAAATCCTTCGCCTTTATGGGTTTTTGAACGGATCGACATCTGGGTTTTGCTGCCTGGCAAATTACCAGGAGGCAGATGGTTGGCATGATAGGTGCGGCCGATTATCACCGGCTGATCAGGATCACCGTTTAAAAATTCAACAATCACTTCATGACCAATGCGCGGAATGGCCGACATCCCCCAACGAGGCCCCGCCCAGGGATGCGATACCCGTATCCAACAGGAGCTGGTATCATCGTCTTTCCCTGAACGATCCCAAAGAAAACGCACCTTGACCCGACCATAAGGATCACAATAAATCTCTTCTGAGGGTGGACCAGTGACAATCGCAATCTGGGCTCCGTCAATGCGTGGTTTTGGCCGTGAAAGTGGGCGCCATGTCTGATTATTGGGAATAAACGCAAACTGAGTGGTTATGGTTGTGCCTTGCCCACCCGATATAGTTTCCAGAGCTTGGGGTTGTTGCCCGCTATGGATGGCCTGGGTGACTTGCCAGCTTGTATTCAGTGTGTCCAGTGGATGGTTTTCTAGGGTAAAGCGCACACCGGGTTGTAGAGCAGTACAATTACTAGCCCCTTCGCCCTGATGGGCATCATTACGTAGTGCCTGAATGCGCCATTGGGAAAACTTTTCCCCGCTTGGACCGGTGTCTTTATAGCGGCCAGGATAATCATAATGCAGATATTCCCCTGACTGATGTTCATCATCTCGAGCGCGATCGCGATATTCAGCGGCCCACAAGGGGTTTTTAAAGGTGTAATCTTTCAGCAATACCTCTGAAGGGCGCAGACTTTCCCGGCGCTTGAAGGTGGTAATGCAAGGTTCATCGAGTGAGGTTTGTTGTTGATCTGGGTAGTAGGGTAGCGTCGGCCCGTCATTCACGATGATGTTATCGTCGGCAAAGACCAGCGTGTGCCTGTCATTCTCATGCTCGAGGAAATAATAGATGCCTTCTTCTGCCGCCATTCGATGAAGGAAATCCAGATCGCTTTCATTATACTGAACACAAAACTCTCTGGGTGCATGCTTGTAGCGAAAAGCATGGGCATAGTCACTGATCTTATTTTCTTTCATCAAGGTTTCAAGAATTTCCAGAAAACCCTGTTGCTGAAAAATGCGGGAGTTTTGTCTTAATCCTGCTCGCCAGAGGGCGGGCCGCACACTGAGTCGGTAACGTGTTTGATGAAGTCCTGAATCGCCTTGCTCGACGGAAGTAACAATGCCATTCACGATACGCTGTACTTCTGTCTCACGCCAAATGGTCAGCGTGGCGGTATTGTCTAGAATTGAGCGGAACTCCACATTGGGGCTGGCACTGGCAACCTCCAGTTCAAGCGTGAAAGGGGCAGAAAATTGCTCGTGCAACGTAAAACCTGATACCACGAAGGTTTTAGATGGCAGGTTCCCCACACTTAACGTAAACCGCAGGCCACTCGCATCCATGTTCATATTTCCTTATTGACGGCGTGAATACATCCCAATCTATGCAAATAAAATATTTATAATATATAAGATACTTTAATGCATGTGGAAAATGGCAACAACCTGAATTTGTTCATTTAGTGAGAGCTAGCACGGTTATGCTTCATAGAGATCGGGAAATTTCTCTGATAGGAAATGTTCACTTCAGGCTGTGAACAGCTTCATTTTTCAACAAAGCGTTCAAGAATGAGATAGCCAATTTCCCTTCTTATCGGCCTCCTTCCAAGCCTGGTAGGCGGGGCAATCTGTTGAATCGTGTCGAGCGCCTAATCCCATCAAACTAATAGGCTTAATTCATATGAATGGCTTACAGACACAAGTTTGCCCAAGAACCACCGGAAGTCCTATCCAACGCCACTAGAACCCTATTTAGTCGGTGTTCTCTGCTGTGGCTAGTTATGACTGAGGAAACAGTTCTGATGCGTTGGATAAGTTCGTTTGAGTCTGGAACAGGAAAGCATATTGGTGTTATATGCTTCCCATTGATTGACGCGACCTAGTGTTTGCAAAGCCCGCTTCAGGAACTTAGCAGTCCACAGGGCGGAACCGCGTCAGCTAAGAGCGAGTAGCAGACATTGTGCATTTAGAGACTAGTGTAACACCAGGACTCTCTGTGGCTGTTTAATGTAGTCTTAGGTTGCTAAGGATGTATTGCTCAAATTCTGCTGTATGTAATCAATGAGCGCTCGCGTTTTAGCTGGCAAATAACGCCTGTCAGAATAAAGTGCGAACAATTGAAGTGGGGCTGGCGGTTGTTCAAACTTAATCTCGATCAGCCGTCCATCGTCGATGTAGGGTTGGCAGGCCTGTTTCGAAAGAATGGCGAAACCAACACCCGCTACCGCCGCGCATCCTGCCATCTCTCCGCTGTTTACCCTGTAATGGCCTTTAACCTTAATCGTCTCGAATCCCCCCTTTTTATTCATAAACTGCCAGGGAGCACCTTTAAGTGCATTTACCGTGGTAATACAGGGTAATTCTTCAAATTGCTGTATACGAGAAGGGATGCCATAACGCTGAATGATGGAGGGGGCTGCAACGATAGTGCAAGGGATTGTCACCAGATGACGGGCTATGTAATCACTGTCATCCAGTTGGCCACGGCTCACAATGATGGCTAAATCCAGGTCGTCTCGCAGGGATTCAAAACCAGACAAATTTGTGACACAGCTAATTTCCAGATCCGGGTGCTGGCAGGCAAAATCGGCAACCACAGAACCCAGCAGTGCAGGACCTATTTCATTGGGAATACAGATACGTAGTGGCCCCTTGAGCTGCATTTGCCGCAACGTTAATTCTGTTTCAGTCTGCTCAAGCGCTTCCAGTAATGGCTTCGCCCGGGTATAGAGCAGGTGTCCCGCCTGGGTGAGTTTCATATGTCGGGTGTTGCGCTCAATAAGCTGAAGATTCAGTCTGTCTTCTAACTGAGAAATACAACGACTCACGTTTGATGTCGGCATTTCAAGGATTTTCGATGCCCCAACAAAACTGTCTCTTTCAACCACCGCAATGAAAACTTTCAGGGTATTAAAATCAAGAGCTGGCCGCATAAACTATCCCATAAATGATAACAATAAGTG
Source organism: Serratia sp. PL7 (assembly GCF_945957435.1). NCBI lineage: Bacteria > Pseudomonadati > Pseudomonadota > Gammaproteobacteria > Enterobacterales > Yersiniaceae > Serratia > Serratia sp. PL7. The sequence continues at coordinate 302,350 of NZ_CAMFLB010000006.1, read as the reverse complement.
TCAGTTTTACCATCTAATGAGCTGCATTGATAGCAGTTAAACTCAGATATCTTTCATCCACAGGTCGCTTGCTATGTCACTGGTCACAACAACGTTTAATCATAAAGCCCTCATCCGGATGGCGGTTGTCATGGCTTTTATCCAGTTCACGAATGCACTGGAATATATGATGTTCAACCCTGTTTTTGCTTTTATGGCAGCAGACTTCGTCGTTCCCGTATCATTCTCAGGCTACGTATCCGGCATGTACACCTCCGGGGCAGTCCTCTCGGGAATTATCGCCTTTTACTGTATTGGTCGTTTCAACAAGAAACGTTTTCTCTTCGTCAATATGGCACTCCTGGGGATACTGACATTTTTGACGACATTCACCTCCAGTTTTAGTCTTCTGCTTGCATTACGATTCTGCGCAGGACTGGTAGGAGGCACAACAATGGGGGTGGGTATCAGTATATTGATAAATCTCGCACCGGCTAACTTGCGCGGAAAAATGTTGGCGACGGTCATTGCATCATTTTCGATGGTAAGCATTGTCGGAATGCCCGCGATACTATTTTTGTGTGCTCATTACGGCTGGCATGTCGCTTTGTGGTTTATCAGTACGCTGTGTTTGTTGGCATTGCCACTGATTGTTTCCATCATCCCTCCGGATCCACTCTCTTTCGACACACCCCACGCACTGCCACTCGACGTTAATACTTTGCTGTTCGCTTCCAGTAATGCGCTGGTACAATTTAGCCCGATGCTGATCATTCCTGTTCTGGTACCATTAATGACCCAACTGCTGGGCGCCTCTCAAGACCTGCTGCCATGGCTGTTTTTCGCCGGGGGCATTGCAGGATACCTGTCAACAAAAATGACAGGCGCGTTAACTTCCCGTTTCTCTGCTTTGGTTCTGGCTACAGGGTCAACCATCGTCTTTATAGTGAGTTTGCTAATACCCATTCTGGGCTATCCGCATGCGGGGCTATTTATTACTGTATTTCTCGGTGCATCATACAGTCGTCTGGTTTCCTCCTCGGCGCTGACCATTCAGTTTCCTGATGACAGGCAACGAGCAGGATTCTCTTCATTGCAGTCATCAATAATGTACATGATCACAACGGTCGCATTTTTTCTGTCAGCTTTTCTATTACCTGGGCACGCCATAGCACCACAAAATATGAACACGTTGCTGGGGGTATGTGCAATTTCCGCATCAGGGTTCCCAATCATGGTTATCATTCTGAAAAAGAAACTGGCTAAGCGTACGCTCCAACCGAATCATCTCATCAATGATTAGCATAACGTCCGCTGTTGGCACTGAGCAGACTTTCAGATCTGGTTGGGCATAGAAGTCACAAGGGGTTCAGTTAAAGATGGATGCCGAGACAGCCTATATGATCTCGTGATGTTGGCTCCCGGCTTTCGTCGTGGCGGAGTACCCCGAACAAGGTGAAACCGCCGCCGATAAAGGGGGAACCAACCTGGCGAACAGGCCGTTATGCGTATGCATCCAACGTTCTTTTGCTACAAATCTTTTTCATCGCCCGGTTTTTATAGCAGTTGATGGTTTTTAGCCTGAGCTTGAGCTTTTTGGCGATCTCATAAGGCTGTGCACCGCTGTAGATTTCGTTGATGACGATCAGCTCTCGGCCGGTCAGATACTGCCGGCTTGTGGCTTCCTCTTCCTCGGCATCAAACTCATCCTGCACCGTTTGGCGAGGGGATATCGCTAGCAAGATATCCTCTACGCAGGCATTTTTATCCAGAGTGATAAAATGGTTGTACATATCCGGGTTGGTCAGGCACAGGCTGTTTTCATACATCAAGATGATCCTGGCCTCCAGCGTGCCCTGCTCAAGGGCGGCATAGAGCGCGTAACAGGCGCCGTAATAATTAATAAAGCCGCAACTGCAATCCAAAATCAGAAAATCACAGGCGCTATTTTTCAGCTTCGGCAGCGTGTGAGCCTCAAATGTCTCTTTCTCGAAGGGTAATTCATGCAACGCTATTTTATTGTGGGGCAAGGTTTCACCGTGCCTAAGCAGCGCGTGTAAGCCAGCGGAGAAATAGCGGTCATTACTCACCGTGTAGATATGAATATCAGGCATAGTTGATCATCCTAATCAGTAATAATCCTATCTGGTGCGCGGGTTGGCGGATGAGCCGCAATCTTGTCGATGGCGTGCACGGTTTTTTGCCGACTTTCTGAAAATCAGGATGAGTTTCTTGCTGCACATCCAACAGCAGCCCGCCCCCTCAACATAGGGAGGAACGTTCCCTGTCAGCTCTATGGAAATATCACAATGTGGGCAATAGGCGACATACTCGCAGTAAGCCATGATATTTACTCATTCCATTGATTTATATTGAAAATTTATATTACATAGGATAGCAGAGATGTTTTTAATGATCAATAAAATAGATCGATATTACAAAAACAATTGATTTTATCGATAAGTTACTAATTATTTCAATGAAATCAAAAGATAAGAACAATCCTTAACTTATCGGTCAATTACTGAGAATGACTCATATATATTCATTGAATGTATGTGTGAGTGTTTAATTGTTTGAAATATGAATTATTGATATTTCTCGTCTGTGGTCGGTTTGGCGGCAGGCATATTGATGGTGTGGGCAAGGGGAACAGGGCAATTTTATGCAAGAGGAGGGGGGGAATTGCTACAGCTTATTGGGGGTCAAATGCTCCCGGCATGATGGCCGGGAGCACATGAGATTACTTCAGGAAATCTTCACGCTGTGGAGTGAAGGTATCCAGTAAGGTTCCGGCCTCCAGGCAGACGCAGCCATGCACCACGTCGGGTTTTTTGTACAAGGTATCTCCGGCAGCCACTTCCTTGGTGACGCCATCGATGGTGAAGCTGAAGCGGCCGGAAAGTACGTAGGTCAGTTGCTCGTGCGGGTGGCTGTGCAACGGGCCGACAGCACCTTGGCTAAAGTTGACCTCCACCGCCATCATGGTGCCGCCATGGGCGAGAATACGGCGTGTCACGCCGTTCCCTAAATCTTCTAACGCACAATCCTGTTTGTAGATAAACATGGTTGTTCCTCAATCAAATAGTGCCATCAAGCAAAGAGATCTTCCGGCAAGCGGGCTAGATACAGCGCAGGTTCACCCTCAAAATCGGAGGTGAAGAGCACTTGCCGGTTGTCCGGGGTAAAGGATGGGTGCGGATGCGTTACCTGACGGTCGCCATTCAGCACGCGCCATGAGCTGTTATGCGCGGCCAGGCGTGCCTGACGTTTTTGTTTGGCGTCGAACACGTAAAGCCACGGGTCGTTCTCAATGGTGTAGCCTTGAGAATCCTTGATATCGACCGGCGTAGCCGAACCGTCACCCACTAACAGGCTGCCGTCGTAGTTGCTCATCAGGTGCGAACAGGCTGGCATGGTCATCACGATCTCGTCCTGCCCGGTTTGTGGATCGTAACGGCAGATGTTGCGCTCTTGCTGGCCTTTCAAATAAGAGACGTACATCAGGGCCGAACCGTCCGGCACCCAGAATTCGTGGGTGCAGCTTTCGCCTGGGGCATGAGTTTTTACCTTGCGCATATTGCTGCCGTCTTCGTTGATCAGCCACATGCGGGCATCTACCAGATCGTGCGGCCCTTCGTGGCAGAAGGCGACGCAGTCGCTATGGTATGGGCGATAGATTGGGTGGCCCAGCCAGAGGCGGTCTTCATAGATCACACGTGATTCACCGCTGGCCAAATCGACACGCAGCAGGCGGCAATGCGGGTTTTTGGTGAAGAAGCTGTGGAAAATTTTCCAGTCGGTCAGCGGTTGCCAATCCTGGCGATCAATTTCGATGCCCACCAGGCTGGTGCATTCACTGTTGGCAACCCAGGTACCGTAGCCAACCCACTCTTCAGGCACTCGATACACGGTTTGTTCATTGCAGTTGCTCAGTTCTACCCGGCGCAACTCACGCTCATTCTTCACGTAATACAGGAAACGATCGTCCGGGGATAAAAAACCGCCGAAGGTATTGTCGCCCGGGCCTTCGGTCAGTTGCACCGCTTGCTGCAGTTGCAGATCCAGCAGGTAGTAGTTGCGGTTACCGTCAAACTCACCAGCAAACAACAGTTTACTGCCGTCGTTGGTGAAACATTTCTGGTAGAAATAATTGCGGTGGCACAGCACTTCAGGCGGTGTCAGGCGAGTGAGTTGTGCGCCGGTACCGGCATCGGTTGTACGATGGAAATTGAACTGGTGGATTGAACCTTTAGCCACGATGGCCTCCCTTAACCTTATCGATAAACCGCCGCTGTTCGGGCGATCATTTAATTAAATAAAACATTGTTTCATAAATTTAGAAAAATGATATCAAAGTGACGAATTAGGCCAACCCGAACGGTTGATTTATGAGAGCTGCATCGCATAAATCGTTGCGCTTTGCCCGATTGATGGCGGATCGCGGTTTTGCTCATAGCCAACCAGCATGACGCCGTTGCATGCTCGCCATTATAGAAAGATAACGCATGGGCAATCCCTGATGCTGGGGCTGCGGCCAGATGCTGCCCGCGTTTTAAAAATGGCTAAATGATATCCCCTTATTTTTTATGTGACTTTCATCACAACATTATAACTCGCCTAAAAGTATAAAACGTTATTCCTGTAAAAATGAAATTGCAGTTCATTATTTTTGTTTGCGAGAAGAAACGATGACAACTAATGGTATTAACGCTCTGGGTAAGGGAAGAACGGTCAGGCTCGGGCATCAGCTGGCTTATGGCGGGGGGAACCTGCTGGGCAGCGGCGCGCTGGCAATCAGCGGTGCCTGGCTGCTCTATTTTTACACCACGTTCTGTGGGCTGACGCTGCTGGAGGCGTCATTCATCTTCTCGGTTGCGAGCGTCATCGATGCTATCAGCAACCCGGTGATGGGCTATCTGACCGATAACTTTGGCAATACCTGGCTCGGTAAGCGCTTTGGTCGGCGCCGTTTCTTCTTGCTGATCGGTGCGCCATTGATGGTCTTTTACCCGCTGCTGTGGGTTGAGGGCTTTGGTTTTTGGTACTACCTCGCCACCTACGTCATTTTCGAACTGATTTATACCTCGGTAATGGTGCCTTACGAGACGCTGGCGACCGAAATGACCGATGATTTCGCCATGCGCTCCAAGCTGACCGGCTATAAAGCGATTTTTGGCAAGATGGCCAACTTTCTGGCGGCGTTTATTCCTGGGCAATTTATTCTGCTCTACGGCAAAGAGTCGGCCCAGCCTTTTCTGTATACCGGTATCACCTATGGGGTGATCCTGTTTGTTGCCATCACCGTGCTGTATCTGTTCTCCTGGGAACGCAAGGATGAAGCGATAGCGGAGGTTAAGCATAAGAAATCGTTGCTCAAAACGTTGGCTTCATTGGCGCGGGATATGCAATCGACCTTCTACCTGCGGGTATTTCGCAAGCATCTGGGCATGTATCTGTTCGGCTTTGGTGCGGAATGGCTGTTTGCCTCGGTATTCACCTATTTCGTGATCTTCGTGCTGCAATACGATCCCGCCATTCTGGCCGGATTGAACAGCCTGAATGCCATCTTACAGCTGATATCGACCGCCATCTTTATTGGTCTGTGCGTGAAAAAAGGCTTCAGTAAACCTTATTCCTGGGCGCTCGGTATCGTGATGTTTGCGGTCTGTTGCTATTCCCTGCTGCACTTCTTTAACTTGCCTGCGCATATTGCCACTGCTGCCATCATCGGCATCACCGTGATCTTCGGCCTGGGCACCGGCGGCGTGTATTACATTCCCTGGACGGTATATACCTTCCTGGCGGACGTGGATGAGGTCTTTACCGGTCGCCGTCGCGAAGGGATCTATGCTGGGGCGATGACCTTCTCCGGCAAGATTATGCGTTCGATTATCGTCTTCACCATGGGGGCGATCCTCAGTTACTACGGCTTCCAGTCCAAGTCTCATACTCAGCCGGAAACCGCCATTACCGCGATCTCCTGGGTGTTCTTTGCTGGTGTGATCTTGTTGGCGCTGATGGCGATTGTCTTTAGTAGCCAGATGACGCTTAACCGCCAAACTCACCAGGTGGTGCTGTACGAAGTGGCCCGCATCAAGGCTGGCGGCAAGATCGGCGATATCAAACCCGACGTTCGCCTGGTCATCGAGAAACTGGTGGGGCTGCCCTACGAACAGTGCTGGGGCAACAGCAAGATCTGCCAGAAGATGAATATCACTCCTGAAGTTTCTGCCCCTGTGTATAAACCGGCCTAACCGGCCTGATCTCACCAAAACCCAGTAACAGGATCTTCTCGCCAACATGGCGGGGGGATCCCTACCTATTAAAAACAAGGAAAGGGAAATGAAGATCGTACCTCTGTCGTTATTAATTGCTCTGGCCAGCGTGTGTCATCACGGTGTCGCCGCACCGCTGCCTGCCGCTAATGAACTGGTTTGGCAGGCCGTCGCTTTTGGCCAGTCAACGGATGTCAACTTTGCCACCAACGTGCTGCCGGAAAAAGTGGGCACCAATCAGGTGACGATGGCCAACGGTAAGCCGATGCTGGCCGGGCCGCTGAAAATGCCGTTCCACGTTGAAAGCCGTGGGGGCAAAATCGGCAATAGTCATGATGGCCTGACCTTCTACTACACGCGCGTTCCTGCCAATGCCAATGTGGTTCTGGAGGCGGAGGTGACGGTCGATCAGTTTGGCCCGGAAAATATGGCTCTGCCCGCCGGGCAGGAGGGGGCGGGATTGCTGATCCGCGATATCCTCGGCAAACCAAGGTTGGAGAAGATCCAGCAGGGTTATGAGGAGTTTCCGGCGGCATCCAACATGGTGATGAATGCCATCATGACGCAGGATAAAAAGGATCATCAGCGGGTCAAAATGACGCTGATTTCCCGCAATGGCGTGCTCAACTCCTGGGGCAACGCGGGTGTCGAGATCAAACGTGAGAGCTATCAGCCCGAGGTCGATCTGCAAAAAACGCCAAGCTTCCGGCTGCGTCTGGCTCGCACGGATCAGGGGTTTACCGCGGCCTACGCCCCGCTAGGTAGCGACAATTGGGTCAGTAAAACGACCAACGATCCGCACCGCGTCACCAAGCTGGATCCTGAAGGTTACTACGTGGGCTTCTTTGCTTCACGTAACGCACGCATTACCGTCACACAGGCCAGCCTGACGCTCAGCGAAAGTCAGCTTCCGGCGGCACAAGAGTTCGCGGTTAAAGCGATGCCGCTGCAGATCGAGATCGGTTCTGCGCCAATATCCGCCACGGAGGATTACGTCTTCCAGCTCCGCAGTAATGAGAGTGGCACTCTGTCGCTAAGCCAGGACGGCGTGGTCATTGCCGCAGAGCGTAAGGTACCTGCTGGGGAGATGCTGGCGGTGAAGGTTGTGTTGAAGAAGGCCGAAACCGCGCTGGATTACCGTTTCACCACGGTAAAAGGCAACGCTCAGAGTGACAAGTTGCTGGTGCGCAAAGCGCGCTATGCCGACGCCGCTAATCTGTATGCTGCGCCACAGGGCAAAGCCGAAAATGATGGCAGCCAGCAGCACCCGCTGGATTTTGCCACCGCCGTGCAATCATTAATGCCGGGCGGCACGCTTTGGCTGGCGGCGGGGGATTATCCCTTGGCTGTCATACCTGCCGTAGCCAGTGGCACTGCCAAGCATGCCAAAAAGCTCCGGCCGCTTGGGGATGAAGTGGTGCTGCACGGGATGGAACTGGAAGCCAGCCATTGGGATATTCAGGGCATCACGGTAACGGAAAAAAGCCTGCGTATTACGGGCAGCCATAACCACCTTGATCGGGTGGTGGCACACCATGCGGATGATACCGGAATTGTCATTTCCTCCCCGGCCAACGCCGATCGACCACTATGGGCCAGCCACAACCTGATCACCCATTCCGAATCATACGCCAACAAGGATCCAGGTCTGATCAATGCGGATGGGTTTGCCGTCAAAATGCGTGTGGGTGAGGGAAATCGGCTAGTCGCCTGCTTCTCCCATGACAACGTAGATGACGGTTTTGATCTGTTTAACAAGATTGAGGATGGCCCGAACGGTAAGGTGATCATTGAGAACAGCGTCGCGCTGCGCAATGTCAATAATGGTTTCAAACTGGGGGGAGAAGGGTTGCCAGTGGCCCATCAGGTGACTAACAGCCTCGCCATTGAAAACGGCATGGATGGGTTTACCGACAACTTCAACCCTGGCGCACTGCAAGTGACCAACAATATGGCGATTGATAACCAGAGGTTTAACTACATTTTCCGCCCGGGCCCATATACCACGCAGGATAAGCAGGGTGTATTCAGCGGCAACGTCTCGCTGCGCAGCAAGCCGGGAGAATATGCCGATGCGGTGGTGGGGAACATCGCCGACAACAATGCCTTTATGTTATCAGCAGTGAAATGACCCTCTTTAGAGACGCCGTATGTGATGAACCTGCGGCGTCGTCTTTTCCCTGGTGAAAACGGCACACATCACACAATCAAAAATTACTTTCATTTAAATTAAAACATTGTTTCAATTTTATTGATCACGTCAGGGATAAGCGTTAGACTTGCGCCATCATGATGACAGGGGCGGGCAATATCGCTCCCCCTGTATGGCAGCAAGCTGCGGACACTGGCGGGATTGCAACGCTATCCCCACTTTTGACAAGGGCCGCTGATGCCCTGAGTACTAAGGACAAGAGCATGATTCTCGATAATTTTTCATTACAGGGTAAAGTGGCGATTGTGACCGGTTGTGACACCGGGTTGGGACAGGGGATGGCCATAGGGCTGGCTCAAGCGGGTTGTGATATCGTTGGCGTTAACGTGGTTGAGCCGGAAGAAACCATCGCCAAAGTCACCGCGCTGGGGCGTCGTTTCTTGAGCCTGAAAGCCGACCTGAGCAAACTGGAAGTGCTGCCTGAGCTGCTGGAGCGCGCGGTGGCCGAATTCGGCCATATTGATATTCTGGTTAATAACGCGGGCATCATTCGCCGCCAGGATGCGCTGCAGTTTAGCGAAAAAGATTGGGATGACGTGATGAACCTGAACATCAAGACGGTGTTCTTCATGTCTCAGGCGGTGGCCCGCCAGTTTATTGCCCAAGGCACCGGCGGCAAGATCATCAATATCGCCTCCATGCTGTCTTACCAAGGCGGCATCCGTGTGCCGTCTTATACCGCGTCCAAGAGCGCCGTGATGGGGGTTACCCGTCTGTTGGCCAACGAATGGGCCAGCCACGGTATCAACGTGAACGCGTTGGCTCCTGGCTATATGGCGACGAACAATACTCGCCAACTGCGCGACGATCAGGCTCGTAGTGAGGAAATCCTCGAGCGTATCCCGGCTGGCCGTTGGGGCCTGCCAGAAGATCTGATGGGGCCGGTGGTATTCCTGGCGTCACCAGCGTCGGATTACATCAATGGCTACACCGTAGCGGTAGATGGCGGCTGGTTGGCTCGCTAACCAGACAAAGAATAACCGATTGATTTTATTTGCGGAGAGCGAAAGATGAATATTGCACTGATGATGGAAAACAGCCAGGCGGGTAAAAATGCGCTGGTTCTCGAACAATTGCAGGCGGTTGCGGCTGGCAATCATGATGCGGTGTTCAACGTGGGTATGAGCGATGAGCAGGATCACCATCTGACCTATATCCATTTAGGGATTATGGCCAGCATTCTGTTGAACGCCGAAGCGGTCGACTTTGTGGTCACCGGCTGCGGTACCGGGCAGGGCGCCTTGATGTCACTGAACATTCATCCTGGCGTAGTGTGCGGCTATTGTATCGATCCTGCGGATGCTTTCCTGTTCGCTCAGATCAACAACGGTAATGCGCTGTCTCTGCCGTTTGCCAAAGGCTTTGGCTGGGGTGCAGAGTTGAACGTGCGCTATATCTTTGAGAAGGCCTTTACCGGGCGTAAAGGTGAAGGTTATCCGGTAGAACGTAAGGAACCTCAGGTTCGTAACGCCGGTATCCTCAATCAGGTTAAGCAGGCAGTGATCAAAGACAACTACCTTGATACGCTGCGTGCCATCGATCCAGAGCTGGTGAAGACCGCCGTTAGCGGCCCTCGCTTCCAGGAATGCCTGTTCTCCAACGGCAAAAAGCCGGAGATTGTGGCGTTTGTCAAAGAACTGCTGGCCCGCGCCTGATGTTCTTCAGGTGGCCGAATATCGGCCACCTGTTTTACCCACCGCTTGTTGTCTACCCCAGCTACGTTAAAATGGTTTCATATTCCGTGTTAAAGGAAAGATTATGAAGCTGATGTTCGCCTCGGACCTGCATGGTTCACTCTCCGCCACCGACAAAATCCTCGAATTGTTTGCTCAAAGCCAGGCCGATTGGTTGATACTGTTGGGGGATTTGCTTAATCACGGTCCGCGTAACGCCTTGCCAGATAATTATCAGCCCGCGCAGGTGGCCGAACGATTGAATCACGTTAGTGACAAGATCGTTGCCGTTCGCGGTAATTGCGACAGTGAAGTCGATCAGATGCTGCTTTCCTTCCCGATGATGGCCCCTTACCAACAGGTGCTATTAGCCAAAAGACGATTGTTTTTAACCCACGGGCACCTTTATCATCCCAACACATTACCGCCTTTAACGCGCGGAGACGTGCTGGTGTATGGCCATACGCATTTGCCCCAGGCACAAAGGCAAGGGGATATCTACTGCTTTAATCCGGGCTCGGTCAGCATCCCGAAAGGGGGTTTTCCAGCCAGCTATGGCATACTGGCAGACGACGTCTTGAGCGTGCTCGAGTTGCACAACGGCAAGGTTGTTGCAGAGGTGGCGTTAACGCACTAATTTTATAGACCCGATAGCTCGAAAATGGCAGCCAGGGTTGTTCCTTGGCAGAGCTGGGACACATACCAAAAATAATTGAAGCATAACCCGTGCGCGGCATGCATCGCGCCCAAAAAAGAAGGTTTTACAGGATGGCGGAACAGGATCAGGCTGCAGATACCGAGTGGGTTGATATCGTCAACGAGCAAAACGAAGTGATTGCTCAGTCCAGTCGTCAACAGATGCGTGCCCAACGGCTGCGTCATCGTGCGACCTATATTGTGGTGCATGATGGCATGGGGAAAATTCTGGTGCAGCGGCGCACTGACACCAAAGATTTTTACCCGGGTTGGATGGATGCCACCGCAGGGGGCGTGGTACAAAGCGGGGAAAACGTGTTGGACTCTGCCCGCCGTGAGGCGGAAGAAGAGCTGGGTATTGCCGGGATCCCGTTTGCCGAACATGGCCTGTTCTACTTTGAAGAGGAACAGTGCCGTATTTGGGGGGCGTTATTTAGCTGCGTCGCCAATGGCCCGTTTGCCCTGCAGGAAGAAGAAGTGGCTGAAGTGAGCTGGTTGACGCCAGAGGAGATCACCGCCCGCTGCGACGAGTTCACCCCCGATTCGCTGAAGGCATTATCTCTGTGGCTGACGCGTAATAACGGCCAGGATCACGGTAAGCCGCTGCCGCGCGAAAGCAGAGCCAGCTCTGGCGAGGAAGACGCCTGATTTAACGCACGGCCTTGCTTGCTATCCATAGAGTAGCAAGGCCGTCTATTCTTCTCCCTCCCAGTTAGGCTCTCGCCCCTTGCCAATCACCTTAAATCACAAATGTAACCATCAATGACGACGTTCATACTTCCCTTCTCGACTCAAATCCGCTGATTCTACCTACCTACAATTGACTAACCGATCTCATCAACATTGCTATCCTTGTCGCTACAAATCCGTCAAGAAAAAATATCCTTATTTTTCATTGCCTTGTGCTGGCTTCGGTGCGTGGTTTTGATAATTTTTGTTTTTAAATAAAAAAATCAAAACAACGTTTCTACTTTGGTCACACTTTTGCCATCCGCTGAATGACGTTGGAAAAATTTCAGATATAATAATTTGAAATAGTGTTTCAGTTTGTTGGTTGGTCGATGACAGGATCATCTGGGAGACCGGAAAATGGAATTATCCTACTGTAGCAAGCAACCCGAAAGCATAGTGACAATGCGAACATTGGCCGCAGATCACTGGCTGAGATTGACCAGCGATCGCCTGAAAAAATTTATCGATTTATCACGACGGGGAGGATGCTGAACCTGGGCAGACTGCCTGGCTTGTCATTTCTAATGTTTAATCGTACTTAAATTTTACTTAACTAATTTCATTTCTTTTTCTATTTAAATGGCTATGGGTAACAACCATGAATGAAAACAGAATGCTGGGGTTAGCCTATATATCACCTTATATAATAGGGTTGATCATATTTACGGCGTTCCCCTTTGTGTCATCATTCTTGCTGAGCTTTACGGAATATGACCTGATGAATCCCCCGGTGTTTAACGGGGTAGAAAACTATCGTTATATGCTGATGGAAGACCATCTTTTTTGGAAATCGATGGGCGTCACCTTTGCATATGTGTTTCTGACCATCCCGTTAAAATTGGCCTTTGCGTTAGGTATCGCTTTTGTTCTTAATTTCAAACTACGCGGCATCGGCTTTTTCCGTACCGCATATTACGTTCCTTCTATTCTGGGCAGCAGCGTGGCTATCGCCGTGCTATGGCGTGCTTTGTTTGCCATCGACGGGCTGCTAAACAGCTTTATCGGTGTCTTTGGGATGGATCCGGTCAACTGGTTGGGAGAGCCTTCACTGGCATTAATGTCGGTCACGTTGCTGCGTGTATGGCAGTTCGGCTCTGCGATGGTGATCTTCCTGGCGGCGCTGCAAAACGTGCCACAGTCACAATATGAAGCGGCCATGATTGATGGTGCTTCCAAGTGGCAGATGTTTATGAAGGTCACGGTACCGCTGATCACGCCGGTGATTTTCTTCAACTTTATTATGCAGACCACGCAGGCGTTCCAGGAGTTTACGGCTCCGTATGTGATTACCGGGGGCGGGCCAACCCATTACACCTATCTGTTCTCACTGTATATCTACGATACCGCCTTTAAATATTTTGATATGGGTTACGGTGCCGCATTGGCGTGGATCCTGTTCCTGGTTGTGGCCCTGTTCGCCTCAATCGCCTTTAAATCATCGAAGTATTGGGTCTTCTACTCGGCAGATAAGGGTGGCAAAAATGGCTGACATGCAACAGAACCAACTACCCATGTCCAGCGCGCAGGAAATCGCTGAGCGTGAAGTTCAGCGCACATTGCGCCGGGAAAAAATCAGCGCCGCTATTCGTTACGTCGTGCTGCTGCTGGTGGGATTGTTGATGCTGTATCCGCTGGTGTGGATGTTCTCGGCATCGTTTAAACCCAATCAGGAGATCTTCACTACCCTGGGCCTGTGGCCAGACAATGCGACCTCGGATGGTTTCGTCAACGGTTGGAAAACCGGCACGGAATATAACTTTGGTCATTACATGCTTAACACCTTTAAATTTGTGATCCCCAAGGTGTTATTAACCATTATCTCTTCGACCATTGTGGCCTACGGCTTTGCCCGCTTTGAGATCCCGTGGAAGAAATTCTGGTTTGCCACGCTGATCACCACCATGTTGCTGCCAAGCACGGTGTTATTGATCCCGCAATACATCATGTTCCGTGAAATGGGCATGTTGGACAGCTATCTGCCGCTCTATTTACCGCTGGCATTTGCGACCCAAGGGTTCTTCGTCTTTATGTTGATCCAGTTCCTGCGCGGTGTGCCACGGGATATGGAAGAGGCGGCCCAGATTGATGGTTGCAACTCGTTCCAGGTGCTGTGGTATGTGGTGGTGCCGATCCTGAAACCGGCGATTATCTCCGTCGCCCTGTTCCAGTTTATGTGGTCGATGAATGACTTTATTGGCCCGTTGATCTACGTCTACAGCGTCGATAAGTACCCGATTGCGCTGGCGTTGAAAATGTCTATCGACGTGACAGAAGGTGCGCCGTGGAACGAAATCCTGGCTATGGCAAGCATCTCTATTCTGCCGTCCATCATCGTGTTCTTCCTGGCCCAACGCTACTTTGTGCAGGGCGTTACCAGCAGCGGAATTAAAGGTTAATTGAGGATCTATCATGGCTGAAGTCATTTTTAACAATCTGCAGAAAGTGTACAGCAACGGTTATAAGGCGGTGCATGGCATCAATCTGACCATTGCCGATGGCGAGTTTATGGTGATTGTCGGCCCTTCCGGCTGTGCCAAATCGACCACGCTGCGGATGCTGGCAGGGCTGGAGACCATCAGCGGCGGCGAAGTGCGCATTGGCGACCGCGTGGTGAATAACCTGGCCCCTAAATCCCGTGGTATTGCCATGGTGTTTCAGAACTATGCGCTGTATCCGCATATGACGGTAAAAGACAATCTGGCGTTTGGTTTGAAGCTGAGCAAGCTGCCTAAAGAGCAGATTGAAGAGCAGGTTAACGAAGCCGCCAAGATCCTGGAGCTGGAAGAACTGTTGGATCGTTTGCCACGCCAACTCTCTGGTGGGCAGGCGCAGCGTGTGGCCGTGGGCCGCGCAATTGTGAAAAAACCAGACGTGTTCCTGTTCGATGAACCGTTGTCTAACCTGGATGCCAAGCTGCGTGCGTCGATGCGTATTCGTATTTCCGACTTGCACAAGCAGCTGAAAAAGAGCGGCAAACCGGCAACCACCGTCTATGTCACCCACGATCAGACCGAAGCCATGACCATGGGCGACCGTATCTGCGTGATGAAGCTGGGCCATATCATGCAGGTGGATACGCCAGATAACCTGTACCACTTCCCGAAAAACATGTTTGTCGCCGGCTTTATCGGGGCGCCAGAAATGAACATCAAGCCGAGCAAGCTGGTAGAGAAGGACGGCAAAATCGGCCTTACTGTCGGTAATTACACCTTGACCCTCAGCCAGTATCAGCAGGATAAGGTCGCCAGCTTTGTCGGGCAGGACGTGTTCTTTGGCGTGCGGCCTGAGTTTGTGTCGATTTCAGAGTCGCCGTTTGAGGGCAACCACTCCGAAGGAGAACTGGTCCGCGTCGAGAATATGGGCCATGAGTTCTTTGTTTACCTGAAGGTGAATGATTTTGAACTGACCTGCCGTATTCCTTCCGATGACGTTAAACCGATCCTGAAAAATGGGCTGCATCGTCCGGTTTACTTCAAATTCGATATGGATAAATGCCACATTTTTGATGCGAAAACAGAAAAGAATATTTCTCTTTAACAGGAGTAGTAAATAATGAAAAAAATAGTCTTACGTACTCTGGTAGCCTCGTCCATGGCGATATTTGCCCATCAGGCTTTTGCCGCTGAACAGGTTGACTTACGTATGTCCTGGTGGGGAGGCAATGGCCGCCATCAGGTTACGTTGAAAGCGATTGAAGCGTTCGAGAAGCAGAACCCGAATATCAAGGTGAAATCGGAATACACCGGCTGGGACGGTCACCTTTCACGTCTGACCACCCAGATTGCCGGGGGCACCGAGCCGGACGTGATGCAAACCAACTGGAACTGGCTGCCGATCTTTTCAAAAACCGGCACCGGGTTCTATGACCTGAACAAGGTGAGTGAGTATCTGGATCTGACCCAGTTTGATCCCAAAGAGCTGCAAACTACCACGATTGACGGCAAGCTGAACGGCATTCCGATTTCAGTGACCGCGCGCGTTTTCTATTATAACGATGTCACCTGGAAAGACGCGGGCGTGCAATATCCCAATAACTGGGATGAGTTGCTCGCCGCCGGTAAAACTTTCAACGAAAAACTGGGCGAGAAATATTATCCGGTGGTGTTAGAGCATCAGGATACCTTTGCCTTGTTGCGCTCGTATATGATCCAAAAATATAACGTTGATATTATCGACGAGTCTAAGAAAAAGTTTGCTTACAGCGAAGCGCAATGGGTCGACTTTTTCCAGATGTATAAAGACATGGTGGATAGCCACGTCATGCCGTCATCGAAATACTATGCTTCGTTCGGCAAAAGCAATATGTATGAGATGAAACCCTGGATTGCGGGGGAGTGGGGCGGAACCTATATGTGGAACTCCACCATCAACAAATATTCCGACAACCTGAAGGCACCGGCCAAGCTTGAACTGGGGCCATACCCGATGCTGCCAGGAGCCAAGGATGCCGGATTGTTCTTCAAACCGTCGCAAATGTTCTCGATTGGTAAAAGCAGCAAGCATCCAAAAGAAGCGGCAATGTTGATTAACTTCCTGTTAAACAGTAAGGAAGGCGTCGAGGCACTGAAGCTGGAGCGTGGCGTACCGCTGAGCAAAGTGGCCGTCAACCAGTTGCGCGAAAGTGGTGCGATCCAGGATAACGATCCAGCAGTTTCCGGGTTGAAACTGGCGCTGTCACTGCCGCATGCCATCACTGCGTCGCCGTATTTTGATGACCCGCAGATCGTCGTGCTGTTCCAGGATGCCATTCAGAATATCGATTATGGTAAGAAAACGGTTCAGGAAGTCGCGACAGATTTCCAGCGCCAGGGCGACCGTATTCTGAAACGCGCAATGAGATAAGGCTTACTTAAATAGCTGTTAGTTTTAGTGATACAGCTGGGAGCTATGCAGAACGCCGGCCGCCGTGAACCCGTCCTTGGGGGCTCGAATCGCGCATCCATGCGCTCAACGGTCGGCTAACCTGCATAGCGCCCATCTGTCAGAGGCTTAAGGTGGCGCGGTATCACGTACGACTATTTATGTTGGGTAATCTTTATTCATCAAAAAAGATAAAGTTTGTTTTAAGTTAAATGTTCGCTATTTCCATTATTGAGTAATACGTATTTTAAATAACACTATAACCCCCTTAAATAGAGTGGGGATGTCTTTTCTATAATTAATGATAAGGGTAGTAATAATGAAATTTAAATTATTGACTCTGGTGTTAGCCTCTGTAGCAAACTTTAGTGCAATGGCCATGTCGCTCGATTTGCGCCATGAATGGCAGGATACCGGCAAGGGCGATCATAAAAATCGTATGTTGGTCTCGCATCGTTTCGATAACGGCCTGGGATTCTCTCTGGAAGCAAAATGGCGTCAGGATCCTTCAGACTCAACGCCTGATAAACCTTTCCACGAGCAGGTCAGTAATGGGACAGAAGCCGTCGTCAGCTATCAGCATAAATTTGATGCAATCACTCTACAGCCTGGCTTCTCGCTAGAGTCCAACAGTAATAATAACGGCTATCGCCCTTATCTGCGCGCGCAGTATAACTTTACTAAAGACATTTATGTGGCGGGCAGATATCGCTACGAATATAAGCGCACCACCTCAAAAGGTTCAGAGGGGGATGAGAAAACCAACCGTGGTGATTTTTGGTTAGGTTATAACTTCTACAAAGACTGGTCGGCCGAATATAACTACGTGTATAAGAGCAGCAACAAGGTTATTTTTGACGACGGTAAAACCGATTACGAACATAACGTCAAACTGGCTTACAAATGGGATAAAAACTGGAAGCCTTATGTTGAAGTCGGGAACGTGAAGCAAGATAGCAAAAATGATAACCGCCAGACGCGCTACCGTGTTGGGGTCTCTTATAGCTGGTAAGTGTGGTTAAGTTACCGGGAATACCGCCTTATTGGCGGGTTCCCGGTATCGTCATCGTTAACAACTGCTACGACGGCACAGGGTTGAAGGGATCGAACCTTCTGGTTGCCAGGGCTGATCGTTCAAGCGTGCCAACAATGCCTTACCTGCCTGGATACCAATCTCCTTATGCGGCACGGTCATGGTCGTCAGCGGTGGCTGGCAGACCTGGCTGACCTCGCTGTTGCCAAACCCCACGATAGCCAACTGCTCCGGCACCTTGATCCTCCGCCGCTGGCATTCATACAGCGCGCCACAGGCCAGTTCATCAGACGCACAGACCAAGGCATCCAACTCCGGCCAGGTCAGTAAAAACTCCGGCAATTGCTGGGCGCCGAGGCTGAAGCTGGCGGGTTGCGCGGCATTAATCACCCGATGAGGGGACATGTGGTTTTGCAGTAGCGCTTTGTGCCAGCCTTGCAGATGCTGTTGGAAAATCCACTGCTCCTGATTGGCGCACAGCAGGCCAATATTTTGATACCCGCTGGCAATTAAGGTTTGAGTGAGTTGATACATGGCTGCGACGTAATCAATGCCGATATTGATGTCGATCGGGTCGGTGCGGATTGCCCCAATCTCCACCACCGGAATATTGGCGGCGGTTAATGCCTGACGGGTATTTTCAGAATGTTCAATGCTTAACAGCACGGCCGCCGCCAGGTTGTAAGAGAGCAGGGTTTCCAGCAACGTTTCTTCACGCTCGATATGATGTTGGGACTCGGCCAGCATGATCTGGTAACCCGCCGGTTGCAATACCCGCTGTAACCCGGCAAACATATCCGCACAGCCGGACTCGGAAAAACTCGGCACCACCATGGCGATGGTATAAGAAGACGCCGAGGCTAACGAACTGGCCGCCAGGTTGGGGAGGTAACCCAGTTCACTGACCGCCGACTCAATTTTTTCTCTCAGCTTATCTGAAACCTGCTCCGGCGTGCGTAGCGCCCGCGAGACGGTCATGGTGCCCACGCCTGCCAATTGGGCCACGTCGGCCAGGGTAACCCGGCCGGTACTGCGTCGTTTTCTACCGATCGACATTGCTGATCCTGACTGAAATGCGCGCATAACGCATAAATGAGCTCATGGGTTGAAAGCCATTACTGGGCTTCGTGGTTCCCGCTTCTGTACCCATTCTACCCCGTTCCTCAGGTGATCGATAAAAAAACTAAGCCGCCGGGTTTCGTCCCCGATAGTTTTGATAGCGCTATCACAGATCTGGATGATTGATTTTTGGTAGCGCTATCTTTGTGCGTTTAATCACAGTTTAACCCCAGCACGTTGATTAAAGTTTTACCGTCGCCGGGCTATTGCATGACGGCCACGCGCCATCAAACGATCCATAGCCAACAGATTTCGTCCCGTTAGGGGTCGGAAACTCTGGCGGCTTAAGGGAAATACCCATAAGGAGGAGATGTGCTCAACGACTGGCTGAACGCCGACCACATTCAACTGTGCGATCAGGTTAGCGACTGGCAGGAGGCGGTCACGCTTAGCGCCCAGCCGCTGCTGCAGCGCGGAGTGATCACCGCCGATTATCTGACGGCCATATTTCGCCAACATCAGGCGCTGGGGCCCTATTTCGTGTTGGCACCTGGTATCGCGATGCCCCATGCCAGGCCGGAGGAAGGCGCCAAAGCACTCGGTCTTTCACTATTGAAGATAAATCAGGGCGTGCATTTTCAGTCAGAAGATAACGACCCGGTCTTCATCGTGGTGATGCTTTCCGCTCCAGATAGCAGTAGCCACATTGAAATGATCTCGCAGCTGGCCGAGTTATTTTCTGATAGCGAAGCCATGGAGAAACTGTTCCTGGCGCAAACCAAACGGCAAATTGAGGATGTTATCGCCAATTATTAATCTCTAACCGGTTTTACTCGCAACCTTTGATAATACTCAGCATCCGATAGATATCGGGTGACGCTATCCCACACATAAAATTTGGCAGGTAATAATTATGAAAATCATGGCTATTTGTGGCTCAGGATTGGGCAGCAGCTTTATGGTGGAAATGAACATCAAGAAAGTGCTGAAGAAAATGAATATTGAGGCGGAGGTTGAACACTCTGACCTTTCCTCGGCAACGCCGGGGGCGGCAGATATCTTCGTGATGGCAAAAGATATTGCCGCTAGCGCCAGCGTGCCTGCCGACCAGTTGGTGGTGATCAGCAATATTATTGATATTAATGAGCTTGAAGCCAAGCTGCGTGCTTACTTCGCAGCTCACTCCATTATTTAATCTAACCCATTGGCGAGGTGGATATGTTTATCCAGGAAACGCTCAGGTTTGTGGTTGATATATTAAAGGTCCCGGCGGTATTGGTCGGGGTGATTGCCTTGATTGGCTTATTGGCACAAAAGAAATCTTTTTCTGACGTAGTCAAAGGTACGGTTAAAACCATTCTGGGCTTTATTGTGTTGGGCGGTGGGGCGACGGTATTAGTCGGCTCGCTGAATCCATTGGGCGGCATGTTTGAGCATGCGTTCAATATTCAGGGAATTATTCCCAATAACGAAGCGATTGTCTCTATCTCACTAGAGAAATACGGTGCCTCCACCGCGTTGATCATGGCGTTTGGCATGGTGGCCAACATCATCGTGGCCCGCTTTACCCGCTTGAAATACATCTTCCTGACCGGACACCACACCTTCTACATGGCCTGTATGATCGGCATCATCCTCACCGTGGCCGGTTTTGAGGGCGTACAGCTGGTGTTCACCGGAGCGTTGACTCTGGGCTTGGTGATGGCGTTCTTCCCGGCGATCGCCCAGCGCTATATGCGCCGCATTACCGGTAACGACGACATTGCCTTTGGCCATTTCGGTACCTTGGGCTATGTCCTTTCCGGCTGGATCGGCTCCAAGGTGGGGAAAAACTCGCGTTCCACCGAGGAGATGAATTTACCTAAAAACCTCAGCTTCCTACGTGACAGCTCGATTTCCATCTCGATGACCATGATCGTGATCTACCTGATCCTGGCTATCTGCGCGGGCCAGGATTACGTCGAAAGCCAATTGAGTGGCGGGCAGAACTACCTGGTGTACTCGATTATTCAGGCGATCACTTTTGCCGCCGGGGTATTCATCATTCTGCAAGGGGTGCGCCTGATCCTGGCCGAGATCGTCCCGGCCTTTACCGGCTTTTCGGAAAAACTGGTCCCTAATGCCCGCCCGGCGCTGGACTGCCCGGTGGTCTATCCCTACGCCCCTAATGCGGTGTTGATTGGTTTCCTGTTCAGCTTCCTGGGGGGCTTGGCCGGTCTGTTCTTGCTCGGCCAAATGAAGATGGTGCTGATCCTGCCGGGCGTGGTGCCGCACTTCTTCACCGGGGCCACTGCCGGGGTGTTCGGCAATGCGACCGGCGGGCGGCGCGGTGCCATGCTGGGGGCATTTGCCAACGGTCTGTTGATTACCTTCCTGCCGGTGCTGTTGTTGCCGGTACTGGGCGCGCTGGGTTTTGCCAACACCACCTTCTCCGATACGGACTTCGGTGTGGTGGGGATCGTGTTGGGCAATATGGCGCGCTTCCTGACCAAAGAAATGATCATGGTCGCGATCGTCGCCATCTTTGGCTTGCTGGTCGCACATAACTTCTTGGGGAAACGCAAAGATGCCCCAGCCAAAAATAAGGAGGAAAGCTCATGAGCAACACCGTGACTGATTTGACGCAATTGGCCGGGGCAATCCGTCTGGAAACGCTGAAGGCACTCACTGGACTGGGATTTGGCCATTATGGTGGCTGTATGTCGGTGGTTGAAACGCTGGCGGTGCTGTACGGCGAAGTGATGCGTATCGATCCGGGTGACCCGGATTGGCCTGAGCGCGATTATTTCGTGCTGTCGAAAGGCCATGCAGGCCCGGCGCTGTATAGCGTGCTGGCGCTTAAGGGCTATTTCCCATTGGAACAGCTGCAAACGCTCAACCAGAATGGCACCCGGTTGCCGAGCCATCCAGATCGCTTGCTAACTCGTGGGGTGGATGCCACCACCGGTTCGCTCGGGCAAGGGGTCTCTATCGCTGCCGGTATGGCGCTTGCACACCAACTGGCAAAGCGCAGCAACCGGGTATTCTGCATCCTGGGGGACGGTGAATTGAACGAAGGCCAATGCTGGGAAGCGTTCCAGTTTATCGCCCACCATAACCTGCATAATCTGACGCTGTTTATTGATTACAACAAACAGCAGTTGGACGGCGCGCTGGATGAGGTGATCAAACCCTTCGATCTGGCCGGTAAATTCCGCGCCTTCGGTTTTGAGGTGCAAACCGTTCGTGGGGATGACATTGCGGCGATCCGTGATGCCGTATTGCCGGAGCGTAGTGGAGAGCAACGGCCGCTGGTGGTGATCCTCGATAGCCTCAAGGGGCAGGGGGTGGCTTACCTGGAGAACCTGAAAAACTCACATCATCTGCGCTTAACGCCAGATGTTCGCAGCGAAATCGAAAAGGCCATTGCCGAGCTGGAGGCCGCCTATGTTTAACCTGGAAATGCCGTTGGAAAAAGACGCCGTAGAAATGCGCAAGGTGTACGCCAGCGTGATCCGTCAACAGGCCGAGGCCGATACGCCAGTGATCGCCTTGGAGGCCGATCTGATGAGTTCGATGGCGATGGATGGCGTACATAAGGATCACCCAGAGCGGGTTATCAACTGCGGCATCATGGAGGCCAATGTGATTGGCGTGGCCGCCGGTTTGTCACTGAGCGGACGAGTGCCATTTGTTCACACCTTCACCGCTTTTGCCAGCCGCCGCTGTTTCGATCAGCTGTTTATGTCGTTGGACTATCAGCGCAACAACGTCAAGGTGATCGCTTCCGATGCCGGGGTCAGCGCCTGCCATAACGGGGGCACGCATATGTCGTTTGAAGACATGGGGATCGTGCGCGGCCTGGCGAATTCGGTGGTGCTGGAAGTGACCGATGCCACCATGTTCCAGGATATTTTGCAGCAACTGGTGAAGTTGCAAGGCTTCTACTGGGTGCGAACCATCCGTAAGCAGGCGACACGAATTTATCCCGCAGGCTATCGTTTCACCATCGGTAAGGCTAATTTGCTGCGTGACGGCAGTGATATTACGCTGATCGCCAACGGCATTATGGTCGCCGAAGCGTTGCAGGCGGCGCAGGAACTGCAACAGCGTGGCATCAGCGCGGCGGTGATTGACATGTTTACGCTCAAGCCTATCGATCGTGAAATCATCAAAACCTTTGCGGCGAAAACCGGCAGGATCGTCACCTGCGAGAACCACAGCATTCATAACGGGCTTGGTTCGGCGGTGGCGGAGGTGTTGGTGGAAGAGTGCCCGGTACCGATGCGGCGGGTGGGGGTGAAAGGCCGCTATGGGCAAGTGGGTACGCAGGAGTTCTTGCAGCAGGAATATGGCCTGACGGCGGCGCATATTGTGGCGGCGGCGGATGAGCTGTTGGCCCTCCCATAGGGAGAGGGAACTGATAGGCGGCGCTCTGCTGGAAGTAAATAGGTAATCTCAACAAATTCGACCGCCCCCTCATCCAAGGTGAGCCACCGAATTTTCAGATCCACTCGATCGGTCCCCTCTCCCTGTGGGAGAGGGTTAGGGTGAGGGGCATCAGGAGGTGCATTGCTTACTCTTTGTTGACGCCAAAAATAAAACGGCCCGGTGATGATCACCAGGCCGTTATGGGTATTACCAGAGTCTAAAGGTGCCGTAGTGGCACCTTTGTCTCATCAGGCTTTAGCTGCCTGTGCATCAGCCTGAGCCGACTGGATCGCCGTCAGGGCTACGGTATAGACGATGTCGTCAACCAGAGCACCACGGGACAGGTCGTTCACCGGCTTGCGCATGCCTTGCAGCATTGGCCCGATAGATACCAGGTCAGCAGAACGTTGCACCGCTTTATAAGTGGTGTTACCGGTGTTCAGATCCGGGAAGATGAACACGGTCGCCTGACCGGCTACTGGCGAATTAGGCGCTTTGGATTTGGCCACGTCGGCCATGATCGCTGCGTCATATTGCAGTGGGCCATCGATGATCAGATCCGGGCGTTTTTCCTGTGCCAGACGGGTCGCTTCACGCACTTTCTCAACGTCGCTACCTGCACCGGAATTACCGGTAGAGTAAGAGATCATCGCTACGCGTGGTTCGATACCGAATGCGGCTGCGGAATCGGCAGACTGAATGGCGATTTCAGACAGCTGTTCAGCGGTTGGATCCGGGTTGATCGCGCAGTCACCGTAGACCAGAACCTGGTCAGGCAGCAGCATGAAGAACACGGAGGAAACCAGGGAACTGCCCGGTGCGGTTTTGATCAACTGCAACGGTGGGCGGATGGTATTGGCGGTGGTGTGAACGGCACCGGAAACCAGGCCGTCAACTTCGCCTTTCTCCAGCATCAGGGTGCCGAGAACCACGTTGTCTTCCAACTGCTCACGCGCAACCACTTCGGTCATGCCCTTGCTCTTGCGCAGCTCAACCAGACGCGGCACATAGAGTTCACGCACGGCGACCGGATCGACGATCTCGATGCCTTTACCCAGCTCAACGCCCTGCGCGGCGGCAACGCGTTTGATCTCTTCCGGATTACCCAGCAGCACACATTCCGCGATACCACGTTCGGCACAGATGGCCGCCGCTTTCACGGTGCGTGGCTCGTCGCCTTCCGGCAGCACGATGCGTTTACCCGCTTTGCGTGCCAGCTCGGTCAGCTCATAACGGAACGCCGGTGGGGACAGACGACGCGAACGCTCAGAAGTGGCGGTCAGGGACTCGATCCATTCGGCGTTGATGTGGCTGGCCACGTAGTTCTGTACTTTCTCAATACGCTGATGGTCGTCTGAAGGCACTTCGAGGTTGAAGCTTTGCAGGCTCAGCGAGGTCTGCCAGGTGTTGGTGTCAACCATGAACACCGGCAGGCCGGTTTCAAAGGCGCGCTCACACAGCTTGTTGATGGAGGCATCGATCTCGTAGCCGCCGGTCAACAGGATGGCACCAATTTCCACGCCGTTCATCGCGGCCAGGCAGGCTGAAACCAGCA
The DNA here is from genome assembly GCF_945957435.1 of Serratia sp. PL7. Lineage (NCBI taxonomy): Bacteria > Pseudomonadati > Pseudomonadota > Gammaproteobacteria > Enterobacterales > Yersiniaceae > Serratia > Serratia sp. PL7. The sequence continues at coordinate 277,863 of NZ_CAMFLB010000006.1, read as the reverse complement.
CGTCCGGACGGTCGGCAGAAGTGACTAACAGGGAACCTGGGCGGAAGTGTTCCAGCATGTGCGGAATGCTGCGCGCACAGAAGGTCACAGATTTTACCCGGCGGGTCATGATGTCGCCTTCGTTGATCACTCGCGCCTTCAGGTGGCGGGCCATATCAATGGCACGGGTAGCGATCAGTTCGAAGCTCCACGGTACGCAACCCAACACCGGCAGCGGGCTGTTGGCGAACAGCTGTGCAGGATCGACGTTGGCTACGCTGGCCTTGGTGGAATCGTCAAAGATTTCGGACAGGTCTGGGCGAGTACGGCCCTGATCGTCCACCGGAGCGTTCAGCTTGTTGATGATCACGCCGGTAATGTTTTTGTTCTTGCTGCCGCCGAAGCTGGAGCGAGCCAGTTCGATGCGCTCGGTCAACTGGGCTGGAGAATCGTTGCCCAGTGCCAGCACAAAGACGATCTCTGCGTTCAGCGTTTTGGCGATCTCGTAGTTCAGCGAGTTGGCGAACTGATGCTTACGGGTAGGCACCAGGCCTTCGATCAGCACCACTTCTGCGTCTTTGGTGTTTTCGTGGTAACGGGCCACGATCTCTTCCATCAGCACGTCCTGCTGGTTGGAGCTCAACAGGCCCTCAACGTAGCTCATACGCAGGGGTTCGGCCGCCGGAATGGTCGAGTTGCTGCGGATGATGGTGGTGGTCTGGTCGAGGGAATCGCCGCCGGTACGCGGTTGGGCAATAGGTTTGAACACGCTCAGGCGAACGCCTTTTTGCTCCATGGAGCGGATGACACCCAGGCTGACGCTGGTCAGACCGACGCTGGTGCCTGTGGGGATCAACATAATTGTACGTGACACAGAATAGTCCTCTTCACGGTTTTCTGCCTGCAACGGGGGCGCAGACAAAGATGACAGGCTCAAAACAACACCGCCAGCCTGGGCTGACGGTGTGGAGAGCATTAAGCGGTCAGACGGGAAGCGTCTTGCGCGATGACCAATTCTTCGTTGGTCGGGATCACCAGTGCCGGACGGCTGCCGTCTTTGGTGATGTTGCCTGATTTGCCGAAGCGGGCAGCCAGGTTGCGTTCATGATCGATTTCAAAGCCCAGCAGGCCCAGTTTGTCCAGGGTCAGCTCACGTACCATCGCGGCGTTCTCACCGATACCACCGGTGAAGATCACGGCATCCAGACGGCCTTCCATCAGGGCGCTATAGGCACCAATGTACTTGGCCAGACGGTGGCAGAAGACGTCCATGGCGCGCTTGGCATCAGCCTTGGTGTCATAGTTGTCTTCAACGTAACGGCAGTCGCTGGTGACTTCAGTCAGGCCCAGCAGGCCAGACTCTTTGGTCAGCATCTTGTTGATCTGGTCAACGCTCATGCCCATGGCGTCGTGCAGATGGAAGATGATGGCTGGATCGATGTCACCACTGCGGGTACCCATTACCAGACCTTCCAGCGGGGTCAGACCCATGGAAGTATCAACACACTTACCGTTGCGTACTGCGGTTACGGAACCGCCGTTGCCCAGATGGCAGGTGATGATGTTAACTTCTTCAACCGGCTTGTTCAGCGCCTTCGCGGCTTCTTGCGTCACATAGAAGTGGCTGGTGCCGTGTGCGCCGTAGCGACGAACGCCATGGTCGCGGTACAGGCTGTACGGCAGGGCATACAGATAGGACTCTTCCGGCATGGTCTGATGGAACGCGGTGTCAAACACGGCAACGTTTTTATCAGCCAGATTAGGGAAGGATTTCAACGCTTCAGCGATACCGATCAGGTGAGCCGGGTTATGCAGTGGTGCAAAAGGTACCGAATCTTTGATACCCTGCAGGACTTCGTCGTTGATGACGGCAGAAGCCGTGAACTTCTCGCCGCCGTGCACGATGCGGTGGCCGATAGCGGTCAACTGGGCAGAAAGCTCTGGTTTTTGTGCCAGAATAGTATTAACAATGAAGTTCAGCGCTTCGCTGTGCGCTGCACCGGCACCCAGTGCCGCTTCTTGTTTACTGCCATCCATTTTCCATTTGATACGGGCTTCAGGAAGATGGAAGCACTCGGCCAGGCCAGAGAGGTATTCTTCACCGTTGGCTGCATCGATGATGGCGAATTTCAGGGAAGAACTGCCGCAGTTAAGGACCAGTACTAGCTTACTCGACATGGAAGTACCTACTTATAGTTCGTGTTGGTATTAAGGAAGACCCAAAAACACGTGGTGAATAAAACGTCAATCAGACAACAAGCGTAGCGCATAATGCCGTTGACATTTATGATTAACATCATGTCAGTGATACAAAGGACACAATGATGAAAAAACCGATGATTTCTCTGCGGTTTAAGCGATCCTGATTTTTACCGTTTCCTAGCCCCACATGGCCGCCAACGGCAGGATTAGGGAGATAGGGCTAAAAGTTGACAAATCTTCTGTCATCTTCTACCGGCACATGGCCGGCTTAGGATACCGATAGCCCGCCACAAACACAAAATAAATTTAAAGCTTCAACTTTTTTGTTAGTGTGTTTGCAAGAATATTTTATTTTTTATACGTGAAGTTGAGGTGCGCAATGACGAGCAGACCATCCGGTTCCGTAAGCTGGTTTCAGATATTCCAGCGCGGGCAGCATTACATGAAAACCTGGCCAGCAGACAAACGGCTGGCACCGCTTTTCCCTGAGAACCGCGTGGCGCGCGCTACCCGCTTTGCCGTTCGCTTTATGCCCCCGTTGGCGATTTTTACCCTGACCTGGCAGATTGCGCTCGGCGGTCAGCTTGGCCCGGCGATCGCTACTGCATTGTTCGCCTGTAGCCTGCCGATGCAGGGGCTGTGGTGGTTGGGCCGTCGTTCCGTGACGCCGTTGCCGCCAACCTTGCTGCAATGGTTCCATGAGGTCCGTAACAAGCTGGCGGAAGCCGGGCAGGCGATTGCCCCCGTTGAAGGGACGCCAACCTACCAGGCGCTGGCGGACGTGCTGAAACGTGCCTTCAAGCAGTTGGACAAAACCTTCCTCGACGATCTTTAAGCGCTACTGGGCCGGGGACTCACCGGCCTTGCTTGCTTTATGCCGCAAATTCGTGCCCTGATCATGTCTGGCTACGTCCCACATTTGACCAATATCCCGGTTCAAATCAAAGAAAGGTTTAGTTGTGATTCCACGCCATACTGAAGTCATGCGATGCTCTGGTTAATTTGCAGAACTGAGGACAATGAAATGGAAATGACTCACGCCCAACGGCTGATTTTGTCGAATCAATACAAGATGATGACCATGCTCGATCCGGACAATGCAGAGCGCTACCGCCGCTTGCAGACGATCATCGAGCGCGGTTTTGGTTTGCAAATGCGCGAGCTGGATCGTGATTTTGGTGAGATGAGCGAAGAAGTGTGCCGCACCATCATCAACATCATGGAAATGCACCATGCGCTCCAGGTTTCCTGGGAGAACCTCAAGGATCGCCAGGGGCTGGACGCGCGTCGCCTGGCATTCCTTGGTTTTGATGCTGCAACCGAAGCACGCTACCTGAGCTATGTGCGTTTCCTGGTGAACACGGAAGGGCGGTATACTCATTTCGATTCTGGTAGCCACGGGTTTAACGCCCAAACCAAAATGTGGGAAAAATACCAGCGCATGCTGAGTATCTGGCTATCCTGCCCACGCCAGTATCATTTGAGCGCCGTCGAGATTGCGCAAATCATCAATGCCTGATTAAACGTAGAGGGGTTTCCCGTGGAGTGTAAGGGTTTTCTGTTCGATCTTGATGGAACGTTAGTAGATTCATTACCGGCAGTAGAGCGAGCCTGGACGCATTGGGCAGAACGCCATGGCATCAGCCCGCAACAGGTGCTGGACTTTATCCACGGGAAACAGGCGATCACCTCGCTGCGTCACTTTATGCCGAATGCCACCGAGGCTGAGCTACAGCATGAGTTCAAACTGCTTGAGCAGGTGGAAGCAGAGGATACCGACGGCGTCAACGCTCTGCCTGGTGCATTGGCCTTGCTGGAGCAGATCAATGCGTTGGGGATACCTTGGGCGATTGTCACCTCGGGTTCCGTGCCAGTAGCTAACGCACGCCGTATTGCCGGTGGGTTGCCACTTCCTGAAGTGTTTGTCACCTGTGAGTTGGTCAAACAAGGTAAACCGTATCCAGACGCCTACCTGTTAGGGGCAAAAGGCCTTGGGCTGGCACCGCAGGACTGTGTGGTGGTGGAAGATGCCCCAGCCGGGATCCTTTCCGGTTTGGCAGCTGGCTGCCAGGTGATTGCGGTAAATGCACCGGCAGACGCACCGAAACTAAACCAGGTGGATCTGATCCTTTCCTCCTTGGAACAGCTCAAGATAACCAGGTCCGAACAGGGTGAAATCTTGAACTTATTGCTTAATCTGCACTTTATTACCCCAATTTGATTAGACCCCGCATCGGCGGGGTTTTTTTATGCTAATTTCTTATGCCGGGATCACTGCAGAATGAGGCCGTTTTGAACAGCGAATTACTTTGGGTTTTGAGTTTATTGTTAATAGCCATTGTGCTGTTTACCACCAACAAGCTGCGTATGGATGTGGTGGCACTGTTGGTGATCATTGCGTTTGTGCTCAGTGGAACCTTGAGCTTGCAAGAGGCAACGGCTGGCTTCAGCGATCCTAACGTCATTCTGATTGCCGCCCTGTTCGTCATTGGCGAAGGGTTGGTGCGCACCGGGGTGGCCTATCAGGTTGGTGACTGGTTAGTGAGAGTGGCGGGCAGCAGTGAAACCAAGATGATGATGCTGCTGATGTTTACCGTTGCCGGGCTGGGGGCCTTTATGAGCTCAACCGGGGTGGTAGCCATCTTTATCCCCGTGGTGCTCAGCGTAGCGGTACGCATGAAAATCTCCCCAGGGCGGCTGATGATGCCTCTGAGCTTTGCCGGTTTGATCAGCGGCATGATGACGCTGGTCGCCACGCCGCCGAATATGGTGGTCAACAGCGAACTGGTGCGTGAAGGCATCACTGGTTTCGGGTTCTTTGGCGTCACGCCAATTGGTTTGGTGGTGTTGCTGTTGGGCGTGGGTTACATGCTGATTGCGCGCCGCTGGCTCGGCGACAGCGGCGGCACCAAAACCAAGTCGGCCTGGGAGCGTCGGACTTTCCGCGATTTAATTCGCGACTATAAGCTCACCGGCCGGGCGCGTCGTTTGGCGGTGCGTAGTGGTTCACCCCTGATTGGCCGTTCGCTGGATGAGCTGCATTTGCGCGCGCGTTACAGCGCCAACGTTATCGGCATCGAGCGCTGGAAGCGTTTTCGCCGGGTGATGATCAGCGCCTTTGGCAGCACGGAACTGCGCGAAGGGGACGTATTGCTGATCGACATGACGGATTGCGATATCGATCTGCGTCAGTTCTGTAGTGAGCAACAACTTGAGCCCATGGTGCTGAGAGGGGAATATTTCTCCGAACAGTCACGCAACGTGGGGATGGCCGAAGTTTCGCTAATCCCTGAGTCGGCCCTGCTGGGGAAAAGCGTGCGCGATGCCACTTTCCGTAGCCGTTACGATCTCAACGTAGTCGGCATCCGCCGCAATGGTGAAACCCTGCAAGGCAAGCTGGTGGATGAGCCTTTGGGGCTGGGGGACATTCTGTTGGTGATCGGCGATTGGAAAGCAATCCGCCAGTTGCAGGCCAAAACCCATGACTTTATCGTCTTGAACCTGCCCGCAGAAGTGGACGAAGTGGCACCGGCTATCACCCAGGCTCCTCATGCGTTGTTCTGCCTGGCGCTGATGGTGGCAATGATGCTGACCGACGAGATCCCGAATCCGATCGCCGCGCTGATCGCTTGCCTGTTGATGGGGCGTTTTCGCTGCATCGATATGGAAAGCGCCTATAAGGCGATCCATTGGCCTAGCATCATTTTGATCGTCGGTATGATGCCCTTTGCCCAGGCGTTGCAGAAAACGGGCGGGGTAGACCTGATCGTCCGTGGGTTGATGGACGTTGCCGGTGACGCCGGGCCACACGTCATGCTGGCCTGTCTGTTTGTCCTGTGCGCCACCATAGGGCTGTTTATCTCCAACACCGCCACGGCGGTATTGATGGCTCCGATAGCCATCGCCGCGGCCCGTGAAATGGGAGTTTCGCCTTATCCGTTCGCCATGATTATCGCGATTGCCGCCTCTGCCGCCTTTATGACGCCGGTGTCATCACCGGTCAATACGCTGGTGTTGGGGCCGGGGAACTACAAGTTTGGCGATTTTCTGAAAATTGGGGTGCCTTTCACCGTGCTGGTGATGATTGTCAGCGTGATCCTGGTGCCTTGGTTGTATGCGTTTTAAGCACACGGTTTGCGTTTTATGTCAGGATTAAGAAAAGGCGCTTTATCTTTTTTTAGAATACGATGAAGTCGCTAACGACCGAAACCAGAAAGCGTTTTGGCATTTTATCGGCTCATGCTGCAGCTCGTTGAGACTTTACGGCGATCGGTGTCGCCCAAGCTTAGTTTAGCGATCCTTCTGGAGTTGCCATGAAAATGAAACATGGATTTATAACCCTTACTTTAGCTTCGTAGTGTTGGACGCAGATAAACACACCCGGGTGCAAGAATATACCAGCGCGTATTAAGGGATATTGCCACCGGTGAGACCACCGAAAGCCTGAAGGTACGACCTGCGGCTAAGGTGTCGCAGACTGCCAGGTGCATATGCACCTGGCTCTAAGCTCACATTGTTGAGTCGCTGCTGATTTCATCCAGCGAAAGGCTGAAACTCGGGATGAATACCTGCATAAAATAATCCATTTCCGGGCTGTGGCGCATTTGCAGCGTTTTCTCCAGACGAGCCTTGGCCTGCTTGAACTCATTATTCCCCGCCGAAAGCTCCTCCAGACACTTCAGATAAGCGCATAGCGCATCGGCCTGCTTCACGATCAGCTTTTCGTCCTCGCTGTGATGATGCTCATCCAGGATAGAGCGGAAATCGTTTTGTAACTCTTCCGGTAGCATCTCCAGCAGCTTTTGCTGGGCAATCTTCTCGATTTTTTTGTATTCGTGGGCAATCTGCGGGTTGTAATACTTGATGGGAGTAGGCATATCACCGGTCAGCACTTCGCTGGCATCGTGATACATCGCCAACAACGCCACGCGTTCGGCATTCAGGTTGCCGTTAAACTTGCGGTTTTTGATCGCGGCCAGCGCATGGGCGACAAAGGCGACCTGCAAGCTGTGTTCGGAAACGTTTTCGGTACGCACATTGCGCATCAGCGGCCAGCGGCTAATCAGTTTCAAACGGGACAGGTGGGCAAAGAAGTGGCTCTGGCTCATGATGTTCTCTCTTTGGGTCTGTAGGAGAGCAGTATACTGCGTCAGTGCCAATCAGAGAAACGGGCGCCGCACGCAGCGCCCGGCAAAAATTACTGGTGATAGGTTTCCAGGAAGCGGCCCAGTTTGCCCACCGCCATTTCCAATTCATCCACGCGGGGCAGAGTAACGATACGGACGTGGTCTGGGTAAGGCCAGTTGAACGCGCTGCCCTGTACCAGTAACACTTTCTCTTGCAACAGCAGATCCAGCACCAGTTTCTGGTCGTCGCGGATGTTAAAGCGCTTGGCGTCGATGCGTGGGAACATATAGAGCGCACCCTGAGGTTTCACGCAGGAAACGCCAGGGATATCGTTCAGCAGTTCCCAGGTGCGGTCACGTTGTTCATACAGGCGGCCACCAGGCTGAATAAATTCGCTGATGCTCTGGTAACCCCCCAGTGCCGTCTGAATCGCATGCTGCATTGGTACGTTGGCACAAAGACGCATGGAAGCCAGCATCTCCAGCCCTTCAATATAGCCTTTGGCATGCTTCTTCGGCCCGTTGAGCACCATCCAGCCCTGACGGAAACCGGCAACGCGGTAGGTTTTGGACAGGCCGTTAAAGGTGACGGTCAGCAGATCTGGGGCCAGTGCGGCGATGGAGTGATGCTCTGCCTCGTCGTAGAGGATCTTGTCGTAGATTTCGTCGGCAAAGATGATCAGGTCATGCTGGCGGGCGATCTCGACGATCTGTTCCAGCAGTTCTTTGCTGTAGACCGCGCCGGTTGGGTTGTTAGGATTGATGATCACGATGCCACGGGTGCGTGGGGTGATTTTGCTGCGAATATCATCCAGATCCGGGAACCAGCCTGCTTCCTCGTCGCACATATAGTGCACGGCCTTGCCGCTGGAAAGCGACACGGCGGCGGTCCACAGCGGATAGTCTGGCGCAGGCACCAGCATTTCATCACCGATATTCAGCAGCGCTTGCATGGACTGCACGATCAGCTCAGAAACGCCATTGCCAATGTAGATATCCTCAACGGTCACGTCACGCATGTTACGTGCCTGGTAGTGCTGCATGATCGCCTTGCGCGCCGAGTACAGCCCTTTGGAATCGCAGTAGCCTTGTGCCGTTGGCAGATTGCGGATCACGTCGACCAGAATTTCATCGGGGGCATCAAAGCCGAATGGGGCAGGGTTGCCAATGTTCAGCTTGAGGACTTTATTGCCTTCTTCTTCAAGACGTTTCGCTTCTTTGAGCACCGGGCCACGAATGTCATAACAGACGTTGTCCAGTTTGCTGGATTTCTCAATGGGGGACATAGAAAGTTGAGCCTTTTGCTAAGATAGGGTCGTTCCTACCGTGGAACACCGCAATCCGTCCAATGTACTCCTGGAGGCCGGGCTTTTGAAGGGTTATGCACTGCTTTGGTGAAAACGATCGGCAAAAATCGCTTTTTAAGACAATAACTGTCTGAATTGATCTGTTTTTTAGTGATTAAGTCTGAATTTGTATTTATTTTAAGATTTATATGTCGGATGGTGAGCGCATCACGTAAGGGGTTTTTATCAGTTAACCGCTGAAAGACGTGCGCCAAGCGCCAGAAAAACACCAAAGCCGCATAAAAATAGTAATATGGGATTAATCTGGTTTCTTGTCGGTACTGACAATACCACACTGAGTTGAAGTAGAATTACATTAGACCCACTTCAGTAATTAACTTAAATTTTATTTAAGTAATGGTCAGTGTCTTTTAATAATCAAAAGACTTACTGCTTGAATTTATTAAATTCCCTAATCGATGAGTCGTTGGATATACGAGGGGGTTGTTAATATTTTGTACAGAAAACAACAATGCTGTCATGGTCTCTGGCGGCCAGAGATCGAGGTAACCGGGAGGAAAGGGGGATTTTGCCCGCATAGGATTATCAATGCTTATAAGGGTAAGCACTTTTCGTCGTAACTTTCACCACTATCAATAAGCCGTTGCGATAGATCATGGATAAAAAGCGATGCAGATAACGAAATATAAGTAATTTTTTTGCCCTCTTCTAATGAGTGGGGTACTGTCATAAGTGGCGCATGCCCTTTTCAGCTGCGTCTTAGAAATACACCAGGGTAGTTTGTAAATTAGAATTTAAAAAGTGAAGAAAACACTATGACAAGTGCAAATCGTCCGATACTTAATCTCGACCTCGATCTGCTAAGAACCTTTGTTGCTGTTGCTGATTTGAATACGTTTGCGGCGGCTGCCGTTGCCGTTTGTCGTACTCAGTCCGCAGTCAGTCAACAAATGCAGCGGTTAGAGCAATTGGTTGGCAAAGAGTTGTTCGCCCGTCATGGGCGCAATAAGTTGTTAACCGAACACGGTATCCAGCTTCTCGGCTACGCCAGGAAAATCCTGCGCTTCAACGACGAAGCCTGTGCCTCCTTGATGTACAACAATATCAAGGGTGTCCTGACTATCGGTGCTTCTGATGACACCGCCGATAGCATTTTGCCCTTCTTGCTAAACCGCGTGACGTCGGTCTATCCCAAGCTGGCGATTGATGTGCGGGTGAAGCGTAGTCCGTTCATGATCGACATGCTGAAGAACGGCGAAGTGGATCTGGCCATCACCACCGTGGATACCGAAGGGCATCCGCACATCGTTCTGCGCACGTCTCCAACGCTGTGGTACTGCTCGGCGGATTACCATTACCAGGCGGGGGAACCGATCCCTCTGGTGGTGATGGATGAGCCAAGCCCGTTCCGTGCGATGGCGATCAAGCACCTTGACGCTGCCGGTATTCCTTGGCGTATTGCCTACGTGGCCTCTACGCTGTCTGCGGTGCGCGCGGCGTGCCGGGCAGGTTTGGGGATCACCGTACGGCCAATCGAGATGATGAGCCCAGATCTGCGAGTCCTGGGGGCGACGGAAGGTTTACCGCATCTTCCTGATACTCAGTATGCGCTGTGCAAAGACATGAAGTGCGAAAATGAACTGGCCATGGCGATCTTCAGTGCCGTACAAAACGGCAGTGAGATTTACCACTTCGGTGGCGGTGAATCTTCGGTGATCGATGAAGGTTCCAGCCTGGTGGATAGCGAAGAGTAGCGTTTTACCCTAAGCTTGCCGTATTGAAAGTTACAAACCTCTGCCATGGCAGAGGTTTTTTTTAGCTTAAAAAAAGGGATATTAAGGATTTTGGCCTGTTGAAGGTAAATTCGATGCTAAATGGGTATTTCTTCATGGTTTCTAGCCGATGAAACCCTCATTTCTTCGTATTGCTCGTTTTTTATGCAGTGATAACAATGAGTAAATGCCTGGAGTTGGTAGGGTTATTTTGCTATTTTACGCTGACGTTTTTTTACCTGAAATTGACAAAAATTGTTAAACTGCCACACTTTTTTTGAGGATTTCTGCCTGAAACGTGTCCTGGATCAAAAAAATACCCCTAGGTAGTGAGTGGAACAACAGGGAATTCCTGAGAGAATGGTATAGTAAAAGTGAAATGTGCCTGCGGGGTTATATCTATCTGTTTCCGTTGAGCAATCAACTGACACGATTTAGCCTAAGCCAAGCGCATCATATGTTAATTAAATGCTTCGTATGTAAATTAGTGTGTAGATACTTTTGTCAAAGTTGACAGAAGGTTATAGAAAGGAGTAAAAAGCCCACAGTAAAACACTGCCTAACTCTCTGTAAAAGCAGTCTGTTTGTGTGGTTATTTATCCTTCCCTTAAATCGATGTGGTGCACTAACTGCCAGTTACAAGAGCAGAGCGATCGACGCCACTTTTGATGAGTAAGCATAGAGTATGTCAACAACCATTGAAGTCATCGCTCATCACTGGGCGTTCGCCGTATTTCTTATCATGGCTATCGGGCTCTGCGGCTTAATGCTGCTGGGTGCGTTCTTCTTGGGTGGGAGAGCCCAGGCTCGCTCGAAAAACACCCCCTATGAATCAGGGATCGACTCGGTCGGTACGGCGCGCCTGCGTCTGTCCGCCAAGTTTTACCTGGTGGCCATGTTCTTCGTTATTTTCGATGTTGAAGCCTTATACCTGTATGCCTGGTCGGTCTCCATTCGTGAGAGCGGTTGGGTAGGCTTTATCGAAGCCGCCATTTTCATTTTGGTGTTATTGGCTGGTCTGGTTTATCTGGTGCGTATCGGCGCATTGGATTGGACTCCAACGCGTTCCAAGCGTTTGAGCAAGCCAGGTACCATCAAGAACGCTAGCAACAGTCATCCGCAGTAACAGCGAGGCATTAAGATGGACTATACGCTCACCCGCATAGACCCGAACGGTGAGAACGACCGTTATCCCCTGCAAAAACAGGAGATCGTTGGCGATCCCCTTGAGCAGCAGGTTCACCGTACGGTTTACATGGGTAAACTCGAACATGCTTTGCATGACATGGTGAACTGGGGGCGTAAAAACTCTCTTTGGCCGTATAACTTCGGCCTTTCGTGCTGTTATGTGGAAATGGTGACCTCGTTTACCGCCGTTCACGATGTGGCGCGTTTTGGTGCGGAAGTATTGCGTGCCTCCCCACGCCAGGCAGACTTTATGGTCGTTGCCGGCACCTGCTTTACCAAGATGGCCCCGGTTATTCAGCGCTTGTACGAGCAAATGCTGGAGCCTAAATGGGTGATCTCGATGGGCGCCTGCGCCAACTCCGGCGGCATGTACGACATCTACTCGGTTGTTCAGGGCGTGGATAAATTCCTGCCGGTCGACGTGTATATCCCAGGCTGTCCGCCGCGCCCGGAAGCTTACATGCAGGCACTGTTGCTGCTGCAAGAATCCATTGGCAAAGAACGTCGCCCGCTGTCGTGGGTCGTTGGCGATCAGGGCGTGTACCGCGCCAATATGCCATCAGAAAAAGAACGTAAGCACGCCGAGCGTATTGCGGTAACCAACCTTCGGTCGCCTGACGAGATTTAAGACGTTCATTTAACGTCCATCTTAGTGCGCTATTGGTTAACACAGCGAAAAGTTGAACTTGCGGCGAAATAACCCTTTAGTGTGGTGAAAAAAATTATGACAGATTTAACGACGCACGAAGCTCTGCCTGCTTGGCATACCCGCGATCATCTCGATGATCCGGTGATCGGCGAACTGCGCAACCGTTTTGGGCCGGAAGCCTTTACTGTTCAGCCCACCCGTACCGGAATGCCCGTGGTATGGGTTAAAGTTGAGCAGTTGCTGGAAGTGATGACGTTTTTGAGAAAACAACCGAAGCCGTACGTCATGCTGTTCGATCTGCATGGCATGGACGAGCGTCTTCGTATCCACCGTGAAGGCTTGCCTGCCGCGGACTTCTCTGTTTTCTACCATCTGATTTCTGTTGAACGTAACCGTGACATCATGCTGAAAGTGGCGCTGTCTGAAAAAGACCTGCACGTGCCCACAGCAACCAAGATTTTCCCGAATGCCAACTGGTATGAGCGCGAAACCTGGGAAATGTTCGGTATTACCTTCGACGGCCACCCGCACCTGACGCGCATCATGATGCCGCAGACCTGGGAAGGCCATCCACTGCGTAAAGACTACCCGGCGCGTGCTACCGAATTCGATCCCTTTGTGTTGACCAAGCAGAAAGAAGATCTGGAGATGGAATCGCTGAAGTTCAAGCCGGAAGAGTGGGGCATGAAGCGCGGCACCGAGAACGAGGACTTCATGTTCCTCAACCTCGGCCCGAACCACCCGTCTTCACACGGTGCATTCCGTATTATTCTGCAGCTGGACGGTGAAGACATCGTCGACTGTGTGCCGGACGTGGGCTACCACCACCGTGGCGCAGAGAAGATGGGCGAACGCCAGTCCTGGCACAGCTTTATCCCGTATACCGACCGTATCGAATACCTCGGCGGCTGCGTAAACGAAATGCCTTACGTACTGGCGGTGGAAAAACTGGCCGGGATCGTGGTGCCGGATCGTGTCAACACCATCCGCGTGATGCTGTCTGAACTGTTCCGCATCAACAGCCACCTGCTGTACATCAGTACCTTTATCCAGGACGTGGGCGCCATGACCCCGGTGTTCTTCGCCTTTACCGATCGGCAGAAAGTGTACGATCTGGTGGAAGCGATTACCGGTTTCCGTATGCACCCGGCCTGGTTCCGTATTGGTGGCGTGGCACACGACCTGCCGCGTGGCTGGGATCGTCTGCTGCGTGACTTCCTGGACTGGATGCCGAAGCGCCTCGACTCCTATGTGAAAGCCGCACTGCACAACACCATTCTGAAAGGGCGTTCTGTCGGCGTCGCTTCTTACAACGCGAAAGAGGCGTTGGAATGGGGTGTGACCGGTGCTGGCCTGCGTGCTACCGGCGTTGAGTTTGACGTGCGTAAATGGCGTCCATACTCCGGCTATGAAAACTTCGATTTCGAAGTTCCGGTCGGCGACGGCAACAGCGACTGCTACACCCGCGTGATGCTGAAAGTGGAAGAGCTGCGCCAGAGCCTGCGCATTCTTGAGCAGTGCCTGAACAACATGCCGGAAGGCCCGTTCAAGGCCGATCATCCGCTGACCACGCCGCCGCCGAAAGAGCGCACGCTGCAGCATATTGAAACGCTGATCACCCACTTCCTGCAGGTTTCCTGGGGCCCGGTGATGCCAGCTAACGAATCATTCCAGATGGTTGAAGCCACGAAAGGGATCAACAGCTACTACCTGACCAGCGACGGCAGCACCATGAGCTATCGCACCAGGATCCGTACGCCAAGCTATGCTCACCTGCAGCAAATCCCTGCGGTGATCCGTGGCAGCCTGGTCTCTGACCTGATCGTCTATCTGGGTAGTATCGATTTTGTAATGTCAGATGTGGACCGCTAACTATGCATGATCTTAAAGACACTCACGTGAGTCACGATGCGCTTGAGGCCACCAATGCAGCCGCTCCACAGAGCGGCGCTGATGCATTTGTGCTGAGTGCGGAAGAACGTGATGCGATCGAGCACGAAAAGCACCATTACGAGGATCCACGCGCCGCCTCCATTGAAGCACTGAAGATCGTGCAGAAGCAGCGTGGCTGGGTTCCGGATGGGGCGATTTATGCCATCGCTGAAGTGCTGGGCATCCCAGCCAGCGACGTAGAAGGCGTGGCCACGTTCTACAGCCAGATTTTCCGCCAGCCGGTAGGACGCCACGTGATCCGTTACTGTGACAGCGTAGTTTGTCACATCAACGGCTATCAGGGCATTCAGGCCGCGCTGGAAAAGAAACTCAACATCAAGCCGGGCCAGACTACCTTCGACGGTCGTTTCACCCTGCTGCCGACCTGCTGTCTGGGTAACTGCGACAAAGGCCCGAACATGATGATCGATGAAGATACTCATGCTCACCTGACGCCAGAAAACGCGGTCGAACTGTTGGAGCGGTATAAATGATGATTGATATCAAACGTACTGCCGAAATGCATCCGCTGACCTGGCGCCTGCGCGATGACCAACAGCCGGTATGGCTGGATGAATATCGCAGCAAAAACGGCTACCAGGGCGCGGAAAAAGCGCTGAAAGGCATGGCCGCCGACGACATCGTCACCCTGGTGAAAGATGCCGGGCTGAAAGGTCGTGGCGGTGCAGGTTTCTCCACCGGTTTGAAGTGGAGCCTGATGCCGAAAGACGAATCCATGAACATCCGTTACCTGCTGTGTAACGCCGATGAAATGGAGCCGGGCACCTATAAAGACCGTCTGCTGATGGAGCAACTGCCGCACCTGCTGGTGGAAGGCATGTTGATTTCGGCATTCGCGCTGAAAGCCTACCGGGGTTACATCTTCCTGCGTGGCGAATACGTCGAGGCCGCAGTGCATCTGCGCCGTGCGATTGCAGAAGCTACCGAAGCAGGCCTGCTGGGCAAAAATATCATGGGCAGCGGCTTTGACTTCGAGCTGTTCGTCCACACCGGCGCTGGCCGCTACATCTGCGGTGAAGAAACGGCGCTGATCAACTCGCTGGAAGGCCGTCGCGCCAACCCGCGCTCCAAGCCGCCATTCCCCGCTTCTGTGGGCGTATGGGGCAAACCAACCTGCGTGAACAACGTTGAGACCCTGTGTAACGTGCCTGCCATCCTCGAGCATGGTGTGGACTGGTACAAAGGGATCTCCGCCGGTAAGAGTAACGACGCTGGTACCAAACTGATGGGCTTCTCTGGCCGGGTGAAAAACCCAGGCGTCTGGGAGCTGCCGTTTGGTACCACTGCGCGTGAAATTCTGGAAGATTACGCCGGTGGCATGCGCGATGGCCTGAAATTTAAAGCCTGGCAGCCGGGCGGGGCGGGTACCGATTTCCTGACCGCCGACCACCTGGATCTGCCAATGGACTTCGAAAGCATCGGCAAAGCGGGCAGCCGTTTGGGTACGGCGCTGGCGATGGCGGTGGATCACGAAATCGGCATGG
Source organism: Serratia sp. PL7 (assembly GCF_945957435.1). Taxonomy (NCBI): domain Bacteria; kingdom Pseudomonadati; phylum Pseudomonadota; class Gammaproteobacteria; order Enterobacterales; family Yersiniaceae; genus Serratia; species Serratia sp. PL7. Next base: position 262,203 of record NZ_CAMFLB010000006.1, on the reverse strand, counting down.
TTCCCCTGGTGCGTAACCTGGAAGAGTTCTTTGCCCGTGAGTCCTGTGGCTGGTGTACACCGTGCCGTGACGGCTTGCCGTGGAGCGTGAAGATCCTGCGTGCTTTGGAAAGAGGCGAAGGCCAGCCGGGGGATATCGAAACCCTCGAGCAGCTGTGCCGTTCCCTTGGCCCAGGTAAAACCTTCTGCGCCCATGCGCCAGGTGCCGTAGAGCCACTGCAAAGCGCGATTAAATATTTCCGTGAAGAGTTTGAAGCCGGGATTTCCCCACAGTACTTGGGCAATCTCCAGGCGGTTGGCGGCATTCAGCCAAACAACTTGTTGAAGCAACGCTGGTAATCCCGCTTTGCCTGGGTGCGGTGAGCGCGCCCTGAAACACGGCCAGAATTTTTGATTAACGCCTGCCTTATGGGCAGGCCACTTGGAAGCATGCTGACTATGGCTACGATTCATGTAGACGGCAAAGAATACGACGTAGATGGAGCCGACAACCTGTTGCAGGCGTGTCTCTCCCTCGGCCTCGATATTCCTTACTTTTGCTGGCATCCGGCGCTTGGAAGCGTCGGCGCTTGCCGCCAATGTGCGGTAAAGCAATACCAAAACGCGGACGATACGCGTGGCCGTTTGGTGATGTCCTGTATGACACCGGCATCCGATGGAACCTTTATTTCCATCGATGACGCAGAAGCCAAACAGTTCCGTGAAAGCGTGGTCGAGTGGTTGATGACCAACCACCCGCACGACTGTCCGGTATGTGAAGAGGGCGGTAACTGTCACCTGCAAGATATGACAGTAATGACCGGCCACAGCTTCCGTAAATATCGCTTCAGTAAGCGCACCCATAACAACCAGGAACTGGGGCCATTTATCTCGCATGAGATGAACCGCTGCATCGCCTGCTACCGTTGTGTGCGTTACTACAAAGACTACGCAGATGGCACCGATTTCGGTGTGTACGGCGCGCACGACAACGTCTATTTCGGTCGTCCGGAAAGCGGCACGCTGGAAAGCGAGTTCTCCGGTAACCTGGTAGAAGTGTGCCCAACCGGCGTGTTCACCGACAAAACCCACTCCGAGCGTTACAACCGTAAGTGGGACATGCAGTTTGCTCCGAGCATCTGCCAGCAGTGCAGCATCGGCTGTAACACCAGCCCGGGTGAGCGCTATGGCGAACTGCGTCGTATCGAAAACCGTTACAACGGCAGCGTAAACCACTATTTCCTGTGTGACCGCGGCCGCTTTGGTTATGGCTATGTGAACCAGAAAGATCGCCCTCGTCAGCCGCAGCAACTGCGTGGCAACGACTGGATCACCCTGAACGCCGAGCAGGCGATGCAGGGCGCGGCAGATATTCTGCGTCAGGCCAACAAAACCATCGGTATCGGTTCACCGCGTGCCAGCCTGGAAAGCAACTTTGCGTTGCGTGAACTGGTCGGCGCCGAGAACTTCTATACCGGCATCAATCAGGCTGAACAACAGCGCCTGAACCTGATGCTCAACGTGTTGAAAAACAGCGGCGTTTATACGCCTAACCTGCGCGAAATCGAAAGCTACGACGCGGTGTTGGTACTGGGTGAAGATTTGACCCAAACCGGCGCTCGTATCGCGCTGTCGGTGCGTCAGGCAGTGAAAGGTAAAGCCCGCGCGATGGCTGCGGCACACCGCGTTGCCGATTGGCAGATCGCGGCGGTGCAAACCATCGGGCAGCACGCCAAACACCCGCTGTTCGTCACTAACGTCGATAACACCCGCTTGGACGACATCGCCGCCTGGAACTATCGTGCGCCGGTGGATGATCAAGCCCGTTTAGGCTTCGCCATTGCCCACGCGCTGGATGATTCCGCTCCCGCGGTGACCGATCTGGCCGAAGACCTGAACAAGAAAATTGATGTGATCGTACAGGCCCTGGCCGGTGCGCAGAAGCCATTGATCATTACCGGCAGCAATGCGGGTAGCACAGCTATCATTGAAGCTGCGGCCAACATTGCCAAGGCGTTGAAAGGTCGCGGTGCCAATGTTGGTATCACCTTCGTCGCAGCGGCTGCTAACAGCATGGGCTTGGCGATGATTGGTGGTGGCTCGCTGGACGAGGCACTGGTGCAACTGGAAAGTGGTGCCGCTGATACCGCCATCGTGATGGAAAACGATCTCTATCGTCACGCCCCGGCGGCCAAAGTGGATGCCGCATTGGCCAAGATCAGTAACCTGATCGTTGCCGATCACCAGCGCACCGCCATCATGGACAAAGCCAACCTGATCCTGTCTGCGGCCAGTTTTGCAGAGAGCGATGGGACTTTGGTCAGCCAGGAAGGCCGCGCACAGCGCTTCTTCCAGGTTTACGATCCGGCTTATTACGATGATGCCAAGAAAAATATCTATAGCGTGATGTTGGAAAGCTGGCGTTGGATGCACTCGCTGCACTCCACCTACACCAGCCGCCAGGTTGACTGGACTCAGCTAGATGACGTGATTGCCGCCTGCGTGAGCGCATTGCCGCAGTTACAAGGTATTGTCGAAGCTGCACCAGATGCGACCTTCCGCATCCGTGGTCAGAAACTGGCCCGTTCACCGCACCGCTACAGTGGCCGCACCGCGATGCGTGCCGATATCAGCGTGCATGAACCGCGTCAGCCGCAGGATAAAGACACCATGTTCGCCTTCTCGATGGAAGGGAACAACAGCCCGCTGGCTGACCGTCAGCAGATCCCATTTGCCTGGGCTCCAGGTTGGAACTCACCGCAGGCATGGAACAAGTTCCAGGCCGAAGTGGGTGGCAAACTGCGCCATGGCGATCCGGGTATCCGCCTGATCGAAGCAGGGGAGGGCAACCTCGGTTACTTCACCGCTATCCCTACGGCGTTTAAAGCCGAAGGCTGGCGTGTTGCGCCGTATTACCACCTGTTTGGCAGTGACGAAATGTCACAGCGCTCCGAAGTGATCCAGCAGCGTATGCCTCAGGCCTACGTGATGATCAACGTTGCCGATGCCGCGCAGCTTGGTGTCAATGCCGGTGCCTGGGTCGAGTTCAGCTGTGCCGGTCAAACGCTGCGTTTGCCGGTACGCCTGAGTGAAACCCTGAGCCAAGGCCAGGTTGGTTTGCCGCTCGGCTTGCCAGGGATCCCGCCGGTACTGGTGGGTGCGAAGGTTGAAAATCTGCGGGAGGCGGCACTATGAGCTGGTTGACACCTGAGGTGATCGACATCCTGATCGCCGTGTTGAAAGCGGTGGTGATCCTGTTGGTCGTGGTCACCTGCGGGGCGTTTATGAGCTTCGGCGAACGCCGTCTGCTGGGGCTGTTCCAGAACCGTTACGGACCAAACCGTGTCGGCTGGGGCGGTTCGCTGCAGCTGGTCGCCGACATGATCAAAATGTTCTTCAAAGAAGACTGGGTTCCGACCTTCGCCGACCGCATGATCTTTACGTTGGCCCCGGTGATTGCCTTTACCTCGCTGCTGTTGGCCTTTGCCATCGTGCCGGTCAGCCCGACCTGGTCGGTGGCCGATCTCAACATCGGTATTCTGTTCTTCCTGATGATGGCTGGCCTGGCGGTGTATGCCGTGCTGTTCGCCGGCTGGTCCAGTAACAACAAATACTCGCTGTTAGGTGCGATGCGTGCTTCGGCACAAACCCTGAGCTACGAAGTGTTCCTCGGCCTGTCCGTGTTGGGCGTGGTGGCGCAAGCCGACTCGTTCAACATGCAGGCGATTGTTGAATCACAGGCGCACATCTGGAACGTCATTCCGCAATTCTTTGGTTTCATTACCTTTGCGATTGCCGGTGTGGCGGTATGTCACCGCCACCCATTTGACCAGCCGGAAGCCGAGCAGGAACTGGCCGACGGTTACCACATTGAATATTCCGGCATGAAATTCGGTCTGTTCTTCGTGGGGGAATACATCGGTATCGTGACCGTGTCCGCCCTGATTGTGACGTTGTTCTTCGGCGGTTGGCAGGGTCCATTCCTGCCGCCATTCATCTGGTTCGCACTGAAAACGGCTTTCTTCATGGTGATGTTCATTCTGATCCGTGCTTCGTTGCCGCGTCCGCGTTATGACCAGGTGATGTCATTCGGCTGGAAGATTTGCCTGCCGTTGACGCTGCTGAACCTGCTGGCAACCGCCGCGGTCATTTTGTACAACGCTCAATAAGGGGTGAATAAACCATGACATTGAAAGAGTTAGTGGTTGGTTTCGGCACCCAGGTGCGCAGCCTTTGGATGATTGGCCTGCACGCCTTCGCCAAACGCGAAACCCAGATGTATCCGGAAGAACCGGTTTACCTGCCGCCGCGCTATCGTGGCCGCATCGTGCTGACGCGCGATCCGGACGGTGAAGAGCGCTGCGTGGCCTGTAACCTGTGTGCGGTTGCCTGCCCGGTTGGCTGTATCTCCCTGCAAAAAGCAGAGCAGAAAGATGGCCGCTGGTATCCGGAGTTTTTCCGCATCAACTTCTCACGCTGCATTTTCTGCGGTCTGTGCGAAGAAGCTTGCCCAACCACCGCGATCCAGCTGACGCCGGATTTCGAAATGGGTGAGTTCAAGCGCCAGGATCTGGTGTACGAAAAAGAAGATCTGTTGATCTCGGGGCCGGGTAAATATCCGGAATATAACTTCTACCGGATGGCCGGTATGGCGATTGACGGCAAAGCCAAAGGCGAAGCCGAAAACGAAGCCAAACCGATCGACGTCAAAGGTCTGTTGCCTTAAGGAGCCAGCAAGCATGGAAATTGCCTTTTATCTGGCAGGGTTCATTGCGATTATCGCGACCATTCGCGTCATTTCGCATACCAATCCTGTGCATGCGCTGCTGTATCTGATCGTCTCTTTACTGGCGATCTCGGCAGTCTTTTTCTCACTGGGTGCCTACTTTGCGGGTGCTCTGGAAATCATCGTCTACGCCGGTGCCATTATGGTGCTGTTCGTGTTCGTGGTCATGATGCTCAACCTCGGTAACGCGGTGCAGCAGCAAGAGCGCGACTGGCTGAAGCCTTCCGTCTGGATTGGCCCTGGTCTGCTGTCACTGATCTTGCTGGTGGTGCTGATTGTGGCGATCCGCAGCGTGTCCGATCAGGGCATCACCGGTGAGATGGTGGACGCCAAAGCGGTCGGGATCAGCCTGTTTGGTCCTTACGTGCTGGCGGTTGAGCTGGCTTCAATGCTGCTGTTGGCGGGCCTGGTCGTTGCCTTCCACATTGGTCGTGAGCACAAACCGGGTGAAGTGTTCAGTAATACCCCGGCAAGCAGCGAAATGGCGAAAAGAAAATCGGAGGAGCAAGCATGATCCCTCTTCAACATGGGCTGATCCTGGCGGCGATCCTGTTCGTCCTGGGGCTGACCGGCTTGATGTTACGCCGTAACCTGCTGTTTATGCTGATCAGTCTGGAAGTGATGATCAACGCTGCGGCGTTGGCGTTTATCGTGGCGGGTAGCTATTGGGGCCAGACCGACGGGCAGGTGATGTATATCCTGGCCATCAGTCTGGCGGCAGCCGAGGCCAGTATCGGCCTGGCGTTGCTGCTACAGCTCTACCGTCGTCGGCATACCCTGGATATTGACACTGTCAGTGAGATGCGCGGATGAACCTATTATATTTAACTATTCTGCTACCGCTGATCGGGTTCCTGCTGTTGGCATTTTCCCGTGGCCGCTGGTCTGAAAACACCGCGGCTACCGTTGGCGTAGGGTCGATTGGCCTGGCGGCACTGGTCACAGTGTATGTGGCGATCGATTTTCTGGGTCAAAAAGCCGCTGGCGTGCAGCTGTATGAGCAAAGCCTGTGGAACTGGATGAGCGTTGGCGACTTCAACGTCGGCGTCACCCTGGTGCTGGACGGCCTGTCGCTGACCATGTTGTCGGTGGTCACCGGCGTTGGTTTCCTGATCCACATGTATGCTTCCTGGTACATGCGTGGTGAAGAGGGCTACTCCCGCTTCTTCGCTTACACCAACCTGTTTATCGCCAGCATGGTGGTATTGGTACTGGCAGACAACCTGCTGCTGATGTACCTGGGTTGGGAAGGCGTGGGCCTGTGCAGCTACCTGTTGATCGGCTTCTACTACAAAGATCCGGCCAACGGCGCGGCGGCCATGAAAGCCTTCATCGTAACCCGCGTGGGCGACGTGTTCCTGGCCATTGCGCTGTTCATCCTGTACCACGAGCTGGGTACGCTGAACATCCGTGAACTGATGGTGCTGGCTCCGCAGAAACTGGCGGTTGGCGATACGGCGTTGACCTGGGCAACCCTGATGTTACTGGGTGGCGCGGTCGGTAAATCGGCTCAGTTGCCGTTGCAAACCTGGCTGGCAGATGCGATGGCGGGTCCAACCCCGGTATCTGCATTGATCCACGCGGCAACCATGGTTACCGCAGGTGTCTACCTGATTGCCCGTATGCACGGCCTGTTCCTGATGACGCCGGAAGTGCTGAATCTGGTCGGTATCGTTGGTGGCGTTACGCTGCTGCTGGCGGGCTTTGCCGCGCTGGTGCAGACCGACATCAAACGCGTACTTGCCTACTCCACCATGAGCCAGATTGGCTATATGTTCCTGGCACTGGGTGTGCAGGCATGGGATGCGGCCATCTTCCACCTGATGACTCATGCGTTCTTCAAGGCGCTGCTGTTCCTGTCCTCCGGTTCGGTGATCCTGGCCTGTCATCATGAGCAGAACATCTTCAAGATGGGTGGCCTGCGCAAGAGCATTCCGCTGGTCTATGTATGCTTCCTGGTGGGGGGCGCGGCGCTGTCTGCTCTGCCTATCGTCACCGCGGGCTTCTTCAGTAAGGATGAAATCCTGGCGGGCGCTATGGCGAACGGCCACGTCAACCTGATGATTGCCGGTCTGATTGGTGCATTCATGACCTCACTGTATACCTTCCGCATGATCTTCATCGTGTTCCACGGCGAAGAGAAAATCAAAGCGCATGCGGGCAAAGGTATTACTCACCACCTGCCACTGTTGGTTCTGATGGTGCTGTCCACCTTCGTCGGCGCGATGATTGTACCGCCGTTGCAGGGTGTACTGCCGGAAACCACTGAACTGGCACACGGCAGCGTTCTGACGTTGGAGATCGCCTCTGGCGTGGTCGCTATCGTCGGGATCCTGCTGGCAGCTGCGCTGTGGCTGGGCCAACGTCGCCTGGTAAACAGCATCGCGAACAGCGCTCCGGGTCGTTTCTTCTCGACCTGGTGGTTCCATGCCTGGGGCTTCGACTGGCTGTATGACAAAGTGTTCGTCAAGCCATACCTGGGCATCGCCAAGCTGCTGCAAAGCGATCCGCTGAACTCGCTGATGAATCTGCCTGCGCTGTTCTCCCGCTGGGGGAACCGTGGCCTGACGGTGAGTGAGAACGGTCAGATCCGCTGGTATATCGCGTCTATGGGTGTGGGTGCAGTGCTGGTACTGGCTCTGTTGATTTTGGTTTAACTGAATAATTTAAACAGACGCATTTTGGGTTCGGCCCTTGTCGAACAAGGGCCCGATACAAGTTTTTTAGATTATTCATATAAGGGACACAAAACGCCATGCTATTACCTTGGCTAATTCTTATCCCCTTTATCGGCGGTCTGCTGTGCTGGCAGTGCGAGCGTTTCGGTACTAAGGCGCCGCGCTGGATAGCGTTGATCGCAATGGGGCTGACGTTGGCGCTTTCTCTGCAACTGTGGTTGCAGGGGGGCTATTCGTTGATAAAACCGCAGGGCGTGCCGCAGTGGCAGTCTGAGTTTATGTTGCCGTGGATCCCGCGCTTTGGCATCAGCATTCACCTGGCGCTGGACGGCCTGTCACTGCTGATGGTAGTGCTGACCGGTTTCCTGGGCGTGCTGGCGATCCTCTGTTCCTGGCGTGAAATCCAGAAGTATCAGGGCTTCTTCCACCTGAACCTGTTGTGGATCCTGGGCGGCGTGATCGGCGTGTTCCTGGCCATCGACCTGTTCCTGTTCTTCTTCTTCTGGGAAATGATGCTGGTGCCGATGTACTTCCTGATCGCCTTGTGGGGTCATAAGGCATCGGATGGTAAAACCCGTATCACCGCAGCAACCAAGTTCTTCATCTATACCCAGGCCAGCGGTCTGGTGATGCTGATTGCGATCCTGGGTCTGGTATTCGTGCACTACAATGCGACCGGTGTGTGGACCTTCAACTACGAAGATCTGCTGAGAACCCCGATGTCGCACAACGTTGAATACCTGTTGATGCTGGGCTTCTTCATCGCGTTTGCGGTGAAAATGCCGGTGGTGCCATTGCACGGCTGGTTGCCGGATGCGCATAGCCAGGCACCAACGGCGGGTTCTGTTGACCTGGCGGGGATCTTGCTGAAGACGGCGGCCTACGGCCTGCTGCGTTTCAGCCTGCCGCTGTTCCCGAACGCGTCCGCCGAGTTTGCCCCTATCGCCATGTGGCTGGGTGTGATTGGTATCTTCTACGGTGCCTGGATGGCGTTCGCGCAGACCGATATCAAACGTCTGATTGCCTACACCTCCGTTTCCCATATGGGCTTCGTACTGATCGCCATCTACACCGGTAGCCAGCTGGCTTACCAGGGCGCAGTGATCCAGATGATCGCCCACGGCTTGTCTGCCGCCGGTATGTTCATCATCTGTGGCCAGTTGTACGAACGTCTGCATACTCGCGATATGCGTCAGATGGGCGGCCTGTGGGGACGTATCAAGTACCTTCCTGCGCTGTCGCTGTTCTTCGCGGTGGCAACCCTGGGGATGCCGGGTACCGGTAACTTCGTCGGTGAATTCATGATCCTGTTCGGCAGCTTCCAGGTTGTGCCGGTGATCACCGTGATTTCTACCTTCGGTCTGGTGTTTGCTTCGGTTTACTCGTTGATCATGATGCAGCGTGCCTACTACGGCACCCCGAAATCTGATCAACCGTTGCCGGGCATGACCGCACGTGAACTGTTTATCATTCTGCTGTTGGTGGTACTGCTGGTGCTGCTGGGTGTTTATCCTCAGCCAATCCTCGATACCTCAAGTGCGGCGATGAGCAACGTGCAACACTGGTTTGGTCCGTCAGTTTCAGCAATTTCAACAACAAGGCCGTAATTCGCCATGACAATAACTCCTCAACAACTGATCGCACTGTTACCGCTGTTGATCGTCGGATTGACGGTGGTGGTTGTGATGCTGTGCATTGCGTGGCGACGCGACCACTTTATCAACGCCACCCTGACAGTGATCGGTCTTAACCTGGCGCTGCTTTCACTCTACTTTGTTGGCCAGGTAGGCCCAATGGACGTCACCCCGCTGGTGCGGGTTGACGGTTACTCGATGTTCTATACCGGGTTGGTGGTGCTGGCAAGTCTGGCAACCTGTACCTTCGCCTATCCATGGCTGGTGGGTTACCCGGATAACCGCGAAGAGTTCTACCTGCTGGTGCTGATTGCTACCATGGGTGGCATTCTGCTGGCGAGCGCCAACCACCTGGCTTCACTGTTCCTGGGTATTGAGCTGATCTCGCTGCCGCTGTTTGGTCTGATAGGTTATGCCTATCGCCAGAAGCGTTCGCTGGAAGCGGCCATCAAGTACATGGTGCTGTCTGCGGCGGCCTCGAGTTTCCTGCTGTTCGGCATGGCGCTGCTGTATGCCGAATCCGGTGACCTGTCACTGGCAGGCCTGGGCAAGAGCATGCAGGAGAACATGATGCATCAGCCGCTGATCCTGGCAGGCATGGGCATGATGATCGTCGGTCTGGGCTTCAAACTCTCCCTGGTACCTTTCCAACTGTGGACGCCGGATGTGTATCAAGGGGCGCCAGCGCCGGTCTCAACCTTCCTGGCTACTGCCAGCAAGATTGCGATCTTCGCCGTCGTGATGCGTCTGTTCCTGTACGCACCGGCTGCGGACAACGAAGCGCTGCGGATGGTGTTGTCTATCATCGCCGTCTGCTCGATCCTGTTCGGTAACCTGATGGCGATCAGCCAGACCAACATCAAGCGACTGCTGGGTTACTCCTCGATCGCTCACTTGGGTTATCTGCTGGTGGCGCTGGTTGCGGTGCAAACCCACCAGCTGTCGCTGGAAACCGCCGGGGTTTATCTGGCCGGTTACCTGTTCAGCAGCCTGGGTGCCTTCGGTGTGGTTAGCCTGATGTCCAGCCCGTACCGTGGTCCGGACGCCGACTCGCTGTTCTCCTATCGCGGCCTGTTCTGGCACAAGCCAATCCTGTCAGCGGTGATGACGGTGATGATGCTGTCCCTGGCCGGTATCCCGATGACGCTGGGCTTTATCGGTAAGTTCTTCGTGATTGCGATGGGCGTCAGTGCTCACCTGTGGTGGTTGACCGGTGCCGTAGTGCTGGGTAGTGCGATCGGTTTGTACTACTACCTGCGTGTGACCGTCAGCCTGTTCCTCAGTGCGCCTGAAACGCTGGTTCGTGATACGCCAAACAACTGGGCGTTGACCGCCGGTGGTGTGGTGGTGCTGATCTCTGCCGCGTTGGTGCTGTTGCTGGGTATCTACCCGCAGCCGCTGATCACGCTGGTGCAGATGGCACAGCCGATGTTCTGATTGATCTCGAGCTAGACAACAAGGGTCGCCAAATGGCGGCCCTTGTTTTTTGTGGGTTAGACGCTGTTAAACGAGTCTTCCAGTTCTTGAACTACCGCGCGTATTCTTGCCGTGTGTTGCAGATCCGGATGTAACACCAGCCAGATATCTACCCAGTCCTGATTCTCCGGGAGGATACGCACCAGATCGGGATCGCTATCGGCCAGGAAGCAAGAGAGCAGGCCGATGCCCAATCCGTTGCGCGTTGCCGAACGCAGTAACAGCTGTGAGTTGCATTGCAGCACCACATTTGGCTCATTTAGCGCTTCGCCGCCGAAGTTTTCCCAATGGCGCGGCACCAGGTCGCGTGGGAACATCAGCAAATCGTGGCCGCGCAGATGGTCGCCTTTACTCGGCGTTCCGTGTTGGTCCAGGTAACCCTGCGTGGCATATAATCCCATCTCAATAGTTGCCAGACGTTTGATGACCAGTTCATCAGATTCAGGGCGAGCACCACGGATAGCCAGATCGGCTCCGCGATAGGAGATGTCGGAGATATTGAGTGCCGTCACTAGCGTGATGGTGATATGCGGGTATTTCTCGCGCAGCCGTTTCAGTGCCGGTATCACAAAGGCCTCGGCCAAGGTATCGGTGGTGGCAATGCGCACCTCGCCCGCCAGGCTTTGATCGCCGCTGCTGGCTTTACGAGCGATAGCCTGAACCGCATTTTCCATCGCCAGCACTTCTGCCAGCATGGCTTCACCCAGCGGGCTGAGCGAGAAGGATTTTGGCGTGCGAATAAACAGCTTTGAACCCAACGCCTGTTCGAAAGCGGTGATCCGCCGCCCAACGGTAGCTTGATCGACGTGAAGCTCATGGGCGGCCTTGCGTAACGTACCGCAGCGTGCCACCGCCAGGAAGAAGCGTGCATCATCCCAATTCATTGTGCAGTGTCCTTGGTGGCATCCGATTTATTTTGACCGCCAGCGGCGGTTGAGAGAGTTATTATCTGGTAAGTGGTAAGTAAATGCATCTGCGTGAGGTTGTGGAGCAAGCTTATTTGTAGCAGGCAATCCATTTTGCGCAAAAATACTGGTATTCTTGGTTGGTGTCGCTAACACATTTCCGACGGTGAAAGCCGCCGAGCAAGGGATTATCTGCAGGCCGGCTGGGCCGCATTCTGGGGAAATCATGGTTGCTTTATGGATGGTCGCTGCCAGCGTGTTCTTCGCGCTGATGGGGGCCTGCATCAAACTGGCTTCGGCCAAGGTCGGTTTCTTCGATATTATTTTTTACCGCTCTCTGATCAACGTGGCCATCGTGGCGGCGCTGATAAAAATCAAAAATATCGGTTTTCGTACCCGCCATCTTGGCTTGCACATGAAGCGTGCCGCGATTGGCAATGCGGCCATGTATTGCGGCTTCTATGCGCTGATCCATCTGCCTATCGCCACCGCAACCACGCTGGGCTATACCAATCCGATTTTCCAATCGGTGATCACCTTCGTCACGGCCAGAGGTCAACTGACCGGCAGGTTGCTGTTCTCGGTGCTGTTGGGCTTTGTGGGCATCCTGATTCTGTTGCGTCCAGATGTACCGAGCGGGGAATATACCGCCACCCTGATTGGCCTGCTGTCTGGGTTGCTGACGGCGTTGGCCTATTTCAACGTCGGCAAACTGGTGCGTACCGGGGAGCCTGAGCTGCGTGTGGTGTTTTACTTCTCGCTGGTCGGAACCTTGTTCGGCGTGGTGATGAGTTCGATTGTCGGATTCGCGGCGTTGGATGCGACCAGTTTGCTTTACGTTTGCGCTATCGGTGTATTCGGTAGCCTGGGGCAGATCACTATGACCCGCGCCTATGGCGGTGGCAATGCGGTCACCGTCGGCATTCTTTCCTACAGCACGATCATTTTCTCCACGCTGCTCGGCTACCTGATTTTTGCCCAGACCCTGTCGTTTATTGCCGCGGCGGGCATGGTGCTGATCATCCTTTCCGGAGCGTTGGCCATTTTGCGCCGTACACCTGCGAAAAAGGTAGCAACGGCTTCGGTGTGATTTTGCCGCCGGCCACCTGCAACAATGCATCATAGTGCTGCATTGTTGGTGGTTTGGGCGGTCAGCTCTGAACGGTATGATGAGCGCCTGATATTTTGCGGGTGAGGTGATTTGCCTGCGTATTTAGGGAGAAAATCATGACCGACGGTGTAGCCGCTGATAAAACCGCGCGAGCCAATACGACTTCCTCGGCTGGAGCCATTGTGCTGTTTCTGGCACTGGCATTGATGTCGGCACTGCTCAACAGCAGTGCGCCAACGCCGCTTTATCCCTTGTACCAACAGCAACTGGCACTGACGTCGGTCAGCTTGACCCTGATCTACGGGGCCTATGCTGCTGGCGTACTGATTTCCCTGTTCGCCGTGGGCAACCTGGCTGGCAAGGTAAAAGATTTACGCAGCATGATCGTCCCGGCGCTACTGGTGGTGTTGCTGGGGGCATTGCTTTTTGCCCTGGCCGATTCATTTTCTCTGCTGCTGATGGCTCGCTTGCTGGCCGGGGTAGGCACAGGGGCGTTGACCGGTGCGGCAAATATTGCGTTGGTGCGTTTTGGCCCAGCGGACGGCGGCAAGCAGGCGGCGTTAATTGCTACCCTGTCCTTTACTGCCGGGTTGGCATTGGGGCCGATTTTTAGCGGTATAGCGTTGCAGACCGGTTTTCATACCACCTCAATGCCGTTTGTGATCATCATGGTGGTAGCAACGATGGCCGCTTTGGGGATTATGCTGAGCTGGCCTGCGCGCGTGGTGGTCAAAGCTAGCGTCAGTTTGGCAGAGGAGGCAGGGGCAGGGGAAAATACCTTGGCTGCGGGCCTGCGTGCGACCGGGAGCCGATTCTTGGTGTGTGCCGGTGCGCTATTTATCTGCTGGGCATTGGCTGCCAGCATTCTGGCTATCGGCCCCAACGTGGCGGAAACGCTGTTGGGCATGCAAAACCGCAGCAGTTTCGGCTACGTGATTGCGGTCTACCTGCTGATTGCCGGAGCCAGCCAGATCCTGAGCCGCCAAATTAATGCGCGGCATTCGCTGATGTTTGGCTGCCTGGCACAGGCGTTAGCGGTGGTGGTATTTGCCGAAGCCATTCAGATCCATTCGCTGGGGCTGGCCGCTGCGGGGATGGTTATTGCCGGTTATGCTTACGGAGCCATCTTTGTCGGCAGTGCGACACTGGTTAACCTGATTTCACCCAAAGCCAGCCATGCACGCCTGATCTCACTGTTCTATGTGATTGCTTATGTTGCCAACTGGGTGCCTATTTTGCTTGGCAGTATCATCGATCATGCCAGCCTGCAACTGGCGGTTAACCTGCTATTTCTGGTCAGCGCCATGGTGTGTGTAGGGTTGGGCATATGGGTTACGCGAGTGGGCTTCCCGCGCTGAACCTGGTTATTTTTTAACGTTGCTGGTCGATGGTAGATCGGTATTACCGCGTTAACTCAGTAATGTGGCTACAGGTATTCACGCCTTACATGATGAAAAAACACGCTATTTTTGTGATTAAAATCTCATTATTGTGATTTTCATATATCAAATTGCATTTTATATGTGATTTTTATCACATATGACGGTCTGGTTTCGCGTAAACTAGGTGGATTATTTTTAGCGGATCAGGATTATGAACGTCATTTTTGCCATTGCGGTAACTACCGGTATTCTCTCCGGAGTATGGGGCTGGGTTGCCATCAGCCTTGGGCTAATCAGTTGGGCGGGCTTTCTTGGCTGCACGGCCTATTTTGCCTGCCCGCAAGGTGGCCTAAAGGGCCTGGCGATCAGCACACTGACCTGTATGAGCGGCGTGTTCTGGGCGATGGTCATTATTCACGGCAGCGCGTTGGAACCCGCCTGGAGCATTCTGGGCTACCTGCTGACTGGCGTTGTCGCCTTCCTGATGTGCATTCAGGCCAAACAGCAATGGCTTGGTTTTGTTCCCGGGACTTTTATTGGTGCCTGCGCCACCTTCGCCGGTGACGGTAACTGGTCATTGATCACCGCCTCACTGCTGGTCGGGCTATTGTTTGGCTACGCGATGAAAAACAGTGGCTTGTGGCTGGCCGCACGCCGTAAATCCCCCTCTGTAGCGCTGGCCAAACAGGCTTCCACTGACGCCTGAAAGGGCGTCAGTTTCTTGTCCTGCCTCCTTTTTCATCAACATTCCGATGGCGTGTATTCAGGTCGTGTCCTACCATGGGACTACGACCAAGGGTTGTTGATGGCTAAGCAACGTTGAATTGACTACTAACGGAGAGCTTAAAGATGGCGAAAAACCGAGACGAGAACCAAACGACGCTGGATGACGATCTGAGAATGCTGAGCGACACGCTACAAGACGTGTTGGATTACTCTGGCGATCGAGCCGATCAGGCCTATACGGATATCAAATCCCATGCCGAGCGGGCGCTAAAAGACGTAAAGTCGCGCCTGGCGAATAGCTCGGAGTGTTACTACGTGCGGGCGAAAGAGGTGGCATGTCGCGCCGATGACTATGTCCGTGGCAAACCTTGGCACAGTGTCGGCATTGGTGCCACAGTAGGTTTGGTGCTTGGGCTATTGCTGGCCCGTAAGTAAAACTAGTAAGGCAGTGGAAGCTGCTGAATAGTGTCACAGGAAGGAGTCATGCAGAACGCCGAAACGCCGTAAACCCGTCCTTGGGGCTCGCAATCGCGCATCCCTGCGCTCAACGGTCGGCTAACCTGCAATGACTCCCTCCTGTCTCAAGCTTCGGGTGTAGCGGTATTAAACACCGCTATTTAGCTACTGTGTCCCTTATTGCTTTCCCAGAATTACCTCCACCTGGTAGGTTTTAGCCTCATCAGCCAAGTTAATCACCGCTTCCTGCTGCAACACACCATCAATAATCACCTGCGTTTCTCCTTCCCCTTGGCGCAGGGTGAAGTGATATTCGCTCTCCCCTTCACGATAGGTTAGGGTGACCGGCGGCCAATCTGCCGGTAAGCGGGTGTGGATGGAAAGCGTATTGCCGTGGCGTTTTAGCCCCAACAGCGACTCGACGATCAGCCGATACATCCAGCCCGCCGAGCCGGTATACCAGCTCCATCCCCCACGCCCAACGTGTGGGGTGACCGCGTAAATATCGGCAGTGGCGACATAAGGTTCGACCTTGTAGCGTTCCGCTGCGGTGCTATCCAGGCTGTGGTTGATGGGGTTAATCAGCGCCATCAATTCCCAGGCGCGCTCGATATTGCCCATCTCGGCGAACGCCATCACCGCCCATACCGCCCCGTGAGTGTATTGACCGCCGTTTTCCCGCACGCCGGGCAGGTAACCCCGGATGTAGCCAGGGTTCGGGCCGTTGCCGTCAAAAGGTGGGGTCAGCAGTTTGATGATGCCGGCCTGGTCGTCCACCAGGTGCTTATCCAGAGATTGCATTGCCTGTGCGCTGCGATCTTTGTCACCCGCACCGGAAAGGATCGACCAACTCTGGGCTATGGCATCAATGCGGCATTCCGCCGCTTGGTGTGAACCCAAGGGTTCTCCGCTATCGAAGTAACCACGGCGATACCATTCGCCATCCCAGGCGTTATTGTGCAGGTTGGCGCGCAGTTTTTCTGCCTCCTCGCGGCACAGTTCCGCCAGCTCCTGATCGCCGCGGTGGGTGGCCAGTTTGCCGTAGCGTTGCAGAATATAGAACAGGAAGAAGCCCAGCCAAACGCTCTCGCCTCTGCCTTCCAATCCCACCATGTTCATGCCGTCGTTCCAGTCACCGGCCCCCATTAGCGGCAAGCCATGCTCGCCAAAGGTCAGGCCATGCTTCAGCGCCCTGGCCCCGTGGAGATACAGGCTTTCCTGTTTCGGGCTGATGCCCGGCTGTTCATAAGAAGACTCCTCACCTGGTGCCAGTATACGGGCCTCCAGATAACCCACCTGTTCTTCGAGGATCGATGAGTCGTCCGTCGCGTCGAGGTAGTGGCAAATCGCCAACGGCAACCACAGGTAATCATCGGAGCAGCGGGTGCGCACCCCGTTGCCCTGTGGTGGATGCCACCAGTGCTGAACGTCGCCTTCAACAAACTGGCGCGAAGCACACAGCAGGATCTGCTCACGCATCCGCTCAGGCAAGGCATGCGTCAGGGCCAAGGTATCCTGGAGCTGATCGCGGAAGCCAAATGCGCCGCCGGACTGGTAATAACCGCTGCGTGCGTGAATGCGACAGGAGAGGGTTTGATACAGCAACCAGCCGTTAGCCAGCAGGTTAACCGCTGGATGAGGCGTACCGATCTGCACCTTGTTGAGGATCTTGTCCCAATGGGCATCGACCTGCTGCAATTCGTGTTGCAAAGCCTCCTCGTTGAGGTACTGGCGCAGCAGGGATTCGGCTTCGTCGCCATCCTGTCCCAGGCCAAGCGCAAACACAAAGCTGCGCTGATCGCCATCGATCATGCTGATGGCCGATTGCACCGCGCCACAGGGATCCAACCCGGCACCGGTCTTGCCGGATAACCGCCGCAGCTTAAGCACGGCAGGAGCGGCCAACGAACCGTTACGGCCAATGAATTCCCGCCTATCGCCAGTGACCGAACAATGGACTCCGGTAACGCCGAAGAACGCAGTACGTGGCGATCCGCTGCTGGTGTAATGGTTGGTGGCGAGGATGCCACAGCCGCCAGGCGGGGTGGCTACGCGGGTGACCACGTGCATGGCCGATTTCTGGCGTAAATCACCGAGGATCAGCTCGGCATAGCCGGTAGTCGAAAGCTTACGCGTACGGCCAGAGGTGTTGGTGAGCGTCAGAAGGAACAGTTTTACCGGGGCGTCTTTGGCAACCAGCATCGTCAACTGGCTGTCGATACCGCCTTCCCGGTGTTCAAACACGCTGTAACCAAAACCGTGACGCGTCAGGTAATGGCCGCGCCCACGGGCGGGCAGCGGCGTTGGTGACCAGACGTGACCACTTTCTTCATCACGCAGATAGAAAGCCTCACCGCTGCGATCGCTGACCGGATCGTTATCCCAAGGCGTCAGGCGGTATTCATGCGCATTCTCATACCAGGTGTAGGCTTGGCCGCTTTCAGAGATCACCGAGCCGAACATCGGGTTGGCGATAACGTTTGACCACGGAGCCGGCGTCACCTTGCTTTCGTTCATGGCGATTATATATTCGCTACCATCCTCCGAGAATCCGCCAAACCCGTTGTAGAACTGGAGCTTGTCGATAATCGGCAACTGCGGTGAATGCAGATTACGCGGCAAATTGGCCATGGTCGCCAGTTTGGAGGAGGCAGTCGGCGGCCCCAATGGCTGTTGCAGCGTTTGCGGCAGTTGCAACCTTTGGTTGAGTTGCTCCGTCAGGCCACCGCGGCGGTCATCCAGATAGATCCGCGCTACGCTCAGCAGCAAGGTGTGATCCTCCGGTGACATATGTTCACTGGAGCGTACGAAGATCCCTCCGGGTTTGTCCGTCAGGGAAGACTCCATCCCGGCGGCGATCAGCCCCATGATCCGATTTTGCAGATCTTGCCGGTAACCACCGGAATCCTCATTGAGGATCACCAGGTCGACCAGCAATCCTTTCAGTCGCCAGTAGTTGTGTGCCTGAATGAGCTGTTGCACCAGCCCGATATTCTCAATGTCGGTGACGGACAGCAGCACGATCGGCAGATCGCCGGAAATCGAATAGCCCCACAGGCCGGACTGTCCGCGGCGGTTATTGATGATTTCATTGCTGGCGGCACGCATTTCCTGCGCCGGGAACACCACCGCGCTGGCCAGGCGGTTAAACAGATTGGCGTCTTCTTCGTTGGCGTTCAACTGGCGCAACACCACCTGACTGTGCGACCAGGCGAGTTCGAAAATACGGTCGGCCATATGGCGGTCGCGGTACTTCTCCAACATCGCCAGGCTGGTGGCGCGGTCTTCACACACGCCGTAGAAGATATCCAGCGTCAGCGGCACGTTGGGTTCCAGCCGGATCCGCTGACGGATGGCGATGATCGGATCGATCACCGGCCCGGCGCTATTGGTCAGGGGTTGATTCTGATATAGCGCCTGCGGGTTGGCTGCCGTGCGGCCACGGCCGATAAACTTGGCCCGGTCGGTTTCAAAGGACGTTTTGCTGCTGGAACCTTGGACCGACATCATATGCAGCAACCACGGCGATTTTTCTTTCGGCTCACGCGGGCGGCGATGGCACAGAATGGCATCCTGTTCCTGCAACAGCTCGGTTTGGACAAACAGATTACTGAACGCCGGGTGGGCCAAATCGTTGCTGGCCGGGGCCAGCACCACTTCAGCATAGCTGGTGATCTCAATGGTCCGCGGCTGTTTGCCCCGGTTCACCAAGGTTAAGCGCCGCAGTTCGATGTCGTCCTCAGGGGAGATCACCACCTGGGTTTTCACCGACAGCAGCCCCTGCTTGCGTTGGAATTCTGCCCCGGCATCGTTGAAGACGGCGCGATAGCCGCCTTTCTCGGTGTCGCCGGTAGGGTGCCAGGTATTGCTCCACACTTCACCGGTTTGCGGATCGCGCAGGTAGCAGAATGCGCCCCAGTTATCGCAGGTGGCATCCTCACGCCAGCGGGTCAGCGCCAGATTTTGCCAGCGGCTGTAGCTGCCGCCGGTTTGGGTGATCATCAGATGGTAGTTGGCATTCGACAGCAGCTGTACTTCCGGGATCGGTGTATCCACACGGGTGAACTCACGCGCGGCGAAGCTGGCCGGTGTAATCGCGCCGTCATGGGTTTCGAAGTGGCGGCGGGTGCTGTACAGCTCAACCGCATCAGGCACCCGTTCCTGCAACAGCAAGCGGGTTGACTGGAAGGCGGGGTAACTGGCAAAGCGTTTCACCATCGGTGCATCCAGCAGCAGGTGTGACAGCGCCAGGAAACTCATCCCCTGGTGGTGAGCCATATAGGAACGAACAATGACATACAACTGCCCCCGGCTGAGGCGTGAAGTGGTGTAGTCCAGCGCTTCATAGAAGCCATAACGGCCCTTGGCACCGTTTTTTTCCAGCTCCACCAGGTTGCTGCAGGCACTGTCCGGATCGACAATCAGCGCCATCATGGTGGCGTAAGGGGCGATCACCATGTCGTCACCCAGCCCACGCCGCAGCCCTAACCCCGGCACACCAAAGGCGTGATACTGGTAGTTTTGTAAAGCGTCAAAGCCGAAGTAACCGGACTCGGAAATCCCCCACGGTACACCGCGCTCCTTGCCCCAGGCAATTTGCCGCTCGACTGCAGAGCGGCACATTTGCACCAGCAACGTATCGGGATAGGCCGGCATCACCAGTTGTGGCATCAGGTATTCAAACATTGAGCCGCTCCAGGACATCAGCGCTGGCTCCTTGTCGATCACCGTAAACAGCCTGCCTAACGCAAACCAGCTACGTTGCGGAATTTGGTTGGTGGCAATCGCTACATAGTTGGTCAGGCGGATTTCCGAGGCCAGCAGATCGTATTTACCACTGTCGGCACGGTTTTGATCGCAGTTGAAACCGACGGTCAGTAAATGGGTGGCTTCGTCATACAGGAAGCTGAAGTCCATTTGCGCCATTGCTGTCAGGCGCCGTGCCAACTGCGCCAACTGTTCGAGGCGTTCCGCTGCCAACTGCTGCACGGCATCCAACTGTGTTTGCTGTTCAGTCGACAGCGTTAGCCGTTCAGGTGGGTTGGCCAACCAATGCAAGCTAGGGATTTGTTCCAGCTCCGGTATGCTGTCGCTCAGCCAGCTAAACCATAATGCCCATTCGGTGCACAGATCGTTGAGCTGCTGGTGCAGGTTACCGGCCCAGCGTTTGACCTCGTCGCCTTGTTGCAGAGCAGGTTCCTGCAATCCGTTACAGTGGTTACGCATTTCATTGAGTTCAGCCTGTAGTGCCGCCGGATGGGCATTTTGCGCCTGTTCCCAGTGTTTACGCAGCTTGGTTAATCCTTTCGGTGCGGCGTTACCCCAGTGCTGCTCCAGTATCAGCAACGTATCTTCCACTCCGGCCAGAATGCGGGCTGGTTCGATAACTGGCTGTATAGTCAATGCTGGCAGGCCAGAGCTGAGGGTCAGCAGGTGGCCCGCGAAATTACCGCTATCCACGCTTGAAACATAACGTGGATTCAGGGGCTCCAGGGTGCGCGTGTCGTACCAGTTGTACAGGTGACCGCGATAATGCTCCATGCGATCGAGCGTATTCAACGTCAGGGTAATACGCTGCAAGGCTGCACTGAGGGTGATATAGCCGAAATCATAGGCGGTGAGGTCGGCCAACAACGCCAGCCCGATATTGGTGGGTGACGTGCGGTGCGCAACTACCGGCTCTGGAATTTCCTGGTAGTTATCCGGCGGTAGCCAGTTTTCCTGCTGGGTGACAAAGGTAGCGAAAAACTCCCAGGTTTCGCGGCTGCTCTGGCGTAGGAAGCGGCGCTGGCGATCGTCGATGGCTGTTTTGCTGCGCTGTGGCTCCAGGCTGAGCGAATAAAGCAGGTACGGTGACAGGATCCACAAGGCGGCTAGCGGGATAGCGGCTAACAGCGCTATCGGACTGGAAAAGGCGGCCAACAGCAACAATGAAACGCCAGCAAACGGGTTGATCCACAGGTTGCGGTAAAAATTCGCCAGCGTGACGGTCAGATGGTGTTTGGATCGGTCGAAGCTGGTCCACTCTTGCAGATTACGTTTGCTGATCAACAAACGCCACAGGGTGATGCCAATAGCCTTCAGGCTGTACCAGGCTTCATGAGGTAGCTCGGCCAGACGCAGACCAATCTGACACAGCCGATGCAGTGAACCCTTCAGTGCCAGCTGTAAGTGCTGAATAACGGGCCGACGCGGGGGCTTACGCACCACATCCTGCAACAGCGCCAGCAGCGTGGGCAACAGCAGAATAATGACGAACACCGCCAACCAGTATGCGGTATCCGATAGCCAGGTTAAGCCAAAGAACAGCAGCAACAGGAAGCAGGGGGCTACCAGGCTGCGGCGTAGGTTATCGAACAGTTTCCAACGTGACAAAGGGCTTAATGGGTTAGCGGCCCGCGAACCGTCTTCAGTGGTGACCCGGGGCAGCAACCAGTTCAATAGCTGCCAATCGCCGCGGATCCAGCGGGTGCGGCGGGCAACATCGACCAGATAGTTGCTCGGATACTGCTCATAGAGCAAGACGTCGCTCAATAAACCGGAACGGGCATAGCAACCTTCCAGCAGATCGTGGCTTAACACCAGGTTTTCTGGGCAGGTGCCCTTCAGGCTGTGGGAGAAGACGTCAACATCATAAATCCCTTTGCCGATAAACGAGCCTTCGCCAAACAGATCCTGATAGATATCTGAAGCCATCTGGGTATAAGGATCGTTGCCCGGCGTACTGCTGCAAAGGGCGGCGTAACGGCTCTGGCCATAAGTGGGGATCTCTTCGGCCATGCGGGGTTGCAGGATGGCATAACCCTCCACCACCCGTTGCAGCTTGGCATCATACTGGGGTTGATTCAGGGGATGGGCCATGGCGGCGATCAGCCGATGTGCGGTTTCACGCGGTAGCACGGTATCGCTGTCCAGGGTGATTACGTATTTGACGTTTTTCAGCACCTCCAGCCCTTGGCCAATCTGGGTGGTAAACGCATTGCCACGGTTGCGCAGCCAATCGTTCAGCGCGTTCAGCTTGCCACGTTTACGCTCCAACCCCATCCAGCTCTGCTGTTTCTCATTCCATTGGCGATCGCGATGGAACAGGAAAAAGTGGCTTGGCCCTTCGCAGGCATACTGCGCATTGAGCTCGCTCATCTTTTGGCTGGCATAGGCCAGCAGTTCGGCATCGTCGGGGTGTTGTTGTCGAGGCGAGTCATTAAAGTCGGTGAGCAGGGCAAAATGCAGGTGCTTCATGGCATTGCCCAGGTAGCAAACCTCCAGCGTGTTGATCAACTGGTCAATGCCCGGCTTGCTGCTTATCAGCGTAGGAATGGCAACCAGCGTGCGGAACTCTGCCGGGATACCACAGGAAAAATCCAGCCTTGGCAGCGGCTGCGGAGAACGGCTACGGGTGGTGATCTCACTGAGCAGACTAATGACGAACTGAGCGAGCACCATCCCCAAGGGGAACAGCAAGATCAACAATCCCCAGGTGAGCCCGGTTTGGTGGGCATGGCGTAACAGCAAGGCCCAGCAGGCCGTTGTGAGCAGGCTGATGCTGCCCAGCCAGGAAAGCAGTGGGGATTGGCTGAGCGCCTGGCGGATGCGCGTAATACGGCTAAGCCGAACGTCGAGCTGTTGTTCTAACTGCGTGCGCCCATGGTCAATCAGGTAATAGCCGATGTGATGAGTACGTGGATCGTTGCGGGGATCTTCGGCGGCGATCCGAGCCATATTCAGAGCGTGTTGCGCTACTTCAACCTCGTTATAAGAACAGTGGCGAGCCAGCCTCTCGATCACATGACGATAGTTGTCTCGGGTATCGAAATGCATTAAAGGATAAATCCCGGTTGGGTCTTCGCGCAGCGTCTGATCGACCTTGCTCATGGTCTCAACAAATTCCGCCCAATCCATTTCACTCAGTTGCCGCAGGCCAGCGATACTGTTGCTGACGGAAAGTTGGCTGACCGCAAGTTGTTGGTTGAAACGATGGATAAGCTCATCGGAGGTCAGGCTGACTTCGGCCAGGCGTTGCTCAACCCAGGTCAGCGGTAGCGCCAGCATGGTCCCGTGCCCCTGTAGACGACGCACCAGTTCTGCTACGAAGGCGCTGGTGCGGGGCGGGTTGGAGCGTGCCATATCGGCAATGACAATGATCAGATTGGCCGGATCGTTTTCCGCCGACTCCAGCATTTTGGTCACCCAACTATCGGCCAGGCTGCGCTCTTCTTGCGCCTGGGCCACTTCTACCGCCACGCGGCGCAGGTTCTCAATCAGCGCCAGCCTCAGCATGCCCGGCAACGCCCAAAGCTCACCCAGGGTCAGATTGGCCTCTTTTTGGTAGGCGGCAATATAGCGCGTCAGGCTCTCGGCATCCCATCGCCCGTCGCCGTGAGCAATAGCTTCGGTGGCGATATCGAAAATTCGTGGGCAATTGTGCGGGGCGGCTAACTGTGGCAGCCCACGCCCGAAGGTTTTCGGCAGATGGTGCCGAACGACGCGGATCTGCTCCTCGATAAGATAAAAATTATCCAGCAGCCAGTCGCCCGCCGGGGTCATAGTGTTTTTCTTATCGTTGCTCAACCTGCGGCAACTGTCCGTCAATACCCGCTCGTTGTTATCGAGACGTTTGAGCAAATAGTAGGGCGTTTTATGAGTTGCCAGTTTATGGGAGCGTGCCAGGCGCTGGCCGTAGCGTTCCATTTGATCGACCGAAAACAGCTCTGCCTTGATGTTGCTGGCGGGAGGGGTTTCTGCAGTAGCCCGATTATGCCGTAAGGGCAACCGGGCCACTTTGGGACGGCGACGCTGCTTCTTTAACCAATTGATAAGTATTTCTTTCACGCAAAAAGCTCCTTACATCTGACCCAAAGGACAGCGGGTTAATACCGTTGGGAGGCTGTGAACATCTTGATTTAACTATCGATTTGATATGACAAGATTTCACTGCGGCAGGAACATGACTTCTAAGTATAGTTCCGTCGCGCGCGTGTGGTCGTTTTTTAATCTTAAACTTCAATTTTAATAAATAATTAGCGGCGGAAGGTATGGGTTAATAAGCGCTTTTTTTCCGCCCGTGAGGGTTGATTTACCGTATAATTCCCCACATAGCGTTTGGTTAATGAGGTGGTAGTGGAACAACTTTCGGGATTGCTGCGGCGGCTACGTCAGCAGCTTGGGCACGGCTTTCCCCGTGAAGCCGGATTTCGGCAGCTTACGCTGGTGGTTCCCGGCCATCTGAGCGATGTGCTGCTGGAGTGGCTGGCGGCGCAGGTGCTGTTCCCTCAATTCTACTGGCGTCATCGCGAAGGGCGGCAGGAGGCGGCGGTGTGCGGCGCTTTGCGGCAGTTTTCACACCCTTCGATGGCACAGGCATTCGTGAATGCCTATCCTGCGGCCCGTTTATGGGGGCTGACAGCCTTTGACGGTGACGCCCAGCTGTTTTTGCCGCGCCTGGAAATTCTTAATCGCCAAGGCAAATGTGAACTGACACTAAACCTGTTTTCTGAAGAGGCATTGAGTGATGACGCCCAAGCGGCGCTTGCCTGGCTTGAAAATCTGCTGGTGATCAAACCGATCGAGAATTTACAGGTGAAAGTGCTGTCGGTGCAGCATCAGCCGGAACGTTCCGGGTGGGAAATCATGCTGCGCGATGCGCTGAAGGCGATAAATCGGCAGCAGATGGATAAGGTGGTCTTGGCGCGCAGCTCAGTGTTGACGCTGGAGAGTCCGTTGTTTGCCCCTGCGATGATGGCCGCCAGCCGCAGGGTGAATCACCAATGCTACCACTTTATGCTGCGCTTTGATGCACATTCCGCATTTCTTGGCTCCAGCCCGGAAAGATTGTACCTGCGTGAGGGAAAACATTTGCTGACCGAAGCGTTGGCGGGCACGGTTGCCAACCATCCCGATGAGCGGCAGGCCCAGGCACTGGCCCAGTGGTTGCTGCAAGACAGCAAGAACCAACAGGAAAACCTGCTGGTGGTCGATGATATTTGCCAGCGTTTGCAAGGCGGTGCCAGAGCGGTCGATGTGTTGCCACCAGAAGTGGTGCGGTTGCGCAAGGTACAGCATCTGCGGCGGCGTATTGAAGGGCAACTGAACCAGGGTGATGATGCCGATTGCCTGCAAAGACTGCAGCCGACGGCTGCGGTGGCCGGGTTGCCGCGCCAGGCCTCGCGTGAGTTTATCCGCCAGCATGAGCCTTTTTCCCGCGGTTGGTATGCCGGCTCTGCGGGTTATCTTTCTGCGGCACAGGCTGAGTTCTGCGTTGCGCTGCGTTCCTGCCAGATCGAGGATGCTCGGGTTGAGCTGTATGCCGGTGCGGGGATTGTGGCCGGTTCCGATCCGGCGCAGGAATGGCAAGAGATCGAAAACAAGGCGGCGGGCTTACGCACTCTGTTGCAGTCAGAACATTCTGGGCAGGCGCATTGAGCAGGCCGATCTTCGTGTGTAAACTTGTTGTGTCTTATATGTTTCTTTTTTGTTCTATTTTGGGGCGCTATTTGGCATGGGTGGGTCGAAATTGATTTATTGCAGGCCCCCTGCCACAGGGAAATACGGCGTTTTTGCGCCAGCGCAAAAGCCGTAAAGATAATTACTTATATAATTCAGAGTTATGATCCCCGGTTCGCTACCTCCTTTGGGTAGGCTTCGGCGCGTAACCTCTGTTTACTACTGATGAGCGAAATATGTCGACAAGTGTTTTTAATCGCCGGTGGGCGGCGTTGTTGCTGGAAACGCTGGTCCGCCATGGAGTGCGGCATGTCTGTATCGCTCCGGGATCGCGCTCCACGCCTCTTACGTTGGCCGCTGCCGCGAACCGCGCTTTTGTCTGTCATACTCATTTCGATGAGCGGGGCCTGGGCCATTTAGCGCTCGGCCTGGCAAAGGCCACGCGTGAGCCAGTGGCGGTGATCGTCACCTCGGGTACCGCGGCAGCAAATCTTTATCCTGCCCTGATCGAAGCCGGGCTAACCGGGGAGCGGCTGGTGTTTCTCACCGCCGATCGTCCGCCGGAATTGATTAACTGCGGCGCCAATCAGGCGATCCGCCAAAACGGCCTCTACTCGAGCCACCCCACCTTGAACATCGATTTGCCACGCCCAAGCCCGGATATTCCGGCTCGCTGGTTGGTATCTACCTTGGACAGCGCGATGGCGCGCCTACGGCAGGGTGCCCTGCATATCAACTGCCCGTTTGCGGAGCCGTTATATGGCGGAGATGAACAGCTGTATGAGCAGTGGTCGGCAGAGTTAGGGGACTGGTGGCAGGATACGCACCCTTGGCTGCGTGAAATGGATCCCCATCAGGTTATTAAGCAGCCTGACTGGTTTTTCTGGCGGCAGAAGCGCGGCGTGATTATCGCTGGCAGGATGGGGGCGGAAGAGGGCGTGCAACTGGCTGAATGGGCGGGCATGCTTGGTTGGCCGTTGATCGGCGATGCCCTTTCGCAAACGGGGCAACCGTTGCCCTGTGCCGACTTATGGCTGGCTAACCCCCAGGCTCGCGATCTGTTGGCAAGCGCGCAGTTGGTGGTGCAGTTTGGCAGCAGTCTAACGGGTAAACGCCTGTTGCAGTGGCAGGAGCGCTGCCAGCCAGAGGAGTTCTGGCTGATTGACGATCTGCCTGGGCGTCTCGATCCTGCGCATCATCGTGGCCGCCGTATTCGTTCTACCGTTGGCGAGTGGCTCGATCTGCATCCGGCGCAACCTCGCTCACCTTGGGCTGGCGATCTGTCCGCGTTGGCGGATGATGCCCTTGATGCGACGTCGCAATACCTGGTTAACCGGTTTGGTGAGGCTCAACTGGCCCATCGCCTGCCTGAGCTGTTGCCGGAGAACGGCCAGCTGTTTCTCGGCAATAGCCTGATTGTGCGCCTGATCGATGCCTTAACCCAGTTGCCTGCTGGCTATCCGGTGTTCAGCAACCGTGGGGCCAGCGGTATCGACGGCCTAATCTCCACCACGGCTGGGGTCCAGCGTGCTACCGCCAAGCCGACGTTGGCCGTGGTAGGCGATCTCTCCGCGCTATACGATTTGAACGCTCTGGCACTGTTGCGCCAATGTTCGGCACCCACGGTGCTGATCGTGGTGAATAACAATGGCGGGCAGATTTTCTCACTGTTGCCAACGCCGGAACCTGAGCGCCAGCGATTTTACTGTATGCCGCAGGACGTAGAGTTCAGCCATGCGGCAGCCATGTTCCAGCTTGACTATGCCTGCCCGGAAAACTGGGGACAGTTGCAGCAGGCAGTGGAAAAGGCCTGGCGTCACAGCGGAGCCACGCTGATTGAGTTGCAGGTGCCGCCGAGCGATGGCGCAGAAACTCTGCAACATCTGGTGCAAAAAATGGGGGCAAACTGATGCTGGCTTCCCGCGTGTTACAACAAGGCGAAAGCCAACGCCCTTGGCTGATCTGGCTGCATGGCTTGCTGGGAAACAACAATGAGTGGCGGGTGATCGCCTCGCGCTGTGAACAGTGGCCCTCGCTGGCAATTGATTTACCCGGTCATGGTGATTCTGCCGATCAATCCTGCCTCGACTTTGCCGACGTCAGCAGGCAAATCACCGCCACGCTGCAACAACATAATATTGAGCGTTACTGGCTGGTGGGCTATTCACTCGGTGGGCGCATTGCCATGTACCACGCATGCTGCGGCGAAGCGCAAGGGCTGCAAGGCATTGTGATCGAGGGCGGTAATCCAGGGCTGGAGAACGAAGATTTACGTGCCCAGCGGCGTGCCCACGATGCCGCCTGGGCGAAGCGTTTCCGCACGGAGCGGATCAGAAAGGTGTTGGCCGATTGGTATTTACAACCGGTTTTTGCCAACCTCAGCCCGGTACACCGCGAGGCGCTGATCGCCGCCCGTGCCGACAACCATGGCCCGGCCATCGCCGATATGCTGGAGGCGACGTCTCTTGGGCGCCAACCTTGGCTGGTGCCACAATTACAACAGTTGGCACTGCCAGTGATGGTGTTATGCGGTGCCGACGATCACAAGTTTCAGGCGTTGGCGCGTGATGCCGGTTTGCCATTGCAAACCGTGCCAGAAGCGGGTCATAACGCTCATCTGGCCAATCCGGCAGATTTTGCCGCCGCGCTCGATGCATTTCTTGCAAAAAAAGGAACCAAACATGCTGTATCCCAATGAAGAACAACTGTACGCCGCGATCGACTGGCAGGACTGCTCGGGTGATTTCGAAGACATCCTGTATCACAAGTCCAGCGATGGCATTGCCAAAATTACCATCAACCGCCCGCAGGTGCGTAACGCCTTCCGCCCGCACACGGTGAAGGAAATGATCGAGGCGATGTCGAACGCGCGCTATGACGACGGCATCGGCACCATCATTCTTACCGGTGCCGGGGATAAAGCCTTTTGTTCCGGTGGCGATCAGAAAGTGCGCGGTGACTACGGCGGCTATCGTGATGACAGCGGCGTGCACCACCTGAACGTGCTGGACTTCCAACGTCAGATCCGCACCTGCCCTAAGCCAGTGGTGGCGATGGTGGCCGGATATTCCATCGGCGGCGGTCACGTGCTGCATATGATGTGCGATCTGACTATTGCGGCCGATAACGCCATCTTTGGCCAGACTGGGCCGAAAGTCGGCTCCTTTGACGGCGGCTGGGGCGCTTCCTACATGGCGCGTATCGTCGGCCAGAAGAAGGCCCGTGAGATCTGGTTCCTGTGCCGCCAATACGACGCCGCTGCGGCGCTGGAGATGGGCCTGGTCAACACCGTGGTGCCGTTGGCCGATCTGGAAAAAGAGACCGTGCGCTGGTGCCGTGAAATGTTGCAGAACAGCCCAATGGCCTTGCGCTGCCTGAAAGCCGCACTGAACGCCGACTGCGATGGCCAGGCCGGGCTGCAAGAGCTGGCGGGTAACGCCACCATGTTGTTCTATATGACCGATGAAGGCCAGGAAGGGCGCAACGCATTTATCGAAAAACGCCAGCCTGACTTCAGCAAATTCAAGCGTAACCCGTAATGACGGCACTAACCCGTGTTGCTGCGATCTATCGCTATAGCCTGCCGATGGAGGCGGGCGTGGTGCTGCGCAACCAGCGGCTGAAAACCCGAGATGGCTTACTGATCCATCTGCAGCAGGATGGGCAGCAGGGATGGGGGGAAATTGCTCCCTTACCTGAGTTCAGCCAAGAGACGCTCGACCAGGCGCAGCAGGCTACCTTGGCCTGGGTGCAGGCTTGGGTTGCGGGTGAACTGCCTGTGGAAAGCGAGTGGCCGTCGGTGGCTTTCGGCACCAGCTGTGCCTTGGCAGAACTGGCCGGGCAATTGCCAACGCAGGCCGACTACCGCAAGGCACCGCTGTGCACCGGCGATCCCGACGAGCTGTTCGATCTGCTGGCTGCGCTGCCGGGGGAGAAAGTGGCCAAGGTCAAGGTGGGGCTGTATGAGGCGGTACGGGATGGCATGGTCGTCAACGTATTGCTTGAAGCCTTGCCCGATCTCAAGCTACGGCTGGATGCCAACCGCAGTTGGAGTCGTGCCAAAGCGGACGGTTTTGCCAAATACGTTAACCCAGCGTGGCGCGATCGCATCGCGTTTCTGGAAGAGCCCTGCAAAACCCGTGACGAATCCCGTGAGTTTGCTCAGGCAACCGGGATTGCCATCGCCTGGGATGAAAGCGTGCGTGAAGCCGATTTTGTCGTGCAGGCCGAGCCGGGCGTGGCAGCGATTGTGATCAAGCCGACTTTGGTGGGTAGCCTGGCCCGCTGCCGTGAACTGGTCATGCAGGCGCATCAGGCCGGATTGGTGGCGGTGATCAGTTCCAGCATTGAGTCCAGTCTGGGGTTGACACAACTGGCGCGCATTGCGCATTGGCTGACGCCGCACACGGTGCCAGGTTTGGATACGTTGAACCTGATGCAAGCCCAGTTGATACGCAACTGGCCAGAGAGCACCTTGCCGCTATTAGGCATTGATACCTTGGAGTGTGTATGGCGCAGTTGAGTGATTGGCCGTGGCGGCATTGGGCCAAACAGCGCCCGCAGGCGACCGCGGTCATCTTTGAACAACAGCCGGTCAGTTGGTTAATGCTGCAACGGCAGGTGGAAGTGTTAGCTGCCGACTTTCAGCGCCAGGGCGTGTTACCCGGTAGCGGTGTGCTGCTGTGCGGGAAAAACAGCTATCCGCTGCTGTTAGCCTATCTGGCGCTTTTGCAGTGCGGTGCGCGCCTGCTGCTGCTCAATCCGACGCTGCCTGCGCCGATGCTGGCGGCTCTGCTGCCGGATCTGGATATCGACTTTGCTTTCAGCCCGGATGGCTTGCCTGAGTTGCCCCCTGGCGCGATCGTCTTGTCGCCGCCGGGCGTTGATGAGTGCCACTTGCGGTTGTTACCGTGGGATGAACAAAGACTGGCGACGTTGACGCTGACTTCCGGCTCCAGTGGCTTGCCAAAAGCCGCTGCCCATAGCTATGCCGGCCACCTTGCCAGTGCCGATGGCGTGTTGCAACTGCTGGAGTTTCAGCCGCAGGACAGCTGGCTGCTCTCGTTGCCGCTGTTTCACGTGTCTGGTCAGGGCATTATCTGGCGCTGGCTGGCGGTTGGGGCACAGCTTGTGGTGCGTGAAATGCAACCCTTGGCCGATGCGTTGGCGGGATGTACCCATGCTTCGCTAGTGCCAACTCAACTTTGGCGCCTGCTGTCTGAACCGATGGCCAAGCATGCGCTAAAAGAAGTGTTGCTCGGTGGGGCGATGATCCCTGTGTCACTCACTCAGCAGGCAGAGGCGGTAGGGATCCACTGCTGGTGTGGCTATGGTTTGACGGAGCTGGCTTCAACGGTTTGCGCCAAGCGTGCCGACGAGCTGCCCGGCGTTGGGGCACCTTTACCAGGCCGTGAAATACGCCTGGTGGATCAGGAAGTCTGGATCCGCTCCACCAGTCTGGCGCTGGGTTATTGGTTGCGGGGCGAGCTAGTGCCCATTACCGACGATCAAGGATGGTTCCATACCCGCGATCGTGGCGCGATGGAGCAGGGTGAACTGCGTATCATTGGCCGGCTGGATAACCTGTTCTTCAGCGGCGGGGAAGGCGTTCAGCCGGAAGATGTGGAACGTGTGTTTGCCGCGCATCCACAGGTGTTGCAGGTGTTTATCGTGCCGATTGACGATGCAGAGTTTGGCCAACGGCCGGTAGCGGTGGTCGATCTGGAAGGCGAGTTGACGCTGGAGGGGTTAATGCTTTGGGCACAGGACCGGCTGGCGAACTTCCAGCGGCCGATTGCCGCATTGGCGTTGCCCGACGAGCTAAAAAACGGCGGCATCAAGATTTCGCGCCGTCGTCTACAACAGTGGGCGAGTAGCCAACTGCAGGCATAACGCGTTGCGTTGCGAAAAAAGGCCGCCCGAGGGCGGCCTTGCTATTGCTGTAACCGATTATTTCAGGCCCAGGGCCTTGGCAACGCCGCTGCCGTAATCGGGATGTACCTTGGTGAACAGTTCAACCTGACGGCGTTGGATCTGTTCTGGCACCTGCGACAGCTCACCGGCGATACGGGTGAACATACGTTGGTGCTCCTCGGCACTCAGCAGATTGAACAGCGCACGCGGTTGGCTGTAGTAATCGTCGTCTTCACGATGATTCCAGTGATCGGCGGCACCTTCGATGCTCAATGGCGGTTCGCTGAAATCTGGCTGCTCCTGGAACACCCCAAAGCTGTTTGGCTCATAGGTTGCGCCGTTGCCGCTGTTGCCATCCACCCGCATCGCCCCATCGCGGTGATAGTTATGGAACGGGCATTTGGCACCGTTGACCGGGATTTGGTGATGGTTGACGCCCAGGCGGTAGCGGTGCGCATCGCCATAGGAGAACAGACGGCCCTGCAACATTTTATCCGGTGAGAAGCTCACGCCAGGCACCACGTTGGCTGGGTTCATGGCCACTTGTTCCACTTCTGAGAAGTAGTTATCCGGGTTGCGGTTCAGCTCGAAGAAGCCGACATCGATCAGCGGGTAGTCGCCGTGCGGCCAGACTTTGGTCAGGTCAAACGGGTTATACGGGGTTTGTGACGCTTCATGCTCTGGCATGATCTGGATTTGCAGTTTCCAGCGTGGGAAGTCACCGTTCTTGATGGAGTCGAACAGATCGCGCTGCGAACTTTCACGATCTTTGGCGATGATGGCTTCTGCTTCATCGTCCATCAGGTTTTCAATGCCTTGCTCACAGCGGAAGTGGAACTTGACCCAGAAACGCTCGTTATTGGCATTGATAAAGCTGAAGGTGTGGCTGCCGAAACCGTGCATATGACGGTAGGATTTAGGCAGACCACGGTCGCTGAAATCGATGGTCAACTGGTGCAGTGATTCAGGCAGATGGGAGAAGAAGTCCCATTTGTACACCGGATTGCGCAGGTTGGTGTGCGGATCGCGTTTTACCACGTGGTTCAGATCAGGGAATTTCAGTGGATCGCGCAGGTAGAACACCGGGGTATCATTACCGACCAGATCCCAGTTACCTTCCTCGGTATAGAACTTCATGGCAAAGCCACGGATATCACGTTCGGCGTCGGCAGCCCCGCGCTCACCGGCAACGGTAGAGAAGCGGACGAACATCTCGGTTTGCTTACCAATCTCAGAGAAGATTTTTGCGCGGGTGTACTGGGTTATATCGTGGGTGACGGTAAAGGTGCCGTAAGCTCCGGACCCCTTGGCATGCATACGACGCTCTGGGATCACCTCTCGGTCAAAGTGGGCCAGTTTTTCCAGGAACCAAACGTCTTGAAGTAGCATCGGACCGCGCTTACCGGCGGTGATCACGTTATTATTATCAACAACGGGCGCGCCAGCCGCGGTAGTTAATCCTTTCTTGCTCATCAATTGCTCCTTACTCTGTTGCAGTTAAGTTGATAGCTCAGTTTCGGGTGCTGTAGATCTTCATCATGTTAACTAATGAAAAGGCCTGCCCTGCTGACCTCCATCAAAGACACTACTAGTTGTAGACTCATTCGCACTCCTCGGCAAATAGGCAGCACTTATCGTTGCAATTTTGGCGGTGACGGATGGTTATTTATTTACAGTTTATTGAAAAATTAACAGTTTATTGCTTTAAATTAGCCGGGAATTGATGACAACTCGGTTACACTGACCCGTGTGTTTTTTGCGGTGATAGACATCATCACTCCTTGATGATGAAGAATGAAAAGGATCAATAATGAACAAAACTTTAGTCGCGTGCGCAGCAGGTTTGCTGTTTGTGGCTGGCTCTGCCAATGCGATCAGCGTGAGCGGTGAGGCAGGGGAACATTACACCAACCTTGGTGTAGGCTTGGGGGGCACAACGGCGGGCTTGGGGATCAGCGGCAACTGGATCCGTAGCGATCATGATGGTGACATTGGTAGCCTGGGATTGAGCTTCGGCCTGCCGGTTGGGCCTTTGACGGCTACCGTGGGCGGCAAGGCCATTTATCTTAGCCCGGAAGATGGCAAAAATGGCGGAGCATTGGCATTAGGAGGCGGTCTGCAATGGGAGCTCAACCGCTATCTCAGCCTGTATGGTGAAGGCTATTTTGCGCCGGAGTCTTTGACCAGCGGGGCAAAAGCTTATAACGAGGCCAATGGCGGGGTGCGCTTAAACGTTCGTCCGTTCAATGTGGATGTCGGTTATCGTTACATCAACATCGAAGGTAAAGACGGCAACCGCGACAACGCGATAGCCGATGGCCCTTATATTGGCGTGGGCGTGGGCTTCTAATCCTGCCTGATCTTCAACGGGCGCCGCATAGGCTGCGCCCATTTTTTTATGTTAGCCGATGGCGGGTAACAGACCGCTGGCGATGCTGAGCTGAATGGCGATCACTGCCACCCCACAGACAAACACCAACGCCAACGCTGGTGTCCCGCCCCAGACTCGATAGCTGGCCTGATGCCGACGACGAGTTTTCCAGACCAGCAATGAAGGCAGCAACAGAGCAAGCACGGACAGCGCGATTGCCGCGAACCCGAGTGCCAGCACAAAACCGCGCGGATAGAACAGGGCGAATGCCAATGGCGGCAGGAAGGTGATGGCACCGGTCTGCAAGCGGCCCCGCACGTTATCCCGGCGTTTGAACAGATCGGCCAGGAAGTCGAACAACCCGAGCGAAACCCCCAGGAACGACGTTGCCAGTGCCAAATCGGCAAACAGGTGTACCGCCAGCTCGACATGCGGCGAGGCGACCACGTCGCGTACCGCTTGCAGTAAACCGTTCAACCCGGCCTGTTGTGCCAGAATACCGACAAAGGTGGTGGAACTGATGCTGCCCAGCGTCGCCAACTGCCAGAAGATATAAGCCACTAACGGGATGGCACTGCCGATGATGAAGATCCAACGCAGCTTGCGGATGTTACCGCCCATATAGTTGACGATGCTGGGTACGCTGCCGTGGAAACCAAACGAAGTGAAGATCACCGGGATTGCCGAGAGCGCCAGCCCCTGTTCCAGCGGGAGCGTCAGCAGGTTGGTTTGCTGGATGTGCGGCATCATCAGACCAAGCATGACGATCAGGAAAATCGACTTGGCGGTAAACAGAATACGGTTGAACAGATCTACCGAATGGGTGCCGATGCAGACGATCCCCCCTGCGACCAAGGTGAACAGCAGTACGCCGAGGTAAGTCGGGAAGTCCTGAGAAGTCCACTGGCTGATGCTGACAGCCAGCAGTTCGCCAGCGCCGCTGATATAGGCAGCGGTCAGCGCATACATCAAGAACATCATGCTGAAACTGGTAAGCCACTGGCCACCACCGCCCAGATAGCGTTTGGCCAGCGTTCCCAGGCCGGTGTCCGCCTGCTCATGCTGATAAACTTCGACCAGCAACAGCGCGGTATAGCACATTAATAACCACAGCCCGACCAGCAATGCCAGCGTTACGCCAAAACCTACACCCGCTGCCGCCAGGGGCATAGCCAGCATCCCCGCACCAATGGTGGTGCCTGCCACGATAAAAACACTGCCCAGCGTACGATTCTTCACGTTTTTCTCTGCTATTGGATGATTTATAGGCGTTTTCGGGGGCCTATTTTTAGTGCGGCAGAATAGTTGATTGCCGATTTTGTGTCAAACCGACGTTACGTCTGGTGTACATATAAATTTACGGTTGTGGGTGGGAGGGCGGCGGTATTAAAAAATGCCTTTAGACAGCAATATCGTTCGCTGCGTAGTGAAAAGTTGTTTACGGGCTTCTATAGTGGAGGGATCTGAACATAAGGGAGAGATCAATGTTAAGGGTGGAGATGCTCAGTACCGGTGATGAGGTGCTGCATGGGCAAATTATTGATACCAACGCCGCCTGGCTGGCAGATTACCTGTTCCAGCAAGGCTTACCGATGAGCGGGCGCGAAACGGTGGGGGATAGCCTTTCTTCGCTGATCGAAATCCTGCAGGAGCGTAGCCATATTGCCGACGTGCTGATCGTCAACGGCGGTCTGGGGCCAACCAGCGACGATCTCAGTGCGTTGGCAGCGGCCAAGGCTTGTGATACCGAATTGGTCGAACATCCTGAATGGATCGCCCGTATGGAGGCCTACTTTGCGGAACGTGGCCGCCCAATGGCGGCTTCAAACCGTAAACAGGCGCAGATCCCGGCTAATGCGGAAATGCTGGATAACCGTGTAGGTACCGCCTGCGGCTTCGCCTTAACGCTGAATAAGTGCCGGATGTTCTTTACGCCGGGCGTGCCTTCCGAATTTAAAGTGATGGTAGAAGAGCAGATCCTGCCACGTCTGCGACAGAGCTTTACTCTGCCTGAGCCGCCATTGTGCCTTCGCCTTACCACCTTCGGGACTTCGGAAAGCGACTTGGCTGCTGAATTGGACGGCATGCCTTTGCCGCCGGGCGTCGTACTGGGCTATCGCTCTTCCAGTCCGATTATTGAATTGAAGTTGACTGGCCCACAGGCTCAGCGTGCCGCGATGGAACAAGCCTGGCAGCGAGTGCGGCAGGTTGCGGGTGACAATACGATTTTTGAAGGAACGGCTGGGCTACCGGCAGAGCTGACGCAACGCTTACAGCAGCAGAACTTGACGCTGGCGCTGAGCGAGCAATTTACCGCCGGCCTAATCAACCTGCAGTTGCAGAGCGAAGCTGCCCCGCTGGCCGGTGGCGAACTGCTACCTGCGCATTGCTCCGAGGCATTGGCAACAGTGCTGGCGCGTGCCCAGTCTTTGGCGCAGCTCACCGGTGCGCAGTTGGCGTTGGCGGTTAGCGCCATGGCAGGGGATCGTGTCAGTGTTGCCCTGCATACGCCAAAAGGCGGTATTGGCCAGACGGTGAGCTATCGTGCTTCACGTCATGGCCTGCGTTTACGCCAGGAGTCGGTCGCGATGCTGGCGCTGGATATGCTGCGCCGTTGGCTGAATGGCGGCCAGGTTTGCGGCAAAAACGGCTGGCTGGAAATTGTAGAAATTATCGAGTAGAAACTCGTTCATGGCGGTGAGATATCCCTTATGGATCATAACAATATAAGGGGTATTCGCTGTGGGAGTGGGTTGTTACACGCTTTGCGGGTGTTTGAGACTCTTCGTGTTGGGCATTGATACCGGTCGCCTTTCAAGCTGCAGCGTTGTTGGCTGCGGGTGTTTACCCCCTTGCCGCCTAGCTGCAACTTGAAATTCTTAGGGTATTCAGTGTTTGATGATTATTTTATTGAGTTAGATTTCCAGCTCGATATCCATGGCGGGCATGCAGCAGCAGGGCAGGATCTCGCCATGATTGATAAATGCCAACGGCTGCTGGTGGTAAGCGACCTCACCCTTCAGTAATTTCACTCGGCAGGCACCGCAATAGCCGGAGCGGCATTGGTATTCCACCTCCACCTCATGCAGTTCCAGCACGTCGAGCAGGCATTTTTCACCTTCGGGGCAGGAGAGCTGCGTACCGGTGGCACGCAGCGTGATGGTTGGTGCAGCCACTTACAGCTCGAAATCACTCAGGTCGTCGGCGTTGACTTCAGAGTCAATCTGGCCGACCAGGTAAGAGCTGACTTCCACTTCCTGCGGAGCCACCTGCACGTTATCCGACACCAGCCAGGCGTTGATCCATGGGATTGGGTTGGAGCGGGTAGGGAACGGTGAGCCCAGGCCAACGGCCTGCATGCGGATATTGGTAATGTATTCCACATACTGGCACAGGATGTCTTTGTTCAGACCAATCATGGAGCCGTCGCGGAACAGATACTCGGCCCACTCTTTCTCCTGCTGTGCCGCCAGGACGAACAGGTCATAGCACTCTTGCTGGCATTCCACGGCGATTTCGGCCATCTCTGGGTCATCGGCGCCTGAGCGCATCAGATTCAGGATATGTTGCGTACCGGTCAGGTGCAGGGCTTCGTCGCGGGCGATCAGCTTGATGATTTTGGCGTTGCCTTCCATCAGCTCACGCTCGGCGAAAGCAAACGAACAGGCAAAGCTAACGTAGAAACGAATGGCCTCCAGCGCGTTGACGCTCATCAGGCACAGATACAGCTGCCTTTTGATGGCGCGCAGGTTAACGGTCACCGTTTTACCATTGACCTGGTGCGTGCCTTCACCGAGCAGATGATAGTAACTGGTCATTTCGATCAGATCGTCGTAGTAGCCGGAGATATCTTTTGCCCGCTTGAGGATCTCCTCGTTGGTGACGATATCGTCAAACACCACCGACGGATCGTTAACGATGTTACGAATGATATGAGTGTAGGAACGCGAGTGAATGGTCTCTGAGAATGACCAGGTTTCGATCCAGGTTTCCAGCTCCGGAATGGAGATCAGCGGCAGAAACGCCACGTTAGGGCTACGGCCCTGGATGGAATCCAGCAGCGTCTGATACTTCAGGTTGCTGATGAAGATGTGCTTCTCGTGTTCCGGCAGCGCTTGATAGTCGATACGATCGCGCGCGACGTCAACCTCTTCCGGACGCCAGAAGAAGGAGAGCTGCTTTTCGATCAGCTTTTCGAAGATTTCATGTTTTTGCTGGTCGAAACGCGCCACGTTGACCGACTGGCCGAAGAACATCGGCTCAAGCAACTGGTTGTTTTTGTTTTGAGAAAAAGTAGTGTAAGCCATGAGCTTGGATCCATTAGTGCCGAGCTGAAAAGTAAAGGGGCCGGAAGAGTTCCGGCCCGCTGTATCAAACGTTAGATCTTGCAGGCGCCGCCTTCACAGTCGTCATCGCCGCCCTGAGCAGGCTGCATGTCTTCCTGGATATCATCTGCACCGTCGCGGGTGTTCTGATAATACAGCGTTTTGACACCGAACTTGTAGGTGGTGAGCAGGTCTTTCAACAACTGCTTCATCGGCACCTTGCCACCCGGGAAACGGGTTGGGTCATAGTTGGTGTTTGCCGAGATCGACTGATCGATAAATTTCTGCATCAGGCCAACCAGTTGCAGGTAACCGTCGTTATTCGGTAATTCCCACAGCAGTTCGTAGTCGTTTTTCAGACGCTCATACTCAGGAACGACCTGGCGCAGAATACCGTCTTTGGACGCTTTGATACTGATATGGCCGCGCGGTGGCTCAATGCCGTTGGTGGCATTGGAGATCTGCGACGAAGTTTCCGACGGCATCAAGGCAGACAGCGTTGAGTTGCGCAGGCCGGTCTCTTTGATCTCTTTACGCAGGCTTTCCCAGTCGTAATGCAGCGGTTCGTTACAGATCGCGTCTAAATCTTTCTTGTAAGTATCGATTGGCAAGATGCCTTGCGCATAGGTGGTTTCATTGAACCACGGGCAAGCCCCTTGCTCCTGAGCCAGACGGTTCGAGGCCTTCAGCAGGTAGTACTGGATCGCTTCGAAGGTTCTGTGGGTCAGGTTGTTGGCGCTGCCGTCGGAATAGCGTACGCCGTTCTTCGCCAGGTAATAGGCGAAGTTGATCACGCCGATACCCAGGGTACGGCGGCCCATCGCGCCACGGTGAGCGGCTTTGATCGGGTAATCCTGATAATCCAGCAGGGCGTCGAGTGCACGTACGGCCAGCGTGGCCAGCTCTTCCAGATCGTCCAGGCTTTCAATCGCACCCAGGTTGAATGCGGACAGCGTACACAGCGCGATTTCGCCGTTTTCGTCGTTAACGTCATCCAGCGGTTTGGTCGGCAGAGCGATTTCCAGGCACAGGTTTGACTGGCGTACCGGGGCGATCTGCGGATCGAACGGGCTGTGGGTGTTGCAGTGATCGACGTTCTGGATGTAGATACGGCCAGTAGAAGCACGTTCCTGCATCATCAGTGAGAACAGTTCTACCGCTCTCACTCGTTGCTGACGAATACTGCTGTCTTTCTCATACAGGGTATACAGGCGCTCGAACTCGTCCTGATCGGCGAAGAACGCGTCGTACAGCCCTGGAACGTCAGACGGGCTGAACAGGGTGATGTCTTCATTCTTGATCAGGCGCTGATACATCAGGCGGTTGAGCTGCACGCCGTAGTCCATATGACGGACGCGGTTGCCTTCAACCCCACGGTTGTTTTTCAGCACCAGCAGGCTTTCCACTTCCAGATGCCACATTGGGTAGAACAGCGTTGCGGCACCACCACGTACGCCGCCCTGAGAGCAGGATTTCACCGCGGTCTGGAAGTGTTTGTAGAACGGGATACAGCCAGTGTGGAAGGCTTCACCGCCACGAATTGGGCTACCCAAGGCACGGATACGGCCAGCATTGATACCGATACCGGCGCGCTGTGAAACGTATTTCACAATGGCGCTGGAGGTGGCGTTGATGGAATCCAGGCTGTCACCACACTCGATCAGCACGCAAGAGCTGAATTGGCGGGTTGGGGTGCGCACGCCAGACATGATCGGCGTAGGCAGTGAAATCTTGAAGGTGGAGATCGCGTCATAGAAACGTTTTACGTAGTCCAGACGGGTGGCGCGCGGGTAGTTGGAGAACAGGCACGCGGCTACCAGGATATACAGGAACTGTGCGCTCTCGTAAATCTCGCCGCTGACGCGGTTCTGCACCAGATATTTACCTTCCAACTGCTTCACGGCAGCGTAAGAGAAGTTCATATCACGCCAGTGATCGATAAAGGAGTCCATCTGCTCGAACTCTTCAGTGGTGTAGTCTTCCAGCAGATGTTTATCGTATTTGCCCATCTCCACCATGCGTGCGACGTGGTCGAGCAGCTTCGGTGGCTCAAACTGGCCGTAAGCTTTTTTACGCAGATGGAAGATGGCGAGGCGAGCGGCCAGATACTGATAGTCCGGTGCGTCACGGGAGATCAGATCGGCTGCGGCCTTGATGATGGTTTCATGAATATCGGCGGTTTTGATGCCGTCATAAAACTGAATATGTGAACGTAACTCTACTTGAGAGACCGAGACGTTGTTTAAACCTTCCGCGGCCCAGTCGATGACTCGGTGGATTTTGTCGAGGTTGATGCGCTCTTTACTGCCATCGCGTTTAGTTACAAGTAGGCTTTGGTTCATTTTTACCTGTCCGTGAGATTCCCCTAAGCAGAAAGTGTAGTCGCTCTGCTCAGTATGTAAACACTATATATAGGGGGTGTATGTCGGTGAGGTAACAAGATAGTGATAAAACGGTGGGTTTGCAAGTGAACAAAACCTGCCGATCTTGTGGATAACTTGGGGGTGAAATGTTACCAATTGTTCCTAGTGCGCGCCCTATCTGGGGTGACAAGGTTGTCAATAAGCGCGAGGAGATTTTGCTGATTTTCTGAAAACCTCGATCGTTTGCCGCTTTATTAAACGTTAGAAAAAAACCGCATATTGATCTGCTTTTATATTCTTAAAAACGGTTTAGATCGGCTTTTTTGATCGAAAACGGATAAATAGGTATTTATCTTATACGCTTAGTCGTACCGGCGGCGGAAACATCGTCGCCGGTACGTTGTGGCCGTTTCAACCCTGGTGCTGGGTATGGACCATGTAGTTCACATCCACGTTACGGCCCAGCTTGAAATGGTCGGTGATCGGGTTGTAATGCAGGCCGATGATATGTTTTTCACGCAGTTCGGTGCCGTCGACCCAACCGATCAGTTCAGAAGGGCGGATGAACTTCTTATGATCATGGGTGCCCTGTGGCACCATTTTGAGCACGTATTCAGCGCCGATGACCGCCATCAGCCAGGCTTTGGTATTGCGGTTGATGGTGGAGAAGAACACATGGCCGCCTGGCTTGACCAGATGTGCACAGGCGCGCACGACGGAGGCCGGATCCGGGACGTGCTCGAGCATCTCCATACAGGTGACGATGTCATACTGTTGCGGATGAGCCTGCGCATGGCTTTCTACCGTTTCTTGCACGTAGGTCACCTGCATACCGCTTTCCAGCGCATGCAGTCGCGCCACCTGGAGCGGTTCTGCCCCCATATCCAGCCCGGTTAC
The DNA here is from genome assembly GCF_945957435.1 of Serratia sp. PL7. Classification (NCBI taxonomy): domain Bacteria; kingdom Pseudomonadati; phylum Pseudomonadota; class Gammaproteobacteria; order Enterobacterales; family Yersiniaceae; genus Serratia; species Serratia sp. PL7. The sequence continues at coordinate 220,762 of NZ_CAMFLB010000006.1, read as the reverse complement.
CAACGCACCTTCACGCGCCATGCTCTCTGCCAGAATGCCGCCGCCACAGCCAACGTCGAGCACTTGTTTGTCAAAAATGCCTCCTGCGCGCTGCATGATATAATTCAGACGCAGCGGATTGATCCGATGCAACGGCTTGAACTCACCTTCCAGATCCCACCAGCGCGAGGCGACAGCTTCAAATTTGGCGATTTCCTGGTGATCAACGTTTGGCGCGTGACGGGATGATTCAGCATTCATGGGCGTTATTAGCTCCTGGTTCTCTTATGGTGCAGATTATACATGTTCCGGCACGCTTGGCGCAGCGCTGTTGTTACCGGGGCATTTTTCGCCCGCAGGGCAGCACATTTCAGCGAAACAGCGCCGGTAATTTCCCCGTAAAGCGCGCTTTGTGATATAGTTTTACACCTTTGGCACTACGCCAAGGCAGATGAATCATTCAGTATGAGGGATAGCAGCTCCATGAGCGACCTTGCCAGAGAAATCACACCGGTAAATATCGAAGAAGAGCTGAAAAGCTCGTATCTGGATTACGCGATGTCCGTTATTGTCGGCCGTGCGTTGCCAGATGTTCGTGATGGACTGAAGCCGGTGCACCGCCGCGTTCTGTACGCGATGAATGTACTGGGTAACGACTGGAATAAACCATACAAGAAATCGGCCCGTGTCGTTGGGGACGTGATCGGTAAGTATCACCCGCATGGTGACAGCGCGGTGTATGACACGATCGTCCGTATGGCCCAACCGTTTTCGTTGCGTTACATGTTGGTGGACGGCCAGGGTAACTTCGGTTCTGTGGACGGCGACTCCGCCGCAGCAATGCGTTATACCGAAGTGCGCATGTCGAAAATCGCCCACGAACTGCTGGCGGATCTGGAAAAAGAGACCGTCGACTTCGTGCCAAACTATGACGGTACCGAGCAGATCCCGGCCGTTATGCCAACCAAGATCCCGAACCTGCTGGTCAACGGCTCGTCCGGTATCGCCGTAGGTATGGCGACCAACATTCCGCCGCATAACCTGTCTGAAGTTATCAATGGCTGTCTGGCCTATATCGAGGATGAAGACATCAGCATTGAAGGGCTGATGGAACACATCCCAGGCCCGGACTTCCCGACGGCGGCAATCATCAATGGCCGTCGTGGTATTGAAGAAGCCTACCGTACTGGCCGTGGCAAAGTGTATCTCCGCGCCCGTGCCGAGGTAGAGGCGGACGCTAAAACCGGCCGCGAAACCATCATCGTGCATGAAATTCCTTATCAGGTGAACAAAGCGCGCCTGATTGAGAAAATTGCCGAGCTGGTGAAAGAAAAACGCGTTGAAGGCATCAGCGCGCTGCGTGACGAGTCTGATAAAGACGGTATGCGCATCGTGATTGAAGTCAAACGTGACGCGGTGGGTGAAGTGGTGCTGAATAACCTGTATTCGCTGACTCAGCTACAGGTCACCTTCGGTATCAACATGGTGGCACTGCATCAGGGCCAGCCAAAGTTGCTGAACCTGAAAGATATTCTGCGTGCATTTGTGCGCCACCGCCGTGAAGTGGTGACCCGCCGTACCATTTTCGAACTGCGTAAAGCCCGCGATCGCGCCCATATCCTGGAAGCGTTAGCCATTGCGTTGGCCAACATCGACCCGATTATCGAACTGATCCGCCGTGCGCCGACTCCGGCAGAAGCGAAGATTGCGTTAATCGCGCAACCTTGGGATCTGGGTAACGTCGGGGCGATGTTGGAACGCGCCGGTGACAACGCGGCACGCCCAGAGTGGCTGGAGCCAGAGTTCGGTATCCGTGACGGTAAATATTACCTGACCGAGCAACAGGCTCAGGCGATCCTGGATCTGCGCTTGCAGAAACTGACCGGCCTGGAGCACGAGAAGCTGCTGGACGAGTATAAAGAGCTGCTGAACATCATCGCCGAGCTGATCTTTATTCTGGAAAACCCAGACCGCTTGATGGAAGTGATCCGTGAAGAACTGGTGGCCATGCGCGATCAGTTCGGTGACGCACGCCGTACCGAAATTACCGCCAACACGTCTGATATCAACATCGAAGACCTGATCAACCAGGAAGATGTGGTCGTGACATTGTCGCATCAGGGCTACGTGAAGTATCAGCCTCTGACCGACTATGAAGCACAGCGTCGCGGTGGTAAAGGCAAGTCAGCCGCCCGTATTAAAGAAGAAGACTTTATCGATCGTCTGCTGGTGGCCAACACCCACGACACGATCCTGTGCTTCTCCAGCCGTGGTCGCCTGTACTGGATGAAGGTGTATCAACTGCCGGAAGCCAGCCGTGGTGCTCGTGGCCGGCCGATCGTCAACCTGTTGCCGCTGGAAGCCAACGAACGTATCACCGCCATTCTGCCGGTGCGTGAATACGAAGAAGGGCGCCATGTGTTTATGGCTACCGCCAGCGGTACCGTGAAGAAAACCGCATTGACCGAGTTCAGCCGCCCACGCAGTGCTGGCATCATCGCCGTTAACCTCAACGAGGGTGACGAGCTGATTGGTGTTGACCTGACCGACGGCAGCAACGAAGTGATGCTGTTCTCCGCCAACGGTAAAGTGGTGCGCTTCCCAGAAGGGCAGGTGCGCTCGATGGGCCGTACCGCTACCGGCGTACGCGGTATCAACCTCGGTGAAGGCGATCGTGTAGTTTCGCTGATTGTTCCACGCGGTGAAGGCGATATCCTGACCGTGACGCAGAACGGCTACGGCAAGCGTACCGCGGTAACGGAATATCCGACCAAATCGCGCGCGACCCAAGGGGTTATCTCCATCAAGGTCAGCGAGCGTAATGGCCAGGTTGTTGGGGCTGTGCAGGTAGAAACTACCGATCAAATCATGATGATCACCGATGCAGGTACGCTGGTGCGTACCCGTGTCGCGGAAGTCAGCGTGGTTGGCCGTAACACTCAGGGTGTCACTCTGATCCGTACTGCGGAAGACGAGAACGTCGTCGGCCTGCAGCGCGTTGCTGAACCGGTTGAAGATGAAGAGCTTGATAGCCTTGAACCAGGTAGCGATGAAGCGGAAGAAGATACCACACCACTCGATGAGGGTGATGAGGATACCGGCACCGCAGACGATTTGGATGACGAGAACGCCTAAATAGTGCGATCTCGTACAATCTGGGTGGATCAAAAAGGGCTTGGCAGCGATGCTAGGCCCTTTTTCAGTTGTATGGTTTAATTGCTGCAATCACTTGTCGATGCTGCACGGGATCGTTGTTTTGCTATGATTATGCTCGTCACCCCTTACTCTGGCATGGTACCTGCTTGAAATACTTAGCCTCTTTCCGTACCACGTTAAAAATTTCCCGCTATCTGTTTCGGGTGCTGGCGTTCATGCTGTGGTCGCTGGGCGCACTGCTGACCACGTTTTATATCCTGGATATCGTGCATGAGAAAGAATCCGATATCAGGCAGGAATACAATCTCAACTTTGACCAGGCACAGGGCTACATTCGCCATTCGGCGGATATCATACGCGACATCAAATACATGGCGGAAAACCGCCTCAACGGCACGGTAGGGAGCCTCGAGCTGTTCACCGGCATGATGAATGGCAAAGACAGCCAACCGGAGATGAAGCCGCTGTACCCGGAATCCAACTGCGCGCTGAACTCCAACTACCGTGACGCGATCACCTCGTTAAACGGTCTGATCCAATACTGGAAAGAAAACTTTGTCGCAGCCTATGACCTGAACCGAGTGTTTTTCATCGGCAGTGATAGCCTGTGCATGACGGAATTCGGTAGCAGCAGCGGCATCACCGACCGGCAAAAGGTGCTCAAGGCGCTGCATGAGCGCATCCTTAAATACCGTAACGCCGCCAACAGCGCGGAGAAAGACAATAACCTTTATTGGATCAGCCCCAGCCAGCAGCGGCCTGATGTAGGTTACCTGTATGTGATGACGCCGGTCTATGTCGGTAACAAACTGGAAGCGTTGCTGGGGATTGAACAGACGATCCGCCTGGAGGACTTTGTCACCACCAGCAACTTGCCGGTGGGGGTAAATCTGCTGGATGAGAACAACGAATCTGTGTTGCAACTGGCCAATGGCGATCGTTACGCCTCTTCGCTCAATGTTTATCCGCAGGAACACACCTATTTTGGCTATGTCGACAGTTACCAGGATCTAATCATGAAGAAGGCGCTGCCGCCTTCGTCGCTCAGCATCGTGTATTCCTTGCCGGTGAAGAGCGTGGTGGAGCGCTTCAAGGTGCTGATCCTCAATGCGGTGCTGCTTAACCTGCTGTCGGCCGTGGTGTTGTTCAGCCTGGCGTGGCTGTTCGAACGCAAGATGTTCCTGCCTGCGGAGGAGAATGCCTTCCGGTTGGAGGAGCATGAACAGTTCAACCGCAAGATCGTGGCGTCGGCGCCGGTGGGCATTTGCATTCTGCGCATCAGTGATGGTACCAACATCCTGAGTAATGAACTGGCACATAACTATATCAACCTGTTGACCAACGAGGATCGCGATCGCATTACGCGTATTATCTGCGAACAGCAGGTCAACTTTGTTGATGTGATGACCAGTAACAACAACAACCTGCAAATCAGCTTTGTTCATTCCCGTTATCGCAATGAGGACGTGGCGATCTGCGTGCTGGTTGACGTTAGCGCCCGCGTCAAAATGGAAGAGTCGCTGCAGGAAATGGCCGCGGCAGCGGAGCAGGCCAGCCAGTCCAAATCGATGTTCCTGGCCACCGTCAGCCATGAACTGCGCACGCCGCTGTATGGGATCATCGGCAACCTGGATCTGCTGCAGACCAAGGCGTTGCCACAAGGGGTCGATCGCCTGGTCAATGCGATGAGCAACTCCTCGGGGCTGTTGCTGAAGATTATCAGCGACATCCTGGACTTCTCCAAGATTGAGTCGGAGCAGTTGAAGATAGAGCCCCGTGAGTTTTCTTGCCTGGAAGTCATTACCCACATCGCGGGCAACTACTTGCCGCTGGTGGTGAAAAAGCGGCTCGGTTTGTACTGTTTTATTGAACAAGGAGTGCCTGAGCGTATCAATGGCGATCCCGTGCGTTTGCAGCAGGTATTGTCTAACCTATTGAATAACGCCATCAAGTTTACCGATACCGGCTGTATCATCCTGCAAGTCTGCACGCGTGACAGCTATCTGGAGTTCAGCGTTCGCGATACCGGCGTCGGTATTCCAGAAAAAGAAGTCCTGCGCCTGTTTGATCCTTTCTTCCAGGTTGGCAGCGGGGTACAGCGCCATTTCCAGGGTACTGGGCTTGGGCTGGCGATTTGTGAAAAACTGATCAACCTGATGGACGGTGATATCGCGGTGGAGTCCGAGCCTGGCCTCGGCAGCTTGTTTACCATTCGTATTCCGCTGTTTGGGGCGTTGTTCCCGACGCCGCAGGCCAGCGATACCTGGCAGGGCAAAAACCTGTGGCTGCAAATTCGTAATCAGCGGTTGGAAAGTTATCTGCAGGCGATCCTTGGCGGCTACGGTGCCACGGTATTACGTTATGAGGGGCAGCAAACCGCGACAGGGGATGTTCTGCTCAGCGATTATCCTTTGCAGGTGGATACCCCGCTGTTGGCACAGATAGAGTTCTCCATCGCGCACATCGGGCCGTCATTGGAAACGCATCCGGGTTACTGGCTGCATAGTACCTCTACGCCACGGGATGCCATCCTGCTGTTGAACCGGCTGTTTGGTGTGGTTACCGAAAGCGACAAGGCATTGGTGCAACTGCCGTTACCGGTTAAGGCCAATAGTGCCGATAATGGGGATATTCGCCTGCTGGTGGTGGACGATCACCCGATTAACCGGCGCTTACTGTCCGATCAACTGGCATCGTTGGGCTATCTGGTGATCACTGCCAATGATGGTGTCGACGCGCTCAGCGTATTGGAACGCAATACGGTGGATATAGTTCTGACCGACGTCAATATGCCGAACATGGATGGCTATGAATTGACACGTTGCCTGCGTCAGTCGAACTTCACGGCTCCAGTGATTGGCGTGACGGCTAATGCGTTGGCAGAAGAGAAACAGCGCTGTCTTGAGGCCGGGATGGATAACTGCCTGTCGAAACCGGTCACGCTAGAGACGCTGGAGCAGTCGCTTGGCTATTACAGTCAACGGGTACGGCGGCTTAGGGCTGAGTCGGAAACTGCATAAATACCAAAGGGCGCCTAAGAGCGCCCTTTAGATTGATAACAATGTTGTTTCAGGGGTGCCGCATGCTGCACCCGTTGAACACTAGTCTTTATCCAACTGCGTCATACTGACGGAGGAGAGATAGTTGAGCAGTGCGATATCGTTATCAACACCCAGTTTCATCATGGCTGATTTCTTCTGGCTACTGATAGTCTTGATGCTGCGGTTCAGTTTTTTGGCGATTTCGGTCACCAGGAAACCTTCGGCGAACAGACGCAACACTTCACTTTCTTTCGGAGACAGACGTTTGTCACCGTAACCGCTGGCACTGATTTTCTCCAACAGCTTCGAGACGCTCTCCGGCGTGAATTTCTTGCCTTTCTGCAATGCGGCCAGCGCTTTTGGCAAATCGGTGGGCGCACCCTGTTTCAGGACGATGCCTTCGATGTCCAGATCCAACACCGCGCTGAGAATGGCCGGATTGTTGTTCATGGTCAGAACGATGATCGACAATTGCGGATAGTGGCGTTTGATATATTTTATCAGCGTAATGCCGTCGCCATATTTGTCACCCGGCATCGAAAGATCGGTGATCAGTACGTTGGCGTCCAGCTTGGACAGATTGTTGATCAGTGCTGTAGAGTCCTCGAACTCCCCAACGACATTCACCCACTCAATTTGCTCAAGTGACTTCCGGATGCCAAACAGTACGATAGGGTGGTCATCGGCAATAATTACGTTCAAGTTATTCATGTTGTTGGCTACCTTGCTGCAGCAGTCTACTGACGAAAAAATCAATCTGACTGATGTTATTCTCGATCTTGAGCGCATCACCGTCCGCGATGTGCTGTTCTAACGATTCACACAGAAGCTTTCCGGGAAGCAGATTTAACATAGCAAACACGCCCTTCAGGCGGTGTGCAGTTTGAGACAGCGCTGCAAAATCACTGCTGCCCGCCTCAGTATACAGTTTTTTGATATCGTCGGGTACTGTATCAATAAACAAACCATAGTAATCACTTGATCTCAATTGTTTTTCATACACTTGGGCGCTATCGGCCAGCGATCCTACCGGGTTTTCTTCCTGCTCTTGTGCCGCCATCTGGTGTTCTATCAAGATCAGAACCGCGTCAATCATGGCATTGTGCAGGTTATAGTTGACGCGAATATAGCCTTTATCAAGCTGCTGCCAGCCCGCTTCATCGCTGGTTAGCAGTAACGTATAGTCGTCGGCCTGCTGCGGGTTATCGGTCAGTAATACATCATAATCCTGGCTGTTTTGGTGCTCCTCGGCCACGATGCAGTTGGCCCCATAGCCCGCCAGTAGCTGAGTCACGATACGACGGATCTCGTCGGAGGTGATATCCAGCAGCGCCGTTACCCCATCGAGTAATTTCTCTGTCGCCTGTTCCTCGGTTTTCTCCTGCTCCATAGTGACACGAATGGTATAGCGGGTACCGATATCGATTTTGCTGCGGATATCCAACTGGCCATTGAGTTTTTTGCACAGCTGATTACACAGGAAAAACGTCAGCCCAGAGCCGTGATCGAAGCGATCGACCAGCGTTTGGCTTAGGAACGGGTAGGTCAGGTTGCTGATTTCCTCATTGGAAATGCCGGTGCCGGTATCATTGATATGAAATACAAGGTGTTCAGGGCGTTCGGCTTCCTGTTCTACCACCAGGGTGATCTTGCCGTAGGCGGTGGTGATGATGGCGTAGCGCAGCAGTAATGAAAGGATTTTGCGCAGTGCGCCAGCATCGCCAATGTACTGTTGGTTGACGTCCAGATTAACGTGATTGAATAGCGCCAGCCCTTTCTGGTTGATGGCTGGCAGCACGTCCAGCAGCAGTTCATCCAGCAGTGCAGAGGGATTGAATGGTTGACGTACCGGCTGCCAATCCTGTGTTTCCAGCCGGGTGAGCAGGGTGATATTGTCGATCAGATCCAATACCGATGCAGAAGCCAGGTTGAGTTGTTTAAGCAATGTCTGTTGCTGCTCGACATCTGATGGCTGGCACAGGCTCCGGGTCAGTTCGTGCATTTGTCGCACCGGCTGATTCAGCTCGATCCCCAGGTTGTGCAACATCAACTTACGGGCCTGAACGTTTTTATCGTATTCGCGGCGGGCCTGTTGCAGCCGTTTGTTCACCATCACTTCTTTATCCTGATCGTTGAGCAGGAACAGATAGGTTTCCGCCGTTCGCTGACTGCGGAAGATGCGGATCTCATAGACTTCGTTGTTGACCGTCGCCTGGATCACGCCATGATGCTGCTCCGCCATATGGGCGATTTTGGACAGGCTAAGATGTGGCATCAAGTGCTCGGCGATCTTGTTGCTGGTAATCACGCTGTTGTCGGCAAAGTCATAGACCAGTAGCCCGCAAGGCAGGCTGGCGACAATTTCCTGGTTGAGCGAGCGTTGGAGATCCAGCTCGGCGGCGATATTTTCGCTGGGGCGGATGTATTGCTGGCGGAGGAAATAAATACCCACCATCGATAGCGCCAGCAACAGCAGATTGATCGCCAGTAGCCAGATGTTATTGCGCAACAGGTCAATCGCCAGATTGAAAGCTGAGACGCGGTAAATCAGCTGCAGAGGCGAGTTGGGCAATGAAACACTGAATTCAACCCAACTGCCTTTCAAGGCGGCCTGGGCGTTGATTGCCGTTTCGCTTGGCACCACACTATCGTCGATCTCTTGCTCATCGGGCAGCAACAGGAAGTTGGAGCGGGCCATGTTAAGTGGAATGATATCGTTAATCGGCAGGTCGAAGGCGACCACCGTGGCCAAATGCCCCGGCTGGTTAAAGGTCGTGCGGATAGAAAACGAGTAGGCGTTCTGGAAGCGTTGTTTGCGCAGGCCGGAAAAACTCTCGCGTTCGTCCAGCATATTGGCCTGTTGTAGCATTTCGGTGCGGCGGTCCGATACCGACGTGGTCAGGTAGTTTTCTTTCAACCGCGAGGTCAGGTCTTTCAGCGATTGGGTTGTCACCAGGCTCAGGCTGTTATCTTGCCCGTTGAGAAAATACATCGCATAGTTTTCGGTTTCGGTTCCCCAACGGTTATCCAGGAAGTCCGAAATACTGGCAACCGCAGCCAACGTGGCGTTGTCGTGGTTGCCAAAAATGACCGCATCGGTTTTGCTGCGTGGCTTCTCAACGTAATAAACATCCGGGCGCAGGCGGGTTTCCTGCAGATGGGTTTCAACGGGAAGCGCCGCGGTATTACCAAATTTGTCGTAGATTTGGTAGGTCAGAAAGCGGTAACTGTCGATGCGCTTTTGCAGCATATTGGCGATGGTACTGACGGCATGCTTTTTCTCCGTCAGGTAGGCGTTGGTGTAGTTGTAACTGTACAACCCAATGGCCATGGCCAGCAGCACGATAAACAGCCAGAAGCTGCGTGTGATGTAGCGGGAGTTAATGGTCAGTTGTCTATCTTGCAACATGGCTACGCATTCCTGAAATTAGCGAGTGACCGCTTTGGCGCTGGCAGTGACGATCAGCAGTAATGCCGCCACACAGGCCAGGGCAAACGTCAAGCTGGAGATCTGGGCGATTAACCCGATCACCGCCGGGCCGGCCAGAATACCGGCATAGCCCACCGTGGTGACCGAAGCGATGGCCAGGTTGGCAGGCATGACGCGTTGGTTTCCAGCTGCGCTAAATAGAATAGGGACCACATTGGATGCCCCGACGCCGACCAGCATAAAACCAATCAAAGAGGCTATGGCGTTGTCTATGGTAATAGCCAATGCCAGGCCGATGGCCGCACACAGGCTACCCAGCAACAGTACCTGATATCTGCCCATGGCATTTACCACGCGATCGCCATTCAGCCTGCCGATCGTCATGGCAATGGAGAACAAGGCGTAACCCAAGCCTGCCTGGCTATGATCCATCCCGCGCATGGTGGTCAGGTACAACGCGCTCCAGTCGAGCATTGAGCCTTCCGCCAGGAACATGATAAAACACAGTAGGCCAATGAACATCACCCAGCCACGTGGCAGAACGAACATCGGGCCTTCTTTATCTCCGCCGCTCTCACGCAGCAGGTTTTTACTGGCAATCAGCAGCAGAGCCAGAATGGCGACGACGGCGATCAGCGTGGCTTGCAGCGGGCCTAGCCCCAGCCATAGCAGGGCGCTGACTCCACCCGCACCGGCGATCCCACCAACGCTGAAGAAACCGTGAAAGCCGGACATCATGGCACGATGGCTGGCGCGTTCGACCACCACGGCCTGGATGTTCATGGCTACGTCAATCATACCTATCGCCGCACCGAACAGCAGCAACGCCAATGCCATCCCCAAGGTGGAGTCCATCAGCACCAGCAGCGGCAGATCGATGCATAGGGCGATGCCCGCCAGCAGGATCACGCGTCGACAGCCAAATTTGCCGGTCAATAGCCCAGTCAACGGCATTGCCATGAGCGAGCCAACCCCGATGCACAGCAGCAACAGGCCTAATGAGCCGTCATCTATCGCGATACGCGTTTTGGCAAAAGGTACCAGCGGCGCCCAGGTGGCCATCGCCAGTCCGGCGATAAAAAAGGCCAGGCGGGTAGCATTCTGCTCGGGCACACCGGGCTTACTTTGTTCGTTGCAAGTGACTGTCATGTCGGTATCGGGATCGGCTCTGGATAGTGGCTTAAATGAACCCCTGTTTTTATCACAATCTGTGATCGGGGTCGAAAGGATTCGCGTTAACCCTGTAACCCATCAGGGGGGGAGGTGCTGTGTTAGATCACTTGCTGATGAGGGTGAGATAGTTTCTCAAAGTAACAAATATATTATCGAGGGAATTGATGCAGGATTCATTGTTATTTTGTATGTGATTGTGGGCTATTTAAACGATGAGCGCCTGAAAATTATTCACTGGTTAATTAGTGGTCGGTATTTTTATTATTTATTTAGCTATTAGTGCGGTGATTGACCATGTTTATGATATCTCATTGTGATTAAATTTGTGCATAAAATGCTTTATTGGAACGATTTGCGCGCTGGTTTTGGGTATAAAAAAACCGGCCAGAGGCCGGTCGTAACTACAAAAATTATCATACGGATAATGAAGGTAATAATGAAAATAATGATGATAGCGGGGTGATTATAGCGCCAGGCGTTGAAGCGATTTTTGGCACAACGTGCTTATTGTTTGATACTTTTGTACTGATATCTTTATTTTTATAAAGATTTGTATATTTCATTGTTTTATAAGGTTTAATTTATTTTTTTATCTTTCGGTGCTTAATTTTATTTGTCGGTAAGTTTTTGTTAAAGTTCGCCAGTATTTACATTTTGAAACCTTTAAATATTGGTATGAAACACTATCGGATACTTGGTATCATTTTCTTTCTGGATTAATATAGCCCTTGTTACCAGAATGGTGATTCACAGTCGCGCTAATAATGCTCAGAAGAGCAGTGGCCGTAGCTCGACATAATTAAGAGGATAATAACGATGAAACTTCGAGTACTCTCCCTGATCGTCCCAGCTCTGTTGATGGCAGGCACTGCAGGTGCAGCAGAAATCTACAACAAAGACGGCAATAAACTGGATTTGTTCGGTAAAATCGATGGTCTTCACTATTTTTCCGACAACGATAAAACCGATGGCGATCAGTCTTATATGCGTTTTGGCCTGCGTGGCGAAACTCAGATCAACGATCAGCTGACCGGCTATGGTGAGTGGGAATATCAGGTTCAGCTGAATAAAACCGAAGCTGAAAATGATGCCTTCACCCGTGTGGGCTTCGCTGGTCTGAAATTCGGCGATTACGGCTCATTGGATTACGGCCGTAACTACGGTGTGATGTATGACATCGGCGCATGGACCGACGTGTTGCCTGAGTTCGGTGGCGATACCTATGGTGCAGACAACTTCCTGTTCCAACGCACCAACGGTGTAGTGACGTATCGTAACAACAACTTCTTCGGTCTGGTTGATGGCCTGCACTTTGCTCTGCAGTATCAGGGTAAAAACGGCAACGGTGAAGAAAGCAACAATGGTCGTGATGTCCTGAACCAGAACGGTGACGGTTACGGTATGTCCGTTTCCTACGATCTGGGCTATGGCATCAGTGCTGCTGGTGCGTTCTTCAATGCTGACCGTACCAACGATCAGAACGGTGGCCCTAACGGCACCTCTTCTATTCTGGGTCGTGGTAGTAAGGCCGAAGGCTATAGCGGTGGTCTGAAATACGACGCCAACAACGTCTATCTGGCAGCGATGTATACTCAGTCTTACAATGCTACCCGTTTCGGCAACAGCAATAGCTCTCTGTACGGTTACGCGAACAAGGCACAGAACTTCGAAGTGGTTGCACAGTACCAGTTCGACTTCGGCCTGCGTCCTTCCGTGGCGTACCTGCAGTCTAAAGGCAAGGACATTGGTGGCGGTTACGGCGACCAGGATCTGCTGAAATATGTTGATGTGGGCGCGACCTACTACTTCAACAAAAACATGTCCACCTACGTTGACTACAAAATCAACTTGCTGGACGACAACACATTTACCGACAAAGCCGGTATCAATACCGACGACGTGGTTGCTGTAGGCCTGGTTTACCAGTTCTAAGCAATACCGTGAATGTGACAGCGCGGCCTTCGGGCCGCGTTTTTTTTGCCCGTTCTCCAGCAGCACAGATTGATCTTCGCGCGGCACTGATTGCTATTCTGCTGAGCCCGTACCTGTCTACCCTGTTTATAAATTGATAAATCAGGAGGTTGTTATGGAACTTAAGATTGAACGCGTGATTGAGACGGTGCTGTATGTCAATGATATCGAACGAGCCGCTGCCTTCTACCAGCAGGTATTGCAACTGCCAGCTATGGTCGCAAATGATCGTTTCCTGGCCTATAACATCTCCGATCAAAGCGTGTTGCTGCTGTTTGTCGCCGGAGATTCGCTGGACGGTGCTCACTATCCGGGAGGCTATATTCCCCCTCATGACGGCAGTGGCCCACAACATCTTGGTTTGGCCGTGAGCGAGGCCCAGTTACCCCTGTGGGAGCAGCAGTTAGCCGAACACGGTGTTGAGATAGAGGGGCGTATGCGTTGGGAACAGGGGGCAGAGAGCATTTATTTCCGCGATCCGGATGGCCACCTGTTGGAACTGGTAACGCCGGGTATCTGGGCCAACTATTAACGGCAGCAAAGCATTATTGGCAGAAAAGCCTTTTAGCATCTACACTTAGATAACAATAAGCATGCTAAGGAGATAAGCGATGACAAAGAAACTGGTTTTGACCGTATGTACTGCGGCGCTATTTACCGTACTTACTGGGTGTACCACTTACGACAGGGCCGCGAGCTATGTGAACGAGCCTGTGGTAAGCGATGTCAAAGTCGGGATGACGAAGCAGCAGGTGCGAGCCATTGCCGGGCCGCCATCCACCTCAGCCACCCTGATCCATGCGAAGGGTACCTGTGATACCTATGCCGTGGCACCACGGGATGGCAAAGTGCAGACCTATTTTGTCAGCTACAACGACACCGGCCACGTGATGAACAAGGGCTATCAGAGTTGTTCAGAGTACGATACCCAACCTAAATAACGGCCTGTTTAGTGTTCAAAAGAGCCTCGCTGATGCGGGGTTCTGGCTTTTTTTACCATAATCGGCCTGAAATTTAAGCGAACGCGCATTTTGACGCTTTTTTTTATGTGAAAACGATAGACATTTCATAACGGTACCGTTAATATCTGCGCCCATTGGAAGGATGGCCGAGTGGTTTAAGGCAACGGTCTTGAAAACCGTCGAGTGTAACAGCTCCCAGAGTTCGAATCTCTGTCCTTCCGCCAAATACAGACCCCAAGCTCGTAAGAGCTTGGGGTTTTTCGTTTGTGGCAATGTTGAGTAAGCCATTGGATGTTGACTGTAGTTACCCTTGTTTGCCTTGTGTTGTGCAGGTATTTGAGGGGGCCGTTACGGGCTTTGTGCCAATACGCTAATACACCATATGCCAGCTGGTTTATGCCTGTCGCAGATCTGTCCTTCCGCACTAATTATCCTGAATAAAAATCCGCTCATCACCGCCCCTGGTTTTTCTGCTAATCGTGATTTTTTAGTTAATACAAATCAATGAATTAAATAATTCACCATGAACTGAGTCACAAATTCCGTCTAAAGGCTTTGTCTGTTCTTTCTCTGGGTCATACATTGCTAACTCGAGTTAGCAATGAAGGCGGGAGCAATGCGGCAGCTGTTTTATCGTAATTGATGTCGGTGCAGAGCGAGCGTCAGAGCGCGGATATTTAACGCTGAGGGGAGAGTGTCTGGTCTTTGCTGTTCGCCCAATCAGCCAGTTTCATCCTCACACAAAGGTGGTGGAACAGTCGTAAGAGGAAATCCGGCAGGCAAAATATCAACTGTATTTGCAGATGTATCAGCATCAACAGCTGGCTGCGGATGTCATGCAGGTACGGGCTTAACTAATCAATATTAAGGAATCGACGATGCTGACAGTAAAACTTCCATCGGCACCCGCGCCGATTGAGCCTCAACACCAAGAGATCCTGATGGTGACAAACGCCGATCTGCGCGAGTCCGCCAACCTGGCATGTTGGCCGGTACAACAGCAGTTTGAAATAAAATTGCAGGCGGCGTTGGAGCGGCATGGTTACCGTATGCGGCGTGCCCACCCGGTAGATGCTCAGCGTGGCCACGGGTTTATTAGCAACCAGCGCCAGGGTAGTGACCTGTTTGCGCAGATCGATGTTGATGCGCCAGTGATCGTGCTGTTAACCGCCTGGCAGTATTCACACCATATCGCCCCTTCACTGATCCACCACCGTGGTCCGGTGTTATTGCTGGCAAATTTTGACGGTACCTGGCCTGGCCTGGTTGGCATGCTATGTATGGCAGGTAGCTTGACCAGCTTGGGCAAGCAATATTCTCGTTTGTGGTCGGTGAATTTTGACGACGATTTATTTGAACAGGGGTTGGCAACCTGGCTACGTAACGGGGCCGTCAGTCATCCTACCGGCTACTTGCGGCCCATTGAGCCAACGCACCCGGTGATGGCCAGCGTAGCAGGCCAGCAGGGGCGGCAGGTAGGGGAATATCTGCTGCGCAACAAGGCGATTATCGGGCTGTTCGATACTTTCTGTATGGGAATGATAAATGGCGTATTCCCGCAGCAAGCGATGGTGAATATCGGTATGCCTATCGAGTCACTTTCACAATCGGCATTGCTGATCGAGATGAACAAGGTGCCACAGGCGCTGCGCGAGGCCTGTTTGCAGTGGTATGAAGACCGTGGGATGGACTTTAAGTTGGGTAGCGACAGCCAGCAGGAGCTGACTCGTGAGCAGGTGCTGGAGCAATGCGCCATGATGATTGCCATGGCGCGCTTTGTTAAGCGTTTTGGCCTGGCTGCGGTGGGAGTGCAATATCAGCAGGGCTTGAAAGACAGCTGTGCGGCGTCAGATTTCGCCGAAGGGGCTATCGGTAATGCGGAGCGTTTCCCGATCCCAGACGAAAATGGCGAAATCATCTGGCCCGGCAAAGCCATTCCTTGCATCAACGAAGTCGATATGGGTACGGCGATCCCTCAGGCAATGCTGTGGCAGTTGCTGGATGCGTTGGGCATGCCAGCTGAAACTACGCTGCACGATATTCGCTGGGGGAGTGAGTATCAGGGCACGTTCTATTGGGATCTGGAGATTTCCGGGGCGGTGCCGTTCGCACATCTAAAAGGAGGGATCGCCGGTGCTACCGGCTATCGCCAGCCAGCGATGTTCTTCCCATATGGTGGCTCAACTATTACCGGCCAGGGCAAAGGCGGCCGCTTTATCTGGGCGCGTGCACATTATGAGGGCATTGAGGTGATTATGCACATCGGTACCGGCCACGCGGTGGAACTGCCCGAAGCCGAGTTTGAACGCCGTCGGCGGGCAACCAACTACGAGTGGCCATTATTGAATGCGGTGTTGGACGGCGTTGGGCGAGATGACCTGATGGCGGGTCACCAAAGTAATCACCTGACGGTGGCCTATGTAGAGGAAGCGGTATTGGCGGAGGTCTTCAAGGCTTTTGTGGCCCAGTCTCTGACTCAGGGGATCCGCGTGCAGGTAGCAGGCGATGCTCTCAAATTGCTGTAAGGAAACGATGATGCAAACGCGAACTGAAGCACAGAAGTACACCGGTATCTGGCCCGTGATGCTGACGCCGTTTAGCGAACGGCGGGAAATTGATTGGGGCTCACTGGAAAAACTGGTGGACTGGTATCTGGATGCGGGCGTCCACGGGCTGTTTGCTGCCTGCCAGTCGAGCGAAATGTTTTTCCTCAGCGACGGCGAAGCCCGCCAGTTAGTCAGGTTTATTGTCGAGAAGGTTGACGGCCGTGTGCCCGTGGTGGCTTCTGGCCATACCGCCAGTGGCATCAGCCAGCAACAGGAACAGCTCAACGCCATGTGTGAGACGGGGATTGATGGCCAGATCCTGATAAGCAACCGCCTGGCCCTGGCCGGGGAGCCGGACAGTCAGGTATTGGCCTCATTGCAGCAACTTACCGCCGCGCTCCCCAAGGAGATAGATCTGGGTATTTACGAGTGCCCATACCCCTTTAAACGGTTGCTATCCGATGAGGTGGTGGCCTGGTGTGCCAGCAGCGGGCGTTACACTTTTATCAAAGACACCTGCTGTTCGTTGCCCGTGATTGAGCGAAGGCTGAGCTTAAGCCAAGGTAGCCGTCTGCATCTGGCCAATGCCAATAGTCAGACCTTACTGGCCTCACTGCAGGTCGGGTGTCAGGCCTATAGCGGGGTGATGGCCAACTTCCATCCTGCGCTATATGTCTGGCTGTTTGAACACTGGCGCGCCGAGCCAGAAAAAGCGGCTCAATTAGCCGACTACCTTTCTACCGCTGCGTTGGTCGAGAATCTCGATTATCCGGTGTGCGCCAAGTTTTATCAGCAACAGATAGGTAATTTCAGCTCCATCGCTTGCCGCTCTAAAAATAGCCAATCGTATCCGGAAAGTTTTTATCCCGAAGCGATTAACAGCATGCTGCGGCTCGGCGAAATGTTGCAAATTCATTTACAGCTTTGATGACGGGGAAAGCCATGTCTTTGACACTCAGGGTTCAGCAATTTTTATTGCCTCAAGACTGGTCGGGTTTTAACAACTGTCATGCCTCAACGCTACTTACCTTAACTAGTGGTGACGTGCTGGTGGCTTATTTTGCCGGGCAGAAAGAAGGTAGTAGCGATACGGCTATCTGGCTATCGCGGCAACACCAGGGAATATGGCAGACACCGCAGAGAACCATTTTCAGCGAGGGATTGGCACACTGGAATCCTGTACTGCACAAACAACAGGGAGATATCTGGCTGTTTTATAAAGTCGGCCCCAATGTCCATGAATGGAAAACCCGCTATGTGAAATCATCGGATGACGGCGTTACCTGGAGCGCACCCGCGGAATTGGTCAAGAGGGATGCTTTGCCACGCGGGCCAGTGAAAAACAAATTGTTGGTGACCAGCGACGGGTGTTGGTTGGCACCAGGGTCAACCGAAGACGATCGCCATTGGGATGCCTTTGTCGATCGTAGTGAAGATGGGGGCCAGCACTGGCAGATGGTTCAGGTGCCCATTAAGCATCAACAGCAGGCCAGCCATGATGACAGTCAGCTATGGCAAGGGTTACAGGCCGATGCCCTATGGGAAAACGATCTTGAAAGGGTTTTTCAGTGGGATGGGGTGATTCAACCTTCGCTGTGGGAATCGGCCGCAGGCCATATTCATATGTTGATGCGTAGCACTCGCGGGCGCGTTTATCGCAGTGATTCTACGGATAACGGTAAAAGTTGGTGCGCGGCCTACGCTACCTGCCTGCCCAATAATAACAGCGGTATCGATCTGGTACGCGCGACTCAGGGCGTTCTGGTACTTGCCTATAACCCGATCGAAGGCAATTGGGGTCGGCGTTTCCCGATTTCACTCTGTCTGTCGTTTGATAACGGTGAGCACTGGTCAACCCCGCTGGATGTAGAGAGCGGGGAAGGGGAGTTTTCTTACCCCGCAATCATTTTTGAGGGGGATACTTTGCACCTCACTTACACCTGGAACCGAAAAAATATCGTCTACTGCGCATTGCATCTGGCTTGAAGCAGCCCGGACGAACCATAACAGTACCCTACAACATTCGCCGGCTGTAAGCAGTGCGGTGACGCCAGAGTGCCCTAAACGTTCTGGCGCGACTCAATGAGGTAGTATGCCATGTCAGTTTCTCTGGATATGCCTGTAACACAAAAAGCTGTACTGGATAAATCCAGTATTCGCCGCGTAGTGGTGTCTAGCTGGATTGGTAACACCATCGAATACTATGATTTCCTGCTGTATGGCCTGGCGAGTGCATTAGTTTTCAGTAAGGTTTTCTTCCCCAACGTCAGCCCTCTGACCGCGATGCTGGCCTCTTTCGCCACCTTCGGGGTGGGCTTTGTTGCCCGCCCGCTGGGCGGAGTATTCTTCGGTCACATGGGGGATACGCTCGGGCGTAAAATTACCCTGTTAATCACGCTGGGCGGTATGGGGGCTGCGACCTTCCTGATTGGTTGCCTGCCCTCATATAACAGTATCGGGATCTGGGCACCGATTTTGCTGGTGGTGCTGCGCTTCGTACAGGGTTTTCTGGTCGGTGGTGAATGGGGCGGTGCGATGTTGATGGTGGTCGAGAGTGCTCCCGCCAATCGCCGTGGGCTGCTCGGTTCAATCCCACAGACCGGGGGGTTCTCTGGTCAGTTACTGGCTACCGGGATATTTGCGCTAGTGACCCAGTTACCGGAAGAACAGCTGTTGTCCTGGGGATGGCGTATTCCATTTATGCTGAGCGTCGTTTTGGTGCTGGTGGGCATGTACATGCGCCGTCGCCTGGATGAAACGCCGGTGTTCCAGGAAGTGCAAAGACAGCAGAAATTGAATCCGAAAAAGGTTGTGCAAAAAGAAGAGAGCCCGGTGATCACGGTGGTCCGCGACCAGTGGCGCAGTATTCTGCTGATTATGGTGCTGCGCTTCGCCGAAAGCGTGCCGTTCTTCATGACCACGGTATTTGCAGTGTCCTACGCTACCACTCAGCTTGGGGTCGATAAACAGACCATGCTGAACGTGATTATGTCCACCTGCGTGCTGGCGTTCCCGATGCATATGCTGTTCGGCGCTTTGTCCGATAAGGTTGGCCGACGCCCGGTATACATTTTCGGTGCACTCTTTGCCGCAGCAATGGCCTTCCCCTTCTTCTGGTTACTGGAAAGCGGCTCTTTCGTACTGATGGTGCTGGGCTATATCCTGCTGATTAACATTGCCCATAACTCGATTAACGCCGTACAGCCTTCTTTCTTCACGGAGCTGTTTGGCCCAAAAGTCCGTTACAGCGGGGCATCGATTGGCGCACAGCTGGGGGCCATTGTTGCCGGAGGCTTCACGCCGTTTATTGCTAAAGGATTAACGGCAATCGATAACAATGACTGGACGCTGGTTGCCTGCTATGTGGTCATTGCGGCACTGGTCGCGGCCTATGCCGCCTGGCGGGCGCCAGAAACCTCCAGACGTGATCTGACGAAAGATACGCTGTAATCCGCAACCTGCCAGGGCGACTACGCCGCTCTGGCAGGTATCTTTCAACCACCAATTTGTGCCCCGCCGGTGTTTGCTCATACCGCTAGATCCCTCGCTGACTCGAAGTAGCTAAGTCTGATAGACTAGAGTTCTTGATTGTTTTTCATGGATGCTGTTGCTCATGGCTAAAACAGTAGAGCAAATTGCCACTGCACTGAATATCTCCATCACAACCGTCCGTCTGGTGCTGAATAATAAAGCGCAACAATACCGTATCAGCAGCAAGACCCAGGCTCGCATCAATGCATACGTGGCCGAACATGGCTACACCGTTAACCATACGGCTCGCAGCCTCAAACTGAATAAAACCGAAACGCTTGGGTTAATCATTCCACGGTTATCTAACGTATTTTTCTCAACGCTGGCCGAAAAACTGGAAATCCGCTGCCGTGAGGCGGGCTATCAATTGATGATCTGCTGTACCTATAGCGATTTGAAACATGAGAACAGGCTGGTGGAAGCCTTGGTAGCACGCAACGTGGACGGCTTGTTTGTGGTGCCTTCCTCGCTGCAATCGCAGAAACACCATATGAAACGCTCAACCAAACCTTTGGTATTGCTGGACCGAGACTTTGGCATACCCGACGTATCGCTGGTGGTGAGTGATAATCAGCGCGGCAGCGCCGCGCTGACCGAAGCGATGTTTGACGCGGGCCAGATGCCACTGTTTTTCATGGCCGGTGACGTCGGCCAACCGACGATCAAAGAGCGTATGAGTGGCTATGAGGCGGTGCTGGCTACGCGAGGTATTGCAGATACGCGCCAATGGATAATGGAGGCGGCGCATAACCGCCGGGAAGATGGCGAAATGCTGATGCGTACTTTTCTGGAACATCATCACTCAGCGCCGCCTGCGTTTATTGCTTCCTCGCTGCCGGTGCTGGAAGGGGCATTAAGCGTGCTGCGCTCGCATTTTGGCTATATTCCTTCGGAAATTAATATTGGAACTTTCGACGAACACCCGATGCTAGGATTTTTATCCAATAACATCTGGTCGGTACGCCAAAATGAGGATGCCTGGGTCGAAAAGGCGTTTGGAGCCATGCAGCAGGCGTTAAAAGGAGAAGGGCAAAGTCAGCGGGCGATTATCCCCATGACGCTGCTACACCGACAGCGAGCGAACCAAAGCCGAGAGGTTTAACTTTTAGGCGTGCCATTATTTAACGGTGAACGCCGCGGCGTTAGGCAACATTAACCTCATTAATGCCCCAGATTGACGAGAGTTCTGTTGTAGGCCGCCCAGTTGTTGTTTTTAAATTTTTTGCCACGGGATACCGCTACAGGATCAGGAATGTGGTGTTCTGATCCTGATTGCAGTCAGAAGTTCGATTTAATCAACAAAGCCAACTGGAAGAGGACGTTTACCTGTCGTTCACATCGCCATCAGGATCTCGGTAAAATCGTTAGTAATGGATGATGTCATGGGCTCGTCACGTTGAATAATATAAAAGCATGCGCTGATATTGATATCTTCAGCAGATATTTTCTTGAGGTTCAGCTGCGGGCTGTATTGTGTCACGATACGATCGCTTAATAGCGCGCGATAACCCTGTTGTTTCACTAGGCACCAGGTGGCGAGGAAAGAATCAGTTTCCACGACATGACCCTGCTGCGTGCACGGGAAAGAGGAGTCTTGCATTGCTAAACGGCCAGCAGTACAGGAATGTGGGACTACCCACTTGGTTTCGTCCAGCGGCAGCTCATCAGGGGATTGATTGTTCCCTTGATAAAGCGAAAACGTTTCACACTTAAAGTCCTGCGTTACCAGATCGACACAGTTAATCCCCTCGCTGAGGTTACAGACCACCAGATCCAATTCGTTATTTCTCAACTTGGCGACCAACCCTTCGGGGCAATCCTCAATCACGACAATACGGGTGTGTGGATAACGCTGATTAAAGATCTCAAGGGCGTCGGGGAGATAGCATAGCAATGGATAGGTGCTCATGCCAAGGCGCAAGAATTTCTCTCCGGTTTCTTGCAGTCCACGGAATTCATAAATGGTATTTCTTAACTCATTGGTGATAGCGTCAATGCGTTGAAAAAAAGCTTGACCTACCGCCGTGAGCCGAACACCACGGTTGCTGCGTTCCAATAGACGCGATCCAATATTTTCTTCAAGTTCTTTAATAATACGGCTGAGTGTCGGTTGTGAAATAGCCAGTTTTTTTGATGTTTCATGTAAACTACCGCAATAAACAATTTCTTTAAAGGTAGTCAGATGGGATAATTTCGGCATACTTTTCATAATAAGTCTCTTCATTCATATTTTAATCAGCTGTGTAAAAGGGGCCTGCATGACGTTTTTTAACCAGAGCCACAAATTCGGCTATAATAGGCCTGCTTCATCATGCTATCGCCAAGTAAAGTATTGACGGTTTTATCAAGTACCGTAGTAGTGACAGAGGCGGGCATGAGAGTTGCGGTGATCTCCACGTCATCATCGCCAAAAGGCTCGATATCCAGGTGCGAGATAAAGCAGTTTTCGGCTTGCATCACCTGCTTGAATTTGGCTAACGCTTCGCGCTGCTCGTGTTCAAATGCAATAACGCAGATCTGGTAGGTAGATTCACCGTTAACATCGCTGAAGGGTTGTTTGTTGACCATATTGACGATCGGGCGCAGCAGTGTGTTGGCAGCCAGCACGTATAAGGTAGCGGCCAGTGCATCTCCATATAATGCACAACCCGCACAGGTACCAACGGCTGCCGACCCCCAAAGCGTAGCCGCTGTGTTCAGGCCGCGGATATTCATACCTTCTTTCATGATTGCCCCGGCCCCAAGAA
Source organism: Serratia sp. PL7 (assembly GCF_945957435.1). NCBI lineage: Bacteria > Pseudomonadati > Pseudomonadota > Gammaproteobacteria > Enterobacterales > Yersiniaceae > Serratia > Serratia sp. PL7. Next base: position 198,226 of record NZ_CAMFLB010000006.1, on the reverse strand, counting down.
AACCGACGCCAGAAACCACATAAGAAATCACTCTTACCGCACCCCCACTGCCATCAATGGTCATAGCCAGATGTACAAAAATAGCTGCGCTGGTGGCAACAAGCGTATTGGTGCGTAACCCGGCGGTGCGTTGCCGGAACTGTCTTTCATAGCCAATAATTGCGCCAAGTAACGATGCCGTTGACAACGTTAATAATGTTTGAAAAAAATGCATGATAAAACTCAACATGGTATCTGCTTATCATGAAACACCGAATAAAAGGTAACTCTTGATAAACAGGTAGTTAAAATGGCAGACTTTTCATCTGCCAGTCAGCGATTAAAATTCGATATTATGCCTTGGCAGACGCGGATCAGCGGCGTTTACACAGGGCTTGGCTTTAATAGGCCGAAGTGGCAATTTGCTGGCTTAGCTCCGCGCTGATTTCTTCGATCAGGCTTTGCATTGAGCGTTTGTTCCGCTCTTCACGCCGCAGGGTGATTTCATAATTGCCAGTAACGGTAGCGGGTTCTGAACCAAGCAAAATAATCCGATCTGACATCATTACGGCTTCTGTTACGCTGTGGGTTACTAAAATCATGGAGCGAGTTTTTATTTGCCGCGTCGACCAAATCTGCATTAGGTCACTGCGCAGATTTTTTCCGGTATAAATATCCAGGGAAGAGAAAGGCTCATCCAGTAGCAGCAATTCAGGTTCGACGACGAGCGCACGGGCAAACCCTACCCGTTGGCGCATACCACCGGAAAGTTCTCGTGGGAAAGCATTGCGATACTTTTCCAGACCAATCAGGTTCAGCATTTTTATCACCTGTTTATCGATGGTGTCTTGGGAATAATGCTGTGCCTGCAATCCAAAGGCGATGTTTTGATAGACGGTTAACCAAGGGAAAATAGCAAAGTTCTGGAAAACCATATTGATTTGTGGGTTAGGGCCTGAGACTTTGTCCTCACCCAGCATGACATCACCAAAATCAGGAGATATCAAACCTGAGATGATCCGCAGTAGGGTAGATTTGCCCGATCCGGACTTTCCTAATACGCTGATCACTTCATTGTCATAGACTTTGAGGTCGATATCACTAAGGACCAAATGTGATTTTTTGGCCGTAGGTTGGAAGCTCTTGCTAACGTTGCTGACAGTAAGTAATACTTTTTTCTTGGCCATCATATTTCCTTGGTTATATTTAAAAATTGGCGAAAAGGATATGCCGCTGAGTTTTACACAGGAACATCCAGACGTGAAAATTTACACGGGAGAATGCCAGCGGCCTTATTGGTCTGATTAATAAGTTGAATTCTGGCTATTGAGTGGTGCTGTCAGCTAGGGATCGCCTAGTATAAGGCGCTGAAGGAAGTAAGAATCAAGTGCAGTTGTGACGTGAGTACGTCACATCCGGATACTATTCAGGACGCAGTAAAATGACTATTGCGCCTAAGCCTCCAGCAGGCTCAACAAACCAATGAATAACGAACCGTCGGTGTCCATAATTTTATCCTGTATCAAATCGGAGTCTCATAGTACCCACAAGGCTCTGGAAGCTCAATAACTGAGTGGTGTTTTATAACTGCAAAATGTAATTTAATATTAATGGGTGTCGCAAGGGTTGTTTAAACTAAACATAGCGTCAACGAGGTTGTAGTTTAAATACGTGGCTGGCTATAAATCCCGAAGAAATGGAAGTGAAACTAAACCGTTAAATGATTGCAATGCAGTCAATGTGGTGATTATTCTCTTTGGCTTCGCTATGATAAATACTATAATTTCAGAGGGAAATGCCGATTGGCAATGCGGAATGCAGAAAAAACGGCTAGCATGATTGTATTCACTGTTTTTAACTTTCATTCATCTGTCCGCTTGCTGCCTTTTATCCGTTCAAAAACGATAAAAAAGCCCAATGAGGCCAAACCTCATTGGGCATGTGTTTCAGTGCTTAACTTCTCAGAACTGGTACATAATCCCCGTCTCGACGACATCATCAGCACTTAAACCGGCCGCATTGTGTTTATCCAGCAGGTTCAGTTTGTACTCAACATAGGTCGACATATTGGCATTGAAGCTATAACCCAGCGCCATATCTATATACTTGACCAGATCGGTATCACCGATGCCAGGCAGGTCACGCCCACGTGATTGCAAATAGGCAAGAGAAGGGGTGATGCCAGAATCAAAGTGATACTGCGCCACGGCCTCGACGGCATCGGCCTTTGGTGCAAAGCCGGTGTAGTTGCCACCATCCACGTAGGTCATGTTCTGAGTGCGGGTATAGTTTGCTGCCAGATAGAGGTTATCCCGATCGTACTTCAGGCCTAGAGTCCAGGCTCTGGCACGATCGCCATTGGCCAGACCAAAGCTACGCTGTGCCTGTGTACGATCCGAATTGGCGTAGGCACCGCCAGCACTTAGCCCCCAACCCATGTCGTAGGTCGTGGAGAAGGAATATCCGTCGCCGTTTTGTGTCTGTAGGTCTTGCGTGCGATGAGCGTCGTCCCCCCGATTCTTTCCCTGATATTGCATGCCGATATCCAGGCCATCAATAATCCCCCCCAAACCCTGATTATGATAGGTCAACATACCGTTGCCCCGGCTGGTCATAAAGTTATCGGCAGCTTCATAACTGTCATTACCAAACTCGGGTAATACATCGGTCCAGCTGCCAACATCATAGAGTAAACCGTAGTTGCGCCCATAGCTGATGCTGCCAAACGGGCCGAATTTCACCCCGGCAAAACCCAACCGCGTATAGTTACCACTTTGCTCGCCGTTTTCCGCTTCGTTCAGCCCAATCTGATATTCCCATTGGCCGTATCCTATGATGTCATCATTAATTTGTGTTTCACCTTTAAAGCCAAAGCGAGTGTAGGACTGATCCCCGCTGCTGCCAGCATTATCACTGAAATAATGAACGCCATTAATCTGCCCATATAAATCCAATTTATTGCCGTCTTTATTTACGATTTCTGCGGCCAACGTGGTGCTGGCTACTGGCAATAGTAGCCCCAATACAGCCAAGTGCATTTTATTTTTCATTTCAATAACCTGATGTTAATAAATACGTTGAAAGTTATGACGCTTTTTGTGATATCGCAATTTTCTTATACAAACGATCGCTGGTTTCATCAATAATGGATGCCATATTCTGCCTGCCCCGTGATCCTCGTGGTCTGTCGATAACGATCTCATCGGTGATCTGTCGGCTATTGGCATCCATAATGACGACTCGATCGGACATCATGACCGCTTCTTCTATGTCATGGCTCACCATGACGATGGCGCTGGTATTATTTTTTTTGCTCGTCCAGATATTCATTAAATCCATCCGCAGTTTCTGCGCGGTGAAGATATCAAGAGAAGAAAAGGGTTCATCCAACAGTAAAACTTTGGGCTCCACGGCTAATGCTCGGGCAAAACCTACGCGCTGGCGCATACCACCGGAAAGTTCACGGGGCCAGGCTTTCTCATACCCATTCAAGCCAACCAGCGTGAGTAATGCTTTCAGCTTTTTGTCGATCAAGGGCGCTGGCAAGTGTTGCGCGAGCAGGCCAAAGGCGATGTTGTCATACACTGTGAGCCACGGATAAAGAGCATAAGACTGGAATACCATGCTGATATCGGCATCGGGTCCTTCGATAGGTTTTCCAGCCAGCGATACCGTGCCGGTATCAGGGAAAATAAGGCCGGCAAATATGCGCATCAACGTTGATTTACCAGAACCTGACTGCCCAAGGATCGTAACGAATTCACCCTTGTGAATATTCAGATTCACGTCGCGCAGAACTTCCTTAGGGAGCTTGTTTTCTCCAATGAAGGCTTTGTTTACCTGCTTGGCGCTGAGCACCACTTCTTGAATAGTCATTTAATTTTCCCACGTTAATCATATTTGAATTTGGTTTCTGCTACGCGATACAGCGGCTGCCAGATAAAGATTACGCATAACGCCACCAGCGAGCACATGGCAGCACAGCCCAGCGCGGATTCCGGGTTTTTACCAGCATCGGTCACGACTGAAATAAAAGCGCCTAGCCCGGTAGTACTGATCGTGGTAGCTCCCCACTGAATGACCTCTGCTGCAATGGCGCTATTCCAGGCACCGCCTGCTGCAGAAATAATGCCGGTAACGATGTAGGGGAAAATCGCGGGCAGCATATAGTAACGCCACCATTTGAAACTCCGTAAACCGAAGGTTTCGCTGACTTCGGTGATATGTGATGGGATTGCCGTGACGCCAGCAATGACGTTAAACAACACGTACCACTGCGTGCCGAGCATGATCATTGGAATCGCCCACCAGCCAAGGTCCTGATGATAAACAGCGATAAAAGCGGCGATCAGAGGATAGAAAATATTCGGCGGGATAGCAGCCAGGATTTGAATGATCGGTTGGAAGAATTTCACCAGGCGTGGATTCATGCCTATCCAGACGCCGAGTGGGGTGAAAATCACGATACTGAGCACCATTGCAGCCACTACACGCGCAGTCGTCAGCAGCATCCATTCAGGCATCATGGCGAAGTATTGCTTTGGGAAATACTCCCACAGTTGATAACCGAACCAGGCACAGGCCATGACCACCGCGAGATACCAAGTACTGCGCCACAGCCAGTTGGCTTTGGCGGTGATACGAAACAGCTTGTGCAAGCCAAGGCCGTACCAGATCTGCGGCAGTTTAAACAGCCATAAATCAGCCAGCATACGCAGGGCCGCTGACAACATTGATCCTATATGGGAATCGCTCAGGCAGTTATAAAACCATGAGCTGCCCTCTGTTTTATTGGCGGTAACATCTTCGTATTTGAAACGGGAGGTGTAGCGAACCAACGGGCGGAAAACCAATTGGTCGAGCACGATAATATTGGCTGCCAATGTGATCACGGCAAACAGAATAGCGTGCAGGTTTTGCTGCGCCAGCGCTTCGGCAATATAGGAGCCTACACCAGGCAACTCCACTGATTTATCGCTGACCGGGATAGCCTCCGACGCCACCAGAGCGAACCATGCAGCCGATTGTGACACCATGGCATTCCACAATAACCCGGGTACGGAATAGATAAACTCTAACCGCCAGAAGCGTTGCCATGGATTGTAGTTGAAACTGCGTGCGGCTTCATCCAGTTCACTTGGAACGATACGCAGCGTCTGGTACAGCGTTAACATCATATTCCATGCCTGGCCGGTAAATACCGCAAAGATAGCGGTACACTCCAGCCCCATTACGCTGTGTGGGTACAGGTCAAGAAAATATACCGTGGTGAAGGTTAAAAAACCCACCAAAGGTACTGACTCCATAAAGTTGACGAAAGGTAATATCACCCTGCGTAATGGCACATAGCGAGCTGCTAAGACGGCAAAGACAATGGAGAATAACAATGACCAAATCATGCCGATCGCAAACCGCATTGTCGTTCTTAGTGAGTAATAGAAAAGATTCCAGGTGTCCAGACTAATGGTGCCCACGCTGTGTTCATCGAACGAGCCGTGCATGTCTCCCCAGGCACGGATAAGAAAGACGATGACCAATGATGCTATTACAAAAACAATGAGGTCATTTAGATAGTACTTTCTAGAAATAGATGTACTTCTGCTTTTTTGCATAATGCCAATCCCATAAATTTCTCAAAAAACCGGCGGGAACGTCAGCTTAATTAAGCCGAGCGCCTCCGTTTTAAACAAGCATATAGCTTGAGATAAATTAATTTGCTGATTGTTACGCTGATGGTGAACGATGAATACTACAGGAACAGGCATGACAAGCCGGTATTATCAGATGCCAAGGCACATCGGCAGTGCCAGGCCGTTGCTGATAACCCGTTGATTGATTGTCTACATTCTGTTTATTTCAGAATGTAGCACGAACTACATTACTGAAATTTATCCAGTAGTACTAAGCTAAAACTAAAACTTCCATCGTCCATAAGGCCCCCGTGATGAGAATAAAGCGGTGAGATAGTAATGCTTGAACATAATAAATAGCAAGTAGATGTGATGGTTTTCATTACTACATATGTAACAGGATGAAAATATCATTTTTAAACGATATATCCATAAATTAAAATGGGGAGGTGATATTGTTAGATAGACAGGACATCAGAAAACTGAAACCTATATAGTTAATTTGAATGTTTTTTAAAATTGAGTAAATATAATTAATTTTCTTTGAGTTACGATTCTTCTTGACGGAAGGGGCACCGCAACATTATGAATTACCCCGAGCTTCCTGGAAGCTCGGGGGGCGGGGGCAGGGCTACTTATCAGCCCAAATTGATTTCAGCGGCCAGATGGTCATCGTAGCAATCGTCGCTGAGTTGCCTTGGCTGTAAACCTCAATGCCTGTGCTGGAAGGATCGGGAAATATCAGATCGGTCAGAACTACTTCACCTTTACCGGAAAAAACGGTGACTGAGGATGTATCAACAATAATGCGTAATTTCAGTATGCCGTCATCTGAAAGTGGCAGTGGGGCGCGGTGTTTGGCAGCAAAACCTGAAAAGAATGTGCTTTCACCCGATTTTGTCCGATCCAGATAGAGTTCGCCTGCCACCGCATCATAACCGATGAGGGTTTCTTCACCCTGTGCACCTTTACGGACTTTGAAACCGACTTCTGTAGCATGCTCCGGTTTCAATTGCGCCTCTATTTCATACACTTGTCCTTGCACATCAGCATCTGCCAACAGAGTGTCTCCTGCCGAGAGCACCGTCTCTTCTTTTAACTGGTAGAGCGGTTTACCACGCAGGCTTGTCATGCTTTCAACCGGGGCCTGGGTGAGTTTGACGTGGTCCCCCACCGTTTGCAGCTTCAACTCTCTGACCAAGGTCTGTCCACCGCGCCAAGGAGTGGTGGGTACACTACCGGCATAATCCCAATTGCTTATCCAACCGGCCCAATAACGTTTACCATCAGGAGCGCCGTTCCAGGAAACGGCAGCATAGAAATCGGAGCCAAAATCTGCCCAGTTGGCGGTTTGTTTTGGTTGGTCAGATAAGAGGATTTGGTCAACCAGTATATGACCCCAGCCACCGGTATTATTATCAATAACCTGGATTTGAGCATTCTCCCCTTTGAGTGATGCGACGTTCCACGACCGCCAGCCAAGGGCTTCAGAATTTGAGCCAGTCTCGCTATAGATGATGTTGTCATTAACCAGCAGATTTACCGTGGTTTCGGATGAAATCGGTTTAGCCGGTAGATCTGAGGCAATAAAGTGGTCGGCCAGAATATGGCCCCAGCCGCCGCTGTTGTCATCAATAATGGCGATCCTGGCCTGCTGCCCTTGATATTCGGCGACATCCCAATTGACCCAGTTCAGGGCTTCGCTGCCATTTCCGGTTGCGCTCCGCATGACCTCTCCATTTACCAACAGCACCACCGCAGTAGCCCCACTTTTGCCATAGGGATTATTGCCGCCGCCGATCAGGAAGTTGATATAGGGTTTTTCAAGGGTAAACGCGGGAGAGGTCAATGTTCCTATTGCCGAATCTCCATCTTCTTTATTGATTAATTTGCCAAAAAAGCTGTTTACCAGGTGTGAACCCAGGAAGCCGGTGACTTGCTGCTGATCGCCAATGGTGCCAGTGGCAACCTGCTGATTGACAAAATCACCTTCAGCTGTCCATCCGAGTTGACTATAGGTCACCTTTTCATCACCTTCAAAATCTGCACCTGAGAACAATAGATCACCCGCTGGCAATTCGGTTTTCAGGGTACTGTCAGCAACGTGGGGATGGTTGCCTCCGCCAACCATAAGGTTGATATAGTTATCGGTAATTTTAAACGTCGGGGACGTTACGGTGCCGATTGCCGCGTCACCATCGACGAAGGTATTCAGCAACTTCTCACCCTGATAAAGGCTTACCCCATTCTGACCTGGATTATTACCTTGCGATACATAGCTATCAACCAGATCTCCCGTTGCGGTCCATCCCAGTGAGTTATAGTCACCTTCGAAGTTCTCAACAACGGCGCCCTCTGGAGGCGTGCTGTCAAAGACACTGTTGTCATCAGCCTCAAAGGTGGTACCGTTAAAATTACCGACAAAATACTGCGAGCCCGAACCGCCAACCGGCCCACCAGGGTTAAGGTTGATGACCATCACCCACTTCCTGTTTGCGGGATCACCATCGACGGGGAGTTCGAATAAATCAGGGCACTCCCACACGCCAGCAGTGGCATTTATTGGCCCGAATTCACTCATAAACTCCCATTCGCGTAGATTTTTAGAAGAATACAGGACTGCTTTATGCTGGGTGGCGAGTACTGCGACCATTACCCATTTTTTTTCCGGTTCGAACCAGAACATTTTAGGATCGCGGAACTCTCGGAATTGATCTTCATAGCCGGTTGGTGGCAAAGGCAATACTGGATTATTGGCATACAACTGCCAAGTGCGGCCTTTATCCAGGCTATAAGCGAGAGATTGTGCCTGAGTGCCTGCCTCAACGGTTTTACCGTTTGCCAATGTCATACTTGCCGGATAATAGCTGGTATACATGGCTACCATGGCGGGTTTGCCTGGCTCACCCAAGCCGCTGGTGTTATCGATATCGACGACAGCACTGCCAGAGAAAAACATCTGAGTTGCCTTTCCCTCAGCATCTTTCTCAACGGCTAAAGCCACGGGTAGCTCTTCCCAATGTACCAGATCGGTGCTGATCGCATGGCCCCAGGACATGTCGCCCCAGCCATTACCGTTAGGGTTGTATTGATAAAAAAGATGATATTCCCCATCGTAATAAACTAATCCGTTAGGATCGTTTTGCCAGTTTTTAGCTGCGGTATATTGTAATTGAGGTCGATACTTTTCCAGGTAAGAGGATTGAACATGCTTATCATCGTTTGGGAGATTACTGTTAGTTGAGTTATCGCAACCGTAAAGCAGTGTGGCACTGACTGCGATGATTAACCCAGGGGAAAGTTTTTTTTTCATAGGATGACCGTAAGACATAACGTTCCTTGTAGTAATTTTGTTAAAAATGGACGAGGGGGAGCAATATATTCACCCGCTCATTGTATTTAACTTCTGTTATATAAATATTATATCTAACGCGTTTTTTTGCTTTAAAATTGAAACGATTCAGCTTTTTTATAAATAAGACCGAGAAAATTTATGCATTACTGAATCTTATGGATTGAAACTGCAATAAAACCGCTAGCCAAGCAAGAGGGTATTTCTTGTTTGTGACATAAATCAAAATTAATTTAATTATTATCGTTTCATTGCTTTTTTATTGTGATTTAAATTGAATAATTGGTTGAGTTTGCTGCATGATTAATGTATCGATTCAGCTTTCAATCCTTTTATGATAGAAAAGGGCGGCCATTAGGCTTCAATCTTGTCATGTAATGATGTAGTACCTTGAATGAAAAGGAGCTGAAGCCATTTTTTCAGTGTCAGCCATTGACGCTGTGGATTAATAACCGCTCAATCATAGATATCGTTAATCCTGGCGCGCAGTGCTCTACTTGTGTGGCGACGAGGTAAAATGCAAAGCACTGAAAATGAATCTGCAAGCGGGATCGCAATAAGGAAAACTTTTCTCTCTAGCCAGTGACAGTGCTGAGGGATTTGTTAAAATAGAACCACTTAATCAAAATAAGATTATTATTATCATGCAGTTAACTCTGGTTTTTCGTCTTGTCCCCGTGTTGTTTTTGCTGGCCACTGCGGGTTGTCAGCAACCACGTTCTTCTCTGCAAAAGGGTCCGACCCCCCTTAATGAACAGGTAGAACAGCTGGCGTCGGTGGTTGCTGGTACCAAGTATTTAAAATATAAGTGTAATCGTAGTGATTTACCCAGCGATGCGGTCATTGACAAGGTTGCCTACAAAGTCGCCAAGCAACGGGGCTGGAATAGCTCTAGCTACGGGACTTTGCCGCAGCGTAGTGAGGAAATTTATCAAAGCCTGATGAGAGACAACACGCCGGAACAAACCAAGTGCAGCAGCTTTAACAGCCTGTTGGCACCTTTTACCGCCGAACTGCGTGCAGAAAGCAGCAGTTAGTGAAGACCAACTTGATGTCCTGCGCCAAGTGACGGGATGGTGGTAAGGTTTATTCTGATCCTTCGGCGGCGCTTTCTCTATCAACCTTGCCGCCCGGCCAATCCTCGAGCGCGTCAAGTGTGAATACTTCGCCATTGAAGTTAAAGATAGTCACGTCCTGTTGTATTTGCTCAATCGTAAGGTTGGGGGCCGGGCTGTCGCCTTCCTGATAACGCTGACCGTTCAGCGTGATGCTGCGTTTGTCATCTTCCGATGCGTAAATGTGCGCGCTATATCTTAAAGGGGCTAATTCATCACTGGCTAAGGAGGGGGAGGCTTTTTTATCTGATCCCACTTGTTGCGCCGGTTTATTTTTATCATGCACTGTTTCTATATCAGCGTTGGGGACCGTCTGCCTGGACACCACTGTTTTTACCGCGGCAGAGGGGGCAACTTGAGCTAACGCGGGGGCTGCGAAAGCTTCGTTGTTACGCCAGTGCTGTGCGGAAAACCAACCTATCGCTATTAACAACAATGCATATACTGGCAGCAGGTAGCGGGGAATAAACAGCCCCTTGGCTGGCTGGACGCTGACTTCTGGCTCTACTATCGATTTATTGTCCACATCCCTGAACCTTTAATTAACGCTGATTTCTACAGCCAGAGGTTGTTTTATTGGCGTGTCGCCAATACTGTGGCAACGCCAAAGTATGAAGGGTATATCCTGCCAGAAAACTCGGGTCAATAGCTTTGTACTTATATTCAGGATTGATGTGACTCCGTTGGTTTAACCTTTCGTTTCGGGCCACCTGATAGTGACCCGAAACGGACCGTTTTATTTACTGCTTACAGGCAATCCTGAGCCTTGGGCTGCGACTTGTTGTTTGACCAACAAGGCCACCGACCAGGCTGGTACTGTAACGCTGCCCTCAGCGGTAATATTGACGCCGGAGGCGAGTGAGCGGGCTCCCAGGTTTTGTTGGATTGCGCTCAGGGTGAGGTTTTCACCGGTAAAGTCATTAAGCGTTCTGGCTTCCGGCGCTGCGTTGATGATAACGACTAACGCATCGGCTTGGGGATCAAGATCGTTTCCGGCCTGAACCCCGTCATCAATGGTCATCACCAGTAAGCCAAGTTGCTGTTCTGCACCTGTGTTACGGAAATCGACACGCTTCATCACTTCATGGCCGCTACCCAAGGCAATCAGAGGCGAAGATTGGCGCAGTTGGGTGAGTTCCTGATAGAACGAGGTCATCTGCGCGATCTCTGTTTGACCAGGTGTGGCAACCGCATCTTTTACGCTGGCGATCAGCGAATAGTTGTCACCATCATCGCTGATGCGTGGCATACCAACGTTGAAGTTGTTGTCTTGATAGCTGTAATCCACACGGTTGTACCAGTCCCCAGCATCATATGAGTCACGGGTAAATGACTTGGAACGCAAGAGTTCTGAACCTTGTTGATCGAATGCCAGCCCTTGACCCAACAACGTCGTGGCCAGTGACACCGCCTGCATGCGGACGCGAGTGGTGAGATCGGCTTCACGTGCGGCTTTGTAACTGATCATATCCCATAAGGTTTGGTTGTCGTGTTTGGAAACATAGTTGACCACTTCGGTCGGATCGTTGGCATAACCCCCAATCGCCCCGTTATAGTCAATTTCGCTGCCTTTCCTGACGGAGCCATCTTTATCGATCAACAGGAATTCAGCCAGGTTGCCAGCCATGCCCAGACGGGTCAGATCGGCCAGATGGCGCACGGTATCCTCATTTTGCTGGGTTAACTCGTTAGCCAATACTCCAGCGCCGTTACCCACCCCCTGGTTTTGACGCAAGGCATCACCAGAGTCAAACGGGCCGCCTCCACGAACAGCATCACGCAGGCGATCGGAGAAGGTGCCAATGCCGGTACCTTTTAACGCGATCTGCGAAGCGATTTCGAAGCGATCGTCCTGACCAGAATTCCAACCTTCACCAAAGAAATAAACGCTGTGATTCACCGATTTTACTTTCTCCCGGGCAGCCAGGATTTGTGCTTTCGGATGATAGCCCATCAGGTCAAAGCGGAATGCATCAATCTTGTAGTCTCGGCTCCAGACCACCAGAGAATCTTCAATCAGTTTGGCAAACATACGGTGTTCGGGGGCTGAGTCGGAACAGCAGGTGGCCGACTCTACACTGCCCGTAGTTTCGTTCAAGCGTTGATAATACCAGGGCACGATTTTATCCAGCACCGAGGTACGATCCGTTGGGCCAGCCGCATTGGTGTGGTTATAAACCACGTCCATGATGATGTTCATGCCCAGTTGCTGCTTGATGGTCTGCACCATGGTACGAAACTCTTTGATGCGGGCAGTGCCTTCGGGATTGGTAGCGTAAGAGCCTTCAGGCACCGTGTAGTGGAACGGATCATAACCCCAGTTGTAGGAGTCAGTCTGAGCCACATAGCCATTCAATTCCTGCACCTGTGGGTTGTCCTGGCTGTCATTCTGTTTCAGTTCTTCTAGTACATCTCCGATGGAGGTTGAACTTCCACAGTAGCCGGCAAAACGGCTTTGCTTAACGGCGCTGTTCAGTTCACAAAGCCGACTGAATGGATGGGTGAGATCCGCCACTTTGTCGTTGAACTCATTGACGGTTGCCAGATCGAACACCGGTAGCAATTCAATGTGGGTTACGCCAGCTTGCCCAAGCTGCCTGAGATGCTGCACCATATTGCTATCGGTGGCAGTCAACGCCAGATATTTGCCCCGCACCTGTTCAGGAACGGTCTGATCCCAGGCGGAAAGATCGCGGATATGCGACTCATGGATGACCATTTTGGCAATATCAGCCTGGCTGGTCTGCGGGTGTGGCATGGTCAGGCTGTCCCAGCCTTCTGGTTTCAACGCGCTGTCATCGAGATCCACAACCTGGCTGTATTCGGAGTTGGTGGAGAGGCTATGGGAGTAAGGGTCGGTGACTTCATACTGCTCCACTTTGCGCGTTTGCGGATGATAAACGGTCAGGGCGTAACGATAAAAAGCGTCTTTAAGGTCGTGACTTCCTTGATATGACCAGGCACCGGAATCGTTATCCCTGGTCATCGGATGGCTACCAATGACTTTTTTATCCGCACTGTAGATCACCAGTTCTGCCTGTTGGGCCGTTGGTGCCCAGACTCGGAAAGTGACGCCAGAATCGGTCAGCAGAGCACCATATTCCAGGCTTTCCGCGGCGGCTGAGAAGCGATCATCGAGCACGCCAGCGGTCTGTACCTGAGTCGCTGAAATAAGAATACCGTCCTGATTGGCAGCCAGGGCGACGGTCTCGCCGCTAAGCAGTTCGTCGACTTTTGCATTATCCGGCAACTTGAAGGCGGCATAACCTGAAAGGTGAGGGAAACGCGATCCCAGTTCCTGGCTGATGCTGGTCGGTGTCAGAGAAAGATAGCGATCGGTAAATTTCCCTTCGCTGTTGGCGGCCACTTTGCCACTGTGGTTATAGTACAGACGTACGATAGGTTTCCCTTCCCCGGCTGGCCATAGCAGGGTGTGTTTATCTACCCAATGGGCTTCAGCCAGAGCTACCCCAAAGGCCGCGCGGAAAGCTTCTGCACGGGTATCATAAAGCGTGCTGCTACCTGCAAGGGTAGAAACGGTCCTGTCCGGAAAATCACTGAACGATAAACGCATATCCGCATCAATCAGCTTGTTGGTGCCATCACGCAGAATGAAGTTGATACACCCAGTGTTTTTGGTCAGGGGTAACACCCAGTACGGGCCATAACTGTCGCTGCCTGTCGGTGTTGTACTGGTGTCATTCCAGTTCCCAGAGGGGTTATCCAGGGCGTCACAGGTGTCGTTATTCCACAAAAACAGGTTCTTGGTACTGTAATCTGCGGCGGAGCCACTGGTGATACCAGCAATATCGACCAGATGAATTACCGCCTGGTTTTCACCTGCCATGACGGCTTCGCCAGGCATTGCTATGTCAGGCAGACGTGCAATCGGCTCTTGGGTGTTGGTGTCGGGGCTAACGTCTGAAGAATTATTATTATCACAGCCGCTCAATATGACAAGCGAGCCGAAAAGTAGGGCATTACAGGTATTTTTCAGCATTCTAAATTCCCTATCAGGCTTACATTATAGAAAGTAAAAAATGGTATCAATGTGTAAAGCAGTGGTATTAGATATTGCATGATGAGGAGGAGCATCCTCCTGTTTTAGGAGGAGGAGGGGCGTAGGTGGAAGGAGGAACCGAAGTTTAGAGGAGGGAGATAAAACCGGTTAAACCGCTTTTATGCTAGCGAGATTAAGAAATAAATAGCTATAAAAACAGAAAGATAAATTATTTCGATAAGCAAAAATAATGATTTATTATTTAGGGGAGTATGTATAAAGTAAACAGTTCTGAGAGGATGTATTCAGAAACGTAAGGGCTGACAGCGGTAATGAGTTGTAAGGTTTTAGTCATAATCTTACATATTCTCAAACGACAATGCCCCCAACGATATGCCCACCGATTGACTGATATCGGTGAACTTCTAGCTGGCGTAAACAGAGAAGCAGGCAAAGGAAGGCAAGATGCGATTTTCTGTAATGTTATCGGTGTGCAGAGAGGCTACTTTGAGGCTGTTAACGCCGCGATGGGCTTTATGCGTGCTGTCACTGTTGATTTGCAATCAACTCGCCTTGCTTACCTGGCATGGGCTCCTGCCCCCTGAAATATCCCCCGTACGCTTATCCAAAGCAGACTTCGCACCAGTAACAACGGGCGGTGGGGGTGAGTCTGAACGTTACCGCTTCACCCTCTTTGGTACTTCGCTACCCTCATCTTCCGCCACTGAGCATTCAGTCTCTGACCAAACCCTACGTAATGCACCGCCTTCTTCTCTCAAGCTAAACCTGACCGGCATTGTCGCCAGCCCTAATTCAGAGCGTTCCATCGCCATTATCGCCAAAGACAGCAAACAGTTCAGCCTTGGCGTGGGGGAGCAGGTGCCTGGTTATGACGCCCGAATTGCGTCAATTTTTGCCGATCGTATCGTGATCTCCTATCAGGGCAATTATGAATCGTTGTTGCTGTTTAGCGAGCAACCCGAGGCCGCTAAAAGTGAAAAAAAACCCTTAGCGTCGCAGCTCAAGGCACAGTTGCAAAAGCAGCCGCAAAGCATTCTCAATTACCTGAATATCTCACCGGTGATGGTGGATGACAAACTCATCGGCTATCGACTCAATCCGGGCAAAGAAGGGGAGTTATTCCGCAAGGTCGGGCTGCATGAAAACGATCTTGCCGTGGCACTTAATGGCCTGGATCTGCGCGATGCACAGCAGGCTCAACAGGCATTGAAACAGCTTTCAGAACTCAGTGAACTGAATCTTACCGTTGAGCGTGGCGGTCAGTTACAGGATATCTATTTGGCTCTTGGAGATGACTAATTGTTGAATACAAAAATAATCAGGAGCTTACGCATTGTGCTACTGGCGGTGATGCTGCTTGGTACTCGGCAGGGCTGGAGTGCCGAGTTTTCCGCCAGCTTCAAGGGCACGGATATTCAGGAGTTTATCAACACGGTCAGCAAGAACCTGAATAAAACGGTGATTATCGATCCTGCCGTGCGCGGCACTATCACCGTACGCAGTTATGACATGCTCAATGAGGAGCAGTATTACCAGTTCTTCCTCAGCGTGCTGGACGTTTATGGCTTTGCCGTGGTGGATATGCGTAACGGCGTGTTGAAAGTGGTGCGTTCCAAGGATGCGAAAACCGCTGCGGTGCCGGTAGCCAGCGATGCCCAGCCGGGCGAGGGTGATGAAGTGGTGACACGTGTCGTGCCGGTCAATAACGTGGCGGCACGCGATCTTGCCCCGTTACTCCGTCAATTGAACGATAACGCCGGGGCTGGCAGTGTTGTGCATTATGAGCCTTCCAACGTGTTGTTGATGACCGGGCGTGCAGCAGTCATCAAACGCTTGATGGCGATTGTTGAACGCGTTGACAAGGTCGGTGACCGTAGTGTGGTCACGGTACCGCTGGCCTATGCGTCTGCTGCTGAAGTCGTCAAGCTGGTCACCGAATTAACCAAGGATGCCAGCAAATCAGCGATGCCAAGCCTGATGGTAGCCAATCTTGTTGCGGATGAGCGAACCAACTCGGTCTTGGTCAGCGGAGAACCCAACTCCCGCCAGCGGATTATCGCCATGATCAAGCAACTGGATCGTGAGCAGGCCGTGCAAGGTAATACCAAAGTGATTTACCTGAAGTATGCCAAAGCCACCGATCTGGTTGAGGTGTTGACTGGCGTCAGTACCAGTATTCAAAGTGAGCAACAGAATGCCAAGCCGGCGGAAGCACTGCGTAAAGACATCACCATCAAAGCCCATGAGCAAACCAATTCACTGATACTGACGGCGGCTCCGGATGTCATGCGAGATCTGGAGAAGGTGATAGCTCAGTTGGATATTCGCCGTGCACAGGTACTGGTAGAGGCGATTATCGCAGAGGTACAAGACGCCGATGGTTTGAACCTGGGAATACAGTGGGCTAACAAGAATGCCGGAGTGACGCAGTTCACCAATACCGGTTTGCCTATCACCACGGCGATTGCCGGAGCCAATCAATACAATCAGGACGGGACGGTTAATAGTACCCTGGCCAGCGCTCTCAGCAGTTTTAACGGTATTGCTGCTGGTTTTTATCAGGGCAATTGGGCCATGCTGCTGACCGCGCTTTCCAGCAGTAGCAAGAATGACATTCTGGCGACACCGAGCATTGTCACGCTTGACAACATGGAGGCGACGTTCAATGTCGGCCAGGAAGTTCCTGTCCTCTCCGGCTCGCAAACGACGTCGGGCGATAATATCTTCAACACGGTGGAGCGTAAAACCGTCGGCATTAAGCTGAAGGTCAAACCGCAGATCAACGAAGGGGATTCCGTGCTGCTGGAGATCGAGCAGGAGGTTTCCAGTGTGGCTGATGCGGCTTCCAGCAGCAGCGCTAATCTGGGGGCGACCTTTAATACCCGCACGGTCAATAACGCGGTGCTGGTAGGCAGCGGCGAAACCGTGGTAGTGGGTGGCTTGCTGGATAAAACCGTTCGCGACAGCAGCGACAAGGTTCCGGTGCTGGGGGATATTCCTGTGTTGGGCTATCTGTTCCGCTCCAACAGCAAACAGGTTTCCAAGCGCAACCTGATGCTGTTCATCCGCCCATCGATTATCCGGGATCGTGACCAGTATCGCCATGCCTCCTCAGAAAAGTATCAGGCCTTTAATCAGGAACAAGACCAACAGCGCGGCAAACAAGGGAGCGTAGCCACGCTGAACAATGAGGTATTGAAGTTGCCACCCGATCAAAACGGTGCCACTTTCCGCCAGGTTAATGCCGCGATCAGCGCATTCTATTCAACGGGGGGGCGATGAATACCCTCCCAGAGGACCTGAGTGAATTGCGCCCGCAGCTGCCATTTGCCTATGCGCGTGCGCAACGCATTTTGCTGTTGCGGGATCATGCTGGGTGCCGTGTGCTCCGTCTGGCGGAAACCACCGCCACAGCATTGCTTGAGGCACGTAGGGTTGCCGGGTGTGGGCTGACTATCAGCACGGTATCGGGTGACGAGTTTGAGAAACAACTGGTGATCAGCTACCAGCGCGATTCGAAAGAGGCGCGACGCATGATGACCGATATCGGCAATGAAATGGATTTTTATACCTTGGCAGAAGAGCTACCCGACAGCGACGACTTGCTGGATGCCGATGATGATGCCCCTATTATCCGCCTGATCAATGCGATGCTGACTGAAGCCATCAAGGATAAAGCATCGGATATCCACATCGAAACCTATGAACGCCATTTGCAGATCCGTTTCCGGGTCGATGGCGTATTGCGTGAAATTCTGCGCCCTCAGCGGCGGTTGGCCTCTTTATTGATATCGCGCATCAAGGTCATGGCACGGCTGGATATTGCCGAAAAGCGGATCCCTCAGGATGGGCGCATGGCACTGCGAATCGGTGGCCGATCCATTGATGTGCGGGTTTCGACCTTACCGTCTAATTATGGTGAGCGAATTGTTCTGCGTTTACTGGATAAAAACAGCGTCAGTCTGGATCTCGCCGCGCTTGGCATGTCTTCACCTAATCGGCGGCAGATCGATGAACTGATCCAGCGGCCACATGGCATTATCCTTGTCACCGGTCCGACAGGGTCGGGTAAGAGCACCACCCTCTATGCCGCATTGAGCCGCCTCAATGCCAGCGAACGCAATATCATGACGGTCGAAGACCCGATCGAGTATGAACTCGAGGGTATCGGCCAGACGCAGGTAAACCCCAAGGTAGATATGACATTTGCTCGCGGTTTGCGGGCCATTCTGCGTCAGGATCCTGATGTGGTGCTGGTTGGGGAGATCCGCGACAGCGAAACCGCTCAGATTGCGGTTCAGGCATCACTGACAGGGCACCTGGTACTCTCCACGCTGCACACCAACAGCGCGCTGGGGGCCTTATCGCGGCTGCAGGATATGGGCATCGAGCCTTTTTTGCTTTCTACCTCATTACTGGCCGTATTGGCACAGCGGCTGGTTCGTACACTCTGCCCCGATTGTCGTCAAACTTATGCAGCCGATCCGGTCCTGGCCGATCAGATGGGGATTTTACCCGGAACCCCATTATGGCAACCGAAGGGATGCTCGCAGTGTAATTTTACCGGTTACCGTGGGCGTACTGGTATTCATGAACTGCTGTTGATTGATGACCGAGTGCGTACGGCTATCCACCAGGGAGAGAGTGAGTTCACGATTGCTCGTCAATTACGTAATGAATACAAAACATTGCGCCAGGGGGGATTGGAAAAAGTATTGGCGGGCGAGACCAGTTGGGAAGAGGTGATCCGCGTGACCGAAAGCCAGTCTCAGGAAGAGGGATGACATGGCCCTATTTCATTATCAGGCGTTAGACGAGCGCGGCAAAAAACGGCGGGGAGTGCAGGAAGCGGATTCAGCCCGCCACGCCCGTCAACTTTTACGCGAGCAGGGGTTGGTCCCTGTAAGCCTGGACGAAGGGCAGGATGAACGCCAGCAGGCCCAAAGCGGGCGGCGTCTTTCATGGGGGCGGGGGATTAGCAGTGCCGATCTGGCGTTGTTGACTCGTCAACTGGCGACCTTGGTCGCCGCTTCCTTACCCTTGGAGGAGGCGCTTGATGCCGTGGCAAAACAGAGTGAAAAACCCCGGCAGCGCAGCCTGATGGCCGCAGTGCGCACCAAAGTACTGGAGGGACATTCCCTGGCGGAGGCCATGAGCGGTTATCCCACCAGTTTTGAGCGGCTGTACTGTGCGATGGTGGCGGCGGGTGAGGCTTCTGGTCACCTGGATCTGGTTCTGAACCGGTTGGCGGATTACACCGAGCAGCGCCAGCAAATGCGAGCTCGTATCCTGCAGGCGATGATTTACCCCTGCGTGCTGACGGTGGTAGCCATCAGCGTGATCGCCATTTTACTTTCCGCCGTCGTGCCCAAGGTAGTGGAGCAGTTTATTCACATGAAGCAGGCACTTCCGCTATCAACGCGTGTGCTGATGGGGCTGAGTGACGGAGTTCGAGCTTTTGGCCCTTGGGTGCTGTTGTTGCTGTTATTGGCGCCGATGCTGATGCGCCTGTGGCTGCGCCAAGAAGCGCGGCGCATTGCTTTCCATCGGCAGTTGCTGCGCCTCCCGGTGATCGGACGCATCGCACGAGGGCTCAATACTGCCCGTTACGCCAGAACGCTGAGCATTCTCAATGCCAGCGCTGTGCCATTGCTGCAAGCGATGCGTATCAGCGGAGAGGTATTAACCAATGAATATGCGCGCCGCCAGTTGTCATTGGCGACGGAATCAGTGCGTGAGGGGGTGAGCCTGCATCGGGCTCTGGAAATCACTGCGCTGTTTCCCCCGATGATGCGGCACATGATCGCCAGCGGTGAACGCAGTGGGGAACTGGACAGCATGTTGGAACGCGCGGCAGACAATCAGGATCGGGAGTTTACTGCCCAAATGCAGTTGGCATTGGGGCTTTTTGAGCCTTTGTTGGTGGTGAGTATGGCGGGTGTGGTGCTGTTTATCGTTTTGGCGATCCTGCAGCCAATCCTGCAATTAAATACCTTGATGAGTATGTAAATTCAATCTGCAAATAACGGAGAGAAAAATGCGGCAACAGCGTCAGCGAGGTTTTACCCTGCTGGAAATTATGGTGGTGATTGTGATCCTGGGCATCCTGGCGAGTCTGGTCGTGCCTAACCTGATGGGAAATAAAGAGAAGGCGGACCATCAGAAGGTCGTCAGCGATATTGTCGCGCTGGAGAGCGCGTTGGATATGTACAAGCTGGATAACAGCCGATATCCCACCACCGAACAAGGGTTGCAGGCACTGGTGACCAAGCCCTCGGCACAACCGGAACCGCGCAGTTATCCCCAAGGTGGCTATATTCGCCGTTTGCCGCAGGATCCCTGGGGGGCAGACTATCAGTTGCTTAGCCCGGGCCAACACGGTCAGTTAGACGTTTTCTCTTATGGCCCAGATGGCATACCGGACACCGAGGATGATATCGGTAACTGGACTATTGGTAAGAAGTAGTGCGCCAACGCGGCTTTACGTTGTTGGAAATGATGCTGGTAGTGCTGCTGATCGGGAGTGCTGCCAGTTTGGTGATCATGTCATTTCCGGCCATGCAACAAAATAACCCACAGCTACAGCTGAAACGCTTTCAGGCTCAGTTGGCGTTTGCCATGGATGCCTCGGTGCAAAATGACCAATTGCTGGGAATCTGGGTTCGACCAGATGGCTGGCAATTCCAAATGCTACAGCGTCAGGCTGCTGAAAAACGCGGGGCAGTATCTGGCTCGGATAGTTGGCAAGGTTACGTTTGGCAGAATTGGCAACCCCGTCAGGCGGCGTTAGGGAGCCAAATGCCTGATGATATTCGGCTCAAGCTGCATTTCCCCGATCGGCAGGAGTGGCCGCGTGCTGCGGAGTTGGCACCAGAACCCGATATTCTGCTGTTACCCGGCGGGGAGGTTACACCGTTTGAGCTGGTTTTCAGTGAGGCCGGTAGCCAACCCTTGGTTTGGCTTCGTGTAGATGCAGCAGGCGCGATCGATTCGTCAGCAAACGGAGCCGCACAATGAATACCCAAAGAGGGATGACATTGCTCGAAGTGCTGGTGGCACTGATCGTTTTCGCTTTGGCGGGGTTAGCCGTGCTGCAAACCACGGCACAACAGGCTGGCAGCATTGGCCGTATGGAGGAAAAAATACTGGCAAGCTGGTTGGCGGATAATCAACAGGTCAGGTTACATCTTGAGAAAACCTGGCCGGAAAAGCGCTGGATCGGCACCACGGTGACCTATGCGGGCGAGGATTGGTCTGTACGCTGGCAGGGGGTTGATACCGAACTGGGTCAATTACGGGCACTCGATGTTGAGGTGCGGCGTCATAAAGAAGACGCTGCGCCAGTGGTTTCTTTACGCAGCTACGTGGTGCGGGAATGAAATGCCGTAGCCAGCGGGGCTTCACGTTGCTTGAGATGCTGTTGGCATTGGCGATTTTTGCTGCGTTGAGCATCAGTGCCTTCCAGGTGTTGCAGGGGGTGATGCGCAATGATGAGATTTCGCAGCGTAAGGCTCAGCGGTTGGCCGAGCTTCAACGTGCCTTTATACAGTTGGAAGGGGATTTCGGTCAGATCATCCCTCGCCATCACAGAGGGAATGAACGCGTGTTTTCAGCGGCGCGCTATCAATTACAAAGTGAGGACTGGGGCGTCTCTTTCATGCGCAACGGTTGGCAAAACCCGATGGGGATGTTGCCCCGTGCCGAGTTACAACCGGTGGGATATCGTCTGCGCCATCAACAGTTAGAGCGGTTGAGCTATGCCCATGCGGATCCACTCGTTGGGGAAGAGCCGGTGGTCAAGGTTTTGCTCGATGAGGTCAGTGTCTTTCGCCTGCGTTTTTTTGCTGAGGGTACGTGGCGGGAGAGTTGGAACAACGCGTCGGTTTTGCCGCAGGGGATTGAGGTGACATTAGTGGTTGCTGGCGTGGGTGAATTGACCCGGCTGTTTTTGATCACGGCGGTGGGGCAAGAATGAGGGCGCGGCAAAAGGGCGTTGCCCTGCTGGTGGTGTTGCTGATCCTGGCGCTGATGGTGACGATTGCTGCGACCATTGCCGAGCGAAACGGGCGCACTTATCTGCGTACCGCTGCTCATTTGGATCGCCAGCAGGCAAAATGGTATGCCCGCTCGGCAGAAGCACTGGCGGTGAAAATTTTGCAACGAGATGCGCTGGACTCACCTAATAAAACACATTTGGCGCAAAACTGGGCGCAAGAGCAGCGCCGTTTTCCCGTTGAAGGCGGGGAGGTGTTTGGGCAGATTGTTGATGGCCAGGCCTGCTTTAATCTCAATGCCATTAACCAAGGGGCTGCTACTGAAGGTATGCAGCCGATATTGCCTTACCCTACCCAGGTTTTTAGACAGCTGCTAATCAACCTGGGGGAAGACCCCCTGCGTGCGACGCAGATAGCCGCGGCACTGCGTGACTGGATAGACAGTGACAGCGAGCCAGGCATTGATGGCGCTGAAGATGAGGTCTATATGGCCCAGGCGGTGGCTTACTTGCCTGCCAATCAACCCATGCAGGATGTCAGCGAGTTGCGGACCGTCTCTGGGGTTGATGCCAGCCTTTATCGGCGTCTTTTACCTTACGTTTGTGCGCTGCCAACACAGACGCTGTTGGTAAACGTTAATACCCTGAGTGAGTCTCAAGGGCCATTACTGGCGGCGCTATTTCTCAAGGAGCTTGATTCAGCCATGGCGACTCGATTGTTACAACAGCGTCCACGTGAAGGGTGGAGCAGTACGACGGCATTTTTGGCACAGGTTGCCCTTAAGGACATCGACACCTCAACGGTCAGATCGCTGCTGACGATAAAGAGTGAGCTGTTTTTAGCCCGTTTCACCGTGCTGATGGGGGAGACTCACTATAGCCAGCGCAGCCTGTTGCGCAAGGCCGGTAACAGTTTTCAGGTGGTACAGCGGCAATATGGATTAAGCATGATGGTGGAGCCTTGATGCCTAACAGAAAGCCCCGTGAGCAAGCCAGGTTGATACTGCGCTTACCCAGCGATGAAGCACAGCCAGTGCTGTGGTATTTCGCTTCAGCAGACGGTCATCAGCAAGGTAGTTTGGCTATGGGGGAGAACGATGAGCAATTGGTGAGCCTGCTTGCCAGATACCCTGCCTGGGTATTGGTGCCTGCGAGCGAGTTGGTTTTCCATCGTGTGACGCTGCCTCGTCGTGCCAGGCGTCAGCGTTTGCAAGTGCTGCCGTTTATGCTGGAGGAGCAATTGGCAACGGAGGTTGAACGGCTGCATTTTGCCATTTTGCAGCAACGTGGTGATGAGTGTGACGTTGCGGTAGTTGATAAAAGCCTTATGCATCAGTGGATAGCCCGTTGTGAACGTCTAGGGGGGCAGGTGCAGGCAATGTTGCCAGATGTGCTGGCGTTACCCTTGGCCGCCGACGGTTGGAGTGCGGTCAATCTCAATGATCAATGGTTGTTTCGCCGGGAAAAGCATGCCGGGATGATTGTTGAATCCTCCTGGCTATCGGCGTTTTTGGCCGTGTGGGCACCGCCGGTCATTGAAAGCTACTCTGCACCACCAGCATCCACTACTAGCCCTCCGGAATGGCGTGTTCAACCACCGCGGCATTTACTGCAGTTGGCTGCAGAAGGCGTGCACGATAGCGGAGCCGATCTGCGCCAGGGCGAATTCATCCGCTCGAGCCCCTGGCGTGCTCGATTACGCCCCTGGCGAACCGTGATGATGGCATTAACAGTGTATTTACTGCTGTTGTGTGTGAGCGCCGGGCTATCTCATTACCGGCTTTGGCAACAGGCTGAACATTGGCGGCAGGAAAGTGTGCGGGTCTACCAACAGCTGTTTCCGGCTGATAAAAAGGTGGTTAATCCGCGCGTGCAGATGCAGCAGCACTTGCAGCAATTACAGCCTATCGAGCAAGCCGGTGTGGTCGCACAGATGCGCCAATTGCAACAGCTGATGGCGGAGAACTCGGCAATCCGGTTCCAGGCGCTGTCTTATGACGCTGGCCGTAAAGAGCTGAAGGTCGATGTACAGGCGGCCTCTTTTCAGGCGTTGGAACAGTTTCAGGTTGCTGCCGGGCAGCGTTACCAAGTGCAACCGGGCGAAATCAAGCAGAATCCAACTGGGGTAGAGGGCCGACTGACTCTGGGGATAAAGGATGAATGAACTCAAGCACCGCTGGCTACAGCTCAGCCTTCGGGAACGAGGTTTGGTTCTGGGCTGTGGTGTATTGGTTATCGTGAGCTTGTGCTACTACGCACTATGGCTGCCCTGGCAACAACAGGCTAGCCAATGGCAGCGTACTATCGCCCGTGAAAAAAACACGGTGGAATGGATGTTGCAACAGGCTCCGCGCTTGCGCCTACAGGGGGCACAACCCATAGAGGAGACCTCCCTAAGCTTGTCGGCCAGGGTGGCACAGAGCGCTGCAGCTCAAAACATGAACATTACCCGCATGCAGCCTCAGGGAGAGCGGCTGGCGGTCACGCTGGAACCTGGCGATTTTAATGCCTTGATGCTTTGGCTCACACAGTTGGAAAAGCGCTATAGCGTTCGCATTGTGGCGCTTGAGGTGGCGATGCGTCCCGATAAACCAGGATGGGTGACGGTAAACAAACTGATGCTGGAGCGCAGCGATGGGCGCTAAAGCCAAAAAGGCCGTGCTTTTGTTGGCTTGTTATCTCCTATTGCTGGGAGGCCACGCGCCGGCACGGGTATTACAAGTTTTTATACCCGCAGATATGAAGGTCGGTGGCTTTTCTGGCTCCGTGTGGCAGGGCAGTTTGCACCAGTTAAGCTGGCGTAACATTATGCTGGCGAAACTGAACTGGCAGTTCACTTTCTCCTCTTGGATGCCGGCCTTAGAGATTGAGCTAAGGGACCCGCAAGGCTTGCAGGGAGCCGGAATCCTGCGTGGTTGGCTGGATCTTCAACTGCATGAGTGGCAACTCTCTGTTCCTGCAGATGTTGTGCGCCAACAGCTGTCGTTGCCTTTGCCGATCACCGCCCAGGGAGAGCTGCAACTGCGGTTGCAACAAGGAGAGTTCAGTTCCGCTGGTTGCCGGAGTCTTGGCGGTGGTGTCGTCAACTGGCAGCACGCACAGTTGGCGACTCCGTTGGGGGCGTTGGAGCTGGCAAACGTGCAAGGCCAATTGAGCTGTGATGGAAAAGGGGCTCTGGTGTTGGTGTTGAAACAAGACTCCTCTCATCTGAGCCTGACGGGGCGTGGCACCGTCGGATTTGACGGGCGCTATCAGTTCAACGGTCAGGTGCGCCGAGGGCCGGTATTACCGGAGGCGATGGGGCCACTGATAAATCAGTTAGGCAGGGCTAACGATCAGGGGCAGATAGCCTGGCAGGTTCAGGGGCGGTTGCTTTAAAACGGACTGGCTGTCTTAAAAGGTTGGGTAGGTATTTGCCTGACTGCGGGGAGGTTTTTTGAGTTTATTACTGGATTTTACTGTTGCATTTCCCCTTCTCTGGCTGGGTGTCGTGGGGATGTTTGGGGCCATAGTGGGTAGCTTTCTGAACGTGGTGATTTATCGATTACCGGTGATGCTGGAGAAGCAATGGCAGCGCGAGGCGCTCGTGCAACTGGCGCTGCCCTTACCTGAATCCATACCGCGCTTTGATCTGCTATTACCGCATTCCTGTTGCCCGCATTGTCAGCATCCTATTGCGGCCAGGGACAATATACCCCTGCTGAGTTTTCTGTTGTTAAAGGGGAAGGCTCGTTGCTGTGGTGAGCGGATCCCAAGGCGCTACCTGCTGGTTGAAGTGGCAACGGCTATGATGTTTGTGCTGACGGCGCTTATATTCCCGCTAGGTTTCCCCTTGCTGGGGGCTTGGATATTGCTCTCTTTTTTGCTGACGCTGGCAGTTATTGACCATCAGACACAACTCTTGCCAGATGTGCTGACGTTGCCACTGCTGTGGATCGGACTTTTATTCAATATTCAGGGGCATTTTGCCTCGTTGGAACAGGCGACGATTGGCGCAGTGGCAGGTTATGTCTGCCTATGGAGCGTGTTCTGGCTATTCAAGCTGGCAACCGGTAAAGAGGCTCTCGGCTATGGTGATTTTAAATTACTTGCGGCGTTAGGGGCCTGGTTAGGTTGGCAAGCGTTGCCACAGGTGATTTTGGTTGCAGCGGCCAGTGGTCTGCTGGTTACGTTGATACAGCGAGGGTTGGCAAAACAAGACCTTAATCAACCGTTAGCCTTTGGTCCATGGCTCGCCGTGTCGGGCGCGGCCAATATGTTTTTACCCTGGAGCTTTTAAGCGCCTATGCCTTGATTAGAGGCACTGGTAAGCGCACCCAGTCTTGTTCCTGAAGTACGGCTTTTGCTAGTCGGTTGACCAATGATTAAAAATTTTTTATGTGTTACTTACTGATACTAAAGGGAATAATTATGCATAAGGTTACGATGTTGGCGGTGTTGCTTACGGGGATGCTTAATGCTCAGGCGGCAACGGTTTATACCGGAGATAAAATTGAGGGTAATCCGGTTATCAGCAAGTTGGATGTAGACGATCTGGAGGCAGGAAAGGTTTATCGCTTCATGTTCCAGGGGACCAGCAATGGGATCGGTCAACACTGGTATGTTCCCGTTATGGTGGCCAAAGGCGCACAACCTGGTCCTAAGCTGGGTCTACAAGCGGCGGTCCATGGTGATGAACTAAATGGCACCCGGGTGATACAGCAGGTATTTGAAAAGCTGGATCCCGCAGAGTTGAAAGGCAGTGTGATCGGTGCCGTGGGCGCGAATCCTTCTGGCATGTTGGCCAATAACCGAAACTGGCAGTTGGCCAATGATGGGGGGGATATGGTCGATTTCAACCGGGTCTGGCCGGGCAAGGAAAAAGGTAACGCCGCCGAACAGCAGGCTTGGCTGTTATGGAATAATTTGTGGGCGGGCAATGCCACCCTGTTCGTTGATATGCACACGCAGAGCCGGGGTACCGAATATCCCTTGTTCATCTATGCGGATTACCGTAACCCGCAGGTGAAGCAAATGGCTGAATTGTTCCCGGCGGACCAGATTAAAGCCGATCCTGGTGAGAAAGGCTCTGTCGAAACCACCTTCGTTGAAAACAAGATCCCTGCTATTACTCTCGAAATTGGCAAGCCCAAGCTTTATCAACCTGAACTTATCGCGCGTAGCTTGACAGGGGTGCGTAACCTGATGGTTCAACAAGGCATGACAGCCGGAACATTAGGGGCAACGGCTAAAGAGCAAAAAACCTTTATCGGTAATGAAATGAGCTCGATCCGAGCTGAGGTTGGTGGATTTACCGAGATTCTGGTTAACGTCGGCGATTCGGTGGTCAAAGGGCAGAAAGTAGCCGTTCAGCGTAATGCTTTTGGCGATATCATTCGGGAATATACCGCGACCCATGATGGTCGAGTGTTAGCTATCGGCAATGATCCATTGCGCGAACCGAGGGCTTTGCTGGTTCGTATCCTGTTCAACAATCCTGAGCCTCAGTGTGCCAATGGTTGCTAATTGACGAAGAGCTATTTACCCCCTTGAGGATCTCTTCAAGGGGGTAAATAGGATTAGCCTGGGGGGGTTATCAGGCCGAACGCAAATGCTTTCTGCTACCTAACAGTGCCCAGCCGCTCAGCAGAGCCATCATCATCAGATAATAGCTTGGTGCCAGGCTGGTCCCGGTTGCGGTGATCAGCAGGGTGCAGATCAGCGGCGCAAAGCCACCAAATACCGTCACCGCCACGTTGTAGCTGATTGCCATCCCGCTGGCCCGTGTTGCCATCGGGAACAAATCGGCCATCACCGAAGGCACCGTCGAGAAGTAGATGGACTTCAGCAAGGCCAGCCAGCCAACCATCAACATCAGCATCATTGGCGAAGTATGGTTCACCACCAGCAGGAATGCCGGGTAAATAGTCAGCAGCAGCAGGATCAGCGAACCCCACATTAACGGCAGGCGGCCGACTTTTTCCGCCCATAATCCCATTATCGGGGTGACTACCGTTAAAATCACACCGGCTAACAGGGTCGCACTAAAGGCGGCGGAACCGGACAGGTTCAGGTTTTTGGTGGCATAGGTGGGTACATAATTCAACATGTAGTTGATGGCGGTGGAAATCACCATCAGTCCAATGGCCAACAACAGCAGATTTTTTTGATTACCGACCAGCATCTTTAACGGTGCTTCGGGTTTCTGCTGCTGTACGAAGCTGGCTGGCTCATGTACATGGCGGCGGATATAGAGCCCCACCGGGCCGATCAGTAACCCAAAAGCAAAGGGAATACGCCAGCCCCAGTCCTGGATTTGGCTTTCTGTCAGCCAGTGGGTCATACCTAACCCGAAGGCGGAAGCCATCAGCGTACTGGCGCCTTGCGTGGCAAACTGCCAACTGGCGATAAACGCCTTGCGCTCCGGGAAGTGTTCGACCAGAAAGGCGGTTGAACTGCCAAACTCCCCACCGGCGGAAAAACCCTGAATCAGTCGGGCAATCAGGATCATCAGCGGAGCCGCCAGCCCAATGGTGGCATAAGAAGGCATAAAGGTGATGATCGCACCGCCAAGCAGCATCAGGCTGATGGACATCAAAAGTGCCTTCTTGCGGCCAACCCGATCGGCGTAGGCTCCGAGCACCACAGCACCCAGTGGGCGGATCAGGAATGAGACACCAAAGCTGCCGAAAGTCAGCAACAATGAAACGGCCGGATCCTCCGTAGGGAAAAAGGCGTGGGCGATATAGCTGGCGAAAAAGCCATAAACCGCGATATCGAACCATTCCAACGCGTTGCCGATGCAGGTGGCAAACAGCGTTTTATACAAATTGGGCTTGGCCGCTACGCTCTCCTGTTGGGCTATCGCGCTCATGAGGACTCTCCTGCCCGGCGTTGTGCCAGGATCGTGCTGCCATTTTCGCCCAACTCCCAGAACAGGCGAGTCATGATCTGCAATCCTTCACGAGCGATGGATTTCAACATATGCTCATTAACCCCGTGTTGACCGCAGGCTGGATAGGAGTGGGGGATCCACAGCGTGGGCAATCCCAACGTATCGGCAAACACATCATTAGGCAGCGATCCGCCCAGGTTGGGGAGTAATGCGGGTTTTTTGCCGCTGGTTTGTTGCAGGATCTCAAGTGCCCAGGGAACGAGTGGATCTTGTGGATTGAGCCTGGTGGCCGGTGAGCCGTGCAGCCATTCCACCTCCACATAGCCAAAGCCGTGTAATTGCAGATGCTGCTGGATATGGTTGACCAGATTTTTCCAGTCGGTACCGACCACAAAGCGCAGTTGGCATACTGCCGTGGCGCTGCCGGGAATGGCGTTCATTGGCCGAGCCGGGTTGCCCGTTTGATAGGCCAGCACTTCAAGCGTGTTCCAACCATACAGGCGCTCGCTTGGGGTTAGGCCAGCTTCACCCCAGCTCTCATCGATCGCCGGATCGCCAGCTTGGCCGCCAACGCTGAGATCGCGCAAAATGGCGCGTAGGTTGTCATCCAGAGGGGCGGGTTTCAGCGCTGCAACCTGTAACTGACCGTGTTGATTAACCAGAGAGGCGATGGCATTAGCCAGTTGTGTTCCGGGATTGCTGAGTAATCCACCCCAGTTGCCAGAGTGATAGGCGTTATCCCTGGCGTGGATGCTGAGGCGGAAATTGATGCAGCCGCGTGAGCCAAGGAACAACGTGGGCTGTGTGGCATTCAGCCGTGGGCCATCGGAGGCGATAAACAGATCGGCTTGCAGCAATTCGCGTTGTTGCTGGCAAATGGCCGCTAGCCCAGGGGAACTGATCTCTTCGCCCATTTCAACAATCAGCTTGCAGTTGAACCCTAGTTTACCCCCGCGTGCATGGAAAACCTGCTCCAGCGCCGCCAGGTTAATACTGTGCTGCCCTTTGTTATCCGCGCTGCCACGGCCGTACCAACGGTCGCCTTCTTCACTCAACTCCCAAGGCGAAAGGCCTGCGCGCCAGTTTTCGTCGTCGCCGAAAACCACATCGCCGTGGCCATAGCTCAGCAGGGTGGGTAATGCAGGATCTTCAATGCGTACGGCGATCAGAAACGGGCGGTTGACCGCTTCCGGGTTATCGAACAGTTGCAACTCAAAACCCAGTGCCCGTAACGGCGGCATGATTTCCTGTTCGAGATAGAGCAAAATGCCGGCATCGTCGTCATGCCGCTGGCTTTCGGTGGCCAGCGCGATGCGCCGCGCCAATATGCGGCGGAATTCGCCACTGTCAAAATACGCTGTCGCCAAAGCGACGGCCTGTTCACCCGTCATGATTATTTCCCCGTTGTGTTTGCGTTGCGTTGTTTTACTTGTTGTGTTTGTTATCTAAGCTAAAATTGGGGTTTGCCACAATTATCCATTTAACAAACAAGCTTTGCTTTAAAGGCAACGGTCGTTTGCTCGTTGGCAAGCTTTGCACCATGGAGAGGGACGGCATGTTGAGTAGCGAGGTTCGCTTTTTTCTGGTAGTCGCCAACTGTGGTTCACTCAGTGCGGCCAGTGAACAGCTGTTTGTGGCGGTATCGGCGATCAGCAGGCAGATCCAGCGCCTGGAGGTACAGGTTGGCACGCCATTGTTCGAACGCCACGCGCGGGGGATGGTGCTGACCGAGGCCGGGCAGATTTTTGAAAACCATATTCGTAAAAGCCTGTTGAATATTGAGCAGGCGGTGGCAGAAATCAAAGGGTTGAAAGCCGAACGGCGTACTGCGCTACGCGTGGCCTGTAGTAATGGAGTGGCCTTTATGCTGATGCCACAACTGATGGCGCGTTTTCGTGCAGAATACCCGGCTGTCAGCTTCGTGCTGACAGTGGCAGATACTAAAACGTTGGCGCGGCTGGTACGCAATGGCGAGTGTGACATGGTGCTGCAGTTTAGTTTGCACCCAGAGCGGGGCGTTGAGGTAGCGGCTTCGTGGCCCGCCCCGGTCTTGTTGTTGATGAGAAAGGATCATCCATTAGCCGACAGGCAGGTGGTTCTGGCGGATCTCTGCCAGTATCCGGTGTGTCTGCCAGAGCCAGGCTCCACGGTACATCAGCTGTTTGATATCTCTTGTCAGATGAATGGCACCTTCATTGAACCAGTGCTAACCTGTGATAACTTCTCCACGCTGTACTATTTTTTACAGGGTTCCCCGATGGCGGTGACCATCTGTAGTCAGTTTACCGCGATGCCGTTGTTGCAGCCGCAAGGATTGATCCTGAAACCTTTTGCAGTCGAGCAGCAAAGCCCGCGGACCTTGCAACTACAATTACCACTGGGGCGGCAGCGGAGCACGGCTTTGGAGCTGTTTGTGGACTATATTAATCAGACACTAAGTCGCGAAGAACGGGCCATTGGTGAGAAATTCGGCATATAAGCCGTTTTTTAATCGACAAGATAAATAATCTGTTGATTACGCTTGATTGTTCCAGTCTGGCTGTATTATATTGCGCTCCACGGAAACAGTACCCCTTCCGACAGATTTCGCCGGCTTAGCTCAGTAGGTAGAGCAACTGACTTGTAATCAGTAGGTCACCAGTTCGATTCCGGTAGCCGGCACCATATAAAAGACCTCAGCAGAAATGCTGGGGTTTTTTGTCTTTAGGCATCCATGATGCGGCGCAGCCAGTGACCGCGCCCTTGGGGCCTTTAAATATCAGTGGCCAGCCATTGGTCAGACTCTTCGAACATCTCTTCCAGCATACGGTTTAACTTCTCGCGATCACTTTTGCTGGCGTCCGAGTTAAGGCCGTTGGCCTGCATGGGTTTTACCTTCACCTCTGCATCCGGGAAGATACGATGCACCCGTTTTGTCAGCTCAGCCTTGATGATTTCATCGGCACCGGGGATCCCTGCGACATTACGCTTATCAAACACCAATTCAACGAACATAGCCCAACCCTAACGTTACTGTTTATGTATACAGTTATTTTGACCGAAGGGACTGGGTGAGTGCAAGAGGGGGAGGCGAAAATTTTATCGTGGCCAACGTTGAGGGAAGCGTGCTCTAAAGCTGCCGATATAGCTATTACGCACTATTTGCCACGGTATCCGTGGCTGAGATTAATAGTATAGAGTCACCTTGAAATTGATAATCATTCTTAATATGCAGCAAAATTTATCCATAATTATTAGAAAGTTGTGTGTCTTCTTTCTCTCAGGTATCTTCTTGACCTTCTTGATGGGCCTTATCTTCATTGACGTGCATTGGCTGCATAACTTTGTCTCCGAGACGTCGCTCACCGAGGTAACCCAAGAGATCATACTGGTGGCGATAGCCCTCAGCTTCTTTATCTCCGCTTATCGTCAGGCGGAGCATCGGTATGCCAGGGTATTAATTGGTGGCTTCTTCCTATGTATGCTGATCCGCGAGATGGACTTTGTGTTCGATATGCTGAGGCATGGTGCCTGGGTGTGGTTTGCCTTAGCCGTAACGCTGATCTGTGTGCTTTATGCACTCAAAGAGCTGCCCGCTACGCTACGTGGACTAGCACATTTCTTCAGTCACCCAAGTTACGGCATGATGTTTTCCGGGTTGTTATGCATATTAGTATTTTCACGTCTGTTTGGTATGCAACTGCTATGGCATGAGCTGATGCTCGATGGGTATAACCGCGTGGTGAAGAATATGGTGGAGGAGGGTTGTGAGCTATTTGGCTATTCGCTTTGCCTGTTAGCGACGGTGGGTTATCTCCGAAGAGGGGCGTGAAGTGCACCGTCCATCAAAATCGAGCACATAGGTGTTTGATTTTTAGTTACTTGTGCGTCAGGCACGGCATGGCGCGTTGTACGTCAGCGCAACCGAGTGGGCTGTGGCAGCTTGCTATTGCCGTTATACACTAATTGTCAAGGTATGAACCGTTGGTTTTTATCATGCATATTGATCTTTGCGCGTCCGTTTGAATGCACTCATCATAATTGAGTGCAAAGATGATCGGCTGTGCAATACTTCTTTTACATGTCATAAGATTATTATTTAAGCTGTTATATTTAAAACTTTTTCAAAACGGAATTAATACCATGAAAAAAACGCTACTCTTTTTAGGTATGCTGTCGGTTGGCACCATCGGCGTGGTGACTTCGGCAGTTGCCCAAGATGCTGAGAACAAAAGGGCACTAAAGCCAGCGATTAATTTGGCAGAGTTGTTTGCTGAAAAGTCTGCTATATGGTCGACTTATCCAGAAAATGATGCCTATGTTTTTGACCGTTCTGAGGAAAGCTATGCTGTCGTCGCTAAACGAGCGGATGGTGTTGTTGCACTGGTCAATAAACAGGAGAGCTATACGACCCCTGGGAAAATGGTATTAATGGGGACTTACTTTAACTGCAATAAAATGACTGATGCGACTTTTTATGTTGAAGATGTCAGTGTAGACGACGTAGCCAAGCAGCTTGCTGACCCGGCTATTGATGATCCAGAGAGAGTGCGTGGTTTTGATGCGAGTATGCCCGTCCACGATCTCTATATGGTCGCCTGCCCGCAGAGTTGAAACTCGTGGGCTTATTAATCGCTGGTGGTCTCTGATTAGTGTTGTGCTTGTGAACAGTCACAATGGCACCGTTCTCCATTGAGAGACACAATCTGGCGAACGGCCTGAAATGACACATTGGTATGGCCTGTTGCTAGTCAGTAGCTTATTTAATCAAAAAACCTCGCTTCGGCGGGGTTTTGTCATTTTTATTAACATTTTTTGCGTGAGCGTAAGAAACCGCTCTAATCTTCTGAATTCTTTTGCTAGTTTATTATTCTTTGCTGTGGATATTCCATAAGGAACAAAGCGTGAAGAGGGTTTGGATAGGATTTCAAATTGGCTTGCCGACATTGCTTTTAGTCATTGCCACATCGTTATTGTCGGGGTGTGTGAAAACAGATTCTGTGGCTAAAACCAGGCCATCCGGAAACAGTGTTGATGATCTTTTTACTCCCCTCAACGGCGGCACTCCTAATGCACCTGGGGTGGGGGTTGAAAAGTATGCCGAGCAGGTTCGATACGCTATTCAACGCAATTTTTACGATGCCAATTCATACGCTGGTAAACAATGCAATTTAAGAATCATGTTAGCTCCGGATGGTATGCTTCTGGATGTCCAGGCTGTAGATGGTGATGCTGCACTTTGTCGTGCAGCTATAAAGGCAACAGCAAATACCACCTTTCCCAAACCCCCATCACAAGTTGTTTATAGTGTTTTTAAAAATGCTGTACTGGAATTCAGGCCTTGGGCGACTGAGTGATAAAACCACCGGCCATTTAGCTCAGTTGGTTAGAGCGGCATAAATACTTCAGACAAGCCCGCCTAGTGCGGGTTATTCGGTTATAGGGGAAACGAAAACTTTGTGCGGTCATACGGCGCAAACCCGCTCTAATCTGCGCCGATCGAAGAAACCAAGGAGTGATAGCAGCCCCGGCAGAAATCCCGGTTACACCTCGATTGTTAATGCATTGTAGCCATTTAGGTAACATAAAGGAGATAACGGAATGCGGCCAGAGATTAGCAAAGAGGAAGTTACACTGTTTCTCTATGATTTCAATATGCTTTTAGAGGAAGGTATCGACAAAGCAGACGTTTTCAACGTATTACGCATCTTGGAGCTCAGGCGGCAAACGGCGAAGATTGAGTTTATAAAGCGCTCATTAGCTACTTC
The DNA here is from genome assembly GCF_945957435.1 of Serratia sp. PL7. Taxonomy (NCBI): domain Bacteria; kingdom Pseudomonadati; phylum Pseudomonadota; class Gammaproteobacteria; order Enterobacterales; family Yersiniaceae; genus Serratia; species Serratia sp. PL7. Next base: position 163,515 of record NZ_CAMFLB010000006.1, on the reverse strand, counting down.
AAGCAGCAAGGGCCATGGCGGCAGTTGAAATCCCCAAAGCCGCCACAACATAATCAATGCTGCCCCGTACCGGCTCCGTAATGTTCGCAATAGGGTTGGAACATAGGAAGGGGCAGCGCCTTTCCTGGTCAGGATAACGTTGAGCTGGCACGGTTAAACTCGGAAGGTTGAAAAGTGCTGTTGAAACATAGGATAAGCAGACTAGGTAAAAGAGGCTCAGTATTCTATAGGCGTATTGAGCTGAATCACTCATTTCGCCGGCAATTTTACCATCGTTTTACCATTGCCAAATTCCAGGCATAAAAAAACCAACCGTAACTGGTTGGTTTTTTTATAAATAGTTGGTCGGCATGAGAGGATTCGAACCTCCGACCCCCGACACCCCATGACGGTGCGCTACCAGGCTGCGCTACATGCCGACGCAGAACCCTATACTACCGTTTTCAGATGTAAATTCAAGCAGCTACCTCACCGATTGCTCTAGATTTAAGCAGTTAGTTGGCGATAAAGCGTTTTACATCGGTCAGCACCTGTAACAGCAGCGCTAGCTGGGGTTTCTCGTCTTTGATCTCGTTATCGTCTTGATCGTAGGCACGGTAGTTGCCATTGCCATCCAATGTCAGCGTCTGTGTTGGCGTGGTGATCACCAACTGGCTGCCGTCACCGGTGGCGAGCCAATTGTTTTTTCGCTGTGCGGCAAACAGGTCTTCGCCCTGAGAGTAGTCGTTAGCCGGTGTTTTCACATGCAGCAGACGTTGCATCAGCGTACGCATCACATCGTTATGATTGGTCAGCTTATTGATGGTTTGTGCTGGCGTGCCTGGCCAGTGAATAACCAACGGAACCTGCAACTGACTGCGGTTAAAGCTGCTGCCCGCTCCCCAGTTGCCTTTGCCGGTATCGTTGAACTCTATGCCGTGCTCGGCGGTGATCACCACCACGGTTTTATCCAGCAGGCCTTTTTCTTTCAGCGTTGCCAGCACCTGCTCAATCTGTGCATCGACGTCTTTCGCGCCTGTACGATAGAGTTGGGTAAAGGCTTCCGGCGAGAGCTTATTGTCACCTTCGGGGAACTTTGCACCGCTGAAATTGATATAGGAGAACCAAGGGCTATTTCCGCTCTGAGTGGCTAACCAGCTCTGCCATTGATGCGTGGTGGCAGCATCGCTCTGCACGAACGGTTCCGGCGGGAGCGAGAAATCGGTCAAGAGCGCCTGGCGGTAAAGCGTGGCGTTGAAACCATCTGAAGAGAACAGGCCGAACTGATAGCCTTGATCGCTCAGTGCGCTAATCAACGCGGCCGGTTTGCGCCCGGCCAGAATGCCATCCAGATAGGTAGGTGAAATACCGTAGAACAGGCCAAACAGGCCGGTGTCCGCATGGTTACCGGAGCTGTAATGGTCACTGAAGCGGATGTTTTCCTGGGCAAAGCGGCTTAGGCCCGGCATGTCTTGCGCCAAATCCTGGGTACGCACGCCGTTCACCACGATCATCAGCAGGTTGTAGCCGCTGCCTTTATCGCTGTAGTTCAGGCTATTGAGCGGGTATTCAACGGCCGCCGCTTCTGGATTGCCCTGTTGCATCAGGCGGCGCTCATATTCTTGCTGATCGAGCAGGCCGTGTTTTTCCAGGAACTTACGCGCAGTCATTGGGTAAGAGAGTGGCAGGTTGGCGCGCTGCATGGTGATCGGCCGATAGAAATTGGCATCCGCCCAGATATAAATCAGGTGCGAAGCAAAGAACGAACAGATGAACAGCACCGCCAGCGGTTTACCGAAGTTGCGCCGGTTCAGGCTGCGCAGTTTCTGCCAGCTCCAGGTCGCAAACAACATTTCGACCAGGAATATCACCGGTACGGCGATAAACACCAACTGCCAGTCGCGCGCCAGCTCACTTTGGTCCGGGTTGATGACCAACTCCCACACCACCGGATTAAGGTGCAGGTGGAAGTGGGTAAAGACTTCGCTGTCGACCAGCAGCAACGTCAGCCCAGTGGTGGCCAACGTCGCGGAAATAAATCGCAGCAGGCGCTGCGACATCACCACAAAGGTGAGCGGGAAGATGATCAGCAGGTAGGCGGCAAAGACAATAAAGCTGAACTGCCCAATCAGGCTGACCAACGCATAGACTCGCCCCAGCAGTGAGGACGGCCAGTCGGTAACAAACAGGTAGCGGCTGCCCAACCCGATACTGAGCAGAATGTTAAATAAGGCGAACCAGTGCCCCCAGCTAATCATCTGGGAGACTTTTTCACGATAACGCTGACGGTTTGTCACCATAAGTAATTATTAATGCGCTTTATCTTCACGGATAGAAGCCTGCAGGGCTTCAGCAAACGATCTGGCCAGTGTCTTCCGCTGTGCGGGAGCAATACTGGTGTTGATCAAATTGGTTACCATGTTGCCCAGCACCATCAAAGAGAGGTCGGTGGGAGTATGGTGTTTTTCCAGAACGTTGACCAGCTCAGAGAGCAGTTGTTCAACGTGTTCGTCACTGTAACGAGATGATTGTGGCATAAAGATTGTGCTCAAAGCTCGACAAAGTCCCATATCTTACCGTATAGAGCCGTGATTTTCCGCTCTTTTATAGCGTGAAGATCGTTAAGGTATTGCCATGCCCGTTGTCTTTCGGCTTCGTCAGTGCTTGAATACGCGCTCAAAGAACAGGAGGATTGATCATGAGTCTGGATATCGAGCAGATTGCACTGCACCAGTTGGTAAAACGCGATGAGCAGACGCTGGAAGTGGTGTTGCGCGATTCCCTTCTTACCACCAATGCGGCGGTGGAAGAGATGATGGCAGAGCTGCATCGCGTTTACAGCGCCAAGAGTAAGGCTTACGGCTTGTTCAACGAGCAAAGCGAATTGGCGGACGCGTTGCGCAGTTGTCGTAAGGGTGATGAAGATTTCCTCGCATTTAGCCGTGCTGCTACCGGCCGTCTGCGCGACGAATTGGCCAAATATCCGTTTGCCGACGGTGGCGTGGTGCTGTTCGCCCATTACCGCTATCTGGCGGTAGAATACTTGTTGATTACGGTGCTGAACAGTTGCAACAGTACGCGTGTCAATGAAGAGTTGGATATCCGCACTACCCACTATCTGGATATCAACCACGCGGACATTGTAGCGCGTATCGATCTGACCGAATGGGAAACCAACCCGCAATCGACGCGCTATCTGACATTCCTCAAAGGACGGGTAGGGCGCAAGGTCTCCGATTTCTTTATGGATTTCCTGGCGGCGTCGGAAGGGCTGGATACCAAAGCGCAAAACCGTGGCTTGTTACAGGCGGTGGATGATTACTGTGCCGATGCTCAACTAGGCAAACACGAACGCCAGACGGTACGTCAGCAGGTTTACAGCTACTGTAATGAGCAGTTGCAGGCCGGTGAAGAGATCGAGCTGCAGGAACTGTCAAAAGAGATAGCCCCGGTGGGTGAGAAGGATTTCCTGCAGTTTTCCAGCGAACAGGGCTACGAGCTGGAAGATAGCTTCCCGGCGGATCGCGGCACGTTACGCCAATTGACCAAATTTGCCGGCAGCGGCGGCGGTATCAGCCTGAACTTTGATGCGATGCTGCTGGGGGAGCGCATTTTCTGGGATGCGGCCACCGATACCCTGACGATCAGAGGTACGCCACCGAATCTGCGCGATCAGTTACAACGTCGCACGGGCGGCAAGTAAGCATCGCTGAATGACCGCCAATAAAAAACGCCGCAATTGCGGCGTTTTTCACTTCGGCGTCCCGAAAATCGATAACGTGGCGATTAAACGCGAACGAAGTCGATGTGAGCCAGTTTTGGCTTGAACGGGTGACGCTGTACAGCCTGAACCTTAACTTTGGTTTCTTTACCGTCGACAACCAAAACTACTGCTTCGCTGTAGAATTCTGGTTTAACTTCCATGTTCTTTACAGAATCATGGTCTAGTTCGATAGCAATCGCAGCTTCTTCGCCACCATAGATGATAGCTGGGAATTTGTTTGCTGCACGCAGGCGGCGGCTCGCACCCTTACCCTGGTCTTTACGTACTTGTACGTTGATAGTGAACATTGTTTTTTCTCTTAAAAGAAAATTTACCCTGCTACAGGCGACCCAGTAACAGGCTCGATAACCTGCTTTCACACTGGGCGAACCCAGGTAAAGCGGGCGGCATTTTAACGGAAAGCCGCTCGCTGGGCAATGAAAACCTGCCGCACGGGGCTAATACAGCTCGTTGGCACGGCGAAAGCGGCCCTGATAATCAAAAACTTTTTCACGTATCTGCCAGAACTGGCCGCGTTTGCGTGCGACGACGAAGTCTGGATGGCGCAGCAGCGCCTGCTGCGCCAGAATGTCCGCCGCGTTTTGCCAACTGAAGGGGACGCCAGGTGCCCGTTGGTGCGGGCGCAGGAACAGCATCTCGAAGGCTTTGCGTTGTGCGGGCGTTTGCAGGCGGAACCGTTCGCTAGTGCTGGTGCCATCTTCGTCATAATAGGTGGCTTTCAGCCATTCCCCTTTGTCGTCCTTGCCGCTTTGCAGTTCCATTCCGCCACAGCGCAGGACTAGCGCATCCTTCAGTTTCAGCGCGGCTTTCAGCATATCATCCGGATCGACCAGAACCTCCTGGCACTGATGGCAGCGGCGTGCCGCAATATCGTTCTCTGCTCCGCAGTGCGGGCAGCATTTGAAACGGAAGCGGTAGTCACATTGCTCGCGATGCCCCTCATCATCTTCCAGCCAGCCCTGACAGCGGCGGCCGTAGTGCTCGAGGATGTCGCCGTTCTCGGTGCATTTGCCCCAAAACAGGTTGGCAAAACCGCAGCCAGGGCAAAAGACCTGCACCGGTTGGCTGTCTGAGTGGGGTTTGCTGACGCCGACTTCCGGCGTGAACAAATCGTGGGGATTGCCTGCGTAGTCCAGGATCAGGCAGTCGGTCTTGCCTGGGGCCAGCCGTAAACCGCGCCCGACGATCTGCTGATACAGGCTGACGGACTCGGTGGGGCGCAAAATAGCGATCAGATCGACATGCGGTGCATCGAAACCCGTGGTCAGCACCGCCACGTTAACCAGGTAGCGCAACTGCTGTTGCTTAAAGGCTTCGATTAGCGCGTCACGCTCGCCTGGCGGCGTTTCTGCACTGACCAGAGCCGCTTCCCCACTTGGCAACAAGCCATGCACTTCACGAGCATGTTCCACCGTGGAGGCAAAAATCATCACGCCTTTACGGGTTTCGGCGTATTCGACGATCTGGCTGATGATGTGCGGCGTGATGCGGTTTTGCTGTTTCAGCTCGCGGTTAAGATCCACTTCGCTGAACAGGCCGTTGCTTCTGGCCTCCAGGCGGCTGAAATCGTACTGCACGATCGGCATATCCAGCCGTTCTGGCGGCACCAGGAAGCCGTGTTTAATCATATAACGCAACGGCAGTTCATAAATGCAGTCGCGAAACAGGCTGTTGCCGTCGCCACGGGTGATGCCGTGGTAGTGATATTGATAGATCCAGCCTTTTCCCAGCCGGTAAGGGGTGGCCGTCAGGCCAAGCAGGCGCAGCTGCGGGTTGGTTTTTTGCAGGTGTTGAATAATCTGTTGGTATTGGCTGTCGTCATCGTCGCTGATGCGGTGGCATTCGTCGACGATCAGCAAGGAAAATGCGCCGTCGAACAGCGACAAATTACGTGCTACCGATTGCACGCTGCCAAACACCACCTTACCGCTGCTCTCTTTTTGCTGTAGCCCAGCGGCGAAGATGTCGGCCTCCAGGCCGTAAGCGCAGTATTTGCTATGGTTTTGCGCCACCAGCTCTTTAACGTGGGCTAGCACTAACACCCGGCCACGGGCGCGTTTTGCCAACTCGGCGATCACCAGGCTTTTGCCAGCGCCGGTTGGCAGCACAATCAGGGCCGGTTCAGGGTGCTGTCGGAAATGCTTGATGGTGGCGTCGACCGCTTCCAACTGATAGGGGCGTAGGGTAAAAGCCATGCGTTAGTACCGCTCGCTGAAGTGGGCTGTAACATTCCACTGAAATTGTGACATTTTGCTCCTCAGACGGCGGAAAAATTTCTATTATTATGCCTTCTGCGGCTACGCAGTGCGAGAAGCATGGAAATTACTCCTGTTATGGCATCGTTTCCGTCGCTATACTAAGCGGCTTCCCTACGCGAACATCCTCTTCGAACCTGTTTTTTGCACCTGGTGCGACAACGGGGCGTCATATTTAGCAACCAGATCAATGCGATCATAACAACGACAGGCAAAGCAGATTCAATGCGACTGGACAAGTTTTTATCTCAGCAGTTGGGTATCAGCCGTGCGCTGGTAGCGCGTGAACTCCGTGCAAAACGTGTCACCGTAGACGGTGAAGTGGTCAAGAGCGGGGCTCTTAAACTGGTTCCGGAACAAGAAGTGCGGTTTGATGGCAACGTGTTGTCACAGCTGAACGGGCCACGTTACTTCATGCTCAATAAGCCACAGGGTTATGTGTGCTCTACCGACGACCCGGATCATCCAACCGTGCTCTATTTCCTGGATGAACCCGTTGCATACAAGCTGCATGCGGCAGGGCGGCTGGATATTGATACCACCGGCCTGGTACTGATGACCGATGACGGCCAATGGTCGCACCGCATCACCTCACCGCGCCACCAGTGTGAGAAAACCTATCTGGTGACGTTGGAACATCCGTTGGCCGCCGATACTGCTCAGCAGTTCGAGCAAGGCGTGCAACTGCATAACGAAAAAGATCTGACCAAGCCCGCGAAGTTGGAAAAAATCGAAGATACCCTGGTGCGTCTAACCATAAGCGAAGGGCGTTACCATCAGGTGAAGCGCATGTTTGCAGCCGTGGGTAACCGGGTCATCGAATTACACCGTGAGCGTATTGGCGCCATTGTGTTGGATGACGATTTGGCACCGGGAGAATATCGCCCGCTGACCGAAGAAGAGATTGCCAGCGTAGGCGCCCCGCACCTGCTGGATTAATTTTTGCGACCGACCAAGGAGTCGTTGAACGTGCAACAGAACCGGACCTCTCACCTCGGTTTGATCTTTATTCTGGGCCTGCTGTCCATGCTGATGCCGTTGGCGATCGACATGTACTTGCCCAGCATGCCGATAATCGCTCAGGAGTTTGGCGTGGAGTCGGGCCGGGTGCAGATGACGCTCAGCGCCTACATGCTGGGCTTTGCCGTTGGTCAACTGTTCTATGGGCCGATGTCCGACAGCATTGGTCGCAAACCGGTGATCCTGTGGGGCACGCTGATTTTTGCTATCGCCGGTGGGGCCTGTGCGATGGCCCAATCGGTGGAGCAACTGATCAACTTGCGTTTCCTGCACGGGCTGGCTGCAGCGGCGGCAAGTGTGGTGATCAACGCCCTGATGCGTGACATGTTCACCAAGGACGAGTTCTCACGCATGATGTCGTTCGTGATCCTGGTGATGACCATTGCGCCATTGTTGGCTCCGATGATCGGTGGCGTGCTGCTGCTATGGTTCAGCTGGCATGCCATCTTCTGGACCATGGGGGCAGCGGCGCTGTTGGGGTCGGTACTGGTGGCGTTCTTTATCAAGGAGACGTTGCCCAAGGAGCGGCGGCAAAAATTCCATCTGCGCACCACGTTGAGGAATTTCGGCTCGTTGTTCCGCCACAAGCGCGTGCTGAGCTATATGCTGGCCAGTGCTTTCTCGTTTGCCGGGATGTTTTCTTTCCTCAGCGCCGGGCCGTTTGTCTATATCGAGCTGAATAACGTTTCACCGCAGCATTTTGGTTATTACTTTGCGCTGAACATCGTGTTTCTGTTCCTGACGACCCTGATCAATAGCCGCAACGTGCGCCGCCTGGGGGCAGTCAAAATGTTCCGCCTTGGTCTATTTGTGCAATTGACGATGGGTGTATGGTTGCTGGCAGTCACCGCCAGCGGGCTGGGTTTCTGGGCACTGGTGCTCGGGGTGGCGGTTTATCTCGGCTGTATCGCCATGATCTCGTCTAACGCGATGGCGGTGATCCTGGACGATTTCCCCCATATGGCGGGAACAGCCTCTTCGCTGGCTGGGACGTTGCGCTTCAGCATTGGCGCACTGGTCGGGGCGATACTGTCCATGGCACCAGGCAAAAGCGCATGGCCGATGGTTTCATCGATGGCGCTGTGCAGCATCGTTGCGGTGTTGTTCTATTTTTATGCCAGCCGCCCGCGCAATAACCCTGCCTGATTTGCCCCTCACCCTAACCCTCTCCCACAGGGAGAGGGGACCGATCGAGCTGTTTTATCGTTACTGAGCTCACCTTTGCTCTTCCAATGAATGAGCCACATGTTAAGTCCTGTACCTGATCTCCGCCCTTGATGTTACTGAACGAACCACAGACTGACTTCTGCACTTGATTACAGCTCTGGCCCAGCTCCCTCTCCTTGGTGAGAGGGAGATCAAAGGCAATTAGACCCCAATCTACCCGCTTGCAAGTTTAAGTTTGTTGCTAAATATATGCAGGCTAACTAAACGGCGGTCAAACGAACTGTAGTTTTTTTGTTAAATATGGCAGCATTATTTTGTCAGGTGGCCAGAGGTGCAACCCGCTGGTTGGTGGGGCGTTTTCTTAGCGGTTAATTGGCCTTATTTTATTTTAAATCAAAGTATTATTGATTTAACCTGCCTTGGGTGTTTGAGCGATATGTTTGCATAATGTAAAATTATACCGATTGTAAAGTAACCGCATTGCAAGAAAAAAATGTTGAGATCGCTGCAGGAAAGGGTTACATATAACGCAAAAATGCGAGCTGAGTCGCAAAATGCCGTGAGAGAACCTTCTACGGTGGAGAAAAACTGAGTGATATCAGCAAGCGCAGGATGAAGTTAATTGTTTGTTGCAAATTTTACTTAAAAATAACATTTGTGGGCGGCAAAGTCGGATGATCCCGGCTATAACTAAGTCATCCTGTGATGTAAAAAGTGTTTCATCTTTTCATACTAGGGATTTCATGTGGATAGTTTCCAGCTTTCGGTAGTGCATCGCTTGCCGCAAAGTTATCGTTGGCTATCAGGTTTTACCGGCAGCAAGGTTGAACCGATACCGCTTAGCGGCATAGACGAAGATAACGATCTGATCGGCCTCAAGCTGCTCAGCCATGACGGGCGCGAAGCCTGGCGGGTCATGCAGCAGCTCAACCTGTCTCTGCAAGAGATCCAGGTCAATTGCTCCATCGTTGAATGGGAAGGCGAGCCTTGCCTGTTCGTTCACCAATGCGATGAGAGTGCCGCCATGTGCCGATTGAAAAACGTCGGTGCGGCGATTGCCGAGCAGCTCAGCGCGCAGTACCCCTTCTGAATGATGCCGCTAATCAACCAACTGCAATAACTGCTGCGTATAGGCAGCAGCAGGTGCGTTGAAAATCGTTTGGCAGTCACCCTGCTCCACGACTTCTCCCTGACGCAGTACGATCACCTGATGGCACAACGATCGTACCACCTGCAAATCGTGGCTGATAAACAGATAGGCCAGCCGGTGACGAAGCTGAAGTGACTTCAGCAGCGTCAGGATCTGCGCCTGTACCGATTTATCCAACGAGGACGTCGGTTCATCCAGGATCAACAGCTGCGGCTGCAGGATCAGCGCGCGGGCAATAGCGATACGCTGGCGCTGCCCACCCGAAAACTCTGTGGGATAACGATAGCGCAGAGCCGGATCCAATCCGACTTCCTCCAACGCCTCAATCACCCGCTGTTCGCGTTGCTCTGCGGTCAGTTGCTGGTGGATCTCCAGCCCTTCGGCGATGATTTGCAGCACGTTCAGGCGTGGATTCAGCGCGGAATAAGGGTCCTGGAACACGATCTGCATCCGGCTGCGGTAAGGCAACATCTGCTGGTTATTGAACTGATGCAGTGGTTGGCCATCAAACCATATCCCACCTTTTGAGCTCAACAAGCGCAGCAGCGCCAGGCCCGTCGTGCTCTTGCCTGAACCCGATTCGCCCACCAGGCCCACGCTTTCCCCAGGCTGTATCTCGAAGCTCAGATCTTTCAGCGCGTAGTTCTGATCGACGATACGCCGTAACAGGCCACGTTTGATCGGGAAACTGACCTGCAGGTGTTCCACTTTCAGCAGCGGCATAGGCTTATTGCTGGCCGGAAGCGGCAGAGGCTCGCCCACGTCTTCCGCAGCCAATAGCTGACGGGTATAGGCGTGCTGTGGGGCGCTAAACAGGCCGTCACGGCTATTTTGCTCTACGCACAACCCTTGGCGCATCACCGCCACGTTATCCGCCAACCGGCGCACGATGTTCAGGTTGTGGGTGATAAACAGCAATCCCATCCCCAGTTCCTGCTTTAACTCTTTCAGCAGCATCAGGATCTGCGCTTGAATGGTTACGTCTAGCGCGGTAGTTGGCTCGTCGGCAATCAACAGCTTGGGTTTGGTCAGCACCGCCATGGCGATCATCACGCGCTGACGTTCTCCGCCGGAGAGTTGATGGGGATAATCCTTCAGGCGCCCTTTGGCGTTACGTATGCCCACCCGATCGAGGCACTGGATGATTTCGGCACGGGCGCTATCACGGCGCATGCCCATGTGGAGCATCAGCACTTCAGCCAGTTGTTTTTCGATAGTGTGCAGCGGGTTGAGCGACACCATCGGCTCCTGGAAAATCATCGAGATCTGGTTGCCACGCACTTTGCGTAGTTCGGCTTCCGATGCATGTAACAGTGAGTTGCCGTTAAACAGAATATCCCCACCGGGATACACCACCGGCGGGGAAGGCAGCAACCGCAGTACGGAGAGGGCGGTGACGCTTTTGCCTGAGCCTGATTCACCCACTAACGCCAGCGTCTCCCCTTGTTCCACCTGTAACGAGACACCGTTGACCACCTGATTCAAGTTGCCCCCCTGGCGGAAGGCGATGCTGAGATCCTGAATAGCGAGCAGAGGAGTGGTCATATTAATGCGCCTTGCTTGGGTCGAAGGCGTCGCGCACCGCTTCGCCGATAAAGATTAACAGTGAGAGCAACACTGCCAGCACCAGGAAGGCGGTAATGCCCAACCACGGAGCTTGCAGGTTGTTTTTGCCCTGTAGAAGGAGCTCACCCAACGAAGGCGAACCGAGCGGCAAGCCGAAACCGAGGAAATCGAGAGAGGTGAGGGTGGTGATCGAACCGCACAGAATAAACGGCAGGAAGGTCAGAGTGGCCACCATGGCGTTAGGCAGCATGTGGCGATACATAATCACGCGATCCGGCACGCCCATCGCTCTGGCGGCACGAATGTAGTCGTAATTACGGGTACGCAGGAATTCGGCACGCACTACGCCCACCAGGCTCATCCAACCAAACAGGATGGTGATGCCCAACAGCCACCAGAAATTGGGTTGGATGATGCTGGACAGCAGGATGATCAGGAACAGCGTTGGCATCCCCGACCAAACCTCGATCAGCCGTTGCCCCCAAAGATCGAATCGGCCGCCGTAATAGCCCTGCGTCGCTCCCGCACAGATACCAATCACGCTGGAACACAGCGTTAGCGCCAGCCCGAACAGCATTGAGATACGGAAACCGTACAGCACCCGGGCCAGCACATCGCTGCCGTTACTGTCGGTGCCGAGCAGGTTTTGGCGTGACGGCGGCGATGGGAAGGGCACTTCAGTGGCAAAGTTGATGGTGTTGTAGCTAAAGCGGATCGGGGCCCAGATGGCCCAGCCGTGTTGCTCAATCTGCTTGATAACAAAGGGATCCTGAAAATCGGTAGTGGTATTCAGCTCCCCACCGAAGGTCGTTTCGCTATAGTTGACCATAAAGGGCACATACAGCCGGCCTTCATAACGCACCAGCAACGGCCGGTCGTTGGCGATCAGGTTGGCGGCCAGGCTGAGCGCAAAGGCCACCAGAAAAATCCACAACGACCAGTAACCACGGCGGTTGCTGCGAAAACGTGCCCAGCGGGCCTGATTGATAGGGCTTAAGCGGCTCATTGACGGCCCTCGAAATCAATGCGCGGATCGACCAGGGTATAGGTGATATCGCTGACGATATTCAACAGCAGGCCGATCAGGGTAAATATGTAAAGCGTTCCGAACATCACCGGATAGTCGCGTTGCAGGGTGGCATCGTAGCCCAGCAGCCCGAGGCCGTTGAGCGAGAACATCACTTCGATTAACAATGAACCGGTGAAAAACATGCTGATAAAGGTGGCCGGGAAACCGGCGATCACCAGCAGCATGGCGTTACGGAACACGTGGCGGTAAAGGATTTTCTTCTCGTCCAGCCCTTTGGCGCGGGCGGTGACCACGTACTGTTTGCGGATCTCATCAAGAAACGAGTTTTTGGTCAGCATGGTCAGGGCGGCAAAGCCGCCGATCACCGTTGCCAGCACTGGCAGGGTAATGTGCCACAGATAATCGGTGATTTTCCCGTACCACGGCAGCGTGTCGAAGTTGCTGGAAACCAGCCCGCGCAGCGGGAACCAGTCCAGATAGCTGCCACCGGCGAATAGCACGATCATCAGGATGGCGAACAGGAATGCCGGAATGGCGTAGCCGATGATAATCAGCGTGCTGCTCCAGGTGTCAAAGGCGCTGCCGTTGTGGATGGCCTTACGGATACCCAGCGGGATCGACACCAGATAGATGATCAGTGTACTCCATAGCCCCAGGGTCGCGGAAACCGGCAGACTCTGGCCAATCAGCTGCATCACCGAGGCACCGCGGAACAGGCTTTCGCCGAAATCGAGGCGCATATAGTTCCACAGCATGGTGAAATAGCGTTCGTGGAGCGGCTTGTCGAAGCCGTAACGCTTGGTGATCTCGGCGATCACTTCGGGATCCAGGCCGCGTGAGCCACGGTATTGGCCTTCGGCCACGTTGCCCGCGCCAGCCTTCATGTGCCCAAGGCCTTCACCCGCGCCTCCGCCGCCAAATCCGCTGGTTTGCCCCATCTCAATAGAGGCAATGGCCTGGTCGACCGGCCCACCGGGGGCGATTTGCACGATGAAAAAGTTAATGGTGATGATCGCCCACAGCGTGGGGATCACCAGCAGTAATCTGCGTATCAGATAAGCGGCCACCGGAGGCTCCTTATTGCCGTTGCGCCGGCAAGCGTGCCGCCTTGTTGACGTCGAACCACCAGTTGTCGAACCCGATTGAATAGGCCGGGCGTACCGCTGGCGAAGAGAATTTGTCCCAATAGGCGTAACGGTCGTGATTGGAGTACCACATCGGCAGCATATACATGTTCCAGGTCAACACCCGATCCAGCGCACGGCCAAGGGACAGTAACGCTTTTTCATCCCCTTGATGCTTCATGATCTGTTCTATCAGGGCATCGACAGCCGGATCGCTGACGCCAGGGCTGTTGTAGCTGGAATTCAGATATTCTGTGGCCCAGTAGATTTGCAGGTTGGAGTTGGGGAACGGCATAGCGGGGTAGACCCTCGGCATCATATCAAAGTCACGTTCGCGCATGCGGCGGGTGAATTGGCTGATGTCGATCTCGCGGATCTGCATATCGATGCCCAACCGCTTCAGGTTATGCTGGAAAGGCAGCACATATTGGAAATTGCTACCGCTTGGTAGCATCAGCTCAAAGGTAAAGGGTTTACCGGTTTTGCTGTTGACCAACTGCTGGTTTTTCACTTCCCAGCCGGCCTGTTTAAGCAACTCGTTGGCTTTCAGCAGGTTAGCTCGATCATTGCCGCTGCCGTCGGATGTTGGAGGCTGATAGATCGAGGTAAACACTTCTGCTGGCACTTTGCCTTTCAGCGGGGCCAGCCAGGCCAGTTCCGCAGCATCTGGGTAGCCGGTGGCCGCGTACTCGGTATTCTGGAAATAGCTGTTGGCGCGCTGATAGGCATCGTAATACAGCGCCTTGTTCATCCAGTCGAAGTCGAAGGCCAGGGTAATGGCTTCCCGCACTCGGCGATCGGCGAAAATCGGGCGCTGGATATTGAACGCTAACCAGCGGGCATTCTGTGCCGCCTGATTGGTTTCATCCTGTTTGATGATGAAGTTGCGTGCAAAGTTGCCGCCCTGATATTGAGTGGCCCAGCTTTTTGGAGAACCTTCGACGCGGAAATCGTAAGCCCCGGCCTTAAAGGCTTCCAGCGCCACCTTATCGTCCAGGTAATAGTCATAACGCAGCGTATCGAAGTTATAGCGCCCACGATTCACTGGCAGATTGGCGGCCCAATAGTCGCGTACGCGCTCGTAGGTAATGTACTGACCCAATCGGTAGCTGCTGATTTTATAAGGGCCACTGCTTAGTGGGGGAACAGTCAGTGGCTCATTCAGTTTATGGTCTTTCCAGAAGCTTTCTGGCATCACCGGCAGGCTTAATAGGCCGAGTAGCTGATCTCTATCCGGTTTGGGGAGTTCTATGCGCACAGTCAGACGGGAGATGGCCTTGACGGTGACGCCTTTATACGACGAACGGAATTGCGGCACCCCTTCGGTCATAAATTTGTTGAAGGTGAAGGCCACGTCGGCGGCGGTGATCGGGCTACCATCATGGAAGCGCGCGCGTGGGTTGATATCCAGCTCCATCCAACGCATATCTGCCGGGTAACGAGCCGATTCAGCAATCAAAGGATAATAGCTGGAAGGCTCATCGTCCGAGCTGGTGAACAGCGTATCGTAGAGTTCCCCGGTTCTTTCACCGGGCACGCCACGCGAGGCGAAACGGTTGAAGTTATCATAGGTGCCGATGGCTGCCAGCCGAACATCGCCGCCCTTGGGGGCAGCGGGGTTCACGTAGTCAAAATGGCTAAAGTCGGTGGAATATTTCGGCTCACCGAGCGTGGCGAAAGCGTAGCTTTCATTAAGGGTTTCGGCCTGCATGCTAAAGCTGAGTGCCGAAAGCACCAAGGCAGCAAAAATGCGTACGGACATCTCTACGGTAAGCTCCTGCTATCTATACCCGTCGCCTTTCAAGCCAAGACTTGGAATACGTCGGATATAAGTCAATTAATCCAGCCGGTAGCATAGCATTTCAGGCTGGTTTTCTGAGTAAAGAAGTTTAAATATCAGGGATTAACTGCGGCCCGATAATCAAAAACGGCCTTATTCTGGCAAAAGGCCACAAACTCCTCAATACCCAGTGGCTTACTGAAATAATAGCCCTGCATAAAATTAACGTCGCGTTCTTGCAGGAAACTCACCTGTTCGGCGGTTTCTACCCCTTCCGCCACGGTCAGCATGTTCAGTTTTTTAGACAACGAGATCACCGCATCCAGGACGGGAGCGGTCGCCGTATCCTGGCCGATGGTATTGACAAAACCGCGGTCGATCTTGAGGTAATCCAGGGTGAAGCGTTGTAGATAGATTAAGGCGCTGTGGCCGGTACCAAAGTCATCCACGGCGATCTCAACGCCCTGGCGGTGCAGCCACTCAAACTCTTCCAAGGCGTTTTGTTCTTCCACCATGCCGCGCTCGGTGATTTCAAACACCACGGTGAAATAGTCGGTCGGCAACTTAGCCAGCAGTTCGGTGATATCGTCATGGAACGAAGGCGCATTAAGGTGAGAAGGGGCAAGATTGATGCCCAGTTTGGCGCCCCGTGGCAGAGCTTGCACCAATTGCGGGATATCGGCCACGATCCTACGGAACAGGTGGCGGGTCAACGCCACGATCAACCCTTCGCTTTCGGCATAGGGGATAAACAGATCGGGTGGAATGCGCCCCTCGGTGGGATGCTGCCAGCGTATCAATGCCTCAAGACCGGCGATGGTGTTGGTTGCGGAATGGAACACTGGTTGATATTCAACAAAGATCTCATTGTGTTTGATGCCTCTCATCAGCGCGCGTTCGGGGCTTTGACGCAGTATCTGCATATAGTAATACAGCGCACCCACCATCAGGGAGAGCACCAGGCTGCCCAACACGGTCAAACGGATATCATTAGCCGTCAGGGATTGATGGTAGAAGATCATACTCAGTGGATAGCCCGGGACGGCTAGCCGGCTGGCTTGGCTTTTAGGTAATTGCGCCAGCGGCATCATATTAGTGCCGAAGGTGGTTACCGCATGCTCGCCGATCACGATGGCAAATCCGGGAGTATCTCTATCGGGTGAACTGAGCAGCAGGTAGGGCGCCAGGGTGAGATCCAGCGTGGCTAATATGCCGGTGTTGCCTGGCCCGGGGTGGCGCAGCCACACGGCAATCGCCGGTTTTCCCGGTACCATCGGTGTGCCTTGCTGTAATGCCATATCCAGTGGTTTATGCCAGTCAATATCGGAATAGATATGGCTCATTCCCAGCATCATGTTACCGGTTGCCGAAGAGCAATAGGCAAAGCCGTCTTTGACCAGCACAAAGGTGCGTACGCCGGTGGTAAAAGCGGCACGATAGGTCAGGTCGGACTTGGCCTGTTCGCAGGATTTCCCCGTAAGCGGCATGATTTGCTGCATGATTTCTTGCAGATAATCGAGATAATTAACGGCATATTTTTGCGTACGGGTTTCGATTTTATGCTGATATTGCGTGCGCTGATGATCGATCAGAAATAAAGTGACAGAGGTAAAAACAAGGAAGAAAACGACTGCGACAATACAGCTTTTAGTCAGGCTACGCCGTGTGTTGGACGCATGGCGTGCAAATGCTCCCTTCAATCCCATTACTCGCCCCCTGAGCGCAGCATAAAAATATTCTTGTTATATTATTGGTGATTAATATATCCCACCGATCCTGCCTGCGTCATTATTCGCTTGGCTTGCGCTAAGGCTGTCTGTTTAGACACAGCGTAAATAGCGCGTGACGAAATGGCATGTCACTTGACGATGATAGGCTATTTTTTCAACCGTTGCGTGGTTTCTGGCGCAGTGATAATCGAAAATAGCGATGCGGGTTTGTTCGGCGCCAGCGTTACAGTGAAAAAAAACGCTGCCCTGGGGCAGCGTTCTCGTCTCGTTTGTTTGGTTTTCAGGACTTGATTCAGATACTACGCCGTTAGCTGGAACTTTTACCCAGTAACCGGCGGCCTTCACGATAACGTTTATCCCAATAGTTATCCGAAAGGCTGGAGATTGTCACACCACTGCTGGTAGAGGCATGAACGAATTTGTCATTACCCAGATAGATGCCGACGTGGCGGCCAGTAGAACCGGCGCGGAACAGCACTAAATCACCTGGGCGCAGTTTGGCGCGTTGGATTTGCTTGCCCATATCTTCTTGCTCATAGGTTGAGCGGGGCAGATCCATACCAAACTGTTCGCGGAAGGTACGTTGTACAAACGCCGAGCAATCAATGCCGCGCTTGCTTTCACCACCTAAACGATAGCGGACGCCTTTCCAATCAGCATACTGGTCCATAATCTTTGACTTGACGTCAACGTTACGTACCATCGCTTCGAATTCATCCTGAGAGGCTTGCAGTAAAAGACCGTTTTTGTCATTAACTGCATGCATCTCAGTTTGTGATCTATCTAACTTCGAAGTGTTTGTTGAGCTACAGGCGGAGAGCACCAAGGCTGCCGCAATTGCAGGTAACACCCGCAAAAAATATCTCAGAAAAGGTTGAGATTTGACCATTGTAATTGTTTTCCCTTGAAGTCCTTAACGACGCTAGTCGTTATCTGAAAAATACCAAACGGAACGAGACTAGTTGGCACCGGCAGGAAGGACAATCAGTTAGCATCGGAAATGTGCAGGAACGCACAGTTTTCGGATTTTTACTAACGAGCCAAGCCAAACCAGGCACAAACGCATCCGAGAGTACCGGAATGAAGTGAGGATTGCGAGCCTTTTTCCGACATTCTTTATATGAAATTGTGATGTAACATAATGTAAATCTTCATATAAAAAAACGCGGTTCAGCGGTTATGTTGGATTGGCGTTAATTAATGGGGTAGGCATGTTAACGGTGTGGTTGTTGAGTAAACAAGATGCGACAGGTAAATCACCGAGAGGCGCTGGCCTCCCGGCTATCATAATCTAAAGTTATGGCTGCGTTGGGCGATACTTACCAGGTAATCTGCAGTTCAACCAGTGGATCACAACATCGCTGGCCGGAGTCATCAGCCACCAACTGGTACCGACCATCACCACCGACAGCGAACCGACGGCAATATCGGTAAACCAATGTGCACCGATCATGATGCGTGGCAGGCAGAAGACCAGGGTGATCAGCAGCGCGATGGCAAATGCCGTGCGGTTAAAGTAGCGCAGCATAAAGCAGGAGAAAATCAACAGCATCATGCCATGATCGCCAGGGAAGCTGTCGCTGGAGGCGTCTTTGGTTGGGATCCCGGTGAGTTCGCTGACCCGGTTGATATTGTCAAAGGTCAGGGTGGGGCTGGCGTGTTTTACCGGCAGCAGGTGACCAAACTGGTTGAGCACCACTCCCGTTAACAACATCACGACGCCGGTAACGATCAGACGGCGGCGTCCAAAGGCATCCTGCTTGAGGTAGAAGAAAAGGTACAGTAGCCCCATGGCGATGAGCGAAATGACGTCGAATATTCGATTGTTGGTGATCGCCACCATTCTCAGAAACCAGGCATCGCTGGCCAGATGTTGGTTGAAGAAGAAAAAGATTGCTGAGTCAATCTTGAACCAGAACCCGTGATCCTTGGGTAAATACCAGGAAAGAAATAGCACGATGCCCAAGACGTTGAGCATGAGGATGAAGGGTAAATTGCGGCGTGTCATGGCTAACCTGTAAAAAAATCAAAAAAATAATGCCAACGTTAAAAGCATTAACTTAAACGGATATTAAACAAGGCCGATTGCAAAGCATTCCAGTTGGCCTCGTCGCTGTGGATCAATTCGATACGGCTGTCGAGCGGAGCGGTGGGACGCGTCTCGATACTGAGATCCTGCCCTTGGCGGTTGATCAGCAAACTGCCTTCGGCAATGCGTACGACCGCCTTGGCCCGCTCAACCGGAGCTAGCCTGATCCATTCCATCATACCGACGGTATCAAAGACGGTTTCCCCATCGAAAATCCAGCCGCAGCTGGTGAATCCTTGGCCTTGGTTGAGGGCTCGGCGCCAGCGGGAGTTTTCAGGCAAACGCAACGCCGCTAATCCTTGGGTCTTGGCGTGGCTATGATGATGCTGTGCGTCCGGCAATTCTGTGCAATTGGTGCGTGGCCGATCCAACAGCGTGATATCCATGCGCCCCTGCTCAATGGAAAAGACCGGCCGCTGCTGACCATGTAACGTTTGCCAGGCTTCCAGTGCCTGAGCATCTTGCGGCTGCCAGGTATCCATTTTATTGGCGATGATGACGTCGGCCGCAGCCAGTTGATCGCGAAAATTTTCATTTTCGCTATAGCGAGGTTCGCCAAGTTGGCGGGGATCAAGCACACAGATCGTTGCCAGCAAATCGATCCATCCGCCATAGGTTTCCTGAGTCAACAGCGCCAGGATCTGCTTGGGGTGACCTAATCCAGTGGGTTCAATCAGTAACCGATCGGGTTTGGTCTGTTGCAACAACATATTCAACCCTACCTGCATAGGTAACCCGTTAACGCAGCACATGCAGCCACCGGGGATCTCTTTCAATACCGCACCGCTGTCGGCCAACAGGGCGCCATCGATACCAATCTCGCCAAACTCGTTGACCAGCACGGCCCAGCGCTCATTTTCCGGCTTGGTGGCCAACAGGTGTCGAATGGTGGTGGTTTTCCCGCTACCGAGAAAGCCTGTGATCAGATTGGTTTTTGTCATTTGGAGATCCCCGTTAATGATGTTTTCAATTGATTGAAAGTGAGCAATTATTTGCTTTTTTATCGCGTTTGCACATAGGCGTGCCAGATCACAAATATAAGCATGAAAACCGCCTGTTTTTGGCGTTTTTTTTCTGCTGAAATGTTAGGACTTTTCCCATAAAAAACGTGGCATTAACAAAGTTAATTGTACCGTACCGTATTGTTTCCACGACCTTAATGCACCGATTAGCCATAAAAAAAACCACCTATCCTTGCGATTATTCCTAAATAAATAACCTATCTTTAAAGTGGCTTAACAAAAGTGAGGTTGCCATGAATAGCTTACGGTTAATTATGATCGCAGGAGCGTTGTTTTCATGGATGGCAGCAAGTCATGCGGGTTCCACAGGTGGCGTTATCAACTTCGTGGGTGCCATTGTCGAAGGGCCTTGTACAGTAGATGTTAGCAACTCAACGGCGAATACCCAATGCTATCGTAACGGGCATAACTACACAGGCACGCAAAGGCTGGCAAGTTTTGATGCCAGCAGTAAAGAACTTCCGCTGAATATCGGTACCACCGAAATGCGGTGGGTAGACCAGCAGAAAAAACTCGCAATAATGACGGTAATTTATCGTTAAGTCCTCTGTCATGCCGAGTGGGGCTCGGCATGACATCCCCAGACCCCGTACTTTGTTTCGTTTTCATACCTTTCATTGCCCAACCGACTGACCAGGATTGCGTACGGTAAGCCGTCTGCCAACTGGCCGTTACTGGATATCAAATTAAGACTTTTCCGACTTGAAATCTGTATTTTGCGGCAATAAATTATGCGCCGCCAGAGAGGTGGAACCCCATCTAACTAAATGATAAATAGATGAAACCTCTCTAACTTGCGTTTAATCCAAGAACTTTTTTTCAGGTTTATATTGGCTTAATAACAAGTGAGGTGCCCATGAAAAGCTTACGGTTGTTTTTGATCGCAGGAATGTTGTTTTCATGGCTGGCAGCAGGCGTGGCCAATGCAGCTACCGGAGGCGTGATCCACTTCTATGGTGCCATTGTCGAAGGCCCTTGCACGGTGGAAGTCGCTGACTCAACGGCACAAACGCAATGCTATCGCGACGGGAAAAACTACACCAGCAAACACCAGTTAGCGAGCCTGGAGAGCGGTAGCAAAGAGTTGCCAGAGAATCTCGGCAAGAGCGAAATCAAGTGGTTGGATCAGCAAAAAAAACTCGGAATAATGACGGTGGAATACCGTTAATCCACATTCAGTCAAGTGGCCGTCATGCCTGGTTGATTGGCATGGCGGCCGATAGAGATCAATTCAACTGGGTGGTTACCCAATCTTTTACCGTCTGGCGCGCTCCTCGATCGCACAATGACAGATAGGCCCGTGTTACTTCCGCCACAAACGCACTATCCGTTGGCAACTGATCGCCAAACACGCTTTTCAACGCCAGCAATGCAGCCACGCGGGGTTCACCGTCCTGTGAACAACTGACGGCCTGCTGCAACGTGGCCAGCATCGGGTCGCGGATATCAATCGGTTGCCCTGCGTCATCAATCCCACCGACATAACGCATCCAGCCCGCGACGCCAAGCGCGAGCCCCGCATGGCTACCGCCATATTGCCGATGCCAGCGGATCGATTCCAGCAGGCGCTGAGGCAACTTTTGCGTGCCATCCATAGCGATCTGCCAGGTGCGGTGTTGCAGTGCCGGGTTGCTGTAACGTTCGATCAACTGCTTGGCGTAGGCGGCCAGATCGATGCCAGCGACCTGCAGCGTCGGAGCCTGCTCGTTCAACATCAAATGGTGTGCGGCGCGGCGATAATTCTCATCTGCCATGCAGTCAACAATGTATTGGTAACCCGCCAGATAACCGAGGTAGGCCAGGAAGGAGTGGCTGCCGTTGAGCATCCGCAGTTTCATTTGCTCGAACGGCAGAACATCATCCACCAGTTGTACACCGGCATCCTCCCAGCGTGGGCGGCCAGCGACAAAATTATCTTCCACCACCCATTGAATGAAGGGTTCACAGGCAATAGCGCATTCATCACGCATGCCACCCAAAGCGGCGGCGATTTCATCCAGCGTTTCTGGCGTAGCGGCCGGAACGATGCGATCGACCATGGTGCTGGGGAAGGTGACGTGTTGAGCGATCCACTCGGCGAGTTGTGGATCGCGCGCTTTGGCCAGCCCGGTCACCGCATTGCGTACCACGTGGCCGTTCTCTGGAATGTTGTCGCAGGACAACACGCTAAAGGCGGGTAGATGGCGCTCTCGACGCCGGCGTAGTGCTTCCACGAGGATCCCCGGCACCGTGGTGGGTTGGGTCGGATTAGCCAAATCGGCTTTGATCGCGTCGTGTTGCAGATCCAGTTGGCCGCTACCCGGTTCGATGCAGTAGCCTTTCTCCGTAATGGTCATGGAGACGATCGCCACCTGCGGTTCGGCCAGCTTTTCCAGCACGGCGTCGATGCCTTCTAATTTGCGATGTACGCTTTCGTGAACGGCTCCCACAACGATGGCCTGATCGCCCGCCGCGCCCTTTTCTAACACGGTGTAAAGGTGATCCTGATCGCGCAGGGTCTGAAATAGCTTATCGCCGCCGAACAGGCTGATCTCGCAGATCCCCCAATCGCCGCCGTTACGGTTGAGTACCCTGTCGGTCAGCAATGCCTGGTGAGCGCGGTGAAAAGCCCCAAAACCCAGGTGAACAATTCGGCTGCGCAGGCTCTGGCGATCGTACTGGGGCAGTTGTGTCTTGGCGGGCAACGGTGAGTTGGCGATAGTTTTCATTAATGGCTCCATGACGAGAGCAAGGGCCGGTTGATCGCTGGTATAAAGCTATCAGACCAGTTAGCCGCAGGTGTATGCCCGGCTCTCGCGTATCTGTTAACAACCGCCAGTGTAGGGCGGTAGAGAGGTGAATGAAATTGGTCAGTCCAAAATATCCCAGGATCGTGAGTTGGATCAATCAATCGACGTTTCTGTTTTGACAGCACGCCGCTAATCAGTAAGGTTAAAGATGAATGATATCTACTGCAATGTGGTATAACAGGATTGATTTGATTTTGCGATCTACCTCACCACCGATACCGCTTCAACGATGACAGAGCGACTTTTACAAGGATAAATCAATGGAACAAACATGGCGTTGGTATGGGCCGAACGATCCGGTTTCGCTGGACGATGTGCGTCAGGCAGGTGCAACCGGCGTAGTGACCGCGTTACACCATATCCCTAATGGCGAAGTGTGGCCGGTTGAACAGATCAAGGCGCGGCAGGCTCTGTTGGCGGAAAAAGGACTGGTGTGGTCGGTGGTGGAAAGTATCCCGGTGCACGAGGAAATTAAAACCCACAGCGGCAACTACCAACGTCATATCGCCAACTATCAACAATCGCTGCGCAACCTGGCGGAATGTGGCATTGATACCGTGTGCTACAACTTTATGCCGATCCTCGACTGGACGCGTACCGATCTGGAATACCCACTGCCGGACGGTTCCAAGGCCTTACGCTTTGATCAGATCGCCTTTGCGGCCTTCGATTTGCATATCCTGTGCCGCCGTGGGGCAGAAAAAGATTACACCGACGAAGAGCAGGCCCAGGCCCAAAGCTATTTCAAGGCGATGAGTACGGCAGATATTGCCAAGCTGACCGGTAACATCATTGCCGGGTTACCTGGGGCGGAAGAGGGATACACGCTCGATCAGTTCCGTGCCCGGCTGGCGGAGTACGATCATATCAATAAGGCGCAGTTGCGCGAAAATATGGCCGTCTTCCTGCGCGCTATCGTGCCGGTGGCGGAAGAGGTGGGTGTCAGGTTGGCAGTGCATCCCGATGATCCACCGCGCCCCATCCTCGGCTTGCCACGTATTGTTTCCACTATCGAAGATATGCAGTGGCTGAAAGAGACGGTAGATAGCATCTATAACGGCTTCACCATGTGTACCGGTTCTTACGGCGTGCGTGCGGACAACGATCTGGTGCGGATGATTGAAACCTTTGGCGATCGCATTCACTTTACCCACCTGCGCGCTACCTGCCGCGAGCAAAACCCTAAAACCTTCCATGAAGGGGCGCACTTGCAAGGGGA
This sequence comes from Serratia sp. PL7, assembly GCF_945957435.1. Lineage (NCBI taxonomy): Bacteria > Pseudomonadati > Pseudomonadota > Gammaproteobacteria > Enterobacterales > Yersiniaceae > Serratia > Serratia sp. PL7. The sequence goes on along the minus strand of NZ_CAMFLB010000006.1, from coordinate 139,811 downwards.
TGTGGATATGGTTGCGGTGGTTGAAGCTATCCTGGCAGAAGAACAGCGCCGTCATAAAGCGGGCGATCTGCGGCCTATCCCAATGCGACCAGACCATGGTCACCAGATGTTGGACGACCTGAAGAAGAAAACCAATCCGGGCTATTCGGCCATTGGTCGGTTGAAAGGTTTGGCGGAGGTTCGTGGGGTCGAGCTGGCGTTAAAGCGGCGGTTTTTCCCGGAATTACTCTAGTAAAAGCAGGGCGCACTCAGGTTGCGCCCCTACCGTTGACTAGTCTGCGCGGCTCATATAGCGGCGTTCTGCAATATGAATGCGGATTTTATCACCGCTGCTCAGGTACTCCGGTACCAGAATGGTCAGGCCGGTCGCCATGGTGGCCGGTTTGTTACGCGCACTGGCAGAGGCTCCTTTGATGCCCGGAGCGGTTTCAACAATTTCCATATCCACGGTCTGCGGCAGTTCCAACGCCAGCACCTGGCCATCCAGCGTCAGTACCTGCATACCCGGCAAGCCCGCTTCAGGGATGAACAGCAGCTCATCTTCGATCTGATCTTTCTTGAAGATATAAGGGGTGTAGTCTTCATCGTCCATGAACACATACTCTTCGCCGTCAATATAGGAGAAGTTTACCTTGCGGCGAGACAGGCTGATGGTGTCCAGAATATCATCGCCTTTAAAACGCTCTTCTACCTTCAGCCCGGTACGGACGTCGGAAAAGCGCATTTTATACAGCGTGCTGGCACCACGGGCGCTTGGGCTCTGGACATCGATGTCCTTTACCAGCAGCAGTTTGCCGTTGTAATTGATCGCCATACCGCGCTTGATTTCGTTCGCTCTTGCCATTGGAATACCCTGTCAACATAGATTTTAGGAAGTTGCGACAAGTTACTCGCGCCGTGCTTTTCAGGCAAGAGCCGCGCGCAAAAAGAGTGGGGAAAACGGGCGGCCGTGGCCGCCCCTGAGGCTTATTTGAACACCGGCAGCAGATCTAATAGCGTTAGCACGTGGGCCACGGCGTTAATCGCCCCAAACAGGATGATGAACAGGATCATGCCTTGGCCGCCGGGAGCACGGTAGCTGGCCTGTGGGAAACGGCGGCGGCTGGCGCGTGCCATCATGGCAGGAACGATCACCGCCCAAATGGTGGCGGCCAGGCCAGCAAAGCCGATGGCGTAAAGGAAACCGTTCGGGAACAGTAACGCGGCCAGGGTTGGCGGCACGAAGGTCACCAGTGCCGATTTGGTGCGGCCTGCCTGGTTATCCTTGAACTTGAAGAAGTCGGCGAGAAAATCAAACAGCCCCAGCGACACCCCCAGGAATGAACTGGCCAGCGCCATATAAGAGAAGGCGTTAAGCAGTTGGCCTACGGCATAGCTACTGGAAACGTTACCCATCTGCTTGAGCAGGCTGCCGATGTTGCCCCCTTCGGCGATCACCTGCTTGAAGGCATCACGGGCGATATTGCCCTGGATCACATACTGCCACAGGATATAGATCGCCAGCGCCAGCAAGGTGCCGTATACCAGGCTGCGCACCACGGCACCGCTGTCTTTTTGATAATACTTCACCAGACCAGGTACGTTGCCGTGGTAGCCGAACGAGGTCAGCAGGTAAGGCAATGCCGCGAGCGCATAGGGCAGGTAGTTGGCGTCGCTGCCGCCCTGGTTGAACAACACGGCAGGCTGCACGTGGGTGAACATATCACCGACGGACAATACAAAGGTGATCACCATGCCGCCGATCAGAATGGTGCTAAGGCGATCCACGGCGCGGGTGGATAACCAGACGATAAAGGCCACGACGATGGCAAACACCAATCCAGACAGAGTTTGGTTGGCGCCGAAGACGCCTTCCAGCGTATGGGCGATGATCGAACCGCCCGCCGAGATATAGGCATAGGTCAGAATATAGAGTACGAAGGTGATCGACAGGCTGTTAAGGGTATTCCAGCCTTTGCCAAGCAGATCTTTGACCACGGTGTGGAAGCTGGCGCCCGCCGGATAATTCATGGTGGCTTCCAGAATCATCAGCCCGGAGATCAGCATACAGAACCAGGTATAAATCAGCAGCGCCACGGAGCCGCTGAACCACACGCCAGAAGTTACGATAGGGATAGAGAACATACCTGCACCTACGGCGGTGCCGGCAATGATCATCGCGCCACCGAGGACGGAAGGGCGGGAAAGCTTCTGGATGGTGTCCGCGGACATTATTGCTCCTGATTGGCCGTTGGCCTTGAGTTCTTTTGTACTAGCTCAATGGTACGTGCGCGATGTGTGCATGTAAAGCGGATATTTGGTGGGATTGGTGCAATTTTCAGCGCTTAGGGCGTTATTTTGGTGGTTTTCCCCTCACCCCAACCCTCTCCCACGGGGAGAGGGGGCTGCAATAGCGTTGTGGTCAGGGGCAGAAGTCTGTCTGCTGCATGCTTGGTGACTGGTAATAAGGGGGCTGTAGTCCGGTGCTGGAGTTTATCAGTGGCACATTAAAATCTGCCCTATGCGAGATGGAGTTATTGCGGTGCCGAGGCCAGTTACTGACGTTAATTTGTAGCACATTCAGTCCCCTCTCCCTGTGGGAGAGGGGCTGCAATAGCGTTGTGGTCAGGGGCAGAAGTCTGTCTGCGGTATGCTTGGTGACTGGTAATAAGGGGGCTGTAGTCCGGTGCTGGAGTTTATCAGTGGCACATTAAAATTTCCCCTATGCGAGATGGAGTTATTGCGGTGCCGAGGCCAGTTACTGACGTTAATTTGTAGCACATTCAGTCCCCCTCTCCCTGTGGGAGAGGGTTAGGGTGAGGGGCGTCACTTTACGTACCCTGATGTATTTTTTTGTCTAATTGGCGGGTATAGCGGGAAATGCCACTCATCGACAAAGTGATAAATCTTTCACATAAGTCGTTGGCGACATCCAAGAAATTCTGTCACAGGTCAAGTAGCCATCATGTTTAAGTTTGTAGTTTACATACAAGGAAACCGGTAAACTAAAAAGTATTGATACCAGTGCTAACCTGGTTAAATGCTTAACAACTATCATATTATGTCTTGGCAATCTATCAAAAATAAAGACAAAAACAGAGCCAGATAAAGCATAGAGTATCAGAGGTGAACCAAAGAAACACATAAATATAGAGGCTGAAAAAGTTATTTCATCCTCCATTAATATCAATGAAGTAGCGTAACTGTAAATCATTAAAGTTCCACCAGTGAATATAATTAGCAGTACTGTAGTACCTAATACTTTCCAAAAACGATTCTTCATGCTCACTTCCCTAACCCATTAAGGATGTGTTGAAAGTTTGCTTCAGGTGTTCTTGGTTTAACTTTCATCCTCTCCTTCAATAAAGCTATCAATTTATTGCTTATACCATAATGCTTATCTATGTTATCTAAAGTTGCAACTATAAAAAAACCAGCAATAAACGAGAATACAAAAGCGTACACCCCTAACTATCCCTGTATTAATGCCTTGCTGCCCGATACCCATCGCTAACATCTGCGGATGGTTGGCGGCATACCGCGTGCCAGTTATGGTTCGCCGAAGCCCGGCATAACCTGATATATGAATAAGGTTCACGCCATTTGCCCCTGTGAACACCGTGGCAGTTATTCCTAATTTCTTGAACTCAATGATGACATCATATAGCCCGCGCATGTCATTTATATTGCCTGCATAAGTAGAAACGGGATCTGTCACTTTAAATACAGAAGAGAGGACATTTTTGGGTTCAATACCTCTGGCGAACGCATCGCCACGACTGGTACTGTGTTGCTCAAAGCCCCGAGCGAACGCTTCACCACGCCCCATACCTGGATTTCCTGGGCGGCGCGAGTCGATGTCTTCAAGGATACCTTTTGCCTCAGCGAGCGTGAGAACGACGTGATATTGCGTGTTATCGCTTAATGCTTTCTCCAAGCCGATAGAGTCAAGAAACTCATGTTGGGGTTTTAGCTGGTTGATCCCGACATTACCCTTCAGGAAATCCCCCATGTAGCCTTCCCAACTCGGGTTGAAATTTTTATCTGACATGATCTCACTCCATTGATAGTTCTAAGCTTTCCACTCCATTGAAAAATAAACTCTAGCACTATTGGTAAGCATTGTGAATGAGTATAACTTAATGCGGCGTTCTGCTATTGTCTCAGCCACATAATCAGCCCCTATAGGATCGCAGATGGACTGCCGTGCCGACTGTGGTGCCTGCTGTATCGCACCTTCGATTTCCAGCCCGATCCCTGGTATGCCCAACGGCAAACCGGCCAATACCCGTTGCATCCATCTGGACCAGCAACTGCGTTGTGGAATATTTCATTCGCCGCTGCGGCCCAAAGTCTGCGGCAGCCTGCAGGCCAGCCGTGAGATGTGCCACGATCGCCGTGATGAGGCGCTGATCTATCTTGCCAAGTTGGAGGTGGATACCGCGCCTTGAACGTCCTTCAGCCGCCACAGGCATAGCACCGCACCTAGGACCATCGCCAACGCAAAGTAAAATACCGCGTGATAACTCCACATTTCAGCCACGACCCCGGCGATCGAACCGGCAATAATCCAGCCAACGCGGGTGGTATTGGTAAACAGCGTGGTGGCCGCCCCGGCCTGGCCGGGCATCAAATCCTGGAAATAGAGCATACCAATCCCCGCCAGCACCCCGATAAACAGCGCATTCAGCAGTTGCAGGGTGATCAGTTGCCAAGTACCGGTTATAAACAGTAGCCCGGCATAGAACAGCACCCCGGCAATCACCGCACAACGCATCAGGAAGCGCTTGCCAAAGCGTTGGGCCACCATGCCTGCGAGCAACATGGTCGGGATCTCCAGCCCGGCAGCGGTACCCATCAGTATTCCCGTCAGTTTTTCCGGTAACTGCAGTTCCCGCACCATGTACAGCGGCATATTGATCAAGTACATGCTGTTGGCCGTCCACATTAACGTGCAGGCCATAAACAGCAATAACGTATCCCGGCGGTTCTGGCGGGGGGCTTCCAGCGTCGCCCCGCCGGTACTCTGCACTTTTGGCATGGAGGGCAACATCTTCCATACCAGCGCTCCGCAGAGAATAAAGGCTGCGGCGGCGGCCAGATACATCACCTTAAAACCAAACCCCAAGGCCAGCGCAAAGGCGATCGGTGGCCCAATCACCCAGGCCAGCGAAACCTGAGCACGCAGGATAGAACTGAACATCACCGTTCCCCGGCCGGTGTGCTCGGCATGTTCTCGTGCCAGGGCAAACATCTGTGGGTTGGCGGTCGAGCCGAAGCTGCTCAGCAACACGCCGACGAACAGCAGCAGGTAATAGTTACGGTTCCAGGCGAACAGCGCACAAGCCAAGGCACCCAACATGCAGCAAAGAAAGATCAGTGATTTGCGATCGCCCCTCTTATCTGAGCGGCTGGCCAGAAACTGGCTGACCAAAATGCCGATCACCGCGCTGCCGGTAAAGAACAGCCCGACCATCGTTGGCCGTACGTTCACTTCGGTGGAGAGGAACAGACTCAGCGTGGGCGTCTGTAAGGCACCGGCAATCCCGGTGAGAAAAGCCACGACCAGAAATGCCAACGACGTTAAATCGGGCAAGCGTCGTGTCGCCGCAGTTGAAGTACGCATAAGCTGAATGAATAGCCAAAGAGAAGGGAGACGCGCGCATAATACGCTCGTTTAAAAAAAACAAAAACCTGTTTCAATCAAGGAATGGGTAACTAGATGGTATCTGTCGGCAGAAAAAGAGCAGGGTGATGTCACCATCACCCTGCTCTGGTGGCTAGCGGTTATGCGCCAGCAGGAACGTCATGCGCGGTATTCTTCAGCACTTCACCCTGATATTTCTCAATTTCCAGCTGTGCCATCTGGCCACAGTTGCCCTGGGCCAGGTTGGATGAGCCAATATCGAAAGTCAGGCAGTTGACGTTGCCGTTCTTACAGATCGACCCCGGCGTCGACGGATCGGCCGGATCGTACCAGGCACCTTCGCTGATCCGCACCGCACCTGGACGCACGTCCTCACTGACAATGGCACCAACCAGGATCTGCCCACGGTCGTTAAACGCCCGCACCAGGTCGCCGTTGGTGATATTGCGCGATTTGGCATCCTCTGGATGGATCAAGATCGCTTCACGGTCGGCCACCGCATACTTCTTACGCAGCGGCGTGTTGTCGAGCTGCGAGTGCAGGCGGTTGGTCGGGTGCGCGGTATTCAGTGACAGCGGGTATTTGGCTGCCTCTGGGCCACGATACCATTCATGCGGTGGCATCCAGGTAGGAATACCTTTGCAATCCAGATACTCCATCTTCGAGATGGCATCGGAGTAGATCTCAATCTTGCCGGAAGGCGTTCCCAACGGATTTAGCAGCGGGTTTTCACGGTAATCGGCGAAACGTACCCACTGTTTGTTTTCCTGCGGGATCGGGAAACGAATGTAGTTGTTCGACGCCCAGAACATGTCAAACGGCGGCAGGGCAACGCGGGCGGCGCGGGCCTGCAACTTCATGTCGTCGTACATGCCTTTCAGCCACTGGGTTTCATCCTTGCCTTCGGTAAAGGCATCCAGCACGCCGAGCTTGGCGGCCAGAGCGGCGAAGATATCGAAGTCGTTGCGTGACTCATGCTGCGGTGGCACGCACTGATGCATCGGGAAGACGTACAGCTGCGAGTAGTCACCGCCCATCTCCAGATCGTTACGCTCATAGCTGGTGGTCGCGGGCAGCACGATATCCGCATGCTTGGCGGTCGCCGTCCAGTACGGTTCGTTAACCACGATGGTTTCCGGGCGCTGCCAGGCTTTGACCAGATTGTTGGTGTCCTGATGCTGGTGGAAGGTATTACCACCGGCCACGTACACCATCTTCACGTCTGGGTAAGTGACATCGGTCCCATTGAAGTGAATGGTCTTGCCTGGGTTGGTCAGGCATTCGGCGATACGAGCCACCGGGATTGGCGTTGGTGAATTTTTCGGTGCATTCCCCGCAGAGATACCGGAGAGGATGCCGCCTTTGGCCGTTGGGCTACCGCCGGAAGAGTAGTGATAGCTGAAGCCAAAGCCGCCGCCTGGCAGGCCGATCTGGCCAAGCATGGCCGCCACGGTCACCAGCAACCAGTGCTGCTGCTCACCGTGATGCTGACGCTGGATCCCCCAGCCGCCCATGATCATGGTGCGCTGTTTCGCCATATCGCGCGCCAACTGGCGCAACACTTCGGCATCGACGCCGCTGATATCGGCAGCCCACTCGGCCGTTTTCGGCGTGCCGTCGGTTTCACCCAGCAGATAGGCCTGGAACTTGTCGAAGCCTACGGTGTAGGTTTTCAGGAAGTCCGGGTTATGCAGCTTTTCGGTCAACAGGGTGTGGGCGATACCGATCAGCATCGCGCTGTCGGTGTACGGACGCGGAGCGATCCACTGTGCGCCGACATATTTGGCACTGTCGCTGTGCACCGGATCGATGCTGATGATGCGGGTGCCTTTCTTCTTCAGCGCCTCAAAGCCGGTCTGGCCGACGTGGTCGGGTACGTTCCAGCTGTTTTTCAGCGTAACCATCGGGTTACAGCCCCACAGGATCACCAGTTGGCTGTTGTCGATGACGTTTGGCCAGGCGGTTTGCTGTTCGTAAACCTCCATTGATCCCATCACGTGCGACATGATCACCTGTGCAGCACCGGTAGAATAGTCACCGGCGTAGCCAAGGAAGCCGCCGCTCAGGTTCATCAGGCGTTGCAGCAGGGTACGGCTGTTGTGCAGCATGCCCACGCTTTTCCAGCCGTAAGAACCGGCATAGATCGACTGCGGGCCGTGATCTTTTTGCAAACGGACGATTTCGTTACCGACCAGATCGATCGCTTTTTCCCAACTGACGCGCACCCATTCATCGTTGCCGCGCAGCTCGGTGCGGCTGCCAGGGCCGCCTTCCAGCCAGCTTTTACGTACCATTGGGTACTTGATACGGTTTTCCGCATGCACCTGGTGGGGAGCCATGGTGATCAGATCGTTCGGGTAAGGATCGTCTTTGACCGGCAACACGCCAACCATTTTTCCGTCTTGCACGATGGCTTCAAATGCGCCCCAGTGCGCCCCGGTCAGGATGCCTTTCTGCGCCTGACGTAAGGCCACAAACTGTGGCAAGGCCTGGCTGATGGCTTCCGCCAACGCTGATTTAGGCCATAGGCCCGCAAATAGAGGCACGGCGGCCAAGGCGCTGGCACCGGTCAGGAAACGACGGCGGCTCATGGCCAATGGTTGTTGTTGGTACTTGCTCATTTCGCTTCTCCCTTAACTTTTGGCCGGTGTGGCAGGTTGCATATCGCTGGCATGTTTCTGAACGTACTGCGTCAGAACGCGCAGTTGTTCTTGTGACAGCGAGGTGCGAGGAGCCATACCTTTAATCACGCCGATCCACTGGTTGGCGTTGAAGCGATCAAGGGCGGTCAGGCCGTGGCAGCCGGTACAGTTGGCGGACATCATATCGGCAGTGTAACGCCAGATTTTCTGCTGATCGTCGATCAGTTGCTTACGTGGTAACCACACCTGCAATGAAACCTGGTGCCAGACCAGGCCAGTTTCGGCGTCGGTCATGGTACTGCCGGTTTTCAGCAGTTTGCGCGCATCTTCGCCCAGCAGGACGCTGAGGATACGTTTACCTTGCGCAGCGTAGAATACTTCGCTGACGCCATCCTGTTGCCAGCCGCTGACGTCAACCAGCACCTTGTCACCTTCCTGTTTCACGACGTGAACTTCAGTTGAAGGCATCAGGTTACCGGCATTATGCGTATCGTCGGCTTTCAGGAAGAACGGTTCGGTGGCGATGGTGAACAGCGTGGTCGCTGTTGGAGAGGTTTCCGCCGCGGCTTTCGCCAGTTCGGCAGCGCCAGCCTGTGCGGCACCGCTCATATCCGGCAGGATATGCGCAACGCCCTTGTGGCAGTCGATACAGGTTTCGCCTTGCTTGATGGCCACCGGGTGTTGAATACGGGCTTCAGGACGCTGGGCGGTGATATCCATGGCATCAAAACTATGGCAAGAACGGCAGGTGGCCGAATCGTTTTCTTTCAGCGTTTTCCACACCGATTGCGCCATGGCCAGCTTATGGGCTTCGTATTTTTCCGGGGTGTCGATTTTGCCGGTCATTTCGCCGTAAATGTCTTTCACCGCGCGGATCTTGGTCCACAGGTAATCGAGCGGCTCATGAGGGACGTGGCAATCGGCGCATTCAGCGCGGATCCCCTTGGCGTTCTGGAAGTGGACACTGCCTTGATATTCGGCCAGAGGTTGTTGCATGGTGTGGCAGGAGACACAGAAGGCGGTATCGCTGGTTTTATGGAAGACCGTTGCGGTCCCTGCCAGCAGTGCGGCGCCGAGAATAATCCCGATCACCAAAATCCAAAGCCATCCCCACCGGCGTCGCTTTTCAAAGCCAGCTTGTTTTTTGCTCATATTGAACCCACTTATAGTTATGAAATACCAAGGAAAAACTTGCCAAAAAGGTTTCGACACCAGGTCAAAAACACCTGGATAAGTATAGGTATTTTCGCAAAAGAAACCTAATACCTTAGGGGTATTTACAGTGAAAAGTAGAGTGATTGAGCAATAAATTAGCGTTATATTCTATTTTACATAACGCTATGCTTGAGATGAACAGAGGAGAAATTACAGGGGGTAACGTCATAATATAGGCAGATATACCTGTTGGCTCAACCATAGGTGGATCGCCGTTCTGCTCGCTTCAAAATGGGGCTCCGGCAGGTCGTGCGGGGAACACCAGCGCCATTCGGCACATTTTTCCGGCTCTTTCAGCTCGGCTTCCCCTCCTGGATGCTGAACCAGCATACAGATCGACACCGTATGTTTTCCCTCTGCCCGCCAGGTTTGCAGATTATTGCTGACACCAATAAAGGTTGGCGGAGCTATCTGCAACCCGGTCTCTTCGGCGATTTCGCGTTGGGCACACTGCTCAAAGGTTTCCCCCGCGTCAAGATGACCCCCGGGGATCGACCAAAAAGGGGCATGGGTGCTGCAGCGTTTCCCCAGCAGGATTTGCCCTTGAGCGTTAACGATTATGACCCCGATACCGGTGGCAACCATGTTGTTATCTTCCTTCAGCACTGTTTCAGCACAGTATGCCATTTTCCCCTGTACATGGGGGCTTTAGCCAGGAAAGTGTGCGTAAGGTCAAAAAACTATCACGCCGAGATCGAGAAAACTTGCTTTCGGTGATTGCTGCTCACACACTCATTGAAACGTTTCAGCGTCATCGATGGCCTGGTTAGGCGATGGGTAACGCTCCTTTTTCTTAACTTGGCTGAAACGATTCAATTCAGCAGGAGAGGAGAACCATGTTCCAGTTGTCACAGCAAGATATTCACCTGGGAGCTGCCGCTAGCGGCAAACAGGAAGCCATCCGGCAGGTAGCGGCAGCGCTTACCTCTGCCGGATGCGTCAGCGCCGCCTATGTTGACGGCATGCTGCAGCGCGAGCTGCAAACCTCTACTTATCTGGGCAACGGCATCGCCATTCCACATGGCACTACAGATACCCGCGATCTGGTGCTGAACACCGGTGTTCAGGTATTCCAGTTTCCACAAGGTATCGAGTGGGGCGAAGGCCAGACGGCCTATGTGGTGATCGGCATTGCTGCGCGTTCTGATGAACACCTGGCATTACTGCGTCAGCTCACGCACGTGCTCAGTGATGACAGCGTCGCCGAACAGCTGGCAAAAACGACTTCAGCCGAAGAACTGCGCAGTTTGCTGATGGGCGAGAAGCTGGCGGCTGAATTCAAGTTTGATGCCTCACTGATTGCTCTTGATGTGGCCGCCGATTCGCTGATGACGCTGCAAGCTTTGAACGCGGGCCGTCTGCAAAAAATCGGAGCGGTTAACGCCCAGTTTGTCAGCGATGTGATCACCCGCAAACCGCTGAATCTGGGGCAGGGTATCTGGTTGAGTGACAGCACCGAAGGCAACCTGACCAGCGCAGCCACCGTCAGCCGCCCGGCACAGGCGTTTGATGAAGAAGGCGAAAAGGTCGCGCTGTTGCTGACCGTCGCCGTCGCCGATCAACAACCGCTGACGGTGCTGAACTACTTAAGCGATCTGTTAGTGAGCCAAAAAGCTGAACGCTTGCTGAACGCCGATGCGGTGGGCGTGCTGGCGCTACTGACCAGCGAAGTTGCCGAAGAGAGCGCGGTTCTGAGTGCGGAATACGTAGTGCGCAATGAGCATGGCCTGCATGCTCGCCCAGGCACTGCGCTGGTCAACGTAATCAAACAGTTCTCCAGTGAAATTACCGTTACCAATCTCGACGGTAGTGGTAAACCGGCTAACGGCCGCAGCCTGATGAAGGTCGTGGCACTGGGAGTGAAAAAAGGTCATCACCTGCGCTTTACCGCCAGTGGTGACGATGCTGAAGCAGCGCTGAAAGCCATCGGCGAAGCCATCAGTGAAGGTCTTGGCGAGGGTGCAGCATGAGCAGAAGAGTAGCAACCATAACCCTGAATCCGGCTTACGATCTGGTGGGCTTTTGCCCGGAGATCGAACGGGGCGAGGTTAACCTGGTAAAAACTGCCGGTCTCCATGCGGCAGGTAAAGGGATCAACGTTGCCAAGGTACTGAAAGATTTAGGTATCGACGTCACCGTTGGCGGTTTCCTTGGTAAAGACAACCAGGATGGTTTCCAACTGCTGTTCAGCGATTTGGGGATTGCCAACCGTTTCCAGGTGGTCCCTGGGCGTACACGTATCAACGTTAAGCTGACGGAAAAAGACGGTGAAGTGACCGATTTCAACTTCTCCGGTTTTGAAGTGACGCCGCAGGATTGGGAACGCTTTGTGGTGGATTCTCTGAGCTGGCTGGGCCAGTTCGATATGGTAGCAGTCAGCGGTAGCTTGCCTGCCGGGGTTGCTCCGGAAGCCTTCACCGAGTGGATGACCCGCCTGCGTGCGCAGTGTCCGTGCATCATTTTTGACAGTAGCCGTGAAGCGCTGGTGGCCGGGCTGAAAGCCTCGCCGTGGTTGGTAAAACCTAACCGCCGTGAGCTGGAAATCTGGGCAGGCAAACCCTTGCCGAAGTTGGACGATGTGGTGGAAGCAGCTCACGCCCTGCGTGAACAGGGCATAGCCCACGTGGTGATCTCACTGGGTGCTGAAGGTGCGCTGTGGGTTAACGCCTCTGGTGCCTGGATCGCCAAACCGCCAGCCTGTGAGGTGGTCAGCACCGTGGGTGCCGGTGATTCCATGGTCGGCGGCCTGATCTATGGCCTGCTGATGCGTGAATCCAGCGAACATACCTTGCGCTTGGCCACTGCCGTGGCTGCCCTGGCAGTGAGCCAGAGCAACGTTGGCATCACCGATCGCCCGCAGTTGGCCGCGATGATGGCGCGCGTCGATCTGAAACCCTTTAATTAATCGCAGGAGTCAGAATGAAAACGCTGCTGATGATAGACAGTTCGCTCGGGCAGGCTCGTAGCCACCTGGCGAAACGCATGCTTGAGGCCGCTGCGGCCAAAACCGGCCTGACGCTGGTTAACACGGCCAACGAGGCTGAACTGGTGGTGGTAGCGGGTGTTGCTGCACCTGCTGACGCTGAGCTGAACGGCAAACAGGTTTATATCGGTGATGTGGAACACGCTGTGCGTGAACCTGAAGCCTTCCTGGCCACAGCACAGGCGCAAGCCAAACCGTATCAGGCTCCGGCCCAGGCGGTAGCACCGGCAAAATCTGCCGGTCCGAAACGCATTGTTGCCGTTACCGCTTGCCCGACCGGCGTTGCGCATACCTTTATGGCGGCCGAAGCCATCGAGAGCGAAGCCAAGAAACGTGGCTGGTGGGTGAAAGTGGAAACCCGTGGCTCCGTCGGTGCCGGGAATGCAATCACCCCAGAAGAAGTGGCTGCGGCTGACCTGGTGATTGTCGCGGCCGATATCGAAGTGGATCTGGACAAGTTTGCCGGCAAGCCGATGTACCGCACCTCGACCGGTTTGGCGTTGAAGAAAACCGCGCAGGAACTGGATAAGGCACAGGTAGAAGCCGAGATCTTCCAACCGCAAAAAAGTGGCAGCACCGCGAGCTCAGGCAAGAAGAAAGAGAGCGCAGGGCCTTATCGCCACCTGCTGACCGGCGTGTCTTACATGCTGCCGATGGTGGTGGCGGGTGGTCTGTGTATCGCGCTGTCATTCGTGTTTGGTATCAAGGCGTTTGAAGTCAAAGGTACGCTGGCTGCGGCGCTGATGCAGATTGGTGGTGGTTCGGCCTTTGCGCTGATGGTGCCGGTTCTGGCGGGCTACATTGCGTTCTCCATTGCGGATCGTCCTGGCCTGACTCCGGGCCTGATTGGCGGTATGTTGGCGGTTAGCACCGGTGCGGGTTTCCTTGGCGGTATTATTGCCGGTTTCCTGGCGGGTTACGTGGCCAAGGCCATCAGCGGTAAACTGCGTTTGCCACCGAGTATGGAAGCGCTCAAGCCGATCCTGATTATTCCGCTGGTTGCCAGCCTGATCACCGGCTTGATCATGATTTACGTGGTGGGCACGCCCGTCGCCAAGATCATGGTTGGCCTGACCAACTGGCTGCAATCGCTCGGCACCGCTAACGCGGTACTGCTGGGCGCAATCCTCGGTGCGATGATGTGTACCGATATGGGCGGCCCGGTCAACAAGGCGGCCTATGCCTTTGGTGTGGCGCTGTTGAGCTCTTCGGTCTACGCACCTATGGCGGCGATTATGGCGGCAGGTATGGTGCCACCGCTGGCGATGGGGCTGGCGACCATTCTGGCTCGTCGCAAGTTCGAGAAGTCCGAGCAGGAAGGGGGCAAAGCCGCGTTGGTGTTGGGCCTGTGCTTTATCACTGAAGGGGCAATTCCGTTTGCTGCCCGTGACCCGATGCGCGTTCTGCCGTGCTGTATCGCTGGTGGTGCTTTGACCGGTGCGCTGTCGATGGCCTTCGGTGCAAAACTGATGGCACCACACGGTGGTCTGTTCGTGCTGTTGATCCCAGGTGCTATCTCGCCGGTGCTGCTGTATCTGCTGGCGATTGTGGCGGGTACCCTGCTGGCGGGCGTGGCCTATGCGGTCCTCAAACGCTCTGAAGCGCCGGTAGCCACGGTCGCGTAACGGTTACTTGATAATAGGCTGTGCTCCTTAGGATCACAGCCTAGTCAGTTCTACCCACCTGAGGATTTGCCGCAACAAGAGTTTCCCTTTTCCCACCGTTTCTCTCCTGCAAAATTAGTATTTGTCTCGTAAAAATCGGCAATACCATCGCCTTTGCTGTTCATTAAGTGATCATTTTCGAGTGGTTGTGAAAATGAAAATCATTTACATTTGGCTCTAATTGATCGAATAACGATCACATTGGTAACTAAGCGTAAATGGATATATTAAAATGTTTGCATGGAAGCGATGGGTCTCATCTTTAGTATTTATTGCATCCTCCTGCGGTGGGATGGCTCATTACAGTCAGGCAGCAGAATTTAGCCCGGCTGACCGCGATAGCATCATTCAACGGCAAAGGGGGATGTTGGAGCAGGCACAGCAACAGCGTGAAGCATTAGAAAACCAAGTTTCGTTGCCTACACTTTCTTCTCCGACGCCAGATCTGTCAGGGGAGGCCTGCCAAAAAGTTCACCAGATCATTTTACAGGGAGTTGGCAGCCTTTCATGGTCAGTGCAGGAACAACTTGTCTTCCCCTTTCGAGGGCGCTGCCTGACGTTGGCCAATATCAACCAATTGGTACGTGAAACGACCAATGCTTATCTGCAACGTGGTTTTGTGACCTCTCAGGCCTACCTGAAAGCCCAGGATATTTCTAGCGGTGTGCTGATCATCAGCGTTAGCGAAGGGCGGATTGGTTCCATAACCCTTGATGGGAAAGAGACGCTGGCGCTGAAAATGGCGTTTGCGGGCCTGATCGACAGGGTATTAAACCTGCGGGATATTGAGCAAGGCATGGAACAGCTCAATCGCTTGCCTTCGCAGCAGGTGAATATTGATATCCAACCCGATTTACGTCCCGGATATTCAAACGTTGTATTGCTGCGAGTTTCCAAGCGCTTGCCGCTGAGTCTCTCTTTAGGGGCCGATAACAGCGGCCAAAAAAGTACGGGCACCGGCCAGATGAATGTGGGGGTGACGCTGGATAATCCTTTACGCTTTGGCGACCAGTGGGCATTTTCCGTCGCGCGCAATAGCCATTTCAACCATAACCACCGTAGTCGCAGCTTCAGTGGTAGCATGAGTCTGCCTTACGGCTACTGGCAAGTCGGTTATTACTATGCCTGGAGTGATTTTTTTCAGGCGATACCGTTCAACCAAGCGACTTACCGCTATCAGGGAGATAGTCAGACTCATCGATTGAGCGCCAACCGAACGCTGTTTCGTGATGGTACGCGTAAGTTCGGCATAGATATAGGGCTGACCCGGCGGCGTACGGAAAATCGGTTGGCGGGGGAACGATTGGCCGTAAGTAGTCCAACAATCAGTTCACTGAGCTTTGGCGGCAATTACAGTGCGGTTTTGGGACAGGGCTATCTGACGTTCAATCCCACTATCAGTCACGGTTTGTCTATGTTAGGAGCGACGGCGGACGATCCGCAACACCGTGACCTGCCGCGCAGCAAATTCCGTAAATTCAGTCTCAGCACTAGCTATTTTCATCCTCTGGTTTCTTCCTTGTCTTACCTAGCTTCAGCCTATGGTCAAACCACCCCGGACAACCTGTATTCCAGTGAGCGTATTTCCGTTGGCGGGCAATATTCGGTGCGTGGCTTCAGAGAGCAATACCTGACCGGTAACCGCGGAGCCTATTGGCGTAATGAGCTTAGTTGGCGGCTGGGGTTGGGAGACCTCACCCTTATTGGTGCACTGGATTCAGGTTGGGTTCAAGGCCGGGCAGGGAGAATCGACGGGGGAAATGTCACCGGTGCGGCGGTGGGGGCGGTAATAAACAGCCGCTGGTTCGGCCAGTCGTTCACTTTTGGCAAACCGTTAAGATACCCGGAAAGCTTGCAACCGGATCGTTGGGTGGCCTATTGGCAAGCCACCGTTACGTTATAGCGCCAACACAACCGAGGCCGGGAAAGGGCCTGAAACCAATATCTTTTCGAGGGACAGAATATGGATAAACTCAATCACCCGCTGGCTCGGGGAGCCAGTTACCTACTGATTTATCTGACCGCCCTACAGCCATTGCATCCGGCATTTGGTGCTGGGATCAATACTACAAATAATCAGACTCAAGTGCGGCAGGGTAATGTGCCGGTCGTAGATATTGCCACACCCAATGAGGCGGGCATTTCGCACAATAGCTACAAAGACTTCAACGTCGGTACACCCGGCGTTGTGCTGAATAACGCAACTCAGGCTGGCAAGTCGCAGTTGGCGGGAGAGTTAAGCGCCAACGGCAATTTAAACGGCAATGCCGCCCATCTGATCGTTAACGAAGTCACTGGTGGTAGCCGCTCAGAGCTACAGGGCAAGCTGGAAATTTTCGGCAATAAAGCTAACGTGATAATTGCCAACCCTAATGGCATCAGTTGTGATGGCTGTGGGTTTATTAACACCCCTGGCGTCACCTTGACTACAGGTAAACCACAGTTTGACCAGCGGGGAGCATTAGAGGCGTTAGAGGTAAAAAAAGGCGCTATAACTATCGGCGGCAAGGGGCTGGATGGTAATTCGGCCGACTATGTCGACATCATCAGCCGCGCCACCGAGTTGAACGGTAAAATCAACGCCCAAAATCTGTCGTTAATCCAAGGCGCTAACCGAATCAGCATCAAGGATGGCACCATCAAACCGATCAACAACGAAGGGCCCAAGCCTCAGTTAGCGGTCGATACCAAAGCATTGGGTGGCATGTATGCTAACCGGATCCGTTTGGTTGCTAACGAGACTGGTATTGGGGTCAATCTTAACAATATCAACAGCTCGCAGCGTGATATTACACTTAACGCCAATGGAAAGATTGTGTTGGGTAGCGTGCACGCGCAAACGGATCTGAACGTCAGCGCTAGTGAGGTCGCTATTCCTGCTAACGCAAGTGTGCGTGCTGAACGCGATATGACGCTGGCGGCGACCGCATTAAGTAATAGCGGCAATGTGACAGCGCATCGTGATATGCGGATCTTTGCCGACTCAGTAAGCAACGTCGGTCACAAGGCTGCACTGCACAGTAACAAGAATCTGTGGATACAGAAAGACGTGCAGGGCAACAAGGCTAAACTGGTGGATAACCGCTCTGCACGTATTCAGACCAATAGTGGCGATCTGGTTATTCGGGCGGACAGACTCAATAACGTGCGCAATTCGGTGGGCGCGGAGTGGCGGAATATTCCTGGCAATTCCAAGGCGTTTAATAAATCTTTCGTGGGTAGTTACTACGACACACGCAACGGTGTAGATGCTCTTATACGGCTGGAACCAGAATTGAAAGACTTTGGTTTTGGCAGTTGGTTCGGGGAAATCAATCTTTCAAAAAGCGATAAGGTCAATGTCAAACGGGATGAATATGTGATAACCCAATCACAAGCTCCCGCAATGATCAGTTCTGGCAGTAATGCTTATATTAATGCCACTACATTATGGAATGACCAATCCACGATTAAAGCCGCTAAAGATATGATACTGACCGGGAACAGCTTCTCAGTTAAAGGGGAACAGTTGGGGCAAAAGGATCTTTATTGGCGATTGGCGTCTACCACTTTTGGCGTCGGCGGTTTTTCCAGCGATGAAGATGCGCCACCTGGAAACTGGAATTTATTATATGTTAATGAAAAAGCGCCATATAATAAACGGCAGGAGATTCTGATGTGGAAAATAACGGGGTATCAGAACTCATCAATTACCGCGGGTAATAATTTGACGGCGGATTTTAAAGATAAAATACATTTTGACACATCGTCACCGCTGGAGGGGAGTGTCAATGAAATTATCGGATTAGGGCGAACAGATACGCTAGCTGCGAAAAATATTCTGTTGCACGCCAATCAAATTATCAGCACAGATAAAATTAGTGCACATGACGATTTAACTGTTATTGCTGATGATCTATTTTATACCGACGGCGCAGAACTGACGGCGGGTAATAGTCTATCCGTTTTGGCGGTTAATGAGTTGGATGCCCACCAAGGCTACCTGAAAGGGAAAAACATTACCCTGACCAGCCGAAACGGCAACGTCAAGGTTCACACATCGCCGACTCAACGTTATTTCGGCAGCGATGGTTCTCGCTGGCTAAGCCAGTTAAACGCCTCGGGCGACTTGACGTTGAACGCGGGCAAAAGCATCTCTTTACGCAACATCTATATGGCCCCACAAAGCAACAATATTGCCATGACGGCCAGCGCTGGCATCTCGTTCGAAAGAAATGATGGGGCGTTGGATAACGAGAGAGTAGGAGAACATCTTTCTGCTGAGAAACGGCAGGTGCAGTTTAACCAGATGTTGAATGCCGGACAAATGAACGCTACCGGCTCGGTGTTGCTCAACAGTGGCGGCTATCTGGCATTACGCGGCACCCATATTAAAGCCGGAAAGGATATCACCTTACTGGCTGGTCATAACGCCGATCTTAATTACCGTGTATTGGGGAAACAATTTAATGCTTTATTCCCCGCTTCACGTACGCCTGAGCTGGGTAGCCAGATACAGGCTGGTGGTAATTTATTGATCAATACAGCACGCGATCTCGGTACCCAGGGGGCAACGTTAGCCGCCAATGGTAATATCACTCTGCTTGCGGGGCAAAACCTATGGTTGTCTGCACTGGGGTACTCCGTCGTTGATGCGGCTAATGATAACAACAAGAACGATCGCCAACTGATCACCACTCTTCATGCAGGAAAAAACCTGACGGCGGCGGCAAATAATCAACTGTTGGCTTACGGTGCCAAGTTGACCTCGGGTGGCAATATGACGCTGACCTCTGGCGGCGATATTCGCTTCGAGGCGGTGGAGAACAAGACTCACCGTGTGCATTCCGGTGGCTACACGGAACAATTGATTCAGCAGGGTAGTGAACTGATTGCTGGTGGCCTGCTTACGATAATTTCCCGTGGCAGCATTTTGTTCCAGGCGACCCGGTTACAGTCTAAAGGGCAAACTGGCCCGGTAGCGCCTGCGGCGAATCTATCCGGTGTGGATGCCGCATTGGCAGCGGCCGAGCGACAGTTTCAGGCATCCCGCCAGAGATTTGACGAGGCGCAGCAGAATAAAGCGCAGGCAGAGGGGCAGCTTGGTGCTCGTAAACGTGAACTAGGCGCTGCGCAGCAACATCCGGATACGTTGTCACTATTTGATGTCGGCGCGCATCCCATAACCTCGTCAACAGCCCGTTTCGTTGCGGTGCCAAGTTACAGTGGTGGAGGCGTTCATTTTGATGCATTGGCTCGCATTGACAATAAAGATCATCTAGATCGGCTGTTGCGGGAAGGCGGAAGGGCCTTTGTCAATAATGTCTTGCAATGGGGAGAGGCTTGGGCTCCCACCCCTGACGGTGTCAAAGTTGCCAATGCGATAAAAGAAGCCACTGTGGCGGAATATGACAAGATACGCCAGCGCCTAATTGACCGGCAGAATGTGGTAAATAGTGCCAAAAATGCGGTTAACACGGCACAAAACACGTTCAACCAGGCTCAGCAACGTTTGGAACAGCCTGCAAGAGAAAAGAGTGTTGCTGAAAACCGCCTGAATGCTGCGCGGACTGAAAAACAACGTCAATATGATGCGGAAAAACAACGCAAGGCACAGGAGGATGCACGTAATCGGGAGTTAGCTGTTCGTACTGGCACTCTAGATATAGCGGCGCAAGGAGGTTATCTGTATGCGCAAGCCATGGAAGAGTCGAATCACTACGAAGACAAAAAGGAAAAATGTAATAAATGGAGTCTATGTATCACCAAGAAAGAGGTGACGCAAACACGTCATGACGTCACCAATAAGGTCACCGAGTTTATCGCTGGCGGCAATATCAATCTGCTGAGCCGAGACGATAGTACTTATGAAGCGAGCAAAATAGCCGCTGGAAATAACGCCCGCTTGACAAGTACTCGGGGCGCAATCAATTTCCGGGCGGTCAAAGATACCACTTTTGAACAAACTGTTTCCCTATCCAAGGGGTTCTTTGTCAAACAGGCTGATAAAGGTTACTCCGAAGGCAAATGGGTACTGCCGCAAATTCATACTGGTGGAAAATTGGTGGTTGATGCAGCCAATAGTATCAGTGCCGATGTGAAGGCGAAGAATGGACAGGTATTGCAAAGTGCCATCGATGCGCTGGGGAATACGTCGGGAACGACCTGGGTAAAAAATCTCAACAAGCGTAACGATGTGCAATGGAGAGTAGTAAAGGATGCCTATGATCACTGGGATTATAAGAGTCAGAAACTAAATCCGGCCGTGGCGGCGGTGATTGCTATTGCAGCAGCGGCAGTGACAGCGGGTAGCTCATTAGTTGCAACCGCTGCCAGCAGCACGGCTACAGCAGTAGGCGGTGGGGCCGTAACTAGCGGTGTTGTGACCGCCGGAATGTCTTCGCTAGCGTCGCAGGCTGCCGTTGTGCTGGTAGAGAATCAGGGCAACCTGTCGAACACGTTGAAGGCGTTGGGTAACAGTGACGCAGTTAAGGCTACTGCAACCGCTATGGCAATTGGAGGCGCGCTGAACGGTTTTGATAGTGTAACAGGATGGAATAAGGATGCGGCAGGTAAGCCACTTAATCCCAAGGACGTGAAGTTGCCTCAGCTCAGCAATGGTGATTGGAGCAAGGTAACGCAGCGCGTAGCAGGCCAATCGATTATCAGTTCCAGTCTAAACACGACGATTAACGGAGGTAGTTTCCGAGATAACCTGAGCAACGCCCTGTTGGCAAATCTCGGCGGTCAGTTGAATGCTGAAGGAGCTAATCTGATTGGTGATAATGGGCAGGTGCTGGGGGTTCCTGGCAAGGTATTGAGTCATGCGGTGGTAGCGGGAGTTGCGGCCGAGATTGGGCGTGGTGACGGTAAAGGTGCTGCTGCCGGGGCATTGGCGGCGGAGCTGGCTGGGGTGATGATGCAAAGCACCTTGTTCGAACCGTCTAATCTCAATGAGAAAGAACGCCAACTGCTGCGCTTGCAGGAAGCCCTACAAGGTAACGAGACGAAGGAGCAAACGGTACGGGTCATTGGGGCTTTGACCGGTGCCCTTACGACACATACGCCTGAGGGGGCGTATAGTGCTGCAGATAGCGCCCAGAGCGTGTACCGATATAACATGACCGAACATATGTTGTATCAATATGCTCTAGATAATCAGCGGGATATTCTGGCAGCGGACAAAGGCGATAATGATGCCGCCAAGCGAGTTGTCGCGCGCCGTGAGGCTGCTGTGGCGGTTGCTGTTGTCGGTGGAGGTGGTTTGGCACTTTCCGCTGGTGGCATGACATTGATTGGTGCTGCACCTGAATTGGTATTGGCTGCTCGTCTGGCTATTGCCAGTTGTAAAACCAATCCCGCGCTTTGTCTGAATCAGGCCGGTATTTTTGCGGCAGATATTGTTTCTCCAGAGGCCATCATTGGGGTTGGTGCAGTAACTACCGGCAGCACGCTTATCCTTGGGAAATCTGAGAGTAGCACAAAGAAACTAGCACAACAGCTAGTTAAGACCTCCGATGAACTGTATAAAACCAAGAGCTTTAATACACAACCTGTTGCGGATTTTATCAAGGGTGAGACGGCGACTGGTGCAAATCTGTCGGCTAAGACTGTGGATTATCTGCGAGATATCCAGAAAATCAATACAGACCAACTGATTAAGGTATTTGATCCTAAACAGGCGGATAGTAAGCTGAATGTGTTCGGGAAGCAGTTTGAACAGGTGCTTGGTGAAGGGGGCAGTAACAAGCCAGGGAATGTGAAGGTGTTCTCTACCGAGAAGATGACTGAGCAAGAGATCTTCAACTATGCACAGTCGTTGGCTGGTCACCTAGCACTTACAGAAAGAAAAACCTCCTTAGGTACCGTCTACTATGCAAAAGTTGATGGGGCAACGATCAACTTGCGGAATTATTCAAATAGCCAAGAGGAAACCAAAGCTCGCTGGACAATTGATATAATCGGTAATCAACAATTAGATGCCTTTAGGGGCAATGGTAAAGTAAAAAAAAGAACAGAAATTAAATTCCGATGAGGTTATCGATGCTATATAGCGATGAAGAGTTCAAGTTGTTTAGCGAGGAATTAGAGGGGTCATCAATTGGGACTGTATGGTCAGCAATGAGCCCCGATAATTTCGGTAGAGAGGCACTATCATATGAAGAGAAGAAAGCGTATTTTTTGGCGCTTCTTCAACGTCTCATACAAGAAGGGAAGATAAAATTAGCGTCTCGCGGAAATTTTTTGCAGGGAACTGTTGAGGAACAAATTGCATTGTATCGCGATGCTTTCCCCAAAAACCAGGAGGAAATGGAGGATGGTGCTTTCGATGGGTTTTGGTTTCTAACAGAAAAATGTCCTGCTGGCATTGTCTGGGTACATGAGAATGGCTATCTGGACTGGACGTAATCTGTTCTCCCTCCTAAAAATCTATCTAATGCCCCAAGCCAGTGCTAGGGGCATCTTAAACAAGCACAAGTTGTTGATTACTGCTGCGCTTTCAGCCAGGCAATCTCCTCTGCCCAGATATCCGGGTTCACCGTCTCCAGGATCAGCGGGATATTATCAAAGCGCGGGTCGCGCATGATATAGCTGAACACGGTCTTACCGATATTGCCTTCACCCAGGCTGTGGTGGCGGTCAACGCGGCTGCCAAACTCGCTCTTGGCATCGTTAAGATGCATACCGCGCAGGTAGTTAAAGCCCACCACGTCACCCAGCTCTTTAAACGTCTTCTGACAGTCCTCTTCGCTACGCAGATCGTAACCGGCGGCGAAAGCGTGGCAGGTATCAATACAGACGCCGACGCGGCTCTTGTCTTCTACACCGTCGATGATCGCCGCCAGATGTTCAAACTTGAACCCTAGATTGCTGCCTTGCCCGGCGGTATTCTCGATCACGGCGGTGACGCCCTGGGTTTTATCCAGCACGATGTTGATTGACTCGGCGATCCTTGCCAGGCATTTATCCTCATCGATCTGCATCAGGTGGCTGCCCGGGTGGAAGTTCAGCAGCGTCAGCCCCAGTTGCTCGCAGCGTTGCATCTCATCAAGAAATGCCTCGCGGGACTTCTCCAGCGCGTCCGTTACCGGATGGCCGAGGTTAATCAGATAGCTGTCGTGCGGCAGGATCTGCCCTGGGCCGAAGCCGTACTGTGCGCAGGCACTTTTAAACTTGTCTATCACGTCGGCAGGCAGCGGGGCGGCCTTCCATTGACGCTGATTTTTAGTGAACAGGGCGAATGCGGTCGCCTCTAATTCGTGTGCGCGGATCACGGCCTGATCTACGCCGCCAGAAGCGCTGACGTGTGCACCGACAAACTTCATTTTCATTCTCCTGTGTTAACGCTGCCATTATGGCATTGATAAGCGAAGGATTGAATGGCGGGGGTAAAACAAGCAGGCCCGAAAGCTCGGGCCTGAAGAGGGGGGATCACAACAGGTGCTGCACCAACAGGTTGATTGCACCGCCGCCAACGATCAGCCAGACGAACAGCAGCGTCGCCAGCAAGATGGGTTTCACACCAGCCTGACGTACCGCGCTAATGTGGGTGGTCAGCCCTAAGGCGGCCATTGCCATGGCCAGCATCCAGGTGTCGATGGTGATCAGATGCTGTACCAGCGTGGCCGGGATCAGGTTGAACGAGTTCAGCCCGGCAACGGCGATGAACAATACGGCGAACCACGGAATGGTGATGGCCGATTTTTCACTCTTGCTGCCGCTGCCGCTGCCGCTGCCGCTGCCGCTGCCGCTACCGGCCCGGCGGCTGATATAGCCAGACAGCAACAGCAGGAACGGGGCCAGCATCATGACGCGGATCATCTTGGCGATCACCGCCGCGTTTTCCGCATCCGGGCCGATGGCATGGCCAGCAGCAACCACCTGAGCCACTTCATGGATTGTCGAACCTGCGTAGATGCCGAAGGTTTCCTGCGTCAACGGCAGCCATTGGAAGTGCTCATTCAGTTGATACAGCCACGGATAGGCAAAGATCGCCAGCGTACCAAACACCACTACGGTAGAGACTGCGACGGCAACCTTGCTGGAGTCCGCCTTCAGCACCGGCTCGGTGGCCATTACGGCTGCGGCTCCGCAGATGCTGCTACCGGCACCGATCAGCATGGTGGTTTGGCTATCGAGGCCGAACACTTTTTTACCCAACCAGCAGGCCAGCAAGAAAGTGCTGCTCAGGGTCAGGGCATCGATAATGATCCCGCTGGCCCCCACGTCGGCAATTTGCTGGAAGGTTAAACGAAAGCCATAAAGAATGATCCCCAGGCGCAGCAGCCGCTGTTTGGCCAACTGTACGCCGGTGTGGCAGCTAGGCTGCAACCAGGGATAAAGAGTGTTGCCAACCAGGATGCCGAACAGGATCGCCAGCGTTAGAGCGCCTAATCCCAACCCGGCAATCCAGGGTACATCGCCCGCCCAGACCGAAAACGCGGTCAGCGCGCCGGTCAGCAGTAAGCCTGGTATCAACCGGGGTAGTCCAAACAGGGGAAAACGCTGTTCGGGATAGGGTTGAGTGCTGTGACTCGCCATGATTATTCTGTCCTCTGCTAAATTCCTGAGTGCAATGATAAAAGCAGGTGACCTAAAAGAGAAATTGATTATATATTTATAACCTATCTGAATAAGTGGTTTATCGCCTGGACGGTTCGGCTACGTCGCCAAGCCTAATCCTGTAAACGTGATAACCTTATAAGGCAGGGCGGTGAGCTTACCGACGCCGTGTGACTGTTTTTTTGGTGTTTTAATTTAAATGGTTTTGTCTTTACCCTATGGATTTCAAGCGCAGGTAACAACGCGGCAGCTTGAAAGACGCGGGTATAACCATTCTCTTTATGTCGAGGCTGTTATGCATATCACTTTGCGCCAACTGGAAGTTTTTACCGAGGTGCTGAAAAGCGGATCCACCACTCAGGCCTCAGTGGTATTGGCTTTATCACAATCGGCGGTCAGCGCGGCGCTGGCCGATCTGGAAGGACAACTGAAGGTGTTGTTGTTCGATCGCGTGGGTAAACGCCTGGTGATCAACGAACATGGCCGCTTGCTATATCCCAAAGCACTGGCTCTGCTGGAACAGGCTGGGGAAATTGAACAGCTGTTCCTGCATGACAGCGGCGCGTTACGTATCGCCGCCAGCAGCACCATCGGCAACTATATGCTGCCAGAGATGATTGCCCACTATCGCAAAGATTTTCCTGCTACTCCGTTGGAATTGAATGTGGGGAATAGCCAGGAGGTGATTGTTGCGGTAGCCGATTTTCGTGTCGATCTGGGGCTGATCGAAGGGCCGTGCCACATGCCTGAGTTGGTCACCCAGCCGTGGCTTGAAGATGAGCTGGTGGTGTTTGCCGCGCCGGATAACCCATTGCTACGGCAACCGGTGACTCTCGCAACGCTGGCCAGTGCCCCTTGGATCCTGCGGGAGCGGGGGTCTGGCACGCGGGAAGTGCTGGATCATTTGCTACTGGCGCACCTGCCAAACTTCCAGTTGGTGATGGAGTTGGGCAACTCGGAAGCGATCAAGCACGCGGTCCGCCATGGTATCGGCATCAGTTGCCTGTCACGTCGCGTTGTGGAAGAACAGCTGGCTAGCGGAGCCTTGGTGGAACTGAGTATCCCTCTGCCGCCATTGATGCGCACGCTGTATCTGATCCATCACCGGCAAAAACACATTTCCAATGCGCTACAGCGTTTCTTGAGTTATTGCGTTGGGCAACAGCCGCTCAAGGTGGCATAAAGTCATCATTAGGACCGCTGCTAATAATTGGCCGCGGATTATGAAGCTATCTTATATCAGGGCAATGTTACTAGTTCGCTGGCGGGTATTTGTTACAATCCGGCCCTCATTTTTGACGAGCAGATAGGGTAAGAATGGCTCAGCAGGATATAAAAACAGCGGGGCAGCAAGCACCCGGATTACGCCGCGAGCTGAAAGCGCGGCATTTAACCATGATTGCCATTGGCGGTTCCATCGGTACCGGCCTGTTTGTTGCCTCTGGCGCAACGGTTTCCCAGGCAGGCCCAGGCGGCGCGTTACTCTCCTATGCATTGATTGGTCTGATGGTGTATTTCCTGATGACCAGCCTGGGTGAGCTGGCGGCGTTTATGCCGGTTTCAGGATCGTTTTCCACCTATGGCGCCAAGTATGTTGAAGAGGGCTTCGGCTTTGCGCTGGGCTGGAACTACTGGTACAACTGGGCGGTGACCATTGCGGTCGACCTGGTGGCGTCACAGCTGGTGATGAACTACTGGTTCCCAGACACGCCGGGCTGGATCTGGAGCGCCCTGTTCCTTGGCCTGATGTTCTTGCTTAACTACATCTCGGTCAAAGGCTTCGGTGAAGCGGAATACTGGTTCTCGCTGATCAAGGTGAGCACGGTAATTATCTTTATCGGCCTTGGCGTACTGATGATTTTCGGTATCCTGAAGGGCGGTGAAAATGCCGGTTGGCATAACTGGACGATCGGTGATGCGCCGTTTGCCGGTGGCTTCTCGGCCATGATTGGCGTGGCGATGATCGTCGGCTTCTCGTTCCAGGGCACCGAGCTGATCGGTATCGCGGCGGGCGAGTCGGAAGATCCGGGCAAGAACATTCCACGTGCAGTGCGTCAGGTGTTCTGGCGTATTCTGCTGTTCTATATCTTCGCGATCCTGATCATCAGCCTGATCATTCCTTATACCGATCCAAGCCTGTTACGCAATGACGTAAAAGACATCAGCGTCAGTCCGTTCACGTTGGTATTCGAACATGCTGGCCTGCTGTCTGCGGCGGCGGTGATGAACGCGGTGATCCTGACGGCGGTACTCTCTGCGGGTAACTCCGGGATGTATGCCTCAACCCGTATGCTGTTCACGCTGGCTTCGGAAGGCAAGGCACCACGCATTTTCGCCAAGCTGTCAAAAGGCGGTGTGCCGCGTAATGCGCTGTATGCCACCACCGTCGTGGCGGCGCTGTGCTTCCTTAGCTCGATGTTTGGTAATCAGTCCGTTTATCTGTGGCTGCTCAATACCTCGGGCATGACCGGCTTTATCGCCTGGTTGGGGATCGCCATCAGCCACTACCGTTTCCGCCGCGGCTATGTGATGCAAGGGAATAGCCTGAGCGATCTGCCGTATCAGTCCGGTTTCTTCCCGTTGGGGCCAATGTTTGCCTTCGTGCTGTGCTTGATCATCACGCTGGGGCAGAACTATCAGGCCTTCCTGGCGGACCGTATCGACTGGTACGGCGTGACGGCGACCTACATCGGTATTCCACTGTTCCTGATTATCTGGTTCGGTTATAAGCTGACGCGCGGCACCAAAGTGGTGAAGTACAGCGAAATGGAATTCCCGAAGTGGAATCCTGACAAGTAAGTGATTGGCTCTAGACGCGGCGGGTTACCGCCGCGTTATCTCCCCGTAAAACCCCCCCAGTTAAACGCTAACCAAAAAAAGGGCCGCACGATGGCAGCCCCTTGTTACAAACTATGCTCGGCAATCAGAAGTTGTAAGTCATGCCTACGGTATAACGACGGCCATCCAGCGTGGTGTTGTAGTGTTCGTAATCCACGGTTTTATCCAGAATGTTGTATACCCCGCCGCTAAGCTGCAGGTTTTTAAGCGCCTGGTAACTCACCCCGGCATCAACAAACGTATAGGATGGTGTGCTGACCGCCATGGAGGTACGGCTCAGGTATTCCGAGGTTTCGCTGCGGAAGTTAACGCGTGACCACAGGCCGAGATCCTCAGTGGCTTGCCAATCCAGCACGCCATTGATCATGTGCTTCGGCATCTGGTTCAGCGCCTTGCCCTGGAACTCACCGCTCTTTTGTTCAGACTCGGTAAAGGTGTAGTTGGTGCTCAGCTTCCAGTCTTCGGTGATCTGCCAGCCGGTGGTCACTTCGATACCGCGCATATTGGCTTTATCCACGTTGACGCGGTCGCTGACGAAATCATAAGTGGTGTTACCGATGGTGCAGGCCGGATCCTCTGAACTGTTACAGCGGCGAACTTCGGTGATCTTGTCTTTGAAATCGGTGTTGTACAGGGTGACGCCTGCGTTCAGCCCTTCCTGGTTATCCCACAGTATGCCGACTTCTTCACTGATGCTTTTCTCTGGCTTCAGATTCGGGTTACCCACGATGATGCCGTTGCTCACGCCACCGCCGGTGATCTGGCCCCAGTTGGCAGAGGACTGGCGCAGGTCTGGCGAGCGATAACCCGCAGAAACCCCGCCTTTCACGGTCCACATCTCTGTCAGGTGCCACACGCCATACATGCGCGGTGTCCAGTGGCTGCCGTAGTTCTGATCGCGATCCATACGGATCCCGGTGGTCAGGCTGAAATCGTTGGTCAGCGCCCATTCGTCTTCGGCGAACAGCGCCCAGCTCCAGCGGGTCAACTGGTCTAAACCGTCAGCGGCTTCCAGCTGGTTGCCACCGTCTTGCAATTTCTCGTAACGGTATTGCCCGCCGAGGTTCAGCATGTGGGAGCCAAGGTCAAACTGGGTCTGGGTATTGAAGATGGTGTTGTACATCTTCATGTTACGTCCGGGGTTATTGGTCTCTTCGCGCTGAATGTAGCTGGTACTGTTACCAAAGTCGTAATAGCCGTTATGGGTGATCGAGTAGTTATTACGGGTATACAGGTTGTCGCTGGAGGAGTTCGGCTTACAGACGCCTTTGCGGCAGTTTTCTAATGCTACGGACTTACCCGGCGTGCTGTTGCGATCCTGCAGGGAACGGCCGATTTCGAAATCAAAATCGTTCTTTTCATCCGGCGTCAGGCTGAATACCGCCGTGCCGCTGCGCATACGCTGTTCGTTAAAGCCATTGGTGAAGTGGTCTTCCCCACGATGGGAGAACAGACCATTCACCCGCAGGCCAAGTAGCCCCTCGATCAGCGGGCCGGAGGCGTAGGCGTTGGTCTGGTAGATATCACCGGAATCCCGGTCTTCCTGAATGGTGGCATCGCCTTGCAGGGAGCCAACCCAGTCTTTAGTGGTCGAGGTTTTGCGCGTGATGATGTTGATCACCCCGCCCATGGCATCGGATCCATAGAGTGAAGACATTGGCCCGCGAACCACTTCAATACGTTCGATAGCCTGCAATGGCGGCAACCAACCTTGCTCGATACCGGCATTATCGCTGTTAGGGCGGGTGCCACGCGTATCGACACGTTTACCATCGATCAGGATCAGCGTGTATTTGGAGGACATACCACGAATGCTGATATCGCTGCTGCTGGCACCGCCGGTTACCACCACGCCCGGCACGTCTTTCAACGCATCGGTGACGTCGCGGTAGGCGCGGGTTTCCAACTGTTGGCGAGGGATCACCGAAATGGTGGCCGGCGAATCTTGAATTCTCTGCTGGAAACCGGAGGCGGTGACCACCATGGTATCTTCCGTTTGTGCCAGAGCGCTGCCGCTGGCGAGTGATGCGAGGATTAACGCGGTTAAAGTGTTATAGCTTGGCTTTTCCATGGGTTAAATATTCCCGTCCCGAGGTCAACAGGTTTTCCTGTTAGTTGTTTGATTTAAAAGAATATGTTTTCACGCTGCCGCGAGAATTTCCGTTGCGTGAGTAAAACGTCAGGCCATTGTAAGGAAATTGACAGAAATGTAAATGCAAATGATAACTCGTATCATTTGTATATTTGATCAGTAATGTATTGAAACCAGAGGAAAAGGAGGGGGATAGCCCGGCGCACTGCAGTGGTGCGCCGGGGGGAGGTCAGCGTTTCTGGATGTAAGTGATCGCCAGTGCCAATGCCAGCACCAGCCCTTTAATGATATCCATGGCGTAGTAGGGCACGGAGAGCATCACCAGGCCGTTTTGCAATACGCCCAGGATAATCGCGCCAACCAGGGTGCCCAGAGCATTAGGCTTGCCGGAGCCCGCCAGGGAGAAACCGATATAGGCTGCTGCTACCGCATCCATCAGGTAACCGCCACCAGCGTTAACCTGTGAGGAACCGATACGTGACGCCAGCAAAATACCGCCAAGGCCCGCCAGCAGGGAGGAAAGCATGTATGCGGTAACCCTGTAACGTACCGTGCGGATACCGGAAAGCCTGGCGGCCTCCGGGTTACCGCCGATGGCATACATCCGGCGGCCATGCTTGGTCAGCGACAGGAAAAGCTGCATGATCACCGTCACCGCCAGCATAATCAGCACGATCACCGGCACCTGGCCCAGCGTGGAAAACACTTCTGGGATCACGCCTTCGGCCATATCCCCGTTCGGCAGCACCATATTCTGGGTGATGGAGCCGCCGTAGCTGTAGGTCATGGCCACGCCCTGGATAACGAACAGACTGGCGAGCGTGGCGAGCATATCGGGGATCTTCAGCACCACGATCAAAAAGGCATTGAACAGGCCGACCAGCGTGCACAGCAGCAGCGTCAGCACGATGGCACCGGTAGTGCCGAAGCCGTACCAGGCAAACAGCGAGATCACCAGCGCATTAGCCAACGACGCCGTTGAGCCGACGGAGAGATCGAAGCCGCCCACAGAAAGTGAGATCGACACGCCAATGGCAATCACCGTCACGATGGCGATCGAACGCAAAATGTTGATGATGTTGTTGGCATCGAGGAAATTGTCGGAAGCCAGGCCAAACAGCGCGATCAAGGCGACAACGGTGAGCAACATCCCCCATTTATACAAAAACTCAAACAGCTGGTGGCGCCAGGGCAGAACGCTTTTCAGGGATAATTCTTTACTCACGCAGGAGTTCCTCCGGTGGAATACAGTAATAGGGTTTCTTCATCAATATCGGCGGCGCTGAGTTCCGCCACCACGCGGCCATCCCACAGCACGCAGATGCGGTCGCACAGGCCTACCAGCTCGGAAAACTCGCCGGAAGCATAGATAATGCCTTTGCCGTCACGTGCCAAACCGTCGATCAGCCGGAACAGATCCTGTTTGGCCTTGATATCCACGCCTTTGGTGGGTTCGTCAAAGATCAGTACGTCGGCGTTGCCACGTAACCATTTACCGATCGCCACTTTTTGCTGATTGCCACCAGACAGGCGAGCCAGCTTTTGCTGTGGGCCAGAGGCCCTCACGCCAAGCCGCTGCATAATCTCTAACGCCCAGCGCAGTTCTCGGCGGCGGCTAAACAGGCTCCAGCGGGAGAAGCTGTCATCGGCGCTGACGCTGAGGTTCATCGGGATGGCTTCGTTGATAAAAATGCCTTCCTTGCGGCGCTCTTCCGGCACCAGCGCCAGGCCTTGTGCTACCGAAAGATGTGGCGAATGCGGTGCCCAGGGTTTGCCGTGCAGCTCTCCCTGCGTCAATTTACTGGGGGTTGCGCCGAATAACGCTTTGCAAAGCTCGGTCTTACCTGCACCCGCCAGCCCGGCAATGCCTAGGATCTCCCCTTGATGCAGGGTTAAAGAGACGTCACGCAGTTTATGGCGATCGTGCAACCCCTCTACCCGCAGCAACGGGCGCGAGCCGTGCGGTGGGCGGGGGGCCGGAAAGATATCGTCCAGCGAATGGCCCAGCATTTTTTCGACGATCTGCTCACCGCTCAGGCCCTGCATGCTGCCTTCACCGGCATGACGACCGTCGCGCAGCACCGTCAAATGGTCGCAGACGGTTTTCAATTCGTGGATGCGGTGGGAAATAAACACGATGCCGATACCTTCGGCGCGCAGGCGGCGCACGATGTGGAACAGGCGTTCGCTCTCATTGCTGTCTAGCGGAGCCGTCGGCTCATCAAGCACCAGAAAACGGCAGCGGTGGGATAGCGCCCGGGCCAGCAGCACCTGCTGTTTCTCCGCCAACGTACAGGCTTCCAGGCGTTGGCGTGGGTTGATATTCAGCCCAAGCTGCTGCAACAGCGCGGCGGCCTGGCGATGCAACTGCCGCCAGTTCAGCAGATGGCCCGGCTGATTGAGCCAGTCCAGCATGATGTTTTCCGCGACGGACAGCGTGGGGATCAGCGCCACATCCACCTCCTGCTGCACCACCTGGATCCCGTGCTGGCGGGCCTGCAGCGGCGAATGAATATCGACCTTTTGGCCGTCGATAAAAATTTCACCCTGGTAATGGTTATGTGCGCCAGAGAGAATGCCCATCAGCGTGGATTTACCCGCGCCGTTGGCCCCCACCAACGCATGGGTCGAACCGCCTTGCAGCGTAAAATCGACGTTTTGCAGTGCGTTGAACCCGGCAAAGGCGATGGAGATATTACGCATCTCCAGGCGTGAAGCGGTGTTGGTCGGCATAGTTTGGCTGAAGACGTTGCGCCCCTCGTGTTTCAAATCGCGGCGTGGTGGCGGCAACGTGAAATTCATTTGGATGTATAGACGGCTAAAGAAACTCTTTTGTAACACGAATTGCCATTTTTGCAACATGCAAAATGCGCTTAACCCGATAAAAGCGGCTTGGCGGGGGGAGTAGGCTGTGCCCATGGCTAGGAGGTTGGATCTCTTTTTTCCCCTTAGGTCAGAGACCAAAGCGTATTTTGGGGCGAAAGTATGCGCAAGAACATGCTTGCGCATAGGGTATAAGCATAGAACAGTGCCTTTACAACGTTCGTAAGACCATTGTTCACCAGCCTCACAGCAGATAACGACTTCCGCTTCGGTGGCTGATGTTCTCAGCTACCTACCGAAAAACGTGAACAGTATATGGACGTCGCTTCACTATTGCCGAGGCATTAAACCTGGGTTAAAAAAGTAGTGTGGTATTAGGCACAGGTATTTAGTGATGCTTAACGAAACTGAACTATCTTAATGTCCGGTATCTGGATACCTGCCTTGAATACCACCGCTAGGCATTCCCTGAGCTTCTCCTATGTACTGAGTTAGTTGGGCTCTAAAACGTTCCATTAACCCTCGGTCCATCATAGTGTCAACAAATTCATCCAAATAGGCATTTGGATATTCCCAAATAGGCTTATAACCACCTTTAGGTTTGATATCAGTTCGTACAGGCCATTGATACCAGTGTTTTTGCTGTTCTTCTGATAACCACCAGTTTAAATAGAGTCGGGCAGCTGCCGGATGTTTTGTTTGTTTAAACATACAAGCTCTTTGGGCCCAGGCCATAAATGGATCTGTTTTGGGTATGATAAACCGGGCTTTATCCGTATTGTTTACTTCAAGATCACCAAATACGCCAAACGCTACAGATTTTTGTCCTGAATAGACTTGGTCTACAGGTTCTTGTCCACCTCTAACGAAGATTGGGTTTTGTTTCAAGAATTTCTCCAACCATTCCCAACCATATATTTCTATCACTTTCATAAATAAAAATTGAGTGGCGTCATCATCATTAGGGTAATCGAGAATTATTTTATCTTTCCATTTTGGGTCAAGATAATCATTTGCATCCACCGGAGGGTTAGGTGCAAGTTGTACATTTGAAAGATTTGAAAATGCGTTAACACATATACCAACCCATGCACCATCCTTATCTTTAAATTTATCATAGACTTTAGAAAATCCAGCTGGTTTATAGGGTTGTAAAACACCTTCGTTTTTCCATCGAGGATAATTCTGTAATTCTTGAAGGTGAGCAACATCAGCGGCTAATGTATTACTCTTTAGTTGCAGGTCGATACGCGCATCTTGAAATTTTGAAAAGTCGACATTCATTTTCAACTTCATTTTAGGAAAGCGTTTTCTAAATGCGTTTGCATTACCATCCTGTTGACCTACAGTATCTCCTCCGGCATAAACAGTAAGCTCGCCTCCCTCTATAATTGCTTCTTCATATAGTTCTTCAAGTGATTTAGTCTCCTCATCTACATGTTCAATAATATTAGAGGATGGCTTCATATTATCGGTATGGTGGGGATCTTTTGCAAAGGCTATTTTTGACAGTGGGGCGGCTGCACTAATAGCAATACCTAATTTCATAAAATCACGACGATCCATTACAGAACACTCCTTAGTAAACATACAGAGATATTTGATGATAAAACGTAATAAATTAACCTACAATATGGCTGATTTTCTAAAGGCATCCTTCCTATTTTAATAGTGTTGAATAAATTCACCGGATACATTTTTGATTTAAATCACTTCTCTATTTTTTCATTCTATGTGCGGGCGATTTTATTGATAGTGGATATTTTTGTCGGACTACATCATTAAAATTGAACTAGTGGATCATGGTTAGGAAACTCAATCGGGTAATGCATCCAATGAGTAGAATATGATAGGCGAGTGGCGCAGAGGTGACAGGCGGGCTACTGTTGCTTATATGATCTCGAGCGGTGCTCACATGCATATTGAGGGACACAGCTTACAACCCTAAGCGATCGCGCAAGGCATAGTAGGCGGCCCCTAGCGCGGTAAATGGCACCTGTAAATGGCGGCCACCGAAGAACGGCAAATGGGGGAGTTGGGCGAAAGCATCAAAGCGTTCCGCATCGCCGCGCAGCACTTCGGCAATCAGTTTGCCTGCCAGATGCGTCAAGGTCACGCCGTGGCCGCTGTCGCCTTGCAGGTAGTAAACGTTATTTTCCAGGCGGCCAAACTGCGGCAAGCGCGACAGGGTCAGCAGGAAATTGCCGGTCCAGCGGTAATCGATGCGCACCTTCTTCAACTGCGGGAAGGTTTTGAGCATCAAGGGCCGGATCCTGGCCTCGATATCCGCCGGATCCTGTGCGCCATAGACTACGCCCCCGCCGTATAACAAACGGTTGTCTGCCGTCAGACGGAAGTAATCCAGCAGATAGTTGCAGTCTTCAACGCAGTAATTATCCGGCAACAGGGAAAGGGCCATATCCGCAGATAAAGGCTCGGTGGTGATGATTTGTGACCCGCAAGGCATGCTCAGACGGCTGAGGCGGGGTTCCAGCTTTTCCCCCAGATACGCGTTGCCTGCCAGGATCACCAGATTGGCGCTGACGGAGCCAAGAGCAGTGTGTAGCTTGGCGGGTTGACCATAATCGATATGAGTGACCGCCGATTGTTCAAACAGCCGTCCACCATGGCGGCGGACCGCCTCGGCCTCACCTAGCGCCAGATTTAACGGATGCAAATGACCACCGTGGCGATCCAGCAGCCCGCCGACATAGCGTTCGCTGGCAACGGTGCGGCGCATGGTTTCCCCGTCCAGCAGTTCCAGTTGCGGGTGGCCATAACGCTGCCAATGCGCCATTTTCTCTGTTAACGCGTTGAATTGTTTGGTCGTTAAGGCGGCAGAAACCGCGCCGGGGCGATAGTCGCAGGCGATGGCGTAGCGATCGATTCGCTGGCGAATGATCTCCGCACCTTCAAACATCATGCTGCCGAGCATTGCCGCTGTCTGCTGGCCGTAGCGAGCCTCAATCACATCGATATCGCGGCTGTAGGAGTTGACCACCTGCCCGCCATTGCGCCCACTGGCTCCCCAACCGATGCGGGCGGCTTCCTGCACTACCACGTCGTAACCGGCCTCGATCAGGTGCAGTGCGCTGGAAAGTCCGCTAAAACCGCCACCGACAATGCAGACATCGCAGCGGATAGCCTCGTTCAGCTGGGGATAAGGAGCGTGGGGGTTGGCGCTGGCGGCATAATAGCTGGCAACATGTTCCATCATCACTCCTCCGGCGGATCTTGTCAGAAGGTGGTTGGGGTGTGTGCGCTGACGATCTTGCAAACGCGCGTTGAGGTATTGCTGAAGCTGTGGGGCATGCCGGTGTTGATGGCATAGCTCTGGCCAGCGGTCAGCAGATAGGTCTGGCCGTTGACCGTCAGCATAATCTCCCCCTCCAGCAGCGTGCCGATCTCTTCGCCCTGATGTTTGATCTTCTCACCGGTGGTGGTGCCCGGTTGATAGGTCTCCAGCATCATGGCCAGGCTGCGGGTAGGGCTGCCGTTATGCACCAGCTTCATCGAAACGCCCTGGCTGCCGATCTCGATCAGATCGTCCGGCTCGATCACCACTTTGGGTTCATCTGGCCGTTCAGGTTCAGCAAAAAATTCAGACAGCGATAGCCCATAGACCTTCAGCAGTTTCTGTAGCGTACTAATGGCAGGGCTGACTTTGTCCTGCTCAATGGTGCTGATGGCGCTGTGGGTTAATCCGGACAGTTCGGCGACCCTGCGCTGTGACAAACCCAAGTGCTGACGGATCTGCGACAGGCGCTTGCCTGGTGCCAAGCTGACTTCGCTCATAGCGGTAGTTCCTTCTGATAGGAGCGACAGGTTGGGATCACACCCGGAGCCGGGTACCTGTCTGAGTGATATCGAAACCACATGATATCGGTAGTTGGGCGGTCGTTGTAAAATATATTGCCCATGTTTCCCCCTGGTCTGGCGGAAGAAATTCTGTACCAACAAAGCGCAAACAACGCCTTTTCGGTCAATATTTTATCAATTTAGCAGTCCCTGGCGAATAATCAAACGCCATTGTAACATTTGCAAACCATTTATGTTAAAGCTATGTTTCATGTTATGGGTGTTATTTTGAGCGCCAGCCTGTGGCGCACTCTACAGAGAAATCAAACCATGTGTTAAGTCAATCGGCAAGCGGATGCGAAGGCATTCCCAAGAGCACAACGGCAGGTGATGTATGCAAACCAATAGCGCAGTAGTAGAAGATTTTGCACAGCATAATGAAGAAAGGCGAAGTAGCGCGTTCCAAAGTGAGGTTGCTCACTATTTGGAACGCCATCCTGCCACGCAGTATATCGATATCCTCCTCACCGATCTCAATGGTTCCTTCCGCGGTAAACGCATTCCCGTCTCCGGGTTGAAAAAAGTTGAAAAAGGCTGCTATTTCCCCGCCTCGGTGTTCGCTATGGACATTTTGGGCAACGTGGTCGAAGAGGCCGGATTGGGCCAGGAGCTGGGCGAACCGGATCGGATCTGCATGCCTGTGCCCGGTACGCTGACGCCGTCGGCGGCAGATCCGCAACACATTGGTCAGGTATTGCTGACCATGCTGGATGAAGATGGTACTCCCTTTGACGTTGAACCCCGCAATGTACTGAACCGAATATGGCAGGCGTTGCGCCAGCGCGGACTGTTCCCGGTGGTAGCGGTAGAGTTGGAGTTTTATCTCATCGATCGACAGCGAGACTCGGCAGGTTATCTGCAACCGCCGTGCGCGCCGGGCACTCAGGAGCGTAACGTACAGAGCCAGGTCTATTCGCTGGATAACCTCAACCATTTTTCAGGGGTGCTCAACGACATCGACACGTTGGCACAGATGCAAGGGCTACCGGCGGATGGTGCGGTGGCTGAAGCTTCCCCCGGCCAGTTCGAAGTAAACCTGAATCACACCGACAACGTGCTGCAAGCCTGCGATCATGCGCTGGCGCTGAAGCGGCTGGTGCGTCAGGTGGCCGAACATCACCATATGCATGCCACCTTTATGG
Organism: Serratia sp. PL7; assembly: GCF_945957435.1. Lineage (NCBI taxonomy): Bacteria > Pseudomonadati > Pseudomonadota > Gammaproteobacteria > Enterobacterales > Yersiniaceae > Serratia > Serratia sp. PL7. The sequence continues at coordinate 102,386 of NZ_CAMFLB010000006.1, read as the reverse complement.
CGAAACCTTATGAGGAATACGCGGGGAGTGGCATGCACGTCCATCTCAGCGTGGTAGACAGCGCGGGGAAAAACCTGTTTGCCGAAGCGGATGGCGAAGACTCGGCGCTGCTTGAGCGAACATTAGCCGGGATGATCGCCTTGATGCCCGCATCGATGGCGGTGTTGGCACCCAACGTGAATGCGTTCCGCCGTTTCCAGCCGGGGATGTATGTGCCGATCCAGGCGTCCTGGGGGCATAACAACCGTACCGTGGCGTTGCGTATTCCCTGTGGCGATGCGCAGAACCACCGCGTGGAGTACCGCGTTGCCGGTGCCGATGCCAACCCTTATCTGGTGGTGGCGACAATCCTGGCGGGGATGCTGTACGGGCTAGACACCGAATTACCGCTGCCTGAGCCGGTGACTGGCAACGGTTTGGAGCAGGAGGGGTTACCGTTCCCGATCCGCCAAAGCGATGCCCTGTACGAATTTGAGCATCAGCACGAACTGAAGCACTACCTCGGTGAACGCTTTTCACGGGTTTATCACGCCTGCAAAATGGGTGAACTGATGCAGTTTGAGAGATTGGTGACGGAAACCGAGATCGACTGGATGCTGAAAAATGCCTGATCTCAGGTACCCTGATGGCAATGAAGGGCCTTTTTCCTGATATTAAGCAAAAGAATTTGTATTAGAAGGTTTCAGGATCTTGTCTTTCTGTGATCTTATGGCAAAATACGCGAAATGCAGATAGCCGACGTTTTAACGCGTCGGTTATTTTTTTTGCATTATGTTTTACCAACGTGTGTTTCATACATCAAGCGAGGCCGGACATCGAGCCGGATAGATAAATAGGTTCGTCGCGATCAACCAAAACTTTATGGTCGTGACTCATGAGGATAAGAAAGATGGGGCAATTTTTCACTTTGGCACCGGTGCCCGCCGGTTTCCGTTGCGGTCGCAGCGATTATGGAGCAACACAGGCTTTTGTGCCTAGTTATCCAGCTTCCCTCATCCCCCTTTTAGAATTCAGTCGCACGTTGCGAAGTTTCCCCGCAACCTTGAGTCTTGGCGTGTCTATTATCCGCAAGACTGAAGGTAAGGGGGGGCTACGCGATGTCCGATAACATCATCACCGCCGCACCAGTTGCCGGCCAACGCGCCCAACTGCGTAAAACACTGACTTTAGTCCCGGTCGTCATGATGGGTCTGGCCTATTTGCAGCCCATGACCATCTTTGACACCTTCGGCATCGTCTCCGGCCTGACCGACGGTCACGTCGCGACCGCGTACGCCTTTGCTCTGCTGGCGATCCTGTTTACCGCCCTGAGCTATGGCAAACTGGTGAAGAAATTCCCTTCCGCCGGTTCTGCCTATACCTATGCCCAGAAAGCCATCAGCCCGCACGTCGGCTTTATGGTGGGTTGGTCATCACTGCTGGACTACCTGTTCATGCCGATGATCAACATCCTGCTGGCAAAAATTTACCTGGAAGCCATTTTCCCAGGAGTGCCTTCGTGGATCTTCGTTGCGGCACTGGTTGCCTTGATGACGGCGTTCAACCTGCGTGGCATCAAGCTGGTAGCCAACCTGAACTCCATTATCGTGGTGGTACAGGTGGCAATCATGATCGTGTTCCTGGGCCTGGTGATTAACGGTATCTCTCACGGTGAGGGTGCCGGTACGCTGGTGAGCAGCCGTCCGTTCTGGTCTGACAACGCGCACGTGGTGCCGATGATCACCGGTGCGACCATTCTGTGCTTCTCGTTCCTCGGCTTTGACGGCATCAGCTCGTTATCCGAAGAAACCAAAGATGCAGAAAACGTGATCCCGAAAGCCATCTTCCTGACGGCCTTGATCGGCGGCGTGATCTTTATCGTGGTGTCGTACTTCGTGCAGTTGTACTTCCCGGATATCTCGCGCTTCAAAGATCCTGACGCATCACAGCCGGAAATCATGCTGTATGTGGCTGGCAAGTTCTTCCAGTCGGTGATCCTGGTGTTCTCGTGCGTAACCGTACTGGCTTCCGGTATGGCATCTCACGCGGGTGTTTCCCGTCTGATGTACGTCATGGGCCGTGATGGCGTATTCCCGGAGCGTTTCTTCGGTTATGTGCATCCAAAATGGCGTACTCCAGCGCTGAACGTGCTGCTGGTTGGTGCGATTGCGCTGTCTGCCGTTTCGTTCGATTTGGTCACGGCTACGGCACTGATCAACTTTGGTGCTCTGATCGCGTTCACCTTCGTTAACCTGTCGGTGATCTCGCAGTTCTACATTCGCGAGAAACGTAATCGTACGCTGAAAGACACCTTCAACTACCTGATCCTGCCGGTGTTGGGGGCGTTAACCGTCGGTGCATTGTGGGTCAACCTGGAAGTCAGCTCGATGACGCTGGGCCTGGTCTGGGCGGCGATTGGCCTGCTGTATCTGACGTTTGTCACCCGCAGCTTCAGCCTGCCGGTGCCACAAGCAAGCGAAGACGTGGCTTAATCCACTCGCCTGCCTCGCGATAGCAAAAAGGGTTCCACATGTTGGAACCCTTTTTATTACTAACAAATCTTATCCGACTCGCTGTGGAGGGGCGCCGCATGCTGCGCCCGTTAATCAATGGAAAAGCACAGGGCTATCCCACTAACTGCTTACCGTAATCAAACAGCGCCTTCAGCAACGCCATCTTCTCTTTATCCCCTTCGTGCAGGTTGTACAGCGACTCCAGCTGCAAGATATAGCTCTGCACCCGTTCGGCACTCAGCACCTCTTGGCGGTGCTGCAACCAGCGGCGCTGCTCGGCGTCGTCCAGCGTATTGGGGTAGTTACGGGCCCGGAATCGGAACAGCAGCTCTTTCATCCGGCCATCGCTGAAGGTCAAATCCAGCGCGGGTAGATTCTGCGGTTTGGCTTGCTGAATGATCCTCATCGCCGCTTTGTCGGCATCGCTGAAGAAACCGTCGTACAGTTTGGCATCTACATCATCATTAGGGGTGAAAGGAGCGGCTTCGGCAAATATGGCTACCACTTTTTCACGGATCTCCGGGTGCTGGCGCAGCACCTTCAGATTCTCCAGACACGCCTGACGATCGATGCCTAGCCTGTCTGCATTTTCTGGCAGCAACGTCTTGGCCGGAGCCAGCACCGGGCATTTATTGATATGCACCAGCTTGATCGGCACCGGGGCCTGATCGGCAGCCAATTGATCGCGGCGGGTATAGAGACGTTCACGCAGCTCATCGGCATTCAGCTCCAGCAGCGGGGTAATATCCCCTGCCAGATCGCACATAATCACCGCATTTTTATTGTCTGGGTGCCAGGCCAGTGGTGAAACCCAACTGGTGTTACCCCGTGCCGCGCCAAACATGCCGGAAACGTGCATTAATGGCGTCATTTCCGCGACGTCGATCAGCGCATTGAGCTTGTGTTTGTTGCGATGCTGCAACAGGTAGTCAAATAACCTTGGCTGCGCCTGTTTGACCAGCTTGGCCATGGCAATGGTGGCATGGACATCGGACATTGCATCGTGAGCGTGCTCGTGTTCAACGCCGTTGGCACGCGTCAGATGTTCCAGACGGAAGCTGGGGAAGCCATCTTCATTTTCTGGCCAGATGATGCCTTCCGGGCGTAGGGCGTAGCAGGCACGCATCACGTCTAGCAGATCCCAGCGCGAATTGCCGTTTTGCCAGCTATAGGCGTAAGGGTCGTAGAAGCTGCGGTAAAAGATGTTGCGGCTGACTTCATCGTCAAAGCGGATATTGTTGTAACCCAGAATACAGGTGCCAGGGACGCTGAACGCCTCATGAATACGGCGGGCAAACTCGGCCTCGTTAACGCCTTTGGCCAGCGCCAACTGAGGCGTGATGCCGGTGATCATCACCGCCTCGGGGTCGGGCAGGTAGTCATCGGCTGGCGCACAGTAAAACACCTGCGGTTCTTCGATAATGTTGAAATCCATATCGGTACGCACTCCGGCAAACTGCGCCGGGCGGTCCATTGACGGGCTTTTGCCGAAGGTTTCGTAGTCGTGGATGTAGAATGTGGCCGGTGCCTTGCTGCTCAAAGTCGCATCTCTTGTTGGCGTAGGGAATAGCCCTATTGTAACGGCGCGATCACCGATGCCAAGTATTGGTTAATGCTTAACGTTAAATTGAGTGGTGCTGTCCAGTGCGATAGAAGTTCAGCCGTTGCTGAAAGTAGCCGCGTAGATGCGTGGGGACGTGCGTTTCGGCGCTTTCCCACTCGGCGGCGCAGCCGTAGCGTTCGCTATAAATAACTCTTAGTGCCAGCAAATCGGTTTGGATCTTTTCACGTTCTTGCTGGGGTAGGCCATCCAGTGGTCGTGGCATGTCTTTCTCCCTATTCGATAGCGCATAATATGAGGCTAAAGAGAATTTGTCGCTACCTCATTCTGGGCAGAACCTTCACAGGGCCTGTGCCAGAGTGGGATGGTGCTTTACTGGCTTGATGCTCATCGCTTGTTCTTGCTGGCCATGATCGTGCTGATGATCCAGAGATTTTGCATAGGTATACAGACCGCTAATCAGAGCCAGCCAGAATAGCGTGCAAACGGTTAATACAGTCAGCCAGACCTTTTGGTTGTAGCTCATGATAGCTCCTAAAAAGTGCATGGGATTAATCTCGTTAATTAAATCAGAGACAACATAAATGTTAATTAAACAAACGGAATAAAAGATGCGCTGAGCTGTTACTAATTGCCTGTGAGTGTTTCAGGATATTCATTAAGGCAATATTAGGGGAAGTCGTTACGTAATCAGTTAATTTCTATTTACTTCTGGTTTATAAATATAGGCATACACTCCACTTCATTCAATGCAAATGTAGGTGTGTAAGATGAAAACGTTACTGTTGACTGGGGCGACTGGCTTTCTTGGTGGTGCGGTGCTTGAAAAGTTACTGACAGAAAATCAAAAGGTTAACTATCTATTATTGGTGCGTGCGGAAACCGAAGAACAGGGCTTAAACCGTATTTTCACTAATATGGAAAAGTTCAATATAGATAAAAACATTCTGAGTAAGCTGACGGTAAAGAATATTTTACTGGGTGACTTAAGCGAGCCTGAATATTTTTTGTCTGACGCCCGTATTAACAAGGTAACTCATGTTGTTAACTGTGCCGCGGTGGCGTCATTTGGTAATAACCCACTTATTTGGAAGGTTAACGTTGAAGGCACGCTGGCATTTGCGCAGCGAATGGCTCAGGTGGTTGGATTAAAACGTTTTCTGCATGTGGGCACGGCAATGTCTTGCGCACCTCAGGTGGGTTCGTTGGTAGCAGAAAGCGCCGAGTTTGAAGAAACTGCCGAACACTTGGTGGAATATACCCGCTCCAAATCGACCATCGAGCAACTGATGCGGCAAACCTGCCCGCAACTGCCGCTGGTGATCGCCCGGCCCTCGATCGTGGTGGGGCATACGCAGTTGGGTTGCAAACCCTCCAGCAGTATTTTCTGGGTGTTCAGTATGGCGTTGATGCTGCGTAAGTTTATGTGTTCGCTGCAAGATAGTATTGATGTGATCCCGGTGGACTATTGCGCCGATGCGTTAGTGATGCTGCTCAACCGAGATAGCTTGGATAACGATGTTTACCATATCTCGGCGGGGGAGGAGAGCAGCGTCAGTTTTGCGGATATCGATTATGCCATCGCCGCCGCACTAGAGGAGCCACCGGTGGGCGATCGCTATGCGCAGGTCAGCTACGAAGCCCTGCTGCAAATGCGCAAACAGTTGAAGGATATCTTCGGGCCGTGCAATGAGCGCCTGATGTTGAAAGCGATGCGCCTGTACGGCTCCTTTGCGATGCTGAACGTGCGCTTTAGCAACGAAAAAATCCTCAAGTTAGGCATGCCTAAGCCGCCACGCTTTACCGATTATATTGGCCGCTGCGTGCAATCAACCCGCGGGTTGTCGATACCGCAGCAAATGGCGGTGGATTTTAAATAGCGGCTGGGGGGCGTGACGCAGGGGCGCCGCATGCTGCGCCCGCTTTCAGGATCTTACCAGGAGGAGGATGACCAGAATACCCGGCCCAGCACCACCAGTTGCTCTTTGCGCTGTGGATAGCTGAGCCGTTCATCCTGGTACTCTTCCCGATTTAAAGAGCGAATGACCACGCCACCGTCGGGCTGCTCAATCAGGATCTTGACCCGTAACAGATTGCCGTGGCGGATCGCATAGGTTTTCCCTTCGCGGATGCGGGTATCGACGGTATTGATACCCACCACATCGCCATCCTGCAATCGGGGTTCCATGCTGGAACCTGAGATGCGGATAATGCGTGCCGCGTTCACCGGCACCCCCATCTTGTGCAGATAGTAGCGGCGGAAGATCAGCGAGAACTCTTCGCTATCGACAATTTCGTAGCAGCCGTCACCGGCGGAGAAATCGATATCCAGCAATGGGATCTCCACAAACTCTTCCTTGTCCTGCTCGGTATCTTCCCATACCACGGGTTTGAGCCGTGCCGGTTGGAAATCCGATTCGGCCGCCACGTTGGCAAACGGCTGTTCCAGCGCCTTCTCATGGAATACATCGAACCAGCCTTTGGGCAAGCCGAGTTTGGCCTCAATGCGTCTGGCGAGGTTGTCGCCCAGGTTGCGGGAGGATTTTTCACCGGTGATCTGGCTCAGCGTTGGCGCAGAAGATCCCACCAGGATGGCAAACTCATTCTGGTTGGTGCCTTGTCGGGCGAAACGTGCCATCAGATCGCGCAGGTTGTTGCGCCTGATTTCTTTGGTTTCCATGCGCCGATGATCTCACTCTTTAGCAAAAAGGTAAATCCTTCGCCGCTAAAATCTTTAGCGTCAACCTAAACCCATTCCTAATCAGGAAACATCTTTCAACAGCTTGTGTTGTACGTCAGCCGCAATGTTCCACTAAAATAAGGGTTTTACAGCAGGGTTGGTGGGGACAAGCGTGCGTCTGGATAGAAAAATCTCTTCTTTTGAACATCTGATCTACCGTAATTACCGTATCGTCCACGGGGTACGGATCGGGTTGGCCTTTATCCTGACCTTTCTGTTGATCCGTTTGCTGGCGGTGCCGGAAGGTACCTGGCCGTTGATCACGCTGATCGTCGTGATGGGGCCGATCTCTTTTTGGGGTAACGTGCTGCAACGGGCGCTGGAACGTATTGCCGGTACGGTGTTTGGTGCGGCTTCTGGCCTGATTGCGCTATACCTGGAGCTGTATTCACTGCCGGTGATGCTGGCCTGGTGCGGGGTAGTGATGTTTGCCTGCGGCTATCTGACGCTGGGCAAACGGCCCTATATGGCGTTGCTGGTGGGCATTACGCTGGCAGTGGTCATCGGTGCTGGGGCCGGCGATATATCTATCGCACTGTGGCGCAGTGGCGATGTGATTTTTGGTTCGTTGCTGGCGCTGTTGTTTACCAGCATCTACCCGCAGCGGGCTTATGTGCTGTGGCGAATGAAAATGGCGGATTGCCTGGAGACGGTAGGGAAGATCTACGGCGCTTACCTTTCACCCAACATGATTGAGCGGCCCCGGCTGGAGCCTAGGCTCAAAAACTTGCTGGGCGATGTGGTGAAGCTACGCACACTGATCGCCCCCGCCAGCAAAGAGACTCATATCGCCAAACCGGTCTTTGAAGCGGTACAGACCCTGAGCCGCAATCTGGTTTGCACGTTGGAGCTGTTAGCCGATGCTTACTGGGCCTCGCGTGAAACCCATTTTATTATGCTCAATGCCAAAACCTTGCGTAGTTCACAGTTGTTGACGCAGCGCGCTATCGAATCGCTGGCGAATATTATGCGAGATGGTGAGCCCCTGCATGCGCAGGTCATTGCCGGGGAACTGAGCGATATCTCCGCAGAGCTGAAGACATTAATGCAAGAGGCCAGTGCTGCTCAACTCAGCGAAGCCCCTATCTATGGCTATGTCTGGCTGAGCATGGAACTGGCGCAGCAGTTGGAAGAGTTGGGCGATCTGCTCAAGGTCTGTACGGCCAATACTCAGGAATAGTGGATCAGATCATGAAGCAGGTGCATCAGGATAGGGTCAATGCGCTAAAGTGGGTAAGATAAGGCAATGACAGTTGTGTCTGACGGCCACAACCCTGTATCTTGGTATCATTGTGGCCGTAAGCAAATGAATCTGTGTATTACTAAAGCAAGGGTATGAAGATGGATAATGCAAATAAGCCGAGTTTCCAGGACGTTCTGGAGTTTGTGCGTATGTTCCGCCGTAAAAACAAGCTACAGCGTGAAATCGTCGACAACGAAAAGAAAATTCGTGACAACCAGAAGCGTGTGCTGCTGCTCGACAACCTGAGCGAGTACATCAAGCCGGGCATGAGCATTGAAGACATTCAGGGCATCATCGCCAACATGCGCGGTGACTATGAAGATCGCGTTGATGATTACATCATCAAAAATGCCGATCTGTCGAAAGAACGTCGCGATCTGTCCAAAAAGCTGAAAGCGATGGGCGAAGTGAAGTAATTCGCGTCAAACAGGGCTGGGGATCTCCCGGCCCTGCATCTTTTCAGGGGGGCAGCGCCCTGAATGACCTTAAAGAATAACGATATGTTACCGTGCTATAGCAAATCTGCTTAAAGCCGCTACGCTAATGTTATAAATAGACTTTGCCCAATCGATTTCAAGCGGTCGCTTGAAGGATGACGGGTATAAATTTCTTCGCCAGCAGAGGCTGTCATCGATGGCAGAACCGCAACTCAGCACCTTTCTCAACCTGGACGAGACGCTTCATCCTCCCCGTATCTTGGCATCTGGGGATTGGGTGTTGGCACATTATCGCCTGTTGGAACCCGCCGTTGGGCAACTGCAAACCCGCTTGCCGGCGGATGTGGTGTTCGATCTCAGCCAACTGGGCAGCCTGGATACGGCAGGTGCCACCTTGCTGGTCAATCTGCTGGGTGACCAACGGATATCCGATCTCAAACAGTTAGCCCCCACGCTCCCTGTGGAACGCCGCGTGCTGCTGGAAACCGTTGGCCGTGCCTTGCAAGGATTTACGCCACCACCGGCAGAAAAGCCGCCCGGTCTGGCAATCGAACTGCTGGCCAACGTCGGCCGGTCGATGGAGAGTTTCTGGCACAACCTGGTAGCCCTGCTGGGGTTTATCGGCCTGACGTTGCAAACCCTGTTTGCCAATCTGCTACGCCCTACGCGCTGGAGGCTCACCTCGCTGGTGGCCAATCTCCAGCAAATCGGCCTGAACGCGGTGCCGATCATTATGCTGCTGACCTTCCTGGTAGGTGCAGTCATCGCTTTCCTGGGGTCAACCGTCCTGTCTACCTTCGGTGCCAGCATTTTTACCGTGCAACTGGTGGTGTTTTCCTTCCTGCGAGAGTTCGCAGTGTTGCTGACGGCCATCTTGATGGCGGGTCGTACCGCCAGCGCCTTTACCGCAGAACTCGGGCTGATGAAGGCCAATGAGGAAATAGATGCTATTCAGGCGATGGGGCTGAACCCGGTTGAACTGCTGGTGCTGCCGCGCGTGCTGGCGTTGCTCCTGGCGTTGCCGATGCTGACCTTCATCGGCATGATTAGCGGCATCTTTGGCGGCATGGTCGTCTGCGCCTTGACGCTGGATATCTCACCGACCATGTTTTTAACCATCATGCAGAGCAGTGGTGGTTTTCAGAACTTCCTGGTGGGGATGAGCAAGGCGCCGGTATTTGCGTTCCTGATCGCCATTATCGGCTGTCTTGAAGGGTTTAAAGTCAGCGGTAGCGCCGAGTCGGTAGGGGCACATACCACCGCCAGCGTCGTGCACTCAATCTTTGTGGTGATCCTGCTGGATGCGGTCGCTGCACTGTTCTTCATGGAGATGGGCGTGTGAGCCAGACGACCCCGGAAGCCATTATTCGCATCCGTAAATTGCGAAACTGTTTTGGCACCCAATGCGTGCATGTGGACCTCGATCTGGACGTGCGCCGAGGAGAGATCCTGGGCGTGGTAGGCGGTTCGGGCACTGGCAAATCCGTGCTGTTGCGCAGCATCGTTGGTCTACGCCGTCCAACCGCCGGCCAGATCCACGTCTTTGGCGAGGATCTGATGGAGCTTTCTGGTACGCGCCGCTCCGTGCTGGAAAGGCGATTTGGCGTGCTGTTTCAGCGCGGTGCCTTGTTCAGCTCACTGACGGTGACCGAAAACGTGGCGTTGCCGCTGATTGAATACGCAGGCTTACCGCGCCGAGATGCCGAGCAATTGGCACAGGTGAAGTTGGCGCTGGCCGGGCTGCCTGCCAGTGCCGGCAACAAGTATCCGGCCTCGCTTTCTGGTGGCATGGTCAAGCGTGCCGCGTTAGCCCGAGCGCTGGCGTTGGATCCGGAAATCGTATTTCTGGATGAGCCAACGGCTGGGCTGGATCCCATCGGCGCTGCCGCCTTTGACAGCCTGATCCGTACGCTGCGTGATGCCTTGGGGTTAACGGTGTTTTTGGTTACCCACGATCTCGATACGCTTTATACAATCTGTGACCGGGTTGCGGTACTTTCGCAGAAGAAGGTGCTGGTGGTGGATACGCTGGAGGTGGTAGCCGCTACTGACGATGCCTGGATCCAAGAATATTTCCACGGCCCGCGTGGGCGGGCGGCACAGCAGGCCGTAACGAATATCCCAGAGAGGCAATAACAAATGGAAACCCGTGCGCATCATGTCTTGATTGGTTTATTTACGCTGATTATTTTCACCGCCGTGCTGCTGTTCAGCCTGTGGCTGACCAAGTCCGGCACCGATCGCCAGTTCAAGCAGTACGATATCGTGTTCAATGAAGCCGTTAGCGGCCTATCACAGGGCAGCACGGTCAATTACAGTGGGATCCGCGTGGGCGAAGTCACTCAGCTGCGATTGGATCCCAACGTGCCGACCAAAGTCTGGGCGCGTATTCGGGTCACGGCCTCTGCACCGATCCGCCAGGACACCCAGGCTCGCCTGGCGATAGCTGGTATTACCGGTACGTCCAATATCCAGCTCAGCGGTGGCAGTGAAACCAGCCCGTTGCTGAAGGGAGAGGATGGGGCAATCCCGGTGATTATCGCCACGCCATCGCCGTTGACTCAGTTGCTTGCCAATGGCGAAGATGTGATGACTAATGTCAACGAGGTGCTGGTACGCCTGAATCAACTGATGACGCCGGATAATCAGCAACGGTTGGTGAATACGTTGGATAATCTGGAACAGATTACCAATACCGTGGCGGGGCAGCGTGAAGATATCCGCACCATCTTGCAGCAACTGGCGTTGGTGACCAAGCAAAGCAACGATACGCTGGCGCAAACCAATCGGCTGGTGCGTAATGCTAACGTGCTGCTGGACGGGCAGGGCAAGCAACTGGTCGCCAATGCGGCTAATACCATGGCATCGCTTGAAAAAACCACCGCGCTGCTCAACAAGCTGATTGGCGAAAATCAGCAGTCACTGAATAGTGGCATCCGGGGATTCAACGATCTTGGCCCGGCGGTAGATGAATTACGCAGAACCTTATTGACCTTACGCGGTGCCATGAGCCGCCTGGAAGAGAACCCGTCCGCCTTGCTCAGGGGCCGCGAACGTACCAAGGAGTTTACCCCTAAATGATTAAGCTAAAACTTCGCCAGACGCTACGGTTGTTGGTGCTGGTAGCCGTGATGCCGCTGGCCGCCTGCACTATTTTGCCGGAAAGCCCGATACAGCAGGTGTATTTGCTGCCAGCCCAGCCAGTGGCCGTGGCAGGGGGCCAGGCGTCTGAACGCTCGGTACGTATCGTGCAGCCCAATACCAGCCAGTTCTTGAACGGTACGCGTATTGCTGTGCAGCCTCAGGGCGCGGAGATCACCTCTTTTAGCGGTTCGCGCTGGAGCGATCCGGCCCCGCTGTTGTTGCGTAATCGCCTGATCCAGGAGTTCCGCACTAACGGCCATTTCCGCTCGGTGAGCAGCGACGATGACAATTTACAGGCGGATCTTGAGCTGGGCGGCGATTTATCCTCCTTCCAAGGGATCTATAACGGAGATCGGGGCGAAGTGGTGATCCGCTTTGATGCTCGCCTGGTACGCACCTCCGATCGCCGAGTGATGGCCAGCCGTAGTTTTGCGGTTCGCGAGCCGATCCACGGTACATCGATGGACAACGTCGTGCAGGCCTTTGGCCTGGCCAGCGATAAGCTGGCAGCGCAGACGCTGGCATGGGCGCGCCAGCAGGCGGCTAATTAAGACTCGTCGGCCATGGCCTTTAACCACTGGATAAAGGCGTTGATTTTAGGCCATTGCCGGTCCGAGAGCGTGGAAATGTAGTAGCGCTGTGCGCATTGCATTTCCATGCCGGGGAAGGGCGCGATAAGTTCGTTATTCTCCAGGCGCTTACTCACCAACTTCTTGCGGCCCATGGCAATTCCCACGTGGTTCATGGCCGCGATCACTGCCAGATCCGAACGATCAAACCCCATACCGCGCTGGCCTTCGGCAAATTCCAGATCAAAGTGTTTGGCCCAGGTATTCCACTCCCCGATGTCCGAGTCGTAACTCCATGCCTGACGATCGTGCAATAACGTGCAACGCCGCAGGTTGGCGGGGTTACCCACTAGCTCATGGCGTTCTGCGTACTCCGGGCTGCATACGGGCACGATCGACTCATCCATCAAATGCTGGCAATCGAGTTTCTCCGGCGTTTTGTCATCAAAATAGATCGCCAGATCGATCCCCGCACCGTGGAAGTTCACCATCTCGTTGCCGGTGAGAATATTCAGGCTGATGGCCGGATATTGGCGATCGAAGTCCGCCAGCTTGGGCACCAGCCAGCATTGGGCAATCGACGGGCGTGAGTAGATGGTCAGGGTACCAGACAGCTCCTGGCTTTTAATCTCCAGTATTTCCTGATTGAGATAGCTGAGTGACGATTTCAACACCCAGAACAACCGCTCGCCCTCGGGGGTCAGTTCGATCCGGCGGTGAAAGCGCTGGAATAGCTTAAAACCCAGCTCGGCTTCCAGGTTGTTGAGCCGATGGCTGACGGCGCTGGGGGTGATTGCCAACTCTTCGGCGGCCAGCACGAACGAACCTTGCCGCGCGGCAATCTCAAACGTATGCAGCTTGGCTAGCTGATAGCCATTCAGGTGTCTGTTGCGGGCGAGTTGGTGCTTGTCGTCGTACATGGTTATCGCCTGTGAAATAAACCAGATTATATCGAAGCCGGAGACTTAAAGATGAAGCAATGTGAGTCAAAGACAGAAATAGTGCCAAATGTTGACCGAAATCACCTGATTGATTGAATCTGGCTCATGTGAAGAGGCATTTTGATCGTTTGTCAGCGCTGGGGCGTTAGTTTCCAATAGGAGTGAAATTTATCCTGGAAGGACGCTGAACATGGACTCGCAGATCTGGGTAGTCGCTACGTTATTAAGCAGCATCATTATCATTATTCTCACTATCGTAAAATTCAAGATCCACCCGTTCCTGGCGCTGTTGCTGGCCAGTTTTTATGTGGGGGCCCTGATGGGCATGAACCCGCTGGAAATGGTCAATGCTATTGAAGGCGGCATCGGCGGGACCTTGGGCTTCCTGGCGGCGGTGATTGGTTTAGGTACCATTCTGGGCAACATGATGGAAGTGTCCGGGGCGGCAGAACGCATTGGCATCACCTTGCAAAAGTGCCGTTGGCTGTCGGCTGACGTGATCATGGTGCTGGTGGGGCTGGTCTGCGGCATTACGCTGTTTGTTGAAGTGGGCGTGGTGTTGCTGATCCCGCTGGCGTTCTCAATTGCCAAAAAAACCAATACCTCCTTGCTGAAGTTGGCGATCCCGCTGTGTACCGCATTGATGGCTGTGCACTGTGTGGTTCCTCCGCATCCGGCGGCGCTGTTTGTCACCAACAAGCTGGGTGCCGATGTGGGCTCGGTGATTGTTTATGGCCTGATTGTCGGGCTGGCCGCCTCGCTGATCGGTGGGCCACTGTTCCTCAAGTTGGTCGGTAAGCGTCTGCCGTTCAAACCCGTACCCGCCGAGTTTTCCTCCGTGCAGGTGCGCAACGAGCAGGACTTGCCTTCGTTGGGTGCCACACTGTTTACCGTGCTATTGCCGATCATTCTGATGTTGGTGAAAACCGCAGCGGAACTCTATATGGCCAAAGACAGTGCGCTGTATACCTTCCTGGAGTTTATCGGCAACCCGATCACCGCCATGTTTATCGCCGCCTTCGTGGCCTACTACGTGCTGGGGATTCGCCGCAACATGGGCATGGGCACCTTGTTGACCAAAACGGAAAACGGCTTCTCTTCCATCGCCAACATCTTGCTGATTATCGGGGCCGGCGGTGCATTCAACGGCATATTAAAAGCCAGTGGGCTGGCAGATACGCTGGCCGTGATCCTGTCGAATATGGACATGCATCCGATCTTGCTGGCCTGGCTGGTGGCTATCTGCCTGCATGCGGCTGTGGGGTCGGCCACCGTGGCGATGATGGGGGCGACGGCGATTGTTGCTCCCGTGCTGCCGCATTACCCTGGCGTCAGCCCCGAGATCATCGCGTTGGCTATCGGCTCTGGTGCCATCGGTTGCACCATTGTCACCGACTCGCTGTTCTGGTTGGTTAAACAATACTGCGGCGCGACGCTCAGCGAGATGTTTAAGTATTATACCTCGGCCACCTTTATTGCTTCGCTGATTGCGCTGGGAACCACATTCCTGCTTTCTTATATCATCTAGACCAAAAGAGACTATTTATGAATACGTTAGACATTGAAAACCTGGTAGTGAAATTTCCTTTGGTGCAACGGCTGATGGATTTGGAAGCGGTGACCTGGTTCAACCCCAATACGACCACGCTGGCGGAAGGGCTACCCTATGTCGGGTTGACGCAAAATGATGTCGCCGAAGCCGAAGCGCGCTTGCAACGCTTTGCTCCGTATCTGTGCCTGGCATTCCCTGAAACGCAACAAACGAATGGCATTATCGAGTCTGAGGTAGTGGCGATCCCGGCTATGCAGGGCGCGCTGGAGCAGCGTTATGAGCAGGCCATCGCGGGTAAAATGTGGTTGAAAAAGGACAGCCATTTACCGATTTCTGGCTCCATCAAGGCCCGTGGCGGCATCTATGAAGTGCTGACCCACGCGGAAAAGCTGGCCATCGAGGCGGGTATGCTGACGGTAGACGACGATTACAGCATCCTGTTTAGCGACAAGTTCCGGCAGTTCTTCAGCCAGTACAGCATTGCCGTGGGCTCAACCGGCAACCTGGGGATGTCGATTGGCATCATGAGCGCCAAGCTGGGGTTCAGCGTGAGCGTGCATATGTCTGCCGATGCTCGCGCTTGGAAAAAGCGTAAACTGCGCGAGCACGGCGTTAACGTGGTGGAATACGAGCAGGATTACGGCGTGGCGGTGGCTCAGGGGCGCAAGCAGGCAGAGTCCGATCCGCGCTGTTTCTTTATCGATGATGAAAATTCGCAAACCCTGTTCCTCGGCTATGCGGTGGCCGGTGGGCGTCTGAAAAAGCAGTTTGCACAGATGAACATCCAGGTTGATCAGGACCATCCGTTATTTGTCTATTTGCCCTGTGGCGTTGGCGGCGGGCCTGGCGGAGTGGCGTTTGGCCTAAAACTGGCGTTTGGTGACCATGTGCACTGCATCTTTGCCGAGCCGACGCACTCACCTTGCATGCTGCTTGGGATCCACACCGGGCTGCACGATCACATTGCGGTGCAGGACCTGGGGATTGATAACGTCACGGCGGCGGATGGTTTGGCCGTTGGCCGGGCCTCCGGGTTCGTCGGGCGTGCCATGGAACGCCTGCTGGATGGTTTCTACACCCTGAGCGATCAGGAGATGTACGACCTGCTTGGCTTGCTCGCCGCTGTTGAGGGCATTCAGCTGGAGCCTTCTGCGTTGGCTGGCATGGCGGGGCCAGCTCGAGTTTGCGCCGACCCTCAATATCTGGACAGCCATCAGATCGATACCCAACGGATCGCTAATGCGACGCATTTGGTTTGGGCAACCGGTGGCGGTATGGTGCCTGAGGAAGAGATGGCCAAGTACCTCGCAGCCGCACGCTAGCGCTGACAAAACCACGCTTTACGGGAGGGGGGCGCTGCACATGCTGCGCCCATTTAGCGATTCCCCACCGGGCAAAACATCACAGCGTGAAGCGATCGCGAAACTGTGCCAGTGCTTCGCTACTGTCCCCGGAGGCCCAGCCTTCGAGTGCTACCACTCCTTGGTAATTAATCTCCTGCAGCGTTCTGGCAATGGCGCGATAGTTGATTTCCCCGGTCCCAGGCTGCATACGCCCAGGCACATCCGCCACCTGGATCTCGCCAATCTGTGTGCCACAGCGGCGGATCAGTTCAATCAGGTTGCCCTCACCGATTTGTGCGTGATAGAGGTCAAGGTTCATCTTAAGCGCTGGGCTATTGACCGTCTCTACCAATGCCAGTGTGTCAGCTGCGCGGGCAAAAGGCGTGCCGGGATGATCAACCGTCAGGTTCAAGTTCTCCAGGGTGAAGATACGCCCAGCCCGTTCACCGAGTTGTGCTAAACAACGAAGCGTATCGGCAGCCTTCAGCCACATGTTACCCGTCACCCTCTCAACCGGTTTTACCGGTAAGCCCTGTGGATCCAGGCCGGTACCGTGCAGGTTCAGACAGGGGCAGTTCAACCGTTCGGCTATCATCAGGGAGGCTTCTGCACTTTGCAGCAACTGCGCGATCTCTTGCTCATCGGTTAGATTGCCGCTGAGATAACCGGTCATTGAAGTGAAACGAGCTCCTGTCGCCACCAGTGCATCGATATCCTTATTGGCCCAGCTCCAGATTTCAACACCAAAGCCCAGTGCATGAATGCGCTTCACACGTTCGATAAAGGGTAAGTCCAAAAACACCATTTCTGCACAAACTGAGAGTTGATAGCTTGCCACTAGCGGTCTCCTAATTTATAGGGGGGTATCTACAATTGGTCATCAATATACATGCCTAAGTTGTTTTTTAATGTCAAAAAAAGATAATTTCAACGTGGTCATAAATTTAGGGGAAAATTAATCTGTTTACATTGTAGAGTTATTGGAGGACATTCGCTGTACTTATTTAATTAGGCCGTAATTTATGTATTCGAGAAGGCGTTTTCTAACCGTAGGTGCTGCCCTGACGGGCTTTGCCGTATTCAAACCTTCCTTATCCTGGGGAAGAATGCCAAGTGAAAGCAGCGACGCTGCCATTTTTATTAAGCTTTCAGTGCTATTAACCAACGGAAAAAAAATGAACCCGGTAATAGCACTGCGTGCCTTGAATTGTTTGCAGGAAGAGGATCCTTCCTTTCAGGAGAAAATGCAGTTGCTGGCCAATGCGCTGAGCGTTGCCAATATTCTCTCGGCCGATGAGCTGAATAATCATTTGATTATGACTGGTCCCACTGGCGACACCGCCAAGAAAATCATTTCAGCCTGGTATCTTGGTTATACAGGAACACCCGTATCGCTACGGGCGTCAGATAACACGCGTTTCGTCAGCTATACCGATGCCTTTGCCTATGCTCCAACTTTGGACGCGACAGTGATCCCCACTTATTCCCGTGGCAAGACAAACTATTGGGTGCAGCCACCTATAACCCTCAACAGCGACTAGTTCCCGTTGAAAATAGGAGCAATATCATGAGTAAACACTATGATGCCGATGTGATTGTCATTGGCTCTGGCGCATTGGGTAGTAATGCCGCAACCTTGCTGGCCCGCAGTGGCAAGGCGGTTATTATTCTTGAGGCTGGAGAGAAAATACCGCGCTGGAAGATCGTCGAAAACTTCAGAAACTCATCGAAAAAATCCAATTATAACTCCCCCTATCCCAACGAGCCTTGGGCCCATCACTCCTATGATGAACAATATATCGAGAATACCGGTTCCTTTGATTTCCGGCCCGGCATGCTGAAACTTGTGGGGGGGACAACCTGGCATTGGGCGGCCGCCTGCTGGCGCTATCTGCCTAGTGATATGAAGCTAAAAACATTGTATGGCGTGGGGCGTGATTGGCCGCTGGAATATCACGAGTTGGAGCCTTTCTACCACCAGGCCGAGGTGGCTTTGGGGGTTTGCGGCAGTGATACCGACGATCAGAGTGGGCAGGGCGGCAGCGCTTTTCCTCCGCGTTCACAGCCGTATCCGATGTTACCTGAAGGTGAAACCTACCTATTCCAGCGGCTGAAAAGCCGAATGGCTCCGGCTGGCTATCATTTCATCCATGAACCCAATGGGCGGGCTACTCGCCCGTATGATGGTCGCCCCGCCTGCAGCGGCAATAATAACTGTATGCCGGTATGCCCGATTGGAGCCATGTACAGCGGTGATCAACATGCCCAGCATGCGCAAGATGCCGGGGCGCGTTTATTGACGGATTCAACCGTGTGGAAACTGGAAAAAGGCGTTGATGACAAAATTGTCGCAGCTCATGTTCGCAGTTCTAAAGGTGTCGATACGCGGTTAACCGCAAAATACTTTATCGTTGCCGCACACGGGCTGGAAACGGCAAAACTGCTGTTAATGTCGGATATCGCCAACAGCTCCGATCAGGTGGGGCGTAATTTAATGGATCATACCGGCATGGGCTTGCAGTTTCTGGCCGATGAACCTCTCTGGCCGGGGCGAGGCGCCGTACAGCAAGGGGGAATATTCAACTCTCGCGACGGCGATTTTCGTAAAACAAGAGCGGCAATCAAGCACGCCATTGCTAACAATGTCCCCAATATGGCCGTAGCGCAACGTCTCATAGCTAAAGGCGTCATAGGTAGCGAACTGGACAAGCAGATCCGCCATCAGGCGGCACGCTGGGTCGATATCTCAACGGTGTTTGAAACCCTCCCCCAGGCAAGCAATACCGTACGCCCAAGTACCACACGCAAAGATGCATTGGGCATTCCGATGCTGACGGTGAATTACGAAGTCGATGACTATGTCAAAGCGGCAAAATCCGTGGTGGAGGCGGATTACAAAAGATTCGTCGCTCTGATGGGGGGCACCGTCATTAATGACAATACTGGCTGGCAAAACCGTGACCATTTAATGGGGACCGTCATCATGGGCGATAACCCAAAAGATTCAGTAGTAAACCACGAGTGCCGGTGCTGGGATCATAGCAACCTGTTTCTCGCGACAACTGGGGTGATCCCCGCTTCGGGAGTCGTCAATCCCACGCTGACGGGCGTCGCTCTGAGTATTCGCGCAGCTGAAATCATTGAGCGTGAGATTTGAATATGAAAATACTTTTCAGGTTTCTCGCTGTAACCGTGTTGTTTATTGGGTTTAGCCACTCTTTGGCTGTATTTGCCGCCGATAAGGCGTTGGTTGAGCGTGGGAGATATATTGCGATCGCTGCTGATTGCGGTGCCTGCCATCGTCAGGCTCTCAATAATGGCGTTCCGTTTGCTGGGGGATACGCGATCGAGTCACCGATGGGGCGTATCATTGCCAGTAATATTACCCCCTCGAAACAGTACGGCATCGGTAATTATAGCGAGCAGCAGTTTGCCAAGGCTGTGCGTGAGGGTATCGCCGCTGATGGCAAGAATCTCTACCCAGCTATGCCATACACTTCATACCGAGATATGACGACGGCGGATGTACAGGCACTTTATGCCTACTTTATGCAGGGGGTTGAACCCGCAGATATTCCGCCTTCAGCACGTACCGATCTGAGTTTCCCGTTTAATATCCGGCAGATTATGTGGGGCTGGAATCTGTTGTATCTCAGCGGCGCTTCCGCTGATAAGGCAGAGGCACATCCTGGTTCATTGGAGCGCGGTAAGTATTTGGTTGAGGTGTTGGCGCATTGCAGTGCCTGCCATACCCCACGCAATATCATGATGGCAGAGCAGAGCAGTCTTAACCTTGCTGGTAGCCCGCTGGGTGGCTGGTACGCCCCTAATATTACCCCAGATAAGAGTGGCATTGGCGATTGGAGCCAACGGGATCTGGTCACCTACCTGAAAACCGGGCATCTGGTTGGCAAGGCACAGGCGGCAGGTGCGATGGCGGAAGCCGTTCAAAACAGCTTCAGCTTGATGACGGATGATGATTTGAATGCGATCGCTTCATGGGTTAAGCAGGTGCCAGCCATTCCTACGGCGGTTGCCGACATTGGGCTTCAATCGCCACGGGTTGATATCAACAGCGTTCTCACCGGGCGGGGAACCCTGACAGACAGCTCAACAACGGACGGCGCTAAACTTTATGAAAATGCTTGCGCGAGTTGCCATGGCCATGACGGTCAGGGAACCGACGATAACTTTTATCCCGCATTAACTCGCAACCGTGCGGTTTCCGCATTGGGTCCGCAGAATTTGGTGATGGTCATCGTGGAAGGTATCCAACGTAAAACCAGTCATTCTGATATCAGCATGCCCACATTTTCTGACCAGTTAAACAACGCGCAAATTGCCTCAGTCAGTAACTATGTTCGCAGTCGTTTTGCCGGTATTGACGACAAAGTGACTGCGCAGGATGTACAGACCCTTCGTGATGGTGGGGAGCCTCCGTTTATAATGCGATACATAAACTGGCTAATGACCTTAGGGATATTGGTGATGGTAAGTTTGTTGGGCGGCTTCTGGTATTGGCGAAAAACAAGGCGTTCAGGCAGACAGCAAATTCGCTGACTCAATCAGTGTCACCCCTTCCAAAAGGAAGGGGGACGCGTCAAATGACGGAGGTAGTACAAAATTAATCACAGCGCCCATGGTTGATTTTGGTCAGGGGAAGGTTGATGTCGAATATTTTCAGATGAATATTTTTAGCCCCCATCGCTTCAGCCCTTTTGACGTGGTGTTCGGCATATGTTTCGGCAAACGCTCGGTTTTCGAAAAAGTATATCCCTCCCGCCTCGCCAGTATGCTCATTCTCAGTCCAGATCTTGGAGATGAAACCCGGCTCTTGATTGATGCTTTCGGCCAGCGATTGCGCATTTTTGGACAGGGTTGCACCAAGCTGGTCGGCTGGGAAACTAAAATCAATCTGTAAAATGACACTCATGTCGTGATCCTTTTCGTGGCGAGTGGTTGTATATGAAACAGGGGTATTCCATGGTGCGTTCTGCAAGCTGGGGTAACTGCGCGTTGAGAAACCGCCCCTTTGGTTCATTGTGACATAAAGGTTTGGCTGAAGTCGTCGACTTGCAAGCCAACCTGGTCGCTGACCCTATGGTAAAACGCCTTGGTTTTGGGCGCTTCCCCCCTGGATTGGTTGAGACCGCGATCGTCATGATATTTGACAGCAAAAATTAATAAATAGACTATGAAAGTTAACTCTGTTCAATATTTGTGAACAAATGGACAAACTTGCAGCCATGGCCACTTTTGTCAACGTGGTTGAAACCGGGAGTTTCACCCGCGCGGCTATTGCCATGGGGCTTCCCAAAGCGCGGATCTCCCAGCGTATTAGCGATCTTGAGTGCGTCAATTAATCGGGGTGTAAAGAGGTGGATGGCGTTGCCGCACATCCACCCAATAATCGAGGATCAGTGAACCTTTTTACCATCAACAATGATGTGATGCGGGCTGCGAGCCTTCGGATGGATGAAGAAATGCCCTTCCTGAGCGCTATCCGTGCTGATTGGCACCAGCGTAATATTTTTCGCTCCAGCGGCTTTATTATGCAAGGCGTAAATAATGAAGGGGATTACCAGCACCACCAGGAAGCACACGACCAGTAAACCGGCGTAGACGTCGTTAGCTTCTCCACCCGGCAGCCCCGAAGGAGGGAAGAAGGAGACGACAAAGGCTACCAGAGAGGTCAGCAACCCAATGACCGCCACTGTAATTTTAACCCCATTGCCTCCCGGTATATTAAAGGTGCGCTTGTTATTCGGCTGCTTGCGGATCAGCTGGATATACGCCAGGAATAACAGGAAATAGCTGCAAAGATAAATCACTACCGTCAGCGCCAGCGCAATCAGGAACGACATGTTATTGCCCCCCCGGTATTGGTCAGAACAATCAGTGCCACCGACGTGATGAGTAACTGGGAAATGACCAGCACCACCGGTACGCCGTTTTTGTTCATTTTGGCAAAGCGGGCAGGCAGGATCCCTTGTTGTGCCGTCACTAACATCCCGCGGGAAGGCCCGACTATCCAAGCGGCGATCTCAGCCAGCACCCCCAGAAGCAACAGCGCAGCGATGCCACGAATAGCCCATTCAAAGCCCGTCCCCAAATGATTGATCAGCACCGTGAAGGTTTGCATCACGCCCGCAGAGAGGTTGATTTGCTCATGGGGTATCACGGCGGCAATCGAGAGCCCGCCGACAGAACTCAGGCAAATTGCCGCAAACATCAACAGCAGCATGGCGAGCGGATAATCGCGGCCCGGATTTTTCATTTCATTGACGTGGGTAGCCGATGCTTCCACCCCCATATAGCTTAGGATGAAGGCCACAAACACCACTAACGTGCTCATGCTGGTGAAGTCCGGCAAGAAGGTTTCGGCATTCATTTCAATCGCAATGGGAGCACCAGAGCGCAGATAAGTGATGGCCAGGATCACCAGAATAGCGGCAGGCAGCAGAATACCGGCAAAAAAACCAATCTTGGCGATGCGAGCAGTATTTTTGGTGCCACCAAACTGAGTCAAGGCCAGGCCCCATAAAATAACCAGTGCGGCGACGGTTTTAACTATCGGATCGTTATTGAGTTCGGGCCAGTTAAGAATATAGGACAGCGCCCCTAGCACGAAGTAGAGCATCGGAATGAAGCCTATCGCGATTTGCAAATAGCCAAACGAAATAGCGGCAAACCCCCATTTCTCACCGAGGGTTTTAGAAACCCAGGTAAACACGCCGCCCTCCTGCCAACCCTCGACCGTCGCCATTTCAGCGGCACACAATCCTACCGGAATGAACCACAACAAGCCGCCAAG
This sequence comes from Serratia sp. PL7, assembly GCF_945957435.1. Classification (NCBI taxonomy): domain Bacteria; kingdom Pseudomonadati; phylum Pseudomonadota; class Gammaproteobacteria; order Enterobacterales; family Yersiniaceae; genus Serratia; species Serratia sp. PL7. The sequence goes on along the minus strand of NZ_CAMFLB010000006.1, from coordinate 79,550 downwards.
GATCAGGAAGAAGGTCAGTGAAAAGCCAGAGGTTGCAAACGTTGGGTATTCGTAAACCGCCATTACCATTGATGCCGTTATGGCAAAAAAGCCCAACAGCGTGAGTTGTTTTGGCGCAGCTATTATTTGAGTGGTAGCCATGGCAATTCTCCTGGGACAAGCGAAGGTGCTTGCCAGTTGATTTCTTATGGTTAACAGGAGTGGCGAGGAGCAAGCCACTCCATTAACAGGTCAGATGCGGATCAGCCGTGGTTAAAACCGGCCGCTTCATCTTCCGAAAGTGGATTAACGACCGGATGACTTTCGAAATGCTCAAGTGCTCGTTTCAGATCGTCAAGCAACAGACTACCCAGGTCAAAACTCACCCCGTGGCGCACTAAAATACGCTGGATCACCAGATCTTCGCGATTGGCTGGCATGGAGTACGCAGGTACCTGCCAGCCGCGCGAGCGTAATTTATCGGCGAGGTCATACAGCGTGTAGCCACCGATATTGGCGCCTTCTTTCAGTTTCCAGGCCAGCGCCGGGATGCCTTTACCACTGTCGCCATCAAACAGGATTTCAAACGGACCGAGCTTACCGATCTCGTCGGCAAGATACTGGGCCGTGGCATAGCAAGCGTTATGGACTTTGGCGTAGCCTTCGCGACCAAGGCGTAAGAAGTTGTAGTACTGGGCGATGATCTGCCCACCAGGGCGTGAGAAGTTGAGCGCAAAGGTAGGCATATTGCCGCCAAGATAGTTGACGTTGAAAATAAGCTCTTCTGGCAAGTCTGCCGCTTCACGCCATACCACCCAGCCCGCCCCCAGAGGGGCCAGCCCAAACTTGTGGCCTGAGGTATTGATGGATTTTACGCGGGGCAGGCGGAAATCCCATTCCAGATCAGGGGCACAGAATGGGGCGAGAAAGCCGCCGCTGGCACCGTCGACATGGATGGGAATGTCCAGGCCGGTCTGCTGCTGGAGTTTATCGAGCGCGTCGCTGACCGCTTTTACCGGCTCGTACTGGCAGGTAAAGGTCACTCCGAGGGTGGGTACTACACCGATGGTATTTTCATCGACTCGTTTCAGTACCTCTTCGGGGTTCATGATCAGGCGATCGCCTTCCAGAGGGATTTCTCGCAACTCTACATCGAAATAACGCGCGAATTTGTGCCAGCAAATTTGCACCGGCCCGCAGATCATATTGGGTTTATCGGTTGATAGACCCTGTGCGGCACGTTTTTTGCGCCATTGCCATTTCAACGCCAACCCACCCAACATAGCGGCTTCTGACGAGCCAATGGTGGAGCAGCCCAGCGTGGTGCCCGGCGACGGCGATTTCCACAGGTCGGCCAACATGCGCACGCAGCGGGCCTCAATTTCGGCCGTTTGTGGATACTCGTCTTTATCAATCATATTTTTGTCGATGGACAGATCCATCAGGTCGCGAATTTCTTCATCAACCCAGGTCTGACAGAATGTCGCCAGGTTTTGCCGTGAGTTACCATCTAACATTAATTCATCGCGGATGGCACTAAATACGTGGCGAGGATTTCGCTCTGCGTCTGGAAACCCAGATTTCGGTAGTGAAATGGCTAAGTCGATCGAAGAATAAACATCATCATTAACATTGCTGTTATTTTTCTGGTTGCTGTTACTCATAAAAACCCTCTTGATTTCTATATGTCAATATACTCGGCAGGACCATGTAAAACCGCCCCCTGTGCTCTACTAACGCCATCAAGTCTTGGCGTTAATTCTAGAACATTTTCTGGAAAAGATAGGAAATCAACTTAAATATAGATAATTACCAGTAAAATCAGTTAGAAGGAGGCTTTGCTTTTTGGGCGTTTTGCCAGTATTTTTTAAGCAAGGGGGTGGTGATTCATAGAGCTAGTTGCACTAGGATTTTTATGACAGTAATTTAATCATTGTTACGGCATGGTTATAATAACATTAAATCTGTTAATGAGACTTTTCTCTTTATTGATAAGGTAATTCCCATATTATCCACTGCAATCTAATGGTTTATTAATGAGGGCATAAAATTATTGAAAAATAAAGCATTGTGAGGATTACGTTCTACAATTACTCTAAACAAAATCTGCAGTTACCCGCGAAGTCGGTTTGATTTGATAAGGAGTGATGAGTTATGCAGCAAAAAACCATGTTTCTGCCTGCCTACGAACATTCTGAGGCATGCCTATGCCACAGCCCGGCATTTATACGCATTAATACGGTGCTAACCCGCCAGGCGGCGAAAGCGCCGCCGATAACGACAGCCACGGTCGCAGCAGCAATACCCGCAGTGCAATCCACACATTCCAATACAACCGCCAGCGCTACGCAGCTAAAAGTGTTTATCAACGTACGAATTTTTGACGGGGTTTCTGACCAACTGCGCGAGGGGATGCAGGTTATCGTTGAAGGCAACAAAATCAAATCGATTGAACCCGCTGATACGGCTCCGCCTGCGGAAGCAATAGTTATAGACGGCAACGGTGGCGTGCTGATGCCCGGCCTGATTGATGCGCACTGGCATGCCATCATGGCTCGCCCTTCCATGATGACGGCGATGACGGCCGATTTTAACTATATCCAAGCGCTGGCGATTGCCGAAGCTCAGGCAACGCTGCTGCGTGGGTTCACCACGGTCCGCGATATGGGCGGGCCTGTGTTTGGTCTGAAGCGCGCGATTGATGAGCAGATTACGGTTGGCCCGCGCATTTACCCGTCCGGGGCGTTCATTTCCCAGACCGGCGGCCACGGTGATTTTCGCATGCTCAGCGAAGTCCCTCGCGCCCCCGCGGACTCTCTGAGCTATATCGAGAGGGTGGGGATAACCGCCATTGCCGATGGTGCCGATCAGGTGTTGTTACGCGCCAGGGAACAGCTGATGAGGGGAGCATCCCAGATCAAATTTATGGCCGGTGGCGGAGTAGCCTCGCTCTATGACGGCATCGACGTGACGGAAGGCTCCGTGCCCGAAATCCAGGCGGCGGTGACCGCTGCGGAAAATTGGGGTACCTACGTGACCGTTCACGCCTACACGGCCCGTGCAGTTACCATGGCAATCAAAGGCGGCGTGAAATGTATCGAACACGGCCAGTTGGTGGATGAACAGACCGTGGAGCTCATGGCGCAACAGAATCTGTGGTGGTGCCTGCAACCTTTCCTGGACGATGAAGATGCCGTACCTATGGCGAATCCGGCCTCACGCGCCAAGCAACTGGTGATGTCCGCTGGAACCGATAACGCCTACCAACTAGCGAAAAAGCACCACATAAAAACTGCCTGGGGTACCGATACACTCTTCGACGCCCAGCTTGCCACACGTCAAGGGGCACAGCTCGCCAAGCTGATCCGCTGGTATACGCCTCTCGAAATTCTTAAAATGGCAACCAGCGTTAATGCTGAACTCTGCGCGCTTTCCGGTCCACGGAACCCTTATCCCGAGAGGCTGGGTGTGATAGAAGCAGGGGCTTTGGCTGATATGATTATCGTCGATGGCAATCCGCTCACGGATATTCAACTGCTCGCCCAGCCTGAGGAAGCATTTCAGATGATCATGAAAAATGGGCAAATTTATAAAAATACGCTGGAAAACAGCGCGGTTTAGTACAGCGCCGCAATGCGGTTTTGGGAGATAAAATGGCAAGCGCACACTCTTTTCGTCAGCGCCGGGAGCCTTTGTTTTTTCGTTCAGGCCATATGCGCTATGGAGCGTTGGCCTTATTGCTGGTCAGTACCTTTAGCCTCATCGGGTGTCGTGACTTTGGTGCGCCAGCATTTTCCTTGCTCGGCTCTTATTTCCCTGCCTGGTTAGCCTGTGCAGGGATTGGCCTTATGGTGGCGGTAGGGGCTCGCATTCTGCTGATTTTTGCAGGAATTGACGAAGTCCTGCCGTGGCGACTCTTCGTCTATACCTGCCTGGCGCTCGCCGTAGCATTTATGTCATTGCTTTTATTCTAAGTGCGCTAAAAATGAACAGGTTAAAACAACAGGGCAATAAACGTCGGATAGCGATCGTCATCGGGGTGGTTATCGTTATTGCTGCCGCTATTTCAGGGTGGTTGACGCTGCGTCAAAATTCGTTAAATCCCACGTCGCAAGATACGGTCATCGGTGCCAGCGTGGTGAACGTCAGCAGCTCCGTTCCTGGGCGTATCCAGTCAATTAACGTAACAGAAAACGGCAAGGTCCAACGGGGTGAGGTGATGTTCACTCTCGATCCGACGATTTACCGTTTGCGGGTCGAGCAGGCGCGGGCGGAACTGCAGATGGCGCAAGCTGCCTGGGATACACAGCACCGCACGATGATCGCAGAACAATCTAACGCGGCGATCACCGATGAGCAAGTTAACCGGGCGAGGGCCAACCTTAAGCTGGCAACTCAAACGCTGGCACGCATTCAGCCGCTGCTGGGCAAGGGCTATGTCACTGCCCAGCAGGTTGATGATGCCCAGACCGCCAAACACGATGCGGAAATCAGCCTGAAACAGGCGCTGAAGCAAACCGTCGCTTCACAGGCATTAATCAGCAGCGCTGCGGAGTCTGAGGCCTTGCTCAGTGCTCGCCGCGCCGCATTGGCCATTGCCGAACAAGAGCTGGAAAATACCCAGATACGAGCGCCGCACAATGGCCTGGTGGTGGGGCTTAATGTTTCGGCGGGGGAATTTGTGATGCCGGACCAGGCGGTATTTACGCTGATTAATAGCGACCACTGGCACGCCTCTGCATACTTTCGCGAAACAGAGCTGGCGCACATCAAACCGGGGGATTGCGCCACGGTCTATGTCATGGCCGATCGCCAGCGTGCGATTCAGGGCAGAGTGGAGGGCATTGGCTGGGGGATCAGCTCCGAGGAGCAGTTTAACATTCCACGAAATCTGCCTTATGTCCCGAAATCGCTGAACTGGGTGCGGGTCGAACAGCGTTTCCCGGTGCGGATCAACCTTAAAGATCCGCCGGCTGAGTTGATGCGCATTGGTGCCAGCGCGGTGGCAATAGTACGAGACGACCATGGTTGCTGACAGCCCTTGGGGCAGAATGCTGCGCCAGGTGAAGCGCGATTTGGCCTATTTCCCTGGCCGATTGGCGATGGCCTGGCGGGTAGGTGCGCTTTGTGCGCTGATGACGTTGGTTGCCATGCTGTACGGTATCCCCGAATCAGCGATTAGCTGCTATCTGATTTTGTTCGTGATGAAACCAGACGCCGCCGAAAGTATGGCGATGGCCATTGCGGTGACCCTGCTCGTTTCCATAGTGGTGGGGCTGATCTTGCTGATCCTGCCTTATACCCTGGAATCTGCGCCTTTACGCATGGCGGTGCTGGTCCTTAGCTCGTTTGCCTTTCTCTGGCTAGGCTCGGCGAGCAAACTCGGGCCCGTGGGCAGCATTATTGCGCTGGTGATCGCTTTTATCATGTCGCTGCTTGGCGATGCGCCGAATGGAGAGTTGGCGGTACGCGCGGTGCTGTATGCCTGGCTGATGGCCGCATCACCGATGCTGCTATTAGTGGCATTTAATCTTTTCATCGGGCGGCCACCCTGGAAACTGTTACGCGCAAGTCTGGCAGAGCGCTTAGAGGTTGCCGGTGCGGCATTACGCCACCCGGATGCCCCCAGCCTGCGTAAAGTGGAGGAGCTGCTGCGGGAAGGGCAGAGCGAACATCAACAGCGGGCTATGCTCGTGCGCATTTTCCATCTGCGGCCTGCCGCAGAGGCCGCCTGGCTAACCGCCGCTGTCAACAGCAGCTATCGGTTACTGTTGGCAATTTCAGCCCTCAATAAAACCGTACCGGCGTTAACTCGCCCTGAACTGGCAGACTGGTGCAGTTCTGCCGCCGAGGCCATTACCACAGGCCAGGTGGTTGAACTCCCTGCGTTTAATCAGAGTGGGAAAAATGACGAAGTCACCCACGCGCTGGTGCAACTTGCAACGCCAGATAACGCGGTAGACACCAGTGCGCCAAAAGCCTCGTTTTTAGCCGCAGACGCCTTTACCAATCCCGTCCATCAGCAATTTGCCTTAAAGACCACGGCGGCCAGCGTGATCTGTTATCTCGTCTATACCGCACTGGACTGGCAAGATATTCATACCGCCATGATCACCTGTTATGTCGCTGCGCTCGGCACGGCGGGGGAGACGGTACACAAGCTGACGCTGCGCATCGTTGGCTGCCTGATAGGCGCATTGATGGGCGTGCTTTCGCTGATTTTTATTGTTCCGTCGCTGAGTGATATCGGCCAGTTAATGGCGCTGGTGTTCGGTGCGCTGCTGCTCAGTGCCTGGGTATCGAGTGGCAATGAGCGGATTGCCTATGCGGGAATACAAATCGGACTGGCATTTTTACTGACCGTGTTACATGGCTTTGGGCCGAGTACGGATTTGGGCGTCGCGCTCGACAGGGTGCTGGGGATCTTGCTGGGGAATCTGGTGGTGTATTTATTATTCACCTATGTTTGGCCCGTCGCCATTGCTGATTTTGTCCGCACTCGCATCCGCAGCCTGGTCACGGGGTTAAGCAATCTGGCCGCATTGGCACCAACAGAACGCCCGGCAGCGATAAGACAGGCGGCAGAGGTTGAAGAAGAACTGACTACGGCACGGGAGGCGCTAAGGCTGGTTCCTTTTGAACCAAGATCGCTACGCCCTTCTCCCGAAGAATACCGGCGTCTGCAAGCTATCCTTGGCGAAATGGAAAACCTCTGTCCGGCGCTGTTTTTGCCCTTTGATAAGTCCTCCTCCGATGTGGAACGGCTCAGCCGACTTTCCTCGAGTGGTGGAGTGATTAATCCCTCAGTACCAACAGGCAGCAATAACGGTTTGCCACCCGCCGTTGAACTTGAGATCCAACAAAGCATCAGGCGACTTGAGGAACTTCTCGGATGAAGCCGCGCACTCAGACTTTCAAAATACGAACTTTCAGCACGGCAGTGGGGCTGTGTCTGTTAGCAGGCTGTGCCACGGACCAATTGGCGTTGGCCCCGGCTAGCCCTTCCTCTCCCTGGGCGCCTGACGGCATCAGCAGTCATGAATTTGCTGTTCCGGCCAACCCGGCGGTAGCGGAACTCACTGCACCACCTGCGATCAACCAGGAACAGGTTTACCAGTTACCCGAGCTTATCGACATCGCCCAGATGCAAAACCCGGATACCCGCATCGCCTGGCAGCAGGCGCGGCAGGCTGCGCTGGGCGTAGGTATGGCTGAGGCGACATTTTTGCCGATGATTTCAGCCAGCGTGATCGGCGGCTATCAAAGAACGCGCACGCCGTTGCCTTATGACATTGGCGGCCAACACGATCTGGATACCACCGGCAGCGCGGTTGTACCGGCACTGGCATTGCAGTGGTTAATCTTCGATTTTGGTCAGCGTAGCGCTTTGCAACAGGCGGCCAAGCACACCTCCTATGCCGCCAACGTCGCCTTTAACGGCATGCATCAAAAGATTATTTACGATGTTACGCGCAGCTATTACCAATACGGTGCGGCCCAGTCACGCCGCAAAATAGCGCAGGAGACGCTGCGCAATAGCCAGAAAATCCTCGATGCTGCCTTGGCGCGAAACAAAAATGGTGTCGCGACAACGGTGGAAGTCGCGCAGGCACGCCAGCAGGTCGCGCAGTCGGAACTGAATCGCGTTGTGGCACAGGGAACGGAACGTGACGCATGGCAGGCCTTACTGGCAGCCATGGGCATTTCTGCCTCATCGCAAATCAAAGTAGGCTATGCCGAGGATAAACCCTTGCCGCAGACGGCCAGTGCGCCAACCCAGCAGATGATTAAACTGGCGCTCTCCCAGCGGCCAGACGTATTGGCAACTTATGCTGCTGCTCAGGCCGCAACCGCAGGCATCAAGGCGGCAGAGGCGGACTTCTTGCCTAAGGTCTATCTCGCCAGCGCGGTCGCGGGTGGCGATGGGCGCTTTGATATGCAGGGATTGCCGCCTATTGGTCAGCAAACGTCCTCCTCTAGCATTCTCTTGGGCGTTACCGTACCGCTTTACGATGGTGGAATACGAGCTGCCCGTGTGAAAGAGGCCGAATCACGTGCTGCCGTGGCAAACGAGACTTTCCAAAAGACGCAGGAGGCTGCGGTTCGAGAGATTATCGTGGCTGCCGATACGTTACAATCTGCGCTAGAAGCCAACCAGGCAGCATTGAACCTGGTAAAAACCGCGTTTATTACCTACGACGCCGCGCTGGAGTCTTATCGCAACGGCGTAGGGACCATCACCGTGGCTAACGAAGCAGCCAATGGTCTGCTCTATGCGCAACAGATGAGTACCGATGCTCACGCTGCGGCACTGATCGCGGCGGCTAATTTAGCCTTTGTGATGGGCAAAATGACCCACGTGGACCCAGAGTAATTCAAGGGTGGTAAGCCGACAGCTATCGACATAAGGAAGAAAATCATGACATCTCCATTCTCGGCACTGATCATCGGTGCGTCACGCGGAATAGGTTTAGGCATTGTCAGGCAGCTATCCATGCAGGGTTGGCAGGTAGTTGCAACCTGTCGCGGCGCGGTGCCAGCCGATAGCCCGGCTGATACGCAATGGCTGAAGTTAGATATCAATCATCAGGATGAAAGGATTGCCCTGAAAGAGCGGCTGTCGCCGCAACAATTCGATCTTATCTTTATCAACGCAGGTGTTTACGGGCCAGCCCATCAGGACGTTGCCCAGGCGAATGACGATGAGATCGTTCAACTGTTTATGACCAATACCTTTTCCCCGGTTCGCTGTGCGGCAGCGTTAATACCGCTGGTGAAACCGCACACCGGCGTGATGGCGTTGATGACATCGGAGCTGGGCAGTTTAAATGAGAACGACGCGGCGACCTATCCGCTGTACGCCGCCAGCAAAGCGGCTCTGAATATGTTAACGCGTGGGTTGCGTGATACCGCCGCACGGCGGGAGTTGACTTTGCTGTCGGTGCATCCAGGCTGGGTACAAACGGATATGGGCGGAACGAATGCCACGCTGACTGTCGAACAAAGCTGCTCTGGCATTGTGAGCCAGGTGCTGGCCTGGCGAGGCAAAGGAGGGCATCACTTTATTGACTATGCAGGCAACGTGCTACGTTGGTAAAACGCGGTTTTGTAGGGGCGCTGCTGCGCCCATTTAACTCCTGTTCCAATCTTCCCCTCCTCGGCCTGTACAGGGATTAAGGGAGGGGAATAACGCTATCCTTACTTACTTCAACTCAGGCCAGTAGTCCTTGTTCGCCTCAATCAAGTCATCAAGTATCGCTTTGGCAACTGATGCGCTGGGTACGGTTTTTGACAGCGTAATGGCTTGCCACAGTTTCTGATAAGAACGCTGTTCCCAGGCATCGACCACCAGTTTTTCTACCGCCACCTGCTGGCTCATCAGCCCTTTCTGGAATTGCGGGATATTGCCAACCACCAGCGGTTGCGGGCCACTTTTGCCAACCAGACAGGGGATCTCGACCATGGCTTCCGGATCGAAGTTATTAATAGCGCCGTTGTTTGGCACAATCAACAGCATGCGCTCCTGGGTGTTGAAGGCGATGGCGGTTGCCAGATCGACGATGTAGGAGGCATGCTCGTCGATTTCCAACTCGCCTGCCGAGGATTTACCCGCCTGGATAATGGCATTGCAGGAGCCGAAAACGTGCTTCTCGCGGTGATCCATGACTTCGTTAGCGCGGGTACGCTCCGGGTTGGAATGCTCTACTACGTAGTCCGGGAACAGATAGTATTTCAGGTAGGTATTTGGGAAGGTTTCTGGATCCAACGCCCAGACATCTTTCGCTTTGGCAAAGGTGTCATTCCAGCTAGCCTCCGTACCATGTTCATCTGAGGGTGGAACGTAGCCAAATTTAGCCACGTATTCGCGGATTTTAGGCATCAAGTCGTTGCCCTGTAGATCCTCAATAGACGTCCACCAGCCGAAGTGGTTAAGCCCGTAGTAACGCACGCGCATCTCTTTGCGGTCTTTCAGGCCAGCAATTTGCGCCATGCGGCTTTCAATGCCGATTGGCATATCGCAGATGTTGAGGATTTTTGCCGTTGGACGTAAACGACGGGTTGCTTCTGCCACAATCGCCGCCGGGTTGGAATAGTTCAGCATCCAGGCGTTTGGTGAGTATTGCTCCATGTAGTCGGCAATTTCCAGCACGCCGCCGATGGAGCGCATGCCGTAAGCAATTCCACCTGGCCCGCAGGTTTCCTGGCCAAGCACGCCGTGGCGCAGAGGGATTTTTTCGTCTTTTTCACGCATCGGGTATTTGCCCACGCGGATGTGCGCCATCACGAAATCCACATCGGTAAATGCCACTTTGGGGTCGGTGGTGTAGCTGAATTCGATGTCTGGTGCCTGCTCTTTCAGGATAATTTTGCACGCTTCGGCAATGGTTTCCTGGCGCGCACCATCGTTATCATAGAATTTCAAGGCGCGCAGCGGGAAACGATGCTGGTTTGCCAGTAACATCAGTACGATACCAGGAGTGAAGGTGCTACCACCGCCAGCTACAACTACAGAGAATTTATTCATGATACTGCCTCCGTCATGGATTTAAGTTCGCTCGAAGAAGCGTCTTTCATCAGGTTTTCGATCTGGTCGCGGACCTGCGGGACGTTCAGCCCCACAATTACCTGTATACCGTTGCCGCGTCGCACCACACCGTGGGCGCCCAGCGCTTTAAAAATGTCGTCGCTTTGCGTCAGCGACATATCCACCAGGACAATACGCAGGCGGGTCGCACAGTTGTTAACGCTCAGGATGTTGTTGGTTCCGCCAAGTGCTTCGAGAAAACCGGCAGCCTGGCCTTGTTTGGTTTCTTTCGCGGCCGCTGCCGTAGTTTGCTGGCGGGATGCTTGATAGTCCGCCTTGCTGTAGAGCTTGATTTCAGCCTCTTCGCGGCCCGGCGTTTTCAGATTGAAACGTAGAATCAAGGTGCGGAACACCAGGAAGTAGATAGCGGTAAAGGCAAGTCCAATGCCAATCTGAATAAACATCATTGATGCGTGGTTGTGGAACATCGGGATCCAGTTTTGCGGCAGGAACTGGTCAAGCAGACCTCCGCCCATGTTGCCCACCACGCCGCACATATACATGACCGTCGCCATGGTAGCGGCCAGAAATGCGTGGACGACAAACAGTACCGGCGAGATAAACAGGAAGGTAAACTCCAGTGGTTCGGTAATGCCGACCAGCATCGCCGTTAACGTGGCGGGGATCAGCAGGCCTGCCACCTTCACTCGATTTTCAGGTGCCGTGGTGGCGTAGAGAGCCAGCGCAATCCCCAGACAGCCAAACACCTTCGAGTTACCGTGCAGCGCAAAGCCACCTTCTGGGAACAGCGTTTTCAGCGGCAGCGTACTCTGACTGAACTCCTGCAAATGCTGCGCCCAGTAAACCTGAATACCGCCTTCCACGACTGCCGGACCATAGATAAATGGGCCGTAGATAAAGTGATGTAGCCCCGTCGGGATCAGGATGCGTTCAAGGAAGGTGTAAACCCACACGCCGAGCGAGCCCGCGCTGCGCAGGAATTCCTGCAGTGATTCAATCCCCATCTGTACTTTTGGCCAGCCGAACAGAGTAAGCCACGCGCAGGGGATCATGACGAAGAAGGCAACAATGACGACGAAAGAGCTGCCCTGGAAAATACCGAGGAAAACGGGAAGTTGCTTTTCGAAATAGCGGTTGTGGATAGCGGTGACCAATCCGGAAATCACAATCGCACCGATAATACTGGTATCGAGCGTTTTGATGCCGGCAATCATAGTGAGCCCGGTTCCCGCCACCGGGTCGACGTTAAAATCAACGCCAAAGTACTGGCCCCAGGTCATTCCCATTGCGTTAATGAAGTAGTTCCAGGTCATGAAACTGACTAGCACGGCCAGGCAGGCGCGGCCCTGAGCCTGTTTTGCCAGGCCAATCGGTAAACCCACGGCGAAAATCAGTGGCATATTACGAAATACCGTCCAGCCGCCTTCTTCAATAATGTGGACGATTTGCGCAAATAAGTTATCGGGTGCAGTGAGCGCTTCGCCGACAAACATCGGGTTACGCAGCATAATGGCGATACCGACCACAATCCCGGCAAACGGGAATAGCAGGACCGGGGTAAACATTGCGCCACCAAAACGTTGTATTTGACTGAGCATTTTAAATCCTCATGTAACAACCTGTAGGGGAAATGACCTTATTCTTTAACGCGGGTCTGAGAAGCAGAGTAGGGAGTACGTGAGGGGTTATCTTTGTCCGTCGCACCGATTCGTGATCGCATTCATGGTTTTTGTTTGCACCAAGTTGTCTACTTTTCGTCATAAAACTGTACACGACGATTTCACTTGAAATTTTCACCTGATGAGGTTGTTTGCAACTTCAATAAAAACAGCCTATTAATTTATAGGAAGTGGATTATTTAAGCGCAGTGCGAAGCTTCAGAGAGGTCTATCAGTGATCTACAAATCTATAGCCGACAGGCTACGCATTCGGCTCAATTCTGCCGATTACCATATTGGCAGCCCATTGCCTGCGGAGGTTCGCCTGGCGGAAGAGTTTGGCGTCTCCCGCATGACCATTCGCAAGGCGATAGATCTGCTGGTGGGGTGGGGATTGGTGGAGCGCCGCCACGGTAGCGGCACTTATGTCGCGAAGAAAGATGTGCATCATGAAACCACCAACCTGACCGGATTTATCGAGGTGATGCGCAATCAGGGTAAGGAAGTGGTAAGCGACGTGCTGGAGTTTACTATTATGCCCGCGCCACCCGCTATCGCTAGCCAGCTGCGCATCAAGATTGATGAACGGATCTACTACTCGCGACGGGTTCGTTCGGTGGATGGCAAGCCTCTGATGGTCGAAGACAGTTATATGCCCGCGAAGCTCTATCGCAATTTGTCCGTTGCCCACCTGGAGGGGTCAAAATTCAGCTATATCGAAGATGAATGCCACATCATCGTGCGCGGCAATTATGAGAGCCTCACGCCTGTACTGGCCGATAAAAAGATGGCGAAGCTGCTGAATGTCGATGAGCTGACACCTATTTTGCGCATCACCTCGCTGTCATACAGCGACAGCGGCGATTTCGTGAATTATTCGGTGATGTTCAGAAATGCCAGCGAGTACCAGGTGGATTACCATTTACGGCGGGAGCATGTGAAAGTATAGGAAATAGGGTGGCTGCTGAGACGCCGTTGAAAAGCAAAAAGCCCGCTTAGTTGCCTAAGCGGGCTTCTCTAAATATGGCTCCTCTGACTGGACTCGAACCAGTGACATACGGATTAACAGTCCGCCGTTCTACCGACTGAACTACAGAGGAATCGTGTGAACGAGGCGAATAATAGCGAGGCGTATTGGGTTTGTCAAAGCACTAAAGTGAGGGAAAAGTGCGTTTGCTGTCAGATTGAGCATATTGGCTCGTTTTTCGGCACTTTGCTTTGGTTAACAACGCGTAAAATGCGGAACCATGAGGAAAAGATTAGCGCGTTCAACATGCAGCTTAGCGAGCATGACAGAATGCTAAGTAGCACCGTCATAAAGCGATCCCACAAAAATACTACTCATCGAATATAAATTAATCAGAAGGGAACTCAACGCCATCAGGATGATGACCACCAGTGAAACCCAGGAATATCTGCTTATTTTTTACCAAACTGTGATCGAGATTGTTTTTTTAGTTTTCAGCTTCCGGGGGCTTGGTTTTTTTAATAAAGTTGATGTAAATCAAAATAATAGGTTGGAGCGTCTGACGATAAGTGATTTTTTTTAAGATTCTTCTATGTTACTCTGGCGGGCATTCTATGCTGATGCCAGTAATGAAGCTCTCGCAGATCTTGTCAATGCTTGCTTTATTACTCTATGCTACGCCAAGCCATTTTTATAGCGGTAAACCACGCCGTTCCTTTGTTTCCCGGAGTTTTTTAGTAATGAAAAAAACAATCGCCATAGCCGCATTGTGTGTGTTGCTGGCAGGGTGCCAGACTGCGAAAACCAAACCTGCCACCGCCGCCGGTGTCCCTGCGCCAACCCCAGTTACACCTAGCGCCACCGTTACGCAGCCAGCTCAACCGATGGCTTCTGTCGGTACCGATGACATCATGTATCCCTGCATGAAAGAGCTGAATGCTCTGCAACAGGTTAGCCCGCGGTTGTATCAAACCCGCAGCGTAGAATTGAACGATATTGTGGCGCAGGCCAAGCTTTACATGCGCATTCGTGACAATGTCAGCACCGACATCCATCAAATCATGGATGCCGCCTATCAGTTCCGCATTGCCAAAACCTGTAACCGTATCAGCACCGATCTGACCAATGCCTTGATCGAGCGTGTGACTGGCGCCTAACGCGCATACCCCGTATTCAGATATTCCGGGAATACATGGTGTTGTACCAAAAACGCTCTCTTAGGGAGCGTTTTTGTTTTCTGCTCATCCAAAATGCCCTCCAGTTGCACCAGCAAGGTGCGCCAGCAAATTCTTCTTGTTCTTTTCTAACGCTCGTTGCCCGTTAAAACCAGTGAGCCTCCTCATTTTTACGGCTGAGAGCGCCAGCAAATCGGCTCTATTTTTGTATGCGCCGTCACAATGGCTAGATTTTTGCTTGGATAAACGCGGGTAAATCGGTTGCGCTCTCGCGCAAATTATTTTCCCCGACTACACATAAAGTGACTGCTCCACGTCATTTACCCGTCGTCCTGCAATTGCCGCCGTTATTGGCCGCAATTTGCACCTGGCCGGGTCTACGGTCTTTCGCTAAAACAGTGCTGAGGAATGCAAAATGTCATTGAGATTGCTAAAAACCCCGCTTGCTGCTCTGCTTATTGGTTGTTTTAGTACGGCTTTTTCTGCACATGCCGATATCGTGATTGGCGTCGCCGGGCCATTCTCCGGCCCAAATGCTACCTATGGGGATCAATACTGGCGTGGGGCCTCGCAGGCTGCCGCAGACATCAATGCGGCCGGGGGGATTAAAGGGGAAAAAATCAAGCTGGTGCAAGGCGATGATGCTTGTGAACCTAAGCAGGCAGTCTCGGTAGCTAACCGGTTGGTCGATCAGGATCACGTCGCTGCGGTGGTGGGGCACTTCTGCTCGTCTTCTACCATGCCCGCTTCAGAGGTGTATGACGAAGCCGGGATCATTGCCATCACACCCGGTTCCACCAACCCGCAAATCACCGAACGTGGCATGAATAACATGTTCCGCATGTGCGGACGCGACGATCAGCAAGGGGTTATCGCCACCAATTACATGTTGGATACCCTGAAGGCGAAAAAGATTGCCGTCATCCATGACAAGGACACCTATGGCCAGGGCTTGGCAGATGCCGCCAAGGCAGAAATGAACAAACGTGGCGTGAAGGAAGTGATGTATGAAGGGCTGTCGCGCGGTGAGAAAGACTTTAACGCCCTGGTGACCAAAATCGCCTCGGTGGATCCAGACGTGGTGTATTTCGGCGGCTGCCATCCAGAGGCAGGTCCGCTGGTGCGCCAGATGCGTGAGCAAGGTGTTAAAGCAAAATTCTTCTCCGGCGACTGTATTGTTACCGAGGAGCTGGTAACGGCGGCCGGAGGACCACAGTACACCACTGGCGTGCTGATGACCTTCGGTAACGATCCGCGTCAGATCCCAGAAGGGAAGGCGGTGATTGCCAAGTTCCGCGAGAGTGGATTTGAACCAGAAGGGTACACGCTGTACTCCTACGCATCGATCCAGGCCATCGCCGCTGCGTTCAATGCCACCGGCGGTAAAGACAGCGCCAAGGCCAGCGAGTGGTTGAAATCTCACGATGTGGATACCGTGATGGGGAAAAAAGCCTGGGATAAAAAAGGTGACCTGAAGGTATCAGACTACGTGGTCTACCAATGGGATGACAAAGGCAAATATCACCAGCTCTGATGTAAAGATCAACGGATCCGAGCGTATGGCGGATCCGTTCCTTAACCCCCTTTGGGCCGCGTGGTGCTGAACTTGCGGCTCGCCCATCAGGTGAGATTGCTTATTATGGATGTATTCTTCCTGCAACAGCTGATTAACGGCCTGACCCTTGGCGCGGTGTATGGCCTGATCGCCATCGGCTACACCATGGTGTACGGCATTATTGGCATGATCAACTTCGCCCACGGCGAGGTGTATATGATTTCTGCCTATCTGTGTGCAATTGGCCTGGCGCTGCTCTCTTTCTTTGGTCTCCACTCTTTCCCGCTGTTGATCCTGGGCACCCTGGTATTCACCATCGTGGTCACCGGTGTTTATGGCTGGGTGATTGAACGTATCGCTTATAAACCGCTGCGAAACTCCACGCGTCTGGCTCCGCTGATTTCTGCCATCGGTATGTCGCTGATCCTGCAAAACTATGCGCAGATCAGCCAAGGGCCGCGCCAGCAGGGGATCCCCACGCTGCTGGACGGCGTTTTTCGGCTCAATTTTGATGGTGGTGTGATCCAGATTACCTACACCAAGGTATTTATTCTGGTCGCTGCACTATTGGGTATGGCGGTGCTTACCTACGTGATCCAACGCACGCGCCTGGGGCGTATCTGCCGGGCTACCCAACAGGATCGCAAGATGGCATCGATACTCGGCATCAATACCGACCGGGTGATCTCGCTGGTGTTTGTGATCGGCGCGGCGATGGCCGGGCTGGCAGGGGTGCTGGTCACCATGAACTACGGCACCTTCGATTTTTATGTGGGCTTTATTATCGGCGTCAAAGCCTTCACCGCAGCGGTGCTGGGGGGCATTGGCTCATTACCCGGCGCGATGCTCGGAGGCTTGCTGCTTGGGGTGGCAGAGGCACAGTTCGCCGGCATGGTGAACTCGGATTACAAGGATGTGTTTTCATTCGGTCTGCTGGTGGTGATCCTGATTTTCCGCCCTCAGGGCCTGCTGGGGCGACCAATGGTCGCTAAGGTGTGAGGGAAAACTATGTCTCAATCCACAGTTCATCAAGGGCTGAGTGTTAAACGCAGCCTGCTGGATGCGGTTCTCGCGGGCCTGATCGCGCTGATTGTGTTTGGCCCGATCGTCGGCATCGTGCTGGACGGCTACAGTTTCAACTTTGAGCCACGCCGCCTGGTGGTGATTATTGCGGTAGTGATGGCGGGGCGGCTGTTACTCAGCCTGTTTTTGCAAACGCCGCTGGGGCGCAAGGTGTCGGCGCGTTTTGAGGGGGGCAATGACGGTGTTTATGTTCGGCCAGTCGGCGCCAGAACGAGCCTGCGTTGGATCCTGCCACTACTGGCGGTGTTGGCATTGCTGTTCCCGTTTATGGCGACCAAATACCTGCTGACCGTGGCGATCCTCGGCCTGATTTATGTGTTGTTAGGGCTAGGATTGAACATTGTGGTGGGGCTGGCCGGGCTGCTCGATCTGGGTTACGTGGCGTTTTATGCCATTGGTGCCTACGGTCTGGCGCTGGGCTATCAGTATTTGGGCCTGGGTTTTTGGGCGATGTTGCCGTTGGGGGCGCTGATGGCGGCGCTGGCCGGGGCATTGCTGGGGTTCCCGGTGCTGCGTATGCACGGTGACTATCTGGCGATAGTGACGCTGGGCTTTGGTGAGATCATCCGCCTGGTGCTGAATAACTGGGTATCGTTAACCGGCGGGCCAAACGGCGTTTCGGTTCCTGCACCGACCCTGTTCGGCCTGGAGTTTGGCCGCCGAGCCAAGGAAGGGGGAGTACCGATCCATGAGTTCCTCGGTATTACCTATAATCCCAACCTGAAGTTTATCTTCATCTACGCGGTGTTGTGTCTGGTAGTGTTGCTGGTGCTGTTCGTCAAACATCGGTTGACGCGGATGCCGATAGGGCGGGCGTGGGAAGCGTTACGGGAGGATGAAATCGCTTGCCGTTCGCTCGGGCTTAATCATGTGCTGGTCAAACTCTCGGCGTTTATGATGGGGGCTTCCACCGCGGGTATCGCCGGGGTGTTCTTTGCCACCTATCAAGGGTTCGTCAATCCAACGTCGTTTACCTTCTTTGAATCGGCGCTGATCCTGGCGATCGTGGTATTGGGTGGAATGGGATCGACTATCGGTGTCGTGCTGGCGGCCTTTGTCCTGACGGTGGCCCCGGAACTGCTGCGCAGCTTTGCCGAATATCGAGTGTTGCTGTTTGGCGTACTGATGGTGTTGATGATGATCTGGCGGCCACGCGGCCTGGTGCGTATCAGCCGTAGCAGCTTTACGCCACGCAAGGGGGTAGCACCATGAGCGATGCCATTTTGCGCGTTGAACATTTGATGATGCACTTCGGCGGCATCAAAGCGCTGAACGATGTGAATCTCGAAGTGGAGCGTGGGTCGATCACCGCGTTGATCGGCCCGAACGGTGCGGGGAAAACCACGGTATTCAACTGCCTGACGGGTTTTTACCGTGCCAGCGGCGGGGCGATCCTGCTCAATACCCACAAACGGACGATTGATGTGATCCGTATCCTCGGCCAGAAATTCCGTGCCGGGGACTGGATTAACCCCGCGCAACTGGGGTCGCGTCTGTACTACAAAATGTTTGGTGGCACACATCTGGTGAACCGTGCCGGATTGGCCCGCACCTTCCAGAATATCCGCCTGTTCCGTGAGATGTCGGTGGTGGAGAACCTGCTGGTGGCACAACACCGTTTGAGTAACCGCAACCTGATTGCTGGCGTGCTCAATACGCCTGCCTATCGCCGGGCAGAAAATGAAGCACTGGACCGCGCATTTTACTGGCTGGAGGTGGTCGAGTTGGTGGACTGTGCCAACCGGCTGGCGGGGGAGATGTCCTACGGCCAGCAGCGGCGGCTGGAGATTGCCCGCGCGATGTGCACCACCCCGGAAATGATCTGCCTGGATGAACCTGCCGCCGGGTTGAACCCGGTGGAAACCGCGACCCTGAGCCGGATCATCCGCTTTCTGCGCCAGCATCATGAAATTACCGTGCTACTGATCGAACATGATATGGGAATGGTGATGGAGATTTCCGACCGGGTGATCGTACTGGACCACGGCAATGTAATTGCCGAGGGAACGCCGCAGGAGATCCAACACAATGACAGCGTGATCGCCGCCTATCTGGGCGCAGACGAAGAGGAGCTGGCGGGATGAGCGAGGTGATGCTGGAATTTCGCGAGGTGGATGTCCATTACGGCCCGATCCAGGCGCTGCAACAGGTGTCATTGCAGGTCAGGCAAGGGGAAACCGTAGCGTTGATCGGGGCCAACGGGGCGGGGAAATCCACCTTGCTGATGTCAATCTTTGGCCAACCCCGCATCAGCGGTGGGCAGATCCTGTTTCAGGGGACGGATATCAGCCAGCGGTCGACGCATTTTGTGGCCAGTAGCGGTATTGCCCAGGCCCCGGAAGGGCGGCGGATTTTCCCTGACATGAGCGTGGAAGAAAACCTGCTGATGGGCACTATTACCCTCGGCAGCCATCATGCTGTTGAAGATATGCAACGGATGTATGAGCTGTTTCCCCGCCTGAAAGAGCGGCGTAACCAGCGGGCGATGACCATGTCCGGCGGTGAGCAGCAAATGCTGGCGATAGCCCGTGCGCTGATGAGTCGGCCAAAGCTGCTGTTGCTGGATGAGCCGAGTCTGGGGCTGGCACCGATCATCGTCAAACAGATCTTCAGCATTCTGCGTGAACTGGCCAATGGTGGCATGACAATTTTCCTGGTGGAGCAGAATGCCAATCATGCCTTGAAACTGTCCGATCGGGGTTATGTGATGGTCAATGGGCAAATCCGCCTGAGCGGCAGCGGCGCGGAACTGCTGAGCAATCAGGAGGTGAGAAAGGCTTATCTGGGGGGCGCATAAAGGCAATCGCCCCGATGAGGGGCGCATTGACATCCTTGATCGAAGGGGCGCCGCATGTGTGTCCCTGCTGTTGAAAAAAACAGCGTCACAAAAACGTGATCTAGGTCGCATTCTGGTTACAGGTTAGTTAAAATGGCACGACTGCCAGCCCCTGTTCCGGAACACCTTACGATGGATGAAATCAGCACTTCCCGCTCGACCGCCTGGATGCGCGTGGTCGTCTTGGCCATTTCGGCATTTATCTTTAATACCACCGAATTTATCCCCGTCGGATTATTGAGTGATATTGCCCAAAGCTTTGGGATGCAAACCGAGCAGGTGGGGCTAATCATCACCATTTATGCCTGGATCGTTGCCACGATGTCGCTGGTTTGTATGTTGCTGACCAGCAAGATTGAGCGGCGTAAGCTGCTGATCGGGGTATTTATCCTGTTTATTGCCAGCCATGTGCTCACCGCGGTGGCCTGGAACTTTACCACCTTGGTGATCTCGCGTGCCGGTGTGGCGCTGGCGCACTCGGTGTTCTGGTCAATCACCGCGTCATTGGCCATTCGTGTCGCACCCGCAGGCAAGAAGGCACAGGCATTGAGCATGCTGGCAGGGGGAACCGCGTTGGCGATGGTGTTGGGCTTACCGTTAGGGCGAGTGGTGGGGCAGCTACTCGGTTGGCGTATGACGTTTATTGGCATTGCCGTGTGCGCCACCCTGGCGTTGGTGATGCTGTGGCGCTTGCTGCCGGTGCTGAAAAGCGAGCATTCCGGTTCACTGGCCAGCGTTCCCCTGCTGTTCAAACGCCCGGAGCTGGTCAGCCTGTATATGTTGACCATCATTGTGGTGACCGCGCACTTTACTGCCTACAGCTACATCGAGCCCTTTATCCAGACCGTGGCCGGGTTATCTGCTAACTTCACCACCTTGATGCTGTTGCTGTTTGGTGCTGCGGGTATTGTCGGCAGCCTGCTGTTCAGCCGCTACAGCGAACGTTTCCCGTCGGGTTTCTTCATGGGGGCAATTGGTATGCTGGCCCTCAGCCTGTTATTGCTGTTGCCCGCCTCCGGTAATGAAACGACTCTGACATTGCTGTGTGTGGTTTGGGGCATGGCCATCATGGCGATTGGTCTTTCAATGCAGGCGAAGGTGCTAAGTCTGGCACCGGATGCGACCGATGTCTCGATGGCGATCTTCTCCGGTTTGTATAACTTTGGGATCGGCGGTGGGGCGTTGCTGGGCAACCAGGTCAGCCTGCATTTGGGAATGCCAAACATTGGCTTCGTCGGCGCGCCGCTGGCCCTGATCGCCCTCGGCTGGTGTGTATTGAGTTTCTATCGCAGCGAACGCTTGCAGCACCATCAGGCCTGATCCACGTTCCCTTGATTGCCGGGCCCGGCAATCAAGGGCTATCTAAGACGTACCCTCTCTTTAGCTCCCATCTTGCCGCCATGTTTTGCTACCAGATACGCAAAATATCAACGCTCATGTTTCACCGTCATCGAAATGCTGGGATCGGCCCCCAGCTTCATCATTGTGGCCGCTGTCTCTCGTACCAAGCTCCGACATAATGCAATTTATAGGTTTACACCTATATAGCTTTTGACCTATATTGCTAAGGAGCACATGTGTGGGAGATTAAAACAACGGATATGTTTGATGAGTGGTTCAGCCGGTTGGAGGACACTGACAGAGCTTCTGTGCTGGCGTCACTCATTGTACTACGTGAAAAAGGTCCTCAGTTGCCCAGACCTTATGCCGACACGGTAAAGGGATCGCGCTACAGCAACATGAAGGAACTACGCGTGCAAAGCCGAGGCATACCGATACGGGCATTCTTTGCCTTTGATCCACGTCGTCGCGGTATTTTGCTTTGTGCTGGTAACAAGGCCGGTAATGAGAAGCGTTTTTATGAGGTGATGATCCCGATTGCCGATCGGGAGTTTACCCAATTTCTGAATACATCAGAGAACAAGGAGTAGGCCATGGGCAGAACACTGGAACAAATCCTGGCGGAAGAAAAAGCTGAAGTAGTGGCCAGCGCTGAGCGCATTGCGGCGGATACGCTGCTCAATATTCACCTGGCCGAACTTCGTGAGCGGGTGCAGAAAACCCAGGTTGAAATGGCGCAGGCGCTTGGCATCAAACAACCCACCGTCGCGGGTATGGAAAAGCCTGGCCGCGATCTGAAGCTCTCCTCGCTCAAGCGCTATATCGAGGCTGCGGGGGGCAAGCTGCGTCTGGATATCGAGCTGCCGGATGGTTCGCACTACGGGTTTGTTATTTAATCAACGGGTTCGATGATTCAACCCTAAATCTGTCGCGGATGGGTTTGAACGCTGTAGCTTGCCAGGCGACGGGTATATATTGTTTGCCTATCGTCGGCAACGGCAGCGTTTGAACTTTGCGCCATCTTATTAGGAGTTTGATTATGTCCAGCACCCATCTGTCAGGTACTTTTACGCTCGGCACGCATACCGTCAAGCGGCTCGGCTATGGCGCCATGCAGCTCGCCGGACCGGGAGTTTTCGGTCCGCCGAAGGATCCTGAAACGGCCATCGCGGTTCTGCGTGAAGTGATTGCCAACGGGGTCAACCATATCGATACCAGCGATTTTTATGGCCCGCACTATACCAATCAAATCATTCGCCAGGCACTGCATCCTTATGCCGACGATCTGGTCATTGTCACCAAGATCGGTGCTCGCCGCGATGAGCAAGGTGCATGGTTGCCTGCGTTTTCTCCGGCGGAGCTGACCCAGGCCGTGCATGACAACCTACGTAATCTGGGGTTGGATGTGCTTGATGTGGTCAATCTGCGCTGCATGTTTGATGCACACGGCCCGGCAGAAGGGTCGCTTGAAGAGCCACTCTCCGTGCTAGCCGAGCTACAACAGCAGGGGCTGGTTCGCCATATCGGGCTGAGCAATGTCACCTCGGCTCAGGTTGCGCAAGGGCAGAAGATTTGTGAGATTGTCTGCGTACAGAATAATTACAACCTGGTACATCGGGATGACGATGCACTGATCGACGAACTGGCTGGCAAGGGCATTGCCTACGTGCCGTTCTTCCCGCTGGGTGGATTCACGCCATTGCAGTCTACGACGTTGTCGGACGTTGCGCAGCAGGTAGGAGCCTCGCCTATGCAAGTGGCACTTGCCTGGTTGCTGCAGCGTTCACCAAACATTCTGCTGATCCCAGGGACATCTTCCCTGGCACATCTGAAAGAAAATCTTGCCGCAGCCCAACTCAAACTGCCGGGCGAGGCTATTGCGAAGTTGAATGCGATCTAAGGCAACCCGACAACAGTAACCTCTGCGGGAGCCCTGGGTTCCCGCTAAAAATTCATCCTCCCAGCATTCCCATCCCTCTGCGGATCAACGCCAGTCCTGTTTTCTTTAATGTATTAATAAAATCCATTCTTATCAGTAAAGAGACAAATGTTGTCTTAAATGTGTCCATTTTATAAGATGATTGTTAATATGTTAACGAATGATCACCAAGACTCACGCCCACAACCGCTGAGGCGTTATTGATGATAAAGGAGCCGCTATGCCACCTGCCTTTACTAACCGGCCGCCACGTTGGTTGATCCCGCTACTGGGATCGCTGGTGGCTTTTGGCCCGCTGTCGATTGATATGTATCTGCCCGCGTTACCCGCGATGGGGCAACAACTGCATGCCACACAGGGGCAGATGCAGCATTCATTGGGGGCATTCTTTGCCGGTTTTTGCATCGGTATGTTGCTGTACGGGCCGCTTAGCGATCGGCTAGGCAGGCGAAAGCTGTTGCTGAGCGGCATGCTGCTGTTTGTGATTGCCAGCGTGCTATGTACGCAGGTCACGCAGGTTGAGCAACTGGTGGTATTGCGGGCGTTACAGGCATTTGGTAGCGGGGCCGCGGTGGTGATGGCGCGCGCCATCGCCAGGGATGTTTATGCCTCGGAAGAGCTTCCCCGAGTGTTATCGCTAATGACGCTGGTTACCATGATTGCACCGCTGCTGGCCCCGTTGTTGGGCGGTGCTTTGCTGATGGTCTTCGACTGGCAAGCCATCTTCATGTTGTTGGCGGTGGTGGGCTGTATCAGCGGATTATTGGTGTTCTGGGTACTGCCGGAGACGTTAAAAACCCCTCCAGGGCAGTCAGGCAGCATCCTGAAGGCGTTTCATAACTATTGCCTGTTGGTCCGTGACAGAGAAGCGATGGGCATTATTGCTACTCTGGCGTTTTCCTTCGCGGGGATGTTTGCCTTTATCAGCGGTTCTCCCTTTGTCTACATCAGCTACTTCCAGGTGCCCGCTCAGTATTACGGGCTGCTGTTTGGCTGCAACGTCATTGGCATGATCGCCGTGCTGCTGCTGAACGTGCGGATGCTGAAGGTCTACAGCCTGCCGCGCTTATTGATGATACAAAGCAGCGCCCAGGTATTGTTTGGGCTGTTGCTACTGGTGTTCCATCAGCAGAGCCTCTCCATCCTGGTGATTCTGGTGGTGTTGTTTATGTCGCTGGTGAATGCTATTGGCACCAACAGCCTGTCGCTACTGTTGCAACAACGTGGCCAACAGGCTGGGAGTGCCAGTGCCCTGGCGATCTCGTTGCAGTTTGGTATGGGGGCGTTGGCAAGCCTGGCCGTTTCCTGGTTGCAGGATGACACGCCGTTTGCCATGACGTTGGTGATGGCCGTCTGCGCGGCGCTAGGTTGGGTAGGGCAGAGGATATCTGTAGCGCGAATAGGTTCACGGCTGCATGAATAGGTAGGATGTGGTGGTGAGGTTTTCATGCGCATTGCCGTTGCCGACAATGCGCATGAGGTTTACCGAGTAAACTCACTGGCTATTGGCAATAATACCGCGCAACAGCTTCTTCAAAATGCCCACTTCGTCTGCCGTGAAGGCGGACAGGACCTGCTCTTGCTGTTTGGCAGCAATATCTCTCAGCACGCTGGCCTGGCGTTCTCCTGCCTCGGTCAAGTGATGGCCATTCTCGGTGCTGGACACCAAACCTTTACGGTACAACGCTTCCTGCGCCTCTTCGATTTCTCTGGTTGGCATCGCCATTTCTGCCAGTAGGCAGGCCTTATCAAGGCAGGCGTCGCTGTCCAACACCAGCAGCATTCTGGCCTCGCTGGCCCGCAACCCGGTGGAGAGCTGCTTGGGCTGGTAGCTGCTTTGATAGCTGCGCAGCGCCTGGGTGAGCA
Source organism: Serratia sp. PL7 (assembly GCF_945957435.1). NCBI lineage: Bacteria > Pseudomonadati > Pseudomonadota > Gammaproteobacteria > Enterobacterales > Yersiniaceae > Serratia > Serratia sp. PL7. The sequence goes on along the minus strand of NZ_CAMFLB010000006.1, from coordinate 54,605 downwards.
AGTAGAAGACGTTGTTATTCAGGCGCTCCTGCCTGGCGCTACCTACTGCGTTCTGTGCAACGCGCTCCGCCACCTGCGGGTAAGGCAGCACCATGGAATAGGATCCCTGGTGATACACCAGCGGTGCGCGGCCCAGGTCGTCAAACGCGACCACTTTACCAATCAGGATCCAGTGGTCACCGCCGTCAACCTGCTGATATTTCTCACACTGAAAGCGTGCGGCACAGTCGGTCAGCAAAGGCACGTCACCTGCGCCGACCTCCACCTCAATCCCGGCAAATTTATCCTCGCTGGGGCGGGCGAAACGATTGGAGATATCCATCTGATCGGCGGCCAGCACGTTAATGGCGAAGTGGCTGGCTTGTTCAAAGATCGCGTAGCTGCCGGAGCGTTTATCAATGCTCCACAATACCAACGGCGGATCCAGTGATACCGAGTTAAAGCTATTGGCCGTGACTCCCACGCGGGTGCCATCTGCGGTTGCTGCTGTCACTACCGTCACGCCGGTGGCGAAATTACCCAGCGCACGGCGAAATGCGCGGGGATCCAGAGCAGGTTCTGTGTGATGTGTCATTAAATAGGTTCTCCTGCTCGTTACACCATCGTCGGATCGGGTTCTAACCCCATCAACTCGCGGCCTAATATCTGTGCACAGACATCGTAATCGGTATAGGCATGTGCCCCGGTCATGTGTGAGTCGCGGAACAATCGCTGGATCTCATTGCTTTCCATCCAACTGGTTGCCCCTGCGGCGCTGAACAAGCGATCAACCGATTCGATGCACATTTTGACCGCGTAGGCCTGGTTGGTACGCCAGAACGTCAATGTCTGGTGAGAAGGATATTGGTGCTTGCGGCCGTGTTCGGCATGTTCTTGCCAGGTTTTTTCCAAAAAGGCACGGGCGGCAGCAACCTGATGGGTGGACTCTGCCAGACGCATCAGCGCCGGGGTGGCCGTCCCCACGCTGGCTCCGGTATAGGCTCGCACGCGGTTTTGGGTTTTTTCTTTAAAGGCGACCAGCATACGCTCCGCAACGCCAAGGCTGATGGCGGCAAAACCGCAGGCGAAATAGGGACGATAGGGTGAGTAGAAAATATTACTGTCTGGGTAGAGGCCGAAACCCGCAGAGCGCCCATGCATCATATCCTGAGCGGCTTCAATGCGGTGGTTCGGCACGAAGGCGTTTTTTATGACCAACGTTTTGGAACCGCTGCCGCGCATGCCAACCGCAAACCAGTCATCACGAATTTCGTAATCGCTACGTGGGATCACGCCAAAGCTGTAGAGCAACTCACCGTCGGCGTTTTTGCGGCGAAAGCCGACAATCGCCCATTCGGCGTGGTCACAACCGCTGCTCCAGCCCATTTCACCGCTCAGATAGACACCGCCTTCGGCTTCCTCAATACGGCCAAACGGGGCAATACTGCTGCTGGCGGTGGCATCTGGATTATCGCCCCAGATCTCTTGTTGCAGTTTGGGGGAAAACATCGCTATCTGATGGCTGTGGGTGCATAGCAAACTGAAAGCCCAGGCGGTTCCGCCACAGGCGCCGGCCAGCGCGGCGACACAATCGGTGAATTCTGGCAGGGAGATTTCCAGGCCACCGAATTTTTTCGGTTGGAACACCCGGTGCATACCTATGCTTTTTAACAAACGGATATTCTCATCCGGTACTTTTCGTTCGCTTTCCGCCTGTGCGGCGTTGGCAGCGATAAGTGGCAGAATGGGCAGTAATTTTTCCAGCATCGGGTTGCTAGTATTCATCAGTTGGTTCCCTCGGTAGGGGTGGGCGTGGGATGAGTATGGGGGAAGGATATTTTAATGGAATGTAACATTCAGGTAAAAAATTGTACTTTTCATGTTAAATGTCGAGGGTGTGATCTGGCGGCGGGTTCTGAGGGGCTGGGTGTGAGGCTCTTGGTTATCGTAACGTGAAGCCAGAGGCTCTCCAGGGCGCGAGTCACAAGTTTGACTGCCGTTCTGATAGCAAAAATGGATTATATGGAGTATCTTTATTTTAGATAATCTTGATAATCTATATGAGGTGGAAAATGACTACCCTCCATGATGTACCCTCGCTTCCTACTTTGGTCGGGACACCGCAGGAAGTCCGTATTCGGCTTGATAGCTCTAAGGCAGAGCAAGTTATCGTGGTACCCCTCGAGCGTTCGAATGCCCGGCATGCAGACCTGATGGCTCATACGTTGGCGAATATCGTTTCCTTCATCGATTTGACCTTACGTGGGCAAAGTGAGCAGATGATTAAAGCTCTGGTCGATGCTTTGGTGCCAAAGGTACCACCCACGCCTAGCTTGCTCAAAGAAGCGGCCATGGTGGCGCGTTCGCGCAATGCCGTACTGGAAAGTGCAGACTGGCTCACCGCAGCCCAGATTGCCGAATTGGCAGGGCTGAGCGCCAGTAATCCAAGTACTCAGCCGAACAAGTGGAAACGCCAGAAGCAGATATTTGCCATCACACATAACGGTGTTGACTACTTCCCTGGCTACGGGCTCGACCCGGATACCGGATACCGGCCACGCAAAGCATTGAAACCTGTTCTGGACGTCTTCGGTGAACATAAAGATGGCTGGGGCCTTGCATACTGGTTCCTCTCGGCCAACAGTTTCTTGGGCGGAAAGCGCCCACAGGACGTGCTGGCTAGCGAACCGGAACGCGTCATTGCGGCTGCTGAGGATGAGATAAAGGAGATCAACCATGGTTAAACGCAGGGAAGCGATACCAGAGGAGAGTGCCCACTCACAGGAAGCCAATACCGTAATACCACCGCCGACGAAGCTACATGTTACAGCTTGGACGTTGCCCACTAGCAAGGCGATGCATCGGATCCACCAGGATATATACCAAGGCGATCAGTTCAATCCTGGAGTTAAAGGTAACGCGCGTTTCAGCCCAATAACTGATGCCAAGGGGGCTGCTATTCCGACCCTTTACGCGGCGTACACGTTTGACGCTGCACTGATGGAATCGGTGTTCCACGACGTATCTCATGCGCCTGGATACAAGCACTACGACAAGAACAAGCTCAATCAGCAGGTACACTCAACAGTCAAGGTTAGCCAGAATCTGGTCCTGGCTGACTTAAGCAGCGTGGCGTTACGTAAGTTAGGCGTGCAGCGCAAGCAATTGATCGATACCGAAAAGGATCAGTACCCAAATACGCGTGAGTGGGCGCAGGCTATTCATAGACAACATCCAGACATACAGGGGTTATCTTGGGTTTCAAGGCAAGACGATTCGGCCAGAGCCGTGATGCTGTTTGGGGATCGAATTCCAGCAGGCACTCTGCAACAGATTGGCGCCTCGAGAAACCTTCTGCAGGATGAGAAGGCCTATGCTGAGCTGTTGGATTTAGCCGAGCGTATTGGTGCCGATGTCGTACCGGGGAAATGATCCAAGCGTAGCCAGTTTTTAGGCCTAAAGAGGAAGCTGCCTTAAGATTTTGTATCGTTCGAAAAGCAAAAAGCCCGCCTAAGTTTCCTTAAGCAGGCTTCTCTAAATATGGCTCCTCTGACTGGACTCGAACCAGTGACATACGGATTAACAGTCCGCCGTTCTACCGACTGAACTACAGAGGAATCGTGTGAACGGGCGGAATGATAACGGGGTGCCGGGGGGAAGTCAAAGGGGATTACGCATTCTGCGTTTGTTTGCTTACAGAATGCGCAACCCGTTGAGCTTTTGGCAGATTTATCCCATGGCTGCTCGTTTCAAGCTCAACCGATAACGATAACGTCCAGCAGTCAGCAGGAAGTCCTCGTTCACGCTTGGGCTCCAGGAATCATCACCGCCCACGCCCATATGCTGGGCATCCAGATGTAACCAGGTGCCGGGCTCTTCCTGCAGCAAATGCACATGGCTGCAATTCATCAACTGCTGTAGTCCGTAACGGCTGAGCGAGAAGTGGAAGTGCCCCTCGGCTTGCAGGTTGCCATAGTGCAACCGTTGCGTGTCGCAACGCAGGCCGTTTTCCCCTGGGAAAATATAGGGTGTATGCAACTGCTCCAGCGGTCTGGTCCACAGTCCATGTTGGGCAGCAAGCTTGCGGTCCGGGTAGTTCTCGTGCGGCCCCAGGCCCAACCATTGTACCTGTGGATGCACCTCGGCCAGTTGGCAACTGAGGCCGATACGGGCGGGAGGGGGCAGGGCGTCGGCCACCGTGGCATCCACCTCAACCTGCACGCTGCCGTGGCAATCGAACAGCCACTGTTTGCGGCTGTGTAGCAGCACCTGCTGGTTAAAGCTGAACGTATGTTCAGTCACCACTCGTACGCCGTCACTCAACGCATCGGCATAAATCTGTGTGCACTGCTCCTCCAGTTGATACATCCCCGCCAGCTTCCAGCGCTCGATCCAGGCGTTAGGGTCGATACGATCCACTTCGCTGATGCCGATATCGTTATCCAGCGGTGCGCGGATGAAGCTATCGCGTAGCGGCGTCAGTAGTGTGGCCTTTTCATCTTGCCACCACTGGCTCAGGCAGCCGGAAGCCCGTTCGAACTGCCAGCGTTGGTTGCCGTGGATAATGTCAATCTGCTGCTCGTTCTGCGTTAACTGCGGGGCAAAGCCGCCGCTGGTTGGTGGCGCCAGATGCAACGTGCGTGGCAAACGCCATTGATCCCAGGCGCAACGATGATGTTCTTCTGACCAGTCTGTGGCATGAGGCTGTACCACCTCCACGTTCAGCCACAGCTCGCCTGGGCGGTGGATCATCGGCAACTTATCCAGCAGGGTGACCGTGGTGCTGCCCTGTGGCGGCAGGTTGAGCAGCAGGCTACCGCTGGCTCGTTCTACGCCGTCCAACTCCAGACGCCAGTTAAGCTGTTCATTGTCGGTTGCCCGGAACAGGTATTCGCTGGTGATGGTGAGTGCCAGTTGCTGGGCATCAAACTGGAACTGGAAAAACTGCTGTGCGCGTTGCGCTTCGAACAGTGCTGGGTGGGGGCTGCGATCGGGGAAGACCAATCCGTTGAGGCAGAACTGACGATCGTTGGGGGTATCGCCAAAGTCGCCTCCGTAGGCCCAATAAGCTTGGCCGCTGTCATCTGTGCGGGTTAAGGCCTGATCGACCCAGTCCCAGACAAAGCCGCCTTGCAGGCGCGGATGCTTGCGAAAAGCCTGCCAGTAGCGATCGAAGCCGCCAAAACTGTTGCCCATAGCATGCGCATATTCACACAGGATTAACGGGCGGTGTTCATCGGGCATACCGATCCACTTTTTGATCGACCATTTGGGCACCGCCGGGAAAGGCTGATCCTGATCGACGCGGGCATACATCGGGCACACAATATCCGTGGCCGCGGAATTGGCACCACCCCCCTCATACTGCACTGGACGAGTAGGATCCTGGCTTTTCACCCAGCGGTACAGTGCATCATGATTGCAACCGTGGCCGGACTCGTTACCCAAGGACCAGATGATGATGCAGGCATGGTTGCGATCGCGCTGCACCATGCGCGTAACGCGCTCGCTCATGGCGGGCAGCCAGAGTGGATCGTTCGAAAGCCGGTTCATTGGCTGCATGCCGTGGGTTTCAATATTGGCTTCGTCGACCACATACAAGCCGTAACGATCGCACAGTTTGTACCACAGCGGATGGTTTGGGTAATGGGAACAGCGCACTGCGTTGAAGTTATGCTGCTTCATCAGCAGGATATCCTGGCGCATGGTGGCTTCATCCATCACCTGGCCATGTTCTGGATGGTGCTCGTGGCGGTTGGTGCCCCGGATCAGCAAGGGTTGACCGTTGAGCTTCAGCAACCCATTGCTGATGGCAACCTGGCGAAACCCGACGTCATAGGCTTCCGCCTCTATCAGTTCACCGGTTGGGGAAAGTAACAGGATCACCGCACGATACAGCTCCGGCGTTTCCGCGCTCCATAGTGCGGGTTGTTCCACGGGCAAACGCAGAGTCGTGCGATCGTCATAAGCGCCGCGCTCATCAATAATTTCACTGCCGAACCTCTGCGTCTGCTCGACAATCAGGGTTTCATTGCGCCACAGCTGTACCTGAACTTGATGTTGCTGGGGCTGATTGGTTTGCACCTCCACCACCAATTCCCCACGGCGGAAGCTGTCGCTCAGTGGCGTGGTGATATGGATATCGCTCAGGTGAGCGGCGGGTTTATGCAGCAGGCTGACGTCGCGGAAAATCCCGCTCATCCGCCACATGTCCTGATCTTCCAGATAGCTGCCGTCGCACCAGCGCAGCACCATCACCGCCAGCCGGTTTTCCCCGGGTTGCAGCACAGCACTGAGGTCAAATTCGGCAGGCAGACGGCTGTCTTGCGAATAGCCGACCCAGTGCCCATTGCACCACAGGTAAAACGCCGAGTTAACGCCGTCGAAAATAATGCGGGTTTGACCACTGGCCAGCCACTCGGCATCCACGCTAAAGCTGCGGGAATAGCAGCCGGTCGGATTATCTTCGGGTACCAGCGGCGGATTTACCGGGATTGGATATTTGACGTTGGTGTAAATCGGGGCGTCGTAACCCGCTAGCTGCCAGTTGGCAGGGACAGCTAACCTGTCGGCATCCGGCAGATCCTGTTCCAACCAGCTTTCTGGTACTGCCTGAGGCCGCCCGAAATAGTTGAACTGCCACTCGCCGTTGAGCAGTTGTTGGCTCGGGCTGGCAGCATCTTCCCGGGCCGCAGTGGCATCACGCCAACTGGCAAACGGAGGATGTGCCGGTAGACGTTGGTAATGAGTGCAGGCAGGGTTTTGCCAATCGCGGCGGGCGAGGATTTCCGCCAGGGTAAAACGGGAGTTAGCATGCATGTGGGCATTTCCTGAGCCGGTTCAAGCCAAAAGGTTAAGCGTTTACATGGCTGACAGCATTACCCGACGGCGCGCGTTTGCAAAGCGATAGAAGAGAAGAAGCAGAGCGAGATCACATCAGTGCCGTAAATGCAGTGATATCGAGATGGGAGTAAGGGATGGACATCGAAAAATACCCCGCCCGTAACGACGAGCGGGGGGCAATTCAGCTTACTCGTCGGCGAGGACAAACATGCCGAACGGATGGATTTGCAGGAAATAGCTGTCGCCCGGTTCGGGCTGTAACTGCGTAGCGTTTACCTGCAGCAGCAGCGACTGATCGTGCCAGTTCACCAGCACCTCATACTGAGGCCCCATGTAAGCCACTTTACTGATGGTGCAGCGCTGGCTCGGTTCCCCATGTTGGCTGAGGGTAATCGCTTCCGGGCGCACGCCCACGGTACATTGCTGCAAACCGGGGGCAAACCCTTGCGGGCGCGGCACCGGGTAGCCAAAGATCTCTACGCCGCTGCTGGTTACCTTGGCCGGGAAGATGTTGGCATCGCCCATGAATCCGGCCATAAAGCGCGAGGCCGGGTAACGGTACAGCGTTTGCGGCGCGCCAATCTGCATGATTTCTCCTTTGTTCATCACCAGCACGGTGTCGGAAACCGCAAAGGCTTCGCTTTGATCGTGGGTGACGTAGAGTGAGGTGATGTTGAACTGCTGCTGCAACTCGCGGATCTTCTCACGCATGCTGCGGCGCAGGTTGGCATCCAGGTTACTCAGCGGCTCATCGAACAGCAGCACCTTGGGTTTGAGGATTAGCGCACGTGCCAGAGCGACGCGTTGCTGCTGGCCGCCGGAGATCTGATCGACATAGCGCTCTTCAAACCCCTCCAGATCGACCAGCATCAGGGCTTCACGTACCCGATCGCGGATCTCCGCCTTGGGTCTTCCCAGCATTTTCAGGCCATAGCCGATGTTATCCCCCAGCGACATATGGGGGAACAGCGCGTAGGACTGGAATACCATGCAGATGTCCCGCTGCTGAATGGAGCGATCGGTCACGTCCTCGCCGTCGATAAAGATCTGCCCGCCACTGGGTTTCTCCAGCCCGGCGACCAGACGTAGGACCGTGGTTTTACCGCAGCCGGAAGGGCCAAGCAGCGTCACCATATCCCCACGGGGGATTGCCAGGCTCAGGTTTTCAATCACGGTGTTGTTGCCAAACCGCTTGGCGACGTTTTTCAGTTCAACAAAGTGCTTTTTATCTTGAATGTCAGACATGTTGTTCATCCTTCTCCGCCGGGTATCAGGCCGCATTCCGGGCTTTGGAACGCGCGACCCGCGCTTCGCCAACCAGGGCATCAAACAGGAAAATAATCGCCAGCATCACTACGATCAGGATCGATCCGTAGGCGATGGCCACGCCATACTCGCCGTCCTCGACCCGGTTAAGGATGTAGGACGTCGCGACGCGCGTATCTGGCGTAACCAGGAAAACAATGGCGCTCACGGTGGTCATGGCACGGACAAAGCTGTAGACCAACGCCGAGAGGATCGCCGGGCGCAGCAAGGGCAGCAGGATATACACTATGGTGCGTAGGGAACCGGCACGCAGGCTGAGAGAGGCTTCATCCAGCGACTTGTCCAGTTGCCCCAAACCTGCGATACCCGCGCGGATCCCCACCGGCACGTTGCGCATCACCATCGAAATGATCACGATGGCTGCCGTTCCGGTCAGGTAAACCGGCGCGCTGTTAAACGCCAGAATGTAGGAAACACCGGCCACGGTTCCTGGCACCGCGAAACACAGCATGGTGCTGAACTCGATCACCTTCTTGCCTTGGAATTGTTGGCGTACCACGATGTAGGCAATCAGCAGGCCGAAAATGGCAGTGATCGGTGCGGCAATCCCGGCATACAGCAAGGTATCAATCAGGGAAGGCCATGCGCCGTCGCTGAAGCCTTGGCCGAACAGCTTGCTGAAGTTGTCCAGCGTCAGCGTGTAGTCCACGCCCCAGTTAACGGTAAAGCTGCCGTAGAAAATGCTGCCGTACAGCAAGATGTTGAAGGCGATCCAGACATACAGCATCAGCGAGACGCCCCACACCAGCGTCACCGGCAGCGGCTGAACGTCGCCGTGGTTGGATTTGCCGGAAATGGTCACGTAGGAACGCTTGCCGATCCACATGTATTGTACGCAGAACACCAGCAGCGAGAACATCAGCAGCACCACGCCCAGCGTACTGGCTGCCTGATAATCAAGCTGCGCACCGGTAATGTAGAAGTAGATCTGCGTGGCCAATACGTCGAAGTTGCCGCCGAGAACCAAGGGGTTACTGAAGTCCGCCAACGATTGAACAATGACGATCAGGAACGAGTTGGCCAGTGCCGGTTTCAGCAGCGGCATAAACACCTGGGTAAAGGTCTGGAAGCGGTTGGCGCGCAACGTGTAGGACGCCTCTTCCAGCGACGGATGGATGGTCTTGATAGCCCCATCAAGGATCATAAATGACATGGGCGTAAAGGCCAGCACCTGGGCCAACCAGATCCCGGTAAAGCCGTAGAGCCAGTTGGTATTGGTCAGGCCAAACCAGGTCACCATCAGCTCGGTGATGTAGCCGGAGCGGCCCATCATCAGGGTGACGCCCAAGCCAACCACAAACGGCGGTGTGACGATTGGCAGGATCGAGAAGATACGGCCAATCACCGCCGAACGGCGGGCGATACGCGTGGTATAAATCGCCAGCACCATGCCGAAGAAGGTACAGCCAATCCCGACGGCCACGGACAGCAGGAAGGAGTTCCAGATCACCTGCAGGATATGCGCCTGCCCGAGCGTTTGCATAAACGCTAACGGGGCGAAGGCACCGGCCTCATCGGTGAACATCGGGATAAAGATGGCGATGCTGGGGTAAATGATAAACAGCACAATTAGGGCGATCACCGCCACCAGCGAACCGAGTACGAAGCGATCGCCACCCAGCCATTCCAGCCTTGAGAGTGCAAGGGTGATCACTGCGCCCATTGCCACCAGCAGCGGCAAGGTAGCGAACCCCATCCCGGTACCGGTCGCGGCGGCGCTGATAAATACTAATAACCCACAGGCCAGGGCGTAACCGGCATCAAACAGGTGGCGGTTGCGTTGCTCGCGGCCAGTGGCAATCTGCGGGCGCACAGCCAGCAGCAGCGGGGCGGCAAACCACAGCACAGCCAGGCCTGCATGTGACCATCCGTAGGCCGCCAGCAGCTCTTCGCTGGTCGCCTCCAGCAGCCCGTAGTCCAGGCTGTAGGAAGGCAGTAGGGCGAAACCTGCCAGCGCCAGCAGCAACCAGTAGAAAATGGGATCCCGCCCCTGCGCCGTGCGCAAGGTGATGGTTTCAGACATGATATTCCCCGGAATAAACGAAAATGAAGCGGGCGTAGAGCCTACGCCCGATAGATGCTGGATGGGATCAGTGGCCCATCTTCACGTCGTTAACCCATTTGGTGATCAGCTTTTTACGCATGTCGGAAGCGCCGTAGGTATCCATGTCGTAATCGATCAGTTTCAATTGATCCAGCTTCAGCGAGTTAGGGGAGGTCTCTGCCGTGGTATTGGTCAGGATCTGGTAAGACTGACCCTTCTTCCAGGAAAGCTCCTGAGCCTCTTTTGACAGTGCCCAATCCACGAACAGCTTGGCGTTTTCCATATTGCGGGCGTTCTTGAGGATGCTGATGCCGCCGATTTCATAGCCAGAACCTTCGCACGGGGAAACCAGAGTCAGAGGGGCACCTTTTTCTTTTTCCAGCGAATAGTCGTGTAGGAAGCCAATGCCGATCGTGGTTTCACCGCGCGCGGCGTTGCGGGCCGGGGCGATGCCAGACTTGGTGTATTGTGAGATATTGCCGTTCAGCTGTTTCAGGTAATCAAAGGCGGCTTCTTCGCCCCACAACTGCGCAAAGGTGGCCAGTGCGGTGTAGGCTGTACCGGAGCTTTGTGGATCGGCGATTTGGATCTCCCCTTTGTAGATCGGGTTGGTCAAATCCTTCCAGCACTTGGGTTCAGGCAGGTTTTTCTCTTTCAGACGATCGGTGTTGACGCCAAAACCGAGAATGCCGATATACACCGCAGAGGAGTAGTTGCCTTTACGTTTGGCCGGATCGCGGAACTGCGGCATGATTTGCGCCAGGTTCGGCGAGGCGTAAGCCTCCAGTAAATCCATTTCGCCAGCCTGCGATTGAGGATCCAGCGTGCCGCCATACCAGACGTCAGCCTGTGGGTTTTTCTTTTCCGCGTCTACCTTGGCCAGGGTGCTGCCAGAGCCGTTGCGGATAAAGCTGGTCTTAACGTCGTATTTCTCCCCGAAGACTTTGGCTTCTTCCTCGCACATGGCGTTGGTGGCGCTGCAATAGATCACCAGACGGCCTTTGGCCTGCACGGTTCCGGCCAGGGCAGTCAGCGCCAGCGTGGTGGCCAGCAGGGTGTTGAGAGGTGTCAATTTCATGGTGTTGTCCTTTTTGTTGTTGTCTTTGTAGGGTAAAGCAAACCAATTTCCCCTCACCCCAACCCTCTCCCACAGGGAGAGGGAGCTGATCCGGTGTTGCTATTGGGGGCGAGGATCAATCTGTGGCATTTTTTTCCTCTGGCTCCAGTCCCTCCGATCTGACGTCAGACGCAGAAGATAATATGTTGCACATTCGGTCCCCTCACCTTGTGGGAGAGGGTTAGGGTGAGGGGGATTGCACCGACTAAAACCCCTCATCACCCTGTAAAAATCATGTCTTACTGTTGCCGTATCTGCCCGGCCATCAACAGCGGCATCAACAGCAGGCCGACGCAGGTGGCCGCCAGTGCCAGCAGGGCAAAAAAGCCATACCAGCCGTAATGCTGTAACACCTGCGCCAGCGGCCAACCGGCCAGCGCGGCCCCCAGGTAGGCGAACAGACCAAGAAACCCGGTCACGGTACCGGCAGCGTCCTTGTGGCAGTGCTCCGTGGCGGCCAGCCCGATCAGCATCTGCGGCCCAAACACAAAAAAGCCGAGGCCGAAAAAGCAGGCTGAAAGCAGCCCGTAATGGTGCAGCGGGGCCAGCCACAGAGCGGTCGTCGTCACAAACAATCCGATGGAGAACAGCAGGATCATCGGTGCTCGCAGGCCGCGAAACAGCAGATCCGATCCCCAACCGGCAAACAGCGCGCCAAACAGCCCACCCAGTTCAAACAGTGACAACGTGGCGTTGGCCTTCATCAGGTTGACGCCGTGGCTCTCCGCCAGCCAGATGTTGCCCCAATCGTTCAGCGCAATACGTATCAGGTACACCAGGATGTAGGACACACCGAGCAACCAGATGGTCGGATTGCGCAATATGGTGTCAAACAACATCCGCCGTATCGGCATCGCGGGGCTTTGCTGCTCTTGCCACAGCTCCAGCGGATCGCGTCGCCAGTGGCCTACGCTGGGTAATCCTTGCTGCTGCGGTTTGCCGCACAGTTGCCAGCACAGCCACAGCCCGATCAGCATCCCGATGGCTCCCGGCAGCAACAGCGCAGCCTGCCAACCGTAGTGCGAAGCCATATATCCGGACAGCAATGGCACGGCCGCACCGCCCAGGCTGATCGAGGTATTCCAGGTGCCCCACCAGAAGCCACGCTCGTTGCGCGAATACCAACTGGTGAGCATCTTGGCGCAGGGCGGCCAGCCCCAGCCCTGAAAGAAACCGTTTAACGTCCAGACCACCAGCAACGCCGTCAGCGAATGGCAAAAGGCAAACACGATGTTCAGCACGCCGGTGATAAATAGCCCGACGCCCATAAACCAGCGCGCCTGACTGCGATCGCTGACGATGCCGGAGACAAACTTCGAGCCGCCGTAGGCCAGGTAAAACAGCGTACCCAGCAGACCGATATCCCCTTTGTCCAACCCCAGTTCGAGCTGCATCACCGGCATCGCATAGCTGACGCTTTTGCGTGTCAGATAAAATGCGCCGTAGCCGACGATCATCGAAAACATCAGGCGTGGTCGCCAGTAGCGGTAACGTGCGCTGATTTGCTCTGCGGTTAACGTGGCCGATGCCATGAGGTCCTCCAGACAGTGAGAGCAGTGTAGGGTGCTGAAAATAGAATTGGATGAGACAAGGTTTTAGGCACCTAAGACTAAGTCCTAGTCAGACGGGGTTTTTGTTCAGTTTTGTGGGCAGGTTAACAATTATGCGCGTGCCATTACGCCGATGGAGCCGCCAATCGCCCCCCAGTGCGCGCACCCGCTCTTCGATACCGCGCAGGCCAAAACCGCTGGTGGGTTGCAATGGCATGCCCTGGCCGTCGTCACGGACTTCCAGGGTGATCGTTTGGTGGGTTTGCGTCAGGCTTAAATGCACATGACTGGCGCAGGCATGTTTGCTGATGTTATTGAGCAACTCCTGTGCCACGCGGTAGAGGGTAAATACCAGGGTTTCATCATCTGGCGTGGCTGGCAGGCGGTAATCCAGCTGGAAGCTGATCCCCTGTTCGGCAAAGGAAAACTCATCGGCCAGGTGGTGCAGGGCTTTGTCCAGCTCCATCTCTTCCAACACCGGTGGGCGCAGTTGCCGTAGCAGGGTGCGGGTCGTGTGGTGGATGCGTTGTGACAACGAATCAATCTGCTCCGCAGCCAGGCGGGTGGCTGGGGCGGTGGCGCTGCGGTTCACCAACATCGCCTGGATCTGAATGGCGGTAATATTCTGGCCGATTTCATCATGTAACTCGCGTGCGATGGCTTTGCGCACCTCTTCTTCGGTTCCCACCAGCCGCTCCATCAGGTGTCTTTTGGCCGCCAGTTCTTGCTCCAACTGCTGGCGATAGCGCTGTAGCTTTTGCGCCAATTGCTGCTGACGGCTGATGGCAATCCCCAACCCAATCCCCAACAGCGCCTGGGTAGAAAGGAATAACTCCAACTCTTGCAGATCCTGAAACGCGCCACCGGCCTGACGGGTTAGGGTGATCATCACGCTGCCAAACAGCGCCGCCAGTACGCCCCCTTGCCAGCCAAAGCGATAAGCCATAAACACGTTGGGCAGAAAGATAAAGATCAGCAGCAGCCGCTCCATCTCCGGGGCGATCGCCAGTTGCACGCAAATCCCCATGGTGAGAAACAGTGAACACCACAGCAGTAGCGAGGTACGTAGCTGTGGTGTTGAGGGGCGCGGAACGGGCATCGACGTCACCAGTTGCTGGCGCAGGTAGGTATAAATCAGATAGACGAAAGGCACCAGCAGCACGCCGCCGGTAAAGCTGGTCAGCAAGGTTTGGCTGATACTGGATGGCAGCCAGATCCCCGCCAATAACCCACACAGCAGCGCATTGGCAGCGATGGCCGCCAGCAATAGCGATAACCGTTGCCAGTACAGGTGATAGCGATACCACAGCCGCTGAGTGGCCCAGGCTGGTAGCAGGCTTAACAACGGCAGCAACAGCACCGAGCGATCGCTCAGCAATTGCTGGTCATGCAGCCATAACAGCGTGGCGGCTTCCGCCAGTAACAGCGTGAGCCAGTAACGCCGGGGTAGCAGGATCAGCAGCGCCAGCCGCAGCCCTTGAGGAAACAGCAGCACGGCCTGTTGACCGTTATGGCTCAGGTGCAGGCTAATGGTCCACAGGGCCAGCCAACTGAGGGCAAAAAACAGCGCCAGAAACAGCGAAAGCGCCAGGCGGCGCACCATTGGCGGCACCGGTTAACTCCCGGCAAGCAGTTGATGTTGTAGTGCGAAATGCACCAGTTCCACGGTCGTGTCGCAATGCAGTTTGCCGAGGATATTGGCGCGGTGCACCTGTACGGTCTTATGGCTTAGAGTCAGCTGTTGGGCAATGGTTTTAACGCTCAGGCCGTTGACCAGCAGATCGAAGATCTCTTTTTCACGCGGGGTGAGTATCTGCAATTCTTTCGGTGGCTGTGGAGTGTGGCGCAGTGCCCGCAAGGCATCCGCGCACAGGTAAAGCCCGCCGCTGCTGACGGCGCGCACCGCCTGCACCAATTCATGGGGGCCGCAGCGTTTGGTGAGATAACCGCCTGCCCCGGCATCAATCGCGCTTTGCACGAAGGCATTGGTGTCATAGATGCTGAGGATAATGGCGCGAAAGGTGGGGCGCTGTTGGCGTAAACGCTGGAGCAGGCTGAGGCCGCTTTCATCCGGCATGGCGATGTCCAGCACCGCTACGTCGATCGGATCGCGTAGCAAGTGCGGCCATGCCTGTGCTGCCGAGTCGAACTGACCGACGATACGGATATCCTCTTCCAACGACAGTAACTGGGCAAACCCGGATCGAACCACCACGTGGTCGTCTATCAGCGCAACGTTAATCATAAGCCTGTAACAAAGTGTGAGATTTTCCGCATCATGCGCAGGAAAACTCTGGCTGGCAACTGTTGCGCTGCAAAATGGAAGGGAGTTAACAGATTGGCATTAAAATGGTCTGCCGCATCGACCCAGAGTATCCCTGTAACCAGCACTGTTATTACCCTCCTGACGGCTATTTTTACGTAATTCGCTTCGTTTCTCCCCTCTGGAGCATGACACCCGTCGCAAACCGGGAAGGTTGCAAGTTTGTCCATATAAATAGCATTCAAAGATATGGGGGAAATCGCTATCGAGGCTGTAGAGTCCCTCTACGGGAATGTTGTGCAGATGTAAAATCGGCATCCCGGTAAATCGTCACTAACAATAAAATATAAATAATACCAATGTGTTATCTCGCTATTAGGCGGTTATGCCTCAACCTACATTAGATCCGGGAGTGTTAGATGAAAAAATTGAGTGTGAAAACGTTATTGGCGGCTAGCCTGTTCAGCATGCTGGTGGGCTCGGGCGGTGCATTGGCGCAAGAAGTGGAAGTCGTCAATATCTCGAAAATCGCCGGAATGCCCTGGTTCAACCGCATGGGTGAAGGTGTGGAACGTGCCGGTAAAGACCTGGGGATCAAGGCCTATCAGGTTGGCCCATCCAGTACCGACGCCCCACAACAGGTTAAGATTATTGAAGATTTAATCGCCAAGAAAGTCAGTGCCATCAGTATCGTGCCGAACGATGCCGATGTCTTGGAGCCCGTATTCAAGAAAGCGCGTGACGCCGGTATCGTGGTATTAACCAACGAATCACCAGGGCAGCCTAGCGCTAACTGGGATATTGAAATTATCGATAACGCCAAATTTGCCGCCGACAACGTGGAAGAAATGGCAAAAGCGATGGGGGGCAAAGGGGGTTATGTCATTTATGTCGGTAGCCTGACCGTGCCGCAACATAACCTGTGGGCAGATTTGTTTGTTAAATATCAGAAAGAGCATTATCCGGAAATGTTTGAAGTGACCAGCCGTATGCCTGTCGCCGAGAGCATTGATGACTCACGCCGCACTACACTGGATCTGATGAAAGCACATAGCGACCTGAAAGGTATTGTGGCCTTCGGTTCACAAGGCCCAATTGGCGCCGGGCGCGCAGTGAAAGAGAAACGCGCGAAAAATAATGTTCACGTGTTCGGCATGATGATCCCCTCTCAGGCAGCCTCGCTGGTTAAAAGCGGAGATATCGCCATGGGCGTCACGTATGACCCAGGTTCTGCCGGCTATGCACTGACTGCCGTTGCTGACAAAGTGCTTAAAGGTGAGAAGATCGAAACAGGCATGGAGATCCCAGGGGTAGGTAAAGCGGAGGTTGATCAGGATAAACACCTGATTCAGTTCCACAATGTATTGCGAGTTACCAAAGACAACGTGGATTCCCTGTATTAATTCCCCCGCATGACCGCAGAGCCGGATATCTTGTTCGGCTCTGCAATCAATGCCCGCCTGGAGTAAGAGGATGTATGCAGCCATTTATTACCCTGGAAAATATCAGTAAAACCTTTTATGGCGTCAAGGCGCTGAATAAGGTGGCCATGACCCTGTTACCGGGTGAGGTACATTGCCTTGCTGGGCAGAACGGTTGTGGCAAATCAACACTGATCAAGATTATCTCCGGTGTTTACCAACCCGATAGGGATGCCGCCATTATTATTGATGGCAAAACCTATTCTACCCTGACGCCTATTGAGTCTGTCCGCCTGGGGATCCAGGTCATTTATCAGGATTTATCATTATTCCCGAACCTGACCGTGGCTGAGAATATCGCCATGAACCATTATCACCATCAGCTGTGGGTGAATAAACGTCAGATGCGGGAGACAGCCGAACGCGTCATTAACAGCATTGATGCCCACCTTAATCTGGACGAATTGGTTGAGAATTTATCTATCGCCCAGAAACAATTAGTCGCTATCTGCCGTGCGCTTGCACAAGATGCCCGCCTCATTGTGATGGACGAGCCAACCGCGTCGCTGACCCGGCAAGAAGTTAACGGCTTGCTACGGGTGGTGCATGAGCTGAAATCACGCAATATCTGCGTGGTATTTGTGAGTCACCGGTTGAGCGAAGTGCTGGAGATTTCAGACCGTATTACCGTGCTGAAAGATGGCCAGTGGGTTGGAACCTACCCCGCTGCTGAAGTGGATAATCAACGGCTGGCCTGGTTGATGACGGATATGAAATTTGATTTTCAGGTGCTACCGCCTTACAGCGCAGCGCGCCCGGTCGTGTTGGCAGTAGAAGCGCTTTCCCGCGGCAACGAATACCAGAATATCTCACTGGCTTTGCATCCTGGCGAAATTGTCGCGCTGGTTGGTTTGCTGGGGTCTGGCCGCACAGAGCTGTGCCTCAGCCTATTTGGTTTAACGAAACCCGAGTCGGGCAGCATTCGTATCAATGATAAGCCAGTGCGGTTCGCCAGTAACCGCGACGCTATTGCCGCCGGTGTGGGCTATGTCTCGGAAGACCGAATGAGCACCGGGCTGATTATGGAGCAATCAATCCGCGACAATATCAGTGCCACGGTATTACACCGGCTTAAAAATGCCTTTCACCTGATGCGGGCCGAGCGAGTCGACACCCTGGTCGAAGACATGGTGAAACACCTGTCGATCAAAATCGGTAATAGCGACTTGCCGGTCAATACGTTATCCGGTGGAAATGCGCAGCGCATTGCCATCGCCAAATGGCTGGCAACCGACCCGAAAATACTGATCCTCGACTCGCCGACCGTTGGGGTCGATATCGCCAACAAGGCAGGCATCTATAATATTATCAATGCGTTGGCGGCTCGTGGGATTGCGGTATTAATGGTTTGTGATGAGATTGATGAAGCTTACTTTAATAGCCACCGTATTATCGTTATGCGGTCTGGGCGGCTTGTGCAGGAGTTCTTGCCAAGTAACAGCAGCGAAGCTGCCATTGCGGAGGTAGTCAATGGCTAATCCCCATGTACTCAATAAATCTGATGTAGGAAAAACAGGCTTATTCAATAAAGAGCATCTGAAACGCCATGAAGTTATGTTGGCTTTTACCATATTGATTATTTCGACTTATCTTGCTTTCACCAGCCCAGAATTTCTGACGCTCGCCAATATTTATGACTTGATAAATAACTACGCCATGCTAACTATTTTGGCGTGTGGTTTTTTTATCGTTTTGATTTCTGGCGGTATTGACATTTCATTCCCGGCAATGACCATTATCTCGCAATATGTCATGGTGACATTCATTGTGAAGTTTGGTGGTAATTTCCCGGTGGCTTTCGCACTGGCGGGAGGCATCGGCTTGTTGCTGGGGGTGATCAATGCGCTATTGGTTAATCGCCTGCGGGTGCCGTCCATCATTATTACCATTTCCACGCTGAATATCTTCTACGGGTTGCTGCTGTATCTCAGCCGGGGTGTCTGGCTGTATACCTATCCAGAATGGTTCGAACATGGGCCTATGCTGTTCTCCTTTACCGCCGCTGATGGCTATGACTATGGCCTTTCTCTGCCCATTTTGACCTTGCTGGCGACGATTATCGTCACTGCCTTGGTGATGACTCGCACCAGCATTGGCCGGCAAATTTATGCGTTGGGCGGTAATCAGGAAGCGGCATCCCGCATGGGGTTCAGCATTGTTAAGCTGCAACTGTTTGTTTATGGCTATATGGGGTTTTTATCCGGTATTGCCGGTGTGGTGCAGTCCTATACCGTCTTGACGGTGGCACCGGACTCGTTGCTCGGTTATGAACTCACCGTGCTGGCGGCGGTGGTGTTGGGCGGGACCAGTATTGTCGGCGGGCGGGGTACCCTAACCGGTACTCTGCTCGGGGTGATCTTGCTGGCAATACTACAAAATGGTTTGAATTTACTGGGTATTTCGTCGTACTGGCATAGCGTGGTGATCGGTCTGGTGATCGTCATCAGCATCAGTGTGACAGCCTGGGGCCAACGTCATAAGGTAGGGATATAACCATGTCGAAAACAACTCAACGTGATCATACCGAGCGCTGGTTAGTGGTACTGCTGGTGCTGGTGGCGGGCGTGTTCAGTGTGCTGATCCCACAGGTATTCTGGTCTGCGGCCAATTTTCAATCCATCGCCTCACAGATCCCCGTCGCGGGGATATTGACGCTGGCGATGGCGATCACCATGCTGACCGGTGGCATCAACTTATCCATTATTGCCACTGCGAACGCCAGTGCGCTGGTGATGGCCTGGGTGTGCACCCATCTTGAGCCAACGTTCAGTTCATTGATAGTGATGCTGTTGGCTGGGGTTTCGGTTGCCTTGGTGGTTGGGATCATCAATGGGGTGCTTATCTCGGTGGTTCGGGTATCCCCAATTCTGGCGACACTGGGCATCATGACCTTGCTCAAAGGGGCGAACGTGCTGATCTCCAAAGGCTCGGCGATTTCTAACTTTCCGAGCTATGTACTGGCATTGGATCGCAGCTATTTCCTCGGGGTTCCAGTACCGCTTTATCTGTTTGCCGTGGTGGCGTTGCTGCTTTGGCTTATGTTGGCCAAGACCCCGCTGGGCCGACAGATATACCTGTCCGGCTCCAACGAAAAAGCCACCTTTTTCTCTGGGATTAATACCCGCCGCACGCTGATTTGGGTCTATGTCATTTCCTCGTTACTGTGTGCCGTCGCGGCGTTGCTGATGATGTCCAAACTCAACTCGGCCAAAGCCTCCTACGGTGAGTCACTATTGCTTATCACTATCCTGGCGACGGTATTAGGCGGGGTAAATCCTGATGGTGGATTTGGCAAGGTGTTCGGCATTGTGCTAGCGCTGTTCCTGTTACAAATGCTGGAGAGCGGGCTAAATATCATGGGAGTCAGTAGCTATATCACCATGGCACTGTGGGGATCGCTACTGCTGGCGTTTATCTTTGTCAAAGGTGCAAAAGTCCCAGCATTGCGTTTCTTAAGGCAGAACAAGCCGTTGCAGTGATAGTGCAAGTTCACCAAACTGGTACGACAGCCCCAGGAGCAGCCCACTACATCACTGTATGTTGGGCGCTCCTGCTTAGCCATTGCTTGCAGAGCGATAGAGCCGCTGGGGTCTGCCCACTTTTCCGTAAATAATCTCTGCCACTAATTGATCGTTGGCGCTGAAAAACTCCAGATAACGCCGGGCAGTGGTGCGGCTCAGCCCGATCTGTTGTGCCACGCTTTCCGCCGTATGGCGCACTTGCGGATCTTCGAACAGAGCGCGGATCTTCATCAGCGTCAGCTCATCAATGCCGGTGGGCAACGCGGTCTGATCGCCACCGCGGGCGTAGGTATTGAACATCTCATCGATACGGCGTTGGTTGACCCGCGCGGTGTCTTTCAGCGCTTCGCGCCGTTGGCTAAAGCGTTGCAGGGTTTGCGCCAGGCGGTCATAGGCCAGGGGTTTGATCAGGTAATCGAACACGCCATAGCGCAGCGCTTCGGCCACTGTGTCCATATCGCTGGCTGCGGTGATAAACACAATGCCACCGCCGTAGCCTTGTAGCGTCAGCTCGCGCAGCAGTTCTATGCCCTGACCGTCCGGCAGGAAATTATCCAGCAGGATCAGGTCGGGTTTAAAACGTTCGGTCATCGTACGTGCCTGTGCCAGGGTGCCCGCCAGCCAAATCTGCCGGCACCCGCCATTCTGCTTGATGAATTCCGCATGCATTTCTGCCAACGGCGTTTCATCCTCAACAATCAGAATATTTAGCCATTCCATGTTAATTCCCCGTAGCTTAATTACGCTGCTAATTAAATGTCATCGAGATGGTTATTTAATTAAACACTATGTCGCTAATAAAAACTATAAAAATAATTAAGTAAATAAAAACCATTAAACAACTTATTTACTGCGGGTAGATTGTGAAATAGGTCAATAATCAGCGCGTTATTTGTGTTTAACATGGCGCCATTAAATACCCCGTTCGCGTTATAGGTCATTTCAACTTGATGGTTTTTAAGGTTTTTATTGCGCCTTGATGTTAACTCTAATGGGATTTTGTATTTCAAATGTTATTGATAAGTTATTTTAGAGAGACTGACATGTTGGGCGATACCGTATTTAATCGGGTGAAAAGATCGGATCACAAAAATATAGCGGCAATTAATGCTTTTTTGCGAAGTAACGATCTGAATATTGATACCACGGTCGAGGTTTTTATCACCGTGACCCAGGGCGAGCAATTGGTTGCCTGCGGAGGTATCGCCGAAAATATTATCAAATGCGTGGCCATCAGCCCGCAAATGCGCGGTGAAGGCTTGGCGTTATCATTGGCGACCGAACTGGTGAATCTGGCCTATGAGCGCCATCACACCCAGCTGTTTATCTACACCAAAGTGCAGAATGAGGCGCTGTTTCGCCAGTGTGGTTTCTACCCGATTGCCAGCGTGCCGGGCATCGTGGTGCTGATGGAAAACAGCCCGTGCCGCCTGAAGCGTTACGCCGCACAACTGGCCAGCGAGCGCCAGCCGGGCGACACCATTGGCAGCATCGTGATGAATGCCAACCCCTTTACCCGCGGCCATCAATATCTGGTGCGGGAAGCTGCCGCCCGCTGTGACTGGCTGCATCTGTTCCTGGTGAAAGAAAACACCTCGCGCTTCCCGTATGAAGATCGCCGCAATCTGGTACTGAAGGGCACCGAGGGGATCACCAATCTGACGGTGCATGAGGGGTCTCAATACGTGATCTCCCGCGCCACTTTCCCTTGCTACTTCATTAAAGAGCAGGGGGTTGCCGACGACTGTTACACCGAAATCGATCTGAAAATTTTCCGCCAGTATCTGGCCCCCGCGTTGGGCATCACGCATCGATTTGTCGGCAACGAACCGTTCTGCGCCGTCACGGCGAAATACAACCGCGACATGCGCTACTGGCTGGAAACTCCGGCGTTGCCTAGCCCACCGATCGAACTGGTGGAAATTGAGCGCTTGCAGTATCAGGGCACGGCGATCTCTGCCTCCTGGGTGCGCAAGCTGCTGGCTGCGGGAGACTTCCATGCCGCCGCGCCTTTGGTGCCGAAAGACACGCTGTACTACCTGCAGGATCTGCAGGCACAGCGCCGGGCCAAGCCAATACCGCAAGAATTTGAGTCCGCACAATCAGGTGAACAATGAAAATAATCCGAGAAGCAATGGCCGGCACGCTGGAATCCAGCGATGTCATGGTCCGTATCGCGCCAGCAGAAGGCCCGGAACACGATCTGCTGATTGCCAGCAGCGTGGAAAAACAGTTCGGCGATGCCATCCGCCACACCCTGTTGCAGGTTTTGCAGCAGTACGACGTGCCGCCGGTGCAGGTGATTGTCGACGATAAAGGCGCACTGGACTGTGTGCTGCGTGCACGGCTGGAAACCGCGCTGATGCGTGCCAGCGAATCCGCCACGCTGCCTTGGGAGGAACGCCGTGAAAACGCTGAATAAACACCGTATGCGCCGCAGCATGCTATTCGTGCCGGGGGCGAATGCCGCCATGGTCAGCAACGCCTTTATCTATCAGGCCGATGCGCTGATGTTCGATCTGGAAGACTCGGTGATCCTGCGTGAGAAAGACGCGGCCCGTCGCCTGGTGTATCACGCACTGCAACACCCGCTGTATCAGGAAGTAGAAACCATTGTGCGCGTTAACGCCTTGGATTCGGCCTATGGCCTGGCGGATCTGCAAGCGGTGGTGCGTGGCGGAGCGGATATCGTCCGTTTGCCAAAAACCGACACCGCGCAGGACGTGGTGGATATGGAACGTGAAATCGCCGCCATTGAACGTGCTTGTGGTCGCCCGGTCGGCAGCACTGGCCTGCTGGCGGCGATCGAGTCCGCACAGGGCATCACCAACGCGGTGGCGATTGCGCAGGCTTCCCCAAGGTTGATTGGGATTGCGCTGGGTGCCGAAGACTATGTACGCAATCTGCGTACCGAGCGCTCGCCGGAAGGCATTGAACTGCTGTTTGCCCGTTGCTCACTGTTGCAGGCCGCCCGCGCCGCCGGGATCCAGGCGTTCGATACCGTCTATTCCGATGCCAACAACGAAGCGGGTTTCCTACAGGAAGCGGCGCTGATCAAACAACTCGGCTTTGACGGTAAATCCCTGATTAACCCGCGTCAGATCGAACTGCTGCACAACCTGTATGCCCCAACCGCCAAAGAAGTGGCTCATGCCCAGCGAGTGGTCGATGCGGCAGAAGCGGCAGAAAAAGAGGGGCGTGGCGTGGTTTCGCTGAACGGCAAGATGGTCGATAGCCCGGTGATTGAACGGGCCCGTCTGGTACTGCAACGCGCAGCGCTTTCCGGCGTGCGTGAAGAACCGAACCACAGCGAGGAAGCATGATGAAACGCCAACAACGCCTGATGGCCTTGAACAATCACGCCGAGATGCGGCTTTATCAGGAAGCCTCCAAGGCCAACCTGCAGGCGCGTAAACCGCGCGATCTCAAACGCTGCGAGTCGCTGGAAGTGGCGATCCGCCGCAGCGGCCTGCAGGACGGCATGACCATCTCTTTCCACCACGCATTCCGTGGTGGCGATCTGGCCCTCAACCAGGTGATGGATGTGCTGGCGAAGATGGGCTTTCGCAACCTGACGCTGGCCTCCAGTTCATTGACCGATTGCCATGCGCCGCTGGTCGGTCATATCCGCAATGGTGTGGTGAGCCGTATTTATACCTCTGGCCTGCGTGGACCTTTGGCAGATGCCATTTCGCGTGGCTTGCTGAAAGAGCCGGTGCAGGTTCACTCGCACGGTGGCCGGGTCAACCTGGTCGAGTCGGGTGAGTTGCAGATCGACGTAGCCTTCCTCGGGGTGCCTACCTGCGATGAGTTCGGCAATGCCAATGGCTACACCGGCGATGCCTGCTGCGGTTCGCTCGGCTATGCCAAGGTGGATGCCGCCGCGGCCCGTAGCGTAGTGCTATTGACCGAAGCGATCGTGCCTTATCCGCATCATCCCGCCAGTCTGGCACAGGATCAGGTCGATCTGATCGTGCAGTTGGAGCGAGTAGGGGATGCGGACAAGATCGGTGCCGATGCCACGCGTATGACCTCCAACCCGCGTGAGCTGCTGATTGCCCGCCGTGCTGCCGAGGTGATCGTTGACTCTGGTTACTTCACCGAAGGCTTTTCCTTACAGACCGGCACCGGCGGCGCTTCGCTGGCCGTAACGCGTTTCCTGGAGGACAAGATGCGTGCCCGTGGCGTCCGTGCAGGTTTTGCGTTGGGCGGCATCACCTCCACTATGGTGGATCTGCATGAGAAAGGCCTGATCGGCAAACTGCTGGACGTGCAGAGCTTTGACCGCGCGGCGGCCATGTCATTGGCTCGCAATCCAAACCACATCGAGATCAGCGCTAATCAATACGCCAACTTCAGCTCTAAGGGCGCGTCGGTTGACCGCCTGGACGTGGTGGTGCTGAGCGCGCTGGAAATTGACACCGGCTTTAACGTTAACGTGCTAACCGGGTCCGACGGGGTGATCCGTGGCGCTTCCGGTGGCCACTGTGATACCGCAGCGGCGGCGCGGTTGGCGATTATTGTCGCGCCGTTGGTACGTGGCCGCATTCCTACGCTGGTTGAGCAGGTGACTACCTGCGTGACGCCGGGTTCCAGCATCGACATTCTGGTGACCGACCACGGTATTGCCGTTAACCCGGCCCGCCCAGAGTTGGCGCAGAGGTTACGCGATGCTGGTCTGCAGGTGGTCACCATCGAATGGCTACGTGAGCGTGCGCTGGTACTGACCGGCGAACCAAAACCGATCGCCTTTACCGATAACGTGGTGGCCGTGGTGCGCTATCGCGACGGTTCGGTGATTGACGTCGTACATCAGGTCGCGGAGTAACGTCATGGCTTACATCTCCCCCGAATTGGCCGCTAGCCGCGCCGTAAGTTTGCCCGAACTGCTTTCCAGCCGTGAATGCCGGCAGGCACGGCAACAGGCGTGGCTGGCGCGCCATCCTACCGCCACGCTGGTGGTGCTCACTCTGGTGGTGCCGGGGGCGGTGAAAGACAGCCCCATGACGCGGCGCGTGTTCAACCTGGGTAGGCAGGCCTTGCAGCAGATGTATCGCCAGCAAGGCTGGCTTTGTTTGCAGCAGAAGACCTTGGGGCTGCCCACTGGCTGCGAAGGCTATCTGGCGCTGCAAGCCGATGCCCGTGCGGTGAAAGAGGCGGCCATTCAGCTGGAAATCCAGCAGCCGATTGGCCGCCTGTGGGATATCGATGTGCTGACCCCGCAAGGGAAGATCCTGTCGCGGCGCGAACTTGGTCTGCCTGAACGCAGCTGTCTGCTGTGCAATCAGCCAGCCAAGATTTGCGCCCGCCAACAGAGCCACAGCACCGAACAACTGCTCAATGCAATGGAAAGGATGCTCAATGATGCACTCCCAGCCTGATTGGCAGCCGACGGTTACAGATCTTTCGCACAGCCAGCGCTTTGCCCGCAACGCCTATCGAGCGCTGTTGGTGGAGGTCAACTTGACGCCGAAACCGGGGTTGGTCGATCGCCACAACAACGGCGCGCATCGCGACATGGATATTGGCCACTTCTACCGCAGCTCGCGGGCGATTGGTCGATGGCTGCCCTATTTTATCCGCCAGGGTATGGCTGATGCCGGTTTGTCCGTCGAGCAGCAGCTTGCGCGCCTGCGCCCATTGGGTATGGCCTGTGAACAACAGATGTTCCGTGCTACCGGCGGCATCAACACCCATAAAGGCAGCGTGTTCTCGCTAGGGCTGTTGTGCTGCGCCTTTGGCCGTTTACAGCAACAACAACGGCAGACTGACGCCCAAAGCCTGTGTGGCGAAGTGGCCCAGATGTGCCGCGGGTTGGTTAGCCGAGAGCTGCAACGCAACAACGCGGGCCAGACGGCAGGGCAACGGTTATTTGCCGAATTTGGCCTGAGCGGTGCCCGTGGTGAGGCTGAATCCGGCTTTCAGCGGGTGATTGGCGGCTCGTTGCCGCTCTATCGCCAGAGGATCGCCAGTGGGTGTGGCGAGCAGGTCGCGCTGCTGGACAGCCTGCTGTGGCTGATGGCGCATAACGATGATACCAACGTCGCCTCGCGGGGCGGCATCAAGGGGCTGCGCTGGTTACAACACTATGCCAGCCAGTTATTGGCACAGGGAGGGGCTGGTGCTGCACAGGGTATTGCCCGTTTGCGGCAGTTCGACGTCGCGTGCATCGCCCGCAATCTCAGCCCCGGCGGCAGTGCCGATTTATTGATAGTCACCTGGCTGTTGGCGCAGTTGCCGCAGACGGGGGCTTAAAAAAATAACGAAGCCTTCAGGAGAAGTGTCCATGTCCGAAACCAAAGAGAAAATCTGGAAAGCGATCGCCCCGTTGGTGGTGCTTGCCGTCCTGTTAATGATACCCACGCCGGAGGGCATGCCACCGCAAGCCTGGCGTTACTTTGCCATCTTTGTGGCGATGATCGTCGGTATGATCCTGGAGCCGATCCCGGCCACGGCGATCAGCTTTATTGCCGTGACCGTCAGCGTGCTCAGTTCCAACTGGGTGCTGTTTGGCGCCGAAGAGCTGGCCAATCCCAGCTTTAAAGCCGGTAAAGAGGCGCTCAAATGGGGGCTGGCCGGATTCTCCAGTACCACCGTCTGGCTGGTGTTTGGGGCCTTTATCTTTGCGCTGGGCTATGAAGCTACCGGGTTAGGGCGACGCATCGCGCTGTTCCTGGTGAAGTTCATGGGCAAACGCCCCCTGACGCTGGGCTACGCGGTGGTGATCATCGATATCATGTTGGCGCCGTTTACCCCGTCCAACACCGCGCGTACCGGTGGCACCGTCTTCCCGGTGGTAAAGAACCTGCCACCGCTGTTTGATTCCTTCCCGAACGATCCTTCTTCGCGCCGCATCGGTGGTTACCTGATGTGGATGATGGTGGTGGGGACCAGCATCAGCTCCTCCATGTTTGTGACCGGTGCGGCACCTAACGTGTTGGGCATCGAGTTCGTCAACAAGATTGCCGGGATCAATATCACCTGGATGCAATGGTTCCTGGCCTTCCTGCCGGTTGGGTTGCTGCTGCTGATCGTTGCGCCGTTGATTTCCTACTACCTGTATAAGCCAGGCGTTACCCACAGCGATGAAGTGGCTGGCTGGGCCAATACGGCACTGGGGGAGATGGGGAAACTGACCCGCAAAGAATATACCCTGATCGGCCTGGTGTTACTCAGCCTGTGTCTGTGGGTGTTCGGCGGTAAAATTTTGGATGCGACAACGGTGTGCTTGCTGGCGGTATCGCTGATGCTTGCCCTGCACGTGGTCAGTTGGAAAGACATCACCAAATACTCCAGCGCCTGGAATACCTTGGTTAACCTGGCAACGTTGGTGGTGATGGCCAGTGGCCTGAGCCGCTCCGGCTTTATCGATTGGTTTGCCACCACCATGAGCACCCATCTGGACGGTTTCTCACCGAAGATGACGGTCGTTCTGCTGGTGTTGGTGTTCTACTACGCGCACTACCTGTTTGCCAGCCTGTCGGCCCACACCGCGACCATGCTGCCGATGATCCTGGCGGTAGGTAAAGGCTTGCCAGGCGTGCCGATGGAGCACCTTTCCATCCTGCTGGTGCTGTCTATCGGTATCATGGGGGTATTGACCCCGTATGCCACTGGCCCAGGGGTGATCATCTATGGCTGCGGCTATGTGAAGTCGAAAGATTACTGGCGTCTTGGCGGTATCCTTGGCGTGGTGTATATCGCGGCGCTGCTGTTGATCGGCTGGCCAATTCTTAGCCTGTGGTATTAAGTTAATCGGCGGCCATCCACGGATGGCCGCTGTTGCATTCCCTTCCCCCGTGACGCCCGTCACACACTTTCATGTCGAACGCCGTCATTATACAAATCCAACGTTAACCTATTCAA
Organism: Serratia sp. PL7; assembly: GCF_945957435.1. Taxonomy (NCBI): domain Bacteria; kingdom Pseudomonadati; phylum Pseudomonadota; class Gammaproteobacteria; order Enterobacterales; family Yersiniaceae; genus Serratia; species Serratia sp. PL7. The sequence goes on along the minus strand of NZ_CAMFLB010000006.1, from coordinate 26,615 downwards.
AATAATCATATTTAGGGAGCCTCTGCGGATGAGAAAAAAAACGTTATTACTTTGCCTGCCTTTGCTGTTTAGCGGCACCGCCTTTGCCGAGAACGACGGTTATCAACTGGAACAGGTGCTGGTGATGAGCCGCCATAACCTGCGCGCGCCGCTGGCGAACAACGGCAGCGTGCTGGCCCAGTCCACGCCGAAAGCCTGGCCACAGTGGGATACGCCAGGTGGCTTGCTGACTACCAAGGGCGGCGTGCTGGAAGTGTATATGGGCCACTATTTCAACGCGTGGCTCAAGCAGGCGGGCATTTTGCCGCAGGAAGGTTGCCCGGCCGCTGACAGCGTTTACGTGTATGCCAACAGCCTGCAACGCACGGTAGCCACCGCGCAGTTCTTTACCAACGGTGCATTCCCAGGCTGCGATATAAGCGTGCATCATCAGGAGAAAATGGGGGAGATGGATCCTACCTTCAACCCGATTATCACCAACAGCAGCGAAACCTTTAACCAGCAGGCGTTGAGCGCCATGAATGCCGAGCTGGCATCGCTGAAGCTGGACGCCTCCTACAAACAGCTCGAGCAGATCATCGACTACAAAGACTCCCCCGCCTGCAAGATTGACAAGCAGTGCAACCTGGCCACTGAACCGAACAAAATGAGCGCGGTGCCGGGGAAAGAGCCAGGCGTTTCTGGCCCGCTGAAAGTGGGTAACTCGTTGGTGGATGCCTTTATGCTGCAGTATTACGAAGGCTTCCCGATGAAAGACGTAGCCTGGGGCAAGATTGTGACGCCGCACCAGTGGCAGCAGTTGGCCAAGCTGAAAGATGGCTATCAGGATTCGCTGTTCACTTCGCCGGTCGTCGCCCAGAACGTTGCCAAACCGCTGCTGACCTACATCAATTCGGCGCTGATTAGTGAGCGCAAGGCGGATTCACCGAAGCTGACCGTGCTGGTGGGGCATGATTCCAACATTGCTTCCTTGCTGTCAGCGATGAAGTTCAAGCCGTATGAGCTGCCGAAGCAGTATGAGAAGACCCCAATTGGCGGCAAGCTGGTGTTCCAACGTTGGCACGATGGCAAAGACGATCGCGATCTGTTGAAGATTGAGTATGTCTACCAATCAACCGAACAGTTGCGTAATGCCGAACCGCTGACGCTGAGTACCCCTCCGCAGCGCGTCACACTGGCGCTGGAAGGCTGCCCGGTCGATAAAGACGGCTTCTGTGCCTGGAGCGACTTTGAAAAAACCATGAAGGACGTCCTGCATTAACAGTGCTGCCGGGGCGAACCGTTTCGCCCCGGCCAGCCGCGCGGTATATACTGTCTCAACGGACCCCTTATCACGGATGAAACGTGCTCTCTTCTTTTATTCTCAATGCTGAATTATTGCCGGTTGACGGCTTTGCTGGCCTGATCGCGCAATGTCACTTCTCTGTCGCGGATTACCACGACGATCTGTTTGCTGCCGTCGGTATCGATTTCCCTGAACATGTCGCACCAGCAGTCGCCAAACGTAAGGCCGAATATCTGGCCGGGCGCTATCTGGCACGCTGGGTGCTGGCAGAGTTGGGGCATCAGGATTTTACTTTATTGCGCGGGGAGAAGCGTGAACCGCTCTGGCCCGCTGGGATTGCCGGGGCGATCAGTCACAACAGCGATACAGCGCTGTGCGCAGCTCAGCATGAGAGTGGGGCAGGTGGCGTGGGTATTGACGTGGAAACGCAGATCCCGCCTGCACGAGCAGAAGAGTTGTGGAGCGGCATCGTCAATGAGGACGAATGCCAGTGGTTACGTCAACATCCACAGCCTTTTAACCTGCTGTTGACGATAGTGTTTTCCGCTAAGGAAAGCCTGTTTAAGGCGCTTTACCCGCAGGTACGCTGCTACTTTGATTTTATGGATGCGCGGGTAACCCAGCTGGATATGCAGGCGCAGACCTTCGAGCTGGAATTGCAAAAAACGCTGACGCCGCTTTGCCACTCAGGCCGCCGCTTTAGCGGGCGTTTCTGGCTGCAAGGTGATGCTGTTACGACGTTTATTGGATTTTAAATTATCCTGCCCGTGTCCGGCGAATAATAACGATATCGGTAATAAGTGCAGCCTGCTTTCCGCGTCGAAATACTGCTCCTGAAAATGCAGTGGGTTGTTCACCTTCGGTTGTGGGTGTTCGTCCCGTGCATCTGGCGGTGCCCATTCCTCCGTCAGTTGCCCGTAGGCGCTGTACTGCCCTCGACAGACGGTATTGTTGAGAAAGACTTTCCAAATTCACACCGTGTTTTTTACTTCCTCAGTCGAGAAAATAGTGAGGAAGCACCCCCGACATCAATGTAGCGGTCGGGGTTTATAAGTTAAATTGGATAATTACAACGCCAAGGCGGAACAAATAGCGCTGGGTTTATCCCTTCCTGTTTAAAAATTGAATCTAGTTCTTCTTCGGTGTTTGCTGTTAAACATTTCAGGTTGATTGTATTATCAGAATCAAGCCCGTCATTAAATTCAATCAAATTTTTTGGTATTTCAAAATCAACTACGCAATATTTAAAGTCTTTTGAACTCCTTAAAAAATCATATGCATGCGGACTGATTTTGGTTTTTTCTGGAATATTAAATAAAGCATACAAAGCAACCCAACGCCTCGTGTCACACGAATTAGATGAGACTTCTTGAGCTATTTTTGAGTGATTGCTAAACTCAATGCCATTCCAAACCCTTGCTGGAATACCTAATTTAACCATGTTGAATAAAGGTTCCTTACTGATTTCAATCAGGGATAAATAGCGTTGTATTTTCCTGCCCACTCCCTGTTTTGTCTGTGTTTTGATACAAGAAATTGAGCAGTGGCGATGGGAACTGTTCACCTGCCCCCATCCTACTGACCTACTGGGTTGCCCACTCAACTTTTCTGTCAACTGGGCCTCCTGCTTGTCATACTCTATAATTGTACGTTCCGCCCAAGAACATTTTCACCTTGAAAAACTTCGCGATATGATAATAATTTTGCTCTCAGGGCTAATATTATTTTATTGTCTCGTCACAAATAATTAGCTTCAATTTTTATGCACATAATCATCCCATGAAATAATTTCAGCTCCTCTTCTCTTGATAAACTCTAAAGCTGCTTGATGAAATTGTTCATCTTCCCAAAAAAAATTAAAGTATCGCCCGTCAGTTAATCTTGCTGCTAACTCATAGTCACCAGAATATGTCTCTTGTATAATGTATTCATCAAGGCTTATTCCATCTGAAGTCAGCTTTTCTGTGATTTCTTGGTCGGTAATTTTATCATTTTTACTCATGGAATTACTTCCTCTTTTTGGGGTTTCTAGATGGGAGAGGTTCTTTTCCTGGTCCAGGGTAAATTGTAGTTGTTTCTCCTGGTTTATCTCCCCAAATAATGGAGTGTGCTTGGGTCTTATGGTTTTGTTTTATATCAAGTTGCGCATAATAATATCCATTGATGGTTTTCATATCACCAGGTGATGGCCATTGCTGATAAATGTTTTCTGTAGGATGCGTATGTGCTATTGGCCTACTATTTTTAGGTTCGCCAACACGACCAGCATCTCCAGAATAGATTACATGACGCATTTTTCCATCAATCTCCTGCCTAACTAGTAAAACTTCTTTTGGAAAACCGGTAGAGTTATTAGTGCTTAATTTGAATAGGTCGCTATAAGAAACACTTCGATCTGTAATAATTTTGCCTGAGTTACCCGGCAGCTTTCCAGTCGCCAACAAATCATCCATTGATGATGATGGTATTTTAGGTATAGCACAAAATCTACTTTCTTCTTAAATTATGCATTTCCCGTTCAATCTCTTCTGGAGTTCTTCTACGTTTTTCAAATCCCACCACACCAATAACATTATGATTTAGATCCATAAAAATTTTCAATACATGACTTTCATTGTGGCAATTTATAATTAATATTTTCTCATCTGAAATTTTCATAAGTATATCTATTAGCTCATTAATTCCAAAATATTTAACACCAGCCTTGTCAAGATATTTTCGATGTATTTTAAACTCATTAATAGCTATGTTTTTATCATATTCGACCTCGATCAATTTTATCGAGGTCGAAAGTAAATCAATTGTCTCTTTAGACAATATTTTATTATCAAAACAACTGAGCCTGCGTATCAAAAAATCAATAGTTATCATGGTTTAAATACCTCGATGCCGCTATCACGAATCCCTTGCATAAGAACTTCTTGTTCAAAATATTTTCTATCAGAAAGCTCCTGTGACCATTTTTAATTACCGTCTTGGCTTCAGCTTTAACTCCAAAATTATACCATCAGTCTGAGAATAGGAACGAGCTATAGCATGGTCTCGCATCCAGGAAGTATATGGATTAATGCTAAAAACATTTCCTTCGTTATGAGTTCATCCTCTAATAGGAGGGGTATATCCTGCAAACCAGTTTTACCTTCTGGAAGCTGAATAACCCCTCACCTTCGTTCTATCATATACTCTTAATACAGCAGTTCATCCCTTGGTAGCTCCTAATTATTTATTAAAGGATGAGCTATAAAATTAAGTTATATTTTATAAGCAATGAAACCATTGGTATCATTCCAGTTCATTGCTTTCTCTATCTCTTCTATTAGTTCGTTAACATTATTGATGAAAATCACTTTCTTTATGTTGTCAATAATGTCTTCATCAAATGAAATAGCAGCTATCCATGAGTCTATATTAGGTAATTCATCGGTGATGAATTTTTTTAAATAGTTATTAGATACTAGGTGATTATTAACATCCTGCTCCCACTCATATATCGAATTATCGTCAATTGAATATATTGAGTAATTATCTAACTCTACATTTTGAGGTAATAAAATCTCGTATGATGGAGAGTGTTCGGGGGAGGCGAATTTCAGTGTGTCCATCCAAGAATATTTTTTTGGGGATTGGGAGAAACTCTCCCCCCCCCATGATATTAGGTCTTCTTTTAAATGACAAACATCATTACCCTTCGGTAAAAATAAATCCACATAGATATCCATACTATTTCCCTTGCGTTGATGTGTTAAATGGAAGCATTTGGTTACCTTTCGTTCTTAACCAAATTTTCCCGTCAAATATAAAAGGGTGCTGGTGAGGGTTTGGATGATGATGAGGCTTACCATGATCCCCCCAGTGAACTTCGCTTATAGGTACGGGTTGCCCATTAGCTAAAGGCCATGTATTTTCTGGGAATTCAGCTGACTGTCTATACACTCCACCACCTTCCGAGCTTACTTTACCTCCTAGAACCGTGTGCGCTCTTCCTTCAGCATCGGGATGAGGGAGAGGTATATCCTGACCGTTAACACGTTGCTTAACTAATTCAATAGGGTTTCCATTTTGGTCTCTCGGTATATAAATATTTTCTTGTGGCCTAAGTATTTCAGGTTCTGGGCTTCTATTTCCTGTAGCTTGATTATCAAACCCAGGGAGTCCTTTTAAACCCAGAGGATCTACCCAGCCAACCGGGTTTACATCAACATATTGATAAGGATTGAGCCCACCCGCCAACCCTATCAGAGCCGCCAGAAAATAACACCAAACACCCACCGGTTAAGGTAGTAATTCTGCCCGCTTTCCGCATTTTCTTACTGTGCTTGGCTGAATGGGAGTGGGTTGGCCGGTAGCGTTGGGGCTGGTGGTAAGATTAGCCTAGGCGAGGTCGTTATCAGCGCTGTGCAGGCGGTATTGGTAGTGTAATAATGAGGTTCAGCCCTGAGTTTGAACTCCCATTCTCAAGGCTGTAATTCAGTTTTTTTACTTCATTTATTGCATTAATTATATAAAAATAAATTACATATCCTTTAAATATTTCCTAGCTAAATGTCGGCTGCGCTGGGGGTGAGATTTATCCAACACAATTAGTTCCAATATCTCTTTTAATTTAATTTTTTCATCCAAACTGATGAGCTCTAGCCATTGCAATGCAAGGCTTGACCAATATTTTGACTCACTACAAAGAGCATGTTTTAAAAGTTCATTATATGGAAAATCATCACCAAGCTTCTCCTTGGTTGGCTGAGGTGAGCATTCCAAAATAGGGAAGGAAAACCAAAAGTCATCGCTGGTTTTAAGGGGGGGGATCTTGTTATTGGACATGACGACCCATTGCCCATCATTCAATAAGCAGATACCATTCCCATTCCTCATGGTCAGTTTTTTTCACTATTACTCATTTTTCCACCTTTGATGTTTGACATCAATTCCGTACTCTTTCATTTGGTTAACAAATTTATCACGAAGTTCTAATGTCCAGCGTTCTCCATAGTGTCCACTGTGCTCATTTGTAAGAAATCCCCCATTTTGTCCTCGTCTAAACATTCCACCTAAAACTTCTGTTCTATCTGATTTTATAGCTTCTGCAACATTTTCATGAGGTGAATATAAGGGGGTGGATCTTTATGGCATCCTACGTAAAATTTTCCTATTTTAGGGTCATAAACATATTCTATTGCTTTATTTGCTGGCGGAGAATAATGACGAATTGCCCCAGATGATTTTGATGCAGGCTCTAGTCCAAAAACGCCGCTAGTTGCAAGCTATTAGCTTCATGGTTAACCATATATACTTTCCTTGTTGAGATATCAGAAACAGGCACATCATCATCAATGATAATGTGCTTCCTTATTCGAACGATTAACTTAAAAATAATCCTTAGCCGTTACTGAGTTGAAATTCTCAGCGTTCAAGGTTTGTTTAGGCTTACAACTAAAGAGCGATCAGAGGACCGCTCTTTGGTTATTACTATAATTCATGAAGATTCTTATAGGAGTCTCTAATTAAAACGTCTATGTACTCATCAGGTACCGCACAAACTACTCCAGTTAAACCTTTTTCTTCACTTCCTACGCAGACTAAAGAATCTTCGGTTTCTTGTACGTCATTAATAAAATCATCTAAATAATTACTTGCTATAGGTTGCCATTTTCCGCATAGATGGAAATTATCTGGTTGCGGGTCAAGTATCTTACCGACGGCTTCTTTTTTCCAAAAAACTGTAAGTTCACTCATTCTTTTGTTCTCACTCTATCGATTATCTCGAATCCTGATTTACTCTTACCCTCAGCTGGAACATATAAATCTTTGATTCCAAATTCTTTCATATCTTCATCACCGAACCGTTTTGTCCTACCCCCACGTTGAATTAGTTCTAGATTGAAGTCAATCCCTCCTGAGCGAGGGCCTCTGATAGTAATCAACTCAGCAGGAACACCAACTGATCCAAGTTTAGCTAAATTAGCCTCTGCGCCAGCTTTATCAAGAGTTGTTGATATTACTGGGCTACTAGCCCTTCCTCCCTGAGCTTGCTGCATAGCATTTACTGCGACACTAGGATCATCAGACGTCATACGTCTCATTAAACGATGACGTTCTCTATTAGCTTGCAATAAGCTGCGACCTTTTAATCTTTGATCCAAAAAAGCGCCACCTAGAAGAATATCTGATGAATTATTAATAGGTTGAACTCTATACACTTCGACCAGGTCATTCTGTAGTTTCTCTACCCCTTCAAATCCGTTACTGTCTACCTTAAACAGCCCCAACGGATCTACCCAACCCACAGGGTTTCCATTGACATAAGCATACCCATTTAACCCGCCCAGCAATCCCACCGGATCCGCCGTCAGATACCGCCCAACTCCCGGATCATAATACCGGTTCAGGTTGTAATACAGCCCGCTTTCCGCATCTTCGTACTGCCCCTGAAAACGCAGTGGGTTGTTGACCTTCGGTTGTGGGTGTTCATACGGATCATCCGGTGGCGTCCATTCCTCGGTCAGTTGCCCATAGGCGCTGTACTGCCCCCGCCATACGGTATTGCCCTGGCTGTCCGTCAGGCTGTGCGGCGTACCAAGGTGATCATTCTGGTACCAATAGGTCCTGACCTTCGGGCTGTTCACCCGTGTAGAGCCCACCACCGTCGCCATCGGCCTGTGGCTACCCGGCTCATACAAGAACGTCTGCCAGTGCTGCTGATTGTCCGTTTCCGCAATCAGCTTATTGCCCTGCCACAGGTATTCTGTGGTCCGGCCCTCTACGGTTTTACTGGTTCGGCGGTTAAACGCATCATAAGTGTAGGTGGTTACTTGCCCGTGCGGATCGGTCCGCTTTATCAGCCGGTGCCGACAGTCATAGGCAAAGGTGGTCACCAATTTGTGGGCCTTGCCGCGCCGCTCTACCGCCAGGTTACCAAAGCGATCGTACTCGAAGTGCCTGTCACCAAAAAACGCCAGCCGGTTGCCAGGGGCGCTGTCCCGCTCGCCCTGTTCACTGACCCGGTTACCGGCCCCGTCGTACAGGAAGCTTTCCCCTGCTACGCTGTGCCGATCTACCGCTGTGTGGCTGCCGGGGAATTGTGCACTCAGTAACTGCCCCCGCGCATCATAGCCGTATTCCCGTGGGGCATTGCCCGTGATGCTCGCTAGTTCACCCTGCGCCTGGTAACGGTAATGCTGCTCCCACAGTGGCTGTAGCCCCATCTCGCCGGGCCCCTGCAAGCGGTGCTCCACCATACGCCCCAGACTATCGTACTGGTAGCGGTTGACCAGCCCGTTGCCCTGCCGCCGCTCCTGCTCGCGCCCGGCGTTGTCGTGGCTGAACGCCAGCAGCGGCTGTTCATTCAGCGTGATCCCCTGCACCTGGCCATGCTGGTAGTGGTAGGCCAGCTGTTGGCCGTCTGGCAGTCGGCTGCCTTTCAACAACCCGCTGTGCGGATCGTACTCATGACGCTGCGTTGCCCACCCCTGGTGCTCTGCCACCAGGCGATTGGCGATGTCGTATTCCCAGGCCAGCGGTGTCTGCCCGTCATTGACGGCAATTAACCGCCCCAGTGCATCATAGTCGTACTGCTCTACCTGCCCATCCGGCAGGGTCTTACGCAGCAGTTTTCCCTGCCAGTCGCGCTGGTAGGTGGTGACCAGCGGCTCCGCATCTGGCTGATTGCCGTACTCTTGTTTTTCAATCAGCCTGTCGTTCAGATCGTATGCATACGCGGTTTTAACCCCGTCAAACCCAATCTCTTCACTCAGCAGCCCCGTCGCCGTGTAAGCCAGGCGGTAACTTTCCCCTTTCGGGTTGAGGATCTCACTGACCTGCAGGTGCGTGTTGTCGTAACGGTACTCCAGCGCACTGCCATCTGGCAGGATTTTGCGCGTCAGCAGATGCAGGGGAGCTGCGTACTCGTAGCGGGTCACCAAACCGGCCGGATCGCGCGATTCGGTTACCTTGCCATAGGCATTGTAACGGTATTGCTGGGTGCGGCCGTCCGGCGTGGTCTGTTCCAGCAACCGTTCCAACGCATCCCAGACAAAATGGGTGGTATTACCTGCTTCATCGGTGACGGCGATCGGCTGGGTGCCAAGGGGGGTATAACGGTAACGGCGCACGCTACCGCCACTGGTGGTACTCTCCAGTAAACGCCCTACGTTATCCCAACGATACGTTTGTGTCACCCCGTCAGGATGGGTAACGGCGCGCATCTTCCCGTTCGGGAAGTAGTCGTACTCGGTCACCTGTTCCCCAGGTGAGCGCGCCGCGTAGATATCCCCATGTTCATTAATGCTATTGAGCCACACTTGCTCCAGGCGACCACTACCCTTGGCCACCCGCTTGAGCTGACCGTCCAGATAGGTGTAGCGTGTCATGCTCCCATCCGGGCTCAGTTCGAGCACCAGGTTACCCGCGTCGTCATAAAAATAACGGGTCTGCTGGCCCAACGCATCGGTGGTGCTGACGCGTAACCCCTCTTCGTTGTACGTATGGCGGGTTTCTGCACCGTTCGCTGCCCGCCGGAAAATCAGCCGGGCCTGGCCGTCGTATTGATAAATCTCCTGGCTGCCGTCGCAGCGCCTTAGCGTCACCTGCCGCTGGTTATCGTCCCACAGGTAACGGGTATCTAACTGGGCGAAATTGCCATACTGACGGATACAGCGTGATGCTGGTCCCACGCCTTCCCAGGCCCAGTTAAAACAGGCGCCGCCCGCCAACTGGCGCTGTGTGATGACATGGGCCTCGTTGTACTGGTAGTGCTCTTGCTCCCCACAGGCGTTCAGGGCGCTGGCCAGTTGCCCGGCCGCGTTGTAGGTGTAATGTGCCAGCACTTGCTGCGTCACCCAGACCGCATCACGATAGGCCTCTTCACGGATCAGTGCCTGCAAATGGACCTGCGCGATGTGCGCCGAGTCATCATCCGTGTACTGGAACAACAACCGGCCCTGCGCATGCTGTAGGTGGATCAGGCGCTGCTGGCGATCGTATTCCAGTTGCAGACGGTTGTGATATTTGTCGCTGAGGGCGGTCAACCGCCCCCATTCTCCCTCACGCACAAAGGTATACACCCCTGCGCCACCGCCAAAGGTGAGGAAGTATTCGTTCTCGTGGCTACCGAGGGCCAGCACCGCGCCCCCGAGCACATTGGTCAGGGTAGGGTGTTCGGCATTCGGATAGGGGAAGGGGGTCCGCTGGTTTTCATCGTTATGCCAGACAATGGTGTCGTCGGTAAAATGCAGGCGGTGGGAAAGGCTATGGCTCCAGCCGTACCCCAACCCCAGATCCAACTCACAGGCGCTGGTGCGGTAAAAACGCTGCCAGGTGAAGGGCAACAACCCTGGCAGGCTGCCTTCGCTAATCGTCAACAGTTCTTCGCCGGTGCACAATGATATCGGATCGCCATCCAGATCAGCGTTCTCGCTTCTTGGCGTCGCCTTACCCTGCGGATTCTGACCGCTGCTGTTGGCCTGGGTGATCGGCGATTCAATCTTGATTTCATTAAGATTATTAGAGCGTGCGACCACACTGCTCTGATTTTCCAGCCCCTTGCCCAAGCCAGCGGAGTCGATATTCGCGGTTTTTTTAATATTTAACGGTACTGCTCCTGCCCGGGTAGGGTTCATGGCCACATAGTGGGGGATGTGCTCATTGATCAGGGTAATGATTTCTCTAATCCCCCCCATGATCTCTTTCCCTGCGGTGGCATTGGCACGAAACAACGGTTTCATTGGCTCTCCTTAATTAGTCGCCGGTTTAATACCGGCTAAGCTATCCAACCCGTCCAGGGCTATTTTTGCTACGGAACCGGGTAGCACGATGTAGAGCAACAGCATCATGACCAGCTCACCTGCCGCTCCCCCGGCAAAATTGGCGATCTGTTGCGGTGTCAGCAGGCAAAAGTAGCTGTATAAGGCGTGGGCACAGATAAACATCAGTACCTCATCGGAGAGGATCACTAATGTATCGGCAATCTCTTTTTTGCCGCTTTCATACAGCTCTTTCATTTTATCCACCCCCTTCTGGCCGATATAAGCCAGCATGGCATCCACGTTTTCACTGGTGACCCATTGCACGATCTTTTTGGCGGTCTGGTACAATTCGAGGATTTTGTCACGTAACCCGGCAAAAAAGGCCTTGAACGCCTGGGTAAAGTCCACCTGAGAGCCCTGGGCTGCAAAAGCCTGCCAAGCTGCCCGCTGCTGTGTGCCCCACTGGGTTTCCAGCAGGTTGGTACACTTGACGATCAGCTCGCTGTAGGATTCATCCAGCCGCTGGAGGTTACTTTCACTGCTGGCCTGGGCGTTGACGACAACGTGATAGGTGTAGGCATCGTCGCACTCGGGCAGTTCGATGGTGGCCATCCCGTTGTCATCGAAAGCCAGGCCATCCAGCACCGTGATGTCCTCAAAGTCCGAGGACGCCATATTGTTGTAGTAAGGCCCGTATGCCTGGTTGACACTCATATAGGCTATCTGCTGAAACTGTTCCGGGGCCTTTTTCTTACGTTTGATGATCTTGAAGGGCGAACCCGCGATTGGAATATACCCCTTGGCTTCAAAGGCGTGCGTCAGGGTAATGGGTTGGTTAAGGGTGCACTGCATGATGCCGTTAAACTTTTCATTGTCTATCCGCTTGGTGGCAATGACAAAGTCCCCGACTTTCACCTCTTGATCCATCAACAGCAAGCTGCCCAATAGCGGAAACTCTGTCGTATCGTGGTAGCGTTTCAGGCAATTTTTAAAGCTGCTGACGACCTGTTGATAACGCGTTTCAGGGGTCAGGGGGTCAGCAGGGATCGTCACCCGTTTGTTGTAATTCCCGTATGCGCTGCTGGTATACGTCGTCGAGTTGTTGCCATACCCATAATAACTCATCACTCACTCTCCAATGTGGTGACGATGCGAGCCATCAGCCCTTCACGCTGCCCATGGCTTTGCACCAGTAAATGTCGGATCTTCATCTCCAGTAAGGCAGGGGGAAAACGCCCATAGAGATCGGCACGGGTTTCCTGCAATTGCTGTAATGCCTGGGCAATCACCGGCCCAGGATCCGTTTTCAGAAGTTGGTCAATCAGACGTTGCGGCACCTGCCACCAGGGGCTAACCTGGGCTTGCGCCGTGGGATCTACCGGGCAGGTAAACACCTCGCCGTTTATCCAGTAATCCGAGAACACCGGCAGAACATCTATCCAGTGCTCCCCCATATAACGCAGGTGTGCCGGCAGAAAACGTCCATCCCAGTAGCGGAAAAACACCGCTTTACCCCCAGGCATGATCACCTGAGTCAAACCGGCAAGGTGGGCCGCCAGGGCAACCTGCGGTAACGGTGAACGCGCCAACCAGCCCCAGTTGCGCAGGGGCGTTTCTGCCACCCAGTGCAGGAACGGGCTGCCATCAGTGAGCGGCACCAGCACCGGCATCACCTCGAACCAGTTGGCATACGGCGTATTGGCGTAAAGCCCGTACGGCGTGCGGCTGCCGTCCTCACGGTAATAGGCCTTGATGCCTTCAGCACCGTTGGTATTGGCCAGGACAGCGTACAGCGGTGAACCAGCCGTGTTCTTCAACCAGTTTTGTAGGGTCTGTTGCATCTCAGCTCTTCCTTGACGACGACGCAAATAGTGAGTGTGGCGGTTGCTTAAATGGCAAGAGCGCGCTCGATATCCCTCTTTCCCGATTAAAACGAGACAGAACTGGCACTTTTGCCGGGGATATCATTAACATATCTGGAGTGTATGAGTTGCGTAGAGTAATAAGGATAAAATCTTAGAGCAACGTTTTCGCACAATTAATGGCGAAAAAGTTGTTTTAAATATTACTGTTTTTTATGTTTGATATTTTAAATATAATTTTTAGTAATGATTTTGGTTTGGCAGTAGGAGGTAAATCTTCAGATAGAATTGCTGAATTGTCGGGGCAAAGATGCTCGACCGTAGGGGCGCCGCATGCTGCGCCCATTGAGTTGCAAGCCTAGCACTATGTAATGAGGCCAGTTTTCAGCATTACATTCTTCTGCGTAGCAGATGGCGTGCACCTTCCAGTACCAGCAGCATGACCGCCAGCCAGATCGGGAGATAGGTCAGCCACTGGTTGGCGTTAATGGTTTCACCCAACAGCAGTGCGACGATCACCAACAATACCGGCTCTACATAGCTCAACAGGCCAAACAGGCTGAAAGGGAGCAGGCGACTGGCCAGGATATAGCACACCAGCGCCAGCGCGCTGATAATGCCCAACAGCGGGATTTGCAAATATAGCAGCGGTTTGGCCGTCAGCGCCGCCAGCGGTTCTGAGCCACCAAGGGCAAACAGCGCGGCAACCGGCAGCATCAGCGTCAGCTCACACCACAGTCCGCCCAAATGATCGGTGCCCAAGCGGCGGCGCAGAATAAAGTAAACGGGATAGCCTAACGCGACTACCAGCGTTGACCAGGAAACCCCGCCCACCTGGATCAGCTCATTACCCACGCCAACCAGTGCACATAGGGCCGCCATCTTTTGCAGCACAGACAGGCGATCGCGGAAAAACACTCGCCCTGCCAACACCATGGTCAGCGGCAACAGGAAATAGCCGAGTGAGACATCCAGTGCCATACCGTGCAGCGGTGCCCACAGGAATAGCCACAACTGAACTCCTAGTATTGAGGTGGTGAGCAGTAACAACAGCACGCGATGCGGGCGCTGCCGTAGCCAGTTCAGCATCTCTTTCACCCGCACCCAGTCGCCGGAAAGCAGCATAAACAGCGTCAGAAACGGCAGCGTCAGCAAGGTGCGCCAACCATAGATTTCCTCGCCGTCGAGTGGGGTTAGCATTGAGGTGTAGTAATACATCACGCCGAACAGCAGGGAAGCGACGACGGAAAGTATGATGCCCTTGATCACCAGCGTTCCTGATTATTAATGGAATTTCCTGCGGCTACTCTAAGGTTATTTAGCTCTAACAACAATGAATTACGCCGGACTGGACAACAACGGCCAAGCGGTTAGAATTACACCTGTGTATTTATCCAGGTAAAGGCGATGACAATCGATCTGTTTGAAGATGCGCTGCCACCGCCCTGGCGTGAGGAAATCGCGCCGGGGGCGGTGGTATTGCACGGTTTTGTTCGCGATCACGGGCCGGAACTGCTGGCGGCGGTCAACGGCGTGGTGGCACAGGTGCCTTGGCGGCATATGACCACGCCGGGCGGTTTCACCATGTCGGTGGCCATGAGCTGGTGCGGCAACGGCTGGAACAGCGACAGTAATGGCTACCGCTATTCGCAGCGCGATCCCGGAACCGGCAAAAGTTGGCCAGAAATCCCGGCAATTTTGCTGGCTTTGGCCGATGAAGCGGCTTTGCAGGCCGGGTTTGGTCATTACGTCCCGGATTCCTGCCTGATGAATCGCTACGATCCGGGCAGCAAGCTTTCGCTGCATCAAGATATTGACGAGCATGATTTTACGGCACCGATCGTTTCGGTATCGCTGGGGCTACCGGCCGTTTTTCAGTTTGGTGGCCTGCAACGCAGCGACAGAACGCAGCGTATCCCTCTGGCCCACGGTGACGTGGTGGTCTGGGGCGGCCCGTCGCGATTGTGTTTCCACGGCATCATGCCGGTGAAAGAGGGTTATCATTCACTGGTGGGGTCACACCGCATCAATATCACCCTGCGCAAGGCGCTTTAACGCGGGTTCCTGGCCTAAACTGGCCACCAGATAGTCAATAAATACCCGCAACTTGGGGGGGAGATGCTGAGTTGGGGCATATAGCAGCCACAGATCGCCATGATAGCTGCTGAGGAAATCCCATTCTGGCAACACCTGCACAATCTCACCGCTGGCCAGCGCCTGGTGGGCGGTAAAGTAGGGCAGGCTGCCGATACCAATATGCTGTTTCACCGCGTCCAACCGAACCCCTGTGTGGTTGGCGGCATAGCGCCCCCGGACATTGACCGAAACCGTTTTGCCGTTGCGGCGAAAACGCCAGCGTGCGTCGCTGGGCGTCTCCCCCAGATATATGCAGCTATGCTCCGTCAGGTCTCTTGGGTGACGCGGCGTGCCCTGCTGGGCCAGGTAATGCGGAGTGGCGCAGAGCAAATGTTCGATGGTCATCAACGGGCGGCCGATCAGGCCCGGTGACGGGCGGTCGGTGATGCGCAGTGCCAGATCGACCCGATCGTCGATCAAATCCATGTAGCGGTCTTCCAACCGTAGATGAACATCCACCTGCGGATAGCGCTGCAAGAACGCCGGCATGTGAGGATGCAGAACAAAGTGCCCGACGGCCTTCGGCACGCTGACGCTGATCGTCCCTTCCGGCTCTGAGCTGCCCTGGCCGCTGATGGTCAACACTGAGTTGGCGGCATCCAGCATGCTGCGGCAGCGCTGAAAAACGGCCTCCCCTTGCTCACTTAGGCGCAGTTTGCGGGTGGTACGGTGCAACAGCCGTACGTTCAGCGCTTGTTCCAACCTGGCAACGCTGCGGCTGGTGGCAGAAGGGGAGCTGCCCAACTGGCGGGCGGCGGCGGAGAAGCTGCCGCTTTCCACCACCTGAACAAATACGGCCATTTCAACCAGCAGTGCGCTGGAAAGATTTGTGCTCATGGCGCAAAGGTCCATTGTAGTGAAGACGGATTATCAGCCGATTATGGCACGAATATAATAACGGCGTTAACCAGGAGAGAGCCCATGACCGAACGACTTTATTATTATCACGATGATTTGCAACTCCAGGCACGGGTATTGTCCTGCACGGCGCAAGAGGATGGCAGCTATGCGGTGCAGTTGGATGCGACACTGTTTCACCCACAGGGCGGCGGGCAGCCAAGCGATAGCGGCACGATCGGCGGCGTAGCGGTGTTACGAGTTGCCGCGCAGGGCGATCAATTACTCCATTATCTGGCCGAGCCATTGCCTTGTGGCCTGGTCACGCTGGAGATCGACGGTGAACAACGACACCTGCATACCCGTTGGCATTCTGCCGGGCATTTGATTGGCTGGCTGGGGGAGGGCCAAGGCTGGCAGCCGGTGAAAGCGCACCACTGGCCGGGGGAAGGGCGTATTACCTTTGCGCCGGGTGCGCAGACAACAGTGTTGGAACAGGAATATTTACAGCAACGGCTGATGGATTTGATCGCCGCCGATTTGCCACGTAGGCAGCAAGAGCAGCAAGGCGTCCGCCAGGTCGGGTTTGGCGATCTGCCAGCTTATGGCTGCGGTGGCACCCATGTGCGTTCGCTGGCGGAGTTGGGCAAGGTGCAAATCACCGCCGTCAAGATGAAGAAAGGGCAGTTGATTGTGCAGTATCAGGTGGATTGATGGGGCGTGTAGGCGTGCCTGGCCACTGCTTGGCGCGTTACTGCTTTTTTCATCATTAGTTAGCGAAATTAGTTCGTTCAACTCCGTGCCGTTTTGGTTTGTTATCTAACCCATAACAAACCGACATAAAGAAGGCACGGCACCCATGTTTAATTTTCCTTTCAAGGCGTTAACCAGCGGACTGGCAGTGGTTTTAGGCGCTGCGGCTGCGGCGAGCCCGGCCATTGCGGCGGTGCAGGGCGGCACTCTGATCTATCTGGAGCAGCAGGCGCATACCAATCTGTATCCCCCTTCCGGCGGGTTTTATCCCAACGGCGGTATCCTTAACCAGATCACCGACAAGCTGACCTACCAGAACCCCAAGACGCTGGAGATCGAACCCTGGATCGCCGAGTCCTGGTCCAGCAACCCTGATAAAACGGAATATACCTTCAAATTTCGCCCCGGCGTGACGTTCTCCGACGGGACGCCGCTGGATGCCAACGCGGTAGCGAAGAACTTTGATACCTACGGTTTGGGCAATAAATCGCTGCGCTTGCCGGTTTCCGAGGTGATCAATAACTATGACCACAGTGAGGTCATCGATCCGCTGACGGTCAAATTCTATTTCAAACGCTCGTCCCCAGGTTTCCTGCAAGGTACGGCGACCATCGGTTCCGGGCTGGTGTCGCTCAGCACGCTGAACCGCCAATACGATGAACTGGGTGATGCGCGCCATATTATCGGCTCTGGCCCGTTTGTGGTGAGCGGTGAAACCCTGGGGCGCGAGGTCGATCTCAGCGTACGTAAAGACTATCGCTGGGGACCAGCCAAGCTGGCTCAGCAAGGGCGGGCCAATCTGGATGCCATCAAGGTGATCGTCACCCCGGAAGACAGCGTGCGAATTGGTGCGTTGCAGGCCGGACAGGCGGACTTTATTCGCCAGATCCAGGCTTACGATGAGAAGCAAACCCAGGATCAGGGCTTTACGATCTATGCTGCGCCAACCCGTGGCGTCAACGACAGCATTGCCTTCAGACCAGACAATCCGCTGGTGGCCGACATTCGCGTGCGGCAAGCGCTGCTGCATGCCACCGACAGCAAACAGATCGTCGATACGCTGTTCTCTGCCAACTACCCACAAGCTAAATCGGTGATTGCCTCCTCGGCAGCCGGTTTTGTCGATCTCTCCGATAAATTGACCTTCGATCTGGCGAAGGCCAACCGCCTGCTGGATGACGCCGGTTGGCAAAAGGGCAGCGACGGCCTGCGCCAGAAGGATGGTAAGAAGCTGTTGTTAACGGTGTACGAGTCGCTGCCACAGCCGCAAAACAAGGCGGTGCTACAACTGGTCTCGCAGCAGTGGGGCAAGGTGGGGGCGCGGTTGAATATCTTGGCAGGCGATGCAGGTAGCCGGGTGGCGGATAACCTCGATCCGCAAAAGACCCCGGCTTCGGTGGTAGAAGTGGGCCGTGCCGATCCCGATGTGATTAAAAGCCAGTTTTATCCCACCAATCGTGATGGCCTGTTGCAGCAGGGGGGCACCAGCCAGAACAGTAAATTTATCGACAACTCACTGAACCAACTGCTGCTGGGGATCGCCTCTGAAGTGGACCCGGCCAAGCGCTTACAGATTGCCGGTGAGGCGCAAAAGTATCTGCTGGATCAGGCCTATGTGATCCCGTTCTTTGAAGAGCCGCAGGTCTTTGCCGGTGCTCCCTATCTGAAAGGTGTCAACTTTGAAGCCGTGGGTCGGCCAAGCTTCTATGGCGCGTGGTTAGAGAAACGGTAACGCCATATTCGAGGAGATAAAGATGCTGAAATACCTGAGTGGCCGAACCGGGCAGGCGTTGTTGGTGCTGTGGGCGGCATTTACGCTGTCGTTTATCTTGCTGCAGGTGCTGCCAGGCGACGCGATCCTGATTAAATTTCAGAACCCGGATATGGGCCTTAGTCCGGCGCAGATTGCCGACATGCGCGCCGCCTACGGTGCCGATATCCCCCTGTGGCAGCAATATCTGCATACGCTGGGGAATTTCCTGCGCGGTGATTTGGGCTATTCGATCCAGAACGGCGTGCCGGTGAGTGCCTTGCTGGCTGCCAACCTGCCTGCCACCCTGCAACTGGCGGTGCTGGGTTTCACCCTGGCCTTGCTGTTGGCACTGGTCATTGCCTTTGTCTCCAATCTGACCGGTTTTGGCTGGCTGAAATCGACGCTGCAATCGCTGCCTGCGCTGTTTGTGTCGGTTCCCACCTTCTGGCTTGGCATCGTGTTGATCCAGATCTTCTCATTCCGGCTGAAGCTGGTGCCGATCATTAATCCAGGCGAGTGGGTTGGCCTACTGTTGCCGATCGCCACCTTGGCAATCCCAATCTCTGCACCGCTGGCGCAGATCCTGATCCGCAGCATTGATAGCGTGCAAACTCAGCCGTTTGTGGCGGTGGCGCGTGCCAAAGGGGCTAGCCGTAGCGGAGTGCTGTGGCGACATGTGGCGCGTAACGCCATGCTGCCGGTGCTGACTATCGCGGGCATTTTGTTTGGCGAACTGATCGCCGGAGCGCTGATCACCGAAACCGTATTTGGCCGCAGTGGCCTGGGACAACTGACACAGCAGGCGGTCGTGAACCAGGATGTGGCGGTGCTACAGGCGGTGGTGATGATCTCTGCCGCCGCCTTTGTCTTCCTCAATCTGCTGGTCGATCTGCTGTTCCCGTTGCTCGATCCCAGACTGAAAACCTATGCAGGAGCGACCCGATGAGCAGTATTCCGTTGGAAAAATCCGTGATGCCGGAACGCGATCTGTCCGGTGGGGAAGCCGAAGGGAGTGTACGCACAGCCAGGCCTGCTCAGCGGCGTTATCCGCTTAGCCTGTGGCTAGCCTGGATCGTGCTTGGGATCGCTGTGCTATGGGCGATCGCCCCAGAACTCTTTACTGTGTACAGCGGCACGGAAGGGATTGCCGGAGCACAACGTCTGGCACCCGGTGGTGAACATTGGCTAGGCACCGATCCGCTGGGGCGCGATCTCTACGCCCGGATCGTCTATGGCGCATCGCACACTTTATCCGCAGCGCTAGTTGCCGTGGCGCTGGGGCTGGTTGTGGGGACGTCGCTGGGTGTGGTCGCTGGGGCTTTAGGCGGCATCGTCGATGATGTTGTGATGCGCTTGGTTGATGTTTTGCTGTCGATCCCTGGGCTGCTGCTTTCTTTGAGCGTAATTATCCTGCTGGGCTTCGGCACGGTGAATGCGGCGCTGGCGGTGGGGATCTCGTCGGTGGCCAACTTTGCGCGTCTGGCACGTGCGGAGGTGCTGAGGGTGCGGCACAGCGACTACGTTGAAGCGGCCTACGGCAGCGGCGGACACTTTTGGGCGGTGCTATGGCGGCATATTTTGCCTAATTCGCTGACCTCGGTGATTGCATTCTCTGCCCTACAGTTTGGCAATGCCATTCTGGCGATTGCCACCCTGAGTTTTCTGGGATACGGCACGCCACCGCCCACGCCGGAATGGGGCTTGCTGATCGCCGAAGGGCGTAACTACATCTCAACGGCCTGGTGGCTGACTACCTTCCCCGGCCTGATGGTGGTTGCCGTGGTGCTGGCCGCCAACCGAATCAGCCATGCATTAGGGAGCGCGCGCCGATGAACCCACAGACAACCGTTTCACCTGTGCCCTTGCTGGAGCTGGATAACGTTTCTATCGCCTATCAGCAGGGCAACAGCAGCCAGCGGGTAGTACACAACGTTTCTTTTACCATTCAGCCGGGGGAAGTCGTTGCCCTGGTTGGGGAGTCTGGATCGGGGAAAACCACCACGGCCCAGGCGATTATCGGCCTGCTGGCGGAAAATGGCCGCCTGGAGCAGGGGGCTATCCGGCTTAATGGCACCGATATTGCGCACTGGTCACCGCGCCAGTTGGATGCGGTGCGTGGTGCGCAGATAAGCCTGATCCCGCAAGATCCCGCCAGTTCGCTGAACCCGGTTAAAACCATCGGTGAGCAGGTTGCCGAGATCATTAATATTCACCGACGCCTGCCACGCAAGCGGGTACAGCTTCGGGTAGTAGAGTTGCTCACCCGTGTAGGGCTGACTCATCCGGAATTGCGGGCGCGTCAGTATCCGCACGAACTTTCTGGCGGTATGAAACAGCGGGTGCTGATTGCCATCGCCATCGCGTTACAGCCTGCGTTGATTATTGCCGATGAACCGACCAGTGCGTTGGACGTGACGGTACAAAAACGCATTCTCGATCTGATCGACGAACTGCGTCAGGAGTTTGGCACGGCGGTGCTGTTCGTCACCCATGATTTGGGCGTGGCGGCGGAACGGGCCGATCGGCTGCTGGTATTTCGTCATGGCAGGGTACAAGAACAGGGGCAAACGGCGGCGGTATTGCAGGCACCGGCGCATGAATATACCCGCCGCTTGTTTGCCGATGTGCCTTCGCTGGCCTCCGTCGCTCCGCCAGCGATTGTCCGTAAGGCGGAACCGGCTATCGTCGTCAACGAACTGGTGAAGGATTTCCGTTTTGCTGGCAGAGGCGGGCAGCCGTTCCGCGCTTTGGATCGGGTGTCGTTCAGCGTGCAGCGCGGCACCACACATGCGCTTGTCGGCGAGTCTGGCTCCGGTAAAACCACCTTGGCCCGCTGCCTGTTGGGTTTTCAGCGGCCGGATGCTGGGCAGATCGTTATCGACGGCGTCGATTTTACCCGGCTAAAGGGCGAGGCGCTGCGCCAGTTTCGGCGGCGTATCCAACTGGTCTATCAAAACCCCTTTGCTTCGCTCGATCCGGCGCAAACCTTGTATCAGGCGATCGAAGAGCCGTTGCTCAACTTTGAGCCTGTCGCCAAGGCTGAGCGTTACCGGCGGGTGCGGGAACTGTTCGAGCGAGTTGCTCTGCCTGCCGAGCTCTTGACGCGCAAACCGCGTGAGCTTTCCGGTGGCCAACGCCAACGGGTCGCCATCGCCCGTGCTCTGATACTGCAACCTCGGGTGTTGGTATTGGATGAGGCCACTTCGGCACTAGACGTGACCGTGCAGGCGCAAATCCTGCGCTTATTGCAGCAGCTACAGCAGGAGCTGGGGCTGACCTACCTGTTTATCTCGCACGATCTGGCGACGGTGCGGCAAATCTCGCACAGCGTCTCGGTGCTGTGCCGTGGGGAGCAGGTAGATGTGGGCACTACCGCCGAGATATTTGCCCGGCCGGGCAGTGACTATACCCGCCAATTGATTGCGGCCATTCCTGGCCGTGGGATGTATCAAACTTTGAAGGATGCCTCATGAGCGCTAAACGTCTCGGCTTTTTTACCCGCCTGCTGGATAACGGCAGTGCTCAGGAACGTTACCGGCTGGCCACCGAGCAGATTGTCCATGCCGAACGCGCCGGGTTCGACACCGCCTGGGTTGCGCAGCACCATTTTCATCAGGATGAGGGCGGGCTGCCTTCACCCCTGGTTTTTTTGGCTCAGGCTGCGGCGCACACCCGGCATATTCGTTTGGGGACTGGAGTGATCACCTTGCCGATGGAGTCTGCCGTTCGCGTGGCGGAAGATACGGCAGTGTTGGATCTGCTATCTGGTGGCCGGTTGGAAGTGGGGCTGGCGGCAGGAGGAACCCCGTCTTCGTTTAGCGCTTTTGGTATTGATGCCGAGCGGCGTAATGCGGCGTTTAACGATAATTTACGCATTCTGCTGGATGCCTGGGGCGGCGAAGCGCTCGGCAACGCGGCCAACCGTCTCTATCCGGCCGCTCCCCAATTGAAAAAACGCGTTTGGCAAGCCACCTTCTCGGTTGAAGGTGGGATCCGGGCTGGTAAGGCTGGGGATGGGCTGATGTTGTCACGTACTCAACCCCGGCCGCCAGCCACACCGGATACGCCACTCGATGAGCTGCAAAATCCGATTATTGATGCCTATCTCGCCGCGCTGCCGCCTGGGGTGGAGCCCCGCATCATGGGATCGCGCACCGCTTTTGTGACCGAAGATCAGAACCGTGCACGGGATTTTGCTGCACAGGGGCTTAGCCGTGGATTGGAGCGTTTACGCGCCAGTGGGCATCAGGTGCAGGATGAATCGCTCGACGGTCTGATCCGCGCTTTTGACGTGCATCTCGGTACGCCAGAACAGGTGATCGCCTCGTTGCAACGCGATAGCGCGCTGGCCCGCGTCACCGATTTGGCATTTCAGGTGCACTCTATCGATCCGCCACACGCCTATATTTTGCGCTCCATTGAGCTGATTGCTCGCGACGTTGCACCGGCACTGGGCTGGCAGCGGCGCAATCCTGCCACGTTGGCTTATTCACATCACGCAGAGGAAAACGTATGACCGACACCCAGGATCACCTGACCAGACTTGCTGAAATCGCCCCAGACTCTCCTTTGGCACAGGCCAGAGCAACACGTCAGGCGGCCACCGACGGGATTGAGGCCAGCTATCAGAGGCTGTTCGCGCCACAGGATGTGGGCGGCTTTGGGATTGCGGAGCGCCTGCTGTTGGCACAACGTATCAGTGAATGGCACGGCGATCGGCAACTGGCGGCGCATTATGCCCAATTGCAACAAGCTCAGCCCGCAGACGGCCCACGTTTGCAGGCTGCATTGGATCATGCAGAACGCCTGGCCTTCAAGCCTGCCGGGGCCGAAGCCAAACACTTACAGGCTCTGCAACAGGCGGGGTGGTCGTTGGATGACATTGTCACGCTTTCACAACTGATCGCCTTTGTCAGTTTCCAGAGCCGTCTGTTGTTCGGCTACCGCTTGCTGGCTGGATTGCCGGTAGCGACCAGCGGTCGTGCTCCCGTCCGAGCCTCCGCTTGGCGCACTGCGAGCCATACAACCAGTGGCCGCCATGCACCGCCTGCGTTCACCAGCCAGGAGTTGGGATGGGAGCCTTGGATTGCTGCTAAGCCCTTGGAGGCGTTTGACGAGCCGGGAAAAGCCTTGCTGACCAAGTTCGGTCACGCGAATTCTGACTATTTCCGTTTGTTGGCGCGCGATCATGCGGTGTTGGAACAACGAACCATCACGGATAGGGCCATTTTCTACACCGCTGGTGGTCTGGCCCGCCAGGATCGGGAGTTGGCTGCGGCGGTGGCCAGCAAGGTGAACGGCTGTATTTACTGTGCTTCGGTGCATGTGCGTAAAGCGGCGCAGTTATCTAAAAGGACAGATGAGGTGCAGCGCCTGTTGGATGTCGCGCCTGGAGGGATCTTGAGCGAGGGGCAGGGTGAGGATTGGCGTACGCAAATAGACTTTGCCGCCGCGCTTTCGGCCACGCCACCACAGGCCAACGCGGCTCAGTTGGTTGCGTTACGCGAACAAGGGTTGGGCGAACTGGAACTGTTGGACCTGGTGCAGGCGACGGCCTTCTTCGCCTGGGCCAACCGGTTGATGCTCACGCTCGGCGAACCTTATGACGATTGAGTCATACGGTGTTTAAACAGCAAAAAGCCCGCTTAGTTGCCTAAGCGGGCTTTTCTAAATATGGCTCCTCTGACTGGACTCGAACCAGTGACATACGGATTAACAGTCCGCCGTTCTACCGACTGAACTACAGAGGAATCGTGTGAACGGGGCGAATAATAGCGGTGCCGATGGGGCTTGTAAAGCATGAAAATGCACAAAAGTTCCGTTTGTCGAGGTTATGAGCAAATCGGCTTATTTTCCAGCAGCTTAAACTTTATCACTGGCAGGCAGTCCACTATCAATGTAGGCCGAACACATTTTGTGAGTTAATCCCGAATTTTGCGAGGTGTGGATATTTTAAAGAGCAAGGCCGAGAAAATTCCTAATAATAAAGCGAGGAAATGAGATTTTTTGCTAAGATATTTCCTGTAATTTGTGGGGATTGTTCCTAATAATCGATGGGAGAGCCAGCTTAAGGATTATCATCAAACCCCGTATTTTTAACACAACAATCAGAATGCCTCGGATAAATCTTTGGTTCGTGCTGTCGTTATAGAAAATCATCCGGGCACGTGTGGAGTAAATCGCCAAAAAATGCATTTTTAATAATATAAACATCTATTTTTTATCATGGTTAATAGTCATCTTTATTCGGAAAAATGACGGGCAGAAGCATAGCGGCGGATATCGTCATTAATTAATCTATCTAATTGTTTTTAATGTATATTATTTTGATTTTTTGCGGTTTTCTTTACCGGGGGATCAGAGTGGATGCTGTTGCATACCGGAGCGTATCCTTATCCTTCCTGGCGACTAACGCCGTTTTTGCCCCGCAACTCGGCGTTCAGGCTCGCTTGTAGAGTTGCTGGATATACAAAATACCAGTATTATTTTGCACTTCATAAACGTCGTGGGTAGGTTAAATCGCTGGCAAGTTGCGGCGCATTATTGCGCTATGCAGGTCACCGAGGAAACCCGGCTCAGTATTCGTTAAGTCAATAGACCATGGCGAATGTTGCAAGAGTAGGGGCAATGAGCGGCCATAGTATAGCTCCAGTGAATGTTTGCTACTGAAGAGCCTCCCCTATATCATTGCTGAAAAGTGCACATATTATTTATCCAGGATATAACCGATCTTGTCTGAGTTGACCTATCGGTAACGGAATTTTTTGAAAGGAATTTTCGATGATAAGCACCCAAAAGAACCTCTGTTTAGGCGTAATACTGTGCAGTGGTTTATTGCTGGCAGGATGCCAGAAAACCGCACAGACCCGTTCGCAAGAAGACTCGCCAGCGACCACCGTACAAGCTCCCCCTCAGCAGATCAGCGTGTCCCCGCCACCACAACCGGTTGCCGCAGAAACCAAAACCAGCAAGATTGGCCTTTGCCAAAGCGAGTTGGCCTCACTCAAGCAGGTTAATCCGAAGGCTTACGCGGTCAAACAGGCCAACTTTAACCGTCTGGTGAACAATGCCTCGGTTTATAGCGCGGTGCGCGGCGATGTCAATTCGACAACCAAAGACACTCTTGATGCGTTGTACAAATACAAGACCAATCAGTTATGTGCCGAGATCGAACGTGATGTCCTGCAAGGCCTGATCCAGAGAGGGGAAAGCGTGAAATGAAACGCAGGATATATTGCGGTGCCTTGTTGACGTTGGCGTTGCCGCTAGGAGTCGTAAGGGCTGAGGAGGCGGTTAATCCCGATGCCCATGCGTTGAATTCACTGGACGCGATCACACGCCAGGTGGATGAGGCTCCGGCACTCCTGTTTC
The DNA here is from genome assembly GCF_945957435.1 of Serratia sp. PL7. Lineage (NCBI taxonomy): Bacteria > Pseudomonadati > Pseudomonadota > Gammaproteobacteria > Enterobacterales > Yersiniaceae > Serratia > Serratia sp. PL7. The sequence continues at coordinate 881 of NZ_CAMFLB010000006.1, read as the reverse complement.
TGACGCCTTCCCAACTGGATACAGCAGAACCTGCAAGACCCAAAAGTAGTAAGCCTGCCGGCAGCAAACCTAACGCACTGGCAAAGTCGGCGGATGAGAGGGGCAGTGAGCGTATTCGCGAGATGAAGACGCTGCAGGCAACCATCAATCAGCTGAAAGCCAAAGTCACCAGCCAGGAAGCGGCTCTTGAACAGTTGCGTAAAGCGCAATCTCAGTCAGCGGGTTCTTCAGCAGAGTTGGCGCGTCTGCAACAGGCCATTGAGCAAAGCCAACGTGAAAATGCGCGGCTGCAGCAGCAGCTTGCCGCACAGGCCAAGGAAAGCGAGCGTCAGATGCAGCAAATGAAGCTGCAACAGCAGGAGCAACGTAACAGTTCGCAATTGCAGCAACAATTGGCAGCGCAAACCAAAGATAACGAACAAAAAGCGCAACAGATCAAGCAACTGCAGCAAACGTTACAGCAAAATCAACAGGCCATTGCCCAACTGCAGAACCAGTTGTCAGCCCGTAGCAAAGAGAATGAACAGAAGTCCCAGCAGGCGATGGCGAAGCTGCAGGAGCAACTGGCTGCCCAGACCAAAGACAGCCAGCAGAAAGCTGAGCAGGTGAAACAGTTGCAGCAGGCTGGTGCCAAGTTGCAAGAGCAACTGACGGCGTATGCTAAAACTAACGATGAAAAAGCCGAGCAGGCCAAGCAACTGCAGCAAAATCAGCAGGCGTTGGCGAAACTGCAAGCACAGTTGGCTGCCCAGGCAAAAGACAGTGAACAAAAAGCCTTGCAGGTAACACAGCTGCAAGATCAACTGTCAGCACGTAGCAAAGAGAATGACCAGAAGTCCCAGCAGGCGATGGCGAAACTGCAGGAGCAACTGGCTGCCCAA
>NZ_CAMFLB010000005.1:0-427002 GCF_945957435.1 Serratia sp. PL7 | reverse complement strand
GTCCCTCTATGGCAACCTGCTGTCTAATTATCTGCGTGCCCGCGGTAATGAAATGGTGCTGATGGCGGGTTTCGCCAGCACCGGCATTTTTAGCTATGCTGCATCATCTGGACTGTTTGAACCGGAGAAATCATACATCATAGAGGTGGAGGCATACTGCGCCAGCGGTACTGAAGACTTCACTTTCGGCGGTATTGTTTCCGGGACAGGTAAAGTCTCGACAACTTTCACGCTGTCAACGACACCCAGAAAAATGCGGGTGGAGTTCGTGACAGGAATTGCTGGCTCCTCAAACGGTATTTACTTCTCACGCTCAAATAACGGCGCGGATATTGTGATTAAGCGCGTCCGCTTCCTGAAGAAATACCTTCATGAAAATGCCATGTTAGCGAGCGCGACAAAAACCCTGAAGATAACCACGCAGTCCGGTGAGATTCAGATAGCCGCCAATGGAGGTTTTCAGTTCCCTGCATACAAAATACTGAGATTCATCAATGGATATCTGGTGGAGACATTTTCACAAATCAATAATGCCGCCGAGATAGATATCGCCTGGACATATTCATCAGGGCTCCTGACGGTAAACGTCACAGGCAAAGGCGGCTCTAAACAACTGGCAGTCAGTCAGACCAGCCAGCCGGGATAAGCAGGAGAAAATTATGTCGTTCACAGTAACAAAAGAAGTAAAAGAACTGGTTTCGTATCCTGAGCTGGGGGCATCATGCCAGCTGGTTACGGTCAGCAAAGAGGTGACCTATTCCGCAAAGCGCCTGGTAAGCCTGTCAGATGCAGGAGCGCAGGTGCTGTTCGATGTGTATGTGGGTGATTCAGTAACACCAGGAGAGCATTATCACATGTTCAGTTACTCCGGAGCAGGAAACCCGCTGGATGAGGCAGAGTTATCACTCAAAGAGTCCCTGGGCGCATAAATGTACCCCGCTGTCTGTGTAGAGGCAGCGTCATAAATACCACCGCTACGGATGGAGATATCTATAATGCAGGTGATTTATGCCCACGTGGTTATTGGATGGAGTATTCGGAAATTTAATTCGGTGTTGACCGTGTTTTTGTGGGGAATGCTGTTCCGCATGGTTTTCGGGGAAAGCGACTGGATAGCAATACTGACAACCTCGTTTTCCTGGCGTTCACCTTACGGAGATGAAGTAAATTTTAAGGCATGAATAATCAATTTAGGCCCTGGTCTTTTAGTATCAAATATTCTTGATTCACCTTTTTTTTGATGTATCAATAGTTTTTCAATTTGGTATCAAATTTTTTCGCGCGCTATAGGGCAAGCAGCCAGCCTGTGTTCTGTCGTGCCCCACCAAGGCATTAACCTTTGGCAATCTCGACGATCCACACAGTGATATTTCGCGTCTGCTGCAGCAAAAGACCACTTATCGCTACAAGATAGCCTTGGGGACACGGCCAAAAATGTATCGCGTGCCGTTTAAATATGGGGAGACAAGTCAATGACTTCTGCCTTTCATTTTGACTCTCTGGTCTGGGACTGGCCCATTGCGATTTACCTGTTCCTGATCGGCATCTCTGCCGGTTTGGTCACCCTGGCTATCCTGTTGCGCCGTTATCATCCAGAGGAGGGGGCCTCAAACAGCCGGGTGATGTTAACCACGCTGTTTATCGCACCAACCTCGGTCATGCTTGGGCTGGTGATCCTGATTTTCCACCTGACCCGCCCGTGGACCTTCTGGAAACTGATGTTCCACTATAGCTTCACCTCGGTGATGTCGATGGGGGTGATGCTGTTCCAAGTCTACATGGTGGTGCTGGTGGTCTGGCTGGCGCTGATCTTCCGTGACGAGGTGGCGGCGCTGCAACAGCGTTGGTTGCCAAAGTTGTCGGTGATCCCACGCCTGCTGCAGCGCTTGCTGCCGCTGTTGCGGCCAATAGAAACGGTAATGTTGGTGTTGGCGGTGCTGTTGGGGGCTTATACCGGTTTCCTGCTCTCGGCGCTGAAGTCGTACCCGATGCTGAATAACCCGCTGTTACCGGTGCTGTTCCTGTTCTCTGGCGTTTCGTCCGGGATCGCGGTGGCACTGCTGGTGGCGGCCTTCGGACCTAAAGGTCATCTGCACAGCCGGGAAGTGCATTTCCTGCATCGCCTGGAGACGCCGGTGGTGTGGCTGGAGATCTTCCTGCTGGCGGCGTTCTTCATCGGCCTGTGGCTGGGGGATGACGGCAAACTCCGTGCCTTGTCGGCCGCGCTTGGCGGTGGGTTCTGGTCCTGGTGGTTCTGGTTGGGCGTTGTTGGTTGCGGGCTGATTATGCCATTGCTGCTGAAAGCTCTGGGCTGGGGGAAAGCGCATTTCCATATCCTGTTGATCAGCGGCGCTAGCCTGTGTGGCGTGCTGTTGCTGCGTTATTTTATTCTGTATGCCGGGCAGATGACGGTTGCCTGAGTGCTTACCCGTCGTCTTTCAAGCCGCAGCGTTGTTACCTGCACTTACCCACCCCGGTCACTTACTAAAAGTAAGCTCCTGGGGATGAACAAGCTTGTCGCCTGGTAGTGCTGTACAAGGATGTACGAATGCCGCGAGCGCAGGGATGCGCATGAGCGGCCGACTTTAAATCCATAGGGTAGAGCAGGACAGATAGAAGAGAATAAGGCGGTAGATGTGTTGTGGTTACCCGAGCTGGGATTTATTGCGTTATTGCTGGCCTGTACGGCGTCGCTGCTGCTGGCTGGCATTACGCTGTTGACGTTGATGGATCGCCGTTGGGGTGCGCTGTTGCCAGTGCGTGGCTGGAGCCTGAGCATTTTTGTGTTAATCGCACTGTCTTTCGCCATTCTGCTACAGCTGTTTTTGCAAAATGACTTCTCGGTCATGTACGTAGCACAGCATGGTCACAGCCAGTTGCCACCGCTGATGAAGGCTGGGGCGCTGTGGGGCGGGCACGAAGGCTCGCTGCTGCTCTGGCTGCTGTGCCTGGCCGGTTGGTCTGCCTGCTTTGCCTTGTTCAGCCCTAAATCGATGCGCTCACTACAGCCGCTCACGCTGGCCATTCTGGCGTTGATCGTCGGCTGTTTTCTGCTTTTCATCCTGTTCTTCTCCGATCCTTTCGTTCGGCTCTTCCCCGCCGCGGTTCAAGGGCGCGATCTGAACCCGATGCTGCAACATATCGGCCTGGTCCTGCACCCTCCTCTGCTCTATTTGGGCTATGCAGGGTTTGCCACCTGTAGTGCTCTGATGCTTGCTGCTTTGCTGCAAGGGGAGTTTAGCGCCGAGATTGCCGGGCAGTGCCTGCGCTGGGCCAAACCGGCCTGGTGTTTCCTCACTGCCGGGATTATTTTGGGGTCCTGGTGGGCTTACAGCGAGTTGGGCTGGGGCGGTTGGTGGTTCTGGGATCCGGTGGAGAATGCTTCACTGCTCCCTTGGCTGACCGCGACCGCTTTGTTACACAGTTTGGCAGTCGGCCAGCGTACCGGAGGATTGCGGCATTGGTCGCTATTGCTGACGTTAGGCACCTTTGTTCTCAGCCTGCTGGGCACCCTGATTGTGCGTTCTGGCATCCTGGTTTCAGTGCACGCCTTTGCGTTGGATGAGCAGCGTGCATTGCCGCTGTTTATCCTGTTTGCGTTCCTTAGTGGTTCATCGTTTTTGATTTATGCATTACGTGCCAACCGGGGGAAAGCCGTTATGTCCCCGTTGAAACCTGCATTGCTCGGCGCCTTGTTGCTTCTCAGTTCCGCCGCACTGATCGTGCTGGTGGGGACTTTGTACCCGATGCTCTATCGGATAATGGGGTGGGGGCAGATCTCGGTTGGCGCGCCTTATTTCAATCTGGTACTGCTGCCGTTTGGGCTGCTGGGTTTGGTGTTGATGTGTTACGGCGGATTCAGGCGGCGGCGTTATGCCCAGTGGATCGCTCACGCAGGAGTGCTGCTGACGGCATTAGGCATTGCCAGTTCGGCGCTGCAACGCCATGAAATCAGCCTGAACGTCACCGTGGGTGAGACGGTTAGCCTGGCGGGATACCAATTTACGCTGCGTTCGGTAGATCTACAGGCTCAGGCTAATTTCACCAGTGAACAGGCGGTGATTGAGGTTACTCAGCAAGGCAAGCCCGTGGCCCAGTTAACGCCTGAAAGGCGGTTTTACACCGCCCGCCGCCAACAGATGTTTGAGCCAGGCATCGACTGGAACGCTTTCCATGACTGGTACGTGGTGATGGGCGAAAAAAGTGGCGAGCAGCGTTATGCCATGCGCTTTTATGTGCAGACCGGCATCCGTTGGATCTGGTGGGGTGGGGCGTTGATGATGATTGGCGTGTTGGCCGCCGGTTGGCAAAGGAGGCAAGCATGCGCTGGTTAACTGCTCTGTTGTTGTGGGGGAGCATCACGTTGCCGCTGGCGGCCCAGATCGTCGATACCTGGGCATTCACCTCGCCGGAAATGCAGGAGCGGGCGCTGACGGTGGCAGGCCAGATCCGTTGCCCGCAATGCCAGAATCAGAGCCTGCTGGAGTCCAATGCCCCTGCGGCGGTCGCCATGCGCCATGAGGTGTTTGCCATGACCGAACAAGGCAAAACGCAGGAGGAAATCATGAGTTTTATGACGGCACGCTACGGTAACTTTGTCCGCTACCAACCGGCTTTTGAGCCCTCGACGTTGTTACTCTGGGGGCTGCCACCGCTGATGTTAGGGGCGATTGGGCTGGTGTTATGGCGGCGGAGGAAAGCGGAATGAAATCGCGTTCTTACCCTCTGCTGTTTATCGTGCTGGTGCTCGGCCTTTCCGCGGGTTGGTATGTGGCCAGCGGCCGTCCGGTTACCGTGTTGGCCGAACAGCATAAGCGCAGCTTGCCCGTCCAACCGCTCACGCCTCATCAGCAGGCCGAAAGCGAGTTTCAGCAGTTACAGCAACAGATCGACCAGTCACCGCAGGACAGCGTGTTGTGGGCGCAGCTGGGGGAATATTATCTGTTTAACGATAATTTTGCCGATGCGCAGGCGGCCTATCAGCGGGCATTGGCTCTGCGGGGGGCGAATGCCGAACTTTACTCGGCGTTGGCAACAGTGCTTTATTACCAGGCAGGCCAGCGTATTACCCCGCAGGTGGAGAGCAATATAGCAAAGGCTTTGGCACTGGATAAGGATGAGGTCTCGGCGTTGATGTTGCTGGCTGCCGATGCCTTTATGCATACGGAATATGCCAAGGCGATAAGCTTATGGCAACGCCTGTTGGACAGCCAGTCGCTACGGGTTAACCGGCCACAGCTGATTGAGGCTATCAATATGGCCAAGCTGCTGTTACAGAATCAATAAAATTGAGCGATTTCCCCTCACCCTAACCCTCTCCCAAAGGGAGAGGGGACCGTACGTGCCACCTGTTGGCTAATTTATTTATCCTATATATCAATATATTAAAGTTAATCTCTGCACAAAACGACAACGCCGTAGCAACTCCCTTTCCTGGGGGGACCGTACGTGCCACCTGTTGGCTGATTTATTTATCCTATATATCAATATATTAAAGTTTAACTCTGCACATAACGATAACGCCGTAGCAACTCCCTCTCCTAGGGGAACCGTACGTGCCACCTGTTGGCTAATTTATTTATCCTATATATCAATATATTAAAGTTAAACTCTGCACAAAACGGCAACACCGTAGCAGCTCCCTCTCCTGAGGGGACCGTGCGTGCCACCTGTTGGCTAATTTATTTATCCTATATATCAATACATTAAAATTAAACTCTGCACAAAACGACAACGCCGTAGCAGCTCCCTCTCCTGAGGGGACCGTACGTGCCACCTGTTGGCTAATGTATTTATCCTAATATATCAATATATTAAAGTTAAACTCTGCACATAACGACAACGCCGTAGCAACTCCCTCTCCTAGGGGAACCGTACGTGCCACCTGTTGGCTAATGTATTTATCCTATATATCAATATATTAAAGTTAAACTCTGCACAAAACAGCAACGCCGTAGCAGCTCCCTCTCCTGGGGGAGAGGGTTGGGGTGAGGGGGCCGGAGCTCACTCCATGCGAATGAAATTCACCAATCTAGGCTGAGCAATCCTCTGATAATCTCCAGCGTTGAGGATCAGCGAACGCTCCAGCGTGCCAGCATTAAAGGCCAACTCGTCAAAGCGTTCAAACAGTAGCGGGTCGGCGACCAGCAGCAAATCCGGGTGGAAGCTGAACGGCGGGATCGCGCCAAAGACGCAGTCGGTCAGTTGGTCGACTTCAACCGGGCTGGCCAGTGAGGCGCGAGTACCGCCAACACCCTGCGCCAACGCGCCGAGATCGGCCTGTTGGTCGGCGGGCAGGATGGCCAGCACGTGCTGCTTGATGCCGTTGCCCTTGACGTGGCACACCAACGCTTTCGCCCCTTGCCCCAACTGGGTGCCGCGTATCTTGGCGACTTCTTCGGATTTTCCTGCCGTGGGATGCTCAACCACGCGATAGCGCGCCTGCTGCTGGTCAAGAAGGGAGGTTAAACGACTAAAGGTTGCGGTAGACACGCCATGCTCTCCTGAACTTTGATTTTCTTGCCCCTATCATAACGCGTTGTGACAGAGAATGGCTCAGCCAGATTATTGATTAAACAACGGGCTATTTTTTTGTTTTTACGGATAATACGTAATTATGAAACGGGATTTTAATTTTTTGAAAGGAAAGGGGCGTGAAGACTAACCTGTCGTTGTTTACCCAGCCGAAGTTCGTTTGGCTGTGTGCGGCTTTCTGCTGTTTGCTGTGGGGCAGTGCCTACCCGGCGATTAAAAACGGCTATGACATTTTCCAGATCGCCACCGACGATCTCCCCGGCAAGATCGTCTTTGCCGGTTACCGCTTTGTGATTGCAGGGGCCTTATTACTGCTGTTTGCCATCTTGCAGGGTAAGCCCATCGGCCGTTTGTCACGACGCCAGTATTCACAGTTGGTGGTGTTAGGGAGCACGCAAACGGCGCTGCAATACGTCTTCTTCTATATCGGTCTGGCCTACACCACTGGGGTAAAAGGATCGATCATGAATGCGACCGGCACCTTCTTTAGCGTGTTGCTGGCGCATTTCATTTATAAAAACGATCGTCTTAGCATGAATAAAATCGTCGGCTGCGTGGTGGGTTTTGCCGGGGTGATGGTGGTGAACTTCAACAGTCAACTGATGGACTTCAGCTTTAGCTGGCTGGGGGACGGTTTTGTGGTGATCGCCGCGTTTATCCTTTCGGCCGCTACGCTGTATGGCAAGCGCATTTCGCAGACCGTCGATCCGACGATCATGACCGGCTGGCAACTGGCCATCGGCGGTGTGATGCTGACGGTTGGGGGATATCTGGCGGGGGGCCGGTTAGAGTTCCACGGCTGGGCATCGGTGGCGATCCTGAGCTACCTGGCGCTGCTGTCCTCGGTTGCTTTTGCGCTCTGGAGCCTGCTGCTGAAATATAACCGCGTGGGCATGATTGCGCCGTTCAACTTCCTGATCCCGGTTTCCGGTGCGGTATTATCGGCCATTTTCTTACAGGAAAGCATCACGGAATGGCGTTATGCCGTGGCGCTGGTGCTGGTGTGCTTTGGTATCTGGCGGGTCAACGTAGTGCGCAAAGAGGCATCGTAGGGGCGCCCGCATGCGAGTCAGATTCCATATAAATACTGTCATAATGTGAGTGGGCGAATGCCTGTGGTAGGTTTTTTATGTTAAGTCCAGGATGACCAACATGAAAAAAACCACTCCTACACTGCACGATGCGGTATTTAAACAGTTTCTGACTCACCCAGATACGGCCCGAGATTTTCTGGAATTGCACTTGCCGCCTGCCTTGCTGCAATTTTGCGATCTGAATACGCTAAAACTAGAATCTGGTAGTTTTATCGAGAGTGGCCTGCGTGCTTACTACTCCGACGTACTCTATTCGTTGCACACGGAGCAGGGGGACGGTTATGTGTACGTTTTGCTTGAGCATCAAAGCTCACCCGATAAGCACATGGCATTTCGACTCGTACGCTATGCCATTGCCGCGATGCATCGCCATCTGGAAGCGGGTCATGACCAGCTTCCGCTGGTTATCCCAATGCTCTTTTATCACGGTCAGGTGACGCCTTATCCCTATACCATGAGTTGGCTAGAGGAATTTAGTGAACCCGAGCTGGCCAGGCAGCTCTATGCAGGCCATTTTCCTTTGGTTGATGTCACCATCATTCCAGACGATGACATCATGCAACATCGCCGTATGGCCATTCTTGAACTGTTGCAAAAGCACGTGCGCCTACGTGATCTGGCTGAACTCAAGGAACAACTGGTCACATTATTGCTGGCCGGATACACTACCAAAGAGCAACTCATATCGTTGATTAACTATATGTTGCAGGTGGGGAGCACGACTGAACCGGGTGTATTGATCCACGAGTTGGCGAGGCGTGCACCACAGCACGAGGAGGAATTGATGACTATTGCAGAATATCTCAAACAACAAGGTATTGAGATAGGTATCGAGATAGGTATTGAGAAAGGTATTGAGAAAGGTATTGAGAAAGGTCGGGAGGCGGTCCTGAAAATTGCGAGTTCCATGCTGGCTGATGGCTTCGATCGCGCCCAGGTGATGAAATTGACCGGCCTCTCGGCAGACGATTTGGCGAAAATCAGCCACTAAACATGAGCTGAGATAACGAGTGCTAGATGAGGAACCACTGTGTGGTAACCATTTTCATAATGGCGAGCTCTGTATTCTTTGCCATAAGTCACTATGTGACCTTGTGGAGGGGGGGCAAAAATCACTAAAACCGAGGTGGCCACTTCAAGGAGAAGCAGGCTCGATACAGCTAAACCTCAGGTTGTTCTTCCACCAGGTCAATCATTTGTGCCAGCGCTGGGCTGTTATTCTCTCTGTGCCATGCCATCAATAATTCAATCTGTGGTGCACTGGCCGGTAGCGGGCGGAAGACCACGTTCGATGACTGAAAATGGCTGACATAGCGCGGCACAATAGACAGGCCCAGCCCCATTCCTACCAGATTCATGGTGACCAGAATGTTGGTTGCTGCCTGCACGATCTTGGGCTTGCTGTGGGATTCGGCGAGGTAGGCAGTCACCATCTGGTGTAACGCGCCGGAGTGGGCCGGATCGGTGCTGATAAAATTCTCGCCATCAAGATGTTGCGGCTCTAGCTGCGATTCTTTACTCAGTGGATGATCAATGGGCATCACCACTACCAAGGGCTCACGATAAACCACCCGGTAGTTCAGTTGATTACTGATAATCGGGCGGCGCATAAAACCAACGTCAATCTCTCCTTTCAATAACTTATCTTCTTGCTGAGTGGTAATGATACTCACCAGTTCGATACTGGACGCCGGTAGCCGCAGGCGTAACTGGGGCAGAACGTCAGGCAGGATGTTCACTTCCGCACAGGGCACAAAGCCAATGATCAGCCGAACCTGTTGTTCCATGGCCTTGCGCGCCAACTGTTTTGCCTGCTCTGACAATTCAAGAATATTGATCGCCTGATGTAAAAATACTTCTCCGGCGCGGGTTAGCGAAACCTGGCGATTATTTCTGATTAATAATGGCGCGCCCACACAACCCTCAAGATCTTTTATCTGGCTGCTCAATGAAGGCTGCGACGTATGTAGCCTCTCGGCGGCCCGGGTGAAATTGAGTTCTTCGGCTACCGCGACAAAATAACGTAAGTGTCTTAGCTCCATGCCTTTTTCTCCCATCATAGAAAAAATGTCTGGTACGGTCGTTTTTTACTATTTCACAAAATAGTAACTGGAAAGCAACATCCTTTGCGTAACCCCTACGAAGGTCAATACATCTCTTGGATGAGGATCAAATAATATGACCACCAACGCAAAATTAGATGTTTATAGCCTGATCGACACCCGGAATGGGCAAGTTCTGCCACGGATCTATACCGATCCGGACATTTATCAATTAGAGCTGGAGCGTATATTTGGCCGCTGCTGGCTGTTTCTGGCCCATGAAAGTCAGATCCCCAAACCCGGCGATTTTTTTAACACCTACATGGGGGAAGACGCGGTAGTCGTTATCCGTCAGAAAGATGGCTCCATCAAGGCGTTTCTCAACCAGTGCCGCCACCGTGCAATGCGTGTCAGCTACGCGGACAGCGGCAATACCCGCGCTTTTACCTGTCCTTACCACGGCTGGTCTTATGGCATCGATGGCGAATTGGTCGAGGTGCCGTTAGAGCCACGTGCCTACCCGCAAGGACTGTGCAAATCGCATTGGGGGCTGAAGGAAGTGCCCGGTGTCGAAAGCTATAAAGGCCTGATATTTGGCAACTGGGATACCAGTGCTCCGCCACTCAAAGAATATCTGGGGGATATGGCCTGGTATCTGGATGGTTTGCTGGATCGGCGGGAAGGCGGCACCGAAATTGTCGGTGGTGTGCAGAAGTGGGTCATTAACTGCAACTGGAAGTTCCCGGCCGAGCAGTTCGCCAGCGATCAGTATCATGCCCTGTTCAGCCATGTCTCGGCGGTACAGGTCTTGGGCGGCATGCAGGACGGTAGCGATAAAAAACTGGGTAATGACCAAACCCCGCGCCCGGTATGGGAAACCGCCAAAGACGCGGTGCAATTCGGCCAGGACGGCCACGGCTGTGGCTTCTTCTTTACCGAAAAACCGGATGCCAACGTGTGGGTTGATGGCGAAGTCTCGCGCTACTACCGGGAAAGCTACCCCGAAGCCGAGCAGCGTTTGGGCAAAATCCGTGCCCTGCGTCTTGCCGGGCATAACAATATTTTCCCCACCCTCTCCTGGCTCAATGGCACCGCCACCCTGCGCATCTGGCATCCACGCGGGCCGGACCAGGTAGAAGTCTGGGCATTCTGCATTGCCGACAAGGCCGCCTCGCCGGAAACCAAAGCGGCGTTTGAAAACAGCGCTACCCGAGCCTTTGGCCCTGCCGGTTTCCTTGAGCAGGATGATTCGGAAAACTGGGCTGAGATCCAGAAACTGCTCAAAGGCCACCAGGCCCGCAACAATCCATTGTGCCTGGAGATGGGGCTGAATCAGGAAAAACGCCGTGAAGACGGTATTCCCGGCATTACCAACTATATCTTTTCCGAAACCGCCGCGCGCGGCATGTACCAACGTTGGGCGGATTTGCTGAGCAGCGAAACCTGGCAGGAAGTCCAAGAGAAAACCGCAGCCTACCAGCAGGAGGTGATGAAATGAGCCATCCGATCTCTATGGAACTCCAGCATCAGATTACCCAGTTTCTCTACCACGAAGCCGCCCTGTTGGATGACTGGGCGTTCCGCGCCTGGTTGGAACTGCTTGACGATGATTTGAGCTACACCATGCGCACTATGGTTAATGCCCAGACCCGCGATCGGCGTAAAGGGGTGCAACCGCCGACCACCTGGATTTTCAACGACACCAAATCACAGCTGGAACGCCGGATCGCTCGCCTGGAAACCGGAATGGCCTGGGCTGAAGAGCCTCCGTCCCGTACTCGCCATATGGTCAGCAACTGCATTATCAGCGAAACGGCGCAGGCCGATGTGTTCTCCGTAAGGGTTAACTACCTGCTTTACCGGTCGCAAAAAGAGCGCGACGAAACCTTCTACGTTGGCACCCGTACCGACCTGCTGCGCCGCCGTTCAACCGAAGAGGGTTGGGGGCTGTGCGGGCGTGAAATTATTCTCGACCAGGTGGTTATTACCTCCCACAACATGAGCATCCTGTTCTGATGAAACGAATCCATGCTTGTTCTGTTGGGGCGTTGCCGGAGGGGGAAGCTCTCCGGCTCGATACTGAGCCGACGATCGCGCTGTTTCATGTAGGCGGTGAATATTACGCGATCAACGATCGTTGCAGCCATGGCAATGCCTCGATGTCCGAGGGCTATATCGACGATGACGCGACCGTGGAATGCCCACTGCATTCGGCCAGCTTTTGCCTGAAAACCGGTAAAGCGCTATGCATGCCCGCCACGGAGCCGCTGCAAACCTATCTGGTCACCGTGTCAGAGGGGGCCGTGTTCATCGATTTACCGGAGGAAGCCTGATGTCCGATCTCAAAGATGATGTAGTGCTGATAACCGGTGGCGGCTCAGGGTTAGGGCTGGCTCTGGTGGCGCGCTTTATTGAGGAAGGTGCCAGGGTGGCGACCCTGGAACGTTCAGCGGAAAAGGTCAGCCGGTTACAGCAGCAGTTTGGCGAGCAGGTTGTGGCCGTGCAGGGGGACGTGACTTGCTTTGCCGATAATCAGCGTGCGGTAGCAATGGCGCTGTCCCGCTTTGGGCGTCTGGACTGTTTTATCGGCAATGCCGGTATCTGGGATCATAATGCCTCGTTGCTGGCGACACCGGCGGAGCAGTTAGAGTCCGGCTTTAACGAGCTGTTTGCCGTTAACGTCAAGGGCTATCTGTTGGGTGCCAAAGCCAGCGCTCCGGCATTGATCCACTCTTGCGGCAGTATGATCTTCACGCTTTCCAATGCGGCCTGGTATCCCGGTGGTGGTGGCCCGCTGTATACCGCCAGCAAGCATGCTGACGTAGGGTTGATCCGTCAGTTGGCTTATGAACTGGCCCCCAAGGTGCGGGTCAATGGCGTTGGGCCTTGTGGCATGGCCAGTGACTTGCGTGGTCCACAGGCGCTTGGGCAGCAGGACACCTCGATTATGCAATCGCTGACGCCGGAAAAGATTGCCGCCATTCTGCCGTTGCAATTCTCCCCTGTGCCGGAAGATTTTACCGGCCCTTACGTGATGCTGGCCTCGCGCCGTAACAACCGGACGCTGAGCGGCGTGATGATCAATGCCGATGCGGGCCTGGCCATTCGGGGTATTCGCCACGTGGCGGGCGGATTGCAGTTATAGGAGCCAACATGAAACAGATAGTGATTATCGGCGGCGGTCAGGCCGGGGCTATGGCGGCCGCAGCCCTACGTGCACAGCGGTTTACCGGTGGCATTACCTTGATCGGCGAAGAGCCGGAAATGCCGTACGAACGTCCCCCTTTGTCGAAAGCTATGTTGTTGTCGCCCACTGCGCAGTTGCAAGACATTTTGCCTGCTTCTTTCTATGAGGAGAATGCCATTGTCCTGCGCCGCAATACGCGGGTTGTCGGGATCGATACCTTACAACACACGGTGCTGTTGGCTGATGGTGAAGAATTGGAGTGGGACCGGTTGCTGTTGGCGACCGGGGCCAAGGCACGACGGCTTACATCTCTGGATGCGTTGGGTGATAAATCGCATACCTTGCGCACAGCGGCAGATGCCAGGCGGCTACGTGGTGTACTGACTGCCAACCAACGGATCCTGATTGTCGGTGCTGGCACCATTGGCCTCGAGCTGGCAGCCAGTGCGAAGCAGAGTGGCTGTGAGGTGACGGTGATTGAGCAGGCCGCGATGGTGATGGGGCGAAATGCTCCACCGCCGGTGCGGGATTATCTGACGGGCCTGCATCAACAACATCAGGTGCGTCTTTGCCTTAATGCCCAGATTGAGCACGCCGCCCTGGAACAGGAAAACGTGGTGCTGACGTTGCAGGACGGCGAACGGCTGATGGGTGACGCGGTGATTTATGGCATTGGCATTGAAGCCAACGATCGCCTGGCTACCCAGGCCGGATTAGCGACCGCCAACGGCATTATTGTCGACGACCATTGCCGTACTTCGGTTGCCAATATTTATGCGGCTGGAGATGTCACCTTACGCCGTCAAGGGGATCAACTTGTCCGCCTGGAAACCTGGGATAACGCCAACCGGCAGGCACTGGTGGCGGCCTGTGCCATGTTGGATCAGCCGTTACCGGCCACGGTGCCGGTGTGGTTCTGGACCGATCAGTTCGACAGCAATATTCAGTTTATCGGGGCCATGCAGAGTGAACATTGGTTAGTGCGCGGCAGCGTTGAGGCGCACAACGCCATCTGGTTTGCGTTGCAAGAGGGTCGGCTGGTGGGGGCCATCACGCTGAACCAAGGCCGGGAAATGCGCCATCTGCGCAGGTTGATCCAGCAAGGGAACCCGGTTGATGAAACGCTGTTGACCGACCCACTTGTGGCACTAAAGAGCTTGATGTAGCCCCGCGAAGGCTAACCGGTTTCCCCTCCTCACCCCACTCTCTTACGCAGGAGAGGGAGTTGATCTGGTGTCGCGAGCAGGTGAGGGGGGGCTTTTACGCCCGGAACCTGGACCGTCTGGAATAGCCGTTCCGCGCTAAACACGCTAATGACTAAAAACAAGGTGGCTTGATATGAACGCTTATCTCCATTGTCTCTCTCATTCCCCGCTGGTGGGTTACGTTGATCCGGCCCCAGCGGTGCTGGCCGAAGTGGAAAAAACCATTGCCGATGCACGGCAGCGGATCCAGGCATTTGATCCTGAACTGGTGATCCTGTTCGCGCCAGATCATTACAACGGTTTTTTCTACGACATCATGCCGCCGTTCTGCATTGGTATGGCCGCTACGGCGATTGGAGACTTCAGTAGTGCCGCTGGCGAACTGCCGGTGCCTGCGGAACTGGCCGAAGCCTGCGCTCAATCTGTGTTGGATGCAGGGGTTGATGTTGCGGTTTCCTATTGCATGCAGGTGGATCATGGTTTTGCCCAGCCGCTGGAGTATTTGCTCGGTGGCCTGTCAAACTGCCCGGTGCTGCCGGTATTTATCAATGGGGTCGCGCCACCCTTGCCTGGCTTCAAGCGTACGCGCCTGCTGGGGGAAGCTATCGGACGTTTTGCCCGTGGCCTCGATAAACGGGTGTTGATCCTGGGCTCCGGTGGGCTTTCGCACCAGCCACCGGTACCTCAGTTGGCCGGGGCCGATGCTCATATGCGTGACCGTCTGTTGGGCAGTGGCCGCCAATTACCGGCAGACGAGCGCCAATTACGCCAGCACCGCGTTATCACTGCCGCCCGTGCTTTTGTGCGGGATCAGAGCACCTTACATCCTCTCAACCCGGTCTGGGACAACCAGTTTATGGACGTTCTTTCCGGTGGGCAGTTGGCGGAACTGGACGGGCTGGGCAATGACGAACTGTCGGCGATCGCTGGCCGTTCGACCCATGAGGTTAAAGCCTGGATGGCCGCCTTTGCTGCGCTATCGGCATTTGGTCCTTATCAGACCGAGGGGCGCTATTACCGCGAGCTTCCTGAGTGGATCACCGGATTCGGCTCAATCAGCGCCGCACCGCGAAAATAATAACGATAAAGGAACAACATCATGACATCGCAATCTTTTGACCTTACTGAAGAAAATACCAGCCGCTTCGTGCAGATCCAAGAGGGTGAAGCCAGCCTGCGTATCCATTACAACGACTGTGGCAACGGTGCGCAAACCGTGGTTATGTTGCACGGTTCCGGCCCCGGAGCCAGCGGTTGGGCGAACTTCAGCCGTAATATTGAACCGCTGGTAGCAGCGGGTTATCGCGTGATCCTGTTGGATTTCCCAGGCTGGAGCAAGAGCGATTCAATCGTCAGTAACGGTTCCCGTTCGGACCTCAATGCGCGCATTTTGAAAGGGCTGGTGGACGCGCTGGATCTGCAGCAGGTACATCTGCTGGGGAACTCGATGGGCGGCCACAGCGCCGTGGCGTTTACCCTGACCTGGCCGGAGCGCGTTGGCAAACTGGTGTTGATGTGGGGCGGTACAGGTGGTGCTAGCCCCTTTGTGCCGATGCCAACGGAAGGGATCAAGCTGTTGCAGGGGCTTTATCGCGAACCAAACATCGAGAACTTGCGCAAAATGATGAACATTTTTGTTTACGACCCCAGCGATCTGACCGAAGCGCTGTTCAAAACCCGCCTCGATAATATTCTGGCGCACCGTGACCACCTGGAAAACTTCGTCAAGAGCCTGTCCGTTAATCCGAAGCAGTTCCCGGATTTCAGCCCGCGCCTGGGCGAAATCAAAGCCCAAACGCTGATCGTCTGGGGGCGCAACGATCGCTTTGTGCCGATGGATACCGGGCTGCGTCTGCTCGCAGGCATTGCCGGGTCACAGCTGCATGTGTTCAGCAACTGTGGGCATTGGGCGCAATGGGAACATGCCGACACCTTTAACCGCATGGTTGTGGATTTCCTCAAGCATTAATCAGGGAGCGAATGATGAGTGATTACAATCTGGAGCAATTGGCCGAGGCGTTACGGCAGTCCGAGGCTAGCGGCAAGGTGATTGGGCCCTTGCGCGAACGTCTCGGCCTCGACAACGGCGAGGCGGCCTACGCCATCCAGCAATTGAACGTGCAGCATTGGCAGGCTGCGGGCCGCCGAGTGGTAGGGCGCAAAGTAGGACTTACCCATCCCAAGGTTCAGCAACAGCTGGGAGTTGACCAGCCGGACTTCGGCACCCTGTTTGCCGACATGTGCTACGGCACCAACCAGGGCATTCCATTTTCGCGGGTGATGCAGCCGCGTATCGAAGCGGAGATTGCGTTGGTGCTGGATCGTGATTTACCGCATGCCGATACCACGTTCGATGAGTTATGTAGCGCAGTGGAGTGGGTATTGCCAGCGCTTGAAGTGGTGGGCAGCCGTATCAAAGACTGGTCGATCGCGTTTGTTGATACCGTGGCGGATAACGCTTCCTGTGGTGTGTATGTGCTGGGTGGCCCGGTGCGTCGGATCGATGAGGTGGACCTGCAACATTGCGGTATGAGCATGACGCGCAATAACGAGGTGGTGTCTAGCGGGCGTGGCAGTGAATGTCTTGGGCATCCGATCAATGCTGCCGTCTGGTTGGCACGCAAAATGGCCAGCCTCGGCACGCCGTTACGAGCTGGTGATGTAGTGCTGACCGGAGCTCTGGGCCCGATGGTGCCGGTGCAAGCAGGTGACAGTTTTATGGCAACAATTGAAGGCGTCGGCACGGTTTCGACCCACTTCTATGAGGATAGCCAATGATGAGCAAGAGAAAAGTGGCGATCGTCGGTTCCGGCAATATCGGTACCGATTTGATGATTAAAATCCTGCGTAACGCCCAGCATCTGGAGATGGGGGCGATGGTGGGGATCGATCCTGAATCGGACGGGTTGGCTCGTGCTCGCCGGATGGGGGTTGCAACCTGTCATACCGGTGTTAACGGACTGATTCAGATGCCGGAATTCGCCGACATTGATTTTGTCTTTGATGCCACCAGTGCGAGCGCACACGTTAAAAATGATGCCATCCTGCGGGCGGCCAAACCGGGGATCCGGCTGATCGATCTGACACCTGCGGCGATTGGCCCTTATTGCGTGCCGGTAGTGAACCTGGAGGAAAACCTCAGCCAGGTCAACGTCAATATGGTGACCTGCGGCGGCCAGGCGACCATCCCTATGGTGGCAGCGGTAGCACGGGTGGCCAGAGTTCATTACGCCGAAATTATCGCCTCCATTGCCAGTAAGTCTGCCGGGCCGGGAACTCGCGCTAATATCGATGAGTTTACCGAAACAACCAGCAAGGCGATCGAGGTGGTCGGCGGGGCTGAGAGGGGCAAAGCGATTATCGTTTTGAACCCGGCGGAACCGTCCTTAATGATGCGTGATACCGTCTATGTGCTGAGTGAATCAGTCGATCAAGCCAAGGTTGAGGCTTCAATCAACGAAATGGCGGCGGCCGTGCAGGCCTACGTGCCAGGCTATCGCCTGAAGCAGAAAGTGCAGTTTGATGTTATTCCTGCCGATGCACCGCTTAATTTACCGGGGATTGGTCGTTTTTCTGGCCTGAAAACCTCGGTGTTTCTGGAAGTTGAAGGCGCGGCACACTACCTACCTGCCTATGCAGGCAACCTTGATATCATGACTTCCGCTGCGCTGGCGACCGCCGAGCGTATGGCTCAGGCCATGGCGTATGTTGCTGGAGAACGGCTATGAACGACAAAAAAATCTCTATCTCGGATGTCACCCTGCGCGACGGGATGCACGCTATTCGTCACCAATATACGCTGCAAAATGTGCAGGACATTGCCAGGGCGCTGGATGCGGCGAAGGTAGATTCGATAGAAGTGGCACATGGTGATGGTCTACAGGGCTCCAGCTTCAACTACGGCTTTGGCGCACATACCGATCTGGAATGGATTGAGGCGGCGGCGGATGTGACCACCCACGCTAAAATCGCCACCTTACTGCTGCCGGGTATTGGCACTATTCACGATCTGAAGGATGCCTATAACGCTGGGGCACGGGTGGTGCGAGTCGCCACTCACTGTACCGAAGCCGATGTCTCCAAACAGCATATCGCCTATGCCCGTGAGCTGGGTATGGATACCGTGGGTTTCCTGATGATGAGCCATATGACGACGCCGGAAAATCTGGCCAGCCAGGCCAAGCTGATGGAAAGTTACGGGGCAACCTGCATCTACGTGGTGGATTCTGGCGGCGCGATGAATATGAACGATATCCGAGCCCGTTTCCGAGCCTTGAAAGCGGTGTTGAAACCAGAAACGCAAACCGGTATGCATGCGCACCATAACCTCAGTCTTGGGGTTGCCAACTCGATGGTGGCGGTAGAAGAAGGGTGCGATCGTGTGGATGCCAGCTTGGCAGGGATGGGGGCAGGAGCCGGTAACGCGCCGCTTGAGGTGTTTATTGCGGCGGCGGATAAGCTTGGCTGGAACCATGGCACGGATCTGTATGCCTTGATGGATGCGGCTGACGATCTGGTGCGCCCGTTGCAGGATCGGCCCGTTCGCGTCGATCGTGAAACGTTGGCGCTGGGCTATGCCGGGGTTTACTCCAGTTTCCTGCGCCACTGTGAAGTGGCCGCGGCGAAATACGGTATCAACGCAGTAGATATTCTGGTTGAGCTGGGTAAGCGCCGTATGGTGGGCGGCCAGGAAGATATGATCGTCGACGTGGCGCTGGATCTGCGTTCTCGTTAATCCTCTGCAGGCCAGCCAGGCTGGCCTGCAGTTCTTGTTAAGCCGTGGTGAAATTGACAGATAGGTCAGACACCACTCTCCCCATCAATGGCTGCGCTTTGGCGTGGCCATTGTCATTTATCAGCGACGAGTGCAAAACAGATTGGTCAATTTGCGAACTTGATCACTTGACTGGTCAACTGATCTTAACCTATGTTGAAGCTACCTTCTTTTCCGTTCCAGGGAGCCGTTCTCATGGGATCCATCCGCACGTTAAATGGTGACATTGCCGCCAACCAGCTCGGCGTCACTTACAGCCACGATCATATTTACTGTATTCCTCCCTATTGGGCAGAGCGTGGGGATGACGATCTGTTACTGGATGATCCACAGGCTTCAGAACGCGAACTGGCGGATTTCCGCCAAGCTGGAGGCAATGCAATTTATGACGCCACGGCTCCCGATTATGGCCGCCAGGTGGTTGCCGTAGCCGAGATGGCCAAGCGGCAGCGATTGCATATCATTGCCACCGCCGGGTTTAACAAAGGGTTTCTGTGGAGCAGCAAGCGGCCTGGATTGGGGCAAAGCTTTGCTGAGTGGGTCGAAGGGGCTTCGATTGATGAATTGGTAGAACACGTCAGCCGTGAAGTCACTGAAGGTATCGAAGGCAGCGATTATCGCGCTGGCGTGGTGAAATGCGGCACCGGCTATAACACCATCTCCCCGCTGGAACGGAAAACCATGGAAGTTATCGTAAGGGCACAGCAACGTACTGGCGCCCCGATGCATAGCCACACGGAAATGGGCACCATGGGGTTGGAACAGGCACAGATATTTAAAGCGTTGGGGCTGGATTTGTCCCGCCTGTGTTTTGCTCATATGGATCGTAACCCCGATCCGTGGCTCCACCGTCAGATTGCCAACACCGGGGCATTTCTCTCTTTTGACGGTATGAGCCGGATAAAATATTACCCAGAACATATCCGTACCCAGGCCATTTTGGCGCTGTGCCAACGTGGCTATCAGAAACAAATTCTCATCGGCGGTGATTTCGCCCGTAAATCCATGAGTGCCCATTACGGTAAAGGCGGCTTGGGGTTGAAGTTTATTCTGGCCGACTGGCGGCCAAGATTTATCGAAGAGGCCCAAGAGGCAGGGTTTGATGGCGAAGCCCTGCTGCACGATTTCTTTGTGGAAAACCCAGCACGCTACTTTGCTTTTGGCTAAGGAGGCTTCATGAAACTGCATGAGTTGAATGAGCAACAGGCCAGGCAGGCTTTGGCGAAAGCGCAGATTGCCTTGCTGCCGCTGGGCGCGGTGGAGCCTCATGGCGACCACCTGCCGTTGGATACCGATAATTTATTGGCCGAGCGATTTTGCGCCTTGCTGGATGAACAATTGGGGGAGGCAGCGCTAAGCCTGCCTGTGGTGTCCTACAGCCAGGTATGGTCACTGCGTGGGCACGCAGGAGCGATCGATATTGGTAACGATCTGCTGACGCAATTGTTGCTCTCGCTGGCACGCAATATGGCCGGTTACGCGATTACCACCACTGCGGTAATCAATGCACACTACGGCAATTTTGATGCCATCAAAGCCGCCGCCAGGCAGTTGAAGGAGGAGGGCATCACGTTGCTAAGCTATAGCTGGGCTGGGATGGACAGCTGCGCCCAGCGGTTAAGAACCTCTGCCATTGCCTATCCCGGCTATATGCATGCGGACGAGATTGAAACCTCACTGATGCTGGCATTGGCCCCCGAACACGTCGAGATGACGCTGGCACGTTCGCATTACCCAGAATTCCCAGAGAATTTCCGCTATCAGCCGGTGCACTGGACGGAGTTTTCCGACTATGCGGTACTCGGCGATCCTGGCTGCGCCAGTGAGGAGAAAGGGCAGGCACTGGTGCAGCACTCCTTGCAGACAACTCTGGCTTCCATTCGTCAACTTTTAGCTGCAGGAGGCACTGATGATCGTTCGCCAGGCAATACTCATTGATAACCCGGCCAGTACTGCCGTAGATGCCATTCAGGCGGCGGGTCAGGCACTTTGCCTGTCTGGTGCTTGCAGCCAGGAATATGTTGAGGCGATGGTGGCCAGCTACCGGGAGTTTGGCCCCTATTTTGTGATTGCCCCTGGATTGGCCATGCCACATGCCCGCCCAGAGCAAGGGGCGATTAAGGCGCAGTTGAGTTTGGTACGGCTGCGTGAGCCGGTAGCGTTTGGTCACACAGAAAACGATCCGGTACAGGTTTTACTGGGGCTATCAGCGACCAGCAGCGAGCGGCATATTCAGCTAATCCAGCATATTGTCACTCTGCTGTCAGACGAAAATAACCTGCATACCCTAATGAATTCCCGTGACCCTGAGCAGCTTTATCAACTGATAGCCGGCGCGGGGTAACTTTGCTCGCGGTTTGGTTGTCATTTGAAATTCCCAGGGTAGCGATTTTGAAGGTTCAACTCGGAGCGAATACTAATGAAAATTCTGACGGTATGCGGTTTAGGCATGGGATCGAGCCTGATATTAAAAATGAACGTGGAAGCCGTGCTAAAACAGCATGGGATCCAGGCTTCGGTGGAACATATGGATGTCTCTTCGGCGGCTTCGGCCAGTGCCGATCTGGTGATCACCAATGCCGAGCTGGTGGATAACCTGCAACACCTCTCTTGCCCGGTAGCGGTCGTCAATAACTATATCGACAGCAAAGAGATTGCCCTGGCGCTGGAACAGGCCGGCATTATTAAGCAGGGGGAATAGCCATGAGCGAATTTCTGGGGGTGTTGCGCTGGATCACGGTCAATATTTTTGGGGAAGCGTCCATTTTAATCGGCCTGATTGTGTTGCTGGGCCTGGTGCTACAAGGCAAGCCGCTGGCGGATATTGTCTCTGGCACCTTGAAAGGCATTTTAGGATTTCTGATTATCGGGGCAGGGGCGGGGATTATCGTCTCGGCCCTGTTGATTTTCCAGCCTATCTGGACGGAAGTGTTTGGCCTGAGCTCGATGAATCTGACGAACATTATCGGCCAGGTACATTTCTCCGAACGCTATGGTAGCAGCGTGACTATCGCCATCGCTGGTGGGTTTGCGCTTAACCTGCTGCTGGCTCGGCTGACTCGCTTTAAATATATCTATCTGACTGGCCACATGATGTTCTGGACCACGATGATTTTTGCCGGGGTGATGGTCAACAGCAATCCTGCCATTTCCGGCCTGCAACTGACGTTAATGCTGACGGTGATCATGGGGCTTTACTGGACGTTGCAACCCGCTCTGGTGCAACCTTGGGTGCGCAAGATCACCGGCAATGACAACGTGGCATTGGGGCACACCTCCGCCTCCGTCGCTTTGCTGGGGGCGTTGTTTGGTCAGATTTTCGCGGCTAATAAAATCAGCTCTGAAGATATCAAGGTACCGAAAAAACTCGGCTTTTTGCGGGATTCTAACGTGGTGACTGCATTGACCATGTCGCTGCTGTTCTTTATCGGGACCTTTATTCTGCAAATCAAAGGCACGCCGAAAGCGGCTGAAATCCTGGCGCAGTCTGGCGACCTGAGTTTCTACATCTATGCGCTGAAACAGTCACTGATGTTTACCGGTGGCATTGCAGTGGTGTTGCTCGGCGTGCGGATGTTCATCGGTGAAATGGTGCCAGCGTTTAACGGCATCGGTTCACGCCTGGTGCCCGGAGCCAAACCTGCGCTTGATTGCCCCATTCTGTTCAACTTTGCCCCCAATGCGGTGGTGTTAGGCTTCGTCGGGGCCTTTATTGGCTCGTTGTTGTGGCTCACCCTGATCGGCCGCTATACCGGTTACGTGTTTATC
Organism: Serratia sp. PL7; assembly: GCF_945957435.1. Taxonomy (NCBI): domain Bacteria; kingdom Pseudomonadati; phylum Pseudomonadota; class Gammaproteobacteria; order Enterobacterales; family Yersiniaceae; genus Serratia; species Serratia sp. PL7. The sequence continues at coordinate 404,398 of NZ_CAMFLB010000005.1, read as the reverse complement.
CCCAGCATGATCGTGATTTTCTTCCATGCGGGTACGGCAGGAGTGTTTGGCAATATCACCGGCGGCTATAAAGGGGCGCTGTTGGCCGGATTTATTACCTCGACCGTCGTGGCCTGGGGACAATATTTCTGTGTCAGTTATTTCATCAGCGGCACCATTCCCGACACCGCTCTGTGGGCCGGCGACAGCGATATGTTTGTGCTGGCACCGCTGATCGCGGCATTGACCAGGCTGCTAACATTCTGATGTTGAGAGGGAAGGCTATGAGCAAAGCGTTGACCCAATATTATGAACAAATCCGGCAGAAGTTGGCCCAGTTGGAATCGCAACCCGACACGATCAACCGTGCGGCGCAGATGATGGCAGACACGGTGCTGGCCGAGAGGGACCTGTTCGTTTTCGGCGCCAGCCATGCGGGTATCCTGGCTGAGGAGATGAGCTACCGGGCCGGTGGCTTGGCTATCGTTAATCCTCTATTTACCCCTGCACTGATGCTCAATGTTCGACCATTAACTCTGACCAGCGCGGTGGAAAACGTTGAGGGCCTGGGGCGGGTGTTGATCGAGCAATCGCCGCTGCAAGCGGGGGATACGTTGCTGATCCACTCGGTTTCTGGCCGCAATGCCATAACCATCGATGTCGCGCTGGCCGCTCGGGCGGCTGGCGCTAAGGTGATCGCCATCACCAGTCTGGCCACCGCTGCTCGGGTGATATCCCGGCACTCCAGCGGCAAGCTGTTGGTGGATATCGCTGATATCACCATTGATAACCAATGCGAGTATGGCGATGCCGCCGTCAGCCTGCCGGGATTGGCCCAGAAAGCAGCACCGCTCTCGACCATTATGGGGGCGACTATTGCTAACAGTCTGGTACTGCGGATCTGTGAACTGATGCAGCAGAAACAGCGCACGCCGCCGATCCTGGCAAGCGCAAACATAGACGGCAATCAGCAGATAAATCAGGATATACTTGACGCTTACAGGAGCCAAATACACTACCTCTGAGCGGAGCATCAGTATGTTTGAGTCGGATGGACTGCCACTGTATCTCAGGATAAAAGGCATTATCCTGCAACGGATCATCACTTTTACCTATGACGATAAACTCCCCGGCGAATTACTGCTTGCCGATGAGTTTAAGGTCGCTCGCGGTACCATCAAGCAAGCGATCGATTCGCTGGCCAGTATTGGCATGGTGCATCGGGAGCAGGGCAAAGGGACCTTCATCAATCGTGATGCGTTGCATAAACACTACACCGATCTTCCAGATGTCCTGCTGAGCTTTAATTCGGCTATACCGGTGGAAGTCGAGATCCTTTCCCTGTTATCAACCATGGCCGATCAAGAAGTGGCTGAGCGGATGCATCTGGATTTAGGCCACCAACTGATGCGTCTTGAGCGGTTGTTCATGCAGGGGAAGAAAGTGGTGGGCCATTCGATCACCCACTTGAATGGCCGGGTGTATAACGATCTGAGCCATGTAGACGGAGGCAGCCCGCTGTATGAACAGCTACGGGAAACGTTCGGTTATTCTCCAACCAAGGCAACGGAACGTTATTTACCGGTGATCTGCGATGCCAAACTGGCCAGCTTGCTGAACATCGAGCATGGCTCGGCTTTGTTCAAGGTTGAGCGGACCGCCAGTAATCTGGACGATGTGGTACTTGAATACAGCATCACTCATACTCAGGATGCTGCACTGTCGTTACAGATTGTCGCTAATCAGAGCGTGGTGAACCAGCAATGGAACTGCACCATCGATAAAGCCCAGTGAATTGCCCGCTCGTTTTCGCTAGGAGCGGGGTTATGTTACATCACACCATTGGACGAATGAATTCCCAGAGCCGTCCCCAGTTAATGATCACTAGGATGACGGCGGCGGCAAACAGAATAAACATGATCTTTGAGAACATGATATCAACACTCCTTGTTAATAAAACGGCATCCCTACCCGGATTAAGGGCGATTTTCAGGCAGTGTACAGTGGGATTACCAGGCGATATAGAGGCGGTAGCACATTTCAGAAAAGAACGGGGGTTGGTTAAATAATGGACTATTGGCGTGGGTCTGATGATAGGGCAGAGATTTCCCTGCCCGAGTTTTAACAGGGCGTTAATTCAAGATCCCGTTTAGCACCAGCATGGTGACCATCCCACCCGCAGCAGGGATCAGCGTTCGGCGGACAATCATAAATGGTGAGCATTCACCGGCCTTGCTGACGGCAATGATTACCCCGGCCACCGGGGAAATCGATCTTCCCATCCCGGCCATCAGTTGCATTGGCAGGATCATGCTGACGGCGCTTTCGCCAAACTTGGCGGCAATACCAGGAGCCAGCCCGGAGAAGGAGAAGAACGCCGCCACGCCGGAGCCGGTCAGCGCCGCGGTCACGCAGACCAGCAGGGCCATCACTATCGTCATATTGCCAAAGCCAAAGCCCGCGGCCTGGACGGTGTGGATAATGAAGTCAACGGCCCCGATGATCTGCAAGCCCTGGGCGAAAACGTCGGCACACACTAACAGGGAAACGATGCTGGTAAACATGGTACCCATGCCTTTGAAGAACACTTGGATGCCCTTGCAGGCGGTTTTGAAATCCCTCCGTACCAGCAATTCGCAGAAAAATGCCAACAGGGTGCCGATAATCATCGCTGTCACCACGTCAATCTTGATGCTGCTAATCACCAGCGGGCTGAAAACGATGACCAGTATCACCGGGAACACCGGCAGGAAAGCGTAGAATGCCGGTACCTTGACTGTATCTTCGCTGGTTGGCTGTTCCACCTGCTGTTGGGTGACGATATGCCCGTCTTTGGCGTCAAAGTAGCGTGCGGTGAAGAAGATCAGTACCGCGACCGCCAGCATCACGCCGGTGGCGACCGGCAGTTGGTAGTGGGCAAAGTAGACTGCGGTTTCCATACCGGCATGTTTGGCTGCCAGGTTGGCGGTGCCCACCGCCGGGCCGAGATCCATAAATGCCGACATGCCAATCATCGAGGCGGCGGCGGCTTTACTGACACCAAGCCGCACCAACACCGGGAAGAAGGTGACCAAAAGCAGCATCGCCAGACCGGCCGCGCTGGAAATCGCCACGTGCAGCAACTGGGATAATACGTAGCCGATAGCCAGGATCAGGTAAGGAGCCTTGATCATCTGCAAGGGTTTGATGCACAGATTCACCATCGAGTTCGACGCTTTGATGTGATCCATATAATCGGCAAAACCGCCCGCCGCCATAATGATCAAACCGATGCCCGCTACCTGGGTGGTCAAAGACTCTTTCACGAAGGCGAAAATATCCCCGCCAACCCAGCCGATGGATTTGGCTTTGCCATACAATATCGATTGATCGGGAAAGAACACCGCCGTGATCAGCAGCAGGCTCAGCCCCGCCAGCAGTAACACGGTTTGCGGCTGGTAGTTTTTGATAATAAACCAGGCCGCCAATACGGTAACGATCATCCCGATGATAAATCCAGTCATCATGTCCCCTTATGAGTGTTTGGCAAAAAACTCATGCAATAGCGTGTTGTAATAATCCGGAGCCTGGAAATAAGGCGCATGGCCCATACCGGGCATCTCGATATGTTGGGAATAGGGCACCAGCGCGAGCAGATCGGCTTTCAGTTGCGGCTGCACCACGGCGTCTTTTTCACCGGTAAGGATCAGCGTTGGCATATTGAGCTGGGGCAGTAGCGGGCGGTTGTCGGCCAACTGCAACATGCGAGTCGCACGCCTCAGGCCTTCCAGGTTGGTGCCTGCCGCAATTTCTGCCGCATAGTCCAGCACCGCAGCGGGCACATCTGGGAACGGCAGTAGATCACGTGCGCGGTTTTTGCCGTAGGCTTCGCGGCCAATTTCGGCGAGCTCTTTCAGCCTTTTTTCCAGCTTTTCCGAGCTTGGGGCCGACTCTGGCGCGCCATAGCCGGGATGGGTGCAGGACAACACCAGATTTTTTACCCGCTCTGGGTAGCGGGCGGCGTAGCGGCTGGCAACGGTGCCGCCCATTGAATGCCCGACGAGGGAGACTTTCTCTGCCCCGCAGTGTTGCACCCACTCATGCAGCATCAGCACAAAAGCGTCGATCTCGGCCGGAACCAGCGCGGAGTCGGCATAACCCGGTGCATCCCAGGCCATGACGCGGTAGTGGGGAGAAAAGGCGGCAAACTGGAATGGCCAGGCTTTTGAGCTGCCCAGAATACCGTGTAAAAAGATCAGGGTTTCGCCCTCACCGCCGGCGCGGAAAGATAAATTCCCCTGTGAGGTACGTAGAATTTGCTGCTCAGGGCAAACAGGGATTGCGCTGTTTTCACTGCTCATGATAAAGCCTCTTTTCATTAAATAAACGCCAGAGATGGATTGCTACATGGCATTCTGGTAAGTCAATGCGTAGCCCTAAAGCAACAGGGCTATAAAGATGATTGATGAATATTCATACTGCCTGGTGTTGGTGTTATTTATTGAAAACGTTAAATGCCTCGAATAACGACTCCATGACGTTGAAGTTCTCGTTTAATTCGTTGCTTTTCACTTCGCCCATATAATTAACCAGCGCCTCGATTAATACGAAGCCAGCGCTGCGGCTGCTGAACAGCCCGCTATGCTGGCTCTCCATCAGCAACATCGCCGTGGCGAAGTGGCTGAACGGATTGACGGCATTATCGGTGATGACGATGGTATCGCCACGATGTTGATAAAACCATTTTATCAACCTTGTCGTCACACTGGAAAAACGATAATAAGAAATCGCCAATAGCACATCGCCTTTTCTTGAGTCGATTAATTTATGCGGTAAATTGGCAATATTGGCATCCAGCAGCACAATGTCTTTTTTGATATAGCGGCCAAGCAGGTAAAAATACTCGGCCAAGGCATGTGCCGTTGCGCTGCCAATCACATACAGCCTTTTTTCCGGATCGCAAATCAGCGCGATGGTTTTCTCCAAATGCTGGCGATTGATGTTTTTCAACGTATTGCTGATATTATCGGTGATCTCACCGCAGTGTTTTTCAATGAATTCGATGCCGTTTTTTCTGTTTTTGCTGTTGTCGAAACGTTCTATGGGGGAGATGTTTCTGCGCTGCTCAGGCTCGATGGTGGACTCTTTGAAATCACGAAAACCGGTGAAGCCGAGCTTCATCATAAATCGGCCCAAGGTTGACTTGGCGATGTTGATCTCATGGCAAACATCAATCACTTTGCTGTAGGGGATGGACTCAAAGTGTTTGTCAAAATAGTCGATGATACGCCGATCCGTTTCGGTCAGATTATCAATGCCAGCAATACGTTGAGTGAATTCCGCTCTGTTCATGTCAGTTTTCCCCTCTACGCCGTTTCTTCCTTCATTAATAACAAAACCCAAGGGAGAAAAAAGGGGAATCAAAAATTCCCTTGTCAGAAGTGTGTGTCATCTCTCATTCCCTTCTGACCCGCGCTACCGCTTGCTTTGGCAGTAGCGCGTTCTCCTCAAGTTACGGTTGTACCTTGAACTCGCCATGCTGTTCAAACCAGGCAAATTGCTCTGCGCCATAGGCAGACATCTTCGAGCCGCTATGCCCTACGTCGGGTAAGGTCGTAAAGCGCCAGTTGAAGTCGACCTTATAGCGTTTGGCTTTTTGCTGTGCCGTCAGGAAATAGCTTTGTGCACGGGTTAACCGGCTATCCCCCTGTGCCATGGCTTCATAAGAGCGGCGCAGCAAAGGGTGATATGGGTCGTTATCTTTTTCACCGACGGTGATCAGCACGGGTTTGGCAAAGTAGTCGGCCAGCTGTTTTTGCGTCACTTTCACCGGCGCATTGTCCAGGCCATAGGGCCAGGGGTTTTCCACATCAGGCATGGTCCACCATCCAGCTGCCGCACAAATGGCGGCTTTGACATTGGCCTCAGGGACAAAGGTCAGCATCCGGTGAACAAACTGGCAGCCAGCACTGTTACCAAATAAATAATAGTCTTGTTGTTTGGTGATCCCCTGTTTTTGCATATCGGCAAACAGATCGTCAATGACCGTGAAAGCCCACTCCCCTTTAGGGTTCACCTGGTGGGTTTTGGCATTCTCGATATTCCCCAGGTTATAGCCGTCGTTACCGGGATAATCGGCTTCGGAGAACAGCGGAGCGATGACGATAAGTTTGTTTTTCTTGGCATTTTCTACCCATGAGTCGCGGTACTCATCGGCGTTACGATTCAGCCCGGTCAGGACAAACACCACAGGAGTGTTGGCATTAGCACCGGGCGGCTGGTAGCTGAAGACTTCCATCTTCTTGCCGGTTTGTGGCACGGTGAAATCGAAACTACCGCTCTCTTTTGGCAGCGCGGCTGCGTGGCTTACGCCGGCGCTCAACGCTAACACGGCGAATAAACTGAGAAGATTGTTCATGTTTTCCATCCTTGCGCAGTGATTAAAATTCGTAACGTAACCCTAGTACCCACAGGTTTTCTGCCGAATCGTAGCTTTGCCGATCGTCGTAAATGTAGGTGGCAGAAAGATGTACATCTTTTTTCAGGCGATATTCCAGTTCAGAGATCCACTGTTTGCGGTGGGCGTAATCATTTTCAGACTCGATCAACTGCGAGTAGCCGCCACGTAGCGCGACTTTGCTGGTAAACCAGTATTCGGCCAGCGAGTCGAAGGCATCATAATCTTTGTCTGGCTTGCCGGTTTGCTCGTAGGTTTGTCGGCCAACGTTGATACCAAGATAAGCCTTGTCGTAGCTGAGTCGTATGCCAATCCCTTTTTGGGTGTAATCGGTGTAGTTGCCGCTTAGGCTGGTATTTTTGGGGTCTTTGGTCATTTTCTGCCAGGCAATCACCGGTTTGATTTTTAGTGGCGTACCCATCACCGGGAATTCAAAAGCGTAGCCGAGGCTGGCCATATACCCATCGTCAACGGTGCTGTCGCTTGCACCGTTACCCATCACGTAGGCGGTGCGAACGTCCAGTCCACCATACGTATATTCATATTGTAATGTGCCGTCCTGACGGTTCCATTGATAGGAGGAGTCGATACGCGAGCCGACCCAGTTGGAGTAAACGTTAGCCGTGTAGTTCATGTAACGATCGGTAATGCCCATCCACTGATACATCGGGTTGCGCGTACGCCCAACCATCAATTTCCCCAGATCCCTACCGTCAATCCCGATATAGCCATAACGAATATCCCAGTTATCTTCGGCGACCTTGGTATCGTTCTTCTGAGTGTTAACTTGCCATTCCAACTTGCCAAACAGGCCGAATTGCTCATCGAGCTTTTGCTTGGCTTCAAAGCCAAGACGGCCGGTCAGATTGGTGGCATTGGTATGTTCATCTGTCCATTCATTGCCGGTTTGTGCCTCGATACGACCATAAATATCGAGTTGTGTTCCTTTACTGTTATAGACCGTCACCGCCTCGACGGCGCTGGTGGCTAGCAGGGCAGGAAGGAGTAATGCCAGAGGTATTGTTTTCATTATTATGATCCTGTGTAAGGTAAGTCATTTTTTAATTTTTATAAATAAGAGGCGAACTAAAGCGACTCACTTAAAAACATAATGAGTTGAGCTGGATGCATTAATCTCTCTAACGATTTGTGCTTGAAGTAATAAATTTAATTTATTTAATAATAAACAGAAAATAGCGTGCCAATGAGCAACCTACGCCGCACATGATTTAATGTTGGTAAGCAAATCCAAGTTTTATTTTTTAGTTATCGCCCTCTTGGTGATTGATTTTCACACTATAGGAAGAGAGGATATGTTGTGAATGGGAATCAAAAATTCCCTGGTTAAATATGTGAGTGCTGGCACAAATATAAATTACGGATAAAGACAGTGAGGGGAGGTAAGCCGTTTTTTTGAGGAGAGCAGCCAATAAAAACCCCCGCACAACGTGGATTGCGCAGGGGTCGGCAAGGCAAGGACGTTACTTTTTCTCTACGGCAGCCTGGATGGCATCTGCCAGAGAGCTGACGTGTTTTTCTGCCGTTTTCAGCTGGTATTCGACACCGTTGCCGTCGTTGGTGTCAGACAGCGTTGCCTTCAACAGTTCCAGTGCTGCCTGCACCGCCAGTAATCTGCGTTTTTGCTCTTCAGTTGGAGCGATCCCAGAGCCAAAATAATTCTCTAACATATTCATTTCCTTTCGCTAGACCTACCGAAATGGCAGACAACACAGGTTACATGGGGGGGATACCCGCCATTTTCAAGGCATTGCCTTGAGTGCTGTCTCTTGTTCCAACGGTTTTGAGCCATTTTGGCGCGCACTGTTGATCCAGGCGAACGACCCCATCAGCGCAATCACCGTCAGTAAAATATACTCCAACGACATGGCATAAACCCCCTGGATGGCGTAAATCACTACGCTGATCACGTCAATCAGTACCCACAGCAGCCAGTTCTCGACGTATTTGCGCGTCATCAGCACCATGGCGGCGATCGACAGTACCAGCATGGTGGAATCCCACAGTGGGAAGGCGTCTGGCTGCAGTTCTGGCATTACCACTGAAAGCCCCATTCCCTGCATAATGCCGATGGCAACGCGCGTCAGTACGGCGAAAACCGGATCGATAAACAGCGACATCAGGCCGATGGCTACTACGCAAACCACCAGCAGCGTGAGGGCCTTTTGCCGTGGCAACCAGCGAATTTTCAGTGCGGCTTCATTATTTTCGTTCTGACGGCTCCAGGCATACCAGCCGTACAGGTTGGCGACGAAGAAAAATACCTGTAACAGCAGGCTGGCGTACAGTTGGATCTGGAAGAAGATAGCGGCAAACAGCGTGACGTTAATCAAACCAAACAGGTAGTTGATAATCTTCTCTTTGCTGGCAAACCAGATACACAGCAGGCCAAACACCGTACCTATGGCTTCGATCCATGACAGCGCATAGCCACCTTCACCCAGGGGAATATTGACCATGACGTTATTGATGCTGAAAAAATCCATTATTGCGTCCTCTCAAGATGATCCTGATACAGCGTTTCGAGCGCGAGCACGATTTCGCGTTCCTCGCCACGTTGGCAAGAATGTTCCTGCTGTTGATAGTCGTTGATGCTCTGTTCCAGGCAGCCCTGATGCTCCACCACCACGTTCAGAATAGAGGCAATGCGCATATTACGCAGTGCGCCAACGACCATCAGCGGGGCGGTTTCCATATCGGCGGCGAGAATACCTTTGGCCGACCAAAAATCGGTGATCTCCTGTTCGCGGTCGGTGTAGAAACTGTCATGGCTACGCACATAGCCACAGTGCGTTCTGTAGCCCAGCTTTTGTGCCTGCTGGCGTAGCAGATAAACCAGGCCGCAGTCGGCACTGGCCGGGTAGGCCGCGGGAATATAGGCGTTGCCGGTGCCTTCATCGCGCACTGCAGCACTGGCGATCACCAGATCTCCCAGCTTCATTGCAGCTTGCATTGCGCCGCAGCTGCCAATGCGCACCAGGCAGTCTACACCGATCTGATGTAGCTCTTCGGCAGCTATAGCGGTAGAGGGCCCCCCCATGCCGGTGGATATCACCAGCACTTCCATACCACGAAACCAACCGCGCAGCGCCCGGTATTCGCGATTTTGGCCAAAATCCTCCACCTGATCCAGAAAGCGAGCAACGTGTTCGACGCGTTGCGGATCGCCCGGTAACAGTGCGTAATGGGCGTGTGTCATCTGCCGGCTAAGCCGGATGTGCGGTTGTAGTTGAGTCATAGGGCTATCCTGGTTGGCGCTGCGGCCAAAAATTAAAACCCGGCCTGCTGGTGTAACCGGACTGGGTCGATCACCGCAATCCGTTCACCGTTGACCGTAATAATTTGCTGCTCGCGCAGTTCAAACAGGATGCGGTTAATACTGCGTGGGGCCACGGCAAACTGTTCGCTGAGCTGTTGTTTATTAATGGTAATTTCTCCTTCATTTTGGGCTCCCTGGTGTTGGTAGCTTTGCCACAGCGCATGACAGACGCGCTGGTGCAATGAATAGAGACTGTCTTCACCCGCCTTTTTCGATAGCTGATAGTACTGGCTGCTGAACGACTGAATTATTTTCTGGTTGAAGTAATTGTCGACCGTCAGCCAGTGGCAAAAATCGGTGCGTGAAAGCGTTAGCAATGTAACTTCACTGGTTGCTTCTACCGAGCAGATATACGGCCGTTGCTCAAAAATCTCGAGCTCACCCAGCATATCTCCGGCATGATAACGTGCCTGTAAATATTTACGCCCATCGTCGGCATGAATAAATACGTCCACATTCCCCTGCGCTATCAGATGAAATTCATGACAAATTTCATGCTGTTGACATATCAGCGTGCCGGGCCTGACTTGCTGCAACTGCCAGCGGCGTAAAATAGCCAACGGGCAATATTTCAGCAGATCGTAAAGTATGGCATCACCGGTAACCAACTCGACAACGCTCAACCATTCACTGTTTTTTTTGTCGTTCTGCATAGCGTTAACTATAAAGTTCCTCGGCAGGTAAGGACAGGACGCCGGTCCGACGGCAACCTCAAAAAGGGGGTAAAACTGGAAGCTGGCTCTGATATTAGAATATTGGTCGGGACATTTGTCCCAGCTTGTTTATCGGCAGGGTGGTGATGTGATGGCACTCACATATTAAACGGAGAAATTGGGGGAGGGGTAAAGATGGGGAAAACCATTTCCCCATCTTTTGCTGCACAACTTATTGTTTCGGGAAGTTCACAACATCCGTCACCATATCATCGATGGCTTTCTTCACGTCGGCCAAGGTGATTGGGGCATTCTGATTGCTGACCGTTTTACCCAAGCCTTTACGGACTACGGCCAATACCGTTTTACCGGTATCTTGATCGATCAGCTTGATTTCCATGAATAACGCGGTGTCTTGCGTTCTGTGCCCGCTGGCAGCCATGGTGGTGGCGATGACGGCGGCAACAGGAACAACTTCATAGAATTGCACACCTTCGTTTTCAGCGGTTACCGCAGTAATGGCGACTTTAGCGACCAGTACGCGTGAGCCCGATGGGTTAGGCAACAGGGTTGTACGCTGTGCAACGGCATTTCTTAGTGAGGTGCTGGCGTACTCTCTGATCTGATCCAGCGTTTGCTGGCTTACACGCGCATTCGGTTTTGCCTGTGGGTAAAATACCAACGGTGAAATATAGATGCCACGATAGTTCGACTCTTTAAAACCTGGGGCGATCCAGCGTAAAACCTGATGCCCACTGGCGCTTTCAGTTTTCTGCAGTTTGCTATAGTCCTGCAGGAACCCGGAATACTGCGTAGTCTCTGCGACCTTAGAGGAACATCCCGCTAACAACATACCCGCAGCCAATACGGCCGCAGCAACGCCAAAACGATTTTTTTTCATATACTTCTCATCATGAAGTAGGGTTGGTTTGTGCTTAAAAAATATAGCACTAACCTGCAAGATAAGACATGAGATAGCTCTTGCAGAAAAATGATGTTGTTACAAATTGGTTTTTATTACGACAGGAATCGCTCATTAATAAACCTTGGCACTATGGCGCAGTGAAGGGATTTGTAGTACAACGCCAGCAATCCACTAGGCAAGCGGCTAACGGCAACTACACACGCCACAAAAATACCTGTTGCCATTGGTTACAAATAATGTCCTGACAGAGGGAAAATCGCAGGTTTGTCAGTGGCTTCTATCAGGCGTTACATCTGGCACATCATCCTTACCCAGGCATGACATTTCTATACACTCGCGCTGGTAATGTTATTCCAGCCCGATGATGTTGTGTTAGTCCTGTAGTGTATTACCATCCCTTTGATTTTATCCCGCCTTGTGCGGGATTTTTTTTGCGCGTCGGTCGCGTTCAATGCGTTAGCCCGTCTGGCAGCGGTTAGACCCCGTGGCGACTTGACGGTTAAAGAGGGGGGAAGCTTGGTGTGATCCACTTTTTCTGCACAATTGAGGGGTATGATAGGCCGGTTATTAGCCCGCTTGGGTTAACACTGCATTTCGTCACGTTATGCCCGGTTCCTAGCCGGGCTTTTTTACACCTAAGATTTGCTTAAGGTTGCTTTACCATCACGGCCCACGCTGGCCTGTGGGCCCGCGCTGTCACTGTCAATTTAGTTGTCGACCTTCAACCAACCCGCAGCTCTTTACGGGCTTTTTTCATTGCGCTTCTGCTAGCGTTGCAGGAAAATAACCCGTAAGTAAGAAGAGTCTTAATTTAATACCCTTATAATTTCTCATAGTTTGTTATTTCGGTAGCATTAACAATTTAGACTAAGCTGTTAACAACTACTTTCGTTAAAGGGATGAGTCTGGCGAACAGGGTTTTAAATTTTCAGCGGCGAATTAAGCTAATAAGACAAGATAAGGTTTTTGATTGATTTAATTGACCATTTTAATGGGCGTTGTGGTTCGTTGTAACTTTTTTTGGGGAAAGAAAGCATGCTTATAGTCAGTGTTGTTATTATTGCCTCGCAGGTTGTTTCATGAGCGTAGAAATACAGGCAAAACAGCGTTTGCCGGCCACGGTTCTGCTGGTCAATGTATTTTTACTGGCCTACCTGCTTTCCTTGTTTGGCATTTTTACTCGCCCGTTAGGATCGCTCTCCCTGTTTTGGCCAGTGAATGCCATTTTGCTTGGCTTGATGCTGCGTAAACCTGGCTATGCGACGATGTTGGGATGGGTTGGAACCTACCTTGGCATGATCGCCGCCGATCTGAGCACCGGCGAAAACTGGCCACTGGCACTTTGGCTAAATGCCTGCAATATGGCGCTGATTGCCACCGGCTATGCCGTGATGTCGATGCTGCCCAAGTCTCAACGGCGTATGGGCAAGCCCCAGGCAATTTTATATATGTTTACCGCCTGTCTGCTTGGGGCCGCGCTGTCGGCAACGCTGTCGGTGTTGCGCACTGACAGTCAATACAACAATACGCTGATCATTGCCTGGATGTCCTGGTTTAGCGAACAGTTCTCTACCAACCTGTTAATCCTGCCGGTCTTGCTGGCTGCACCACGCTTGAAGCAATTGCTGAGCCTGCAGTTTGGCTGGCAATGGCGTTCCAGTCTGCCTTTGCTGGCGTTGTTGCTCTCGTTGGTGCTTAGCGTGTATATCGGTGGACCGGGCGCGATAGCGTTCCCCATCCCTGCACTGCTATGGTGCGCCGTGCGTTATCATTTATTTACCGTCACCTTGCTGACGTTTCTCACCGGCGTGACGGAGATTGTCAGCATTTCTGCCAATCTGATGCTGTATCAAACACCAGGAGCGCGAGGGGCGGTCATGGATAGCCTGATGTCAGCACGTTTGGGGATTGCCATGTTGGTGATGGGGCCGCTGATTTTATCCAGCTCGATTGCCGTTAGCCGTAAACTGCTGCGCCGGCTGGAGCACAGTGCGAACCACGACTTCCTTACCGGTACACTGGCGCGTAGTGCTTTAACACGCAAAGGCAGGGAGTTGCTGGAACAGAAGCAGCGTACGAAGGAGGCGGTGTCGCTGTTGTTAATCGATATCGATCACTTCAAACTGATCAATGATACCCATGGCCATGCCATTGGTGACCATGTTTTGGCGGCATTCGCCCATATTTTGCGGCGTGAGCTACGCCATGACCAGTTATTTGGCCGTCTGGGAGGCGAAGAGTTTGCCATTATGCTGCCGCGGGCGCTGGGGACGCAGGCGGTGGCCCTGGGGGAACATTTGCGCCAGCGGATAGAAAGCGCCGAATTAAACCCCAATGGCAAGGCACCATTGCGGATCACAATTAGTGTGGGCGTGGCGAGTTTGGCAATGAATGAGAATAAGTCACTGGAACAGCTGATGAATATGGCGGATATTGCGCTTTATCGCGCCAAGTCTCAAGGCCGCAACTGTGTCGAATCGTTTAACATGGTCAGCGGCAGCAGCCTCAACCATGTCATATTCAAATAGCATTTTAGCCCTGCTTTGGCGTGAATTGCGTGCCACAGTTTGGGCAAATCAGGGTGCTGAGTTTACGCAGTTTTGAACATTGCTGTTCGGTAACATAAGCACACTTCGGGCAGGCAATTTGAGTGGTACGGTTATTGTAACCTTTAACGCTGGTGGATTCAGACATGTTGCGTACCTGTGTCAGGTGAAAACCCACGCTAACACAGGTGCCATCAAATAGCTTTGAATGTTTTCAGGAGCTATAGAGTCTTCAACGCCTGCACGGTTTCATCGATATCGATTTCATGCTCAGAGAAGACGTGAGTCGCGTTCTGGAAGGTGGTAACTGACAGCATACGCAGCGTTTCCGTGGCGGTTTGTGGCGCTTCGGCTACTTGCGGACGGATTCGGTTCATCAGTAATCCAACGGACAACACGGTGTTCTCTTTATCGACCTCCACCTTGACCGGTACTTCTTTGGTGAAGGTATCGAAGGACTTGATGCTGGAGATTTTGATTCTCTCGTTGGCGATGGTGATGTACTTGCTTGGTGCCTGTACCTTTACCGCATAGGCCGATGGCCCTTTGGTATTGTTGGTTGGCTCAAAGGTTACCAGCGCGTTTTTCTTAATCAGCTCTGGGTTTTGCACTTTAATCACGTGAAAATAACGATTTTCCCCGTTCTCGTCGGTGATAAAACCGAAGCCTTTGTCTTCAAAAAAAGTCGTTATCTTGCCGTTCATGGTCATTCTCATCAGGTCGTTCGTAACAGCGCTAATGATAACGCGTAATGCTGTGCAGTGACAGGGGGCGGAGTTCCATCAGCATGACGAAAGCTTAAAAGCGGTGGGTTGAGGGGCAATAATGGGACATGGAGAGGGTTAATCGGTTACTCAACGGTTTTTTGGCGGATTGGGCTGCCTTGGGCATCACTGGTAACCGCAGACATCAATTTACATGGCAAATAACCAACTTTTTCACTTTTTATCGATTTTATGTGATCTGTGTTGTGGACAAAATCCCGTCTAATTGCTGTACTGTATTGGACACACATTTTGTGTCTTACATTCACGTTAAAGGTAAGTTTGATGTCTAAGATTAAAGGTAGCGTTAAGTGGTTTAATGAATCTAAAGGTTTCGGTTTCATTACTCCAGAAGATGGTAGCAAGGACGTTTTCGTTCACTTCTCTGCCATCGCTAGCAATGGTTTCAAAACTCTTGCTGAAGGCCAGCGTGTAGAATTTGAAATCACGAACGGTGCCAAAGGGCCATCTGCTGCTAACGTTATCGCTATCTAAGCTACAGTAGCCAAAATTGTTAAAACCCGCTCCATGAGCGGGTTTTTTATGCTTGTTTTTCAGGCCGGGAGTGGTTAAGGGAACAGGTAAACCTTGATGAAGGCCAGGACGATCAGCACGCACGTCAGGGTGACAATCCATTCGGTAGTGGTTTTTGGCAGGTTAAACATTCAATTCCTCACTCAGCCCAAGATACTGAGCGAGGATTATCCCGATAGCAGATTAAGAAAACATTAAGCCCCGAGACTTTAATGGCCGTACAACGTTCTAACCAGCACAAAGGCTAACAACGTCATCGTCAGCGAACCCACCAGGTTGAGCAGCATATTGGCGATAGCCCAGACAACGCGCCCGTCCTGCAACAGATAAACCACTTCGAGTGAAAAGGTAGAGAAGGTGGTCAGCCCGCCGCAAAAGCCGGTAGTGATCAGCAGTTTCCAAACCGGATCAATGTGCGTCATGCGGATAAACAGCGCCAGAGCCAGCCCGATGATAAACCCCCCCACCAGGTTTACGGTCAAAGTGCCCAATGGAATATGCGGATGTAGAGGGTTGAGCTTAAGGCTTACTGCCCAGCGCAATACGCTACCCAAACCACCGCCAATAAACACAGCCAGTAAAGAACTCCACATGGTGATAAACCCTATTCTAAAGATGGAAGATGCTCAGAAAGGTTCAGGCAAGCGCCTACGCACCTCTCTGAGAGGTTACGTAGACATCATCAGCCTGTGAAAGGCGGTTATGGAGGAATGTCATCTCCGTTTGTTGGCACGAAGCAATCGCGCGCGGCAGATTTTACACCCTGTCGCTGTGGTTTTGCTAGCTGGATGGGTATTGCTAACAATTCTGCAATCGCTGTTCCCCCCAACCCTCCCCAAAAAGGGCAGGGAGCCAGTCAGGTGTTGTAGCCCGGCGCAGGAACATACGGTCCTCCTCTGCTTTGGGAGAGGGCTAGGCGGCGGAACAGACGAAAACCTGATTACGTTATCAACTTATCCACCAATCAAGTTATTAGCTTAATAAACTAGTGGGTTGGCATTGATGTTCGGCCCGCTCCTGCCTGTTGCGGCCATTATTTTTTGCTCGATATAGGGCGATATCGGCGGCCTTCAACCACTCCTGGTAGCCGGGCATCTCGGGCTGGTAATCGGCGATCCCGGCGCTGATATTCAATTTTAACCCAGGGGCTTCACGGAAGACGACTTCGTTCAGACTCTCCTGAATGCGGTTGAGCGCCAGGCTGGCCTGTTCGGCACTGGTATTTGGCAACACTGCGCCAAACTCGTCACCGCCGTAGCGGCCAACGATATCCACCGCCCGCAACCCTAGCACCAACTCTTCCGCCAGAACGATCAGCGCTTCATCCCCCAGCCCATGGCCAAAGGTGTCATTGATGTTTTTGAAATGGTCAATATCCATCAGGATCAGCGTAGCCGTATGATTATAGCGTCGGCAGCTGTCAAACTCATTGTGCAGCAGGTGTTCCCAATGGCGGCGGTTAAATACGCCGGTCAAGCCATCACGTGTGCTGATACGCAATAACTCCTGTTGCTTTTCTGCCAGCCTCTTGGCGGTTTGGTAGGTCACGTAGCCAAGGAAGACTGGGTAGATGAAGATCATCGGCAGACAAAGATAAACCTGCTGCGGAGTGGATTGTGGTGTAAAGGTGAAACCCAGTATCGCACTGGTAACCAGCGCCCCGATAATTTGCGCCATCAGCCCTTTGAAATACAGAGACGGCCCACCGGAGGCGATATTGTTCATCCCCATCATTGACAGGATCACCACGGCAGGGAGCGCATTGAAACCCATGATGGCGACCCACATCCCACCTAACAGCGCATCGATGAGTAGGTTGCGGATCTCGGTAGTGTAGGGGGCTTCGCTGCGGATAGACCATTGATAAGCGATATGTGGCCAGATAAAGCCATTCACTGCCAGCAAGATCCACACGCTAGTCGGCTGGTGCTCTGGATAGAGCGCCGTAAGTACGCACAAGAAACCAATCCCCAGGCCGACAATACGTGGCAGGTAGAGGCGCCTGGCGAAGTTAAGACCTGCACGCCGGGTGTTAAAAGCCGATGTAGCTGTAGGCATCCCATGTTTCCCTGTGATGAATTATGCAGCCGGTCTGGAGCCGGAAAAGCGAATAGCTAAGAATATGCCCTATAATCTAAGCATAGAACATCTCGGGTAGATCTCACCTTGTTACAACTGGTTGTTGTTATAGTCGAAAGAAAGTCGCTAAATACCTATAGACGAAGTTTGTTCCCGCGCTGCGTCCTGCAGCCATAAATGAATAAAGAAGGTGAATATGGAAGGTATCAGTATTACCAAGCTGTTGGTAATTGCGGTGTTGATCGTGTTGCTGTTCGGCACCAGCAAACTGCGTACTCTGGGCGCGGATCTGGGGGCGGCGCTGAAAGGCTTCAAAAAAGCGGTGGGCGAAGACACCCCTCCTGCACAGAATACGGCTGAAACGCCTACGGCGCAGCAGAGCGTCGAAAAGAAAGACGTTTAACCGCCTCTGCTGTTGAGCCATAAAAAAACGGATGCCCGTAAGGACATCCGTTTTTTGGCGTTAATCATTGACGAAACGTAACAAAAGATTACCGTGGTTACTTCACTTCCAGCCCTTTGGCCTGCAAGTCCGCATGATAGGACGAGCGCACAAACGGGCCGCAGGCAGCATGGGTAAAGCCCATTGCCATCGCTTCTTCTTTCATTTCGTCAAACTCCGCCGGGCTGACATAGCGCTGCACTGGCAGATGGTGACGGCTTGGTTGCAGATACTGCCCCAGCGTCAGCATGGTTACACCGTGACGACGCAGATCGCGCATCACTTCCACGATTTCCGCATTGGTTTCCCCTAACCCCACCATCAGGCCTGATTTGGTCGGGATAGAGGGGTGAGCTTCCTTAAAGCGCTCCAGCAACTTCAATGACCACTCGTAATTAGCCCCTGGGCGTACCTGGCGATAAACACGCGGCACGTTTTCCAGGTTGTGGTTAAACACGTCTGGTGGCGTGGCAGTAAGGATTTCTAGCGCACGATCCATACGGCCACGGAAGTCTGGCACCAGGGTTTCGATCTTGATGTTCGGGCTCTTGGCGCGGATGGCAGTAATACAGTCGGCAAAATGTTGAGCGCCACCGTCACGTAAATCGTCACGGTCAACCGAAGTGATCACCACATAGCGCAATGCCATGTCGGCAATGGTTTGCCCCAGCTTTTCCGGCTCATTGGCATCGGGAGCCACCGGGCGGCCGTGGGCCACGTCGCAGAATGGACAACGGCGGGTACAGATGGCCCCCAGGATCATGAAGGTAGCGGTACCGTGGTTAAAGCACTCAGACAGGTTCGGGCATGACGCCTCTTCGCACACCGAATGCAGGCCGTTTTTACGCATTGCGGCCTTGATGCCTTGAATGCGCGTAGAGTCGGCGGGCAGCTTGATCTTCATCCACTCGGGTTTGCGTAACAACTCCTGGCGTTCGGTGACAACCGTTTTTACCGGGATCAACGCCATTTTGTCTGCATCGCGGTACTTAACGCCGCGTTCCATCTGAATCGGTTTACTCATAATCGTGCAGGTTCCAGTTACGAAGCTCGACCGTCTGGTAGCCGAGTAAATGAACAAATTCCTGTACCAGAATGGGATGCACATCGGCGATCCCGACACCTGGTGCCAGCGCGCTGACTTGTGTCATCTGCATTCCGGCATAACCGCAGGGGTTGATGCGTTGGAAAGGGGTGAGATCCATGGCGACATTCAGGGCCAGGCCATGAAATGAGCTACCTTTGCGGATCCGCAAACCTAATGAACAAATCTTTTGTTCGCCCACGTATACGCCGGGCGCATCCGGGCGCGCGCGTGATTCGATCTTGAAATGGGCGAGGGTATTAATAACGGTCTCTTCCAAGGCCGTGACGAGTTGGCGTACTCCCACTTTATTGCGTTTCAGATCCACCATCACGTACAGCACCTGCTGGCCAGGGCCATGATAGGTGACCTGGCCACCGCGATCGCTTTGGATCACCGGGATATCGCCTGGCATCAGCAGGTGCTCTGCCTTACCGGCCTGGCCTTGGGTGAACACGGCTTGATGCTGCACCAGCCACAATTCATCTAGCGTGGACTCGTCACGGTGATTGGTGAAGCTGTGCATGGCTTGGGATACAGGCTCATAGGGCTGCAACCCTAGCTGACGGAGAATGATCTTATTGTGTTGCAAGCGGGGCATCGTCAGGTTACAGAAGTGGTAAAAAACATTATACCGGGCGCTCTGGTCCGCGACCAGCATTTATCCCTGACGAACCAGGGCAACCCGGACAGCAGTGGCGCTGAACCAGGTTGGCTGGCAGGGAGTTATGCTGTAATTACAGCACCATACGGACAATTTCAATATTGCCCAACTCTTCATACAACGTTTCCACCTGATCGATATGGGTGGCGGTGATGGTGATGGAAACGGAGTGGTAGTTACCTTTGCTGCTCGGTTTGACCTGCGGGTTGTAATCCCCTGGAGCATGGCGTTGCACCACTTCAACCACCTGGTCTACCAGCTCGGGGTGTGCCAGGCCCATTACCTTGTAGGTAAAGGTACAAGGGAATTCGAGCAGTTCGTTCAGTTTAGTCTTTTGCATGCGGGTGCGCTCCAGCTGTGGCGTATCTCTAAATTATAACTCCCGCCGGGGCGGGAGTTAGTGTTAATTGTTATATGGGGCCGAACTCAGCCGATTCAAGGGCTAGCCGAACCAGTGATGGAACATCAGGCGGATATAATCCACGATGCGGCCAAAGAAGCCACCTTCTTTCACTTCGTTCAGCACCACCAGTGGGCGCTGATCGATGGTTTTGCCATCCAGTTGGAAATTGATGGTACCAACCACCTGGTTTTTGGCCAGCGGAGCATGAATTTCCGGGGTATTCAGTACGTAGCTAGCTTTCAAATCTTTCATCCGGCCACGTGGGATGGTCAGGTAGGCATCTTTATCTACGCCCAGTTCGACGCGATCGGCATCGCCGAACCAAACGGGTTCAGAAGCGAACTCTTTACCTGCTTTCAGCGGCGCGACGGTTTCAAAGAAGCGGAAGCCCCAGGTCAGCAGTTTTTTGCTTTCGGTTTCACGGCCTTTGTAGGTACGGCCACCCAGCACGGCGGAGATCAGACGCATCTGGCCTTCCGTCGCTGAAGCCACCAGGTTATAACCCGCCGAGTTGGTGTGGCCGGTTTTAATCCCATCGACGTTCAGGCTGGTATCCCACAGCAGACCGTTACGGTTCAACTGCCGGATATTGTTGAAGGTGAACTCTTTTTCTTTATAGATAGCGTATTCGTCTGGCACATCGCGGATCAGCGCCTGGCCGATCAACGCCATATCACGCGCCGAGCTGAACTGGCCTTCCGCATCCAGGCCATGCACGGTTTGGAAGTGGGTATTTTGCAGGCCGAGCTGTTTTACGTAGGTATTCATCAGGTTAACGAACGCGTCCTGGCTACCCGCGACGTAGTCCGCCATGGCGACACAGGCATCGTTACCGGATTGCAGGTTGATACCACGAGTCAGCTTGGAAACCGGCACGCGGTCGCCTGGTTTGAGGAACATCAGCGAGGAACCTTTGAACACCGGGTTGCCGGTAGCCCAGGCGTCCTGACCCACGGTAACCAAATCGTCCTGGCCAATTTTGCCGGATTTCAGCGCCTGGCCGATGACGTAGCTGGTCATCATTTTGGTCAGGCTGGCAGGGTCGCGGCGTGCGTCGGCGTTCGATTCCGCCAACACTTTACCGGAGTTGTAATCAATCAGGATGTAAGCCTCGGCATCAATCTGCGGCACACCTGGGATCATGGTTTTAATATTAACGTCGTCTGCGTGGGCAACGGACGCTGCGCTGAGCGCGATGGCGGTGCCAAGCGTGAGGCTTTTGATTAAGCGAAAAGAGGTTACCTGTTTCATGATCGGGACTACAACATCCGTAAAAGTTAAGTTAAAAAACGAGTCACACTATAGCAGACGGGGCCCCGGCAGGCATTAGCCATTCGGCCGACAGTAGGGGGTTTACACAGATTTACCTGAAAGAAAATGTTTCAGATAAGTCAATGACCTGCTGTCGGCGGCATCGGCCTACCGAGTTTCACGACTAGGGTGCGGCAGTGATAAAGGACTGTTGTTGTGCCTCATTGGCCAGGCGCTGCTGCAGTTGTACCGCCTGTTGACGGTTGCTGAACGGGCCAAGCTGCACGCGGTAGACGGCGCCATTGGCGGCGACCTTACCGGGAACGCCGAACTGCTGGCTCAGCTGTTGTTGCCAGCTTTGCGCACGCTCGGCATTACTCAGGGCACCTACCTGTACGACATAGCTACCGCTGGCACTGGTTGCGGCTGCGGTGGCCACAACTGGGGCCGCAGTGGGCGCGCTGATGGCCGGCTGAGGTTCTGTCCCTTCCAATACGCCAGGGGCTAACGGCTGCGGCGCCCCAAGGAAACCACCGCTACGGCCAGTGGAGGCAGCAGGAGTAGCGCTGCTGTCGTTGTAGTTCATGTTGCCGTTATCAATCGCTTGAGCGGCAGGGGCGGCAACCGGTGCCGATTGCTGCATCTGCGTGTCCATCCCGCCGCCAGAGCTCAGATCCGGGCGCGGAGGCAGGGCGTAGCTCTGTTTGGCGACGACGGTACCCACGGTGCCTGGGCCGCTCAATGTGCCGTCTGGAGCTACCTTGATAAAGTCGACCTTCACCTTGGTATTGTTGGACAGGTTGAGGCGATCGGCGGCAGCTTTGGACAGATCGATAATCCGGCCTGAGGTATAAGGGCCGCGATCGTTCACGCGTACCACCAGTTGACGGCCATTGGCCAGGTTGGTGACGCGTACATAGCTTGGGATAGGCAAGGTAGGATGCGCAGCGGTCAGCGCATTGGGATCGAACTGCTCACCAATAGCGGTAGTATTGCCATTGGCCTCTTCGCCGTACCAGGCCGCCAGGCCGGTTTGCGAGAAGTTCTGCGGATCTTGCACGATACGATAAGTGTCGCCATTAACCTTATAATCCTGCAGAGTGCCAGGGTTATAGGGTTCATAGTGAGGCTCCACGCCGCCGATTTCGGTCACCGGCCCATTGTAGGCTTGTTGCACCGGAGCCTGTGTTTCTTCCGTCGTGGTACAGGCGGAAAGTAATACCGCAGCAGCAACCGCGCCGACCCAAAGCCATTCCTTACGCATTGCACACCTCTTATAGATTTTTAGACAACATTTTCCGATGCGTGTGGATCGACATCACGATGCCGAACCCAGCCATGAGTACGATCAGCGCCGACCCCCCGTAGCTGACCAAAGGCAAAGGTACGCCAACTACCGGTAAAATACCACTGACCATACCAATGTTAACAAACACATAGACGAACAGGATCAGCATCAGCCCACCGACCATCACGCGGCCAAAGGTGGTCTGTGCCCGTGCGGCGATCATCAGCCCGCGGATAATCACCAGCAGATACAGCGCGAGCAGCACCAGTACGCCGATCAGACCAAGCTCTTCCGCCAGCACCGCGAAGATAAAGTCGGTGTGGCGTTCCGGCAGGAATTCCAGTTGGGACTGGGTACCATGCAGCCAGCCCTTGCCCGACAGGCCGCCAGAACCGATGGCGATTTTTGACTGAATAATATGGTAGCCAGCCCCTAACGGATCGCTTTCCGGATCGAGCAGCATCATCACGCGGTCACGCTGATAGCCGTGCATCAGGAAGAACCACAACACCGGGATAAAGGCGGCCAACGCCACGGCAGCCACGGCGATCAGCTTCCAGCTCATTCCTGACAGGAACAGCACAAACAGGCCGGAGGCGGCGATCAGGATCGAGGTGCCCAGATCGGGCTGTGCGGCAACCAGCAAGGTGGGCATGAAGATCAGCACCAGCGCGATGCCGGTATTCTTCAGCGAAGGTGGGCACACGTCACGATTCATAAAGCGTGCGACCATCAGCGGCACGGCGATCTTGGCGATTTCCGAAGGCTGGAAGCGCACAAAGCCCAGATCCAGCCAGCGCTGTGCCCCTTTACTGATTTGGCCAAAAGCGTCCACCAGGATCAGCAAGATTACGCAGAAAATATACAGGTAGGGTGCCCAGCTTTCATAAACCCGCGGCGGGATTTGTGCCATCACGCCCATCACGATCAACCCCATCAGGATCTGGCCGATCTTGCGTTCCATCATGCCCATATCCTGGCCGCTGGCGCTCCACATCACGAAGGCGCTGTAGACCAGCAAGGCCAGAATAAACAACAGGAATGTGGGGTCGATATGGATTTTGGTCCAGATAGAGCCCTTTTGTTGGCTTTCAGTCATGTTCTACCTTAATCACCTTCTATACCTGGCGGCAGCGGTACTGCATCCGGTAATTGCGTATTGTTGTCGCCCAACAGGATGTGGTCGAGGATCTGACGGGTAATGGTGCCTACCGCCGGGCCTGAACCGCCGTTTTCCAGAATGATGGCCACCGAAACCGTTGGGTTATCAAACGGGGCAAAGGCTGTCATCAATTTATGGTCCCGCAGGTGCTCAGCGAGTTTGTGGGCGTTATAGGTTTCATAGCCGAATACCTGCGCGGTACCCGATTTTGCCGCGGCTTTATACGGTGTCTTTTCAAAGAACTTGCGTGCCGTGCCGTTAGGCCGGTTGGCAACGCCGTACATGCCGTCTTTGGCTATTTCCCAGAAGCCTGAATGGATATCGCCGATCTGTTTGCTCTCTTTTTGCTTGAACGGCACCAGTACGCCGTTGATCTTGGTGCTTTGCAACAGATGCGGATCTTTGACGTTGCCGTCGTTAATCAGGGTGTTCAGCGCCTTGGACATCTGGATCGGCGTAGCGGTCCAGTAGCCTTGGCCGATGCCCACCGGAATGGTGTCGCCCTGATACCACGGTTTCTTGTAACGTTTGAATTTCCAGTCGCGTGTTGGCATCAGGCCGGAACGCTCTTCGGAAAGATCGATACCGGTATATTCGCCGTAGCCGAATTTGGTCAGCCAGGTCGACAGGCGATCGATCCCCATATCGTACGCTACCTGATAGAAGTAGGTGTCCGCAGACTCCTCCAGCGCTTTGGTGACGTTGAGGCGGCCATGCCCCCATTTTTTCCAGTCACGGAAGCGTTTTTCAGAGCCTGGCAACTGCCACCAGCCCGGATCGAACACGACGGTATTTTTGGTGATCACCCCGGCACTGAGAGCGGAGACGGCAATATAGGGTTTAACCGTGGAGGCCGGCGGGTACACCCCTTGGGTGGCGCGGTTGATCAGTGGGCGATTCGGATCGTTGAGCAGCCCCTGGTAATCCTTGTTGGAGATGCCATCAACAAACAGGTTCGGATCGTAGCTAGGGTTGGAAACCATCGCCAGAATTCCCCCGGTGCGCGGATCGCTGACCACCACGGCGGCACGGCTGCCCACCAGCAACTGCTCGATATAGCGTTGCAGGTTGAGATCAAGCGTCAGATAAACGTCTTTACCGGCGGAAGGTGGTTGCTCATGCAATTGGCGGATCACCCGGCCACGGTTGTTGACTTCAACCTCTTCATAGCCGGTTTTGCCATGCAGGACATCTTCATAATAGCGTTCGATACCCAGCTTGCCGATATCATGGGTAGCGGCATAGTTGCGTAGCTGGCCGTCTTTGTCCAGGCGCTCGAGGTCGCGGTCGTTAATTTTCGACACGTAACCGATCACGTGGGTGAGGGCAGACCCGTAAGGATAATAGCGGCGTTGATAGCCTTTGACTTCCGCGCCGGGAAAGCGGAATTGATTGACGGCAAAACGGGCCACCTGCACTTCGGTCAGTGGGGTTTTCACCGGGATCGAGACGAAACGGCGCGAGCGCTTGCGCTCTTTTTCAAAGTTGGCGATATCGTCGTCGGTGAGATCGACCACCGGGCGCAAGGCCTCCAGCGTGGCTTTCAGATCGTCCACCTTCTCCGGCATCAGTTCCAACTGGTAAATGGTGCGGTTAAGCGCCAGCGGTGTGCCGTTGCGATCGTAAATAATGCCGCGGCTGGGGGCGATAGGCAGCAGCTTGATGCGGTTTTCATTGGAGCGGGTGCGGTAATCTTCAAAACGCACGATTTGCAGATTATACAGATTGGCAATCAGGATGCCTGTCAGCACCAGAATGATAAAAAACGCCACCACGGCGCGGCGTACAAACAGGGCGGACTCGGCCGTATAGTCGCGAAAAGGGTTACGTTCTATTTTCATCCCGCTGCTTTTTTTCACTCTGTTACTGTCACCACCGGTTACTCCCGGTGGTAAGGATGATTTGTAGTAATACTCCAGGCGCGGTAGAGGCTCTCTGCCACCAAAACACGCACTAAAGGATGCGGTAACGTTAACGGGGAAAGCGACCAGCTTTGCTCAGCGGCGGCTTTACAGGCCGGAGCCAGCCCCTCAGGGCCGCCAATCAACAGGCTGACGTTGCGGCCATCCTGTTTCCAGCGCTCGAGCTGTTGTGCCAACTGGGGCGTTTCCCACGGAGTGCCTGGGATATCCAATGTAACGATGCGGTTACCTTTGCCCACCGCTGCCAGCATCTGCTCGCCTTCCTTTTCCAGAATGCGTTTGATATCCGCATTCTTGCCGCGTTTGCCCGCCGGGATCTCGGTCAGCTCAAACGGCATATCTTTTGGAAAGCGATGCAGGTAATCCATAAAGCCGGTCTGCACCCAGTCGGGCATTTTGGTGCCGACTGCAACCAATTGCAGTTTCACCGCTTAACCCCAGAGCTTTTCCAGTTCGTACAATTGGCGACTTTCTTCTTGCATCACGTGCACAATCACTTCGCCCAGATCGACCACTACCCAGTCGGAAACGGCCTGGCCTTTCATACCATACAGTTCCATACCGGCATCGCGGGCTTCTTGCACGACGTGTTCGGCAATTGACATCACATGGCGGCTTGAGGTGCCGGTACAGATGATCATGCAGTCGGTGATGCTGGATTTGCCCTGAACATCCAGAGCGACAATATCTTGACCTTTCATGTCATCAATTTTATCGATAACGAAATCTTGGAGCGCTTTACCTTGCAAAGGTTCCCCCTCGGGTTGTTCTGTTCATCAGGAAGCTGAGGGCAACTGCCCAAAGTCACTGGCCTGAATCGTGATGGTTTCGGCAGGATGCCGCTGAAAGCCTGCTGGTTTTGCCCAGCTAGCCAAGATCCTTGGGGTTTTCAGCGGATACCTGAAAAATAGCGGCGCAGTATAGCATGCGGCCTATCGATATAAACCCTGTAACTCGATATAACGCTGCACCGGGCGCGGCAGTAAATCGTCACAGCTGATGCCTTGGTGACGGCGCTGGCGTATCTCGGTGGCGGATATCTCCAGTAAAGGGGTATCTGCCAGGTAGATAAACCCGTGCGGCTGGCGGCTGAGCAGGGTGGCATCGGCGATCTGGTGTTGTTCCAGCCAGCGTTGCAGCTCTGGCGTATCCATCTGCTGGTTGTAACCCGGGCGCGCCAGCACCAGAAGGTGGCAGAAATGCAACAGGTCTTGCCAGCGATGCCATTTGTGCAGGCTCAGCAGCGAATCCTGGCCAATAATAAACGCCAGAGGCGCTGCGGCGCCACGTTCTTTACGAATCGTTTCGAAAGTCTCGATGGTGTAGGACGCGGTGGTGCGGTGCAATTCACGATCGTCCACGGTAAACAACGGGTTACCGGCAATCGCCAGCTCAACCATGGTTAGCCGCTGCTGCGCGTTAGCTTCCGGCTGTGGCCGATGGGGAGGCACATGGTTGGGCAACAATGTGACCTTATCAAGGCCGACTTCTTCAGCCAAGGCTGCCACCGGGCGCAGATGGCCGTAGTGGATTGGGTCAAAGGTGCCACCGAAAAAGGCGTGCAGGGTATGTGGATGTTGCGGGCTAGTAGGCATCGGTGATACTCGTGGCCAGAGGTTTGCCGCAAAGCAGCATCGACAGGGTTTCCAGCTCTGGCCAAACCGACTGGCCGTAGTCTTTCTTGAGGGTGAGCTCAATTTGCGCCAACAGATGCACTGCCTGGCGCAATTGTTGACCTGACAGACGTTGCAGAGCCTGAGTGATCAGGCTGCGGCGGTTTTGCCAGACCTTGAGTTGATCGAATAGCGTACGTAGCGGGGTGTGCGCCATGCGACGTTGCAGGTTCAGCAACATCAGCAGTTCCCGTTGCAGGGTACGCAGCAAGATCACCGGCTCGACATCCTCTTGCTGGAGCTGCCGCAAGATATGCCAGGCACGTTTGCTCTTGCCTGCCAGCAGGGCATCCAGCCAGTGGAACGGGCTGAAGTGGGCAGCATCGTTTACCGCCTGCTCTACGCGGGGCAGCGTCAGTTTACCATCGGGGTGCAGCAGCGATAGCCGTTCCAACGCCTGCGAAAGTGCCAGCAGGTTGCCTTCATAGCAGTAACACAGTAGTTGATTGGCTGCGTCATCGAGATCCAGTTGCATGGATTTGGCTCGCTGGGCGACCCAGCGCGGCAGCTGTGCCTGTTCCGGCGTTTGGCAACTGACCATGACGCCATTGGCGCTGAGTGCCTTGAACCAGGCGCTGTTCTCCTGGGCTTTGGTCAGGCGCGGGCCGCGCAGTACCAACAGGATATCGTCATGCAGCAAAGCGGCCAGCTTGACCAGTTGCTCACCGATCGGGGCCGTTGGGCCGTTCTCGGGGAAAATCAGCAACAGGGTTTGCCGGCTGGCAAACAGGCTCATAGCCTGGCAGATGCTGAAGATGGCATCCCAGTCGGTATGGACATCCAGGGAAATGCTGTAATGCTCGGTGAACTGCTGCTGCTGGGCGGCCTGACGGATCAGATCCTGGCTTTCCTGCAGCAACAAGGGTTCGTTTCCGCTCAATAAATAACAAGCGCGCAGCCCCTCTCGGAGCTGCGCGGCAAGTTGTTCAGGATAAAGACGGATCATTGTGCTGCGGTACTGGCCGCTTTTTCACCGGCGATGGCGGCTTTTTCTTGCGTTTCCAGCACCGCCGCGTGCACCGCCAGCATTTTACGCAGAATTTGCTGGGCAGCTTGCTCACGCATTTCCTGCATAATGATGTCCTGCTCGGAGTCTTTGGCCAACGCAGTCAACGGGTTATCAAAGAATGAACGGAAGACTTTGACGTTGATCGGGTAAATGTCATGGCCCGGGATCAGCACCTGAGCCTGCACCGTCATCACCAATTGATACTCCGCGGTTTTACCATCCTGGAAGATCGAAACCGTATCCTGGCTTTGCGTCGAATTGACGATGCGCAGTGACGGGACTTCCTTGTGGGCCGGATCGTATTTGACCACGGTAGCCCCGCTTAGACGCAATTGCTCGCGCACGGCACGGGTCAGTGGGCCAAAGGGATCGTAGCTGTCCAGGATCAGCGTATGCAATTCTGTGGGCACCTGCGCGGTGCCACGCAGATGAAAACCGCAGCCGGCGGTGACAAGCACCACCAACCCCAGCAACAACGTCAGAATACGAAGTCGCACAAAGCCTCCTTGTGTTAACCCACAACCAGGTTAAGCAATTTGCCTGGAACATAGATCACTTTACGTACCGTGACCCCTTCCAGATATTTGGCCACCAGATGCTCCTGGGCGGCGCGCTCACGCACTTGTTCTTCGGTGGCATCGGCTGGCACGGTGACTTTTGCCCGTACCTTGCCGTTAACCTGTACCACCACCAGTTTGGAGTCTTCCACCATGGCAGCTTCGTCAGCCACCGGCCATGGCGCAGTGTCTACGTCGCCTTCGGCGTTCAATGCCTGCCAAAGGGTGAAACAGACGTGTGGTGTGAACGGATACAGCATACGTACCACGGCCAGCAAAGCCTCTTGCAGCAGCGCGCGATCCTGTTCACTTTCCTGCGGCGCACGGCCCAGCTTGTTCATCAGCTCCATCACGGCGGCGATGGCGGTGTTGAAGGTCTGGCGGCGGCCGATATCGTCGGTCACTTTGGCGATGGTTTTATGCACGTCGCGGCGCAGGGCTTTCTGATCTTCATTGAGCTCGCTGACGTTCAGTGGCTGAACCGCCCCTTGCTCAACGTGGTCGTAGGCCAGTTTCCAGACGCGCTTGAGGAAGCGGTTTGCCCCTTCAACGCCAGATTCTTGCCATTCCAGCGTCATTTCTGCCGGAGAAGCAAACATCATAAACAGACGCACGGTATCCGCGCCGTATTTCTCTACCATCACCTGAGGGTCGATGCCGTTGTTCTTCGACTTCGACATTTTGCTCATGCCAGCATAGACCAGTTCACGGCCTTCAGGATCGGTTGCTTTGACAATGCGGCCTTTCTCGTCACGTTCGACGGTGGCATCAACCGGGGATACCCAGACGCGTTCGCCGCTGGTGCCGGTGTAGTAGAAGGCATCGGCCAACACCATGCCTTGGCACAGCAGGCGTTTGGCAGGCTCGTCTGAATCGACCAGGCCAGCGTCGCGCATCAGCTTGTGGAAGAAGCGGAAATACATCAGGTGCATGATGGCGTGTTCGATCCCGCCAACATATTGATCGACCGGCAGCCAGTAGTTGGCTGCAGCCGGATCCAGCATGCCTTTATCGTACTGCGGGCAGGTGTAGCGAGCGTAGTACCAGGAAGACTCCATAAAGGTGTCGAAGGTGTCGGTTTCACGCAGCGCCGGCTGGCCGTTAACGGTGGTTTTTGCCCACTCGGGATCGGCTTTGATCGGGCTGGTAATGCCGTCCATCACCACATCTTCCGGCAGGATCACCGGCAGTTGGTCTTCTGGCGTTGGCATGACGGTGCCGTCTTCCAGGGTGACCATTGGGATTGGAGCACCCCAGTAGCGCTGACGGGAAACGCCCCAGTCGCGCAGACGGTAGTTCACCTTGCGCTGGCCGACGCCTTTGGCCACCAGCTTGTCGGCGATGGCGTTAAAGCCTGCCAGGTGATCCAGGCCGTCGAATTCGCCGGAGTTGAACAGGGTGCCTTTTTCGGTCATCGCTTCGGCGCTGACGTCTGGCTTGCTGCCGTCCAGGTTCAAAATGACCGGTTTGATCTGCAGATCGTATTTGGTGGCGAACTCCCAGTCACGCTGATCGTGGCCAGGGACGGCCATTACCGCGCCGGTGCCGTATTCCATCAGAACGAAGTTGGCGACCCAGATTGGCAACTTCTCTCCGCTCAACGGATGAATGGCAAACAGGCCGGTGGCCATGCCTTTCTTCTCCATGGTGGCCATTTCGGCTTCGGCAACCTTGGTGTTGCGGCATTCGTCGATGAAGTCTGTCAGCGCCGGGTTATTGACCGCGCCCTGCTGTGCCAGCGGGTGACCAGCGGCAACGGCGACATAGGTCGCACCCATAAAGGTGTCTGGGCGGGTGGTGTAAACGGTGACTTTCTCAGCGCTGTCGGCAACGTCGAAGGTGATTTCTACCCCTTCGGAACGGCCAATCCAGTTGCGCTGCATGGTTTTCACCTGCTCTGGCCAGCTTTCCAGCGTGTCCAGATCGTTGAGCAGTTGATCGGCGTAATCAGTGATTTTAATAAACCACTGTGGGATCTCTTTACGCTCAACCTTGGTATCACAGCGCCAGCAGCAGCCGTCGATAACCTGTTCGTTGGCCAGCACGGTCAGATCGTGTGGGCACCAGTTCACCGCCGAGGTCTTCTTGTAGACCATGCCTTTTTCGTACAGCTTGGTGAAGAACCACTGTTCCCAACGGTAGTAGTCAGGATCGCAGGTGGCGATCTCGCGGTCCCAGTCATAGCCGAAGCCCAGCAGTTTCAGCTGGTTCTTCATATATTCGATGTTGTCGTAGGTCCAAGGGGCCGGTGCGGTTTTGTTTTTTACCGCCGCGCCTTCGGCTGGCAGGCCAAACGCATCCCAGCCAATTGGCTGCAGCACGTTTTTGCCCAGCATACGCTGGTAGCGGGAGATCACGTCGCCAATGGTGTAGTTCCGAACATGACCCATGTGCAGACGACCAGAAGGGTATGGCAGCATGGATAGGCAGTAATACTTTTCCTTGCTGGCGTCTTCGGTAACCTTGAAAGTTTGCTTCTCTTGCCAGTGAAGCTGTACGTTCGATTCTATCTCTTCGGGGCGGTATTGCTCTTGCATGGCGGCCGATGGTCCTGTAGGTGTGTAACAGCTACATCCGTAGCATTCTGTGAGTATCTATAGATCTGCATAGCATAGCTGATAAGACCCGCCAGCAACAACACCAAGCGGCCCGACTCGACGTATTAAAAAAATATCTGTGCCATGATGTGACTCACAATCTGCCAAAACCTCACCTAGCCAAGCCACATCAGTGATTTACGACTAAAATAATAACGAGTAGTTTGAGGGGAGAAGTCCTGTCGCAGTAGTTCATCGAGGAGAAGCTATGAACAAGGTTGCTCAGTATTACCGCGAGTTGGTGACGTCGCTGACGGAACGTTTAAAGAACGGTGAGCGAGACATTGACCAATTGGTCGCCAGCGCTGAGAAACGTTTGAACGAGGTGGAGGAACTCAGCCGTACGGAAGTGGAGCAGTTGACCCGGGCGGTGCGCCGCGATCTGGAAGAGTTCGCCCGCAGTTATGAGGAGAGCCGGGAGGAATTCACCGACAGCGTGTTTATGCGCGTAATTAAGGAAAGCCTGTGGCAGGAACTGGCGGATATCACCGATAAAACCCAGCTGGAGTGGCGTGAGGTGTTTAAAGATGTCAGCCATCATGGCGTCTACCACAGCGGTGAGGTGGTCGGGCTGGGCAATCTGGTGTGTGAGAAATGCCATCACCATCTGGCTTTCTATACGCCGGAAGTGCTGCCTTTGTGCCCGAAGTGCGGCCACGATCAGTTCCAACGCCGGCCGTTTGAGCCTTGATATATTGGCAGAGATGTTAGGTTAAATAGCTGTGACGATGGATGTTACAGATGGGGATTATGCAGAACGCCGACACGCCGTAAACCCGTCCATGGGGGCTCGCAATCGCGCATCCTTGCGCTCAACGGTCGGCTAACCTGCATAATCCCCACCTATCAGAGGCTTCGGCGTAGCGGTAAAAAGCGGGTTCGGAGTTGTGTTCAGGTGCTGGGGGGATCTGTCTGGAGCGCTTGGTTGGTTCGTGCTGCTTCGGGAAGTTGGGAATAAAGGAATTACGCAGAAAAATCAACAAGTCCTCTCATCCAAGGTGCGTCACCGTATTTTCAGGCCCGCTCGATCGGTTCCCTCTCCCTGTGGGAGAGGGTTAGGGTGAGGGGAAATTTAATAACGTGAAACGCACTCAACCATCAGATCGATAAAGCCCTGGCGGTTGATATGGGTCAACACCTCGACGTTGGCCGATTTACCGTTTTGGCCAAACTCATCCACCACCGTCATGCCCACGGTGTATTGACCCTGGGTCTCCACACCCACCCACAACTCACGGCTTTCAAACAGCTCCGGGGCCAGCAGCCAGGCGATGGTACAAGGATCATGCATGGCAGCACCAGGCAGGCCACGCGGGTGGCTGAGGTACAACGGCAGGTAGAAATCGAGCATGCTGGCTACCGCTGCCGCTACCGGATTATTAATGCTGCGGATGCGTTCGATATCCTGCGGTAACACCAATGCCTGATGGGTGACGTTCAACCCGGCCATGGTCAGCGGCACGCCGGATTGCAGCACGATTTCGGCCGCTTCCGGATCGACGTAGATATTGAATTCGGCCACCGGCGTGGTGTTGCCTGCATTCAGCCCACCGCCCATAAACACGATGCGTTCAATCTTGCTTTTCAGCTCTGCGTGCTGTGACAGCAGCAAGGCAATATTGGTCATCGGGCCGGTTACTACCAGCGTAATCGGCTCTGGGCTGGTACGCAGCAGATCGGCAATCAACTCGACCGCAGTTTGCTTTACAGGCTGAAAATCCGGTACTGGCAGATGGGTGTTGCCCATACCGGTGTCACCGTGCACGTAATCGGCAATGACCAGATCGCGCATCAAGGGCTTGGCGGCACCGCCTGCGACCATAACATCTTGCCGTTGCATCAGCGTCAGCAGTCCAAGGGCGTTATGCAGGGTTTTTTGCGGTGTTTGGTTACCGGCGGAAGTGGTGACGGCTTTAACATCTAACGTAGGGGCGCGTAGTGCCATGGCAAGGGCAATAGCGTCATCAAGACCTGGATCACAATCGATAATAATAGGGCGGGACATCACTTTCTCCTTCAGCGTTATTGTTTTACCCACAGTCTTGCAAGCCGCAACTTACAGTTCATGGTGGGGACTCTGAGGATCGGGGGAAATGATGGCAGAAACAAGCACTATTGATGCGCCCCGGGGCCAGGGCGCATCTGACACATCAATGCAGGATTTTGGCCAGGAAGTCTTTGGCACGTTCTGACTGTGGGTTGTTGAAGAAGTCATCTTTATTGGTGTCTTCCACAATCTTCCCTTCATCCATAAAGATCACCCGATGGGCCACCTTACGGGCAAAGCCCATTTCGTGGGTCACTACCATCATGGTCATCCCTTCCTGTGCCAATTTGACCATGACGTCCAGCACTTCGTTGATCATTTCCGGATCGAGCGCCGAGGTGGGTTCATCAAACAGCATGGCGATCGGATCCATACACAGCGCACGGGCAATTGCCACACGCTGCTGCTGGCCACCAGAGAGCTGCCCAGGGAACTTTTCGGCATGTGCCGACAGGCCCACGCGCTCCAGCAGTTTCAGGGCTTTATCGCGTGAGGCGGCCTTGTCGCGCTTGAGGACTTTAACCTGCGCCAGCGTCAGGTTTTCAATGATCGACAGGTGAGGGAACAGTTCAAAATGCTGGAACACCATCCCCACTTTGGAGCGTAGTTGCGCCAGGTTGGTGCTCTTGTTGTTGACCTGAATACCGTTAACCTCGATATCGCCTTTCTGGATCGGCTCGAGCCCGTTGACGGTTTTAATCAGGGTTGATTTGCCTGAGCCGGAAGGACCGCAGACCACCACCACTTCGCCTTTTTTGACTTCGGTGGTGCAGTCGGTCAGAACCTGAAAGTGACCGTACCACTTAGAAACATTTTTCAGGGATATCATCAAACCGTCCTTTTCTTCAAATAGCTTACCAGCGCCGAGGCGGCGAGACTGATAACAAAATAGACCAAACCGGCGAACAGGATCATTTCCACCTGCGTACCGTCACGCTCACCAATGGTTGAAGCGGTGCGGAAGAAATCGGCCAGGCTAAGTACGTACACCAGCGAGGTATCCTGGAACAACACGATCCCCTGGGTCAGCAGCAGCGGCACCATGGCGCGGAACGCTTGCGGCAAGATCACCAGCCGCATCGATTGCCACTGGGTCATACCCAACGCCAGCGAGGCAGAGGACTGACCGCGCGAGACGCTTTCAATGCCTGCCCGGATAATTTCCGAGTAGTAGGCGGCTTCAAACAGCGAAAAGGCTACCATAGCCGAGATAAGGCGAATATCGGTTTTCGGTGACAGCCCAAGAACTTGTTGTAATAAGCTTGGAACCACCAGATAGAACCACAGCAGCACCATCACCAGCGGTACGGAGCGGAACAGGTTGACGTACAGCGCCGCAAACCAGCTGATCGGCTTGATCGGCGACAGGCGCATCACCGCCAAAACGGTGCCCCAGAGGATACCGAACACAATAGCCGTCACGGTGATTTTCAGCGTGACGACCAGCCCTTGCAGCAGATACGGGAAGCTTGGGACAATCGATCCCCAATCAAATTGGTACATTATTTACTCCCCATATGGCCAGGTAACTGCACTTTCTTCTCGACAATACGCATAAACAGCATGATGACGGCGTTGATAGCGACATAGGCGAGGGTGATGGCAGTAAAGGATTCATAGGCGTGTGCGGAGTAATCCAGCAGCTTCCCGGCCTGAGCGGCCATATCCACCAGCCCGATGGTTGAGGCGATGGCGGAGTTTTTTACCAGGTTGAGCATTTCCGAGGTCATCGGCGGAACGATCACCCGATAGGCGTTGGGCAGCAGCACATAGCGATAGGTTTGTGGCAGCGTCAGGCCCATTGCCAGCCCGGCCGCCTGTTGGCCGCGTGGCAGGGATTGGATTGCAGCACGTACCTGTTCACAAACGCGTGCGGCGGTAAACAACCCAAGGCACAGCATGGAAGAAACAAAGAATTGTACGTTGGGATCGAGCTCGCTCTTGAACCACATGCCGATATCGGCTGGCAGCAGCTCCGGCATCACCAGATACCAGGTAAAAAATTGCACGATTAGCGGCACGTTACGGAACAGTTCGACGTAACAGGTACCTAGTGAGGAGAGAAAACGGTTGGGTACGGTACGCAAAATACCGAACAGTGAACCGACAAAGAAGGCAATAATCCATGCACAGACGGAGAGGGCGACCGTAACCTGAAAGCCGGACCAGATCCAGCCCAGGTAGGTGGTATTCCCAAACGGGGCCTGCTGCAGAAAGATACCCCAGTTCCAATCTATTGACATAACGAACTCCGTTTAACAGGTGCAGAACACCTTACAACTTGATGACCGTGCAGTCGTGGCGCACGCCAGTCATGCTGGCTTTTGGGTGTGCCCCGAGTCGTGTTTAGGAAAGAATGCGGGAGGGGAACGGCCCCCCGCATACCTGTCTGTCCTGTTACGGTCATCTACAACAGCCAGCTGGGCTGGCTTGATCTTTTTAGATTAGTTCAGTGCTTTGTCGTTCGGCTCTTTAAACAACTGCTTCATGTCGTCAGACAGATCGAAGTTCATGTTGAGGTTTTTGGGTGGGATTGGCTGTTTGAACCAGACCTCAAACCATTTGGCAGCCTGGCCAGAGGTTTGAGCTTGAGCGATAGTTTCATCCACCAGCTTTTTGAACTGTGGATCGTCTTTACGCATCATGCAGCCGTAGGCTTCTTTAGACTGCGGAGTGGCAATGATTTCCCACTGATCCGGCTGTTTGGCCTTGGCGCGTTCGCCTGCCAGCAGGGCATCATCCATCATAAACGCCACCGCACGGCCACTTTCCAGAGTGCGGAAGGAATCACCGTGGTCTTTGGCACTGATGATGCGCATTTTCATCTGATCTTTGTCGTTCAGCTTGTTGAGCAACACTTCGGAAGTGGTGCCTGAAGTGACGACCACGGCCTTACCGGCCAGATCTTTAAAGTCTTTGATGTCGGAGCCTTTCTTGACCAGCAGACGGGTACCGACGACGAAAATGGTATTAGAGAATGCCGCCTGTTTCTGGCGCTCGAGGTTGTTGGTGGTGGAGCCACACTCAAAATCGAAGGTGCCGTTTTGCAACAGTGGAATACGGTTTTGCGAGGTGATCGGCAGCATTTTCACCTGCAGATTAGGCTCGTTCAATTTCTTCTTGATGGCATCAACGATTTGGTTGGAATAATCCTGGGAGTAACCCACAACTTTCTGCTGATTATCGTAGTAGGAGAACGGAACTGAGGATTCACGGTGGCCAACAACAATCACGCCGTTATCTTTGATTTTCTTCAGCGTACCGGTCAGTTCTTCCGCATGGGCTACGCTACTCGCCATCCCGATCAGCAGTAACGATAACGCCAATTTGCGCATTTGCATGGTCCAACTCCTATGCTGTTGTGATTGCCCGCACTCAGGGAGGGCGAGTTAATACGGCTGAGCTATAAAGATAGTCCTAATGCCGATTTACGATAGAAAATAACCGATTGTGAACAAGATGAAACCAAGATGTTTCATTTTTTGCGACATCACGCGCACCAAATGAATGCAATAAACCCCTGGTGCACCACTTGGGTGCGAGTCTTGCGCTGGAGTTGTGCACGGATGCGTCAAGATGTCAGTTAAAGTAAATCAGCAACGTTCTACAGGGTAATTAAAGCAAGGAGCATGCCAGAAACATTAAAAGGGAAGGGGCAACATGAAATGAAGCGGGCACGGTAAGGCACCGTGCCCAAAGAGAACTTATCTGCGGCGCCAGCTAATGAGCAGCGCGATGGCGCCCAGCAGCACGGTGATGATCCACACTGGCGCAGAGCCAAAGCGGGCATACGGCGTGACGCCGGTGGTTGGGGTCACCTTCACTTCCAGCACTTTACGGGTGAACTGTGGGATGGATGCCAACACTTCGCCGGTTGGGCCAACGGCGGCGGTGATGCCGTTATTGGTGCTACGCAGCAATGGCCTGCCCAGTTCCAATGAACGCATACGCGCCATCTGGAAGTGCTGCCATGGGCCGATGGAGTGGCCGAACCAGGCATCGTTGGACACGGTCAACAGGAAGTTGGTATCCGGACGGAAATTGTCGCGTACCTGCTGGCCCAGCACGATTTCATAGCAGATGGCAGCCGTCAGGTTGTAACCGCGCACGCTGAGCTGGGGTTGCACATAGTCACCACGGCTGAACGAAGACATTGGCAGGTCGAAGAACGGAGCCAACGGGCGCAGCAGCGTTTCCAACGGCACAAACTCACCAAAGGGCACCAGGTGATGTTTGTCATAGCGATTGGCTGCCGGGTAGCTGTAAGGCTTTTCCTCCCCAAGCACGATCACGCTGTTGAAGAACTGATTGCCTTGTGGGGTGGCGCGAGCGTCTACAATGCCGGTGATCAGGCTGCTGTTCTTGGCGCGCATCAGATCGTCCATCATGGTCAGGAAACCGTTCTGATTGCTCTCCACATCGGGAATGGCGGACTCCGGCCAGATGATGATCGGTGCTTTGCCCATCAACGGACGGCTCTCATCCAGATAGGTTTGCAGCGTGCTGAGCAACGCCTTCGGATCCCACTTCATCGACTGCTCGATATTGCCCTGCACCATGGCCACGTTCACCGCTTTATCCGGCTGCGGCGTAAACCAGTGGATCTGGCGCAGCGGCCAAGGCAGCAACAGCATGGCGATAGCAATGACCGCCGGGGTGATGCGCCGCTGATTGAGGGCAAATACCAGCAGGCCGCTGAGGGACATCAAGAGCAGCGTGATCGCATCCACGCCGAGCAATGGCGCAATGCCTTTCAGCGGACCGTCGATCTGGGTATAACCAAATTGCAGCCAGGGGAAACCGGTCAGCACCCAACCGCGCAGGAACTCGGTCAGTTGCCATAGGGCCGGAGCGGCAATGGCCAGCCGCCACCAGGTGGTACGTGGCCAGATCCGCGTCAGCAAACCGGCGAACAGCCCGGTATACAGCGAAAGATAGGCGGCCAGCAGCACGACCAGGAAAATATTGATGGCAAACGGCATACCGCCGAAATCGGCAATGCTGACGTAAACCCAGTTCACGCCGCTACCGAACAGCCCCATACCCCAGCAGAAACCGAGCAGGGCGGATTGTTTGGTGGTGCGGTTGAGGGTCACGGCCAGCAGGCCGAACAGCGAGACAATGGCCGCAGGCCAGATATCGTAAGGGGAGAAGGCCAGCGTGCCACAGGCACCGGTCAAAAGCGCCAGTAGGGCGCGAACCCACTGGCGATCAAGTAATGAGGCTTTAGCCATGTGTAAGTTATTCTTCCAGTTTCGGTTGCGGGGCATCGTCCGGAATTTTGACATGAACCTGGATGATACGTCGACTGTCGGCCATCGCAACTTTAAATAGGTAACCTTCGATTTCAATGGTTTCCCCGCGCGCTGGCAGGTGGCCGAAGGCTTGCATCACCAGGCCGCCGATGGTGTCCACCTCATCGTCGCTGAAATGGGTGCCGAAGATGTCGTTGAAGTCTTCGATCGGCGCCAGCGCCCGCACGGTGAACATGTGGCGGCTCAGTTGGCGAACGTCACGATCTTCCTCATCGTCATATTCGTCCTCAATCTCCCCGACAATCAGCTCCAGAATGTCTTCGATGGTTACCAGGCCAGAGACACCGCCGAATTCATCAATGACAATCGCCATGTGATAACGCTGGGAGCGGAACTCCTTCAGCATCCGGTCAACCCGCTTGCTTTCCGGTACCACCACGGCGGTACGCAGCACCTTGTCGATGCTGAACGGCTCGGAGTCTGCGCGCATAAACGGCAGCAGGTCCTTGGCCATCAGAATGCCTTCGATGTGATCTTTATCTTCGCTGATCACCGGGAAGCGCGAGTGGGCGGATTCGATAATCACGTCCAGGCACTCTTCCAGCGTTTGGTTACGCTTGAGCGTCACCATCTGGGAGCGCGGGATCATGATGTCGCGTACGCGCTGCTCGGCGATATCCATCACGCCTTCCAGCATGTCACGGGTATCGGGATCGATCAGGTCGTTTTGCTCGGAATCACGGATCAGCTCTACCAGATCGCCACGGTTTTTAGGTTCACCGTGGAACAGCTGGTTAAGGATAAGAGTAAAGAACCCCTTCTTGGGACTGGGGCTGTCATTGCTTTGTGAATGGTCGTCGCTCATGGCGTTTTAGTTAATATCACTCTATTGAGTTATCAAAATTAGCGACAGCCCCAATCGGGGCTGCGGGGTGCTCAGCTAACATCAGGTGGGATCTTTTTCCGCGAGGTAAGGGTCTGGGTAACCCATCTCCTGCATTATCTCGGTTTCCAAAGATTCCATTTCTTCGGCTTCATCGTCTTCGATGTGGTCATACCCTAGCAGATGAAGGCTACCGTGAACAACCATATGCGCCCAGTGTGCTTCCAGCGCTTTCTGTTGTTCAACCGCTTCCTGTTCAACCACTTGACGGCAAATAATCAAATCACCCAACAGCGGCAGTTCGATTTCCGGCGGTGCCTCGAACGGGAATGATAACACGTTGGTGGGCTTGTCTTTACCACGATAAGTCAGATTCAGCTCATTGCTTTCCGCCTCATCCACTAAGCGGATGGTGACTTCGGCTTCTTCCTGAAACTGTGGCAATACTCCTTCCAGCCAGCGCTGGAAGGTGGCTTCATCCGGTAATCCTTCACTGCTGGCGCAGGCAATTTGTAAATCCAGAATAACCTGGCTCATGGTGTTTCCTGTTCGGAGGCAACCGGTGCCTCACGTCTACGTTGTTCGGCGATGGCATCTTTGCGTTTTTGTTCGGCGGCTTCCCAGGCTTCATAGGCGACCACCACACGGGCGACTACCGGATGGCGCACCACGTCTTCGCTGTGGAAGAAGTTAAAGCTGATCTCTTCCACCTCAGACAGCACTTCCACCGCATGGCGCAGGCCGGATTTCTGATTGCGTGGCAGGTCGATCTGGGTCACGTCGCCGGTGATCACCGCTTTCGAGTTGAAACCGATACGCGTCAGGAACATCTTCATCTGTTCGATGGTGGTGTTCTGGCTTTCATCGAGAATGATAAAGGCATCATTCAGCGTACGGCCACGCATGTAGGCCAGCGGCGCAACTTCTATCACGTTACGCTCGATCAGTTTTTCCACGCGTTCAAAGCCCAGCATTTCAAACAGGGCGTCATACAGCGGGCGCAGATATGGGTCGACTTTCTGGCTCAGATCCCCCGGCAGGAAGCCCAGCTTCTCACCCGCTTCAACCGCCGGGCGGGTCAGCAGGATACGCCGGATTTCCTGGCGCTCCAGCGCGTCTACCGCAGCGGCAACTGCCAGATAAGTTTTACCGGTACCCGCCGGGCCAACGCCAAAGGTGATGTCATGGGCGAAAATATTGGCGATGTATTGCGCCTGGTTAGGCGTGCGGGGCTTCACCATGCCACGCTTGGTCTTGATGGTGACCGATTTGCCGTAATCCGGCACGCTGTCTGCCACCTGCTCCAGCACCCGGCTCTCTTTGATGGCCAGGTGGATCTGTTCCGGATCGATATCTGGGGTCACGCCACGGATCGGCGCGGTATCCACATACAGATGGCGCAAAATATCGGCGGCGGCAACCACGCACAGGTTTTTACCGACCAGCTTGAAACGGTTGTCACGGCGGTTGATTTCAATCCCCAGCCGACGTTCGAGTTGTTTGATGTTGTCATCAAACGGGCCGCACAGGCTCAACAGGCGTTGGTTGTCTGCGGGCTCCAACAGGATTTCTTGTGTTGCGACGTTCAAACGATTCCTCAAGGCTCAACAGGGCCTGGTTGATGTCACGTAACGCGATTTCAGCGCGGGCATTCAGGGCAACCCCCGAACAGCTCTACCCTGAATTATTCATGGTGTACCGCACTGGCGCAAGTTTACCTCTGATCTATCTGTGCGCAGCGAAGGGAATTCAAGGGGGGAGGGGGCAGAATTGGGCCAAATAGTTTGGCCCAACAGCAGGTTAACAGCGGAAATCAGCTCTTCTTCACAAATTCGGATTTCAGCTTCATCGGGCCAAAGCCGTCGATTTTGCAATCGATGTTGTGATCGCCTTCGACCAGGCGGATGTTCTTCACCTTGGTGCCGATCTTCAACATGGAAGAGCTGCCTTTGACCTTCAGATCCTTGACCACGGTCACCGCATCGCCATCGGCCAGCAGGTTACCGTTGGCATCTTTGACAATCAGGGTATCGGCATCTTCAACGGCCGCGCTGTCGCTCCACTCATGGGCGCACTCAGGGCAGATGAACAGGGCGTTATCCTGGTAGGTGTATTCGGAATTGCACTTCGGGCAGTGTGGGAGTTGCATTATTGTGTCGCCTCATAATCAAAATAAAAAAACAAAATTACCGGACAATGACTGCCCGGCAGAGAAAAAGGAAAATGCCAAGGTGGCGGGGCGATCAGGGTTGGTAGCTACCGACGCCCAGCTCATCTTCCTTACGGGTACGTGCAATCACCGCTTGAGGGGATTGGTGCACGCGCAGTTCCATCTGCTGTTCGGTGCGGACCAGGGTACCGCGCAGAGAATTGGTTAACACTTCAGTAATCTCGACGTCGACGAACTGGCCGATCAAATCTGGGGTGCCCTCAAAGTTGACCATCCGGTTGCATTCGGTGCGGCCAGAGAGTTCCATCAAGCTCTTGCGTGAGGTGCCCTCGACCAGAATACGCTGCACGGTGCCAAGCATACGGCGGCTGAACTGCATCACCTGCTGGTTGATCCGTTCTTGCAGCAGATACAGACGTTGTTTTTTCTCTTCTTCGCTGACGTCGTCAACCATGTCTGCCGCTGGAGTGCCTGGGCGCGAAGAGTAGATAAAGCTGAAGCTGGTGTCGAAGTTCACCTGGGCAATCAGGTTCATGGTCTGTTCAAAGTCGGCCTGGGTTTCCCCTGGGAAACCGATAATGAAATCAGAGCTGAACTGGATATTGGGCCGTGCCTGACGCAGCTTGCGGATAATCGCTTTGTATTCCAGCGCCGTGTGGGCGCGTTTCATCATGGTCAGAATGCGGTCTGAACCGCTTTGTACCGGCAGATGCAGGAAGCTGACCAACTCGGGCGTATCTTCATACACCGCAATAATATCGTCGCTGAACTCAATCGGGTGGCTGGTGGTAAAGCGGATGCGATCGATGCCGTCGATGGAGGCCACCAGGCGCAACAGTTCGGCAAATGAGCAGATGCCACCATCAAAGGTTGCGCCACGATAGGCGTTGACGTTCTGGCCCAGCAGGTTCACTTCACGTACGCCCTGGGCGGCCAACTGAGCGACTTCAAACAGGACATCATCGCTTGGGCGGCTGACTTCTTCACCGCGGGTGTAAGGCACCACGCAGAACGTGCAGTATTTGTTGCAGCCTTCCATGATCGAGACGAAGGCGGTTGGCCCATCGGCACGGGGTTCCGGCAGGCGGTCGAACTTTTCGATTTCCGGGAAGCTGATGTCCACGATCGGGCTATGCGAACCGCGCACGTGGTTGATCATCTCCGGCAGGCGATGCAATGTCTGTGGGCCAAAAACGATGTCAACGCAGGGCGCGCGCTGGCGCAGATGTTCCCCTTCCTGCGAAGCAACGCAACCGCCGACGCCAATAATCAGATCGGGGTTGTTCTTTTTCAGTTGCTTCCAACGGCCCAATAACGCGAAAACCTTTTCCTGCGCCTTCTCGCGGATCGAGCAGGTATTGAGCAGCAACACATCCGCTTCTTCAGCGTTTTCAGTCCACTCGAAGCCGTGTGTGCTTCCCAGCAAATCTGCCATTTTCGATGAGTCGTACTCATTCATCTGGCAGCCCCAGGTTTTGATATGTAGTTTTTTCGTCATTGACTTGCCATTACTCAGTGCGGAGAGAAAATTGCGTTACGCGCCATGCAGGAAGGCCATTGTAATCATTTGGCGCGCTGGTGACCAGCGAAGTGGCAGTAGCATGCGACCTGAAGCCGGATTAAAAATCCGGTACACTGAGCCAAGATGCCTAATTAACCAAAAGTATAGCCAAAATGAACACTTCTCAAAAACGCTTTGATGCCGTGGTGGTTGGCGGCGGGATGGTGGGAGCTGCTGCCGCGCTGGGGCTGGCTCGCGCCGGATTGTCGGTCGCTTTGTTAGAGCACGAGGCTCCCGATACGTTCGATCCCCAAAGCCCGCCGGACCTGCGGATCTCCGCTATTGGCTGCACCTCCGTTGGCTTGTTGAAGCAGCTTGATGCCTGGCCTGCGGTGTTGCAGATGAGATCGGCACCCTACCGCAGGCTGGAAACCTGGGAATGGGAGTCCTCACGGGTGGCATTTGATGCCGCAACGCTTGGGCTGCCAGAGCTGGGTTTTATGGTCGAGAACCGTATATTGCAGCTCGCCCTATGGCAGCAGTTGTCACAATGCGAGAATTTAACGCTGTACTGCCCCACCAGGCTGCAGGCGATGCATCGAGCGGATGACCAATGGCAGGTGACGTTAAGCTCGTCAGAGACCCTACAGGCGCGTTTGGTGGTGGGTGCCGACGGTGCTCACTCACAGGTACGCAAGTTGGCGGCGATTGGCACCAGCGGTTGGCAATATCGCCAGTCTTGCATGTTGATCACCGTGGAAACCGACCAACCGCAGCAGGATGTGACCTGGCAGCAATTCCTCCCCTCTGGCCCACGCGCGTTCCTGCCGCTGTACGACCAGTGGGCAACGCTGGTGTGGTATGACAGCCCGCAGCGTATTCGCCAGTTGCAGGCGTTACCTATGGCACAGCTCGAACAAGAGATAGCGGTGGCTTTCCCATCCCGCTTGGGCACGGTGAAGGCTCATGCCGCCGGATCTTTCCCACTGGTGCGCCGCCACGCACA
Source organism: Serratia sp. PL7 (assembly GCF_945957435.1). Taxonomy (NCBI): domain Bacteria; kingdom Pseudomonadati; phylum Pseudomonadota; class Gammaproteobacteria; order Enterobacterales; family Yersiniaceae; genus Serratia; species Serratia sp. PL7. The sequence goes on along the minus strand of NZ_CAMFLB010000005.1, from coordinate 360,231 downwards.
ACGCTATGTGCAATCAGGGCTGGTGTTGCTCGGCGATGCTGCACATACCATCAATCCGCTGGCCGGGCAGGGGGTGAACCTTGGCTATCGTGATGTGGATGCATTACTGGAGATCGTGAGCGACGCCCGGGAGCAGGGAGAGGATTGGGCGAGTGAAGAGGTGCTGATGCGCTATCAGCGCCGTCGTCGCACCGATAACCTGCTGATGCAAAGCGGCATGGATCTGTTCTATACCGCCTTCAGCAATAACCTGGCTCCGCTGGGCGTGGCGCGCAATCTGGCACTGATGGTAGCGGAAAGGGCGGGCAAGCTGAAAGAGCGGGCGCTGAAGTATGCATTAGGTTTGTGATGACATGGGGCGCCGCATGTTGCGCCCATTTTATCCAAACTCAGAAAAGCAAAAAGCTCGCCGAAGCGAGCTTTTCTAAATTTGGCTGGGGTGCCAGGATTCGAACCTGGGTATGCTGGTATCAGAAACCAGAGCCTTACCGCTTGGCGACACCCCAATTGTAAAGCAGATAGCATGGTGGCTACGACGGGATTTGAACCTGTGACCCCATCATTATGAGTGATGTGCTCTAACCAGCTGAGCTACGTAGCCATTTTTACTACTTTTTGTTGCTTGTCAACTATGTTGTATGGCTGGGGTACCTGGATTCGAACCAGGGAATGCTGGTATCAAAAACCAGTGCCTTACCGCTTGGCGATACCCCAATAACACAATTAACTTTTTTTACCGCGCCCCATCCTGAAAAGATGGCTGGGGTACCTGGATTCGAACCAGGGAATGCTGGTATCAAAAACCAGTGCCTTACCGCTTGGCGATACCCCAATAGCAAATTAACTTTTTTACAGCGCTCCATCTGGGAAGATGGCTGGGGTACCTGGATTCGAACCAGGGAATGCTGGTATCAAAAACCAGTGCCTTACCGCTTGGCGATACCCCACCTGCTGTATGCGCGACGATGAAAGAAAATGGTGCGGGAGGCGAGACTTGAACTCGCACACCTTGCGGCGCTAGAACCTAAATCTAGTGCGTCTACCAATTTCGCCACTCCCGCAAAAAAGATTGGTGGCTACGACGGGATTCGAACCTGTGACCCCATCATTATGAGTGATGTGCTCTAACCAACTGAGCTACGTAGCCATCTTTTTCGCTCAACCTTCATCGGCGTTGCGGGGCGCATTATGCGTATATGGCCGATTTGCGTCAACTAGTTTTTTCCCGAAAAAGCGACTGGGCGGGTTGTTTGTCTGGGTTGTGAACAGTATGGTGATAAAAACGGCAGTTCGGAGGGTTAACGGTTGAAAACATCCACAAAAAAGCGGGCCATCAGGCCCGCCGAAGGTAAAACGGTGACGGTTTACTTATAGGCTGACTGGTGTACGCCTACGGCACGGCCTGATGGGTCGTCCATCTTTTTGAAGGATTCGTCCCATTCAATGGCTTTTGCCGACGAGCAGGCTACGGAAGGGCCGCCAGGGACACATTCCGCTGCGCTCGGCAACGGGAACAGCTCTTCGAAAATCTCGCGGTACAGGTAGCCTTCTTTGCTGTTTGGCGTGTTGTACGGGAAGCGGAAACGTGCCGTTTCAAGCTGTTGATCGCTAATCTGCTTGGCAGCGACTTCTTTTAGCGTATCGATCCAGCTGTAACCGACACCGTCGGAGAACTGCTCTTTCTGGCGCCAGGCTACGCTAGCGGGCAGATAAGACTCGAAGCATTGGCGAATAATGTGCTTCTCCATCTTGCCGTTGCCGCACATTTTATCCTGCGGGTTGATACGCATCGCCACGTCCAGGAAGTTTTTATCCAGGAACGGTACGCGGGCTTCTACACCCCAGGCAGACATTGCTTTGTTGGCACGAGCACAGTCGTACATATGCAGCGCCAGCAGTTTACGCACGGTTTCCTCGTGGAATTCTTTGGCATTTGGCGCCTTATGGAAGTACAGGTAGCCGCCGAACACTTCATCCGCCCCTTCGCCAGACAGCACCATCTTGATGCCCATCGCTTTAATCTTGCGTGACATCAGATACATCGGCGTGGAGGCGCGTATGGTGGTGACATCGTAAGTTTCGATGTGGTAGATCACATCGCGGATGGCATCCAGGCCTTCCTGCACCGTGAAGTGGATTTCATGGTGGACGGTGCCAAGGTGGTTAGCGACCTCTTGAGCCGCACGCAGATCCGGGGAACCTTCCAGCCCGACGGCGAAGGAGTGCAGCTGTGGCCACCAGGCTTCACTGCGCTCATCATCTTCTACCCGGCGTGCGGCATATTTTTTGGTGATGGCAGAGATCACCGAGGAATCCAGCCCGCCGGAGAGCAGCACGCCGTAAGGTACGTCGGACATCAGGTGGCTTTTTACCGACTCTTCCAGTGCGTTGCGCAGGGCGTTGGCATCGGTGACGTTGTCTTTGACGTTGTCATAGTCGAACCAGTCACGCTGGTAGTATTCGCGGATTTCACCGTCCTGGCTCCACAGGTAGCTGCCCGCCGGGAACTCTTTAATGCTGCGGCAGACCGGCACCAGTGCCTTCATCTCAGAAGCGACATACAGGTTGCCGTGCTCATCGTGCCCCATATACAGCGGGATGATGCCGAGGTGGTCGCGGCCAATCAGGTAAGCGTCTTTTTCCGTGTCGTATAGGGCAAAGGCGAACATACCTTGCAGATCGTCCAGGAAGTTCGGGCCTTTTTCCTGATACAGCGCCAGGATCACTTCGCAGTCGGAGCCGGTCTGGAATTGATAATGCTCACCCAACTGCTGACGCAGGGCCTGATGGTTATAAATTTCACCGTTAACCGCCAATACGTGGGTGTGCGCAGCGTTGTACAGCGGTTGGGCACCGTTATTCACGTCAACAATCGACAGGCGCTCGTGAACCAGAATGGCTTTATCGCTGGCGTAAACGCCGGACCAGTCTGGGCCGCGATGGCGCATCAGGCGTGACAGTTCCAACGCTCTTTTACGCAATTCAACCGGATCGGACTTCAGATCGAGCACACCGAAAATAGAACACATACAAACTCTCCTAACGACATTTTATGGCGGTGATGTGATGTACAGCGCGCCTGCATGTAAATTCAACGGTGCGGCTTTGCTGCCTTCTGATAATGAAAATGCGTCAAAAGCTGAGGTGTATGCAAGCGATTTAGCGTTACGCTGAAAAATAGTCTTGGGGTGGGGTGTTAAAATTAGTGGATGTTCAATTTTAAGCGGCAAAAATTGAATAATATCTAATTTTTCGTCGAATGAGGCGAGTGTGGGATAAATTTTCTGGCGTTTCGATGATCGATGTTTTCCCTCACCCCAACCCTCTCCCACAGGGAGAGGGAGCTGTCCGGAGGTCTTGATTAGCTTGTGCGACTTCGGAAAGAAGGGTGTAAGAACAAGAAAGGTAAGGTATTACGTCAAGCGATCAACGAACTCGATCGGTCCGCTTTCCCACAGGGATAGGGGGCTGTCCGGAGGTCTTGATTAGCTTGTGCGACTTCGGAAAGTAGGGGGTAAGAACAAGAACGGTAAGGTATTACGTCAAGCGATCAACGAACTCGATCGGTCCTCTTTCCCACAGGGAGAGGGAGCTGTCCGGAGGTCTTGATTAGCTTGTGCGACTTCGGAAAGTAGGGTGTAAGAACAAGAAAGGCAAGGTATTACGTCAAGCGATCAACGAACTCGATCGGTCCTCTTTCCCACAGGGAGAGGGGGCTGTCCGGAGGTCTTGATTAGCTTGTGCGACTTCGGAAAGAAGGGGGGTAAGAACAAGAAAGGCAAGGTATTACGTCAAGCGATCAACGAACTCGATCGGTCCTCTTTCCCACAGGGAGAGGGAGCTGTCCGGAGGTCTTGATTAGCTTGTGCGACTTCGGAACGTAGGGGGTAAGAACAAGAACGGTAAGGTATTACGTCAAGCGATCAACGAACTCGATCGGTCCGCTTTCCCACAGGGAGAGGGAGCTGTCCGGAGGTCTTGATTTGCTTGTACGACTTCGGAAAGTGGGGGGTAAGAACAAGAAAGGTAAGGTATTACGTCAAGCGATCAATGAGCTCGATCGGTCCGCTTTCCCACAGGGAGAGGGAGCTGTCCGGAGGTCTTGATTAGCTTGTACGACTTCGGAAAGTAGGGGGTAAGAACAAAAACGGTAAGGTATTACGTCAAGCGATCAACGAACTCGATCGGTCCCCTCTCCCTGTGGGAGAGGGTTAGGGTGAGGGGCCATTGCTTGCTGCTTAAAAAATAGTGATATCCGCCACGGAAGGGAAGATATGGCTCGGGCGGAATGGCATGGATTCAACATCGTTCAGCGTTGAGACGCCAGACAGCACCAGCACGGTTTCCAGCCCGGCCTGGAAGCCTGCCAGAATATCGGTGCGCAGGTTGTCCCCGATAATGACCGTCTCTTCCGAATGTCCCTGCATCTTGTTCAGTGCGGCGCGGATAATCCACGGGCTAGGCTTGCCGACATAAAACGGCTTACGGCCGGTGATCTTCTCGATCGGCGCACACAGAGCCCCACAGGCTGGTGTGAAACCATGGCCATGGGTATCCGGGTTAGTGGCTATAAACCGTGCCCCGTTGTTCACGAAGAAGGCCGCTTTATGCATCATGTCCCAGTTGTAGGAACGGGTCTCACCCACGATCACGAAATCCGGGTTGATATCGGTGATGGTAAAGCCGGCTTTGTAGAGTTCGTGGATCAGTGCGCCTTCACCCACCACATAGGCTTTTTTACCTTCCTGGCGGCGCAGGAAATCGGCCGTCGCCATCGCTGAGGTATAAAACGCGCTTTCTGGCACGTCCAGGCCAGCGGCGGCAAAGCGGTTGGCCAGATCCTGGGCGGTTTGCGAAGGGTAGTTGGTTAGCACCACCAACGGCATCCCTTGTTCCTGAATACGAGCCAGGAACAGATCGGCTCCAGGGATCGGGGTATTGTCATGCAGCAGCACGCCGTCGATGTCACATATCACGTTTTTGATAGTCATTGTTGCTGGTCTCATGATGAACGGCAGGGCAAAAAAGCCAGAAGTGCATCCCTGCCAAACAGGCAGTTTAACTTTCTAGCAGCCGTTGGAGAAGTACACCGTTGAGCATTGCCCGTTTAGCCAGGGCAAAAGCACCGATCGCTGAACGGTGATTGAGTTCGGAAGTGACCACGGGCAGGTTTCTGCGGAAATCCTTCAGCACCTGGGTGTTGATGCAGCTTTGGATGGCGGGTAACAACACTTTGTCCGCTTCGGTGATTTCACCGGCGATCACCACTTTTTGTGGGTTGAACAGGTTGATAGCGATGGCTACCGCCTTGCCCAGATAGCGGCCAACGTGTTCGATCACTTCGCTGGCCAGCAAATCTCCGCGATTGGCGGCTTTGCAGATGGCGGCGATGCTACAGTCGTCCAGCGTCATTTTGCTTGGGTAGCCCTGAGTCAGTAGGTGGCGTACGCGCTGTTCGATAGCTGCGTTGGCCGCCACGGTTTCCAGACAGCCGAAGTTACCGCAGTGGCAGCGTTCGCCGAGGGGATCGATTTGAATATGACCAATCTCCCCCACGTTGCCGTTATTACCGAGGAAAATTTTGCCGTTGACGATGATCCCGGCGCCGGTGCCCCGGTGCAGGCGCACCAGAATGGAGTCTTCACAATCCCGGGTAGCCCCGAAGTAGTGCTCCGCCAAGGCCAGGCTGCGGATATCGTGGCCGACAAAACTGGTGACGTTGAAGCGTTGCTGAAGATGATCGACCAACGCCCAGTTATCGACGTTGATGTGCGGCATATAGCGCACTACGCCTAACGCCGGATCGACCAGGCCAGGCAGGATCACGGCAATGGCGATCAGTTCGCGCAGTTTGCGTTGGTAACTTTCGATAAACTGCGCAATGGCGTTGAGCAGTGCGTTTTCCAGTGTCTCCTGGGTGCGTTCCGGCAGAGGGTAGTGCTCCTCTCCGAGCGACTTACCGCCCATATCGTACAGGGTGATGGTGGCATCATGGCGGCCCAGGCGGACGGCAACGGTGTGGAAATTGCGGGTTTCACTGACAATGGAAATGGCACGGCGGCCACCGGTGGAGGCTTGCTGATCGACCTCTTTGATCAGCCCGCGCTCCAACAGTTGGCGAGTAATTTTAGTGACGCTGGCGGGGGCAAGCTGACTGAGTTCGGCAATCTGAATGCGCGAGATCGGGCCTTGCTGGTCGATCAGGCGATACACTGCTGCGCCGTTAAGTTGCTTAACTAAGTCAACATTCCCTATTTGTGCTTGTCCGCCAGTGCTCATCAATAATTCTACTCGCTGTTCATGGATTAAACCTCGTTGCCGTTAACGAGGGTCTTGGTGATTTGGTAATCACGGGTAAAGGCGGTCAGGTTGGCGACCTTGCCGGCTTCGATGGTGCCTAAACGCTGTTCGACACCGATAGCGCGAGCCGGATAGAGCGTCGCCATGCGCAGCGCTTCGTCCAGTGCGATACCAACATGCTCTACGCTGTTTTGCACCGCTTCGATCATGGTCAGTGCGGAGCCGCTCAGAGTGCCGTTTTCGTCAACACACAGGCCGTCACGATAATAAATGGTTTTACCCGCGAAAATAAACTGATCGATATCCGCGCCTGCTGGTGCAGTAGCATCGGTGACCAGCACCAATTTATCACCTTTTACCCGCTTGGCGTTACGGATACTCGCCCAGGCCACGTGGTGCCCATCGGCAATGATGCCGGTATACACTTCTGGCGTGTCGAAGATCGCGCCCATCAGGCCCGGTTCGCGGCCGCTGATGTACGGCATGGCATTGTACAGATGGGTGGCGAAGGTTATGCCTGCGGCGAAACCCACGCGTGCCTGATCGTAAGTGGCGTTGGAGTGGCCAGCGGACACCACGATACCGGCGTCGCTCAGCTGTTTGATAAAGTGAGGTTCCACCATTTCTGGCGCCAGGGTCACTTTGCTGATCACGTCGGCGTTGGCACACAGGTAGTCGATCATCTCGCTGGTAGGCTTGCGGATAAACGCCGGGTTGTGGGTGCCTTTCTTCTCCAGGCTCAGGTACGGCCCTTCCAGATGCAGGCCAAGGGCCTGATTGGGATGGTTCTTCAGATAAGCGCGCATCACGTTGATGCCGTGCTTCATATAATCGTCGCTGCAGGTGATCAGCGTTGGCAGATAGCTGGTACAGCCGGATTTCTCGTTGGCGCGCTGCATGATTTCCAGCGTGGTTTCCGAGATGGCTTCCAGTGAGTCGTTAAATTGCACGCCGCCGCAGCCGTTAAGCTGCACGTCGATAAAACCGGGGGCTAGGATGGCGCCACCCAGATCGCGCGTTTCGATGCCTGCTGGCAGTTCGGCCAGTGGGCAGACTCGTTCAATCAGGCCATCAGCAATCACTACCGCATGGTCATCAAGCACGTCATGGCCGGTAAAAATCCGGCATTGGGTTAAAGCGAACATGTAGCCCCCTGCAAAAAATTAAAGACTATTAACGCTTTCCGCTTCCAACTCGCGGAAATACTTAACGGTTTTCACCTTCAGTTCCATGGTGGACGGTTCGTCACAAACCACCACGGCTTTGGCATGCAGCTGCAGGCAGCTAATGGTCCACAGGTGGTTGATGCTGCCTTCCACTGCGGCTTCCAGCGCCTGTGCCTTGCCACGGCCGGTGACCAGGATCATCACTTCTTCCGCATCGAGCAGGGTGCCTACGCCGACGGTCAGGGCATATTTTGGCACTTGGCTTACGTCACCGTCGAAGAAGCGGGAGTTGGCGATGCGGGTTTCTTCGGTCAGCGTTTTGATACGGGTGCGTGAAGCCAGGGAAGACGCTGGTTCGTTGAACGCAATGTGGCCATCGAAGCCTACGCCGCCCATGAACAGGTTAACTTTGCCGTAGGATTTCATTTTGGCTTCGTACTGACGGCATTCTTCATCAACGTCTGCTGCGTTACCGTTCAGCAGGTTGATATTTTCACGTGGGATATCAACGTGGTCGAAGAAGTTGCGGTACATGAAGGTGTGGTAGCTTTCCGGGTGTTCCTGCGGCAGGCCAACATATTCATCCATGTTGAAGGTCACGACGTGCTTGAAGCTGACTTCACCGGCTTTGTGCATCGCGATCAGGTGTTTGTAGGCTTCCAGCGGGGTGCCACCGGTTGGCAGGCCAAGGACGAACGGGCGTTCTGCGGTCGGTTTGAAGGCGTTGATACGCTGAACGATATGGCGTGCGGCCCATTTGCCGACTTGAGTAGTGTCTTGTAGTGGGATAAGTCTCATCGTACACCTCTAGGTAGAATAAACTGTGTCAATACTGGTACGGGCAACAACCGTAGCTTAAAGCGTAACTCAGCTTTGTGAAGCTGGTATTCGGGATTACTGTCCGTTGATTTTTTGAATGATAAAATAAGTTTTGTGCGATGGCTAGCAATGTGGCAGTTTAACACTACTTTTTGGTGACATTTGTCACAAAAAAGGAGGTTTTAATTTGCGATACGAAATAATTTTTTTACACTCCGCATGAGTGATACGTGCCAAGCGTTATTTCTAAAAAGGTAGTGAGTTATCTCAATAAACTGCCAATAGGGTCCGGCATCGGACGAATAGGGGGAAAAGGTGAACATTCTTAGTTATTTACAAAAGGTGGGTCGGGCCTTGATGGTTCCGGTAGCCACACTGCCTGCCGCGGCCATCCTGATGGGCGTCGGCTACTGGATTGACCCGGTTAGCTGGGGTGGGGACAATGCTCTGGCAGCCTTGTTCATCAAATCCGGTTCGGCCATTATCGATCATATGTCGGTCCTGTTCGCCATTGGTGTGGCTTACGGTATGTCCAAAGACAAAGACGGTGCTGCTGCACTGACCGGTTTTGTCGGCTTCCTGGTAGTGACCACGCTGTGTTCACCTGCCGCCGTGTCCATGATTCAGAAGATCCCTCTCGATCAGGTTCCAGCCGCCTTTGGCAAAATTGAGAACCAGTTCGTGGGTATCCTGGTGGGTATCATTTCTGCCGAAGTCTACAACCGTTTCAGCGGTGTTGAACTGCCGAAAGCGCTGTCGTTCTTCAGCGGCCGTCGTCTTGTGCCAATCCTGATCTCCTTCCTGATGATCCTGGTTGCCTTCATCCTGATGTACATCTGGCCGGTGGTTTTCAACGGTCTGGTCAGCTTCGGTGAGCACATCCAAAAACTCGGCTCTGCCGGTGCCGGTATCTACGCCTTCTTCAACCGTCTGTTAATTCCGGTCGGTCTGCACCATGCGCTGAACTCGGTATTCTGGTTTGACGTTGCCGGTATTAACGATATTCCTAACTTCCTGGGTGGCGCGCAGTCTATTGAAGCGGGTAAAGCCACTGTCGGTATCACCGGTCGTTACCAGGCAGGCTTCTTCCCAATCATGATGTTCGGTCTGCCGGGTGCAGCACTGGCCATCTACCACTGCGCACGTCCTGAGAACAAAGCGAAAGTGCTGGGTATCATGATGGCGGGGGCGTTCGCTGCCTTCTTCACCGGGATCACCGAGCCGCTGGAATTCTCCTTCATGTTCGTTGCTCCAGTGCTGTATGTGATCCATGCCGTTCTGACCGGTATCTCCGTGTTCATCGCAGCCAGCATGCAGTGGATTGCCGGTTTTGGCTTCAGTGCCGGTCTGGTGGATATGGCGTTGTCAACGCGTAACCCACTGGCGACCCACTGGTACATGCTGATCCCGCAAGGCCTGGTGTTCTTCGCTATCTACTACGTGGTCTTCCGCTTCACCATCAAAAAATTCAACCTGATGACCCCAGGCCGTGAACTGGCCGTTGCCGGTGACGAAACCGACGGTTATGACGTGGATACCGCTGCGGGTAAGAACGAAGATGAAACCACTACCCTGGCTCGTCGCTATGTGAGTGCCATCGGGGGGTCTGACAACCTGACCGGGATCGATGCCTGTATCACCCGCCTGCGTCTGAACGTCAAAGATTCTGCGTTGGTGAACGATGCTCTGGCTAAACGCCTGGGTGCTTCTGGCGTGATCCGTCTGAACAAGCAAAGCGTGCAGGTAATCGTCGGGACTCGTGCCGAACTGATTGCCAGTGCGATGACCAAAGTGGTTGCAGCAGGCCCGGTAGCGGCAGCCTCTGCTCCAGCCGCCGCAGCCGCTGCGGCAGAAGTTAAACCGCAGGCTGTACCTAACGCTACTAAAACCGTGTTGGAAGCGCTGGTGGCGCCGGTAACCGGTGAAGTGGTTGCTCTGGATCAGGTGCCGGACGAAGCCTTCGCCAGCAAAGCGGTCGGTGACGGTGTGGCCATTCGCCCAACCGATAAAACCGTCGTGGCGCCAGCTGATGGCACCGTGGTGAAGATCTTCAACACCAATCACGCTTTCTGCCTGGAAACAGACAAGGGCGCGGAGATCGTCGTGCACATGGGTATCGACACCGTGGCGCTGAACGGCCAGGGCTTCAAACGCCTGGTGGAAGAGGGTGCTGAGGTGAAAGCAGGCCAGCCTATCCTGGAAATGGATCTGGAATACCTGAACGCCAATGCGCGCTCGATGATCAGCCCGGTAGTGGTCAGCAATGCTGATGACTATGCTGGCCTGACGGCGCTGGCAACCGGCAATGTGGTTGCTGGCCAGACCAAGCTGTTCGAGATCCAGAAATAAGTTGGGTTTAACCCTGGCTTCGCCCGGGCGTTAAACGGGCGGTAAGCAGTATCAGCGGGAAAAGAGCGATCTTTTCCCGCTTTTTTTGTTTTTGCACCATGGGAACTTGACGAATAACGGTTGTTTCTGGGCGCGGCTTATTGGAACATAGAAGGTTATATGTGTAGCGCTTTGCATTTGAGGAATAGTGACATGAGTGAGGCAGAAGCCCGCCCAACCAATTTTATCCGTCAGATCATTGATGAAGATCTGGCATCAGGGAAGCATACGTCGGTTCATACACGTTTCCCACCGGAGCCTAATGGCTATCTGCATATCGGCCATGCCAAGTCCATTTGCCTGAACTTTGGTATCGCCAAGGATTATCAGGGCCAATGTAACCTGCGCTTCGATGACACCAACCCGGTAAAAGAAGACATCGAATTTGTCGACTCCATCAAGCACGATGTGGAGTGGTTAGGCTTTACCTGGAGCGGCGACGTTCGTTATTCCTCGGACTATTTCGATCAACTGCACCAGTATGCGGTTGAGCTGATCAACAAAGGCCTGGCTTATGTTGACGAGCTTTCTCCCGAGCAGATCCGTGAATATCGTGGCTCGTTGACGGCTCCGGGCAAAGACAGCCCATACCGTACCCGCACGGTTGAAGAGAACCTGGCGCTGTTTGAGAAGATGCGTAACGGCGAGTTTGCCGAAGGCACCGCTTGCCTGCGCGCCAAAATCGATATGGCCTCGCCGTTTATCGTGATGCGCGATCCGGTGATCTACCGCATCAAGTTTGCGGAACACCATCAGACCGGCAACAAATGGTGCATCTACCCGATGTACGATTTCACCCACTGCATTTCCGATGCGCTGGAAGGGATCACCCATTCGCTGTGTACTCTGGAGTTCCAGGATAACCGCCGTCTGTACGATTGGGTGCTGGATAACATCACCATCCCTTGCCATCCGCGTCAGTACGAGTTCTCACGCCTGAATCTCGAATACGCCATCATGTCCAAGCGCAAGCTGAGCCAGCTGGTGACCGAGAAGATCGTTGAAGGTTGGGATGACCCACGTATGCCAACCGTTTCCGGCCTGCGTCGTCGTGGCTATACGGCCGCCTCCATTCGCGAGTTCTGCCAGCGTATCGGCGTCACCAAACAGGACAATAACGTCGAGATGATGGCGCTGGAGTCCTGTATTCGTGACGATCTGAATGAGCACGCACCGCGCGCCATGGCCGTGCTGGATCCGGTGAAGGTGATCATCGAGAACATGTCGCAAGACGTGGAAATGGTGACCATGCCTAACCACCCGAATCAGCCGGAAATGGGCAGCCGTGAAGTGCCATTCAGCCGCGAAGTGTATATCGATCGTGCAGACTTCCGTGAAGAAGCCAACAAGCAGTACAAACGCCTGGTGCTGGGCAAAGAAGTGCGCCTGCGTAATGCGTATGTGATCAAGGCTGAGCGCGTAGAGAAGGATGCAGAGGGTGAAATTACCACCATTTTCTGCACCTACGATCCAGATACGCTGAGCAAAGATCCTGCCGATGGCCGCAAGGTGAAAGGCGTGATCCACTGGGTGTCTGCGGCACACGCCTTACCGGCAGAAATTCGCCTGTACGATCGTCTGTTCAGCGTGGCTAACCCGGCGGCGGCTGAGGACTTCCTCGCCACCATCAACCCGGAATCGCTGATTATCAAGCAAGGCTTTGTCGAGCCAAGCCTGGCGGCTGCCCAGCCGGAGAAAGCCTACCAGTTTGAGCGTGAAGGCTATTTCTGCGCCGACAGCCGCTATTCTACGGCCGATCGCTTGGTGTTTAACCGCACCGTAGGCCTGCGTGATACCTGGGCCAAGATTGGTGCTTAAGCTTAGCCAAGCCTAGCGCGTTTCTTTGTCTGTTTGTCTCTTGATCGGATCTTCTGGTCAAGAGACATCTCCAGCTTTACTCTGAATCCTCTCTTCATGCCGTTTCCCTTTCCGCTTACTGCCCCTGATTGTGATCACTTGGCCTGCGTTCTTTTAACTGCAACTCCATACCCATAGTGAAATTGTGGTAATAAACTCGCCGGATTTATCTGAATCGCACTTAATATTGCATAAATTTTGAGTCGTTCATCTTGGCTTATTCCTATTACTAAATATCGAAATAACGGAAGGTTGCGACCACTTATACTTATATTTTCTCGCTCTGCGTATTAGCCACAAATTTATTGATCTGAGTTAGTTGTTCGGCTATTCTTGCCGAAAATACAGGATGGTAAATAATAAAAGTCAGCATGCTTTAATAAAGGCATAGTTTATTGTGCCTTTATACTAAGCATGGTTTTTTTCTATCGAGATAGATAATTCCAAGGCTGATTTATACTCACTATATAAGGATTATGTTGTGAAAAAGCTTACTGTTTCTCAAGCAAACTCAATCGTCGGTGGTACCTGCAAAACCTGTTCTACCAAATATGTCGCCTCTGGTTTCAAGTGCAATATGGTAACGACCTGCACCGATAAAACCGGTAAAGTCATCAGCCAGGACTCTAAGCTTACCGCTTTGGCCAATTGCGGTATCATTGAGAAGTAATACTGAGTAACGGTGTCCAGTTGTCCCTGTCCTTACTACCCTTGAAAAGATGGTTATTGAGCCCGAGTCACGCTCAAGCCTGTGTCCAGTAAGGGCGGGTAAGCATGGATCATTATTCAGCGTTTATTTCAGTGCTGATGCGATTTTTTCGTGTCAGCCTGTTTTGCAACGATAAAGCTAATTGCCTGGCACTTTTAGGACGCGTTTTTCATGTTCAGAACCCCTCTGTTTATTACGCTGTATACGTTAGTGGTTATTATTGTTTCATCACTCATGACGACAGCCTATTTTCACTATTTTGTATTGAACACCAATGACGAACAGCAAAGCCTGGTCGCTTTCGATAATAACAATGTTAACAATAGTCCGATCGAAGAAGGCAATACCCTTATCGAACTCTTCTCTTATGGTTGCCATTACTGCGCCCTGAATGAAGAAAACATAGATAAGCTGGAAGCGCGGATGCCTGCCGGGAGCAAGTTGATCCGTTTGCATATCAATAATGAGCAGATGAATGGTTTGGCCAGCTTTTCCTCATTGTTTGCGACGTTAACGGTGATGGGCATTGAACCGCTGCACCGTCAGAGCGCCTACGACGCGATTATCCGTGACAAGATCGATCTGAGTAACCCTAAAAGTCGTGATATCTGGCTTCAGGAACAAAACATCGATCTCGCGGAGTACACCCGTGTTAGCCAGACCCCGCAGGTTAAAGCTTTGCTGAGCTATATGACCGATGTCACCCGCTATTACAACATCGACGCCACACCGAGCTTTATCGTCAACAGGAAATGGCTGGCATTGCAGGATCGTGAGTTCCCCGAGTTTGCTGACCACTTGCTGTCGTTGTTACAGCATGACAAACCGCTGGAGCCCTAATGCGTTTCTTTGCTGTGTGGGCCTATCTGGCATGGCGAAATAGCCTGGCAACGCTGATGCGTAGTATGGCGCCCTTGCGCAAAGCACAGAGAAGTGTCGCCTGTTGGCTATTGCAGCACGGTGATTATCGTTGGTTTCTTGTGCTGGCGGCGTGGGGCAGAAGGTTTCGGCTAGGCGACCGAGGGGAGCGCAGGCGTGCTTTTGTGGCCGCCGCCAATAAGCAGTGCTTGCTTGGTGATAGCCGTAAATTGGACTTTGCTGGCTTGAGCTATCGCCGGCGGCTATTGGATCTGGCTGCTACCTATGGGCAAAACCCACAGATACAGGCTCAGATGGAGCGTTGTAAAGCGCAGTTGAATGCCGTGGTGGAGCCTTTGCATCAAGCCGGTTCGCCGGTGGTGCTGGCTCCGTTGCATATGGTTTCCGATGTGTTGGCTGGAATGGTTGGGGGAGCGGCTTTCCCAGGTCAGGCAACGGTGATCGTTTCCAGCAGTGTGGAAATCTATCAGGAAAAAGTCCGCCAGCTAGGGAAGGTCAATCTTTCATATTGTTCTATCCATGACGATAGCCGAGAAATTGCCGGCAACCTGATGGCGGCGATCATGGAGGCAGCGGATCATCGGCGGAACATCATGATCTTCCCTGATATCACCCCCGATTACACCGTCAATACCAATACAGCAGCAACGGCAAAACTACCTTGTCGGCTTTTCGATCGCCCAGCCAATTTGCACAGCGGAGTGATACGTATTGCCCGTGCGTTATCGGCACAGGTGGTTTTTTATTACCTGTATTACGACCAGGAACTAAAAATCCATATCGAGCCGCCGGTGCAGGCTCGCAGCCTGAAAGCCAGGCTGCCGGAAATCATTGAAACGTCGATAGCCCGGCATCCTGAAGACTGGCTGTTATGGCACGCGCATTCGTTATTTTTTATCAATGAATAATCTGGAAATTGAAGAAGTCAGATCATGGAAAAGATAATCCCGACGCAGGTTTTTCAAGGTGAAACCAATGAATGTGGGTTGGCCTGCATCGCCATGCTGGCGCAGACGCAGGGCATCGATGCCCCGCTGGAGAACTTGCGTGAACGCTATCCTGCGTCGCAGCACGGCACCTCGTTGACCACGTTATGTACCATTCTCTCTGAGCTGGCCATACCCGCTTACCCGGTGATTTTCGATCATGGTGAGCTGGCGGAGCTGCCGCTGCCTGCCATTTTACACTATGGTGCCAGCCACTATGTGCTGTTGGCGTACCGCCAGGGCAACTATGTTTGCGTGATGAACCCGGCGATAGGTCAGCAGCTGTTGCCCATCGATGCATTAAAATTGGAAATCAGCGGCTACGCGCTGGTGCTGGACAGTGAAAGCCCACCCGCTTCCCAGGCAAAGGCGGATAAAAAGCGCGGTACGGGTTTCAAAGCCTTGGAGTGCATGAGCCTGAAAGAGACTGCCAGGATGCCGGGTATCTATCGGCTGATGGTGCTGGCCTTTCTGATTTCCTTAACCCTGTTCATCATGCCGACGATGGTGGGCAGCGCCATCAATCAGGTTTACTCCTCGGCGGGTGACGCCGACTTTCCGTATTTCTATTTCCTGCTGGCATTTTTTGTTTCTACCCTACTGGCCTTCGCCGTGCGTTGGGTCACGGAGCGGTTTATCAAACGTTTTGTGGTGGTCAACAGCGTAGCCGGTTTCTCGCGGTTACTCAGTAATTCGCTCAACTTCTTTGCCAAACGTGCACCGGGCGACGTGTTCAGCCGCTTTTCCAACTGGCAGTTGGCGTCCGGCATCAAGATCGAGCTGGATAACGGCCTGCGTACCGATTGGATTATCGGCGCTATCGCGTTAGGCGTCATGTGTTACATGAGCCCGCTGCTGGCGATGGTCTCTGGCGTTGGCGTTACGCTAATGGGATTGATCAGCATCTGGGCCATCTACCGCGATCGCTATTATACCCAGCAGTTGCAGGTAAAAACGGCGGAGCAAAGCGACTTTATTCTGGAAAGCATTCAGGGTTTTTCCACCATCAAATCCGCCGGGCTGGATAGCCAGCGCAAAAGCGTGTTTGCCCGCTACGCGCTCTCTCTGTTTACCTGCCAACAGCAGCAGAGGATCTATGAGCAGGTCAAAAGCAGCCTGTATCAGCTGATCGGCAGCCTGGAGATGGTGTTTTTCATGCTGCTGGCGTTGCCATTGTTGAAAAAGGGTGTCCTGACGCTGGGGGAGTTTTTCGCCTACAGTTTTGTGCGGGAGATTTTCACCTCGTATATCACCAAAATATTCTACGCCATTTTGCAGAAGAACCAGCTGCACGTCATCGATACCCGTGCGCGGGATCTGTTTCCTTCCAGGTCAGAGCATGAAGTTGCTCCCAAGACGCTCCCGCAGTTCAGCGCTCGGTTGAGTTTTCGCCATATTGTCTTTGCCTACGATGCACAGCTGCCGGTGCTGCATGATTTGTCGATATCGCTGCAACCCGGCCAACGGATTGCCATTGTCGGTGAGTCGGGGACGGGCAAAAGCACATTACTGAAAGTGATGACCGGCCTGATGGCTCCACAGCAAGGTGAGGTGGTGGTCGATGGTCAGCCGGTCGATTATCGGCAGATACACACCTTGTTCTTCCTGCAAAGTCAGGAAGATATTCTGTTCAATGCCTCGGTGCTAGAGAACATCACGTTGTTTGATGAGAACGTGGATGAGCACCAACACCAGCGGATTAAGCGTTCCCTTGAGGGGCTGAATCTGCACTCGGTAGTAGAAAAACTGCCGGGTGGCCTTAATGCCCTGATCCGTGAAAGCCATGCCGGATTGTCCCTGGGACAGCGCCAACGCCTGTTATTGGCACGGGCAATGTACAGTAACTGCCCGGTGCTGGTGCTGGATGAACCGACGGCCAACCTGGATGAAAATACGGCGCATCAGGTGATGATGACCTTGCTGGCCCATTGTCGTGAACAGCACAAAACGCTGATCACCGTGACACACAGCGAAAGCGTGCTGTCGATGTTTGATCGGGTTTATCGCATGGACAATGGGAGAATGAAGCAGGTTGATACCCTGTTCGCACCGCAACCAGACCTGACAGCGGCAGCATACTCATGAAGATTAAAATGACAGGGACGAAGCTGCTGATGGCTGTGCTGGCATTGGCCGCAGTGAGCGGTGCGGTTGTCTGGTATGCCATGACGCCAACATCAGATGGCGCCCTCAATACTGCCGAAATTACCCGCGGTGATATTGAGAAAACGGTGCTGGCTACCGGGGTACTTAAACCGTTGCTGCAAGTCAGCGTCGGGGCGCAGGTCAACGGGCAACTGCAAAAGCTGTATGTGAAACAGGGGGATCGCGTCACTCGCGGGCAACTGTTGGCAGAAATTGATCCCACGTTGCAGCAGAATGCGCTGCGGAAATCGGAAGCGGCATTACAAAGCGCTCAGGCGCAGAAACAGGTCACTCAGGCGATGCTCAAACAGTATCAGCAGGAACTGACCCGGCAGCGCAGAATGGATCGCGAAGGTTCCGGCATAAAGAGTGAGTTGCAGAAAGCCCAGGCCCAGCTCCAGACGCAGGTCGCCCAGCTAAAGGTGAATGATGCCCAAATCGTTCAGGCGCAGATGGAGCTGGAAACGGCCCGTGCCAACCTGGGCTTTACCCGAATTGTCGCGCCGATAGATGGTGAAGTGTTGGGGATTGTCACCAAAGAAGGGCAAACCATTGTCTCTTCTCAAACCGTACCCACTATTTTGGTATTGGCGGATGTCGACACCATGTCAGTGCATACCCGCATATCAGAAACGGACATCCTCAAGGTTCGCGTTGGGCAGCCACTGTGGTTTTACGTGGTTGCCGATCCGAAAAAGCGCTATGAGAGTGTGATGGGCTCGATCCAGGATGCGCCTGGGGAGGCCTTGCTGGACGACAACCTTGCGACTTCCTCCAGCCAACAAGCCTCTGCGGTGTATTACAACGGCGTATTTGTGATCGCCAACGCCCAGCGTTTGCTACGAACCTCAATGACTGCTCAGGTGTTTATCATCACCGAACAGGCCAGGAATATCCTGCGTGTGCCGGTTGCCGCCTTTGGCGCACAGCGGGATGCTGACCGCTATCAGGTGCAGGTGATGAATGGCAAGCAGCTTGAGCTACGCTGGGTCCGTATTGGGCTTAATGACCGGCAGTTTGCCGAAGTCAAAGAAGGGCTCAACGAGGGAGATCGCGTGGTGCTGAGCTCCTCGGTGCCGGGAAGCGATCATCATGGCTGAACATAGTGATCCTTTGATCGCCCTGAGTGGCGTCTCCCGACATTTCGTGTCCGGATTGCAGACGGTAGCGGTGTTGAAATCTATCTCACTCACTATTCAGCGGGGAGAAATGGTGGCGATCATTGGCGCTTCCGGATCGGGGAAATCCACGCTGATGAATATTATCGGCTGCCTGGATAAGCCGACGCAGGGGGAGATGTCCATCAAGGGAATTTCCACCCCAGAGGCCAGTAGCGAACAGTTGGCTCAATTACGCAGCCAGTACATTGGGTTTATTTTCCAGCGCTATCATCTGATGCCGTACCTCAGCGCCGCTGAAAACGTCGCCATTCCGGCTCTGTATACGGCGATGCCGACGGCTGAGCGTCAGCAACGGGCCGAGTATTTACTGACCCGGCTTGGGTTGCAGCAGCGTATCCATTACAAACCGGCTCAACTTTCTGGTGGGCAGCAACAGCGGGTCAGTATCGCCCGGGCACTGATGAACGGGGCGGAAATCATTCTGGCTGACGAACCGACGGGAGCGCTCGATCGTGCCAGTGGCCAGGAGCTAATGGGGATCCTGCACGCACTGCACCAGGCAGGACACACTCTGATTATCGTGACCCACGATCGTGATATCGCCAATCAGGCGCAGCGCATCATTGAAATCAGCGACGGTGAGATTATTTCCGACCAGGCCAACTATGCCGTCGCGCCGTTGGAGACCCCGCCAGCGCTGCCGGTTGCTGTGGCTACTGGCCGTACACGGTTTTGGCAAAGTGTGAAAGAGGCCGTCAAGATGGCCTGGCGGGCTTTGTTGGGGCACCGCGCCCGGGCCTTTCTATCGATGCTGGGTATCATCATCGGTATCTCTTCGGTGGTGTCATCCATGGCGGTCGGGGAAGGGGCTAGGCAAAGTATTCTGAATGAAATCAGCCAGCTGGGCACCAGTACGCTGGAGATACGGCCAGGACTAGGCTGGGATAATCTCCGTCCCGATTTTGCGCGGGCGCTCACGGTGTCCGATGTCGAACTGCTGGCGGAGCAACCTTATGTCGATAGCGTATCACCAGTGGTCAGCAATACGGTAAAAGCGGTACGTGGAGGCAAGCAGGCCATGGTGTCGATTTCCGGCATCAGCAACGCGTATTTTCGCGTGCAGGGCCTGCATTTCCTCTCCGGCAACGGCTTTACCCGACGCGATCTGGACGAGCGTGAACCGGTGGTGATCATCGATCCAGAACTGCGCGCCACGCTGTTTGAACCGGATGAGGTGCCCGAGGGGGAGATCATCCAGTTGGCGGGTACGCCTTACCGGGTGATCGGTATTGCCGAGCGTAAAGGCGGCAAGTTCAGCGGCATGATGCTTGGGGCGTGGATGCCTTACACCGCGCTGCTGGAGCGGATGTCCGGCGATATGCCGATCGAGTCGATAACCTTACGGGTCAACGACGGCATTTCACTGAACGAGGTGCAAGGCCGGGTAGAAAGGCTACTGGAACAGGCGCACGGCCAGCGTGACTTTTTCACCCAGACCAATGACCAGATGACGCAGGCCATCCGTAAGGCGTCGGATTCCATGACGCTGCTAATCACCGCCATCGCCGGAATTTCCCTGCTGGTGGGGGGCGTTGGCGTGATGAATATCATGCTGGTATCGGTGACTGAACGAACCCATGAGATCGGCATCCGCCTGTCGGTTGGGGCGCGCCCTGCGGATATTATGCGCCAGTTCCTGATCGAAGCGATGGTGATCTGCTCGCTGGGTGGGCTGATTGGCATTATTGGTGCCGGGCTGGCCGGGGTGATTTTCTCCTGGGTAACGCAGGAGTTTTCCATGATCTTTACCTGGCCACCGATGGTGCTGGCCTGCGGGTTCTCGGCGCTGATCGGCCTGGGGTTTGGCTTTTTCCCTGCGCGAAATGCAGCGCGTCTTCACCCTACGGAGGCGCTGGCACGCGAATGATGATGGGCAAACTTTCCTGGACACTGTTATTCCCTTTATTGCTCACGGGATGTGGCTCATTAGTCAAAAGCGACTATCAGCAGCCCATGCTTTCTGTGCCCTCCGAATGGCGGCAGCAGGAGAGCGGGGCAGGTTATTTACAGCACAGCCAACGCTGGTGGGACAGCTTTGACGATCCACAACTCTCGACACTGATTGGTCGGGTGCTGACCAGTAACAACGATCTGGCGATTGCCGGATTGCAGCTACAGCAGGCGCGGCTGGCGGCGGGGTTAACGGATACCAACCTGACACCGGACGTGGCGGCTAGCGGCGGTGCAAGCAATGAAAAAAATCTGCGCAGCAATACCACCCCGACGGAGTCTTACCGCACCTCGCTGGATCTGAGCTATGAATTGGATTTGTGGGGCAAGCTGGCGCGGGCCAGAGAGCAGGCTCAGTGGCAGGTTGAGGCCTCGGAGCAGGATCGGCAAAACACCGCGTTGATATTGATCGGTGATACCGCGCGCTATTACTGGCAGATCGCCAGCTTCAATCAGCAGATCACGCAGCAGCAGACCGGGCTGGCAATCAGTAAGCAGACGCTCGACATGGTGCAGTCCCGCTTCGCAGCAGGCGCGGCTGGGCAACTTGATGTATTGCAGGCGCAGCAATCGGTGATTGAGCGTGAAAACCGGCTGCGTCTGTTGCAACAACAGCGCGAGGAGGCCCGCAACGCGTTGGCCATCCTGTTCAACCGCTCGCCCACCGATCGTCAGGTAGAGCGATCTTCTCTGGACACCCACCAGGATGTACCGATAGCCAAGATGCTGCCGGTTGAGGTTATCGCCCGCCGCCCGGATGTGAAAGCGGCGGAAAGCCAGCTGCGCGCGGCGTTGGCGGGGTCGGATGTGGCTCGCCTGAGTTTTTATCCGACGCTTTCGCTGAGTGCGTCACTCGGGGCTGCCAGTAATGTTTTCCAGCAGTGGTTCAGCAACCCGGCCAGAACATTGGGCGCTAACGCTGCCTTACCGTTTGTGGAATGGAACACCGTACAACTCACCATCGAAAAGTCGGATCTGGATGTCAAGCAAGCGGCGATTGTGTTTCGTCGCACGGTCTACAGTGCCTTGTCCGATGTGGATAACGCCATGACGCAGCGGCTTGGCTATCAGCAGCAAAGGAAAAACCAGCAGCAGAATCTGCAGCTAGGCCAGCAGCGTTTAGCGCTGGCGACTAGCCAATACCAGGCGGGAGCCGTTTCTTTCCAGACTCTGCTGGATGCAGAAGATGCCCTGCTGACCATTGAAAATAATCTGGCGGATCTGCAGTACAGCTACCTCAATGCCACCATGAAACTCTGGCTGGCACTGGGCGGTGGTGTGGCAAAAGAAGATGACAGGGAAAGGAGAAATCATGAATAAAGGTTTAATGCCGCGCCGAGTGGTGGTCACCGGTTACGGGGCGGTGACGCCGCTGGGAATGAATGCAGCGCAAAGCTGGGCAGCGATCATGGATTATCAGCTAGGTTACCGTTATTACGATAAATCCAGCGTGGGGATCCAGTCGCGTTTTCTGGGGCTGATCGACGAGGAGCCAAGCTTGAAAGGGGTTCCTGCTGCGATCCGTCGTCGCCTGCCGCGTTTTGCCCGGCTGGTGTTGGCCGCGGCCCGTGAGGCGATGGGCATGGCGTTTCAGGGCGACAGCCCGGCGGCCTATTACGATCTGCTGGAGTGCGGCACGATTATGGGCAGCGGCTGGGCGGGGCAGGATGAAACTCATATGAATTATGAAGGCTATCTGCGCACGGGATTGGGGTCACCTTTTGGCTGTTTCCTGTCGATGCCGAATGCGGCTACGGCGGCGTGCAGCCTGTTCTGGGGCCTGCGCGGTTATCAAAACAGCCCGATTGCGGCCTGTGCGACCGGGACGATCGCCATCGGTGATGCTTTTGAGGTGATCCGCAGTGGTCGCGCCTCCATGATGCTTGCCGGGGCCGGGGAGTCGCTGCGTACCGATGCCGCAGTGTGGAACATCGATATCCTTCGAGCGTTGGCGAGCGAGCAGGAAGATATCCGCAAGGCCTGCTGCCCGTTCAGCCTGGATCGCAACGGCTTTGTGCTGTCAGAAGGGGCGGCCGTTTTGTGCCTGGAAGAACGAGAAGCCGCGCTGGCTCGCGGGGCAACTATCCTTGGCGAGATCAAAGGCTATGGTAATTATTCCGATGCCGTCGATTTTACTGCCCCAGCCGAAGACAAGCTTGCCCGGGTCAGGACTATCGCGCGAGCATTGGATCAGGCGGGATTGGCGGCGGCTGATATCGACTATATCAATGCGCATGGCACCTCGACGCCGCTCAACGATCTGAATGAAACACAGGCCATCAAACTGGCCTTCGGTGAAGCCGCTTTTAGCACACCGCTTTCCAGCACCAAATCTTATTCCGGGCATCTTATTGCGGCGGCGGGCAGCTTTGAATCCATTATTTGCCTGCAAGCCATGCAACATCAGATGATGCCCGCGACCTGCCACCTGACGAATGCCGATCCACAATGCGATCTGGATTACATCGGTGAGGGGCATCGCTCCGCAGCGTTACAAAACACGCTGAATCTGAGCTTTGGATTTGGCGGAGCCAATGCGGCCTTGGTGATTGGGCTGGCATGAGTATGGATCTCACTTACACCGTGCAAGATGCTGAAGCCTGGGCAGCATTTTCTGGCGATTACAATCCGATCCATTTTGACCTGCAACAGGCGCACAAAATCGGTGTGGCGCAACTGAGCGTGCATGGGATGCGTGCGATGCTGGATATGAAACGCCACCTGAGCACAGCCCTGTTGGCTACAGCGCCGGATCAGGATGGCTGTATCTTCCGCGCACGTTTGCGCCAGCCAGTGCTGTGCCAGACGTCATATCAGTTGCAGATAGCCAGCAAGGGAAGCTCGGTGACCGGTGCACTGCTGGACAGTACCACGCAGGAACGCTGTTTTAGCAGTACGTTGACTTCGGCCCCACTTTTGCCATCAAGTGCTGGCGTGAAGGAACACTCGCTGACGGCGGCTGAAGTGATGACACTGGCCCGCCGGTTTCCAGGAGAGGTTTATGATATCACTCAGACTTGGGGATTCCTGGATGCGTTGTTATTTCAGCTGTTGGTGCAATCCCCGGCAACGCTGGTGACGCTGAGCGCAGCGTTTCCCGAATTGGCTGCCGAGACGCTGATCGACGTGTTCGCGCAGATCCCGGTGGTGCAGACACACCATGAAACCCACTTCAGCGCCCAACTTTTTACCCCCGATCCCCATTTTCACCTTGCAGAGCGGCTGTACTACCAGATTTCGCCAATGCTGATCATGGGGGATAAACACAGCGGCCTGGTATTACGGGTGGAGATCCAGGCTAACACGCTTTCGCAGCCGCTGATAACAACGGCAGTCACCTTGAAAACCTGGCCGTTGGTCAGTGAATAACATAAGGATATACCATGGAAAAGTACCAACAAGTTTACCTCACCGTCAGCGAAATGATCTGTGACGCCAAAGATCTGGAAATGGACGACCTCTCGCCAGAGATGCCCTTGCATCAGCTAAAACTCGACAGCCTGGATTACGTCGAACTGATGGTTCTGGCCAAGCGTGAATTTGGCGCCACGTTGAGTGCCGAAATGTTTATCGATAAACCCAATATGACGCTGGGTGAACTGTGCCAATCTCTGGCCGAACAGCAAAAATAAGCCCATGACCAGACAATGGGTATTAGTGACCGGCGGTAGCCGGGGGATTGGCCGCGCGCTGGTGGAAGAGTTGGCCAAACGGTGGAACGTGGTGTTGACCTGCCGTAGCGATCAATCGCCCTCAGCCGAGGTGATTGAGGCCTGTGCCGGTTTGCCAGGCTGGGTGGAAAACTGTATTTGCGATGGCAGTGATGAACAGGCGGTGAACCTGGTAGCACCAGATCTGTTGACTCGCCTTGGAGCACCTTTGGCGGTGATCCATAATGCGGGAATTACCCAAGACAGTTTGCATATCCAACAAACGAGCGAGCGCTGGCGGCAGGTGATCGATACTAACCTCAATGCCGTATTCTACTGGAACCGCCACCTGCTGCCAGCCATGATGGGGCAGGGCGAAGGCGCCATGGTACTGATGTCTTCGGTAACGGGGATCAAGGGCAATGTGGGGCAAACGGCCTACGCTGCCAGCAAATCGGCGATGATAGGCCTGGCCAAGTCGCTGGCGTTGGAGGTGGCGCGTTTTAACATCCGGGTGAATTGCCTGCTGCCTGGGATCATTCACAGTGAAATGACAGACGCGATCCCACCGGAGGCGCTGAAGGCGCTGCGCAAACAAATCCCGCTGCGGCGTTTAGGCAAGGCCAGTGAAGTCGCCAGGGCGGCGGTATTTCTGATCGGCGATGACAGTCGTTATATGACAGGACAGAGCCTGATCCTCGACGGAGGGTTAACTGCCTGACCCACTGGGGACGAACATGTTCGTCCCCTACAAATTCCGCACCTCCAGTGCACACATGCTGCGCTTACACCTAAAACCAATCCTCCCTTGCGTTGTGGTTAGCGGTGATCACGCTTGTTTTTTTCTAAGAAATAACTTGGTTGTCACTGTGTATCATTTTTCATCATCTTGACTTATATATTCGCGATGCGAATTAATATCATTTGTAGAGCGCTCTCATTTTTAGAGTAAATCAGTGCTTTTCGCTTGCTGAAACCTTTCAATCCACAGGGGATTGGCTTTTTTAAGCTTTTATTATCTGATTTTATTGGGATTTATTTATAAATAGTGACCTTGCTCATTATTGTAACGAAATATCATCAATGTGTGCACCTTGTCATACTTTGACAAATCTCTGTCACTTTTCATTTGATAATTCGCGTCGCGAAAAATAGTCTAGCTACAGTATCAAGGCCGAGGTGAATTTTCTCATCCGGCACAATTTTACCCGATTAGGGTTTTTTTATTAGCGACCGTGCAGGGCAGTGGTGAACGCAGGCGGGCGCACTTTAAAGTCAAAGTCAAAGAGGAATTTTCTTATGGGTACGCACGGTGCTCAGCGTAAAACGCTGGCGCTCGCTGTCGCGGGTGCACTATTAGGAAGCGGATTTGTCATGGCCCCAGAAGCGCAAGCGGCTGGGTTTATCGACGATTCTACGCTGACCGGTGGGGTGTATTACTGGCAACGTCAACGCGATCGCAAAGACGTTGAAACCGGTGATTTTAAAACCAACCTCTCTCACTCTACCTGGAACGCCAACCTGGATTTCAACTCCGGCTATGCGGCGGACATGTTTGGTATCGATGTAGCGGCGTTCACCGCCATCGAAATGGCCGAATCCAGCGAGAGTGGCCACCCGAACGAAATCGCGTTCTCCAGCCGTAACCGTACCTATGACGAAGATTACTCCGGCGATAAAAGCGGTATCAGCCTGTATAAAGCGGCCGGTAAGTTCAAGTATGGCCCGGTCTGGGCGCGTGCCGGTTATATCCAGCCAAGCGGGCAAACCTTGCTGGCCCCGCACTGGAGCTTTATGCCGGGTACCTACCAGGGTGCTGAAGCCGGTGCCAACTTTGACTATGGCGATTCAGGTGCGCTGAGTTTCTCCTACATGTGGACCAACAAGTACAAAGCGCCTTGGCACATCGAGATGGACGACTTCCGTCAGAACGATCGCAAAACCGACGTTTCCTATCTGCACTCTCTGGGTGCCAAGTATGATTTCAAGAACAACCTGGTGCTGGAAGCCGCGTTTGGCCAGGCGCAAGGCTACGTGAATCAGTATTTCACCAAGGCGTCTTACAAGTTTGACCTGGCTGGTAATCCGATGACCACCAGCTACCAGTTCTA
This sequence comes from Serratia sp. PL7, assembly GCF_945957435.1. Classification (NCBI taxonomy): domain Bacteria; kingdom Pseudomonadati; phylum Pseudomonadota; class Gammaproteobacteria; order Enterobacterales; family Yersiniaceae; genus Serratia; species Serratia sp. PL7. The sequence goes on along the minus strand of NZ_CAMFLB010000005.1, from coordinate 334,090 downwards.
CGGCGCAGAAGACCGTATCGGTGATAATCGCGATCCGAACAGCATCTATGATGGCCTGGCGTGGTTGCAGGCGCTGACCTTCGGTTATACCACCGGCCAGTTCAACTGGCGTCTGGAAGGCACCATGGTCAAGGCGGAAGGTAACCAAGGCTTCTTCCTGCAGCGTATGACCCCAACCTATGCTTCCTCAAACGGTCGCCTTGATATCTGGTGGGATAACCGTTCCGACTTTAACGCCAACGGCGAAAAAGCCGTGTTCGGTGGCGTGATGTATGACCTGAGCAACTGGAACCTGCCTGGCATGGCCGTCGGAGCTTCCTACGTTTATGCCTGGGACGCCAAGCCAAGCACCAACCCGATTTACGATCAGAGCCAGCGCGTGAGAGAGAGCGCTTACAGCCTGGATGCGATGTACACCATGCAGGACGGGCGCGCCAAAGGCACTCTGTTCAAGCTGCACTTCACGCAGTATGACAACCATTCCGATATCCCAAGCTGGGGCGGCGGTTACGGCAACATCTTCCAGGACGAGAAAGACGTCAAATTCATCGTTATCGCACCGTTCACCATCTTCTAATGCGCTCCCCGGTGGCCAGGCTGCCGGGGAAAGGTCACAGGACTTTAACCATGAAAAAACTGATGCTGATTATCGCTGCGGTTGCCGGGCTTAGCGCCTGTTCGCAATCGGCCGCGCCACCGGAAGATGCCAAACTGCGCCAGGCCTACAGCGCCTGTATCAATACCGCGGAAGGTTCCCCAGAGAAATTACAGGCCTGCCAGGCGGTGCTGAACGTGTTGAAGCAAGAGAAAAAGCACCAACAGTTTGCTGAGCAGGAAACCGTGCGAGTGCTGGATTATCAAAGCTGCATCCAGGCCGCCCATACCGGCAATGGCCAGGCGTATGACGCCAAATGCGGCAAGCTGTGGAAAGAAATTCGCGCAAACAACAACTGATTACGCAAGAGGTTGCAGATGAACAAGTTTAAGATGAGTGCTCTCGCCGCCCTGACGGCTACCGTTGGGCTCTTTGGCAGCGTAGGTTCTGCCATGGCCAACCAGCAGGTGGTTGATCAACTCAGCCAGTTGCAGGTCAATCTGAAGATGTTGGACAACCGTGCCGCTGAACACGGCGTGGACTGTGCCAAGCTGGGTGCCGACTGGGCGTCCTGCCATAAGGTGCTGATCACCTTGACCAACGGCAATCAGGAAATCAAAGATAAAGATTGGGCGATCTATTTCCACAGCCCGCGCCAGACGCTGAAGGTTGATAACGACCAGTTCAAAATCACCCACATTACCGGCGATCTGTATAAGCTGGAACCGACAGACAAATTCACCAGCTTCCCGGCCAATCAGGCGGTGGAAATCCCGATTATCGCTGAATACTGGCAGCTGTTCCGCACCGACTTCCTACCGCGTTGGTATGCCACTTCCGGCGATGCTCAGCCGAAGATCCTGTCGAATACCGATACCGATGATATTAACCAGTTTGTTGCCCCATTCACTGGCGATCAGTGGAAGCGTACCAAGGATGACAACAACATTCTGATGGTCCCGGAAAGCCGCTTCACCAAGAACCAGGATCTGAAAGTGTTGCCGATGGCATCGCTGCGTGGGCAAATCATCCCAACCCCGATGGAAGTTAAAGTCCATGCGAAGGATATTGACCTGAGCAAAGGCGTGGCGCTGGATTTGAGTGCGTTGACCAAGCCAGCGGCGGATGCGGCGGCCGAGCGTTTTGCCCTGCTGGGCATTGAGAGCCAGGCGAGCGGTTATCCGATCAAGACGGATATCAAGCCAGCGGCATTCAAAGGCGATCAGGCCGTTCCAGGTGCCTACCAACTGAAGATCGGCGAGAAAGGTGCCGAAATTGTCGGTTTCGATCAGACTGGGGTGTTCTATGGCCTGCAATCCATCCTGTCGCTAATCCCTTCGGATGGCAGCAAGAAGATTGCGACACTGGATGCCAAAGATGCACCGCGCTTCCAATACCGCGGCATCTTCCTGGACGTGGCGCGTAACTTCCACCACAAAGACGCCGTATTGCGCCTGCTGGATCAAATGGCAGCCTACAAGCTGAACAAATTCCACTTCCACCTGACGGATGACGAAGGTTGGCGCATTGAGATCCCTGGCCTGCCAGAGTTGACCGAAGTGGGCGGCCAGCGTTGTCATGACCTGAGCGAGACCACCTGCCTGATGCCACAATACGGCTCTGGCCCTGCACCGCACGGTGGCTTCTTCTCCCGTCAGGACTATATCGACATCGTTAAATATGCTCAGGCGCGCCAGATTGAAGTGATCCCTGAGATCGACATGCCGGCACACGCCCGTGCGGCGATTATTTCCATGGAAGCTCGTTACAAGAAACTGCTTGCCGAAGGGAAAGAGAAAGAGGCCAACCAGTTCCGCCTGGTGGATCCGACCGATACCTCCAATACCACCTCGGTGCAGTACTTCAACCGTCAGAGCTATCTGAACCCATGCCTGGATTCCTCCAAGAACTTCGTGGACAAAGTGATTGGTGAAGTGGCCCAGATGCACAAAGAGGCCGGTCAGCCACTGAGAACCTGGCACTTTGGTGGGGACGAAGCGAAGAACATCCGTCTGGGCGCCGGCTATACCGACGTGAAAAACCCGGAAGCGGGCAAGGGCATCCTCGATCTGAGCAAAGAAGACAAGCCGTGGGCCAAGTCGCAGGTTTGTCAGGCCATCATCAAAGATGGCAAAGTGGAAGATATGGAACACTTGCCAAGCTACTTCGGTCTGGAAGTCAGCCAGTTGGTGAAAGCGCACGGCATTGACAGAATGCAGGCGTGGCAGGACGGCCTGAAAGATGCCAAAGACTCGAAGGCCTTCGCGACCAAGCATGTGGCGGTGAACTTCTGGGATACTCTGTACTGGGGTGGCTTCGACTCGGCTAACGACTGGGCGAACAAGGGTTATGACGTGGTGATCTCTAACCCGGACTACGTCTATATGGACTTCCCGTATGAAGTCAGCCCGGACGAACACGGTTATTACTGGGGCACCCGCTTCAGCGACGAGCAGAAGATCTTCAGCTTTGCGCCGAACAACCTGCCGCAGAACGCCGAAACCTCGGTTGACCGTGACGGTAACCACTTCACCGCCAAGAGCGACAAACCGTGGCCGGGCGCATATGGTCTTTCCGCCCAACTGTGGAGCGAAGTGGTGCGTACCGATCAGCAGATGGAATACATGATTTACCCACGTGCCGTGTCGCTTGCAGAACGTGCATGGCACCGCGCCAGCTGGGAGCAGGATTACAAAGCTGGCCGTGAGTATAAAGGTGGTGAAACCCATCAGGTCGATACCAAAACTCTGGATCAGGACTGGCTGCGCTTTGCCAACCTGATCGGGCAGCGTGAACTGGCCAAGATGGATAAAGCGGGCGTGAGCTATCGCCTGCCGGTCCCAGGGGCACGTATCATCGGTGGCAAGTTGGAGGCGAATATTGCTCTGCCGGGCCTGGGAATTGAATATTCCACCGACGGCGGCAAACAGTGGCAGCGTTATGACGATAAAGCGCGCCCAGCGGTGGCGGGTGACGTGCAAATCCGTGCAATCAGCCCGGATGGCAAACGCTTCAGCCGTGCCGAGCCAGTGAAAGCGTAAGTGAAAACTCCGCCCACCTGCGTGTCGGTAGAGGGGCGGAGATAGTGCAAGGTGAGAGCAAGCTGCAATTGTGATAATTGAGTGGATATTTTTCCCCGGGCCTGTCCGGGGATTTTTTTGCCTGTCATCTGGGCATAAAAAAACCGCCGTGTAGGCGGTTTTCGCGTTCTGGCGGGCCAGAATCAGTTCTTGTTGTGCAGCGTTTCATTCTCGCGGCAATCACCGGTTTCACAGTGGCCGTACAGGTACAGGCTGTGGTTGGTGAGCTTGATACCGTGTTGCTTGGCGATATCGCGCTGACGCACTTCGATGGATTCGTCGCTGAACTCGATCACTTTGCCGCAGTCCAGGCAAATCAGGTGATCGTGGTGGTGTTGCTGAGTCAGTTCGAAAACCGACTTGCCACCTTCAAAATTGTGGCGGGTCACAATACCTGCGTCGTCAAACTGGTTCAGCACGCGGTATACCGTGGCCAGGCCAATTTCTTCGCCCATATCTATCAGTTTTTTGTACAGATCTTCCGCACTGACGTGATGGCATGCCGGATCCTGTAATACTTCCAGGATTTTGAGTCGCGGAAGAGTGACTTTTAAGCCAGCCTTCTTCAATGCGGAGTTGTTATCAGTCATGCGGATTCAGTCCTGTTACTATGCTAATCAAGTTGAGGCGTTCTCGCCTATGGCATCGGTTGGCACAAAGCGTTAATTGCGTCTCATTATAGAACCGGTTGCCGCAAATAGAAACCGCCGGTTGTTAACAAACCTATCTTTGCACGTTTACAGGGTAATCATGCAAAGCTTTGATGGATGGGATAAACCGATATCTCAGTCTACCGTGGCGAGGTAGGAAGTTACAAACTTGTAGCTTCTATTGCTCTAATCCGTGATGCCGATAACAGAAGGGCGCGCTCAACGGCGCCCCTTCCATGTGTTACGTATCCGCCGGGGCAGAGGCTTAGCCGACGATCTCGGCCAGGCTCAGCTCTTCACTGATTTGCTTGACCCAGGCATCTACGCGTTCGTTGGTCAGCTCAGGTTGACGATCTTCGTCAATGGCCAGTCCGACAAAGTGATCATCGTCTGCCAGACCCTTGGAGGCTTCAAAATGGTAGCCTTTGGTTGGCCAGTGGCCGACGATGGCCGCACCGCGTGGCTCAATGATGTCGCGGATGGTGCCCATCGCATCGCAGAAATATTCCGCGTAGTCTTCCTGATCGCCACAGCCAAACAGCGCCACCAGCTTGCCGTTAAAGTCGATGTCTTCCAGCGTCGGGAAGAAATCATCCCAGTCGCACTGGGCTTCGCCGTAGTACCAGGTTGGGATGCCGAGCAGCAGGATATCAAACGCTGCCAGATCTTCTTTGCTGCTTTTGGCGATGTCGTGGATTTCTGCCACATCGTTGCCGAACTTTTGCTGAAGCGTCTTTTGGATCATCTTGGCAATGTTTTCGGTATTGCCAGTGTCGCTGCCAAAGAAAATGCCTACATGAGCCATAGTAAAGATAACCTTTTAATTCAAATGAATGTGTTGCGTAAACGCGGCCTGAGGCGCTGCCAAGGGCAGGCTTGCTCAGCCGTAAATGCGTATCATGCCAGAAATTTGCCCTGAGGTTTTATCGCGTTTATGCGATGCCTCTGCGGAGGTGGAACCGATCTGGCGTCATCCTTAACGCCGTGCCGCGCGTGCGGCAGCAGAGATCAGTGTTCTGGCTGTTCTTCTGCCAGTTGGGCCAACAGCATTTGTTCGATCAATTCGCTGCGGCTGATATTGCGCTGGTCGGCCAGTTTGTTGAGAGCATCTACCGCGTCTGCGTTGATTTTCAGCTCCACACGCCGTAATCCACGCACTTTGTCCCGTCGTAGCTGATTGCGCTTATTAATTCTAAGCTGTTCATCACGGGAAAGCGGGTTGGTTTTCGGGCGCCCTGGACGGCGTTCATCTGCGAACAGATCCAGCGTCGTGCGATCCGTTTGTTCTTTTGCCATTGTTGCGCTACTGCAAGGGAGTTTGCATCAAAAAGCGGTTTACGCTTCCAGACGGTTCGATTTACACAATTCGGGCCAATAAACCCTAACCCAAATTCACCCCCAGCCAAGCGCAGTTTCACACCTGGACAGGGTGGCAAAATTATAGCGCGCCATATTACCCCAGCAGATGGAGCGACGACAATGCCTAACTTAGCCACAAACGCGCTAAGCTATTCTCTCTAGCGCGTTTTTTCGCCACTTAAGCTCAGGGCTGGTCAATAAAGCGGTGGATTGCCCGTAATACGGCGTCCGGTTTTTCCGCATGGACCCAGTGACCGGAGCCTGCAACCACATAGGCGCGCGCCTGCGGGAACTGGCGGGCGATGTCATCGCGGTAGCTATCTTGCACGTAAGGCGAGAGGCCACCACGGATAAATAGCGTCGGGTGCCGCCAGGGTGGAACCTCCTGCCAGCCGATAATGTTCTCATACTGCTCGATCAACACCGGCAGGTTGAACCGCCAACTGCCTGCATGGAAGGATTTCAACAGAAACTGGATCACGCCTTCTTCATCCAGCGTGGCCCGCATGAGCTGCGCAGCCTGCTGACGCTGAGTGATACCCGCATCGGTGACGGCTTGCAGTGCGGTAAAGATCTGGTCATGGCGGCGAGTGTCGTAATCCACCGGGGCGATATCGATCGCCACCAGCCGTTCAATCCGCTCCGGGGCTAGCGCGGTCAACGCCATCGCTGCTTTGCCGCCCATTGAGTGGCCGATTACGATGGCTCGCTCGATTTGCAAGTCGTCTAACAGCGTCAACAGATCCTGCGCCATCGCCGGGTAGGTCATCTCCGCCGCGCGCGGTGAGAGCCCGTGATTGCGCAGATCGACCTTGATCACCGTATGCTGCTGGTTCAGATCGCGTGCCAGCACGCCCAGGTTATCCAGATTGCCAAACAGGCCGTGGATCAGCACGATCGGTAGGCTCGCTGGCGTGGCAGCCTCTGCGGCCAATAATTGATAATGTAATTTCATGGTGAAGTTCATGATCTTGAGATAATGAGTTAGGTTAACATGGCTAGAGAGATTATTGGTTGGTCCGCAGAATTTTGCCGATATTTCATGGTATGGTGAGGGCTTGGCGGCCAAGGCGGTTGGCTAAAGTCTGCTTTTGCCGTTTGGGAGAACATTGTAGTGTTCGCACCCGCGCTTTTAACCTTATAATCCCATGGCTTGAATGCACCAATTGGCTTCAGGTTCATAAGTAGAAAAAACGTACTGGATAAAGATGAAAACTATTGAAGTCGACGAAGAACTTTACCGCTATATTGCCAGCCACACGCAACATATCGGTGAAAGCGCGTCTGATATTTTACGGCGTATGTTGAAGTTTACCGCAGGACAGCCTGTGCGCACGGCTCCTGTGGTTGCCAGTGGCCAGGCAGAGCCGTCAGCGGCTGCCGTTGCAGCACAGCGTCCACGCGATCGCGTGCGTGCGGTGCGCGAGCTGCTGCTATCGGACGAATATGCCGAACAGAGCAAAGCTGTAAATCGTTTTATGCTGGTACTTTCCACCTTGTACACCCTCGATGCGGCGGGCTTTGCCGCGGCAACGGATTCGTTGCATGGCCGTACCCGGACCTATTTTGCTGGCGATCAGCAAACGCTGTTGGCCAACGGAACGCATACCAAGCCCAAGCATGTGCCAGGTACGCCTTACTGGGTGATCACCAATACCAATACCGGCCGCAAACGCAGCATGATCGAACACATCATGCAGGCCATGCAGTTCCCAGCGGAACTGATCGAGAAAGTTTGCGGCACCGTCTAATTTAGCGAACAGCCCGTCACGGTGGCCGTAAGCGACTCATTGCCCGGCCACAGTACTGGCATTTTAGGGAGTAGTCGATGGCTAATGACCCACGTGCCGGGCAACCCGCTCAGCAAAGTGATTTGATCAACGTAGCCCAGCTGACGTCGCAGTATTATGTGCTGCAACCAGAGGCCGGTAATGCTGCACACGCGGTGAAATTCGGTACCTCAGGGCATCGTGGCAGCGCGCTTCGTCAGAGCTTTAACGAAGCACATATCCTGGCGATTGCTCAGGCCATTGCCGAAGTGCGTCGTCAACAGGGCACCACTGGCCCTTGCTACGTGGGTAAAGACACCCATGCGCTGTCCGAACCCGCCTTTATTTCCGTGCTGGAAGTGCTGACCGCCAACGGCGTTGACGTGGTGGTGCAGGAAAATAACGGCTTTACGCCAACCCCTGCCGTGTCACACGCTATCTTGTGCTTCAACCGCAAAGGGGGCGCGCAGGCAGACGGCATCGTGATTACGCCTTCGCATAACCCACCTGAAGACGGCGGCATCAAATATAACCCGCCAAACGGTGGCCCAGCCGATACCAACCTGACTTCGGTGATTGAAAAGCGTGCCAACGAACTGCTGAGCCTCAAGCTGCAGGGCGTACAGCGTCAATCGCTGGAAAAAGCCTGGACTGGCGGCCATCTGCATGCGCAGGATCTGGTGCAACCTTACGTAGAAGGGCTGGTAGATATCGTCGATATGCCTGCCATTCAGCGTGCGGGCCTGAAACTGGGTGTCGACCCGCTTGGCGGTTCCGGCATTGCCTACTGGCAGCGGATTGCCGAGCACTATAAGCTGGATCTGACGTTGGTGAATGACTCCATCGATCAGACCTTCCGCTTTATGCACCTCGACCATGACGGCATCATCCGCATGGACTGCTCGTCCGAATCGGCAATGGCGGGCCTGCTGGCCCTGCGCGACAAGTTCGAGCTGGCGTTTGCCAACGATCCGGACTATGACCGCCACGGTATCGTCACGCCTGCGGGCCTGATGAACCCGAACCACTACCTGGCCGTTGCCATCAATTACCTGTTCCAGCATCGCCCGCAATGGGGTGCCAACGTTGCCGTAGGTAAAACGCTGGTTTCCAGCGCGATGATTGACCGCGTAGTGGCCGATCTGGGCCGCAAGCTGGTGGAAGTGCCGGTCGGTTTCAAATGGTTTGTTGACGGCCTGTTCGACGGTAGCTTCGGCTTCGGCGGCGAAGAGAGCGCCGGGGCTTCGTTCCTGCGCTTCGACGGTACACCTTGGTCTACCGACAAAGACGGCATCATCATGTGCCTGCTGGCGGCAGAGATCACTGCGGTCACCGGTGAAAACCCGCAGCATCATTATAACGATCTGGCCAAACGCTTCGGTGCGCCAAGCTACAACCGTATCCAGGCTCCGGCAACCTCCGCACAGAAAGCGGCGTTGTCCAAGCTGTCACCGGAAATGGTCAAGGCCAGCACCCTGGCGGGCGATCCAATCACCGCGCGTTTGACGGCAGCTCCGGGTAACGGCGCTTCCATCGGCGGCCTGAAAGTGATGACAGACAACGGCTGGTTTGCCGCTCGGCCATCGGGTACCGAAGAGGCTTACAAGATCTACTGTGAAAGCTTCCTGGGTGCCGAGCACCGTGAGAAGATCGAACGCGAAGCGGTCGAGATCGTCAGCGAAGTGTTAGCTTCAGCCAAGTAATCTCTCCCTCGATAATGAAAAGGCGCTGTTTTTACAGCGCTTTTTTTATGCCTGTAATTTAGATATATCTAATTTCAGGTTACCTCTTGCGCATTTAGATATATCGATCTAGATTAGAGCCATCGACGCAGTTTAGATATATCTAAATGCGTCGATGCTCATATCATCAATCAAGAGGTAACAACCATGATGTTTAATCGATTTGCACGTCACCACGACCAGCGGGAAGAGGGGCATTGCCACCACCGCCGTGGCGGCCGTCATCATTTTGCTGGCCGCGGGGAACACGGCCGTGGTGGTGAAGAACATGGCCGGGGCGGGCGCGGGCGTCATCGCCTGTTTGAACACGGCGATCTGCGTTTGGTGCTGCTGGCGCTGGTAGAGCGTAAACCTAGCCACGGCTACGAGCTGATCAAGGCGATCGAAGAGGCTTCTTCCGGCCTGTATGTGCCAAGCCCTGGCGTGATTTACCCAACCCTCACGTTGCTGGAAGAGCAGGACTTCCTGGAACCGGCAGTGGCTGGCAATGGCCGTAAGAGCTACCAAATTACCGAACTCGGCAAGCAGGAGTTGCAAAAACATCAGGCGGCCATCGAAGTGATTTTTGCCCGCCTGGCTGGCGCTGGGCGTGACCATCGCCATGAGGGCAATCTGGCCGAAGGGATCTCCGAAGTGATGAATCGCCTGCGCTACCTGCTGCGCGGCAACATGATGCGTGCGGATTTGTCTCAGGAGCAGGTCGGGCGTATCAATCAGGCACTGCTGACCGCCGTGGAGGCTATCGAAGCCGAAATGGTATCGCCAAAACAGCCACAGGAGGATAACTGATGCCAGGCCACCGTTTCCGCATTACCGTAGAAGCCCTGACAGACCGTAAAGGCGAACCCGTCGACAAGCCGGAGTTGGTGTTTGAGGTAGAAAATCACGACGATATTCTGGCCATTGTTGAGCGCATTCAAGGGCGAGAGGATCTGAACTTTGGCGAACAGAACAGCGCGGCCTTTGCCGTCGGGCTCAAGCTGTTCTCCGAAGTGATGATAGAAAACCGTAAGCATCCGCTGTTTGAGCCACTGCGTGACTCGTTTAAGGCGTTTATGATCGGACTGAAAAAGGGGCCAACATCGTCGCAGGATTAAGGCATAAACCGATAGCCGACGCCGGTCTCAGTGAGCAGATGCCTGGGCCGCGCCGGATCGGCTTCCAGCTTTTGCCGCAGATGGCCCATATAAATGCGCAGATAGTGGCTGTGTTCGACGTAATTGGGTCCCCAGACGTGGCTGAGTAGCTGCCGCTGGGTGATCACCTTACCGGAGTTGGCCAGCAACTCGGACAGTAAACGGAACTCGATGGGCGTCAGATGCAGATCTTCACCGTTACGCAAGACGCTACGGTTGATCAGATCGACGGTGATATCGGAGAAGCTGACCAACGGGCTTTCCTGTTGGCTATTGGCGTGGCGGCGTAGCGCAACCCGCACCCGGGCCAGCAGTTCACCAATGCCGAACGGCTTGCTCAGATAGTCATCGGCCCCCGCATCCAGCGCGGCAATCTTGTCCTCTTCGGCATGGCGAGCGGAAAGGACAATCACCGGCACGGCGCTCCATTGGCGCAGATCGCGAATGTAGTCCAGCCCGTCGCCATCGGGTAACCCCAAATCAAGAATGATCAGATCCGGCTTGCGCGTGCCGGCTTCTATCAGCCCACGCTGCAGCGTTTCACTTTCAAATACCCGTAACCCTTCGCTCTCCAGCGCGGTGCGCACGAAGCGACGGATCTCTTTCTCGTCTTCCACAATCAGAATGTTAGTCGGCGATGTGGTCACGGGGCCTCTACTCTTTGGTTACAAGTCAAAATCTGCTCCATCCAGTTCGGGTGGCTTTTCCAACGGCAGCATAAAGTGGAAACTGGCTCCGCCTTCGGCGCGGTTCTCCGCCCAGATGCGGCCGCCGTGTACTTCAATAATGGCACGACAAATCGCTAACCCCAAGCCGACGCCGGGGATCGCCGACTCTTTATTGCCACGGGAGAACTTGTCAAATATCAGTTGCGTCTGTTCCTCTGGGATGCCGGGGCCATTATCCCAAACCTCCACTTCCAGCCAGTCCTTTACTGCGTGGGCGCGGATCCCGATGATAGCATCGGCACCGGCATATTTATTGGCATTTTCCACCAGGTTGGTGAACACCCGCTCTAACAGGCTGCCATCACAGTTGATCAACACCATCTCTGGCGGCAACTCCACCTTGATCTCGTGCAATACCAGTAGCGGTTCCAGCATATGCAGTGAGGCACCGACGATCTCTTCCAGCGATTGCCACTCTTTACGCAGGTTAAAACCACCGGACTGAATGCGTGCCATATCCAGCAGATTGTTTACCAGGCGGGTGGTACTGAGCACCTGCTGGCGGATTTGGCTGGCCTGTGGGGCGTGGCTGGAGCCTTCGGTGGCCAGATCCAGCGTCAGGATCTCTGCCTGACCAAACAGCACGGTAAGCGGAGTACGCAGATCGTGAGAAAGGGCGGCCAGCAGCGAGTTACGTAGCTGTTCGCGTTCGGCATCCAGCTTGGCCTCTTCGGCGCTGCGGGCCAGATGCAGGCGCTCCAGCGCGCTGGCGATCAGCACCGCAAAGGTCTGTAACAGCCGCTGTTGCTCCGGCACCATTAACTGGCGCACATTGTTCGGCTCAATTGCCAGCAGGCCAAAGGTTTGTTTGGAGGTGCTGAGCGGCAGCAGTTGGTACGGCACACCGGGCAGGGTGTCGGTACCGGCCCCGGCGGGCAAGCCTTTGCCATAGCTCCAGCGGGCGATGGCCTCATCCACCGACAGCAAGCCGCCTTCTTCACCCACCATCTGTTGCAGGGAGCCATCCTCCTGCGGCAGCAGCAGTACGGTCTTGGCCTGGAAGCTGCTGGAGATAAAATGACGGCTGGTTTTGGCAATATCTTCTCTGCTCAACGCCTGGCTGAGCCCACGGGACATCTCATATAAATGGCGCGCCCGTTGTTCGCGATAGCGTGCCACCCGGGCCTGATAACGTACCCCGGCGGTCAGATTACCAATGGTGATACCGACGGTCAGCATCACGGCAAAGGTCAGCAGATATTGCATATCACTGACGGCGAACGACCATTCGGGCTGTACGAAGAACAAATCGAAGCTGGCGACGTTGATCACCGCGGCCAGCACCGAAGGCCAGCGGCCAAAGAATAGGGCAACAATCGCCACGCCCAGCAGATAAACCATCACCAGGTTGGCGGAATCGAAGCCCGGCAGTAACCATTGTGACAGCAACGTGATGATGGCGCACAAAGCTACGGCAACGGCACAGCCCCGCAATTGGAAACGCCATTTTTCGCTAAAGGCGCGGTTATCGTGCTCTTTTATCTGCGGCTGGGGCGTATCGTTTTCCAGCGCTACAATCACCAGATCGAGATCCGGCCCAAGCTGGCCAAGGCGATCGGCAAAGCTGCCGCGTAGCTTCCAGCGCTGTTCGCCACGGCGGCCGATAATGATTTTGCCCAGGTTATGTTCCCGGGCATAGCGCAGTACCGCACGTTCTTCAGAAGGATCGGAAAGGGTAGCGGTTTCTGCCCCTAATTCTTGCGCCAGCCGTAAGGCGCGCAGGATGGCTCGCCGTTGATTTTCCGGCAGGCGGTGCAGCTTGGGGGTTTCAACATATACGGCATGCCAGTGGCAACCGAGGCGTGCCGCGAGCCGTGCTGCGATGCGCACCAGCTTTTCGCTACCGCTGTTATGGCCGACGCACAGCAGGATGCTGTCCCGGGTATGCCAGACCTTTTCACGCCCCTGATTATCGCGAAAGGCCCGCATTTGGTCATCAACGCGGTCGGCAGTGCGGCGTAGTGCCAATTCGCGCAGGGCGATCAGGTTACCTTTACGGAAGAAATGCTCGATGGCGCGTTCGGCCTGGCCTGGGATATAGACCTTGCCTTCGTTGAGCCGCTGACGCAGATCGTCTGGGGGCAGGTCCACCAACACCACTTCGGTCGCTTCGTCAAACACGTGGTCAGGCACGGTTTCCCTGACCCGTACTCCAGTGATGCCGCCGACGACGTCGTTCAGGCTTTCCAGATGCTGGACGTTAACCGTGGTCAGCACATCGATACCGGCATCCAGCAGTTCGTCCACATCCTGCCAACGTTTGGGATGGCGTGAACCCTGGGCGTTACTGTGCGCCAGCTCATCCATCAGGATCAGGGCCGGATGGCGTGCCAAAGCGGCATCGAGGTCGAACTCCTGCACCTGGCGGCCACGATGTTGGATGCGTTTTGCTGGCAGGATCGACAACCCTTGCAGCAACGCTGCCGTTTCCTGGCGGCCGTGGGTTTCCACCACGCCAATCAGCACGTCTAGCCCCTGCGCCCGTTGCCGCTGAGCCTCCTGCAACATGGCGTAGGTTTTACCTACCCCGGCGCAGGCCCCGAAGAAGACTTTCAGTTTGCCGCGTGGCTTTTCATTGGCTAACGCCAGCAGGCTGTCTGGGTCGGGGCGTTGCAGTTCGTCATCCACCATCAGAGTTCCTTGTTTACCCATGCAAAGCGGGTTCGGCAATGCCGAACCCTTTATTTAGCTACTTTTTATCACGTCTTCAGTTATTTCAACGCATCCAGCGCCATATTCAGCTTCAGCACGTTGACCACCGATTCCCCCATAAAATTGGGCGTGGCGCGATCGGTGTTTTCATCAATCAGCTTGGCAATCTGCTCCTGTGGCAACTGACGAGCGTTGGCGACACGCGCTACCTGGTACTTGGCGGCGGCCAGCGAAATCTGCGGATCCAGGCCACTGCCGGAAGCGGTCAGCAGATCGACCGGGATCGGCCCGCTCATCGCCGGGTTAGCCTGGCGCAACTGCGTTGCCCGCTCACCGATCGCTTTATCCAGCGCCGGGTTGGTGGCGGCCAGATTACTGCCGCCGGATGCCATCGCATTATAGGCCGAATCGCTGGTGGCAGAAGGACGACCCCAGAAATAACCCGGTTGGGTGAAGTTCTGGCCAATCAACGCCGAGCCGACCGCTTTATCCCCTTGATAGAGCAACGAGCCGTTGGCCGCCCCGCTGAACAGCAACTGTGACAGCCCAGTGGTGAGTAATGGGTAAGCGATACCGGTGATCGCCGTCAGCAGGATCAGCATAACCAGAGAAGGACGTAAATAAGACATCATAAATTCCTCGTTATCTTAGCCGGCCATATTCAGCGCGGTCAGCAGCAGGTCGATCAGCTTGATACCCACGAACGGTACCAGCAGGCCACCCACACCATACAGCCACAGGTTACGGCGCAGCAGAGCCGCGGCGCTCATTGCTTTGTAACTCACCCCTTTCAACGCCAGTGGGATCAGGAAGACGATCACCAGAGCGTTGAAGATCACCGCCGACATAATCGCCGAGGCGGGGGAGTGCAACTGCATCACGTTCAGCGCATTCAACTGCGGATAGGTTGCCGCGAAGGCCGCCGGGATAATGGCAAAGTACTTCGCCACATCGTTGGCGATACTGAAGGTGGTCAGTGAACCGCGCGTCATCAGCATCTGCTTACCGATATGCACCACTTCGATCAGCTTGGTCGGGTTGGAGTCCAGATCGACCATGTTGCCCGCTTCCTTGGCCGCCTGCGTCCCCGAGTTCATGGCAACCGCCACGTCGGCCTGTGCCAGTGCAGGGGCGTCGTTGGTGCCGTCGCCGGTCATCGCAACCAGGCGTCCTTCCGCCTGATACTGACGGATCAGCGCCAGTTTGGCCTCTGGCGTGGCTTCCGAAAGGAAGTCATCCACACCGGCTTCAGCTGCGATGGCGGCGGCGGTCAGGCGGTTATCCCCGGTGATCATCACCGTCTTGATGCCCATCTTGCGCAGTTCGGCAAAGCGTTCTTTAATCCCGCCTTTGACGATGTCTTTCAGCGCCACGACCCCCAGCACGCGTGGCCCTTCGGCGACCACCAACGGCGTACCGCCGGTACGAGCGACGCTTTCCACCAACTCATCTACTGCACGTGGGAAGTGGCCATTATTGGATTCGACGTGGCGGCGAATGGCGTCCACCGCCCCTTTACGGATCATCCGGTCCTGCACGTTGACGCCGCTCATGCGGGTTTGCGCAGAGAAAGGTACGAAGGTGGCATTCAACGCCTGCAAATCACGTTCGCGCAGGTTGAAGCGCTGCTTGGCCAGCACCACGATACTGCGGCCTTCCGGCGTTTCATCGGCTAGCGAAGAGAGTTGGGCTGCATCGGCCAGCTCTTGCTCTTTTACCCCGGGAGCCGGCAGGAATTCGGATGCCTGACGGTTACCGAGGGTGATGGTGCCGGTCTTGTCCAACAGCAATACGTCAACGTCACCGGCGGCTTCAACGGCGCGCCCGCTGGTGGCAATCACGTTGGCTCCCAGCATGCGGCTCATCCCGGCGACGCCGATAGCGGACAATAGCCCACCGATGGTGGTCGGGATCAGGCAGACCAGCAAGGCCACCAACACGGTGATCGACACTATGCTGCCGCTGCCTGCGGCTTCCACGCTGTATTGCGAGTAAGGGAACAGGGTTGCGGTTGCCAGTACGAACACGATAGTCAACGCCACCAGCAAAATGGTCAGCGCCACTTCGTTTGGGGTTTTACGGCGTTTGGCACCTTCGACCATGGCGATCATACGATCGAGGAAGGTTTCCCCTGGGTTGACGCTACACTGCACCACCAGCCAGTCGGACAGAATACGCGTCCCGCCGGTCACGGAGGAGAAGTCACCACCGGATTCACGGATCACCGGTGCAGATTCACCGGTGATGGCGCTTTCATCGACCGATGCGCCGCCTTCCAGCACTTCGCCATCGCAAGGGATAGTATCGCCAGCTTCTACCAGCACGATATCCCCTTTACGCAGGCTCTCGGCCGAGACTTTCTCGGTGGCCCCATCACGCTTCGGTGTGGCGAGTTTCTTCGCCCAACAGGTTTTCTTGGTGCCCTTCAGGCTTTCTGCCTGAGCCTTGCTGCGTCCTTCCGCCAGCGCCTCGGCGAAGTTGGCGAACAGCACGGTAAACCACAGCCACATGGCGATGCTGCCGGTAAAGGCCGCGCTACCTTCGGCGTTGCCTGAAAGCACCGCCAGCCAAATGACTGAAGTCAGGATACTGCCGAGGTACACCACGAACATCACCGGGTTACGCCACTGAACGCGTGGGTCCAGCTTTTTCACCGCATCGATCAGCGCGGTACGCATCAGTGCCGGTTCAAACAGTGCGCGTTGTTTGCGAGTCATCTTGTTCTTCTCTCTGTTATGACTGTTAATTGGCCAACCACAGTTGTAAATGTTCGGCTACCGGGCCTAGCGCCAGTGCTGGGACAAAGGTCAAGGCACCGACCAGCAGGATGGTACCGACCAACAGGCCGATAAACAGTGGTCCGTAGGTTGGCAGAGTGCCGTTGCCCGCCGGTTGGCGTTTTTTGACACACAGCGAACCCGCAATGGCCAGCACCGGCAGGATCACCCCAAAGCGACCAATAAACATCGCAAAGGCCAGCAGCAGGTTGTAGAACGGCGTGTTGACGCTCAGACCGGCAAAGGCGCTACCGTTGTTGTTGGCTGCCGAAGAGACTGCGTACAGCACTTCACTGAAGCCATGCGCCCCTGGGTTGAGGATGCCAGCACGACCGGCGTCGGTAGCAATCGCCAACGCGGTGCCCAGCAGCACCAAGGTCGGCGTCACCAGGATTGCCAGTGCGGTCATCTTCATGTCATAAACATCGATCTTCTTGCCGAGATATTCCGGCGTGCGGCCAATCATCAGCCCGGCGATAAATACCGTCAGCAGCACGAACAGCAGCATGCCGTACAGGCCGGAACCGACGCCGCCGAACACGACCTCGCCAATCTGCATCAGCCACATCGGCACCATGCCACCCAGTGCGGTAAAGGAGTCATGCATGGCGTTGACCGCACCGCAGGAGGCCGCAGTGGTCACCACCGAGAACATGCTGCTGGCGAGAATGCCAAAACGGGACTCTTTACCTTCCATATTGATGTTGCTGCTACTGCCAAGCGTGCTCAGATGCGGGTTACCAGCCAGTTCAGCATTCATCACCACGATCACCGCAACGATAAAGATCAGCGCCATGGCCCAGATCAGCGCGTGACCCTGACGGTTTTCACCGGCCACCTGACCAAAGGCGAAGCACAGGGCGCAAGGGATCAGGAAGATCGCCAGCATCTGCACAAAGTTGGTCAATACGGTCGGGTTTTCAAACGGATGCGCCGAGTTGGCACCGAAGAAGCCACCGCCGTTAGTACCGAGCATCTTGATCGCTTCCTGAGAAGCCACTGGTCCCATTGGCAAGGTCTGCTGTGCTCCTTCCAGCGTGGTGATATGCAGGTAAGGCAGGAAGTTCTGCAATGTCCCCTGGCTGACGAAGAACAACGCGATCAGCAGTGACAGCGGCAACAACACATACAGGGTAATGCGCAGGATATCGATCCAGGCGTTACCGATGGTGGCGCTGGAACGGCGTGCAAAGGCCCGGATCAGGGCAAAGGCAACGGCGATACCGGTGGCGGCAGACAGGAAGTTCTGTACCGTCAACCCGGCCATCTGGCTGAGATAGCTGAGGGTATTTTCCCCGCTGTAGGCCTGCCAGTTGGTATTGGTGACGAAGCTGACGGCAGTATTGAACGCCAGATCCCAAGATAAACCGGGGAACCCTTGCGGGTTGAGCGGTAAGGAACCCTGTGCCATCAGCAGCACCAACAGCAGCACCAAACCGAGGATATTGAACCACAGGATCGCCAGTGCGTATTGCCACCAGGTCATCTCGGCGGTGTCATTACCGCAGCAACGCCAGATGGTTGCTTCCACATGGCGCAGCACCGGTAGCGGCTCTCCCTCGATCAGGCGAGCCATAAAGCTGCCCAGGGGACGGGCCAGCACCAGAAGCACCAGCATAAAGCTGGCGATCAACAAGAAGGCTGAAGCTGCCATCAGAAGTCCTCCGCATTAAACAGGGCATAAACCAGATAGCCCAACAGCAGCAGAACCAACAGCGCACCACCAATAACGCTGAAACTCACGGGACACCTCCAGAGGTGTTGTTTTTGATAGCCTGAGTGTAGGGAGGGCAGTAGAAAGAAGATGAAAAAATAGCGGGGACGGGTGTAAAAAAAGTATAAAAATGATTGAAATAACGGCAAAAATTGGCGGTTTTATACGCAGAAAGGGCGTGGGGGGATGGGGTGTTGGCATAAAAATCCGTTTAACGACCCTAACAACGCCAAGAAACCACAATGTAACCAATGTTAAGTTAGTTATTAACCTTGATGTAACAAAATTACGTTGTGGAGGCCTTTTTTGTGCTCTTTTTGCGCATTTTAGTGGTCGGATGAGTTGTAAAATTACACCCTATGCGGTAATATTTTGCTCAGTTTCCAATTGGCCATCATTTATCGTTTTGCATTGCGTCGGGTCCTGACAACCTGGCGCGGATGTTTTTAAGGAGGTTCGTATGTCTAACTACCAAGCCTATCCGTTGCATCGGGTCCTCCTGCGCCGTAGCGCAGTGATTCTGGTCGGTGTTCTTGCCTTGCCGGTGATGCTGTTCCGTGCCGATCGCGCACGTTTTTACAGCTATTTACACCGCGTCTGGTCAAAAACCAGCAATAAACCGGTCTGGCTGCAACAGGCAGAAACGGCGTCCTGCGATTTTTATTAATCCTGGCCCGTAGCAATACTACGAACCCTCGCCCCTTTGGCGGGGGTTTTTGCGTTTTAAGCCGCAGTAACGCATTAACTCCTCTACACTTCTAGCATTAACCCGTTGGTGGGAGACAAGATATGAGCAACAAGATCCCTATTGGAATCAGCGCCTGCCTGTTGGGCAGTGCGGTGCGTTTCGATGGTGGCCATAAACGCTGCGAATTTGCCGTGGAACAATTGGCGCCCTATGTCGCGTTTGAGCCGATTTGTCCCGAAATGGCGATTGGCTTGCCAACGCCACGGCCTGCGCTGCGTTTGGTTAAAAACCAACAGCAGACGCGGTTGCTCCACAGCAATGACCCCAATGTAGATCTTACCGAACGGATGCAACAGTTCTCTGAACTGCGGGTTAGCCAGTTGCAACATTTATGCGGCTACATAGTCTGCGCAAAATCGCCTACTTGCGGAATGGAGCGGGTCAAGCTCTGGGATGAGAACGGCCAGGGGGCGCGTAAAAGTGGCGTCGGGTTGTTTGCCGCCGAGCTGCTCCAGCAAATGCCGTGGTTGCCGGTAGAAGAAGACGGTCGTCTGACCGATCCCGTGCTGCGGGAAAACTTTGTCGAACGGGTGTTTGCCCTTTATGAACTGAATATGCTGTGGCGCCAGGGGTTAACTCGTGGTGGGCTGATCGCTTTTCATAGCCGTTATAAACTTTCACTGTTGGCGCATTCACAGCCAGAGTACCGGGAGCTGGGGCGTTTCGTCGCGGATATTGAACGCTGGGAGTCGCTGGACGCTTTTGCGGTGGAATATCGCCAACGCCTGATGAGGCTATTGCAACACAAGGCGACACGGCGCAACCACACCAACGTCTTGATGCATGTTCAGGGTTACTTCCGCCGCCAGCTCAGCAGCTCTCAGCGCCAGGAACTGGCCAGGCTTATCGATCACTATCGCCAGGGGATGCAACCGCTGCTGGCACCGATTACGCTGTTAAAACATTACATGGCCGAATATCCTGATAGCTATCTGGCGCAACAGCGCTATTTTGAGCCCTACCCGGAGGCGCTGCGCCTGCGCTACGGCCATTAACCCGCAAGGAGTGTTATGACCACGCATCTGGTCTGGTTGCGTAACGATCTGCGCATTACGGACAATAAAGCCCTCTCCGCCGCTTGTAGCGATCCGCAAGCCAAGGTGATGGCGGTATTTATCGCTACACCCGCGCAATGGCGGCAGCACAATATGGCACCGCGCCAGGCGGCATTTATTCACGCTAATCTGCTACAGGTACAAGCGGCGCTGGCGGCTCGGGGCATTGAACTGATTTGCCATCAGGGCGACGATTTTGCCGGTTCGGTTAACTGGCTGGTGGAGTTCTGCCAGCGCCAGCAGGTCTCGGCCCTGTTTTACAACCGTCAGTATGAAATCAATGAGCGTCAACGTGACGCCCGCCTTGAGCAGGCGTTGGCCGGGCAGGTGAGCTGCCACAGCTTTGATGATAGCCTGCTGTTACCCCCCGGCAGCGTGCAAACCGGCAACGGCGAGATGTACAAGGTCTATACGCCCTTTCGCAAAGCCTTTATCCAGCGGTTGACCGAGTCCGATGTGAGCTCTCTGCCGGCCCCACGCCCGCGTGGGGAAGCCGTTGGTTTTACCGCCGCGGCGGCGTTCGATTATCCCTTGGCTGAAGTGGGAGAGGGCTATCCCACAGGCGAAGAGGCTGCATTGCAGAGGCTGCGTGCTTTCTGCCGCGAGCAGGTGCAAGACTATGCCACACAGCGCGATTTGCCCGCCATTGCCGGCACCAGCAATCTGTCACCCTATCTGGCTATTGGCGTTATCTCCCCGCGCCAGTGCGTCAACCGTCTGCGCGTCGAGTGCCCTGATGTGCTGGAAGATCCGCAAAGTGGCGCTTTCTGTTGGCTTAATGAGCTGATCTGGCGAGAATTTTATCGTCACCTGATGGTGGCGTATCCTGCGTTATGCAAGCACCGTCCCTTTATCGCCTGGACGGATAAGGTATGCTGGCAACGCAACGACGCGGCGTTACTGGCCTGGCAACAGGGCAATACCGGTTACCCGATTGTCGATGCTGCCATGCGTCAGCTCAATCAAACCGGCTGGATGCATAATCGCCTGCGGATGATCGTGGCCAGCTTCCTGGTCAAGGATTTGCTGATCGACTGGCGCGCCGGTGAACAGTATTTCATGTCCCAATTGCTGGATGGCGATCTGGCCGCCAACAACGGTGGCTGGCAGTGGGCCGCCTCTACCGGCACCGATGCTGCACCTTATTTCCGTATCTTTAACCCGACCACTCAGGGCGAACGTTTTGATCCAAAAGGCACTTTTATCCGTAAATGGTTGCCTGAACTGGCGGATGTACCGGACAATGAGCTCCATCAACCCCATCGCTGGGCGGAAAAGCAGCAGCAGGTTCTGAATTATCCGCCGCCGATAGTCCAACACCAGCAGGCTCGGCTGGAGACGTTGGCGGCTTTTGAAGCGGCCAAGCGAGGGGGACTTTAAAGTAACAGCAAGGAGCTTCCTGATGATGAAGAAACTACTGGCCCTGTGCCTGGGCGGCTATTCCGCGTTGGCCTTGGCCGGTTTTGACGTAGTGGCGCTGGGCGTCGACGGTGGCGTCACCGACGGCAATCTGACTTCTTATCTGATCCGCAGTGATAGCCAGACGCAGTATCTGGCACTGGATGCCGGGACGCTGCTGCCGGGGATTGCCAAAGGGCTGGAAAAGGGCAGTTTTCCTCAGGTCACGCCCGAACTGGCGGCTCCCTACACCCCACAGGGCTATATTTTCCGTCAACTGATTGGCGGTTACTTCATTAGCCACGGCCATCTGGATCACGTCGCTGGGCTGATCCTCGGTTCACCGCAAGACAGTAAGAAAACCGTTTATGCGCAGGCCGATACCGTATTGACGCTACGCAATCACTATTTTAACTGGAAGGCCTGGCCCAACTTTACCGATGCCGGTAATGGCTCGCGGCTGGGCACTTACCGTTTGCAAACGGTACGCCCGCTGCAGCGTGTCACCCTGGGCCTGACCGGTTTGAGCGGGGTGATGTACCCCCTTAGCCACGATCGCTATCCCTCATCGATGTTGCTGGTGGCCGACCGTGAAGGATCATTTGCCTACTTTGGCGATACCGGGCCGGACGCGCTGGAGCAGTCTCGTAATTTGGATAGCGCGTGGCGCGAGTTGGGGCCGCTGATTGAGCAGAAGAAGCTAAAGGGCATGATTATCGAAGCCTCTTACCCGAACGAGGTGGATGATAAACACCTGTACGGTCATCTTACCCCGGCCTGGCTACTGAAAGAGCTGAAAAACCTACAGCAGTACAGCGGCGGAGAGGGATCGTTAAAAGATCTGCCGGTGATCATCAGCCACATCAAGCCCAGCCTGAAACAGGGGGAAGATGCGCGTGCTACCATCAAGCAACAGCTGGATCAGGGCAACGATCTGGGGGTGAAATTTATCCTGATGGAACAGGGCGATCGGCAACAATTTTGAATGAGAGTGAGATGACTATGCATAACCTAGATCTGGAACATCTGATCAACAGCGAACTCAACTGTGCGGCCTTCCAGGACTACGCGCCAAATGGCCTGCAGGTGGAAGGGCGGGCGCATGTGCAGCGCATCGTGACGGGAGTGACGGCCTGCCAGGCATTGTTGGATGCGGCGGTGGAACATCAGGCCGATGCCATAGTGGTGCATCATGGTTACTTCTGGAAAAACGAAGCACCCGCGGTGCGCGGCATGAAGCGTAACCGGCTGAAAACTCTGTTGAGCAATGATATCAACCTGTATGGCTACCACTTACCGCTGGATGCACACCCGGAACTGGGCAATAACGCGCAGTTGGCAAAGGCGTTGGGCATCCGCGTGATCGGTGAGATCGAGCCTTTGGTGCCGTACGGAGAATTTGAGCAACCGCTCAGCGCAGGTGAACTGCAACAGCGTATCGAAAGCCGTCTTGGCCGTGCGGTGCTGCACTGTGGCGATAATGCTCCGCAGGCAATCCGTCGGGTGGCCTGGTGTACCGGTGGCGGCCAGGGATTTATCGACAGCGCTGCGCGATTTGGCGTTGATGCGTTTATCAGCGGAGAGGTTTCTGAGCAAACCATTCATACGGCGCGGGAGATGGGGGTGCACTTTTTTGCCGCCGGCCATCACGCGACGGAACGCGGTGGGATCAAGGCGTTAGGCGAGTGGTTAGCGCAACATCACGGCTTTGACGTCACCTTTATCGATATCCCCAATCCGGCCTGATTTGCCTATGGGTTCGGTAAAATGAACCCTTTAGCGCTGCTAATCCCTTATATTCCCGAAGGTTGCTCTCTTGACAGCCGACGTTACGTCCCGCATAACTGATACGCTTTTCAAATAATAAAATACCCTGTGAACTTCAAGTTGCTACCCAGTGACCCGCTCATTCGTTCGTGAGCGGTCAGTCATGCTGCGGCTTGAAACACGACGAGTATAAGGAGATAGGGGTGCAACGAGCACAATATTACCTGCTAGGGGAACGCGCTGTAGTGCTTGAATTGGCACCCCCGGTGACGCTGCAAAGTCAGCAGCGCATCTGGGCATTGGCAGAAAAGTTAAATCACCACGCTGACGTGCGGGAAGTGGTGCCGGGAATGAATAACCTGACGCTGTTGCTGTATACGCCGCAGGCCGATGCCGAGGCGATGCTGGAACTGCTGCGTCAAGGATGGGAAGGCAACGAAAGTCTGGTGCCAGAATCCCGCGATGTCGATATCCCGGTGATCTATGGCGGTGAATATGGCCCAGACCTGGATGAGGTGGCGCGCCATACCGGCATGACGCCGCAACAGGTGGTGGAATGCCATTCATCGGCCGCGTATGTGGTTTATTTCCTGGGCTTCCAACCTGGTTTTACCTACCTGGGTGGGATGCCGGAGCGTCTGGCTACTCCTCGCCGAGCGGAACCGCGCCTGTCTGTTGCTGCGGGTTCTGTGGGGATTGGTGGCGGCCAGACAGGGATCTATCCGCTGGTTACGCCAGGCGGTTGGCAACTGATTGGCCGCACGCCGCTGGCGCTGTTTAATCCTAATGAAATGCCGCCGACGCTGTTGCGCCCGGGCGATAACGTGCGCTTTGTACCGCAAAAGGGGGGCGTATGCTGAAGATCTTGCGAGCCGGTATTTACACCACCGTCCAGGACCTGGGGCGTAACGGTTTCCGGCGTTTGGGCATCAGCCAGGGCGGCGCTCTGGATATCCCCGCGCTGAAAATAGCCAACCTGCTGGTGGGCAACCCGGCTGAAGCGGCCGGGTTGGAGATCACGCTGGGGCAATTCAGTGCCGAATTTACCCATAATGGGTGGATTGCGCTGACCGGCGCAGGCTGCGATGCTCAGTTGGACGGCAAATCTTTGTGGACGGGCTGGCGCTATCCGGTAAAAAAAGGCCAGCAACTGACGCTGAAGATGCCTAAACGCGGGATGCGTAGCTATCTGGCGGTGTCTGGTGGTATCAATGTGCCGGAGATGCTGGGCTCACGCAGCACCGATCTGAAAGCGGGCTTTGGTGGATTGGAAGGTCGTCAGTTGAAGGAAGGCGACCTGCTGCCAGCGGGTAAGCCGCAGGCGCTGCCGACTACGGTCATCGGTGTGAAACAGCCGCTGTTCAGCAACCGGATAAGGGTGTTGACCGGGCCGGAATATGACGAGTTCAGCCAACAGGCGCACGACGATTTCTGGCGCACTGCTTGGCAGCTCAGTCCGCAGAGTAACCGCATGGGGTATCGCCTGCACGGTGGTAGTGCCCTGACGCGCACCACTGAACGGGAAATGCTCTCCCATGGCCTGATACCTGGAGTCATCCAGGTTCCACACAATGGTCAGCCGATCGTCTTGATGGCCGATGCTCAGACTACCGGGGGATACCCGCGTATTGCCTGCGTGATCGAGGCCGATCTGTTCCACTTGGCGCAGATCCGCCTGGGGGATGCGCTTCACTTTATCCCCTGCACCCTGGCAGAGGCGCAGCGCGCCAAGGCTGAGCAGGATCACTTTATTCAACAGATTGCCTGGGGGGTTAAATGATCGTCGATTTGAATGCCGATCTCGGTGAAGGTTGCGCCAATGACGAAGCGTTGTTGCAGTTGGTCAGCTCGGCCAATATTGCCTGCGGCTTCCATGCCGGGGATGCCCAGACCATGCGCCAATCGGTGCGCTGGGCGTTGCAATACGGTGTGGCGATTGGTGCCCATCCCAGTTTCCCGGATCGGGAAAACTTCGGCCGTACCCGGATGCAGTTACCGGTAGAAACGGTGTATGCCCAAGTGGTGTATCAGTTGGGTGCGCTGGCCGCCATTACCCGTGCTGAAGGCGGCGTGATGGTGCATGTGAAACCGCACGGTATGCTCTACAACCAGGCGGCGGTGGAGCCTGAACTGGCCGAAGCCATCGCTCGTGCAGTGTATGCGGTAGATCCTTCGTTACGCTTGGTGGGGTTGGCTGGCAGTGAGCTGATCCGCGCTGGTGAAAAACTGGGGTTGGCGACGCGGCAGGAAGTGTTTGCCGATCGTGGCTATCAGGCCGATGGAACATTGGTACCTCGTGGGCAACCTGGGGCACTGATCGCCAGTGATGAACTGGCATTGCAACAGACGCTGGAAATGGTTCGCCACCAGCGTGTACGAACCATTGAGGGGGGCTGGGCCTCCGTCAAGGCTGAAACCGTTTGCCTGCACGGCGACGGGGAACATGCGCTGGCCTATGCCAGGAAGCTGAGAGAGAGCTTTGCTCAGCAGCAGATTGGCGTCAGCGCCACATAAAAAAATAATGACTACAGCAAACACAACATTGCCCGTAAGACCGAGGGCGACAAGAGGGACGTTAATATGGAACAAGCGGTAAACCTCTGGCCACTGATAGGCATCGCTGCCATCGTGGTTGGATTTGTATTGCGTTTTAACCCGGTGCTGGTGGTGATCGCCGCCGGTATTATCACCGGGCTGGCAGCTTTGATGCCGTTGGATGTCATTTTGGAAAAGCTCGGCGAGGGCTTTCTCAATACCCGTAACCTGCCGCTGATCCTGCTGTTGCCGCTGCCGATTATCGGGCTGTTAGAGCGCCACGGCTTGAAAGAGCGTGCGCAGGCGTGGATAGCCAAAATCAAAAGCGCCACCGCAGGGCGTTTACTGATCGTTTACCTGTTTGTGCGTGAAGTGACGGCGGCAATGGGGCTGACCAGCCTGGGCGGCCAACCTCAGATGGTACGTCCGCTGTTGGCACCGATGGCGGAGGGGGCCACGGAAAACCGCTATGGGGAACTGCCGGAACGTGTGCGCTATCGTCTGCGGGCAATGTCTGCCGCGACCGATAACGTCGGGCTGTTCTTTGGCGAAGACATTTTTGTCGCCTTTGGCGCGATCATCTTTATGCATAACTTTATGCTGGAATCCGGCGGCATTCAGACCGAACCGCTGCACATTGCGCTGTGGGGGATCCCAACGGCGATCTTTGCCTTCCTGATCCACTCGTTCCGTTTGTACCGCATGGACAAGCAACTCAACGCTGAACTGAGCAAACTTAACCAGGCTGCGTTGCAGGCCAAGGGAGAAGGCCAATGATATTCCAACAACAATATCTCTATTGGCTGGCGGGCGCGGTATTACTGATCGTCGCCGCGATGTCGTTTGGCGATAAGGCCAACCCACGTCGTATCTCTACCGGTCTGTTCTGGGCCTTGTATGGATTGATCTTCCTGGTGGGGGATTGGACCTATGGGCTATTTGGCTCAGGGGCCGAAGCCAAACGTCAACTGCATATCACCGTGGGGGTTCTGGTGGTGGTGATGGCTCTGATCGCCGGTTTTGGCGGTGTGCGTCTTGGCAGCTATCATCAGCGCAGCCCGCAAGAGCGCGAAACCAGTGCCAAACGCTTGGGCAACCGTCTGTTTATCCCGGCGCTGGCGATCCCGGTCGTCACGGTGATCGGTGTGCTGCTGTTCAATAATATCCCGGCCTTGCAACAGGCGGTGTTTGGCAGCGGTAACCACTCCACCTTGATCACGCTGTTCTCCATGACCCTCGGCTGTTTGCTTGGCCTGGTTATTGCGGTGAAGATGACCCGTGAGAAAATGTCGCAGCCAGTGCAGGAAGCTCGTCGTCTGTTGGATTCCATCGGCTGGGCCTTCATCCTGCCGCAGATCCTGGCTACTCTTGGCCTGCTGTTCACCGTTGCGGGCGTTGGTACGGCCATCTCCCACTTAACGCAGGAATACCTGGCGGTAGATAACCGCTTTATCGCCGTAGCGGTGTATGCCATCGGCATGGCCGTGTTGACCATGATCATGGGGAACGCGTTTGCGGCTTTCCCGATTGTCACTGCGGGTATCGGTATTCCGATCTTGGTACTGCAACATGGTGGTAACCCCGCGGTGATGGCGGCTATCGGCATGTTCTCCGGCTATTGCGGCACGTTGATGACGCCAATGGCTGCTAACTTTAATATTGTACCGGCGGCGTTACTGGAGTTGCCGGACAAGAATGCGGTCATCAAGGCGCAGATACCGACCGGGGTCACGTTGCTATTGGTTAACGTATTCCTGCTTTATTTCCTGATGTTCCTCTAGGAGAACGCATGCAGAAAGTATTGATTACCGGCTTTGAGCCGTTTGACGGCGAGCGTGTCAACCCATCCTGGGAGGTAGTGAAGCAGCTTAACGATCTGGAGCTTGGCGGGGCGCATATTATTGCGCGTCAGCTACCTTGCGTCTTCGGTGAGGCGTTGACGGTGTTGAACGCGGCCATTGACGAAGTTCAGCCAGCGATGGTGTTGGCGATCGGTCAGGCGGGCGGGCGTACCGACATCACGCTGGAGCGGGTCGCGATTAACGTCGATGACGCGCGCATTCCCGATAATCAGGGACAGCAGCCGATCGACCAGGCCATTGTAGCTGACGGCCCGGCGGCCTATTTCAGCACCTTGCCGATCAAGGCGGTGGTGAATGCGATGCGTGAGGCTGGCATTCCGGCCTCGGTATCACAAACCGCCGGGACCTATGTCTGTAACCATGTGATGTACGGTCTGTTGCACCGCTTAAGCGGGCAGCAGGCGGTGAAGGGCGGCTTTATCCATATCCCTTACCTGCCTGAGCAGGCTGCACAGCATCCTGGTGCGCCGAGTATGGCAGCACAGACGGTGCTGTTTGCTTTGGAAATGGCGATTTCGATTGCCTTGCAGGTAGAGCATGACTTGAAAGTGGTGGGTGGCGCCACGCATTGAGGTGATTTATGCTACCTCCATGTTAACCTTAGGGTTCGGCTTGCCGGACCCTTTTCAATCAAGGAGTTGTCCATGCCAGAAGGGCCGGAGATCCGCCGGGCGGCAGATAAGCTGGCGGCGGTGATGATCGATCAGCCACTGACCGAAGTCTGGTTTGCTTTCCCGCAATTGAAACACTATCAGGGCGAGCTGGTCGGTGAACGTATCACTGCCATTGAACCGCGTGGTAAAGCCTTGTTAACCGATTTTTCCAACGGTTTGACCATGTACAGCCACAACCAGCTTTACGGCGTGTGGAAGGTGGTGCGAGCGGGCGAAACGCCAGAAACCAAGCGCGATCTGCGCGTACGACTGGAGACTGCCGAGTGGGCGATCTTGTTGTACAGCGCTTCGGATATCACCATTGCGCCGCGCGGTGAGATCGAGCAACACCCGTTCTTAAAGCGTATTGGTCCTGATGTGCTGGATATGGCTTTGACCGTAGATCAGGTGGAACAGCGGCTGTTATCGCCGGCGTTTTGTAAGCGCCAGTTGGGCGGGATGCTGCTGGATCAGTCTTTTCTGGCTGGCCTGGGCAACTACCTGCGAGCCGAGATTTTGTGGCAGGCAGAACTGGCACCCAAGCATAAACCGCAGGATCTCACCCCTGATGCGTTGCATCAGTTGGCGCAGGCGTTGTTGGATATTCCACGTATTTCATACCAGACCCGTGGTCAGGTAGATGAAAATCGCCATCATGGCACGCTGTTCAGCTTCAAGGTGTTTCATCGCAGTGGTGAGCCTTGCCCGCGCTGTGGGGCAATGATCGAGAAAACGGCGCTATCTTCGCGACCGTTCTATTGGTGCCCGGTTTGCCAGAAGTAACCCATAAAAAAACGCTGCCAGTGGGGCAGCGTTAAGTCGATAGGGTCATTAGCCGAGTTGGGGCGAATATGACGCCCCTGCTAAAGCTTACTTCTTAACCTGAGACTTGAACTCACGCTCGGCATAGCCGGTATACAGCTGACGTGGGCGGGCGATCTTGATGCCTTCGTCGTGCATTTCGTTCCAGTGGGCAATCCAGCCAATGGTACGGGCAATTGCGAAGATCACCGTAAACATGGAAGAAGGAATACCCATCGCTTTCAGGATGATGCCTGAATAGAAATCGACGTTCGGGTACAGTTTCTTCTCGATGAAGTACGGGTCGTTCAACGCGATGTGTTCCAGCTCCATCGCGACCTGCAGCAGGTTGTCGTCTTTCTTGTTCAGTTCTTTCAGCACTTCGTGACAGGTTTCACGCATCACGGTGGCGCGTGGATCGTAGTTTTTGTACACGCGGTGGCCAAAGCCCATCAGACGGAACGAGTCATTCTTGTCTTTGGCGCGCTTGATGAACTCAGGGATGTGCTCAACGGTTTTGATCTCTTCGAGCATCTTCAGTGCCGCTTCGTTGGCACCGCCGTGGGCAGGCCCCCACAGGGAAGCGATACCGGCCGCGATACAGGCAAACGGGTTGGCACCTGAGGAACCGGCGGTACGCACGGTGGAGGTGGACGCGTTCTGCTCATGGTCGGCATGCAGGATCAGAATACGATCCATGGCGCGTTCCAGCACTGGGTTCACCACGTACTCTTCGCAAGGTGTAGCAAACATCATGCGCAGGAAGTTACCGGCGTAGGACAGGTCGTTGCGTGGATAAACAAACGGCTGGCCAAGGGAATATTTGTAACACATCGCTGCCACGGTAGGCATTTTGGACAGCAGGCGGAACGCGGTGATCTCACGGTGACGTTCATTGTTGACGTCCAGCGCATCGTGATAGAACGCGGCCAGGGCACCTGTTACCCCGCACAGCACCGCCATTGGGTGCGAGTCACGGCGGAAACCACGGAACAGATGGGTGATCTGGTCGTGGATCATGGTGTGACGGGTTACCGTGGTTTTGAAGGTTTCGAACTCTTCAGCGCTCGGGGTTTCGCCGTACAGCAGGATGTAGCACACCTCCAGGTAGGAGGACTCTTTTGCCAACTGCTCAATCGGGAAGCCGCGGTGCAGCAGGATACCTTTGTCGCCGTCGATGAACGTGATTTTGGATTCACAGGAAGCGGTAGAAGTAAAGCCGGGATCAAATGTGAAATAACCTTTGGAGCCCAGGGCGCGTACGTCAATCACATCAGGACCCAGTGAAGGGGTGAGTACGCCCAGTTCGATCGGAGCTTCGCCGTTGTTGATGCTTAGCGTCGCTTTCTTATCAGTCATTTACAGTCTCCTTAACGCCTTATTTTAAAAACCTCTAACAACTGAAATACCTTAAATCTCCGCAGGTTGCCCGCATTAAAGTCGAGCGAACGCTAACTCTGTGAGCGACAGCGCATTTGCGCCGGTAGGGGACAGAGTTTGCACCAGGCGAACAAGACGGGTTAGCAGCCGTTAACGATTCATCGGGATTCGTTATTTTCTTTTAATCATTACCTACGATCTGTTTGGAATGTTAACCACATACACTATCGCTACACTCTTGCATAACTTGTGCTTAGGGGGAAGTGTATCCGGTGACCGCTAGTGCATCATAGGGTTGATTGCTACCCTATTTGTAATGGAAATGTTGATCTCTTGTCAAATCAGATAATTAATTTCGTGCTAAATGTAATAATCGTGATCTAAATCACTGTTCTGGGGAAATGTGACCAAAGGGATTGTATGGGAATTGTAATAAGAATGTGAACCTCCTATACTGCCGCCAGGTCTCCGGATTACCCTGAAGTAGGAGCACCCAGCGTTATCACTACGCGCCGTTTAAGCACTAGGATGTCGATGTTTGAGCGCGTGAGGTGTAAGAGTGAAAACTCTTGGACGCTGTCTGATCCCCACCCAGGTCCGGAGGAAGGAAAATAATAAGAGCTGTGTGGGCAAAACCGTGAAAAAACAAAGACCTGTCAATCTGGATCTGCAAACGATCCGGTTTCCTGTAACTGCGATAGCGTCCATCTTACACCGAGTCTCTGGCGTAATTACTTTCGTTGCCGTGGGCATTCTCCTCTGGCTGCTGGGTATCTCTCTCTCTTCTCAAGAGGGCTTCCTGCACGCTGCCGCCATCATGAATAGCTTCTTCGTGAAATTCATCTTCTGGGGGATCCTCACCGCGTTGGCCTATCACATTTGCGGTGGCATTCGTCACTTGTTAATGGATTTTGGCTATATCGAAGAGAGTTTAGCCGCAGGTACCCGTTCTGCCCAGGTGGCGTTCGGTCTGACCGTCGTGCTGTCAATTCTGGCTGGAGTCCTCGTATGGTAAGCAACGTTTCTGCATTAGGACGTAACGGCGTACACGACTGGTTGTTACTGCGTGCTTCCGCTATCGTCATCACCCTGTATGTTCTCTATATCCTGGGCTTCGTGGTTACGGCTCCGGACATCACCTATGAAATCTGGCGCGGTTTCTTCGCCACCTCCATTACGAAAGTATTCACCTTGCTGACATTGCTGTCGATCCTGGTTCACGCCTGGGTGGGAATGTGGCAGGTGCTGACGGACTATATCAAGCCACTGGCGTTACGCCTGGTGCTGCAACTGGCGATTGTTGTCACGTTGCTGGTCTATTTACTGTACGGAACAATCGTAGTGTGGGGTGCATAAATGAAACTGCCAATCAGAGAGTTTGATGCAGTTGTTATCGGTGCTGGTGGCGCAGGTATGCGCGCGGCGCTGCAGATTTCCCAGGCGGGCTCAACCTGTGCCCTGCTTTCCAAAGTATTCCCGACCCGTTCCCATACCGTGTCTGCACAAGGCGGCATTACCGTTGCCTTGGGCAATAACCACGAAGACAACTGGGAATGGCATATGTACGACACGGTGAAGGGTTCCGACTACATCGGTGACCAGGACGCCATTGAATATATGTGTAAAACCGGCCCGGAAGCGATTCTGGAACTGGAACACATGGGCCTGCCGTTCTCCCGTCTGGACGATGGCCGCATTTATCAACGCCCGTTTGGCGGCCAGTCACTGAACTTTGGTGGCGAGCAGGCGGCCCGTACCGCTGCGGCGGCAGACCGTACCGGTCACGCGTTGTTGCACACCCTTTATCAGCAGAACCTGAAAAACCATACCACCATCTTCTCCGAGTGGTATGCGCTGGATCTGGTGAAAAACCAGGACGGTGCGGTAGTCGGTACCACCGCTATCTGTATCGAAACCGGTGAAGTCGTGTACTTCAAAGCCAAGGCAACCATTCTGGCTACCGGTGGGGCAGGCCGTATTTATCAATCCACCACCAACGCCCACATCAATACCGGTGACGGTGTCGGTATGGCGCTGCGTGCCGGTGTACCGGTGCAGGATATGGAAATGTGGCAGTTCCACCCAACCGGTATTGCCGGGGCTGGCGTACTGGTCACCGAAGGTTGTCGTGGTGAGGGTGGTTACCTGCTGAATAAACATGGCGAACGTTTCATGGAACGTTATGCGCCAAATGCCAAAGATCTGGCGGGCCGTGACGTTGTGGCACGTTCGATCATGATTGAGATCCGTGAAGGTCGCGGCTGTGATGGTCCATGGGGCCCACATGCCAAGCTGAAACTGGATCACCTGGGCAAGGAAGTGCTGGAGTCCCGCCTGCCGGGTATTCTGGAGCTGTCCCGTACCTTCGCCCACGTCGATCCGGTGAAAGAGCCGATCCCGGTCATTCCTACCTGCCACTATATGATGGGCGGTATTCCGACCAAAGTGACCGGCCAGGCGCTGACCGTGAACGAGAAAGGCGAAGACGTGGTGATCCCAGGTCTGTTCGCGGTAGGCGAAATTGCCTGCGTATCGGTACACGGCGCCAACCGTCTGGGTGGCAACTCGCTGCTGGATCTGGTGGTATTTGGTCGCTCTGCCGGTATGCACCTGCAAGAGTCGTTGGCAGAGCAGGGCGAAAGCCGCGAAGCCAGCGAATCGGACGTCGAAGCTTCGCTGGATCGTCTGAACCGTTGGAACAACACCCGTTCTGGTGAAGATCCGGTGGAGATCCGTAAGGCACTGCAATCCTGTATGCAGCATAACTTCTCGGTGTTCCGCGAAGGTGATGCGATGGCGAAAGGGTTGGAAGAGCTGAAAGTGATCCGTGAACGACTGAAGAACGCACGCCTGGATGATACCTCCAGCGAATTCAACACCCAGCGCATCGAATGCCTGGAGTTGGATAACCTGATGGAGACCGCGTATTCCACCGCCGTGTCGGCCAACTTCCGTACCGAGAGCCGTGGCGCGCATAGCCGCTTCGACTTCCCGGAGCGTGACGATGCCAACTGGCTGTGCCATTCGCTGTATCTGCCGCAATCGGAAAGCATGACGCGTCGTGAAGTGAACATGCAACCGAAGCTGCGCGCGGCATTCCCGCCGAAAGTGCGTTCTTACTAATTGCGGAGCTCGATTGATGAAACTTGAATTCTCTATCTATCGCTACAATCCGGATGTCGATAGCGCCCCGCATATGCAGGACTACAGCCTGGAAGCGGAAGAAGGCCGTGACATGATGCTGCTGGATGCGTTGATCCAGCTGAAAGAAAAGGACCCGACCTTATCTTTCCGCCGCTCTTGCCGTGAAGGCGTGTGCGGTTCAGACGGCATCAATATGAACGGTAAGAACGGTCTGGCCTGTATCACTCCGGTCTCGTCGTTGCGTAAAGGCAACAACAAGATTGTGATCCGCCCGCTGCCGGGTTTACCGGTGGTGCGCGATCTGGTGGTGGATATGGGGCAGTTCTATACCCAGTATGAAAAGATCAAGCCGTTCCTGATTAATGATGGCAAGAATCCTCCGGCGCGTGAGCACCTGCAAACGCCGGATCAGCGGGAAAAACTGGATGGATTGTACGAATGTATTCTCTGTGCCTGTTGCTCCACCTCTTGCCCATCGTTCTGGTGGAATCCTGACAAGTTTGTTGGCCCGGCCGGTCTGTTAGCGGCGTACCGCTTCCTGATCGACAGCCGTGATACGGAAACTGAAGCACGATTGGACGATCTGAACGACGCTTTCAGTGTTTTCCGCTGCCATAGCATTATGAATTGTGTCAGTGTATGTCCTAAGGGCTTGAATCCGACCCGTGCAATTGGTCATATCAAGTCTATGCTGCTGCAACGCGGCGCATAAACAGAACGAGATGCTGCGCCGGGGGCTTTACCGGCGCACATCCCAAGAGGGGATCTCTAAAAACTGACCCGTGATTGTGGTTAAAGGCAATCAGGTTTGTCCCGCCGGTTTTTAGAGGTTCCTTGTAAGGGGCCGCAAGGTCCAAAACAGAACGTGCACTTAGGTATAAGCACGTCTAGTGAACCGTTAAGCGTACCATTACGGTAATTATGTTAACCACGGCGAAAACTGAAGCTTTAAAGCTTAAGGGATCAAAATGCAGAACGGCGCAATGAAGGCCTGGCTGGATTCCTCCTATCTGGCGGGCGCGAACCAGTCCTACATAGAGCAGCTCTATGAAGACTTTTTAACCGATCCGAGCTCCGTTGAAGATAGTTGGCGTTCCATTTTCCAGCAACTACCAACTGCGGGTGTCAAACCCGATCAGCTCCACTCCCAAACGCGAGATTACTTCCGCCGCCTGGCGAAAGATTCTGCTCGTTATAACACCACCATCAACGATCCTGAAACCGATGCCAAGCAGGTCAAGGTATTGCAGCTGATCAACGCCTTCCGCTTCCGTGGGCATCAGCACGCCAACCTCGACCCGTTAGATCTGTGGAAACAGGAGCGCGTTCCCGATCTCGATCCGGCGTACCACAACCTGACCGAAGCCGACTTCCAGGAAACCTTCAACGTGGGTTCTTTTGCCATCGGCAAAGAAACCATGAAGCTGAGCGATCTGTACGCGGCGCTGAAGCAGACCTACTGCGGTTCGATCGGTGCCGAGTATATGCACATCACCAACACCGAAGAGAAACGCTGGATCCAGCAGCGCATTGAATCGGTCGCGGGGCGTGCCAGCTTCACCACCGATGAGAAACGCCGTTTCCTGAGCGAACTGACGGCAGCCGAAGGGCTGGAGCGTTACCTGGGTGCCAAATTCCCTGGGGCTAAACGCTTCTCGCTGGAAGGTGGCGACGCGTTGGTGCCAATGCTGAAAGAAATGGTGCGTCACGCGGGCAAAAACGGCACGCGTGAAGTGGTGCTGGGTATGGCCCACCGTGGCCGTCTGAACGTGTTGATCAACGTGCTGGGTAAAAAACCGGCTGACCTGTTCGACGAGTTTGCCGGCAAACATAAAGAACACCTGGGCACCGGTGACGTGAAATATCACCAGGGCTTCTCTTCCGACGTGGAAACCGAAGGCGGCATGGTTCACCTGGCGCTGGCGTTTAACCCGTCACACCTGGAAATCGTCAGCCCGGTTGTCATGGGGTCTGTACGTGCCCGCCGCGACCGTCTGGACGAAGCGCGCAGCAACATGGTGCTGCCAATCACCATTCATGGTGACGCGGCAATCACCGGGCAGGGCGTGGTTCAGGAAACCCTGAACATGTCGCAGGCTCGCGGTTATGAAGTGGGCGGTACGGTGCGTATCGTCATCAACAACCAGGTTGGCTTCACTACCTCCAACCCGTTGGACGCGCGTTCCACCCAATACTGTACCGATATTGCCAAGATGGTGCAGGCTCCTATCTTCCACGTGAATGCCGATGATCCGGAAGCGGTGGCCTTTGTCACCCGTCTGGCGTTGGATTTCCGTAACACCTTTAAACGTGACGTGATGATCGATCTGGTCTGCTACCGTCGTCATGGGCATAACGAGGCCGATGAGCCAAGTGCTACCCAGCCGGTGATGTACCAGAAGATCAAGAAACACCCAACGCCACGCAAGCTCTACGCTGACGTGCTGACCGAACAGAAGGTTGCCAGCCTGGAAGATGCCACGGAAATGGTCAACCTGTATCGCGATGCTCTCGACCGCGGTGACTGCGTGGTTGAAGAGTGGCGTCCGATGAACCTGCACTCCTTTACCTGGTCGCCATACCTGAACCATGAGTGGGACGAAGAGTACCCAAGCAAGGTTGAGATGAAGCGCCTGCAGGAACTGGCTCGCCGCATCAGCAGCGTACCGGAAGCGATCGAAATGCAGTCGCGCGTCGCGAAAATCTACGGCGATCGTGCCGAGATGGCCGCAGGCAACAAACCGTTCGACTGGGGCGCAGCGGAAACGCTGGCTTACGCCACCATGGCTGATGAAGGCATCCCGATCCGTATTTCCGGCGAAGATGCTGGCCGTGGCACCTTCTTCCACCGTCATGCGGTGGTGCACAACCAGAAAAATGGTTCTGTCTATGTCCCGCTGGCTAATATCCACAGCGGCCAGGGCGAATTCAAAGTCTGGGACTCAGTGCTGTCTGAAGAAGCCGTTCTGGCATTTGAATATGGCTACGCCACCGCAGAACCGCGCACCCTGACCATCTGGGAAGCGCAGTTTGGTGACTTTGCCAACGGTGCTCAGGTAGTGATCGACCAGTTCATCAGCTCCGGTGAGCAGAAGTGGGGCCGTATGTGTGGCCTGGTGATGCTGCTGCCGCACGGTTACGAAGGCCAGGGCCCAGAGCACTCCTCTGCGCGTCTGGAACGTTACCTGCAGCTGTGTGCGGAACAGAACATGCAGGTGTGCATCCCATCCACTCCGGCACAGGTCTACCATATGCTGCGCCGTCAGGCGTTGCGCGGTATGCGCCGTCCGCTGGTGGTGATGTCACCGAAGTCCTTGCTGCGTCATCCGCTGGCAGTCTCTTCTCTGGAAGAACTGGCAAACGGCACCTTCCAACCGGCCATCGGCGAAATTGACGAGCTGGATGCCAAAGCGGTGAAACGCGTGGTGCTGTGTTCTGGTAAGGTTTATTACGATCTGCTGGAGCAACGCCGCAAGAACGACCAGAAAGACGTGGCCATCGTACGTATCGAGCAGCTGTATCCGTTCCCGCATCAGGCCGTTCAGGCGGTATTGGAACAGTATGCCCACGTGCATGATTTCGTCTGGTGTCAGGAAGAGCCGTTGAACCAGGGCGCCTGGTATTGCAGCCAACACAATTTCCGTGAAGTGATCCCGTTTGGGGCCTCTTTACGTTACGCAGGACGTCCAGCCTCTGCCTCTCCGGCGGTAGGTTATATGTCCGTACACCAGAAGCAGCAGCAGGCTCTGGTGAATGACGCGCTGAATATTGAAGAAAAAATTTAAAGGAAAGCTAATGAGTAGCGTAGATATTCTGGTTCCTGACCTCCCTGAATCCGTTGCCGATGCGACCGTCGCCACCTGGCATAAAAAACCGGGTGACACCGTTCAGCGTGACGAAGTGCTGGTTGAGATTGAAACCGACAAAGTTGTATTGGAAGTGCCAGCCAGTGAAGCCGGTGTACTGGAAGCAATCCTGGAAGACGAAGGCGCAACCGTGACTTCACGTCAGCTTCTCGGGCGTATCCGTCAGGGTGACAGCTCTGGCAAGCCGACCGAAGCGAAAGCTCAGAGCGTTGAATCAACTCCGGCTCAGCGTGCAACCGCCAGCCTGGAAGAAGAGAACAACGACGCACTCAGCCCGGCGATCCGCCGCCTGATTGCCGAACACGATCTCGATGCTGCCGCCATCAAAGGCAGCGGCGTGGGTGGCCGTATCACGCGTGAAGACGTAGAAGCGCACCTGGCTGCCAGCAAGAAAGCGGCACCGGCTGCAGCAGCCCCAGCGGCGGCACCTCAGCCAGCCTTGGGCGGCCGTAGCGAAAAACGTGTTCCTATGACCCGTTTGCGCAAACGCGTTGCCGAGCGCCTGTTGGAAGCGAAGAACAGCACCGCGATGCTGACCACCTTCAACGAAATCAACATGCAGCCGATCATGGATCTGCGCAAGCAGTACGGTGAAGCCTTCGAAAAACGCCACGGTGTACGTCTGGGCTTTATGTCCTTCTACATCAAAGCGGTAGTCGAAGCGCTGAAACGCTTCCCTGAAGTGAACGCCTCTATCGACGGTAGCGACGTGGTTTACCACAACTACTTCGATATCAGCATTGCGGTATCGACTCCACGTGGCCTGGTAACGCCGGTACTGCGTGACGTCGACTCCATGAGCATGGCGGACATCGAGAAGAAAATCAAAGAGCTGGCGATCAAAGGCCGTGACGGCAAATTGACCGTGGAAGAGCTGACCGGCGGTAACTTCACCATTACCAACGGCGGCGTCTTCGGTTCATTGATGTCTACCCCGATCATCAACCCACCGCAGAGCGCCATCCTGGGTATGCACGCCATCAAGGATCGCCCAATGGCGGTCAATGGTCAGGTCGTGATCCAGCCGATGATGTATCTGGCTCTGTCTTACGATCATCGTCTGATCGATGGCAAAGAGTCGGTGAGTTATCTGGTGACGGTGAAAGACATGCTGGAAGATCCGGCTCGTCTGCTGCTGGACGTTTAAATCCCTGCAAGGGCGCGGCCTTGCCGCGCCCACACCCTGTGCTATGTGGCCGATAAGTCATGCGGAATACCGCGAAAGTGACCCGGCTAAAACTTTCTGACCTGAATGGATAGAACATCATGAATTTACACGAATATCAGGCAAAACAGCTGTTTGCTCGGTATGGCATGCCAGCACCAACCGGTTACGCCTGTACCACTCCGCGTGAAGCAGAAGAAGCCGCATCTAAAATCGGCTCCGGCCCGTGGGTGGTAAAATGTCAGGTTCATGCTGGCGGCCGTGGTAAAGCTGGTGGCGTTAAAGTGGTTAACAGCAAAGAAGATATCCGTGCTTTTGCCGAAGCCTGGCTGGGTAAACGCCTGGTGACCTACCAGACCGATGCGCTGGGCCAGCCGGTTCACCAGATCCTGGTAGAAGCGGCCACTGACATCGATAAAGAGCTGTATCTGGGAGCGGTAGTTGACCGTGCCAGCCGTCGCGTAGTGTTTATGGCTTCCACCGAAGGCGGCGTTGAAATTGAGAAAGTTGCGGAAGAGACCCCGGAACTGATCCACAAAATGACCATCGACCCACTGGCAGGCCCACAGCCTTACCAGGGGCGTGAGCTGGCATTCAAACTGGGCCTGACCGGCAAGCAAGTCGGCCAGTTTGCCAAAATCTTTATGGGTCTGGCAACGCTGTTCCTGGAGCGCGATCTGGCGATGGTTGAGATCAACCCGCTGGTCGTGACCAAGCAGGGCGATCTGATCTGCCTGGATGGTAAGCTGGGTGCCGATGGCAACGCCCTGTTCCGCCAGTCCGAACTGCGTGAAATGCGTGACCCTTCTCAGGAAGACGAGCGTGAATCCCGTGCGGCTCAGTGGGAACTGAACTATGTTGCCCTCGACGGTAACATCGGTTGCATGGTGAACGGTGCCGGTCTGGCGATGGGTACCATGGACATCGTGAAACTGCACGGTGGCGAACCAGCCAACTTCCTGGATGTGGGCGGTGGCGCAACCAAAGAGCGCGTGACCGAAGCCTTCAAAATCATCCTGTCTGATGACAAGGTGAAAGCGGTACTGGTTAACATCTTCGGTGGCATCGTACGCTGCGATCTGATCGCCGACGGTATCATTGGCGCGGTAGCCGAAGTGGGCGTTAACGTCCCGGTGGTGGTGCGCTTGGAAGGGAATAACGCCGAACTGGGCGCCAAGAAACTGGCGGACAGCGGTTTGAATATCATTGCTGCGACCAGCCTGACTGATGCGGCTCAGCAAGTTGTTGCGGCAGTGGAGGGTAAATAATGTCCATTTTAATCGATAAGAACACCAAAGTAATCTGCCAGGGTTTCACCGGTAGCCAGGGTACCTTCCACTCCGAACAAGCTATCGCTTACGGTACCAAAATGGTTGGTGGCGTGACTCCAGGCAAAGGCGGTACTCAGCACCTGGGTCTGCCAGTGTTCAACACCGTGCGTGAAGCTGTTGAAGCGACCGGCGCTACCGCGTCTGTTATCTACGTGCCAGCGCCATTCTGCAAAGACTCCATTCTGGAAGCTATCGATGCGGGCATCAAACTGATCATCACCATCACCGAAGGTATCCCAACTCTGGATATGCTGACCGTGAAAGTGAAGCTGGATGAAGCCGGCGTGCGCATGATCGGCCCGAACTGCCCAGGTGTAATCACCCCGGGCGAATGCAAGATCGGTATCATGCCTGGCCATATCCATCTGCCAGGCAAGGTGGGCATCGTTTCCCGTTCAGGTACTCTGACCTATGAAGCGGTAAAACAAACCACTGACGCCGGTCTGGGGCAGTCTACCTGCGTCGGTATCGGTGGTGACCCGATCCCGGGTTCCAACTTTATCGATATCCTGAAGTTGTTCCAGGAAGATCCGCAGACCGAAGCTATCGTCATGATCGGTGAGATTGGCGGCAGCGCGGAAGAAGAAGCGGCGGCCTATATCAAAGAGCACGTCACCAAGCCGGTGGTGGGCTATATCGCCGGTGTTACTGCACCTAAAGGCAAGCGTATGGGCCATGCTGGCGCCATCATTGCCGGCGGCAAAGGGACTGCGGATGAGAAGTTCGCGGCTCTGGAAGCGGCAGGGGTGAAAACCGTACGCAGCCTGGCTGATATCGGTGACGCAGTGAAGGCGATCCTGAATCGTTAGTACCCTATAGCAAATAATAATATCTCGACATGTTTGGCCGCCCTTTGGGCGGCCTTTTTTTTGTATGTCACTGAGAGGGAAGGGGGTTTTTGCAAGGTATTGTTGCGGGAGGTGCGAACTGACCACTCAGTATTTGCAGGTTCTGAGATCAACCTCGCAACATGGTCTATGATTACTTAGCAAAAAGCAGATTTGTGAGTTAACTCACTGTAATCGGCATTGAAAATAAAAAGTTAATATCTATCGAATGGTAATGCTGAATTAATACAATTGAGGGTATTTTAAATTACATTTATTTAACACAAAGATATCAATAAAAAACAATTAAACCATTGCTTAACATGGGCGCTGGGAAATTACAGTAAAATGTGTAATGAGCCTAGCAATAATATGCAGATAGGCTTAAATTGTTTTAGATCAATATAGGCCTAGCTACCTATTTAGGCTGATTTTTGACCTGTAGCCAAAAGTCCAACCTGTGTCACGCAAATACCTATTTATTGTATGGGCTTTGGCGAGTATCATGCCATTGTGTAATTACGGATGGTTGATCTTGTTGCATTTGTTACCCGCTGTCGGTTTTCATTGGTGCGTTTTGCTCCCGTCCCTCGTGGTCTGGCTCTGAACGTGCGGTTGAAAGCGGAGAGGCTGGATCAAATTTTGTTGTGTTTAAGGGCATTCACTGCGGGGCGTTACCGGCTACTCTTTCGGGAGTAATACCGATAACCGCAAGTCGGAGTCTTCCTGCGAGGAGCAAGGAGTCAAGATGTTTGATATTGTCGAACTGTCGCGCTTACAGTTTGCTTTAACGGCGATGTACCACTTCCTATTTGTCCCATTAACGCTGGGTATGGCGTTTTTGCTGGCAATTATGGAAACGGTATATGTGCTGTCCGGCAAACAAATTTATAAAGATATGACCAAATTCTGGGGCAAGTTATTCGCAATTAACTTTGCTCTGGGTGTGGCCACCGGGTTGACCATGGAGTTCCAGTTCGGGACCAACTGGTCGTACTTCTCTCATTACGTTGGTGACATCTTCGGGGCCCCGCTGGCTATCGAAGGTCTGATGGCGTTCTTCCTGGAATCGACGCTGGTCGGTCTGTTCTTCTTCGGCTGGGATCGCCTGAGCAAGATCCAGCACATGACGGTCACCTGGTTTGTTGCCCTCGGCTCAAACCTGTCTGCGTTGTGGATCCTGGTCGCCAACGGCTGGATGCAAAACCCAATCGCCTCCGACTTCAACTTTGAAACCATGCGTATGGAGATGCTCAGCTTCTCCGAGCTGGTTTTGAACCCGGTCGCTCAGGTGAAATTTGTTCACACCGTGGCCTCTGGCTACACCACCGGCGCGATGTTCGTGCTGGGTATCAGCTCTTACTACCTGCTGAAAGGGCGTGACGTTGCTT
The DNA here is from genome assembly GCF_945957435.1 of Serratia sp. PL7. Taxonomy (NCBI): domain Bacteria; kingdom Pseudomonadati; phylum Pseudomonadota; class Gammaproteobacteria; order Enterobacterales; family Yersiniaceae; genus Serratia; species Serratia sp. PL7. The sequence goes on along the minus strand of NZ_CAMFLB010000005.1, from coordinate 291,965 downwards.
TTGCCAAGCGTTCGTTCGCCATTGCTGCCAGCTTCGGTATGGCTGCTATCCTTTCCGTTATCGTACTGGGTGATGAATCCGGCTACGAAATGGGGGACGTGCAGAAAACCAAACTGGCTGCCATTGAAGCCGAATGGGAAACTCAACCGGCTCCGGCCGCATTTACCCTGTTCGGTATTCCGAACCAGGAGAAAATGGAGAACTCCTTCGCGATTCAAATTCCTTGGGCGCTCGGCCTGATTGCTACCCGTTCTATCGACACCCCGGTTATCGGTCTGCGCGAACTGATGGCTCAGCACCAGGTGCGTATCCGTAATGGTATGAAAGCTTACCAACTGCTGGAAGAGCTGCGTGGTGGTAATACCGATCCTGCAGTGCGTACCGCATTCAACGATACCAAACAGGATCTGGGCTACGGCATGCTGCTCAAGCGCTATACCGAAAACGTCACCGACGCAACGGAAGCGCAGATCCAGCAGGCAACCAAAGATTCTATCCCGCGCGTTGCTCCACTGTACTTCGCCTTCCGTATCATGGTGGCCTGTGGTGTGCTGATGCTGTTTATTATCGGCCTGTCATTCTTGAGCGTGGTACGTGGTCGTATCGGTCAGAAGAAATGGCTGCTTCGCGCTGCGTTGTTCGGCCTGCCGTTACCATGGATTGCCGTTGAAGCGGGCTGGTTCGTGGCGGAGTATGGCCGTCAGCCGTGGGCGATAGGTGAGGTGCTGCCAACCGCAGTCGCCACCTCTTCGCTGACCGCAGGCGACATTCTGTTCTCGATGGGGCTGATATGTGGCTTGTACACCCTGTTCCTGGTGGCTGAAATGTACCTGATGTTCAAGTTTGCACGTCTGGGTCCAAGCAGCCTGAAAACTGGCCGCTACCACTTTGAACAACCGACTGCCGCCGTGCAGGAAGCGCGCTAAACAGGAGTCCAAGATATGTTTGATTATGAAGTACTGCGATTTATCTGGTGGCTCCTGGTTGGCATTCTGCTGATCGGTTTCGCCGTCACCGATGGTTTCGATATGGGTGTCGGTATTCTGATGCGCATCATCGGTAAAACCGATACCGAGCGCCGGGTAATGATCAACGCCATTGCCCCGCACTGGGACGGTAACCAGGTGTGGCTGATCACCGCCGGTGGCGCATTGTTTGCCGCCTGGCCAATGGTCTATGCTGCCGCGTTCTCTGGTTTCTATGTGGCCATGATCCTGGTGCTGGCTGCCTTGTTCTTCCGCCCGGTCGGTTTTGACTACCGCTCGAAGCTGGAGAACAGCACCTGGCGTAACATGTGGGACTGGGGCATCTTTGTTGGTAGCTTCGTGCCTGCGGTGGTGTTCGGCGTGGCGTTCGGTAACCTGTTACAGGGCGTACCGTTCCATATTGACGAATATCTGCGTCTGTTCTATACCGGCAACTTCTTCCAACTGCTGAACCCGTTTGGTTTGCTGGCCGGTATTGTCAGCCTGACCATGCTGGTGACTCAGGGGGCAACCTACCTGCAGATGCGTACCACTGCCGAGATTCACCTGCGCTCACGCGCTGCGGCGCAGATTTCTGCGCTGGTGATGGGCGTATGCTTCCTGTTGGCGGGTATCTGGCTGGTGAAAGGTATCGACGGTTTCGTGATCACCTCAGCACTGGATACGGCAGCGGAATCCAACCCACTGCGTAAAGAAGTCGCTCATCAGGCAGGTGCCTGGTTGATCAACTTCAACAAGTATCCAATCCTGTGGGCACTGCCGGCGTTGGGCGTGGTTCTGCCACTGTTCACTATCCTGTTTGCCCGTTTGGACAAAGCTGCGATGGCGTTCCTGAGTTCATCACTGACGATTGCCTGCGTGATCCTGACGGCTGGGGTAACCATGTTCCCGTTCGTTATGCCATCAAGCACCGTGCCTAACGTCAGCCTGACCATGTGGGATGCGACTTCCAGCCTGTTCACGCTGCAGGTGATGACCGTTGTTGCCATTATCTTCGTGCCAATCGTTCTGGCGTACACCGCTTGGGCGTACTACAAAATGTTTGGTCGCCTGGATAAGAACTTCATCGAAAAAAATAAGCATTCGCTGTACTAAGCAAAAGGAGCTAAACCATGTGGTATTTTGCCTGGATCCTCGGAACGCTTCTTGCCTGTGCCTTCGGTATCATCACGGCGCTGGCGCTTGAGCACAGTGAAGATTCAAAAGCGCAGCAAGACGGTAAGTGATGAGTTCGTCACTGGTGGATAAGCTGTACGCTATCACCGACAAGGGCCCGGTTCGGGCCCTTTCATTGGTGTTGGCGGTGATTTTGGCGGGATGTATCTTCTGGGATCCTAGCCGTTTTGCAGCACGTACCAGCTCGTTAGAGATCTGGCAGGGCATCTTGCTGATCTGGGCGGTATGTGCGGGCATCATTCACGGTGTCGGCTTTCGGCATCAGAGCACGTTTTGGCGTGCATTTTTCGCGCCATTACCTGCAATTGTGATCCTGGCCGCAGGATTACTTTACGTTTCTTTATAATCTATTACGCATCCCCCCTGTTATGGGCCGTTCAGGCCCATAATTATTTTCATTCCCATTCAGTAACCCATTCCCAACCCGATCCGTCTTGCGTATAGTAGCAAGCGTTCAATTGCCTTGGTTTGGAAGTCTCGTGAGTAATAAGTTGTTTCGATGGCCGGTTCGTGTTTACTTTGAAGACACCGATGCCGGTGGTGTGGTCTACCATGCCCGTTACGTCGCTTTTTATGAAAGAGCGCGCACCGAGATGCTGCGTCAACATAACTTTCATCAACAGCAGCTGCTCAGTGAAGAACATGTCGCTTTCGCTGTCCGGCGTATGACGGTGGATTATCTGTCACCAGCTCGTCTTGACGACCTGCTGGAAGTGCAGAGCAAAATCACCTCAATACGCGGGGCTTCTCTTACGTTTGCTCAACGCATTGTTAATTCTGACGGTACTCTCTTGAGTCAGGCCGATGTATTGATTGCATGCATTGATCCACACCAAATGAAGCCGATAGCGCTTCCTAAGTCTATTGTCGCGGAGTTTAAGCAGTGACTGACATGAACATCCTAGATCTATTCTTGAAGGCGAGCCTGCTGGTCAAGTTTATCATGCTGATTTTGATATGCTTTTCAGTGGCCTCTTGGGCGATTATCATCCAGCGGACCCGCATCCTCAATGCGGCCACTCGCGACGCCGAAGCCTTCGAAGACAAATTCTGGTCTGGTATCGAGCTTTCCCGTCTGTATCAGGAAAGCCAGGCGCGTCGCGATAGCCTGACTGGCTCAGAGCAGATTTTCCATTCCGGTTTCAAAGAGTTTGCCCGTTTGCACCGCGCTAACAGCCATGCGCCGGAGTCGGTGATCGAAGGGGCAACGCGTGCGATGCGTATTTCGATGAATCGTGAGCTGGAAACGCTGGAAAACCATATTCCTTTCCTCGGCACCGTGGGTTCCATCAGCCCGTACATCGGCCTGTTTGGTACCGTGTGGGGGATCATGCACGCCTTTATCGCCCTGGGCGCGGTAAAACAAGCCACCTTGCAGATGGTCGCTCCGGGTATCGCCGAAGCGTTGATCGCCACGGCCATCGGTCTGTTTGCCGCGATCCCTGCCGTTATGGCCTATAACCGCCTAAACCAGCGCGTTAACAAGCTTGAGCAGAATTACGACAACTTTATGGAAGAGTTCACCGCTATTCTGCATCGTCAGGCCTTCTCCAGCGACAGCAAATAGGAAGTAGGAGGGTAGCATGGCGAAAGTTCGTGGTCGTAACAAGCGTGAGCTGAAGTCGGAAATCAACATTGTTCCGCTGCTGGACGTCTTGTTGGTGCTGTTGCTGATCTTTATGGCAACCGCGCCAATCATTACCCAAAGCGTTGAAGTTGATTTGCCTGATGCCACCGATTCCAAGACGGTGTCCAGCGACGATAATCCTCCGGTGATCCTGGAAGTTTCCGGCGTAGGCCAATACACCCTGGTGGTGGATCACAACCGTATGGAGCTGTTGCCGCCTGAGCAGGTGGCGGCCGAAGCCAAGTCGCGTCTGGCAGCTAATCCGAAGACGGTGTTTTTGATCGGTGGGGCCAAGGAAGTCCCGTATGATGAGATTATCAAGGCATTGAATATTCTGCATCAGGCGGGTGTCGCTTCCGTAGGGTTGATGACCCAGCCAATCTAACCGTAAGGTCAGTGGCAACCCGGTTCCTGCACTGTGGTGCAGGAACCCCGTTTAAGCAGCAGTTTTTGGGATTCTATTTTGGTAAAGGCAACTGAGCAAAATGATAAGCTGAACCGCTCCGTGATTGTTTCGGTGGTTCTGCACATTCTATTGATTGCCCTGTTGATTTGGGGTTCGCTGTACGAAAATACTGAAATGAGTAGTGCAGGCGGCGGCGGTGATGGTTCCGTGGTCGGGGCCGTGATGGTCGATCCAGGGGCGGTGGTAGAGCAGTACAACCGCCAGCAGCAACAGAGCAGCGATGCACAGCGTGCAGAAAAGCAGCGCCAGAAGAAGGCGGAGCAGCAGGCTGAAGAGCTGCAGCAGAAACAGGCGGCGGAACAGCAGCGCCTGAAAGAACTGGAACAAGAGCGTTTGGCCGCGCAGGAAAAAGCCGCGCAGGACGCCAAGGCCCAGGCCGAACAGCAGAAGAAAGCCGCTGAGCAGCAACAGCAGGCCGCTGAGCAGCAAAAAGCAGCAGAAGCCGCTGCGGCGAAGGCCAAAGAACAACAGAAGGCAGCCGAACAGGCTGCGGCGAAAGCCAAAGCCGAGGCGGATAAAATAGCCAAGGCGCAGGCAGACGCGCAGAAGAAAGCCGAAGCGGAAGCCAAGAAAGAAGCGGCCGCTGCCGCCGCTGCTAAAAAGCAGGCGGAAGAGGCGAAGAAAGAAGCCGCCGCGGCCGCTGAACAGAAAGCAACTGAGGCTGCAGAGAAGAAAGCCGCTGCCGACGCTGAGAAAAAAGCTGCCGCAGAAGAAGCGAAAAAAGCCGCCGCTGCCGAGAAGGCTGCTGCCGCCAAGAAAGCCGCAGATGCCAAGAAGAAGGCCGCTGCTGAAGCAGCCAAACAGTCTGCTGATGTAGATGACTTATTCGGTAGCTTGGCCGATGGTAAAAACGCGCCGAAAGGTGGCGGAGGTGCCAAGACGAAAGGTGACGCAGCCAAGGCGAAAGGTGAGGGTAATGCCAAGACTGCGGGTACAAGCGGTGCCGATATAGAAGGTTATAAGAACCAGATTAGAGATGCGATTCAGAGCAAATTTTATGCTGCGGGTTTTGAAGGTAAGACATGCGATTTGCGCATCAAGCTTGCACCTGATGGTTTATTGATTGATGTGCAGTCTGCAGGAGGCGATCCAGCACTTTGTCAGGCTGCGATTATAGCAGCAAAGCAGGCGCGTATTCCTAAACCGCCAAGTGATGCAGTTTATCAGCACTTTAAGAATGCTACCCTTGGGTTTGAGCCCAAATAATGATTATCTTTACCAAGTAACACGCATGGATGTACCAAGGTAACCAACAGGGAATATGTAGTGTTGTTGGCGTTGGTTTGTTAAAATTCTGCTAAATTATCGCAGGCATACCGTCTGGATAAGGGAGATGAGATGAAGCAGGCATTTCGAGTAGCGTTAGGTCTTATTGTTCTGTGGGCATCCGTGCTGCACGCGGAAGTTCGCATTGAAATCACCCAAGGGGTCGACTCTGCTCGCCCGATTGGCGTGGTGCCTTTTAAATGGGCGGGCCCAGGCACGCCTCCGGAAGATGTTGGCCAGATCGTTGGCGCAGATCTCCGTAACAGTGGCAAATTCAACCCGATTGATGTGGCACGTATGCCGCAGCAGCCAACCACCGCGTCTGAAGTGACGCCGGCGGCCTGGACTGCGCTGGGCATCGACGCCGTAGTGGTTGGTCAGGTTCAACCTGGTGCCGACGGCAGCTACCTGGTTTCCTACCAACTGGTCGATACTTCAGGTTCGCCTGGCACAATATTGGCCCAAAACCAGTTTAAAGTGACCAAACAGTGGCTGCGTTATGCGGCTCATACCGCCAGCGATGGCGTATTTGAGAAGCTGACCGGCATCAAGGGCGCATTCCGTACCCGCATCGCTTACGTGGTGCAGACCAACGGCGGGAAATTCCCGTACGAACTGCGCGTATCGGATTACGACGGCTTTAACCAGGTTCCAGTACATCGTTCACCAGAGCCACTGATGTCACCAGCCTGGTCGCCGGATGGCAGCAAACTGGCCTACGTGACTTTTGAGAGCGGTAAATCAGCGCTGGTGATCCAGAATCTGTCTGATGGTGCAATCCGTCAGGTGGCTTCATTCCCACGTCACAACGGTGCGCCTTCCTTCTCTCCAGATGGTAGCCGCTTGGCATTCGCTCTGTCCAAAAGTGGTAGTCTGAACCTGTACGTGATGAACCTCGGTTCTGGCCAAATCAGCCAGATCACCGATGGTCGTAGCAACAATACCGAACCGAGCTGGTTCCCAGATGGTCAATCTCTGGCTTATACCTCTGACCAGGGCGGTCGCCCACAGATTTATAAGGTTGGCGCCAACGGCGGCGCACCACAGCGTCTGACCTGGGAAGGTGCCCAGAATCAGGACTCTGATGTCAGCTTCGACGGTAAATTCCTGGTGATGGTGAGTTCCAATAATGGGGTTCAGCATATCGCCAAACAAGATCTCGGATCGGGAGCCGTTCAAATGTTAACGGACACGTTCCTGGATGAAACGCCTAGTATCGCACCAAACGGCACCATGGTGATCTATAGCTCCACGCAAGGTATGGGCTCCGTGCTGCAGTTGGTATCGACTGATGGGCGCTTCAAAGCGCGTCTTCCGGCAACCGATGGACAGGTCAAATTCCCTGCCTGGTCGCCGTATCTGTGATGCATGTTTAAAATATGTATGGCAAAAACTATAAAAGGATCAAAGAAATGCAACTGAACAAAGTGCTGAAAGGGCTTCTGCTGGCACTGCCAGTTCTGGCTGTAGCAGCTTGTAGTTCTAACAAAAGCGCTAATAACGATCAATCCGGTATGGGCGCTGGCACTGGTACAGAAAACGGCAGCAGCAACCTGTCTTCTGAAGAACAAGCACGTCTGCAGATGCAAGAACTGCAACGTAACAACATTGTTTACTTCGGCCTGGACAAATATGACGTCAGCTCTGAGTTCGCTCAGATGCTGGATGCGCATGCTGCTTTCCTGCGTAACAACCCATCTTACAAAGTGACTGTTGAAGGTCACGCGGATGAGCGCGGCACGCCAGAATACAACATCGCTCTGGGTGAGCGTCGTGCTAACGCAGTTAAAATGTACCTGCAAGGCAAAGGCGTTTCTGCTGACCAAATCTCTATCGTTTCTTACGGTAAAGAAAAACCAGCAGTACTGGGCCACGACGAAGCAGCCTATGCTAAAAACCGTCGTGCCGTTCTGGTTTACTAAGAGAATCGCATGAACAGTAACTTCAGACGTCACTTGTTGAGTCTGGCGTTACTGGTTGGCGTAGCGGTCCCATGGGCCGCTACTGCCCAAGCGCCAATCAGTAATGTCGGGTCCGGCTCGGTCGAAGACCGTGTCACATCACTTGAGCGTATCAGTAATGCTCAGGGCCAGCTTTTGAACCAACTCCAGCAACAACTCTCTGACAACCAACGCGATATCGATACGCTCCGTGGGCAGATCCAGGAAAGTCAGTATCAGTTGAATCAGGTGGTTGAACGCCAGAAACAGATCTATCAACAGATGGATAGCCTTAGCCAGGGTGGCGCACAGAATTCCGCTGGTGCAGCAGCAGGGGCCGCAGGTGGTACAGCCGCCGCGGCGTCCTCTGACGGCGCTGGCAGCGCTCCTGCGGGTGCGACAGCCGCTGCGGCTAGTACGGGCGATGAAAACAGCGATTACAACGCCGCTGTTTCACTGGCGCTGGAAAAAAAGCAGTATGACCAGGCGATCTCCGCTTTTCAGGCTTTCATAAAACAGTATCCGAAATCCACTTACCTGCCTAATGCCAACTATTGGCTGGGCCAGTTGTACTACAACAAGGGTAAGAAGGAAGACGCGGCATACTATTATGCAGTGGTGGTTAAGAGTTACCCAAAATCACCCAAGGCGCCGGACGCAATGTATAAAGTTGGGGTGATCATGCAGGAAAAAGGGCAGGCTGATAAAGCCAAAGCCGTTTACCAGCAGGTGATCAAATCGTACCCGACCAGCGATGCAGCCAAGCAGGCCAAGAAACGCGAAGCGAGTTTGTAAGTAAAAACTGAGCCCAGAAGTTAGTCGATTTGACCGAATTCTGGGCTCATTCGCGTGAAGAACAAGCAGTTGAACCTATTGCGCCAAAATTTAGGTTGCGCTGCTGAGATAAATTAGTAATATATGCCGCCGTTGCCAAGACAACTTGCAAGATGTTAAAGCAGCAAGGAAATTAGTAGTAAACCACGACAGTGGGTCGTTAGCTCAGTTGGTAGAGCAGTTGACTTTTAATCAATTGGTCGCAGGTTCGAGCCGAGCGGCAGCGAGACAACGGCGACAGCCGGTAATCCTGCAAACCCGCCAATTCGTAATGAGATATCGTTGTCGAATTGTGAAGTTAGAATTTTGTAGTTCAGCAGTAACCACATCAGTGGGTCGTTAGCTCAGTTGGTAGAGCAGTTGACTTTTAATCAATTGGTCGCAGGTTCGAATCCTGCACGACCCACCAATTCATAGTGAATTGGTAAAGAGTGGAGCAGTAACCACGACAGTGGGTGATTAGCTCAGTTGGTAGAGCATCTCCTTTACACGGAGGGGGTCGGCGGTTCGAGCCCGTCATCACCCACCACGACAGTGGGTCGTTAGCTCAGTTGGTAGAGCAGTTGACTTTTAATCAATTGGTCGCAGGTTCGAATCCTGCACGACCCACCAATTCTTAATGGGTTGGTAAAGCTGGAATCGTGAGGATGAGAACCGTTAAAGGTTCGTACCGAGCGAAGCGAGACAACGGCAATAGCCGTTAATCCTGCTAGAACCACCATTATGTGCAGTCGAGTCCTTCCTCGTTGCTCTCGTATTAAGAAGTAAACCACGTCAGTGGGTCGTTAGCTCAGTTGGTAGAGCAGTTGACTTTTAATCAATTGGTCGCAGGTTCGAATCCTGCACGACCCACCAATTCTTGATGAACTGGTAAAGAATTGCAGCCGAGCCTCCTCTCGTTGCTAACGCGGTTAAGCAGTAAACCACATCAGTGGGTCGTTAGCTCAGTTGGTAGAGCAGTTGACTTTTAATCAATTGGTCGCAGGTTCGAATCCTGCACGACCCACCATCTTAAAAATTCCAAAGTACTAAATTCCAAACTCCAGCGCACCATATTGCACCAGTCGTGCGGGTGAGATCCTGCGTTCAGGTTCGAGTCTCGCTTGCGAGACAACGGCGGCAGCCGGTCATCCTGCCAGACCCACCATCTTAAAAATTCCAAAGTACTAAATTCCAAACTCCAGCGCACCATATTGCACCAGTCGTGCGGGTGAGATCCTGCGTTCAGGTTCGAGTCTCGTTTGCGAGACAACGGCGGCAGCCGGTCATCCTGCCAGGCCCACTCTCCCACAGAACACTGCTCCTAGCCGTTATCTTTTACTCCCAAAGCTTCTCATTTCAACCAAAATTTCAGCCCATTAAACAAATCTGCCCATATCAAGAAATGTTCAGCGACTTTTAGCTAAAAATTAGGTATTTTGTTTAGTATATAAAACGAGGTGGTTGAGCAAGCGGCAGGATACGGCCTAAAAGCAGACCCACAGCCTAGCATAGAGATAACAGCGATGAGTGAAATGTTTGATGTCAATGCGGCGATATACCCATTCCCGCCGAAACCGGTGCCGCTAGACGTCGCAGAGAAGGCTTTTTATCGACAGAAGATCAAAACCTTGCTCAAGCAGCGTGATGCGGTCCTGGTGGCTCATTACTATACCGATCCCGAAATCCAGGCGCTGGCCGAAGAGACGGGTGGCTGCGTCGCCGATTCACTGGAGATGGCACGTTTCGGTAGCCAACATCCTGCGTCGACATTGCTGGTTGCTGGCGTGCGTTTTATGGGGGAGACGGCCAAAATCCTTAGCCCAGAAAAACAGGTGTTGATGCCAACGTTGCATGCCGAGTGCTCTCTGGACCTCGGTTGTCCCGAGGCGGAGTTTGCCGCATTCTGCGACAGCCATCCTGATCGGACAGTGGTGGTTTACGCCAATACCTCAGCAGCCGTCAAAGCGCGTGCCGATTGGGTGGTCACTTCCAGCATTGCTGTTGAGCTGATTGAACATCTCGATAGCCTGGGGGAGAAAATCATCTGGGCGCCGGATCGCCATCTGGGCAACTATGTGCAGAAACAGACCGGCGCAGACGTGCTGTGCTGGCAAGGGGCCTGCATCGTCCATGACGAGTTTAAAACCCAGGCGCTGATACGTATGAAAGCCCTATACCCGGAGGCCGCGATACTGGTGCATCCAGAGTCACCGCAGGCGATCGTCGATCTGGCTGATGCCGTCGGGTCGACCAGCCAACTGATCCAGGCAGCGGTAACCTTGCCCAACCGGCAACTGATCGTGGCCACCGATCGCGGTATCTTCTACAAGATGCAGCAAGCTTGTCCAGATAAAGAACTGTTTGAAGCCCCTACTGCCGGTGAGGGTGCCACCTGTCGCAGCTGCGCCCACTGCCCGTGGATGGCAATGAACGGTCTGAAGGCTATTGCCGAAGGGCTGGAACAAGGGGGTTCACAGCATGAGATTTTTGTTGATGGCGCATTGCGTGACCAGGCGCTTATTCCGCTCAACCGCATGCTGGATTTTGCAGCGCAGTTGAAAATGCAGGTTAAAGGCAATGCCTGAATCCAGGCTGACGTTTTAATAAGGAAGACACATGAGCTTTTTCAGCACCGGCAACATTCTGGTCCACATTCCGATTGGTGCAGGGGGTTATGATCTGTCGTGGATTGAGGCCATCGGCACGTTGTTTGGTTTACTCTGTATCTGGTATGCCAGTAAAGAGAAAATCATCAACTATCTGTTTGGCCTGATCAACGTCACGCTGTTTGCGGTGATCTTCTTTCAGATCCAACTCTACGCCAGCCTGTTGCTACAACTGTTTTTCTTCGTGGCCAATATTTATGGCTGGTATGCCTGGAGCCGCCAGACGCAGGATAATCAGGCCGAATTGCAGATCCGTTGGTTACCGCTGCCTAAAGCATTGGCATGGGGGGCGGTGTGCGTGGTTGGTATCGCGTTGATGACGTTTAATATCGACCGGGTATTTGCCTACCTGACACAGATTGCGGTGGCGGTCATGCAGGGGCTGGGCCTTAACGTACAGATGCCAGAACTGCAACCGGACGCTTTCCCGTTCTGGGATTCAGCCATGATGGTGCTGTCTATCGTCGCCATGATCCTGATGACGCGCAAATACGTTGAAAACTGGCTGCTATGGGTAGTGATTGATGTGATCAGCGTGGCGATCTTTGCTTACCAGGGCGTCTATGCCATGGCGCTGGAATACGTCATCTTGACGCTGATTGCTCTCAATGGCTCTTGGCTATGGATACGCAGTGCCGCGAAGAATCACTCCCAGCCGCTTTCTTCAGCACCTTAGTACCCCAGGGGCGCAACAAGCGCCCCTGGATGTTAATGATGATGCCCCAGATGACTGGAGTGTGAGTGGTCACTCGCAATGCCGCAGTCAGGGGTATCACAATGCTGGTACTCCATCTGGATCGTCGCATGGCCAATCTGGTAATGCTCCAGCAAATAAGCCTGGATGCGCCGTAACAGTCCGTCATGATCGTGGGGTGGGATCACCTGGGCGTGTAGCGTCATCAGCTTTTGTTCACCAATCTGCCAGACATGCACGTGATGGATGTTACGCACTTCCGGAATATTCAGGCACAGATCCTTTTGCAGCTTATTGATATCTACCTCCTGCGGTGTTCCCTCCAGCAGTTCATGGAAACTTTCTTTCAGCAGGCGCCAGGCGCTGCGTAATACCAGGCAGGAAACCAGGACCGAGAGTATCGGATCGATGGGGGTCCAGCCGGTAGTGAGAATGATGATGGCTGCTGCGATCGCACCGACTGAGCCGAGCAGGTCGCCAAGAACATGTAGTGCGGCGGCACGCACGTTGATATTTTTCTCTTCATTGCCACGGTGCAGCAACCAGAAGGCGAACAGGTTAGCCAGCAGACCCGCTATGGCGATCACCAGCATTGGGGTACCCATCACTGGCTGTGGTTCGAAGAAACGCCGTATGGCCTCCCACAGGATGAATACGACGATCAGCAGTAATGCGGCAGCATTGATAAAGGCGGCCAACGTGGTCAGGCGCAGATAGCCAAAAGTATGGCGGGCGTTGGGTTTTCGCTGTGAGAAGTGCACTGCCATCAGCGCGACGAGCAGGGCTGCGGAATCCGTCAGCATATGCCCGGCGTCTGCCAGCAGCGCCAGTGAGCCAGAAAGTAATCCGCCCACGGCCTCGACAACCATGAAAAGGGTGGTGACTAAAAATGCGGCTAGTAGGCGCTTACTGTTGCCGTCTTTAGGCTGATGGACATGGGAAGCTCCAGACATTACTTATCCTTTTGCAAAATTTGTCAGGTGCCAAAGTCTAAGTTTGGCCGTTACTTAGCTCATTATAGGCGGCCTTGGTAGAGAGCTGAATATTTGCCGATGGTGATTATGGGATCTAAAGGTGATTTACAGCGCCAGCCTCACAGGCTAGATTGGTAAAATCTACTCTACGCGCTGTGCGATACACCCGATACCGAATGGAAAAGTGATGAATTACCAAAACGACGACTTACGTATTAAAGAAATCAAGGAACTCCTGCCGCCGGTGGCTCTGTTGGAAAAGTTTCCGGCTTCAGCTCAGGCAGCAGAGACGGTGTCACAGGCTCGCCAATCGATCCATAACATCCTGCGTGGCAATGACGATCGCCTGTTGGTGGTGATTGGGCCTTGTTCCATTCACGATACCAAAGCGGCGAAAGAGTATGCCGCACGCCTGATGACCCTGCGCCAGGAGCTCAACGGTGAGCTGGAAGTGGTGATGCGGGTCTATTTTGAAAAACCACGTACCACCGTTGGCTGGAAAGGGCTGATCAACGATCCGCAGATGGATAACAGCTTCCAGATTAACGAAGGCCTGCGCCTGGCGCGTAAGTTGCTGCTGGATATCAATGACGGCGGGTTGCCTGCTGCAGGCGAGTTCCTGGATATGATCACTCCGCAATACCTGGCAGATTTGATGAGCTGGGGAGCGATCGGCGCACGCACCACAGAATCCCAGGTGCACCGTGAACTGGCCTCTGGCCTGTCTTGCCCGGTGGGTTTCAAAAACGGTACCGACGGCACCATCAAGGTGGCGATCGATGCTATTAATGCCGCTGGCGCACCGCATTGTTTCCTGTCCGTCACCAAATGGGGTCATTCCGCGATTGTTAACACCAGCGGCAATGGCGATTGCCACATTATTCTGCGTGGCGGCAAAGAGCCAAACTACAGCGCGGCCCATGTGAAAGAAGTGAAAGAGGGGCTGGTCAAAGCGGGCTTGCCTGCAAACGTGATGATCGACTTCAGCCACGCCAACAGCAGCAAGCAGTTTAAAAAACAGCTTGAGGTGAATGCGGACGTTTGCCAGCAGTTGCGTGGTGGTGAAAAAGCCATTATCGGGGTGATGATCGAAAGCCACCTGGTGGAAGGAAATCAAAACCTGGAAAGCGGCGAGCCGTTGGTTTACGGCAAAAGCGTGACCGATGCCTGTATTGGTTGGGAAGATACCGAAACCGTACTGCGCGATTTGGCCGCAGCGGTGAAGGCACGCCGTAGCCGATAAGCTATCCGCGTTTGTGGCCCTGTTGCATTGCTACGGGGCCAAGCCTAGTGTGATTTTAAGAATTTACTCTTGAAACAATAACACCAGAATAAAATCTGACATTATACTAATTTCGTAGAGCTTTCCTCGTTCTGCTGTGCCTTTTGTGATGATAATAAGTTGGTGTTACCGGCCATACTTTTTATTTCCAGGAAACATCTTATTTTGGCCCGCCGCGGTTTTCATCTTGCGCAACTGTTACTAGTCAGACACAATTTGCTCTTACCGCGCGGTATGATTATGATGATGCGTTTTTTACAACCAAAATACCCAATATAAAAATAAGGGCATTATGGTGAATGACTTTAATTTCAGGATGAATAGCTGATGGAAAACAATAGTTCTCGGCATCAAATTTATTTTCGTGGTACGGGTGGGGAGTATTTCGCAATCTGGCTGGTTAACATATTACTGACGGCTATTACGTTGGGGATATACTCAGCCTGGGCAACGGTGCGTCGCCGTCGTTATTTTTATGGCAATACAGAACTGAATGGCGACCGCTTTGATTATCACGCGCAGCCAATGCAAATCCTCAAGGGCCGTCTGCTGGTGATCGGCGCTGTGATCCTGTTCTATATTCTTCTATTTATCAACCCGTTGCTTGGCATGATTGCCATGCTGGCACTCCTGGCGTTGATCCCTTGGATTATAATCCGTAGCTGGCGTTATAACGCTATTATGTCTAGCTATCGTGGTGTTCGCTTCAATTACTTATGCCAGACCGGGCGCGCTTACTGGGTATTACTGTTCTGCCCGATACTGCTAGTGATTGGTCTGTATGCGGTTATGATTGTATTGGGGGTGATTGGCAGCAGTCTGGGCAGCCCGACTGCGATCGTTGTGCTGGCAGCTATCACGGTCATCCTGTTTGTGCCGATGCTGGCCGCTATCAATGGTATCCTGGCCACCCTGCAACATGATCTGTATGTGAACAACCTGCGTTTTGGCACTTCACCATTTGTAGCCCAATTCAAGAAAGCAGAGTTTATTAAGATTGCACTGTTCAGCCTGCTGATCTTCTTGCCATTCCTGGTCATCGCCTTGGTATTGGTTGGCTCGTTCCTTGTCAGCTTATTCCAAATGGCGCTGTTTGGCGGTATGTCCGATGCAATGTTACAAGCCCAGATGGCAAGTAATATTGGTAGCCTGTTCTTGATGATGTTGGTGCTGTTGTTAGGTGTGATGGTTTCCAGCAGTTATATGGTTGTCGCTCAGCGTAACTACGTGTTTAACCAAACCACCTTGCAAGGTGAAGTTAAACTGCGTTCTTCCATGCAGACTCTGCCGTATATGGGACTGTTGATCACCAACAGCCTGATCACCGTCTTCTCATTGGGCCTTGCAGCTCCGGTGGCCCACGTCCGTCATGCTCGCTATATTGCTGAGTCCACTCAGGTTGAAGGCGATCTGTCGCTGTTGTCGGTACAGGCTCATCACGATACGGCGAATACCGCTATCGCAGAAGAAGCCGTACAGGCGCTCGATTTAGGCACCAGTTTTTGAGTAAAGACTGATGATCCTTGAAGGCCACTATCAGTGCCCTGGCCGGGCCGCCCAACAGGCGGCCCGGCTGCTGTTAAACGATATGGGCGATGGAGTAACACTGCAATATGATGGCGAACATCGCTATTTTTCTTTAGCGCAAATTACCGTTTCCGAGTCATTGGGCCGCATTCCGCTGACCCTGACCTTCCCAGACGGAGGCCGGTTTGTGCCTGCCGATGATGCGTCATTCCGCCAGTGGTTTTATCAACGTCGTTCACCGGGGCTGGTGCACCGCTTAGAGCGATATAAGCGTGGCGTGTTGCTGACGTTGTTGCTAACCGTTCTGTTGACCCTGGCCTATGTTTTCCTGGTTCTTCCTTGGGCGAGCAGTGAAATCGCCATGCGTATTCCTACCGTGGCCGAACAGAAGCTGGGTAAGCATACGCTCGATTTCCTGCAAACCAGTGGCTTCAAGCCATCGCAATTGCCCGCTGAGAAACAGCAAGCGATACAGAAGCTGTTCTTACAGGTGATGCCGGAGCAGATGCGGCAAGAGCGCACTCCGCTCACGTTGAAATTGCTGGCGGTGCCAGAGGTTGCCAATGCGTTCATGTTACCTGATGGGACTTTGGTGATCACCGACGATCTGGCCAAGTTGGCAACCAATGACGACGGCCTGGCAGCGGTGATGCTCCATGAAATGGGGCACCATGCGTACCGTCATCCCATGCGTATGGTGGTGCGTTCATCCCTGGTGGCACTGACGTTTATGTGGATGACAGGCGATGTCAGCGGCATCGGCGATACCTTGCTGCAATCAGCCTCATTTGTGCATGAAATGCAGTTCTCCCGCAGCGTGGAGAGTGAGGCAGACGACTGGGCAATCGCAGAAATGCAGCGCCAGGGGCGTTCGTTATTGGCGATGGAAGATCTTTACCGCGCATTGCAACAGGCGGCAAGCACGTCAACCGTGGCAGTAGAAGTTCCGGAATGGTTAAGCACCCATCCAGAGATGCAGGCGCGTTTGCAGGCTATCGAAGCGGCCAGGATCAAAGATCAATAAAAAAAGCCCCCGGCTCAACACCGGGGGCTTGTTGCTTTTCAGGGGCGAAAACTTACTTCGCTTTACCCTGGTTGGCGACGGCTGCAGCTTTGGCTGCGATCTCATCGGCATTACCCAGGTAGTAACGTTTGATTGGCTTGAAGTTCTCATCAAACTCATACACCAACGGCACGCCGGTTGGGATATTCAGCTCGAGGATCTCGTCTTCGCTCAGGTTATCCAGATATTTCACCAGCGCACGCAGGGAGTTACCGTGAGCCGCGACGATCACGCGTTCGCCGCTTTTGATGCGTGGCAGGATCTCTTCGTCCCAGTAAGGGATAACGCGATCGATGGTCAACGCCAGGCTTTCGGTCAGCGGCAACTCTTTATCGCTCAGCGCTGAATAACGCGGATCGTGGCCAGGGTAGCGCTCATCTTCTTTGGTCAGCTCTGGTGGTGTGACTGCGAAGCCGCGACGCCATTGCTTGACCTGCTCGTCACCGTATTTTTCTGCGGTTTCAGCCTTGTTCAGACCCTGCAACGCGCCATAGTGGCGTTCGTTCAGCTTCCAGGACTTTTCGGTAGGCAGCCAAGCCTGGTCCAATTCGTCCAGAATGTTCCACAGAGTGTGGATAGCACGCTTCAGTACGGAGGTGTAAGCGAAATCGAAAGAGAACCCTTCGTCTTTCAACAGCTTGCCCGCTGCTTTTGCTTCGGTACGGCCTTTGTCGGACAGATCGACATCATACCAACCGGTGAAGCGGTTTTCGTTGTTCCACTGGCTTTCGCCGTGGCGCACCAGAACCAGCTTAGTTACAGCCATAGCTTAACTCCTTAATAATCTGAAGGTTTAATGATAACGAATATCATTATATTCTGCTGCTACTCACTCGGCAATCGATATACCCGTGAATATATCCACTAAAAGTCGAGGGTTTCGTACGACGTGCGACATTATCTAACCCTTACTGCCATGGGCATAGTGTTAACCATAGCCAATTTTTGGCTGCAAGGTAAGAGGGGCGCGAAGGAAAGAGCTGAATCGTTCAGGCTGGTAACAGGGCGCGAATGAGAGCTATTCACCCGCGCCACGGCGTTAAGGCGATCAGGCGGTTTTTTTCAGGCAGCCACTCATAAAGGTTTTGCGTTCGTCACCCTTGAGGCTCTTTTTAGCAGCGTCGGCATTACAGTCTTTCATCTTCTGCTGCTGCGGCGTCAGGGCCTTCTCGGTATGGTGGCCTTCGGCCTTCAGGCAGGTGCTCATGAAGGTGGTACGGTCAGAACCTTTCAGCGATTGGGTGGTAGCCTGTTGATTACAATCGGTCATGCGTTTTTGCTGGGCAGCCTGCGCCGGAGAAGGCGTTTTTGCTGCGGTGTCGGCAGCCATCAGGTTGGTGCTCAGCAGTAAACCTGCCAGTAATGGAAGTGCAGTGATCAGACGCATTAGGTGTTCCTTCAGCTATTGAACGGCCAACTGGCCGAAAATTGTGATATCACTCACGGGCTTGTGCATACCACGGTAGCCTGATTCTAGTGCGGGGTTGGCAATAAGGAAAGGTAACGGCCTGGGGGTGCAATGTAAGCAATTATAACAATCACGCCCCTTACCGCATGACAAGGGGCGTGGCGGCTCAGATAGGAATAAGCTGATAGTGCGTTGCGCTCTGATAACGCTGACCAGGCTGTAGCCAACAATCCGGCTGTGGCCATTCGGGGTGGTTCGGGCTGTCCGGCAGGAACTCGCTTTCCAGCGCCACGCCTGCATAATTTTGGTAACTACCGCCGTCGCGTGCCGGTGTGCCACCCAGATAATTACCGCTGTAAAGCTGGAGTGCTGGCGCGGTGGTGAACACCGTCATCGCGACCTTGCCATCGGCAGACCACAGGTGAGCCGCCGGGCTTGCCAACCCGTGGCAGGTATCGTGCAACAGGTAAGCATGGTCGTAACCCTTCACCCGTTGCTGATCGCGGTCGCGCAATAAATCTTGCTGCAGGGTTTTCGGCTGGCGGAAATCCATCCCGGTACCGGCAACGGCCGTCAGATCGGCACTGGGAATGCCATCGCCATCCACGGGCAGATAACGGTCGGCGAACAGCTGCAAGCGCTGTTGTCGGGCGTCGTGGCCTGCGCCATCCAGATTGAAATAAGCATGGTTGGTCAGATTGACCGGGCAGGCGCGATCGGTCTGTGCCTGATACTCAATTTCCAGCCGGTGATCGGCGGTTAGTCGATAAGTCAGCGTCACGGAAAGGTTGCCAGGGAAGCCCTGGTCGCCATCTGGCGAATGGAGCTGATAAATCACCTGCTGCTCATCCTGCTTCACAATCTGCCAGCGGCGAGCGTGGAAGCCGTTTGGCCCGCCGTGCAGTTGATGCTCCCCTTGATTGGCGATCAGCGGGTGTGGCTTGCCAGCGATGTTCAGGCTGGCATGTGCAATACGGTTGGCATAGCGCCCGACTGTGGCCCCCAGATAGGCCCCTTGGTGCAGATAGTCTTGCGGAGTTTGGCACCCCAGCAGCAGCTCACGTTGTTCCCCTGATTTCAAGGGCAGCACGGCGGAAAGCCAGGTTGCGCCCCAATCCATAAACGTGACCGTCATTCCTGCGGCATTTTTCAGGGTGGTGAGAATAAAGGGCTGGCCGTCTGGGGCAACGGCGGAGTTATCACTCAGCATAGACCGGATCCTTGTGAAGCTTTGCAGACGTAGAAGGTTTCTTGCAGGCCGTTGGTCCGCAGTGGATATTCGCGAGCTACCGCCGTACGTACTGACTCTACCAGATCCTGCGGCATCAGGGCCACGATGCAACCCCCGAAGCCCCCTCCGGTCATGCGCACACCGCCACGTTCGCCAATGACCTCTTTAACAATCTCGACCAGCGTATCGATAGGGGGCACGGTGATGGCAAAGTCATCACGCATCGACGCGTGCGATTCCGCCATCAGTTTGCCCATCAGCTTCAGGTTGCCAGCGGCCAAGGCATCGGCAGCGGCCAAGGTACGATCGTTTTCGGTGATCACATGGCGTGCCCGTTTGGCCACGATCGGATCCAGCTCATGCAGGATCGGGAAAAACAGATCCGGGCTGACGTCGCGCAGCGCCTTGACGCCGAAGAAGCGAGCCGCTGCTTCGCACTGTTGCCGGCGGGTGTTGTATTCGCTGTCGACCAGGCCGCGCTTAACGTTGGAGTTGATAATCACCACCGCGACATCGGCTGGCATCGGCACCGCGCGCGTTTCCAGAGTTCGGCAGTCAATCAGCAGGGCGTGATCTTTCTTGCCTAACGCAGAAATCAGCTGATCCATAATGCCGCAGTTGCAGCCGACAAACTGGTTTTCCGCTTCCTGGCCATTCAACGCCAGTGCTACGCCGTCCAGCGGCAGTTGATAAAGTGCCTGCAACACCTGTCCGACAGCCACTTCCAGTGAGGCTGAAGAGCTAAGCCCAGCGCCCTGCGGGACGTTGCCGCTGATCACCAGATCGGCACCGCCAAAATTGGCATCGCGGGTCTGCAGATGTTTCACCACGCCGCGTACATAATCGGCCCAGCGCAGATTGGCGTGGCTGACGATCGGCTCATCCAGCGAAAACTGATCCTGCTGGTTGTCGTAATCGGCGGCCAATACGCGGATCTGGCGATCGTTACGTGGAGCCCCGCTGATCACGGTTTGATAATCAATGGCGCAGGGCAGGACGAAGCCGTCGTTGTAATCGGTGTGCTCGCCGATCAGATTGACTCGGCCCGGCGCCTGGATCGTCAGGGTGGGTGCGTAGCCAAAGTGTTCGGTAAACAGGGTTTGGGTAAGTTGCTTCAGACTCATTATTTCACTCCGGCTTCGCGGTAATGGATATCACTGACCGCACGCAGGCGTTCAGCGGCCTGTTCTGCGGTCAGGTCGCGTTGGGTTTCCGCCAGCATTTCATAACCCACCATAAATTTGCGTACCGTGGCGCTGCGCAGTAACGGCGGGTAGAAGTGGGCATGCAGTTGCCAGTGGCGGTTATCGGCCTGGTTGAAGGGGGCGCCGTGCCAGCCCATGGAATAAGGGAAAGAGCATTGGAACAGGTTGTCATAGCGGCTGGTGAGTTTCTTCAGCGCGATGGCCAGATCGCGGCTTTGTGCTGCACTAAGCTCGGTCAGTCGTTGTACCGGCGCTTTTGGCAGCAGCAGCGTTTCAAACGGCCAGGCAGCCCAGTAAGGGACAACCGCCAGCCAGTGCTCGGTTTCCACCACCGTACGGCTGCCGTCTGCCTGCTCGCGCTGAACATAGTCCACCAGCATGGGGGACTGATGCTGGCTGAAATACTCCTGTTGCAGGCGATCTTCTCGTTCGGCTTCATTCGGTAGGAAGCTGTTGGCCCATACCTGTCCGTGTGGGTGAGGATTGGAACAGCCCATCGCGGCCCCTTTATTTTCAAACACCTGCACCCAGGGATAGCTGCGCCCCAGATCGGCGGTCTGTTCCTGCCAGGCGGCGATCACCTGTTCCAGCGCGGGTAGCGTCAGCTGCGGTAGCGTTTTACTGTGATCGGGGGAAAAGCAGATCACCCGGCTGGTGCCACGGGCGCTTTGGCAACGCATTAGTGGATCGTCACTTTCTGGCGCCTGCGGGGTATCTTGCATCAGGGCGGCAAAATCATTGGTGAACACGTAGGTGCCCGGATAGTCAGGGTTTTTATCACCGGTCACGCGCGTGTTGCCAGGGCAAAGGAAGCAGTCGGGATCGTGGGCTGGCAGTGTTTCCTGAGCGGGGGATTCCTGCTGGCCCTGCCACGGGCGTTTTGCTCGGTGCGGGGAGACCAGCACCCATTGCCCGGTAAGAGGATTAAAACGGCGATGTGGATGATCGATAGGATTGAAATCAGGCATTGCGCTTCCTTTATCTCGCAACGGGGCTAATTGTAATCGCTTTCACTTGCTGCGTGACCGACTTAGCCGAGTGCATTTTGGAAAATAATGGCTAGAAGATAGCATGCTCGCGGTGAGAAAAAGGTGATCTAGCGCGAAAAATGGAATCGCTTACATCGATTGAGGCTTTAATACGGTTGAGGTAGGGAAGACAACAGGGTGGGTTAAGTGGTAGCGATTACACAACGCAGGCCGGCAGAGAAATCTACCGGCCTTGAGAGGGACTAATATTGGTAAGCCGGGTAGGTAAAGAACAGCAAATGGACCAGATTTAGCCCAAAGTGGAAGAGAATGGGCACCCACAGGCGGCCGCTCCACATCCAGGCCAGGCCATAAATCACCCCCGCCAGCGTGGCAAATGCCACCATCAACATGCCACCGGCAAAGTGGGCGGCACCAAACAGCAGAGCGGTGATAATCAGTGCCGGATAGGCTCCCAGCCACTGGCGCAGACGCTGCTGCAAATAGCCACGGAACAGCGCTTCTTCGGCCATCGAAACAAAAAACAGGTTGGCCATGATGAAAGCCAGGATCCAGGAGGGCAGGTGCAGCTCAACTTTCAACCCACCGAGCGCCACCGCCAACAGCAGCACCGCAGGGATGCAGAGCACCAGGATCAGCCAGGCGCTGACGCCGACTTGCTTGTCAGGCTTGCCAGCGTTAAACAGCGTTGGCAGGCAGGCTAACAGCAGAAAGGGCACCAGTGCCTTATCGAAGTTGTAATACATGGAATACAGCGAGCTCATCGGGCCCACTTTGTCCTGATCGACCATCAATTGGTTATTGAAGCCCGGTATCAGGTGATAAAACAGTGCGATTGAGCAGGCGACTAAAAACACTTCCAGCGCTAGCGCGATGCTGCGCTGTTGGCGATAGTGCTGATGAAGCCAGATGGCAATGGCGATAACCGCCAGATAACCCAGCCCGACGGGCATCAGGATATGATGGTAAACCCCCATTGCGGCGGCCGCAGCCAATACTACCGAGGCAATCAGCCGGTTAAATGGCAAAAAAAACAACGAAGCCGAAAGTACGCCCCACATAATAGCTATCCCTTTAAATAGATACACGGCGCTCAATGCCGGAAATCCGGCGTGTTAATGTCTGGTTAAACGAGCACTAATTGGGATAGTAGCACAACAGGGTGAATTTAAAGGTCGGGACAGTAGTTAATCGTGCGCAAACGGTTTTAACCCTTCATCCAGGCTTGTGAACGCATAACCTCCCCAAGGTTCTGCAAGGTCTCCAGGCTTTGCTGGTGGATCTCTTCCGTTGGGGCGGCGCACAGATCTTGTAGCACCGTTACCTGTAAGCCCGCATCGTGCGCCTGCCGGGCGGTGCTCTCAATGGCTAGCGGGGTGCTGATCCCGCCCAATAGCAGGTGGTGGCAGCGATGCTGCTGTAACCAGGTTAACAAATTGTTACCGGCAAAGGCGCTAAGCCCTTTCTTTTCCAGGCACAAATCCTCGGTTTTTACCTCCAGACCGGCCAGCCAATGACATCCCCCGTTACTTAAGCGCAGCGCACCGATATGTTTGAGCTGATTGAACAGCGGCGAGTGTCGGGGAATATCGTGGTAATTGTCGGCAAAACCGGTGCGTAACCAAATCACCGGGATTTTACGCACCCGAGCGTAGGCCGCAGCAGCATTGACGTGCGCGATCACATCACGCGTTACGATGTGTTCGCGGCAGTGATTCGCCCGCCCTTTAGGGCCAGCCAGATCTTCAATCAGGTCAATAATAATCAACGCGGCGGACATACCTTCTCCAAAAACGTCTCTGTACCCTTTAATGATAAAAGGCCAAATGTGATGCGTTGTGGAGGAAGTGTTGCCGGATATGTCCCCAGGATGAGCGCTGTAGCACTCATCCCGAGTATGTTAAGCCAGAACGTCTTGCTGATAGCGGTAACCATCGCCTTCAGGAATGAAGGAGAAACGGTGGGTGATGCATTGCGGCGCATCTTCTGCGTGGTGTGAAACAAACAGCAACTGCGTCGAGCCCTGCTGGATCAGCACATCCACGAAGCGCCTTACCAACTGGCGGTTTAGCGGATCCAGGCCTTGCAGTGGCTCATCGAGGATCAACAGCGCCGGATGTTTGACTAACGCCCGGGCGATCAGCGCCAGGCGTTGCTGGCCCCAGGACAGGCTATGGAAGGGGGTATCGCCCATAGCGCCAAGCCCGAGCAGCGCCAACCATTGTGAGGTCAACTGATGTTGGCGATCGGAAACCGCCTGATAAATGCCGATCGAATCAAAGAAGCCGGACAGGATCACGTTACGTACGCTGGAGCTGACCCGGTAGTCCAGATGCAGGCTACTGCTGACGTAGCCGATATGGCGTTTGATATCCCAGATGGTTTCCCCGCTGCCGCGTCGGCGGCCAAACAGCGTCAGATCGTTGCTGTAGCCTTGCGGATGATCGCCGGTGATCAGGCTGAGCAGGGTGGATTTTCCCGCCCCGTTCGGGCCCACGATCTGCCAGTGTTCACCGGGATTAACTTGCCAACTGAGTTGGTTGAGGATGGGGCGATCGTTATAGCTTACTACGCCATCACGTAGAACGATCAGTGGCCGATCGTCCGGCAGCCTGATGACCTGGGTGGGATCTTCGGTTTCTGGCAGCGCCAGGCCGTTGAGGTTTTCACTGTGTGCCAGTTGGGCGACCAGCGCATCGGCCATCACCTGTTGCCGTGGCCCCTGGCTGGTGAGGGTGCAATCGGCCAGCACGCCGACCTGCTCAATGAAGCCTGGGATTTCATCAAACCGGTTGAGCACCAGGACCACGGTATAGCCCTGCTGTGATAGCTCGCCAAGCAGGGTGGCGAGCTGGGCGCGCGAATTGACGTCCAGCCCGTCGAACGGCTCATCGAGGATCAATAAATCGGGTTGGGCCATCAGGGCGCGACATAGCAGGGTTTTGCGGGTCTCACCGGTAGAGAGATATTTGAAACGGCGCGTAAGCAGGGGCGTGATGCCAAACTGCTCGGCCAACTGCGCGCAGCGAGCGGGATCGTTGAGATCTTCCTGAATGATTTCCGCCGTGGTGCGGCCGGTATCGTCTTCGTCCGCGCTGAGCAGATCGGTATTGTTGCGCTGCCATTCATCGCTGACCAGCTTTTGCAACTGCTCAAAGGAGATCCGTACTACGTGGCGAAAATCACTGTGGCGTTCGCCTTTCAGCAACGTCAGCTCACCGGCCAGCGCCCGGGCTAGCGCAGATTTCCCACTGCCGTTAGCCCCGACGAACGCCCAGCTATCACCGGACTGAATATCAAGCCGATCCAGCTCCAGCGTGCGGGTATCGCTTAAACGAAATGAACCTTGCGAAATGTGCAACGACGACATCTTCTAATCCCTATTCTGCAATGTTTCGCTTTAGAAATAGGCGCAAGCGGAAAAGATGTCAATCGGCAATACTGCAACGTGACGTTGCGTTTAACACAACGTCGCGACAATCACCCGATCGGCGTTGAACAAGGCGTGTATCGGCGTGCCGACGCTCAGTTTTAACTGCGCCAGTTCCTGGTTGCTGACGGTGGCGCACAGCGTTTCTCCGCCGTTGAGCGTCACCAGAACCTCACTGTGATCGCTGCCAGGCTGAATGCTGGCAACGGAACCTGCCAACGCGTTATCGGCCAGGCCGTTCGACGCCGGATCGGTACTGAGTTTCACCCAAGGCGCTTTAATCAGGGCCAACACCTCTTTGCCTGGCGTCAACTGTAGCCGGTCGGCGCTTTGCTGAGTGACGGCAGCGGTCAGGCGGGTGTGGCCGTCGGCCAGCAGCAGGCTGATATGCTGTTGGACCTGCTGGTGGTCGCGTTCAATCACGGTGCCGAAAAACTGGTTGCGGGCGCTGGTTTGCAACGAGAAACGGGCGATGGCGGCCAACAGGCTGTCCAACGGCAAATTGTCCTGCTGTAACACGTCAAAGGCCTTCTGCTGAATTTGGCCCAGCAGATCGTAAAGTTGGATCAGCCGCAGGCCATAACGGGTCACCTGCGCACCGCCGCCGCCTTTGCCGCCGGTAGCGCGTTCGACCACCGTTTGCTCGGCCAGTTGATTCATCTCATTGATGGCATCCCAGGCGCTTTTGTAGCTGATCCCCGCCAGCTTGGCTCCCTGGCTGATCGAGCCGGTATGCACCACTTGCTTGAGCAGCGCGATGCGGCGTGGGTCAGCGAACAGTTTCTGCTGCAGCTTTAAGGTAAGGAGGATCTCGGCCTGCATGATGGGTCCTTATAAGGCAGTAAGTCAGGCTATTGTCGCCGATTTGCCGCAAAGCGCCAACTGAGCACGTTTAGCCGGTTACAAATTTCCCGCAGTCGGTAAAATAACCGCGTTTTCGCCTGCGTTTTGGTTTACAGTGAAACCTACGCAGCGGTTTAAAGCAGTCAAGTGAGGCTACGATGTTAGAATTATTGAAAAGTCTGTTGTTTGCCGTGGTAATGGTGCCGGTAGTGATGGCCATTATTTTAGGCTTGATTTATGGCTTGGGCGAGGTGTTTAACATCTTCTCCAAAGTTGGCCATCCTAAAGAAAACCGCAGCTAATCCCCCTCCCAAATGCCCGCTGAGCTCTCTTGGCGGGTATTTCTCAAGTTATCTCTCGCTTTGCCGATAAACCGCATGACAATCGTTCTCGCTGCGTTATATTATTTTTTACATAGCGATGTGATGAGAGTTAACTTGCGGAGAAAACAATGAAACAGCAATGGATTAACTGGGTTGGCGGTGTGGCATTGGCTTGCGGGCTAGTGGCACAGGTTTCTGCGGCAGAGAAAATCACCGTGTTTGCCGCGGCTTCGCTGACCAACGCCTTACAAGATATCGCCACCGAATACCAGAAAGGCAAAGACGTCGAAGTCGTCTCCTCTTTTGCTTCCTCCTCAACGCTGGCACGCCAGATTGAGCAAGGGGCGCCTGCGGACATGTTTATCTCTGCCGATCAGCAATGGATGGATTACGCCATCGATAAGCAGCAGATGGTGAAAGACACCCGTTATACCCTGTTGGGAAACGAACTGGTGCTGATCGCCGCCAAAGCAGCCAAACAAGATAAAATCACTATCAACAAGCAAACCGACTGGGCCAAATTGCTCAACGGTGGCCGCCTGTCCGTAGGCGATCCGGATCATGTACCTGCGGGCATCTACGCCAAAGAAGCGTTGCAGAACCTGGGGGCATGGACCACGCTGGAACCTCAGCTGGCGCGGGCTAATAATGTGCGTAGCGCCATGGCAATGGTTGAGCGTGAAGAAGCCCCGTTGGGCATCGTTTACGGCTCTGACGCCGTGGCCAGCGACAAGGTCAAAGTGATTGCCATCTTCCCGGAAGACAGCCACAAGCCGGTTGAGTATCCAATGGCCATCGTTAAAGATCACCAGACGCCAGCCGTGACGGCTTTCTACGATTACCTGAAGACTCCGGCCGCTGCGGCTATCTTCGAACGTTATGGATTCACCCCGCGTAAATGATATTAAGTGAGTATGAGTGGCAGGCGGTTGAACTGAGCCTGAAAGTGTCCAGCCTGGCGGTGATCTGCAGTTTGCCGCTGGGTATTTTGATGGCCTGGATCCTGGTTCGCTGCAATTTTCCCGGTAAATCGTTGTTGGATAGCATTATTCATCTGCCGTTAGTCCTGCCACCGGTGGTGGTGGGCTATCTGCTGCTGATCGCCATGGGGCGGCGCGGCTTCATTGGCGAATGGCTTTACAACTGGTTTGGTTTCAGCTTCAGTTTCAGCTGGCGTGGTGCTGCCTTGGCTTCGGCGGTGGTGGCATTCCCGCTGATGGTGCGGGCTATCCGCATGTCGCTGGAAGCGGTGGATACCCGTTTGGAACAGGCAGCCCGCACCTTGGGCGCCAATCCGTGGCGGGTGTTTTTCACCATCACCTTACCGCTTTCGCTGCCCGGTGTGATCGTTGGCGTGGTGCTGGCCTTTGCCCGCTCTTTGGGCGAGTTTGGCGCTACTATCACCTTTGTTTCCAATATCCCTGGTGAAACCCGTACCATCCCGCTGGCAATGTACACCCTGATCGAAACGCCAGGGGCCGAGGCGGCGGCGGCGCGTTTGTGCGTGATTGCCATCGTGTTGGCACTGGCTGCCCTGATGGTTTCTGAATGGCTGGCCCGCTGGGGCCGCAAGCGTATGGGCTTATAGATGTTAGAACTGGATTTCTCCCAGCAGCTTGGCGATCTCAATCTCAATGTGCAGGCTAATCTGCCGGCTCAGGGGATCACGGCGATCTTCGGGCTTTCCGGGGCCGGTAAAACCTCCTTGATCAATGCCATCGGTGGCCTGACGCTGGTGCAGCAGGGGCGTATTGTGCTGAATGGCCGCACGCTGGTGGATACCGCCAGCGGTGTCTGTTTGCCACCGGAAAAACGCCGGGTTGGCTATGTTTTCCAGGATGCGCGCCTGTTCCCGCATTATCGCGTACGCGGCAATCTGCAATACGGTATGGCGGCCAGTATGCGCGGCCAGTTTGACAGCATTGTCGAGCTGTTAGGAATTGCGCCCTTGCTGAACCGCTTGCCTTTGACCCTGTCCGGCGGTGAGAAACAGCGCGTCGCGATTGGTCGGGCGCTGCTGACCGCGCCGGAACTGTTGCTGATGGATGAACCGCTGGCCTCGCTCGATATGCCGCGCAAGCGTGAACTGCTGCCGTATCTGGAACGGCTGGCGCAGGACGTCAACATCCCCATCCTCTATGTCAGCCACAGCATGGACGAGATCTTGCGCCTTGCAGAGCAGGTGATGGTGTTGGATCACGGCCAGGTGCGGGCGTACGGTGGGTTGGAGGAGGTTTGGGCCAGCAGCGCGCTGCGGCCTTGGCTACAGCGTGAAGATCAGAGCAGCGTGTTGAGTGTGAGCGTGATTGAGCATCACCCACGCTATGCCATGACCGCGCTGGCACTGGGCGATCAGCGGCTGTGGGTCGGCGGTATTGAAGCGCCGGTGGGCAGCCAAATGCGTATTCGTATCAACGCCGCCGACGTTTCTTTAGTGTTGCAACCGCCAGCCAACAGCAGCATCCGTAATATTCTGCCCGCCAAGGTGGTGGAGTGTCTCGATGTAGCAGGGCAGGTTGAGGTGAAGCTGACGGTCGGGGAAAACATTCTCTGGGCGCGGATCACCCCATGGGCTCGTGACGATCTGGCTATCAGGCCCGGCCAGTGGCTGTATGCACAGGTCAAGAGCGTGTCGATCAGCCGCGATGGCCCCTCACCCCAACCCTCTCCCACAGGGAGAGGGAGCTATTAGCCCCTGCTCTTTTGGAAGTAAAGAGGTCACCTCAGCAAACTCGATCGGTTCCCAAAAAGGAGAGGGAGCTATTAGCCCCTGCTCTTTTGGAAATAAAGAGGTCACCTCAGCAAACTCGATCGCCCCTTCAACCAAGCTGAATCTGCCGGTGCTCATGAAGAATCACGATACTTTCAGTCCAACTCGATCGGTTCCCTCTCCCTGTGGGAGAGGGTTAGGGTGAGGGGTATCTTGCTAATTCAGCACGCGAGAACGGATCACTTCGGCAATCCCCGGCTGCAGGTGATCGGCAATCACCAGATCCGCACGTTCCTTGATGGCATTATCGGCATTCCCCATGGCAACGCCCAGCCCAACGGCTTCCAGCATGCTCAGGTCGTTGTAGTTGTCACCAAAGGCGACCACCTGATCCATGCTCAACCCCTGTGACTCCACCCACTGCTGCAGGCGTTTGCCCTTGCTGTTGCCGCCTTTGGCAATGTCCACCTGATCGTGCCAGGACCATTCGCAGGCCAGGCCCAGCTCTTTTTCTACCATTTCGGCAAAGCTGCGCAGCGCCGGGAGATCGCTATGTGAAGTGGCAAACTTCCAGATGGCCTGCGCGTCATCCGCCGCCTGCATCAGGCTGTTGACCTGCAACAACGTTGGGCGCTGGGCTACCGGCAAAGTCTCTGACCAAGCCAGCGAACGGATCACATGACCGCTTGTCTCCTGATACAGCATGGCGTCGTCCACATACATCAGGCCGTGAATATCGTTTTGCTTGAGCAGTTGCAGTACCTGCTTGGCCTGCTCTTTTGCCAGCGGATCGGAGGCCAGTACCTTTTTCTGCTGGAAGTCATACAGATAGGTGCCGTTACAACAAATGGCTGGCGTATCGATTTGCAGCGCCTGATAGAACGGGTGAATAGCTACGTGATGGCGGCCGGTGACCACCACGACTTTCACTCCGGCGGCACGGGCTTCCTCCAGCGCGGCCAGCGACTGCGGTAAGATACGTTTCTGGTTGTCTAGCAAAGTGCCGTCTAAATCGAGGGCAATAACACGGTAGCTCATAGCGGTCTCATTATAGTTAGCAACAAAATTACCTCGATGGTACACCGGATAACCATTCGATAAAACCGCGTTGAGGGACGCAGCCTAGGGTTGCCATGTCACAAATGTCGCGTAAGCTAGAACAAACTGAAACCGGTTACCCTTTCTCATTAAGGAGAGCAAATGAAGCAAATCGTTTATGTCGCCAGCCCGGAGAGCCAGCAGATCCACGTATGGCAGTTAGACGACAAGGGCGCACTGGCACTGCTACAAACGGTCGAGGTGGCGGGGCAGGTACAGCCGATGGCGATCCATCCGGATAACACCCATCTGTATGTTGGGGTACGCCCGGCGTTTGGCATTGTCAGCTACCGTATCGCGGAAGATGGCACGTTGCATGAGGCAGGGATGGCACCTTTGCCAGGCAGCCCAACCCATATTTCCACCGATTTGCAGGGGCGTTATCTGTTCTCGGCGTCTTACAGCGGCAACTGTGCCAGCATCAGCCCGATTGGCCATGATGGCGTAGTGCTGGCGCCTACCCAGCAGATCGATGGCCTGACCGCGCCGCATTCGGCCAATATTGACCCTACCAATCAATTGCTGCTGGTGCCGTGCTTGAAAGAGGACCGCATCCGCCTGTTTAATCTGAGCCAGCAGGGCCAACTGACGCCACACGGCCAAGAAGCCGTAGCGACGGCAAGCGGAGCAGGCCCGCGCCATATGGCATTCCATGGCAACGATAAATTCGCTTACTGCGTCAATGAACTGGATGGCACGGTGGACGTGTTCGCCATCGAAGCCAACGGTGGCAAATATACGCTGGTGCAAAGCCTGGACATGATGCCTGCCGATTTCACCGGCACCCGTTGGGCGGCGGATATCCACCTCACGCCAAACGGCCGTTTCCTGTATACCAGCGATCGCACCGCCAGCATCCTGACCGTATTCAGCGTCTCGGAAGACGGCGGCAAGATTGCGGTGGTTGGCCACCATGCCACAGAAGAACAGCCGCGTGGTTTCAATATTGATCACAGCGGTCGCTTCGTGATTGCGGCAGGGCAGAAATCTGGCCATATCGGTGTGCATCAGATTGACCAAGACAGCGGTGAGCTGACGGACGTGGCGCGTTACCCGGTGGGGAAAGGCCCAATGTGGGTGAGCGTGCTGGCAAAATAGTGGGTTAAAAAATGGGGCGAAGTGCTTCGCCCCTCAAGGTTTCTCAGCTGTATTTTACCGTCAACGTCGCTTTGCCAAGGCTATGGAAGTGGATGTTAAAACCGACCATTGCGCCGCTCGCCTCTGCGTCCACTGGAATGCTTTCCACGTCCAACGCATGCACGGTGAACTGATAACGATGGCTTTCACCCTGCGGCGGAGCCGCGCCACCATAGCCTGCCTTTCCAAAATCGGTACGGGTTTGCACTGCGCCAGCCGGTAGCCCCGGTTTGCCGGAACCCGCACCTTGTGGCAGTTCATGCACGTTTGCCGGGATATTGGCCACCACCCAGTGCCACCAGCCGGAGCCAGTAGGGGCATCGGGATCGTAAACCGTGATGGCAAAGCTCTTGGTGCCCGCAGGTGCATCTTCCCAGGCCAGATGAGGGGAGAGGTTATCCCCGTGGTAGCCCATACCGTTAAATACCTGCCGTTCAGGCATTTTTGCGCCGTCTTGCAGATCGTTGCTGTACAAACGAAAAGCCATAATGACTCCCAGTTGTCTGAAATACCGAACCCCTAAGCTAGATCGGTTTGCCGACACAATACAACCTTAAAACCGTTACTCCACCGCCGCGGCGATCGCTCCCGTTAGCCGGGTGAGCTGTTCTGGCGTGATAATATAAGGCGGCATCAGGTAAATCAGTTTACCGAAGGGCCTGATCCACACGCCGCGTTCGACAAATCCGCGTTGCAGCAACGCCACATCCACCGGCTGATACATTTCCACCACGCCAATTGCCCCAAGCACCCGCACGTCGGCCACTTTGGGTGAAACTACCAGCGGTAAGAGCTGCTGTTTAAGCTGTGCTTCAATGGCGGCGACCTGATGTTGCCAGCGATTTTCCTCCAGCAAGGACAGGCTGGCGCAGGCGACGGCACAGGCCAGCGGGTTACCCATAAAGGTTGGACCATGCATAAAGCAGCCTGCGGCCCCGTTACTGATCGTTTCTGCAATGTGGCGCGTGGTCAGGGTGGCTGAAAGGGTCATATAGCCACCGGTTAGCGCTTTGCCCAGGCAGAGAATATCCGGCACCACGTCGGCATGTTCACAGGCAAACAGTTTGCCGGTGCGGCCAAAACCGGTGGCGATCTCGTCGGCGATCAGCAGGATCTGGTAGCGATCGCACAGTTCCCGCACGCGTTGCAGATAGGTTGGATGATAGATGCGCATCCCACCGGCTCCTTGCACCACCGGCTCCAGGATCACGGCGGCTATTTCCCCGGCGTGCTGCTCCAGTAATTCGGCAAACGGGACAATGTCCTGTTCGTCCCAAGGCTGGTCAAAACGACACTGCGGTGCGGTAGCAAACAGATGGGTGGCCAAATAGCCCTGATACAGGCTGTGCATGGAGTTATCTGGATCGCAGACCGACATCGCGCCAAAGGTATCGCCATGATAGCCGTGGCGTAAGGTCAGGATCCGCTGCCGCCGTTCGCCACGGGCCTGCCAATATTGCAGCGCCATTTTTAACGCCACTTCAACCGCCACCGAGCCAGAATCTGCCAGGAATACGCACTGCAAAGCCTCCGGCGTCATAGCTACCAGCTTGCGGCACAGTTCAATAGCGGCGGGATGAGTGATGCCGCCGAACATCACGTGCGACATTTTCTCCAACTGTTGCACGGCTGCCTGATTCAGGTGCGGATGATTGTAACCGTGGATCGCCGCCCACCAGGAAGACATGCCATCCACCAGCAGGCGGCCATCGTCCAGTTGCAGCTCGACGCCGTTGGCGGATACCACCGGATAGCAAGGCAAGGGTTGGGCCATGGAGGTGTAAGGGTGCCAGATGTGGCGTCGATCGAATTCAATATCGCAGGGAGAAACAGACATTAACCGTAAACCAAATTTTAATAGAATGGTTGACAGTATAATCGCAAACTTTACACTGACGACACTTTTTTCCCTTTTGGAGACGCCGTAAATGGCCGATCGCATTCGCTGGACAGTGGGGCAAGCCCAGGCCCTGTTTGACAAACCCTTACTCGAACTGCTGTTTGAGGCACAAACCGTTCATCGCCAACATTTTGATCCGCAACAGGTGCAGGTCAGCACACTGCTGTCGATCAAAACCGGTGCCTGCCCGGAAGACTGTAAGTACTGCCCGCAAAGCTCGCGCTATAAAACTGGCCTGGAATCCGAACGGCTGATGCAGGTGGAACAGGTGCTGGAATCGGCGCGCAAGGCTAAAGCGGCCGGTTCCAGCCGTTTCTGTATGGGAGCCGCCTGGAAAAACCCGCACGAGCGCGATATGCCTTATCTGCAACAGATGGTGCAGGGCGTCAAGGCGATGGGGATGGAAACCTGCATGACGCTGGGCACGCTGGATGGTGCGCAGGCCGAACGGCTGGCCGAAGCGGGGCTGGATTATTACAACCATAACCTGGACACCTCGCCGGAATTTTACGGCAACATCATCACTACCCGCAGCTATCAGGAACGCCTGGATACCTTGGATAAGGTGCGTAACGCTGGGATCAAAGTCTGCTCCGGTGGGATTGTCGGGCTGGGCGAAACGGTACGTGATCGCGCTGGGCTGTTGGTGCAATTGGCCAATCTGCCCAAGCCGCCGGAAAGCGTGCCGATCAATATGCTGGTAAAGGTGAAAGGTACGCCATTGGCCGATAATGACGACGTCGATCCGTTCGACTTTATCCGCACCATTGCCATTGCCCGCATCATGATGCCAACGTCCTATGTCCGCCTTTCGGCAGGCCGTGAACAGATGAGCGAGCAGACTCAGGCGATGTGCTTTATGGCCGGAGCCAACTCCATCTTCTATGGCTGCAAGCTGTTAACCACGCCCAACCCGGAAGAGGACAAGGATCTGCAATTGTTCCGTAAGCTGGGCCTGAATCCGCAGCAAACTGCCACCGAACAGGGTGACAATCAGCAGCAGCAGGTGCTGACCGAGCAGTTGCTGCACGCCGATACCGCTGAATTCTACAACGCGGCGCTGTAATGAGCTGGCAGCAACGGATCGAACAGGCGCTGGAGGAGCGGCGAGGAGCAGCCGCTTATCGACAACGTCAAGTGAATCAAGGCGGCAATGGCCGTTATCTGCAACTTGACGGCCAGCGCTATGTGAATTTTTCCGGTAACGACTATCTGGGCCTGAGCCAACATCCTGAGGTGATCGCCGCCTGGCAGCAGGGTGCACAACGGTACGGTGTTGGCAGTGGCGGTTCCGGCCACGTTACCGGTTTTTGCCATGCTCATCATGAGCTGGAGCAGCAACTGGCGGAGTGGCTCGGCTACCCGCGTGCGCTATTGTTTATTTCCGGCTATGCGGCCAATCAGGCATTGCTTGCTGCCCTGATGCAGGCCGACGATCGCATCTTGGCGGATAAGCTCAGCCACGCTTCTATATTGGAAGCGGCCACTCACTCACCGGCGCAACTGCGGCGTTTTCGCCATAACCAGCCCCAGGCGTTGGCCACCTTGCTGCAAAAAACCTGTGCAGGCCAACAGTTGGCGATCACCGAAGGGGTGTTCAGCATGGACGGCGATAGCGCACCGTTGGCCGAACTACAGCGGTTGACGCAGCAGGCGGGGGCCTGGCTGATGGTGGATGATGCGCACGGCATTGGTGTTCGTGGCGAGCAAGGGCGCGGCAGTTGCTGGCAGCAAGGTGTACGCCCAGAGGTGTTGGTCGTCACCTTTGGCAAAGCATTCGGCGTCAGCGGTGCGGCGATCCTCTGCGATGAACCGTTGGCTGAGTATCTGCTGCAATTCGCCCGTCATCTGATTTACAGCACCGCGATGCCGCCCGCTCAAGCCTGTGCCTTGCAAGCGGCGTTAAGCTGTATTCAGCAAGGGGATGAATTACGTAGTCGGCTGCAAAAACACATTCAGCATTTTCGTGCCGGAGTGGTGGGTCTGCCGTTAACGCTAACCGCGTCGGATACCGCTATCCAACCGTTGCTGGTGGGGGATAACCAACAGGCGCTGGATTTGGCGCAGCGCCTGCGAGAGCAGGGATTGTGGGTCAGCGCCATCCGTCCGCCTACGGTACCGCCGGGGGGCGCACGGTTACGCATTACGCTCACTGCGGCCCACCAGCCACAGGATATCGATCGCTTGCTGGAGGTACTGTATGACGTCTGCCATTGATACGGTGAACAAGCAGGCGGTGGCGGCGGCCTTCAGCCGGGCAGCGGCGAGCTACGATACCGCAGCGGTGCTGCAACGGGAGGTTGGTGAACGCTTACTGGGGATGGGGCTGTCTCATCCAGGCCAGCAGGTATTGGATGCCGGTTGCGGCACGGGGTATTTCAGCCGTCGTTGGCGCGAGCTGGGCAAGCAGGTCAGCGCACTGGATTTGGCTCCGGGGATGCTGGCTTTTGCCCGTCAGCAGCAAGCGGCGGATCGCTATCTGCTGGGGGATATCGAACACATCCCTTTGCCGACCGCCTCGGTGGATATCTGTTTTAGCAGCCTGGTGGTGCAGTGGTGCAGCGATCTGCCTCTTGCGCTGGCAGAGTTGTATCGGGTGACGCGGCCCGGCGGACTGATCCTGTTTTCTACTTTGGCTGAAGGGGCTTTACACGAGTTAGGCGACGCCTGGCAGCAAGTCGATGGTGAGCGTCATGTTAATAACTTCCTGCCGCCAGCTCACATCTCTGCCGCCTGTCATCCCTACCGGCACCAGCTTACGGCAGATTGGCAAACGCTTAATTATCCCGACGTGATGACGCTGATGCGATCGCTAAAGGGCATCGGTGCGACTCACCTGCATCAAGGGCGCGAGGCTGGCCTGCTTTCACGCCAACGGCTTGCCGCGTTGCAGGCTGCTTATCCTTGCCGGGATGGGCAGTTTCCTCTCAGTTATCATCTGGCTTATGGAGTGATTTATCGTGATTAAGCGCTGGTTCGTCACCGGAACCGACACCGAAGTGGGCAAAACCGTGGCCAGCAGTGCCTTGCTACAGGCCGCCCGCGCGGCAGGATGGCGCTGTGCTGGTTATAAACCGGTAGCGTCAGGCAGTGAGATGACCGATGAAGGGTTACGTAACAGCGATGCGTTGGCACTGCAGAGAAACAGCAGTGTAGCGCTGGATTACGCCGTAGTGAACCCTTACACCTTTGCAGAACCGACCTCGCCGCATATCGTCAGCCAGGCCGAAGGGCGGCCCATCTCGCTGACACGGCTTTCCACCGGTTTACGTCATCTTGAGCAACGTGCAGACTGGCTTTTAGTCGAGGGCGCAGGCGGTTGGTTTACCCCGCTTTCTGAGCATGAAACCTTTGCCGACTGGGTGCAGCAGGAGCAACTGCCGGTGATCCTGGTGGTGGGCATCAAACTGGGCTGCATCAATCATGCTCTATTGACTGCGCTGGCGATCCAACAGTCAGGTCTGACCCTGGCAGGCTGGATCGCCAATGACGTCACCCCGCCGGGAAAACGACATCAAGAGTACCTTGCCACTCTTTGCCGCCTATTGCCCGCGCCCCTGTTGGGCGAGATCCCACATTTACCGCAGGTAGAGCAGCAGGCATTGGGACAGTATCTCGATTTAACCAGGTTGAACCCTTAACCTGATGGCCCACGGAGGGGCCAGAATCAGTCCGTCAGATAGGCATCAATCAGCCCCTCATCCAACTGCCCCAGCGTGCCATTGGCCACGTTACGGCCTTTATCCATCAGACAGAAGCGGTCAGCCAGATGGCGGGCAAAGGGGAGTTGGTGCTCAACCAGCAAAATGGTCATGCCCAGCTCCTGATTCAGCTTACGGAGCACCAGGCCGATCTCCGTCGCCAGGGAAGGTGACATACCGGCGGTGGGTTCATCCAGGATCAGCAGTTCCGGTTCCAGCATCAGAGCGCGGCCTAACGCCAACTGCTGTTGTTCACTTTGGCACAGGTCGCCCGCACGGCGCATACGCATCGCCTGCAGCCGTGGGAACAGATTGTAAATAATAGGGGGCATACGGCGGACCTTGCCACGCCCGGCCAGCAAGGCTACCTGCAGGTTCTCTTCTACGCTCAGTTGGGAAAAGATTTGCCGCCCTTGTGGCACGTAACCAATGCCCAGTAATGCCCGGTTTTCTACCGGCTGTGGCAACAGGTTTTGCGGTGGCTCATCCGCCAACTGCCAGGTCATACTGCCGCTGACGATCGGCAGGTGTCCCATGATGCAATTGATCAGCGTGGTTTTGCCCACCCCATTACGGCCAAGCAACAGGGTGCATTGCCCACGAGGCAACTCAAGGCTGACATCCCACAGCGTATGCTGTTGTCCATAATATTGGTTTACCGCCCGTAAGCTTAACATTTGGCATCTCCTCCAAGACCGATATTCACGTATGGATAACGTTGACCGCAGCAAGCGGTGTCTCTCCCGGGTGTGGCAAATGCTGTGCTGATTACCTTAATCGCGGCTCAGGCTAAAAAATTGAAAAATGGCCGCTACCGGTCGTTTGGCGGCTCTAGGGGGGCTTTTTGGTATGCAATGAACTTTTTCGCCGAAGATAACCTTGTAGGCTCCAGCCGGTTTTGGCCAAAATTTGCCAGTTCTTCCGCAAGGTCACGCCCCTGAATAAGTAAATGCAATTACCAGGCCATCAGGCGTTGCGCAACGAAAAAGTCAGTTTGTTACTGTTTTGTTAATTGAATTGAGCCCGGTGAGCGAGGGCTCTGCCAGGGCCTGAAGGTTAACTTGGGCGTTTTTTGCACCGTTACCGTGCGGCAGGGCAAGCTGTTGGTGCAAGCCCTAAAGGTTGTTGCCGCAACTTGCAACCCCTGGCAAGCGAAATAGGTAAAAGAAGAATTTTGTTATCACGGCTTTTAGCATTAATCGGCATAACCAAAGCGATAATATTGTCAAAAAATAACTAAAAAACCGGCTCCGTTGACGTTTCATTGGGAAAAGCGTTCTTTCCGCAACTCCCGCCCCCCGTGGGGTAGTGAGAGTTATCCACTATTCCTGTGGATAACCTTGTGCATTATACTTAGAAAAGCGGTGTGAACAGAGAGCGGGCGCGGGTTGTATGCAGGTTGTCCGCATTCTCGTCTTTTTATTAAAAATATTTAATATCAATAAGTTAATTAAAATCAAGCCAACGGATACCGTTAACGTACCGATGGGCGATTTTTTAGCGTATTGACGGCCAAAAGTTAATTCGTGACGCAATCTGGGGATAACAGAGTGATTGACAATAAAAATGTCATGGTATTGTCACCTTGCCGGTGCGTTCGCGCCCCGTTAACGGACGCAATAGAGTAAATCCGCTTGAAGCTGGTTTTATATCCAGTATCATGGGCACTGGCGGAAATCTTCCGGTCTTTCCATAATTAGGCCGCTACCGTCTGGCCGCAAACCTGAAAGATGATGGGGATATGAGCAAACATTTCAAACTGCATTCCGAATTCAAACCGGCCGGCGATCAGCCACAAGCCATCCAAAAGCTGGAAGAGGGCCTGGAAGACGGCCTGGCGCATCAAACGCTGCTGGGGGTTACCGGCTCGGGTAAAACCTTTACCATCGCCAATGTGATCGCCGACCTCAACCGGCCCACCATGGTGCTGGCGCCCAACAAGACCCTGGCGGCGCAGCTGTATGGCGAGATGAAAGAGTTCTTTCCCGAGAATGCGGTGGAATATTTTGTCTCCTACTACGATTACTACCAGCCAGAAGCCTATGTGCCTAGCTCCGATACCTTTATCGAGAAAGATGCCTCGGTCAACGAACATATCGAGCAGATGCGCCTGTCGGCCACCAAAGCGCTGCTGGAGCGGCGTGACGTAGTGGTGGTGGCTTCGGTTTCCGCGATCTACGGCCTGGGCGATCCGGATCTGTACCTGAAAATGATGTTGCACCTGACCAAGGGCATGATCATCGATCAGCGTTCGATCCTGCGCCGTCTGGCCGAGCTGCAATATACCCGCAACGATCAGGCCTTCCAGCGTGCCACCTTCCGCGTGCGTGGCGAAGTGATCGACATTTTCCCGGCAGAATCGGACGAGTTGGCGCTGCGCGTTGAGCTGTTCGACGAAGAGGTCGAACGCCTGTCGCTGTTCGATCCGCTAACCGGCCAGATTGAGCAGGTGGTGCCACGCTTTACCATTTACCCCAAATCTCACTACGTTACCCCGCGTGAACGTATCGTGCAGGCGATGGAAGAGATCAAGGTGGAACTGGCCCAGCGGCGTAAAGTGCTGCTGGAAAACAACAAGCTGTTGGAAGAACAGCGGTTGACGCAGCGTACCCAGTTCGATCTGGAAATGATGAACGAGCTGGGTTACTGCTCCGGTATCGAAAACTACTCGCGCTATCTTTCCGGGCGCGGTGAGGGCGAGCCACCGCCAACCCTGTTCGACTACCTGCCCGCAGACGGATTGCTGGTGGTGGATGAATCCCACGTCACCATCCCGCAGATCGGCGGTATGTTCAAAGGCGACCGCTCGCGTAAAGAGACGCTGGTGGAGTACGGCTTCCGTTTGCCTTCGGCGCTGGATAACCGGCCGATGCGTTTTGAAGAGTTTGCCGCTGCGGCACCGCAAACTATCTACGTGTCCGCCACGCCGGGCAAATATGAGCTGGAGAAATCCGGCGGCGATATTATCGATCAGGTGGTGCGCCCAACCGGCCTGCTGGATCCGATCGTCGAAGTGCGCCCGGTCACTACTCAGGTGGACGATCTGCTTTCCGAGATCCGCAAGCGCGTGGCCATCAACGAGCGCGTACTGGTCACCACGTTGACCAAGCGTATGGCAGAAGACCTGACGGAATACCTGGAAGAGCACGGGGAGCGGGTGCGTTATCTGCACTCGGACATCGATACGGTAGAACGTGTCGAAATCATCCGTGATTTGCGCCTGGGCGAGTTTGACGTGCTGGTGGGTATCAACCTGTTAAGGGAAGGCCTGGACATGCCAGAGGTATCGCTGGTGGCGATCCTGGACGCGGACAAGGAAGGGTTCCTGCGTTCTGAGCGCTCACTGATCCAGACCATTGGCCGAGCGGCGCGTAACCTCAACGGTAAAGCGATCCTGTATGGCGACAGGATCACCGACTCCATGGCCAAGGCGATCGGTGAAACCGAACGCCGCCGCGCCAAGCAGCAGGCGCATAACGAAGCCAACGGTATCGTACCTCAGGGCCTGAACAAGAAGGTTTCGGATATTCTGCAACTTGGGCAACCAAGCAGCCGTGGCAAGCACAAAGGGAAGGGTAAAGCGGCAGAGAGCGCGGCGCAATACAAACTGCTCACCCCCAAAGCGCTGGAGCAAAAAATCCAGGAATTGGAGGCACAGATGTATTCTCATGCGCAGAATCTGGAGTTCGAACAGGCCGCTGCGGTGCGTGATGAAATCCACCAACTGCGCGAGCAGTTTATCGCGCTATCATAGTGAACCCAAGGGGCGTGGTATGCGCGCCCCGGTAAATTTTCTTGCCGTATGCCCGTTTGCTGATTAAGGTGTGCGCCCCAAGTATTGAGATGAGTAGCCGCCATGACCGCAACCCCATCCAAAGACCCGTTACACGGCATTACGCTGGAGCAATTGCTGAACAAGCTGGTAGCCCAATATGGCTGGAACGGGCTGGCAGAGCGTATTCGCATTAACTGCTTCAGCAGCGATCCGAGCATCAAATCCAGCCTCAAGTTCTTGCGCCGCACCCCGTGGGCACGCAAGCAGGTGGAAGATCTCTACATCGACAGCGTTAGCGATAATCCTTGGCTCCGTGGTCAAGATTAATCGCGGCTAGCTAGCTGCACCAACGCGGTATCCAGCGCCTGGCGTAATAGCTGGCGATCGTGGCGATACGGGATATCGCTGGCTTCCAGCGGTTGTTGCACCACAATGCGATCCCGCATGGCGCTGGTATCCACCGCCGGGCCAACGATCACCGCGTCAATCATTTTACGGCCAATCTTTTCTTCCATCAGCGTCAGTTTGTCTTGCAGCGTCAGTGCGGCTGCGGCGACGCTCAGTTCGCGGCCCAGGTTACCGATATACACCATATTGGCGCTGCTGCGTCGCAGGGCCTGAGTCAGATCCTCAAGCAGCAACAGTGGCATCAGGCTGGTAAGAAAACTGCCTGGCCCGATCAGGATCAGATCGGCCTGCGCGATCGCCTCAACCGCTTCACGGGTGGCGTGTACCGGCGGGGAGAGCATCAGCTCTTGCGGCATGATCCTTAGCTGGTCGATATTCACTTCACCGTAGACCTGGTGCCCTTCATGATCGTGGGCCATCAGATCGACCGGCTGTTCCGACATCGGGATCAGCGCAGCGTCCACTTTCAGCAGGCTACGTACCAGATTGATCGCCTCCAACGGGCGTACGCTCAGGTGATCCAAGGCCTTTAGCATCAGGTTTCCCAGGTTATGCCCTGCCAACTCCCCGTTGCCGCTAAAACGGTATTCAAACATCGCCGAGGCGACGCTAGGCTCGGTAATCAGCTGATTGAGGCAATTACGGGTGTCACCCCAGGCAATGCCGCCTTCAGAACGGCGGATACGGCCGGTAGAACCGCCGTTATCGGTGGTGGTGACAATGCCGGTCAGGCGAGAACCCAACGAGGACAGTGAAGACATCACACGGCCAAGACCGTGACCACCACCTAATGCCACGACGCGATCAAGATCGGCCAGGGTACGGTTGCGCATAAAATTCCTTAACTCAGGGTAGGTAGACTGCCTGCATAAAGTAGCGGATTTGGCACAAAAACGCGATAAAGAGTGCGATTTGCGTGATTCTGGTCAATTCGCTGGCATAACGGTTGTTTATTATGGTTATCCAGACTTGAGAAGGTGAAAAAACGCTGTATACACAACTATATAGCGTTAATCCACATTGGCTATCGCGGCTGTTTAGCGCTAGAATTCTCAGGAAAACCACGGTTTCGTTCCGGCTACTTGAGGTAGCGGGGATGGGATCAAAACTCCTAGCCTTGGTACCTACGTTGTTCTTTGGAGCGATAGGGTATCTTGGCCGTGGCGAAGTCAGCCACCAGGGTGCAGAGTGGAAACGCTCGCATCTCCCGTATTTGGAAGGTGTTACAGGTGCCGCAACTTATTGATGCTTTTGAGCGCAATTTTTACTATTTGCGCCTATCGATCACCGACGTGTGTAACTTTCGTTGCACCTACTGTCTGCCGGATGGCTATAAACCGAGCGGCAGCCCCAAGGCCTTTCTCTCTCTGGATGAAATTCGGCGCGTCAGCCGTGCCTTTGCCGAACTGGGTACCGAAAAGGTCCGCCTGACCGGCGGTGAGCCTTCTTTACGCCGCGATTTTACCGACATCATTGCCGCCGTGCGCGAAAACCCGGCGATCCGAACCCTGGCTGTGACCACCAACGGCTATCGCCTGGCACGTGATGTTGCCAGTTGGCGTGATGCGGGCCTCACGGCGATTAACGTCAGCGTAGACAGCCTTGATGCGCGCCAGTTTCATGCCATCACCGGCCAGGACAAGTTCCGCCAGGTGATGGAGGGCATCGATGCCGCCTTTACCGCCGGTTACAGCAAGGTAAAGGTGAATGCGGTGCTGATGCGTGATGTCAATCACCAGCAACTGGGCAGCTTCCTTAACTGGATCAAGGATCGGCCAATCCAACTGCGGTTTATCGAACTGATGGAAACCGGTGATGGCAGCGATCTGTTCCGCAAGCACCATGTGTCTGGCGAAGTGATCCGCCTGCAGTTGGAGCAGCAGGGTTGGCAGCGCCAAGTTCGTGGCCGCAGTGATGGCCCGGCGCAGGTATTCAGCCACCCGGATTATCAGGGCGAGATAGGGCTGATCATGCCGTACGAAAAAGATTTCTGCGCCAGTTGCAACCGCCTGCGGGTTTCCGCCATTGGCAATCTGCATTTGTGCCTGTTTGGTGAGCAAGGGATTACCCTGCGCGATCTGCTGGCGGATGACGGCCAGTTGGAACAGCTGAAAATGCGCATTCAAAGCGGGCTGCAAACCAAAAAGCAGACCCACTTCCTGCATCAGGGCAATAGCGGTCTCACGCAGAACCTCTCGTTTATCGGCGGTTGATACGATTTCCTGTAGCAATGGGGAACGTCAGATGATGAATACCAGCTCGAACGGTCCCCCTCTCACTAAAGGAGAGGGTTAGGGTGAGGGGCCATCGACAATCAGGAGCACAACACACAATGAGCCAAACCAGCAGTGAATTTATTGCGGCAAAGATTGCCATTTTGACCGTTTCGGATCGCCGCACTGAAGCGGAAGATACCTCCGGGCAATATCTACAAGAAGCCGCGCAGGAAACCGGCCATCAGGTGGTGGCACGTGCCCTGGTCAAAGACAATATTTATCAGATCCGTGCGCAGGTTTCCGCATGGATTGCCAGCGATGACGTGCAGGCCGTGTTGATTAACGGCGGCACCGGCTTTACCTCCGGGGACAATACGCCAGAAGCGTTATTGCCGCTGTTTGACCGTGAAGTGGAAGGGTTTGGCGAACTGTTCCGCATGGTGTCATACGAAGAGATCGGCACCGCGACCATCCAGTCCCGCGCTTTGGCCGGTATTGCCAATCAGACGGTGATCTTCGCCATGCCGGGTTCCACCCGCGCCTGTCGCACCGCCTGGGAACGTATTATTGAAGAACAGTTGGACGCGCGCCATCGCCCGTGCAACTTCTTACCCCATTTAAAGAAATAATCTATGACGCAGCTAACCCACATTAACGCCGCTGGCGAGGCCCATATGGTCGATGTCTCTGCCAAAGCGGAGACGGTACGTGAAGCCCGTGCCGAGGCTTTTGTAGAAATGCAGGCGGCAACGCTGGCGATGATTATCGACGGCAGCCACCATAAAGGCGACGTATTTGCCACGGCACGTATTGCCGGAATTCAAGCGGCGAAGCGCACCTGGGAACTGATCCCTCTTTGCCATCCGTTGATGTTAAGCAAGGTGGAAGTACAGCTCGAAGCGCAGCCGGAATTTAACCGCGTGCGTATCGAAACCTGCTGCCGTTTGACCGGTAAAACCGGGGTTGAAATGGAGGCGTTGACTGCCGCTTCGGTGGCCGCACTCACCATCTACGACATGTGCAAAGCGGTGCAGAAAGATATGGTAATTGGCCCGGTGCGGCTGCTGGCAAAAAGCGGCGGCAAGTCCGGTGATTTTAAGGTGGAATCATGATCACTATTCTGTTTTTCGCGCAGGTGCGTGAACTGGTCGGTACCAATATGCTGAGCCTGCCGGCGCAGTACCTTACGGTTGAAGAGTTGCGTAAATCGCTGTGCGAGCGTGGCGATCGTTGGGCGCTGGCGCTGGAGCCCGGTAAATTGCTGACGGCGGTCAACCAATCGCTGGTGGCCGCAGAGCATCCGCTGCAAGCCGGTGATGAAGTGGCTTTCTTTCCACCGGTAACCGGAGGTTAACAGTGGAAAATACTCGTATCCGCGTTGGCCAGGCAACCTTTAGCGTAGGTGAAGAATACCAGTGGCTGGCACAGTGTGATGATGACGGCGCAGTGGTGACTTTTACCGGCAAGGTACGTAATCACAATCTGGGGGATGAGGTCAGCGCGCTGTCGTTGGAGCATTACCCTGGCATGACTGAAAAAGCCCTTGAAGAGATTGTTGCACAAGCGCGGGCCCGTTGGCCATTGCAGCGGGCAACGGTGATCCATCGCATCGGTGATCTCTTCCCTGGTGATGAAATTGTGTTTGTCGGCGTGACCAGCGCCCACCGCAGCATGGCCTTCGAGGCGGCACAATTTATTATGGATTACCTGAAAACCCGAGCTCCCTTCTGGAAACGTGAGGCGACCGGGCAGGGAGAGCGCTGGGTAGAGGCTCGTGATACGGATAAACAAGCCGCCAAACGTTGGTAAATCGAGCTTCAACAGCGGAAATAAATCAATACCTTTGCCCGTTTCGCGTAGCGTTTTCTGTGATACGCTTACTGTTGGCAGGGGAAGTTCCCCGAAACTTGGCTCACATGTAAAAGGTAACCGTCATGGACCGATATCCACGTAATGGTTCGATCGTTGAACGTGCCAACAGCGGCATTCAGGCTTATATGGCGCAGGTGTATGGCTGGATGACCTGTGGCTTGCTGTTGACCGCATTTGTTTCCTGGTATGCAGCGCATAC
Source organism: Serratia sp. PL7 (assembly GCF_945957435.1). Classification (NCBI taxonomy): domain Bacteria; kingdom Pseudomonadati; phylum Pseudomonadota; class Gammaproteobacteria; order Enterobacterales; family Yersiniaceae; genus Serratia; species Serratia sp. PL7. The sequence goes on along the minus strand of NZ_CAMFLB010000005.1, from coordinate 247,037 downwards.
GCCTGCGATCATCAACTTTATTTTCTCTAGCCAGATCACCTTCTTTGGGTTGATTATCCTGCAGTTGGGCCTGGTGTTTGTGATTTCCGGCATGGTTAACCGCCTGAGCGGAACCATGGCCACTGGGCTATTTATGCTCTACTCGGCGCTGACCGGGCTAACGCTATCGAGCATCTTCATTGCTTACACCTATAGCTCTATCGCCAGCACCTTCGTGGTCACTGCGGGGATGTTCGGTGCGATGAGCCTGTACGGCTACACCACCAAACGCGATTTGAGCGGTTTCGGCAGCATGCTGTTTATGGGGCTGATTGGTATTGTGCTGGCGTCACTGGTGAACATCTGGCTGAAAAGCCCGGCGCTGATGTGGGCAATCACCTATATCGGCGTGCTGGTATTTGTGGGCCTGACGGCGTATGACACCCAGAAACTGAAAGCGATGGGTGAACAGCTGAATGCCGATGATAAAGACAGCTTCCGCAAATACGCCATCGTTGGCGCATTGACGCTGTATCTCGACTTTATCAACCTGTTCCTGATGCTGTTGCGTATCTTCGGCAACCGCCGCTAAAAGCGGAAAGTCGGTGTCCTCGCCCTAACCCTCTCCCTCAGGAGAGGGAACCGAAGGTGCCTCAGTTTTACTCTCGTAGTTAGCTCTAGCGCTGTACTAGCTCCCTCGCCCTTTGGGAGAGGGTTGGGGTGAGGGATAAAACGGGCTGGATCACCAATAAAACGCGATCCCCCAGACGCAAATATTAAAAGCCGGAGAGTGGTTAACTCCCCGGCCTTAGCTACGTTTCCACCATCATCAATCGATGAACCGGCGGATCCGTTCAGGCAATCTTCCGTCTGAACATGGCATAGGCCGCGCTACCGGTGGTGGCGGTAATCACCAACAGTGGCCATAGGCTGTGCCAGATGATGCTGAAACCGGCATCCTTGAGGTAGATCTGCTTGGTGATATCGGTGAAGTGGCGGATAGGGTTGGCCCAGGTGAGATGCTGAAGCCAAACCGGCATGTTTTCCACCGGCGAGACATAGCCAGAAAGCAATATCGCCGGCATCATAAACACAAACACCCCGATAAACGCCTGCTGCTGCGTCGCGCACAGCGAAGAAATCAGCAGCCCGAAGCCCACCAAAGACAACCCGTAAACCAGCATGGTGCCGTAGAACAGCAGCAACGAACCGGCAAACGGGATCTGGTAGGCAAAGATACCGATAAACAGCACGATCGAAGCCTGGAAGGTGGCAATGATCAGGGCCGGTACCGCCTTGCCGATAAAAATCTGCCAGGTGGTTAAAGGCGAAACCAACAACTGCTCTAACGTGCCTTGCTCACGTTCACGCGCGACGGAAAGCGAGGTAACGATCAACACGCCGATGGTGGTGATCATCGCGATCAGCGAAGGCACGACGAACCATTTGTAATCCAGATTCGGGTTATACCAGTTGCGTACCACCAGTTCGCTGTTGTTGGGCTTGGTACGCTGCCCAATCAGCTCATTCTGGTAGTCCTGTACGATCTGCTGCACATAGTTGGCGGCGATCTGCGCGCTGTTGGAGTTACGGCCATCGAGGATCAACTGCAACGGCGCGGTATTACCGCTGGCGATATCCCGTGAGAAGTTGGCCGGGAAGCGGACCAGCAGCAGCGCTTTCTGATTATCAATAGTGGTTCTTATCTCCTGCGGGCTGCGCAACAACAGCACGTGAGAAAAGGCTTTGGCCTTGGCAAGGCGTTGAGTCAGTTCAATAGAGTGCTGGCCGCTGTCCTCACTGTACACCGCGATGGTGGCGTTGGTGACTTCCAGCGTGGCGGCGAACGGGAACAGCACCACCTGCAACAACACTGGCATAATCAGGATCGCGCGGGTCTGCGGATCGCGCAGTAGAGACTGCATTTCTTTAACGATCAACGTCCAGAGACGGTGAAACATGGCTTCCCCTTAATCCAGCCGCCGCTGGGTTTTCCAGGCCGTCAGGCCGATAAACACCACCGCCGAAGCGATCAAAAACAGCAGGTTAATCACCAGCACGGTGCCGATGTTGCCTGCCAGGAACAGCGTTTGCAGCGTACTGACAAAGTAGCGCGCCGGAATGATATAGGTCACCGCACGTACCACGGCGGGCATGCTGTCGATCTGGAAGATAAACCCAGACAGCATAATTGAAGGTAAAAAGGCGGCGTTCAGGGCCACCATTGCCGCGTTAAACTGGTTGCGGGTAATGGTCGAGATTAACAGCCCCATGCCGAGCGTGCTGGCCAGGAACAGGCTGCTGATCACGAACAACAGCAGCAGGGAGCCACGGTAGGGCACGCCGAGTACAAATACCGAAACCACCATACACAGCACCATGGCGATCATGCCCAGGAAATAGTACGGCACCAGTTTGGACAGCAGCAGCTCGCTGCGCGTGACCTGGGTGGAAAGCAGCGCCTCCATGGTGCCACGCTCCCATTCGCGGGCGATGACCAACGAGGTAAGAATGGCACCGATGACCGTCATGATAATGGTGATGGCCCCTGGAATAATAAAGTGCTGGCTGATGGCCGCCGGGTTAAACCAGTAGCGCATCTGGACTTCAATCAGCGGCTTGTCATCACGCCCCAGATCGGTGGCGCGCTGTTGCTGCCAGATTTGCCAGATCCCTTGGGTATAGCCTTGCACAAAGTTGGCGGTATTGGGTTCGCTGCCATCGGTAATCACCTGCAACGGAGCGCGGTCGTTGGGTCTTGCCAGATGCTCGGCAAAATCATTAGGGATCACCACCAGACCACGGATACTGCCAGCCTGCATCATCTGGATCAGTTGCTGGCGATTATCGCTGACGGTGGGTTCGATATAGGGCGAGCCGATAAAGGCATTGGCCAGATCTCGTGCCTCTTCGCTTTGCTGTTCCATCAGGATACCCAGCCGCAGCTTGCTGGAATCCAGGTTGATGCCGTAGCCAAAGATAAACAGCAGCATCAGTGGAATGACAAAAGCAATCAGCCCGCTGCTGGGATCACGCAGGATCTGCCGGGTTTCTTTCAGGCATAACGCCCGCAGTCGCCGCCAGGAAAAGCCGTTGTCGCTGCTCATGTTGTCTCCTCCCGATCGTAGCCCTGCACCAGTTCGATAAACGCCTCTTCCATCGAAGGGTTGGGGTTTTGCTCGCTGGCTATCTGCTGTTTGAGATCGTCCGGTGTACCGGCGGCGATAATTTTGCCGCGATATACCAGGCCGATGCGATCGCAGTATTCCGCTTCATCCATAAAGTGGGTGGTGACCATCACCGTCACGCCTTTATCCACCATGCCGTTGATATGCAGCCAGAACTCGCGCCGGGTCAGCGGATCGACGCCCGAGGTGGGCTCATCAAGAAACAGAATGTCTGGCTCATGCATCAGCGCGCAGGCCAGCGCCAGCCGCTGTTTGAAACCGAGCGGTAGCGAATCCGGCGTTTGGTTGAGGATCGGGGCGAAGTTGAAGGCGCGAGACATCTCGTCGATTTTATCGCGCTGGTTCTTGCCACTCAGCCCATAAACACCGGAGAAAAACTTCAGGTTCTGCGCCACCGTCAGGTTGCCATACAGCGAAAATTTCTGGGCCATATAGCCCAGATGCTGGCGCGCCTTGCCCGAGCTGGTTTTTAGATCCATACCGAGCACCAGCGCTTTGCCATCGCTAGGCACCAGCAGGCCACACATCATCTTGAAGGTGGTGGATTTGCCCGCGCCGTTGGGGCCAAGCAGGCCAAAAATCTCGCCGCGCTGCACCTTGAAATCCACATGGTCGGTAGCCGCAAAGTCACCGAATTTTTTGGTCAACCCCTGCGCTTCGATCACCGTTTCCGAGCTGTCGCCCGTTACCGTGGGCATGATCTCGGCCAGGGCGGATTTGCTGTTCGGGCCACCGCCCAGCAGATCGATAAACGCATCCTCAAAACGCGGATCGGCCTCGGTTAATTCGGCCTGAGGCAGATCCAGATCCCGCAATACTTGCTGATGATCTTCGCCCTGTTTGAGGATCAACCGCAGATATTTCCCCTGGATCACACCGTCGCTAACCGCAGGCAGACAGATCGCCCGTTGCAACAGCGCCCGGTGGCTACCCGCTGGGGTATCGATCAAGATGGTACGGCCAGCCATACGCTGGGTAAGATCCTGTGGCGCACCGCTAAATAGCAGTTCGCCTTCGTTCATCAGCAGCACTTCGCGGCACTGCTCGGCTTCGTCAAGATAGGAGGTACTCCACAGGATCAGCATGCCGTCGTTGGCCAGCTCATGCACCATTCGCCAGAGTTCACGACGTGAAATGGGATCGACGCCGACGCCGGGCTCATCCAGCAGCAATACCTGGGGTTGGCCAAGCAGCGTACAGGCCAGCCCGAGCTTTTGTTTCATCCCGCCGGAAAGCTTGCCCGCCAGCCGTTCGGTAAAGCGGGTCAGATCGGTAAACGTCAGCAACCGCTCAAAGGTTTGCTTACGCAGATCGCCGGTGACTCCGCGCAGATCGGCATACAGCGTGAGATTTTCCATTACCGTCAGATCTTCATACAGCCCAAACTTTTGCGGCATGTAACCGAGAATGGCGTGCAACTGGCGATCTTGTGCGATCGGATCCAACCCCGCGACGGTCAGCTTGCCGCTGCTGGGGAGCAGCAAACCTGCCAACATGCGCAGCAGGGTAGTTTTGCCTGCGCCATCGGGGCCAACCAGTCCGGTCACCGCGCCACTGCGCAACGTGGTCGTCAAGCTGGCCACCGCCGGTTTATCGAGTGATGGAAAGCGTTTTTCCAACGCCACCAGTTCAATCGTATGTGCCTGTGCCATCACGGTTCCTTACGGTTTTGTGAAATGGACGGTTACCGGCATCCCCTGACGCAAGGCGTCATCGGCATCGTTGACAATGATCCGCAAGCGGTAGACTAGGTCGGTACGCAGATCCGGCGTTTCTACGCTTTTGGGGGTGAACTCCGCAGTGGGGGAAACAAAGCCGATCTTGCCGTGATAAGGCTTGCCAGGGCGGCTGTCGGTCTCGATCAAGACTTCGGTACCTGGCGTAGCGCTACCCAGGCTGGTTTCATTGATGTAGGCACGAACCCATACCGGCCGGGTCAACGATAGGGTAAACACTGTGCTGCCAGCGCTGAGCATGGTGCCTGGCTCCACGGCCCGCGTCATAACCGTACCAACGGACGGAGAGAGCAGGGTGGTGTCATGCAGATCCAACTGGGCTTGCGCCAGTGCCGCCTCGGCTAGTGCCAGATTGGCATTAGCCTCTTCGATTTCCTGCGGGCGGTTACCGGTCAGGTATTGCGACAGTTTGTCTTTCGACGCCTGCAAATTTGCCTGCGCCTGATTACGCGCGGTGCGGGCATCTTCCAGGGCGTCGGCTGAGGTGGCCTTTTTCGCCCATAGCCCCTGCTGGCGTTGGAAGAAGCTGTCGGCATAACTGAAGGCCGACTGGCGTTGCGCAACTTCGGATCGCACCTGGGCAATCTCCTCGTTGCGGTAGCCTGCCTGCAATAAATCCAGCTTGGCTTTGGCGCTGGCAACGTTGGCCTGTGCCTGTAGCAACGCGTTCTGGTAAGGCGCATCGTCCAGTTTACCCAGCAACTGCCCCTGTTGCACGCTGTCCCCTTCGTCTACCGCCAGCGAGGCCAACCGGCCATTAACGCGGAAGCCCAGGTTCACCGTGCGGATATCCACATTGCCATACAGCGTCAAAGGCTTGTCCTGCTGGCGTTGATAAGACCAGAAACCATAGGTCGCAGCGGCGATCAGCACGATCGCTACACCCACAATGGCAACTCTTTTCTTGTTCATAATATTCCTTGACTGCAAGACGGAAAGTTAGACGGCATAACGCTGGCGTAGCCCGTTAACCAGAATGTCGATATGTTCGGCCAGCACCTCGCTAATCTGCTGGGCTTCTTCTGCCGCGATCTGATGCCAGCCTGCCTGTCGTAGCAAGGTTTCACGGCCAACGCGGAATGCCAGTACCTCACCGATCAGCGCATGGGTATGCAAGACGATTTTGGTGGAGCGCTCATCGATGCCGGTGTAGCCCGCTAACAGGCGACAAAGTACGTGATGCAGCGGGGCTATCACCTGCTGGTGGATCAGCGGATAGGCATCCGTTGGCGAAAGCTGTTCGCGAGACATGATCTTGCTCAGGTTGAGCGTGTGGGGTTGAGTCATCAGTTGGCTGAAGGCCAGCAACCCGCTTTTGAGATGGTATAGGTAGTGTTCTGGCTGGCGTTGCTCCGCGGGCAGCAGGTAGAAACGTTCGATTTCTTCGCTCAGTGGGCGGAAGTTTTGTTGGATAAAGTCGGCAATCCACTGGGCTACCGCCAGATATAACCCCTCTTTCGAGTTGAAATAATAGGTGATGGCGGCAATGTTTTGCCCCGCACGCTGGGCGATTTGCCGCGTGGTGGCGCCCGAAAGGCCATATTCGCCGAACACTTCAATCGCGGAGGTGAGCAGTTGTTGGCGCGCTTGCTCACCCCGTTTGAGAGGGCTTAGCGGCGGATTTTCTGCAGTGGACATAGGTTGACCCAATAAGTTAATCAATCATATGATTAACTTTAGGCCGGGCGGGCTAAAATGTAAACCACAGGCCAGAACATTTTGCTTTTCCGTGAGCTTGCTCGGCGAAAAGTGCGGTGAACACGTAAAATTGCCTATTCTTGTTCGATTTCTGCTACACTCTCGCGCTTGGTGCACTGCAGTTTGTGCCAATCCCTCGAGGTCATGCCGAGGATCTGCCGCAAAAAAGTGCGAGCACTTCCTTATGCCCCGTCTGATAATCCTCCCGGAAACTGCACCGAACATTTGTTTAGGTTAGGGGGGATCTGGAGTTTTTCTCTACTATGTCATTTGAAACCCTCGGCTTAAGTGCTGAAATTCTGCGCGCTGTTGAAGAACAGGGCTATCGCGAACCTACGCCAATTCAACGCCAGGCAATCCCGGTGGTATTGGCAGGCCGTGACCTGATGGCCAGCGCCCAGACCGGTACCGGTAAAACAGCTGGTTTTACCTTGCCGCTATTGCAGCTGCTGAGCAAACACGATCACCCAATCAAAGGTCGCCGCCCGGTGCGCGCGTTGATCCTGACGCCAACCCGTGAACTGGCTGCGCAAATCGGTGAAAACGTTGAGGCTTACAGCAAACATCTGCGCCTGCGTTCGCTGGTGGTGTTTGGTGGTGTGAGCATCAACCCGCAGATGATGAAGCTGCGCGGCGGAGTCGATATCCTGGTGGCAACGCCGGGTCGCCTGCTGGATCTGGAACATCAGAACGCGGTTGATCTGTCTAAAATTGAAATTCTGGTGCTGGACGAAGCCGACCGCATGCTGGATATGGGCTTTATCCATGATATCCGCCGCGTGCTGTCCAAGCTGCCTGCCAAGCGTCAGAACCTGCTGTTCTCCGCGACCTTCTCCGATGAGATCAAAGGGCTGGCCAGTAAACTGCTGACCAACCCGGCCTCGGTAGAAGTGGCTCGCCGCAACACCGCTTCCGAGCAAATTGAACAGAGCGTTCACTTTGTCGATAAGAAGCGCAAGCGTGAACTGCTTTCCCAGATGATCGGCGAAGGTGACTGGAAGCAGGTGCTGGTATTTAACCGTACCAAGCACGGTGCCAACCATTTGGCCGAACAGCTGAATAAAGATGGCATCACCGCTGCGGCTATCCACGGCAACAAAAGCCAGGGCGCACGTACCCGCGCATTGGCAGACTTTAAAGACGGCAAAATCCGCGTGCTGGTAGCTACTGATATCGCTGCACGTGGCCTGGATATTGATCAGTTGCCACACGTAGTGAACTACGAACTGCCAAACGTACCGGAAGATTACGTCCACCGCATTGGCCGTACCGGCCGTGCCGAACGTACCGGCGAGGCGATCTCGTTGGTCTGTGTGGATGAACACAAACTGCTGCGTGATATTGAGCGCCTGCTCAAGCGTGAGATTCCACGCATTGCCCTGCCAGGCTATGAGCCGGACCCAAGCATCAAAGCCGAACCGATCATCAATGGCCGTCAGGCTGGTGGTGGCCGTGGTGCTCCACGTGGCAACGGCGGCGGCGCTCCGCGTACCGGTAACGGTGGCGGCCAGCGTAGTGGCAATGGTGGCGGTCAGCGTGAAAATCGCGGCGGCGGCAGTGCTCGCCCACAGGGTGAAGGCAAACCACGTTCAGGTGCTCCATCGCGCCGTCCGCATAGCCGTAAACCGTCTGAGTGATCCTCGATTGATGATCTATACTGAACCGCCATTTATTGGCGGTTTTTTTTCGCCTGTTTCAGGAGATCCAGATGAAATTGAAGTGTGCAATTCTTGATGATTACCAAGGTGTAGCGCTGAAGATGGCGGATTGGTCCGTCCTAGGCGAGCAGGTTGAGGTTTTCTCCCTGCGTGATCATATTGACGATGAAGACCAACTGGTGAGCCGCATCAAAGACTGCGAGATCGTGGTGATAATGCGAGAGCGCACGCCGTTCACCGCCGCATTGCTTGCTCGCTTGCCGAAACTGCAACTGCTGATCACCTCAGGCATGCGTAACGCTTCGATCGACTTGCCAGCGGCAACCCGGCAAGGCGTCACCGTTTGCGGCACCGCCAGCGGTTCTGAAGCGCCGATGGAACTGACCTGGGCGCTCATCCTCGGTTTGGCCAAGCATCTGCTGGCTGAAAGCAGCGGATTACGTGCCAACGGACCTTGGCAGCAACATGTTGGCATCACCTTGCATGGCAAAACGTTAGGCTTACTGGGGCTGGGCAAGATCGGCGGCCAGATGGCGAAGGTGGCTCAGGCATTTGGCATGAACGTCGTGGCCTGGAGCCAAAATCTGACGGCTGAAAGGGCACAGGAATTCGGTGTGCAACTTGCCGAGTCAAAACAGGCGCTGTTGGCAGCGAGTGACTTTGTTTCGGTGCATCTGGTGTTAAGCGATCGCAGCCGTGGGCTGATCGACCGCCAGGCGTTGGCGCAGATGAAAAACAGCGCCTTCCTGATTAACACCTCGCGCGCAGCGATTGTCGATCAGCAAGCGCTGGTTGAAGCGCTGCAAACCGGGCAGATCGCCGGTGCTGGGCTGGACGTGTTTGAAGTAGAGCCACTGCCCGCCGATCACCCATTGCGCCGCTTGCCCAACGTGCTGGCTACGCCGCATGTGGGTTACGTCGCGGATGATAACTACCGCACCTATTTCCGGGAAGCGATTGCCGATATCCAGGCGTTTATTGCCGGTGAGCCGGTGCGTAAGCTGGGGTAATTTTATCGGCGGGAGGCTTGTTGGCACCGCCTTTCGCCCGTATCATTGCGCCCTCTTTGATTGCAGGGGTAGGCATGCGCGTATTATTGGCTCCAATGGAGGGGGTACTCGACTCTCTGGTGCGGGAATTGCTCACCGAGGTGAACGATTACGATCTCTGCATCACCGAATTCCTGCGGGTCGTCGATCAACGGTTGCCGGCCAAATCCTTCTACCGGCTGTGCCCGGAACTGCACCATGCCAGCAAAACGCCATCTGGCACCCAGGTGCGGGTGCAACTGCTTGGCCAGTATCCCGAATGGCTGGCGGAGAACGCCGCTCAAGCGGTCGAACTGGGTTCTTACGGTGTCGATCTGAACTGCGGTTGCCCGTCCAAACATGTCAACGGCAGCGGCGGCGGGGCCACCTTGCTCAAAGATCCCGAACTGATTTATCAGGGGGCCAAAGCGATGCGCGCTGCGGTGCCAGCGTATCTGCCAGTGACGGTAAAAGTGCGCTTGGGTTGGGATTCAGATTCCCGCAGCTTTGAAATTGCCGATGCGGTGCAGCAAGCGGGCGCGACCGAAATCACCATCCATGGCCGTACCAAAGAGGACGGTTATAAAGCCGATCGCATCAACTGGCAGGCGATCGGTGAGATCCGCCAACGTTTGAGCATCCCGGTGATCGCCAACGGGGAAATCTGGGACTATCAAAGTGCGCAGGCGTGTATGCAGGCCACCGGCTGCGACGCGGTAATGCTGGGGCGTGGCGCGTTGAACATCCCCAACCTGAGCCGGGTGGTGAAATATAACGAACCGCGTATGCCTTGGCCGCAGGTGGTACAGCTATTGCAAAAGTACGTGCATCTGGAAAAGCAGGGCGATACCGGTTTATACCACGTCGCCCGCATCAAACAGTGGCTCAGTTACTTGCGCAAAGAGTATCAGGAAGCCACGGAGCTGTTTACCGAGATCCGCACGTTAAACAACTCCAAGGATATTGCGCGGGTGATTTGCCGCTAACTACTGAGTTCAATAGCAAAATAGTGCCGCAACGCTTCCAGCCGTTCTTCTTCTGAATGCAGCGTCGACTCCTTACGGTGATGGTTTTGGGTCACGATCAGCTTTAACTCGCTGAGGGTGATGCGGCCATCCTCTGTGGGGCGGGAGCACACCAGCTTTTGGGTAAAGTGCGACTGTGGCGAAGTGCTGTGATAGTGGCACATGTCGTTAAATTCTTCCGGCTGCCGGGGTTGCAGGGTAAAGCGATACAGCGTCTTGGCGTGGGAGGTCCGATCGCCGTTGCGGCGCTCCAGATGATACCACTCGCCATCTTGCTCAAGATGAAAGGTGCCGCTGGCCTGTGGTTGTTGCTCGGTAGTGGTGATTTTCAGCGGGGCGAGGAAAGAATCGCCAAAACCTACATCGACCAGATACGGCTGATCCAAGGTCACCATTAGCGCCATATGGTCAAACGGCGGGCCAAAAGAGCCGTCTCTGGCGTGGACTTCCCCGGATATAAACGCCACCTTAAAGCCGATCTGCTGCAACAGCAGGGCGAATATCCGGTTCAATTCATAACAAAACCCCCCGCGATTATGCTCGACGATTTTGCTGAACAGCCCGCCCTCGCTAAGATCGATCCCCTGATGATAGATAATGCTTAAATTCTCGAAGGGCACCGCCAGCATATGGCAGCGATGCAGCTGTTGCAGCGTTTGCAGATCGGCCTGTGGTGTGCCTGTGAAACCGATGTGTTGCAGATAGCGTGGTATGTCCACCAGAATTCTCGCTATACGGGAAATTTTGCATAAATTAGCGGGAATTGTGGCCGTCGGGGAAGCAATATGTGCGGTGCTGAAAATCGCTGGTGTAAAGCCGCTTGTGCAAATGCATTACACTCGTCTTCCTGACTGGTCGTGGCCACCGAGCTTGCAAGCATGTGAAAGCCGTCTGTAATTAACCAGAAAGACAAATGCGTATCGATTTCAGTCCGTTTAAAATTAGCGATTTAGCCAATAAACGTATGTTGTTAAAAACAGTATTGACATAGTTTGAAAAAGTCGTAGATTAGTATCCAGCAGCAGGAAATTGATAGTTAGCTGCTTAGCTAAATAACAGATTAAAAGGTTATCTTTAATAAGTTGTTTAGTGATATTGCGATAAAGGCCACGAAGTTATGTTGTATGGGGAAGTCGTCGTTGAGTAGCCAGTTCGGACTCAAGGACAACGATTTAAGGCCACGTAGTCAGTACCGACGATCGCAGGGTGTGTACCATACGCGATGATGTAAGGCTCTGTTTCTCAAGTGTTAATGTTGCAACTTGTTAATTTTATCCTGTAAGTTTGTTGCAATGAAAGTAAAGCCATGCGTCAATAGTTTATATCGCGAGGGGGAATGTACCAGTTTAGCTTGCTTTACCTTGGCTAATTATTATGAGGTAGGTGAGTCAGAATTTGTAAATCAGTCAGTATAGGGGAGGATGTAGTTAGCTTTTTAATACCCAATATTATCTGTGATAAACAAGTACATTTTAAGCAGTATCGAAAGTAGTACCCAGTTAGTAAGTTGATTAATGTTGAATTTTAAATATGCAGTAACCTAAAAGCCCTGGCAAATATTGTCAGGGCTTTTTCGTTTTATCCTTTTGCCATTGGGGTGATGCTTCAGCATTTTTGGAGGATAGCCACTGCCAGAAACTGTCATGCCCAAGCCTTAGCCTGAACGCCTAACTCAAAGCGATCGGGAGGCGTTATGCAAGATTTTACGGGTAAAGTGGCATTGGTGACCGGTGCTTCCACCGGTATTGGTGAAGCTATTGCTCAAGAGTTGGTCGAACGAGGGGCGAAGGTAGCGATAACCGCCAGAAATCGCGCAAGGTTGGCAGCAACGGCGCAACGTATCGATCCGACAGGCAAATCGGTATTTCCGTTGGTTATGGATGCTCGCGATCCTGAATCGGTGCGCAGTGCGGTAGCGCAGACGCTGGCCCTTGGCGGGCAATTGCATCTGCTGGTCAACAATGCCGGTATTACCGGGCCGCACGATGTGCCGCTGAATGAATATTCCATTGATGATTGGCACGCGGTGATTGAAACCGATCTCAGCGGCACTTTCTATGGGATGAAGTACGGGTTGCCCGCTATTGTGGCAGCAGGCGGTGGCGCGGTAGTGAACCTCTCTTCCGCCAATGGCATAGTCGGCATTGCCGGTATTGCGCCTTATACTGCGGCCAAGCACGGCATTATCGGTTTGACGCGGGCCGCAGCTCTAGAGTTTGCCAATAAAGGGATACGCATCAACGCTGTCGGGCCTGGCTATGTCGATACGCCTTCGATGGCCAGATTACCCACCCAGGTGCGGGAAAAAATGGCCGCTTCCCACCCGATGGGGCGTATGGCTACGCGTGAGGAGGTGGCGAAAACGGTGGTTTTTTTGCTTTCTACAGACAGCAGTTTCACCACCGGGGCTTTTTACAGCATTGATGGCGGCTATACGGCGCAGTAAACCGCTGGTGGGCGGGCTTGCGTCCTTGCAAGAAATCGTTAACAGAGCCCATTCTGACTTGCTATAGGTGAACTATAATTTTCATTAATTTAGCTTGGTAACTAATTAATGAGTGGTCCTGCCGTCGATGACTAAACCTTCGCTATCCCGTTGTATGGCACTGTGGCTGCTGGCCATAGCCACTCCGAGCGTTGCTGCACCGCTGCCTGCGGTGACCGTGGCGATGATTGAACAAAGCCAACCCGAACGCGCATTGCACTATCTTGGCCGCATCGAGGCCATTCAAACCGTGGAGGTGAAAACCCGTACCGAAGGGTTTATCGCCAAACGGCCGTTTACCGAAGGGCAGATGGTCAAGGCCGGTGACCTGCTGTACGAAATTGAGCCGTCCTTACACCATTCTGCCGTGGCACAGGCTCAGGCGCAGCTGGATAGCGCCACTGCAGCGGCAAATCTGGCGCAGGTAAACCTGACGCGTCTGCAACAGCTAGGTAATAACCGTGCGGTCAGCAGAGCGGATATTGACGCTGCGGCAGCCGAACGGGATACCACCCGGGCAGCAGTGGCCCAAGCTCGGGCAGCGCTAAATACGCAGCAGCTACAGCTCAGCTATACCCGTATTTATGCGCCGATTGCCGGGCGCATCGGCCACAGCCGCTTTCATGTGGGTAGCCTGGTCAACGCGGCAAGTGGTGCACTGGTCAACATTGTGCAGCTCGATCCGATCCGCGTGGCGATCTCTATCAATGAGCGGGACTATATTACCGCCGCCTATCAGCGTCAGCGTGGGGAGGGGAAGCTCGCCGAAGGGCAGTTTTCCGCCCGTCTTGAACTGGCCAACGGCAAGTCCTACCCAGAGCTGGGCAGTTTTGAATCGGTAGATAACCAGATTGATGCCCATACTGGTACCGTTACGTTGCGCACCCGTTTTGCCAATCCAAATCATCTACTGCTGCCCGGGGGCGTGGTGAACGTGATCCTGACCGCCGAGCAACCGCAGACGGTCACGCTGGTGCCCATTGCTGCGCTTCAGCAAAACCAGCAGGGCCACTTTGTGCTGGTGGTCACGCCTGAGAATATTGTGGAAGTCCGAGCGGTGACGCTGGGTGAACAACATCAACAATATTATCAGGTGAACGCCGGGCTCAGCGCTGGCGAAAGGGTGATTATCGCCGGTGTACAGCACGTCAGGCCCGGTATGCAGGTGAACGCCATTCTCTCCAGCGCCAACGCGCAACCATAAGGGGACGTTGATGCTGCATTTCTTTATCCGGCGGCCAAAATTCGCCATCGTGATTGCTCTGGTGATCACTCTGGTGGGGATCGTTTCCCTCAAGGTGATCCCGGTGGAACAGTACCCCGATATCACACCACCGGTCGTTTCCGTCAGCGCGCTCTACCCTGGAGCCAGCGCCCGCGACGTGGCTCAGGCGGTGGCATCGCCCATCGAGGCTCAGGTCAACGGCGTCAGCAACATGCTGTACATGGAATCGACCAGCGCCAACAACGGCGGTTATCAACTGAGCATTACCTTTGCCAGCGGCACCGATCCGGATATGGCCGCCGTGGAGGTGCAAAACCGTATTTCACAGGTTAGCGCGCAGCTACCGGCGGAGGTGAATAACAACGGGGTTTCGGTGCGCAAGCGGGCCTCGAATCTGCTGTTGGGCGTAAGCGTGTTCTCTCCCAAGGGCAGCCGTGACACGCTGTTTTTGAGCAATTACACCAGTATCCAACTGCGTGATGCCTTGGCCCGCATCAGCGGTGTGGGGGATGTGCAGGTGTTTGGTGCCCGCGATTACAGCATGCGTGTCTGGCTCGATCCGCAGCGTATGGAGTCGCTCAATATCAGCGTGCAGGACATCGTACAGGCGTTGCAGCAGCAGAACGTGCAGGCCGCAGCAGGCCAGATCGGTTCCGCGCCTTCTCCTTCCCGACAGCAGCAAACCTTGACCATCAGCGGGCAGGGGCGTTTAACCGATCCGCAGGAGTTCGCCAGAGTGATTATCCGCAGCGGTGCCAATGGGGGCACGGTGCGGGTGGGCGACGTGGCGCGGGTCGAGTTGGGAGCGCAAAACTACCAGGTTAATGCTTCGATTAACCAACAGGAATCGGCATTTTTGGTGGTTTACCCCACGCCGGGAGCTAACGCACTGAATGTTGCCAATGCGGTACGCCAGGAGATGGCACGTTTGTCGCAATCCTTCCCCAGCGATATGAGCTATGACATCAAATATGACTCCACCCGCCCGGTAACGGCAACGCTGCATGAAATTGCCCTCTCGCTGGCGTTAACCTTGGCGGTGGTGTTGCTGGTGGTTTATCTGTTCTTACAGAGCCTGCGGGCCACCTTTATCGTGGCGCTGACCATTCCAGTATCGCTGCTCGGTACCTTCGCCGTGCTGTACGCTTTCGGCTACTCCGCCAACACCTTGAGCCTGTTCGCCATTATCCTGGCGCTGACCATTGTGGTGGACGACGCCATCGTGGTGGTGGAAAACGTAGAGCGTCTGCTGGCTCAAGATCCCTCTCTTAGCCCGGCAGAAGCGACCCGCAAGGCGATTAGCCAGATTGCCGGGCCGATCGTCGCCACGACGTTAGTGCTGATGGCGGTGTTTGTGCCGATTGCGGTGCTGCCGGGCATTACCGGTGAGCTGTATCGTCAGTTTGCCGTGACCCTATCGGCGGCGGTGATCCTGTCGAGCATCAACGCGCTGACGCTGTCCCCGGCGCTTTGTGCCACGCTGATCCGGCGGCGTGAGCTGGCGCAAACCGGTTTTTTTGGTGGTTTCAACCGGGGTATGGACCGGATGCGCGATGGCTATGTTCGCTTGGCCGCATTGGCCAGCAAGCGGGCATTAACCACGGTGATTGCACTTTTAGTCGTTGGCTTGGCCACCTGGTATGGCTACAGCCGCCTGCCAACCTCTTTCCTGCCGGAGGAGGATCAGGGCTACTTCTTCGTCAACGTACAACTGCCGGATGGGGCTTCCCTTGAACGTACCCAAGCGGTGATGGATCAGATGCATCAGCAGGTGATACAAAACCCGGCGGTGGAAGATGTGATCAAAATTACCGGCTTCAGTCTGCTGAGCGGGGGGAATTCACCTAATGCGGGGTTCGCCATCGTGATGCTCAAACCCTGGGGCCAACGCGAGCATGTTGACCGGGTGTTAGCCGATCTTCAGGGCAGGCTGGCGGCGATCCCCTCGGCGATGATCATGGTGGTTAATCCACCGGCCATCGCCGGGCTAGGCAACGCCGCCGGTTTTGATTTACGCCTGCTGGCGCTGGAGGGGCAAACGCCGCAGCAGATGGCTCAGGTGGCCCAGGGGATTATTTTTGCGGCCAACCAGCGGCCAGAGCTGAGCCGGGTATTTACTACTTTCAGTGCCGTGGTGCCGGATATCGACCTGGCGGTCGATCGTGAACGGGCCGCGCTGTTGCAGGTGCCGGTCAGCCGGATCTTCAATACGCTGCAAGTTTCGCTTGGCGGCCTGAACGTGGGGGATTTTTCGGTTAATAACCGCATGTTCCGGGTGCAGTTGCAAAACGATATGGATTTCCGGCAACGCACCGAACAAATTAATCGCCTGAACGTGCGCAGCGACACCGGTGCTTTGGTGAGCCTTGCCAATCTGGTGCGGCTCACGCCTTCTATCGGCGCGCCTTTTATCAGCCAGTTCAACCAGTTTCCGGCGGTATCGGTGAACGGTTCTGCTGCTGAGGGGGTTAGCTCTGGGCAGGCGATGAAAACCATGGAGTCTTTATTGGCCGAGCAGTTGCCAAAGGGTTACGGCTACAGTTGGAGCGGCCTGTCCTGGCAGGAACAACAAACCGGTGACCAAGCCTTGCTGATCTATCTGGCGGCGCTGGTGTTCGCCTATCTGTTCCTGGTGGCACAGTATGAAAGCTGGAGCGTCCCGCTGGTGGTGATGCTGTCGGTGATATTCGCGGTGGCGGGGGCGGTCGCGGGGTTACGCATGATGGGGTTCGCCAACGACGTTTACGCCCAAATCGGGCTGGTCCTGTTGATCGGCCTGGCGGCCAAGAATGCCATCCTGATCGTTGAGTTCTCCAAGGTGCGGCGTGAAGAGGGAGCCAGCATTCGCGAAGCCGCGCAGGACGGTGCCCGGCAACGTTTCCGGGCGGTGATGATGACGGCCATTTCCTTTATTCTCGGGGTGATGCCGCTGGTGTTTGCCACCGGAGCCGGGGCGATGAGCCGCCAAATCATCGGTATTACCGTGTTTGGCGGGATGTTACTGGCAACGCTGGTCGGGATCTTCTTTATTCCTGCGCTGTACCTGCATATTCAACGGCTGCGCGAATGGATGAAATCACGCTTTGCCTAAATAACGATGCTACTGGTAGATCTGTGACGTGTCGTCGTCAGGTTTACCCAGCGAAAGTGCTGGGTAAACCCGATAAGTTAACCTTTATTGGCCGATCTGTTGCTCGTGAGCCTGTTGTTCCAGTTTCACCTGTGCGGCACGCTTGCGCAGGCCAAACCAGCCAAGTAGCAGTAGCACGGCCAGCACTGGGATGGTGGCAATAGTCCAGGTGCCGTTCGGGTAATCAAAGGCCATCATGATCACCACCGCTAACAGGAACAACAGCGTCAGCCACGAGGTGACCGGTGCTCCTGGCATTTTAAACGCCACCGGTTTGGCTTTCCCTGCCTTGATCGCCTTACGCAGTTGCATCTGACAAACGATAATAAATGCCCAAGAGCAGATGATGCCCAGTGAAGCGATATTCAGCACGATCTCGAACACCTGCGATGGCACCAGATAATTCAGCACCACGCCAATCACATAGATACCGCAGGTCACCAGAATACCGGCGTAAGGTACCTGCTGGCTGCTCATTTTAGCCATCAGCTTCGGTGCTGACCCCCCCATGGAAAGTGAGCGCAGGATACGGCCTGTTGAGTACAGACCAGAGTTGAGGCTGGAAAGGGCGGCGGTCAGCACCACGATATTCATGATGGTACCGATGTAGGGTACGCCAAGCTTGGAAAAGAAGGTGACAAACGGGCTTTGCCCAGCCTGATAGGCATTCCAGGGTAACAGCAGAACCAGCAGTACCACCGAGCCGACATAGAACAAACCGATACGCCAGATCACGCTGTTGATCGCTTTTGGCATCATTTTTTCCGGATCTTTACACTCGCCAGCGGCGGTGCCTATCAGCTCGATACCGGCAAAGGCGAAGATCACCCCTTGTACCAATACCAAAGCAGGCAACAGACCGTGTGGGAACATGCCGCCGTTATCGGTGATCAGGTGGATACCGGTTGTATTACCCGCTACCGGTGTGCCGACGCCAAGGAAGATGACCCCCACGACCAGGAACAGAGAGATGGCGGCGACCTTGATCAGCGCAAACCAGAACTCCATTTCGGCGAACCATTTCACGCCGATCATATTCATGGTAGCCACAATCCCAAGCGCACCCAGGGCAAACAGCCACTGGGGAACCTCGGCGAAGGTACCCCAATAATGCATATACAGCGCTACGGCGGTGATATCGACTATGCCGGTCATCGCCCAATTAAGAAAGTACATCCATCCTGCAACGTAGGAGGCCTTTTCACCGAGAAATTCGCGAGCATAGGACACGAAACTGCCGCTGGATGGGCGGTGTAATACCAGCTCGCCCAAGGCGCGTAGGATGAAAAAAGAAAACACGCCACACACCAGATATACCAGCGCCAATGCCGGGCCAGCCATCTGTAAACGTGCGCCGGTGCCAAGGAATAGGCCAGTGCCGATTGAGCCACCAATGGCGATCATCTGTATCTGCCGTTTACCCATGCTTTTGTGGTAACCGGACTCATGTGAGTCCAACCAACGTTTTCTCGCCGCCTGCTTGTCATGTGCAGTCGTTTTGTCTGAGTGCATTATTCGTCCTGTTTCCTGTCTGTTTGCATCATGGGAATGAGGTCATGGCAACATTCCGCAGTTTATGGTTGATACCAACGTCGTTAAATAACGGCGAAGCATGCTACCCGTTCTGTGTAATCGAGGCAAAAAAACTGCGGTTCCATTGGCGATTTATCCTGCCTGCTTTCTGCTCATACCAAAAAAGCAATATTCAGTTGGATAGGTTTGAGAGCGTCTGGAGAGGAAGTGAGAGGTGATTGTGGCTATTGAATTATAAGATTTTTTATCTTATTGACTGTTTGGGAATAGGTTAGCCAATATGATCTCCCCCTGCCCAACGGATATTTTATCCAGGCAGAAGGAGAGGGTTTCACTCAGGCCGATTCGGCGGCAGGCAGGGCGGAGGTCGGCAGCCCGAATATTTTGTCGAAGGCCCAGTTAAACACAAAGGTGTAGCAGGGGATAATCACGATCAGCGCCATATCCAGCAGCAAGGCCTGTACCAGGGAAATCTCCATCCACCAGGCGATCAGCGGGATCAAGTAAACCACCAGCGTTAATTGGAAGCCCACCGCGTGCAGAATGCGGCGCTTCAGCGTGCGGCTGCGTGATGCCTGGCGGCTTTCCCAGAATTCGTACAAGTAGTTGTAAATCAGGTTCCAACTAACGGCAATGGTGGTGATGATCACCGCCAACGGCCCGGTGCTGCTTGGGGCGGAGCCGGACAGTAGTGCCAAACCAAGGGCCGAAATGACCATACCGATAACTTCATAAGCGGTCACATAGACCAGTTTGCGCTTCACGCCTTGCATGTCTTTCTCCTGCTTTATTTTTCGTGCCTGATGACGTCCGGCAACCCGATGCGTAAGATAACGTCAATACTATTGATAGAAAAAGTCAGGAGCTGTCAGTTTTACTGACAGGTGGGGCGATGAATTTTTCCAGTGACAATATCGAACTGTTTTTGGCCGTGTTGGATCGCGGCTCATTCTCGGCGGCAGCCAGGGCATTGCGGCGCGTGCCTTCGGCGGTCAGCATGGGGATCGCCAATATGGAAGCAGAGCTGGGCTTTCAGTTGTTTGACCGCTCGCATCGCGAACCGGTGCCCACCGCACTAGCATTGGCACTGGCTCCCCACGCGCGCTTGATCGCCGAACAGCTCAAGCAGCTGCAGAACCACGCCATTGAGCTTTCTCAGGGGCTGGAAAGCAGGCTGTCGATTGGTGTGGCGTCTGATATCAACAGCAGCGGTCTATTGGCGGCGGTGAAAGCGCTGGCGGAACGCTACCCGTTGTTGGATATCGAGGTATTGACCGCCCCGCAGGATGATGTTTTGCATATGCTTCATCAACAGCGGGTCAGCCTGTGCCTGGCATTCGGCGGGCTGGACGTTAACAGCCAGGAACATTTTCACTATGTGGGTAGCGAGTCGTTGGTGGCAACCATTGCGGCGCAGCATTCAGCCCTGGGTGCTGGCGGTGCCGAGTTGTTCCTGGAGGAACTGGTCAACGTGCGGCAGATCATGGTGGCCAGCCGGGATTTGCCTATGGCCGATAAACGCCCACAAGTAGCGGAATCCTTCTGGCGTACTGACAGTTTGCCGATGGCGCTAAGCATGGTGGAAGCCGGGCTGGGGTGGGGCAACTTTCCGCTGTCGTTAACTGCGCCATTGCTGGAACAGGGCCGGTTGATCCGCCTGAAATTTAAAAATACCAAAAACGAACTGCGCCTGCCGGTGCACCTGATTTGGCTGAAGCACCAGCCGCAACAGAAGGCGGCCAGGGAGTTGGTGGCGTTGATGACTGGCCCCTCACCCTAACCCTCTCCCACAGGGAGAGGGGACCGATCGAGCCACAAATTAACAACGGTATTCATCCTCAACATCAGCCATGCCACAAGCTAACCTCTGTATGAAGGGGGACCGATCGAGCCACAAATTAACAACGGCATTTATCCTCAATATCAGCCATGCCACAGACTAGCTTCTGTACCTGACAACAGTACCGGGCTAGCTCCCTCTCCCTGTGGGAGAGGGTTGGGGTGAGGGGACATTGCTGCGCACTCGCCGAAGTTTTACTCACGTATCCTTACGTTTCTATTGCTTTTATTTTGGCCAGCGCGTTAATTTGATTAACGGAACCAGGCAAGGGGAAAGGGCATGATCAACGAAACGTTATTATCGGTACTCAGCATTACCGGGGCTATTACACTTGGTGCGATGAGCCCAGGGCAAAGCTTTATTCTGGTAGCGCGAACGGCGGTGGCTTCGTCACGGCGCGATGGGATGGCGGTGGCATTGGGGATGGGGATCGGCTGTTTTATCTTCGCACTCATTGCCTTGTTGGGGCTGCAATCGCTGCTGCTTGCGCTGCCTTGGCTGTATACCACGCTGAAAATGCTGGGGGGGGCCTATCTGATCTATCTGGCATTCAAAATGCTGCGCGGAGCCAATCAGCCGTTGATGATCGAAGCGGTTGGCGGCCAGCAGCTAGGCTTTCGCCGTGCATTCACCACCGGGCTGCTAACCCAGTTGGGCAACCCGAACACCGCTATCGTATTCGGCAGCGTGTTTGCGGCGTTGCTTAGCCATAAGATCCCCATGGTGCTGTATATCGTGTTGCCGCTGATTGCTCTGGCCGTCGATCTGCTGTGGTATGCCTTTGTGGCGTTTGTGCTGTCATCACCGCGCCCGCGCCGCATCTACCTTCGTTTCAAAGCCTGGTTCGATCGCCTGGGCGGCAGCGTGCTGGCCTTACTGGGCCTGAAGCTGATGCTCAACAAATAGTCTTATTGTGTATGACGACGCCGCCACCAGTAGCGAAGCAGCAGAATAACGGCGATCGTCACCACGCAGAACAGCAGGCTATACAGCTTTTTGTCACTACCGCTGACAAAACTGCTGATGGCCTGGCCACCAAAATAGCCGAGCAGTACAAATAGCGTGGCCCACAGGATAGCCCCTAGAATATTCAGCGGGATAAAGCGCGAGGGGGGCAGCTTACTGGCACCGATCAACACCGGGCCGATAAGCCGGAATCCGTACATAAAACGTACGCCAATCACAAATAAAATCGGGTGGCTGGCAATCAGCTTTTGGGCGCGTTCAATGCGGGCTTGTTGGCTCTCGATACGGGCAAGCACCCGCCCACCAAAATGGCGCCCGGCAAAATAGAGCACCTGATCGCCCAAGGCGCCGCCAATGGCGACCACCGCAATCACCAGCGGCAGGCGCAGCAACCCGTTGTGTGCCGCAATTCCTCCCAGCAGGGTGATGGTTTCCCCTTCGAGCAGGCAGCCAATCAGCAGCGCCCAGTAGCCATATTGGGTAATGTAGTGGGCCAAATCCGTCATTGTTGTTCCTTCATTGCGATGAAATAGGATTATAACACCCTGTTTCCGCAGCGGGAGGTGAATTGAAACGGCCTGCTGTTAATTATAGATTCTTGCATTCGCATAGTGTTTAATCCGCTATTAATAAACTCGTCTGCCAATGACATGGAGATATTATGCTCAAGGTGGCTCTCTGGTTGGTGCTATCTCTGTTTTCAGGGAGCGGGGTGATAATTTATGCTTTGCAACAGCAATATGAAGAGCAATCAGTTACCTATCGTATTTTATATCGTGAGGTGACGGTTAAATTATCCCAGCTTGAGACGGTGCTTTCCTTACTGTCGGTGTCCAGCGATCCCGCCATCGTCCAGCAAAAATTCCCGCAGATTGTGGCATGGAAACGTATGCCACAGGCACAGCCAATCCCGACTTTAACGCCAACGGGAGAGGGAACTTACTGGCTGGCACACCAACATTTTGCGCTGTTGATCGATCCTGCGCTGTTATTTGCGGACATTCCCCAGCGTCATGATTTCCGGCAGATCGGCCTGAGTTGGCAAAATAAGCCTTTATTTGAGCAGGGGGATCATGCTGAACCGGCGTATTGGCAATGGGACAAGGGGATCAACAACACCTTACAGCCCTTTGAATTATCCGCTCGAAACGACCCTGATTGGGCACGTATGCCTTGGTTGCTGTTATTGCTGCTGCCGGTTTTCTGGGCTGGTGTCGTCTATTTTATCGCCCAATACCGTATTCAAAAACGCCAACGCAATATTGCCGTTTTGCGTGAACACTTCTCGCAATTGACGCGGCTTAACGCCATGGGGGAAATCACGGCCAGCATGGTTCACGAACTCAACCAACCGCTGACTGCGGTGTTAAGTTATAACCAGGCCGCCCTGCGCCTGTTAGGCCAACAGCAGCAGGATAAAGCTATGCCGCTGCTTGATGCGGCTGTGATACAAATCAAACGCATCAGTACGTTGCTGCTGCAATTTCGGCAAAAATTGGCGCATGAGCAGGTGGTATTGCAAGAGGTCGATCTGCATAAGGTCTGGTTGCGCGTCACTATGCTGCTGGAAGATGAGATCAACAAGGGCAAGGTCAGGATCGTTAACCGGATGCCCGATGCGTTACCCCCTCTGCAAGCCGATCCTCTCTGGGTTGAACAAATCTTCCATAACATAGTGACCAACGCCATTCAGGCACAACAGCCCAATCAGCCGAAGCCAGGTTGGGTGGCAATCGATGCTGAATACTCGGATCAAGGGATCCAGCTGATGATTACCGATGGTGGGCCAGGGCTTTCTGAACCAGCATTACAACAGGTCTTTATTCCCTTCTTCACGACTCGCCAGGAGGGATTGGGGCTGGGCATGGCGCTGACAGAAACTCTGGTTCAGCGCCTGAACGGCACTATTACGGTGGAAAATATGGCCGGTCAGGGAGCGCGTTTTACCCTGTGGTTTCCGTTAAACACTCAGGAGGAGTGATGGAACAGTTTATTTATCTGATTGATGACGATCGGGCCATCCGTAGTTCGCTAACTTCACTATTGGCAACCATGGGCTGGCAAACGCTGGTTTATGAAAATGGTCTGGATTTTCAACAGTGGATGGGAGAACCGCAGGCGCTGTGCGGTTGTTTGCTGCTGGATATCCGCATGCCGGGCAAAAGCGGCATCACGCTACTGGAAGAGTGGCAACAACAGGGCCTGGAGATCCCCGTTATCATCATGACCGGCCACGGGAATATTGATTTATGCCGGCGGGCCTTCAAAAACGGGGCTTTTGAATTCTTGACCAAGCCCATTGATGCCGATCTGTTGATCGAAACTGTCGCTGGGGCATTGGAACATCAGCGAATGTTGCAACAACAGAGGCAAGCAACAGCCGAACTACAAGAGAGGCTCAATGCGCTGTCAGCACGGGAGCTGGAGGTCACTGGGTTGATTATGCAAGGAAAATCCAGCAAGGAAATTGCTCAGGAGTTGGAGCTTTCACCGCGCACGGTAGAGGCCCATCGTGCCAATTTATTTGCCAAATTGGCGATCAATTCGTCGGTGAAGTTAATGAAAGTCTATGGTGAGCTGTTTTCTCCAGCAAGAGTTAAGTAAAAATACCTAGAGCCTTAGGTATTCAACCGAATTGCGACACCGCTGCGCGCTGGTTATTTTAGCTGAACCTTCATTGTTCATCATAAATAACCTTTCAAGCGAGGATCGCATGAATATTAAACCTCTGGTACTGCTGGTTTCCCTCTCCGTTGTTTCCGGTAATGTTTTAGCCGATGATTATTTAGAGGGATACTACGGGGCAATAAAACTATTGCACGCCAGACAATCAGCAGAAGATATGGATACCAGCAGCCGTCCAGGCGTGGGTGATTTTGTCAGCGGTGACGAAAAACATAATTTCTATAACGGGGCTATCGCTGCAGGCTATCAATTTGGCAATGGCTGGCGCAGTGAGGCGGAGTATGTGTTCAAAAAGAAAAGCGAATACACCAGCGGCTCCACCACCTTTGCCAGTAGCTACAATCACCACAAAGTGGACGCTGAGCGCCTGATGCTCAATGCCTATCGTGACTACGCGCTAGGGTATGACTTCTCGCTTTATGGCACGGTCGGCCTGGGTATCGCCAAAGTGAAATCCGACGGCTGGCAGGGTAATACCTCGCGCCAATACGCGGCAAGCACGCAAAATAATCTGGCTTACTCCATCGGCGCAGGGATCAGCTATGCGGCGATGGAACGGCTCAATCTAGATTTGGGCTACCGTTACGTGGATATGGGCAAGATTGAAAGTGGCTACAATAACTTCACCAATGCCCGTGGGTTGAAAGATGAGCAAATGAAAGCACGCTTGGTTTCCAGTGAGTTTGCTTTAGGCGTGCGTTACCTGTTCTAGCCTTATCATTGATACCGGGCCGTGAGTTGCGTCATCGCGGCCTATACCTGCTGAACAATCCGTTCGGAGGTTCCTCCCCCCTGATCGATCGGAAAAACCATCACTCATGCTGCTGCCATGATAGTCACCTCGGTTTTTTGCTGTGAGATAAGTGATAATAGCCGCCATGCGATGCAGATTGATCATTCTGCCATGCCCTGGCGGCGTGGCGTAGTAGAGGAGTAACCGATGTATCAGGATTTTGACAGTGAGTTGAAGTGGGCCATGCGCCATATGCCACGTACCCGCGCGGCAGTAGCGGCGTTACCGGATCTGCACGGCGTGCGCCTGGCGTGCAACATGCACCTGGATCTGAAAATGGCCCCGTTGGTAGCTGGGCTGCTGGATAAGGGCGCGGCCATTTATCTCACCACCTGTAACCCGACGACGGTACAGGATGACGTAGTGGCCTGGCTGGAGCGTCACGGTGCCCAAGCGCACGCCTGGCGTGATATGAGCGATGCCGACTGGTCTGAATCGTTCGACCGCGCGCTGGCCTGGGGGCCGACTCATCTGTGTGAGATGGGAGCCGATCTGACCACTCGCCTGCATCAATCTGCCAATGGCCCGCAGATCAAGGCTGGGCTGGAAGCGACCGGTTCAGGCATCAGCCGCTTGGGGGGCATTGCGCCACGTTACCCGATCTTTAACTGGGATGACCTGCCGGTAAAAGAAGGGCTGCATAACCGCCACATGGTTGGGCTGACCGCCTGGCATACCTTCTTCCAGACCACGCATCTGACGCTGCATGAAAAATGTGTGGTGGTGATTGGCTATGGGCTGGTAGGCCAGGGCGTAGCCGCTTCTGCCAAGGCTTATGGCGGGCAAGTTATCGTGGCGGAAATCGATCCGGCTCGTGCTTTGCAAGCGCGCTACGATGGTTGGGCGGTAGTCGATTTAGCCACTGCCGTAGAGCAGGCGGACGTGATTGCCACGGCCACCGGAGCCAAGAACGTGCTGTCTGCACGGCACCTGGAGCGGGCCAAGGATGGGGTGTTTATCCTCAACGTTGGACACGTGGCGGAAGAGATCGACGTCGGTTTCCTGCAAGCCCTGCCGCACAGCGAGCCAATGCCGTTTGTGAATGCTTACCAACTGGCAGACAAAACGCTGTATCTGCTGGCCAACGGGTCTATGTTCAACCTGACGGCAGGCTACGGCGACAGCCTGAATGCCTTTGATGTGACCCTGGCCGTGATGGCCGCCGGTATCGGGCATATCGTGGGGGCCGGTGAGCAGCATGCTGCCGGATTGTACCTATTGCCGCAATCTGCCTGGCAGCCAGCGCTGTAACTTTTACCTTGCGGGCGTACAACCCAGTACGCTCGCGGGTTGCATAAATTTTGCGCCGATAGATTTTGTCACAAATAGCTACTCACAATCACAGTGCAATTCTATATCCCTCACTTATAATTCAACGCAGTCGGTTCTCTCCTCCGTTACAGAGTAATACATGTGAAAATCCGTGTTTTGGTTCTAACCCTGCTCGCGTTGCAAGCCGGTTCTGGACTGGTGCCGAGTGCATTAGCCAGCAATAAAACCGCCGCAGTGCAGGCCACCCAGCCTGAGCTGGCTTCTGGCAGTGCCATGGTGCTGGATATGCAAACGCATCGGGTGATTTATTCACGTAACCCCGATGAAGTGGTCCCTATAGCCTCGATCACCAAGCTGATGACGGCGATGGTGACGCTGGATGCCCGCCTGCCGCTGGACGAAATGCTGTCGGTTGATATCAGCCAGACGCCAGAAATGAAAGGGGTCTACTCCCGGGTGCGCTTGAACAGCGAAATCAGCCGCAAGGATATGTTGCTGTTGGCGCTGATGTCGTCGGAAAACCGGGCCGCGGCCAGCTTGGCGCATCATTATCCAGGGGGCTATAACGCCTTTATCAAGGCGATGAATGCCAAGGCGAGAGCGCTAGGCATGACCAATACGCATTACGTTGAGCCGACCGGGCTATCGATTCATAACGTGTCTACCGCGCGTGACCTGACCAAGCTGATGTTGGCAACCAAGCAGTACCCGCTGATCGGCCAGTTGAGCACTACTACCGAACGGATGGCGACCTTCAAGGATCCCAACTATACGCTGCCGTTTCGCAATACCAACCATCTGGTCTACAACCCGAAATGGAATATCCAGCTGACCAAAACCGGTTTTACCAATCAGGCCGGACACTGCTTGGCGATGCGTACCGTGATTGGTAACCGCTCCGTTTCGCTGGTGGTGTTGGACGCCTTTGGCAAATATACCCATTTTGCGGACGCCAGCCGTCTGCGCACCTGGATTGAAACCGGCAAAGTAACGCCGATCCCAGCGGCGGCGCGCGATTATCGCCGCCAGAAAGATGCCGCCCTGGCGAAGAACGACACGGAATAAAACGTGACTTATTAGCCTGCCGCCTGTCGCGGCAGGCTATCACTTTCCCATTCTGCAAAATTCACGACTTAAACCCGCAGCTACAGTAAAATCATTAAGATTTTCCCTCTTCATGTTTTCAACCCGCTATGCTAAACCGGTATGGCTATCCCACCCTTTGATAAGGAAAGTGCATTTTGGCAGGCAGTAGCTTATTAACCCTGATCGATGACATTGCTTCGTTACTGGATGATGTTTCACTGATGACGAAAATGGCGGCCAAAAAGACCGCCGGGGTGCTGGGAGACGATCTGGCGCTCAACGCCCAACAGGTCAGTGGTGTTAAGGCCGATCGTGAAATCCCCGTGGTGTGGAAGGTGGCCAAGGGCTCGTTTATCAACAAGGCGATCCTGGTACCGCTGGCATTGCTGATCAGCGCTTTTGCCCCTTGGGCGATTACGCCGCTGCTGATGATCGGTGGGGCTTACCTCTGCTATGAAGGGTTTGAAAAGGTTTACCACAGTCTGATGCACCGCAAGGGCGCAGAGGCAGAAGAAAAAGCGGAACTGGATACCAGTGAGGACGTTGCAGTCTATGAACAGCGCAAAATTAAAGGCGCCATTCGTACCGACTTTGTACTCTCCGCCGAGATTATTGCCATCACGCTGGGGACCGTAGCCGGAGCCACCTTTAGCCAGCAGGTGATTGTGCTGTGTGGTATCGCCATTGTGATGACGGTAGGGGTGTACGGCATCGTGGCGGGCATCGTCAAGCTGGACGATCTGGGGTTCTACCTGGCCCGTAAGCGTAGCGCGCTGGCGCAATCGTTAGGGCGAGGTATTGTCAGTGCGGCACCTTATCTGATGAAAACGCTGTCGGTGGTGGGTACCCTGGCCATGTTTATGGTGGGTGGCGGGATTTTGACCCACGGGCTACCGCCTGTGCATCATCTGTTCACCGACTGGGCGAGTTATTCTATGGTGGTACCTGGCGTAGGTGCGATCCTGGGGGGGCTGACCCCTACGCTGCTGAATGCAGTGTTCGGCCTGATCGCTGGTGGCGTTGTGATGCTGGTGGTCTCTGGGATTAGTTCGGTGCGGGCTCGTTTTAAGGCTTGATGCAAAGAAGATACGGCAGACCCTTCTCAATCAACTCTCTCACCACCATTGGGCGCATTGAAGCGCCCAATGGTGGTGAGAACTAGAAGATCAGTTTGAACACACCGGTAATGGTCAGTAGGCCAACAATAAAGATAATCGCAATAATCCACAGAAAAATTTTCATCCGTCTCTCCCGACTGTTTATGTTTAGTGAATGCGTGAATGCACGCTGAGATCGCTAAGCCACGACAAGATTAACTATAGATGAAAATCAGCAGCTTGCCCGGAAAGGGCCTAAGGCAGCGTATGGCTGCCGCCATTCAGTGGCCGCTGCATAATGTGGGTATCCAGCCAACCGCCAAATTTAAACCCGACGCCGCTTAGGGTGCCGATGCTGGTGAAGCCCAGCTTGCGGTGCAGGGCAAGGGAGCCTGCATTGCCAGCAGCATCGCCAATCGTTGTCAGCATTTGCCGCCACGGGCCGTGCTCACAGCGAGCAATCAATGCGCCGAGTAATGTCTTGCCAATACCGTGCCCTTGCAGGCCTTCGGCGACATAGACAGAATTCTCGATGGTGTAGCGATAAGCAGGCCGCGGCCGATACGGCGTGGCATAGCAATAGCCCACGACGCGGTCTTCCATCTTCGCCACCAGCCATGGTAACCCCGCAGCCAAGACGTTATGGCGGCGCTGTTGCATCTCTTCCAGCGTTGGGGGCGTTTCTTCGAACGAGGCTGGCCCGTAAAGCACGTGATGAGCATAAATCTGTTGAATGGCCGCCATATCCTCAGTGCTGGCATCGGAGACGCTTAGCGTTGCCAGCGGTGGGGTTGCAAGTGACATAGTGCTCCCTTTTATGATGATAAATCAGAGTACCAAGGCATTATGCACCGCGCCTGGCGACAAGATAAATTGGCTTTTTGTCTGGCGGGGATAAGAAAAAATGATGGTATTTTTCATGCAGAGAAATGTGTTAGGTGAAGAAAGGTATGTCATTGCGTTAGGTGTTGCCCCTCGCCCTCACCCTAACCCTCTCCCACAGGGAGAGGGGACCGATCCAGTCCGTTGATACTCTCCATTACTTCCTGAAACGACGCAGATGCATCGAAGGTACAAACCAGTTCCGTTGTCCTATAGTTATTTGATATTAATATATTTTATTAATATCGCGGGTTAACCAAGTACTCTGACCAGCTCCCTCTCCCTGTGGGAGAGGGTTGGGGTGAGGGGACACGGGTTACCGCCGCATCAGTTGCGTGACGCACTGGCGTAGATAGTCCAACAGCGCCGGCGTGAGCCAAGTGCCCTCGGTCAATGTCGGCTCTTGCTCCATCGCCTGGCGGATCTTCATCTGGGTGGCCGGATTGTCACTGGCATAGGACTGGAATAGCTCCAGCCAAAGGGCCGCCAACTGTTTAGCCTGTGTCGATGCAGGCGCAACCTCCTGCTGCATCGCTTGCTGGAATTGGGCAATCAGCGCTGGCCATTCCTGAATGCGATCAAAATAGTGCGTGCGGACATAGGCATATTCGGTATCAGACAGGTATTTTTGATAGATCGCCAGCTTGGTTTCGGCAAAGGCACGGGTGATGTAATCGGTCATTGCCGGTGTGATCCCCGTTTGTTCGCGCATCGAAGGCTCATCGGCGTGCATGGCGTTGAGGCGGGTCAGAAATGCCGGATTGCCTGCGGTATCACGCTCCAGCGTGCACATCCAGCGGCGCGCAATAGCCTGAGCACGCGGATCTTCGGCGCTTGCCCCACCGTCCATCAGTTCTTGCACCGTGCTCACCATCTCCTGCCATTCACGATTACGCGCTTCGTCGGCCTGATAGAACGGCAGCTGTGCCAGTTCGTCGGCGGTAAAGTATTTATCGTACATGGTCATCATCTCCAACGTGATCAGCCAATCATTCAATTCGGGTTCACTGCCTTGGGTCAATTGGGTGTGCATATGCTGTAAGCGGCTGCGCAGCGTGGTTATCTGCGTCAGTTGCCGATCGAGCATGGCAATTTGCTGTTCAATAACCGCGGGTAACGCCAGCCCCGAGTGCGCCAGAATCGAGTCGATTTCTGCAAGTGCGACTCCCATTCGCCGCAAGGCTTGAATATGGTGCAGGCGAGTAATATCTTCCCGATTGTAAAGGCGATATCCGGCATCAGAACGTGCAGAGGGGAGCAGCAGCCCAATGCTGTGATAATGATGCAAGGTTCTTACGGTTATTCCCGAACGGCGGGCAAGTTCGCCGACTTTCAGTAACATGCTGATTATCTCCCTGGTGTGAGCTGAGATACTACAGCCTGACGTTACGTGAGGGTCAAGCAGGGAGGGGGGAATTTTTGTGAAGCATTGCAGGCACCAACAACCGGCACCTGCAACCGATCGCGGGGGAAGTTACCAGCCTTTGACGGCACCGCCGTTGAAGATCTTTTCTGCCGCTTTGGCGACTTCATCGGACTCGTAGGCTTTCACGAAATTCTGCACGTTCTGCGCATCTTTATTATCTTCGCGTGCCACCACGATATTGGTGTACGGCGAATCTTTATCCTCGATAAAAATCCCGTCCTTGGTCGGCGTCAGGCCTATCTGGTTGATATAGGTGGTGCTGATCACCGCCACCGCGACTTTAGGATCGTCCAATACCTGGGGCAGTTGCGCGCCCTCCAGCTCCATAATCTGGTAGTTGTGCGGGTTGGCACTGATATCCAGCGAGGTTGGCAGCAGGCCTTTACCCTGCTTTAGTTCGATCAGCCCAACCTTTTTCAACAGCAACAGGGCGCGGCCCAGGTTGGTGGGATCGTTCGGGATGGCAATTACTGCGCCGTCCTGCAACTCTGACAGCGATTTGATCTTTTTCGAATAGCCAGCCATTGGGAACACAAAGGTGTTGCCTACCACCACCAGTTTGTAGCCGTGATCTTTATTTTGCTGTTCCAGGAAGGGGCGGTGCTGGAATACGTTGGCATCCAGTTCGCCTTTGTCGGTGGCATCATTGGGTAGCAACGAACCGCTAAAACCAATCAGCTCAACGTCCAGGCCATATTTCTCTTTGGCCACCCGTTTGGCGACCTCCGCCACGTCCTGCTCGGCACCGTTAATGACGCCAACCTTGATATGGTTTTGATCGGCCTTCTGATCGCACCCTTGTAATAACAACGTTGCTGCTAATGCTGCGGCCAAGGCGGTGCAGCGCCAAACAATTGCCATGAGTGACTCCCTGTAAAAACAATAAGATCGGTCAGTGTTGTGCCAACAGCTAAACCTATGGCCGTAGCCAAGTCAAATCCTGGTTAAGCACAATTTCTTATAGCTCATAACACGGCGATCAGCGTGGCCGTAACACCACGATACCCGGCGTATTCAGTACATAGTTGGCAAACGCCGAGTCCATCACTTTGTGGTTTTCCGGGCGTGAGGAAGCATGGCGCAGCACCGGCCCATTTTGGGTCATGATAAAGAAGCCGGTATGGGTAACGTCCAGCCCTGCCAGCTTGGTATAGATGCCGATATAGTCGCCGGTCTGTAATTGGCTAATCACCTGCTCATCAATAAATTCGCTAGGGATATAGGTGATGTTGCGCTCGGTGACCGCGATGCCAGGCAGATAGAGCTCGCCATCCGCTTTGCGGTTGAGCTGTTTGACCACGGTGATGGCATGCGGGCTGAGCTGCGCGGTGACGTCATCGGCAAGGATCTGGCGGGTGTGCGCCCAGTCGGTGAAGAAATGCTTGCGCTGCTGGAAACTGACATCACCATTGATATAGCGCGTCTGAATCACATTTTCGACGAAGTCGTTTTCGCTGGTGGCGGTTCTGAGCGCCTGCACGTAATCCAGATAGGTAAAGCAATCTACCCCACGGAAATCGATCACTAATTGTTCCGCTGCGGTGGCGGAACCGATCAGCCGGTTGGCTAGGTAAGGGGTTTCCAGGAAAGTCTGCGAGAGCAGCTCGATGGCCCGCCCTTTATCGATTTCCGGTACCGCCGCATGCAGAGCCAGCGCTGCCTGCAGTTTGTTTACTGTGTAATCGTCCATTACTGTCGCCATTGTCAGAGGTTTCACCTGTTGCGGTAGGGATTCTACCGGGATTTTGGCCGGTTGTTTACCGCTGCAACCCATCAGCGTCGTACTCAATATTATCAGGGCCAAGCCACGCATCCCTCTCTCCCAAGCGATCATTGGTCTGGCCAGTATGGCGTGCGCAAGGTAAACCCAGCATCACCCAAAAAGCGGTAAATCAATAGCCCACTTCATTATTGAACGGCAGATACCAGAACAGTGCGATCTCATGATCGGCAATGTCCGGTTGCCCACGATAGAGTAAATGATCGATGCCACCCAGCACAAAGCCATAGCGCTGATAGCAGCGGCAGGCAGTCAGATTATTGTTTTGGGTTTCCAGCATCAGCCCCGCGGTGTCCTGCTCTCGTGCCCAATGACGTGCGGCATCCAATAGCGCTGTGGCTACGCCTTGGCGGCGAGCGGGGCGGCTAACGGCAATCTCCTCGATCAGCGTATAGTCGTTCCAGTTTTTGCTGAGAGTGATATGCCCCACGGCTTCCCCTTGGTAACGAGCGAGGAAGGTCTCCCCATCGTCATTGAGGAACGGGGCCAGCGGATAGACTTTATTGAAAGGAACCACTGGCTGGGTTGGCCACTGCTCGACCGGCTTATCAAAACAGGGTTGAGCATAACAGGCGACGGCAAAGGAAAAATCACCGTATTCCAGGTAACCAAAGGGGAGTTCGCTGATAATTTCAATGCCGATCGCCTGATGCAATTATTCCAGCTCCCTTAGCAGCCTGGCGGGGTTGCCCGCATAAATGCCTTTGCGGGTAATGCTTTTGCTGACTACCGCACCGGCACCAATCACCACGTCATCGCAGATTTCCACGGCCAGTATGGTGGCACCAGAACCTACAGAAACCCGGTTGCCGAGCCGCGTGTGCCCCCAGCTTGCCGGGTCGGCGTTAGGGGCGCCCCCTTTGAACAGATCGTTGGCAAACATCACGCCGTGGCCAATAAAGCAATCTTCGCCCAAGGTTACGTATTCACAGATAAAGCTATGCGACTGGATCTTGCTGCGCGCGCCCACGCAGACGTTCTTCTGGATCTCGACAAACGGGCCGACAAACACATCGTCCCCCAACTGGCAGCCATACAGGTTGCTGGGTTCGATCACCATCACGTTCTGTCCGGCCTGCACGTTATTAATCCCGCTTTGGCGGGTGCGGATCTTGGTTGTCATGGTCTCCCTCCATCAAGTAACGCAACATATTGATTATAGTGCAGAGTAACCCACAGGCCGCTGACAGCGTACGTTTTTTCAACCAAAGACTATAATTGATGCAGGGCCGAGAGCCTGATAGCCGCAACCCTTGCGCGGTGTCTGAACCGCCAGTGGTGTGTTTTCCGTTCGCCGATCGCGGTTGGCGGCGAAATGAGGAGGTGTCTCATGGTCAATCATGTCTGGGGTCTGCTGGCGCATCCCAACGCCGAATTCAAACAGATCAAAAGCGAGAATGAATCCGTCTCGCACTTGTATACCCACCACGTGCTGCTAATGGCATTGATACCGGTGGTCAGCGCGTTTATCGGTACCACGCGGCTAGGCTGGCTCTCTGGTCAAGGGCAGGCAATCCGCCTGGATATGTTCACTGCTTTCTACACCGCCGTCGCGTTTTATCTGTTGATGCTGGCTGGCGTGGCGATCATGGGCAAGGTGATCCACTGGATGGCGCGGCGTTATGAATCCCGGCCAAGCCTGCACCTGTGTATGGTCTTTGCGGGCTATGTTGCGACCCCGATGTTTCTCAGCGGATTAGTGGCGCTGTACCCGTTGGTCTGGCTGTGTCTGTTTGTCGGCATTATCGGCCTGGCGTATTCGGGCTATCTGCTGTATCTCGGCATTCCACACTTCCTGAATATCGATCGCAAAGAGGGGTTTATCTTCTCCAGCTCAACCTTGGCGATCGGCATTCTGTTACTTGAATTGCTACTTGGACTGACTGTCTTGCTGTGGGGGTATGGTTTCTGGTTATTCTGAAGTTAGCGTGATCGTTGCCCCTCATACCCTGTGGTATGGGGGGCTTTTGTTTAAATAAGCTGAACTCGACCCTCTGGATTTGTTACTCCCCCCTGCTTATTATCAACTCATTAAATGATACCGACTGGAATAATTGATGGCGACAATGAAAGAGGTGGCGCAGCGAGCCGGGGTTTCCGCTGCGACGGTCTCTCGGGTGATTAACAATACCGCCTATGTCGAGCCGGTGACCCGCGAGCGTGTCGAAAAAGCGATGCGTGAGTTCAATTACCACCGCAATGCGGCGGCGCTGGCGTTAGCCAAACGTAGTGGCAACATGCTGGGGCTGCTGACCGGCAATCTGGCCGATCCCTTTTTCTCGCGCTTGGCGCGTGGGGTGGAAGAGGTAACCCGCAAAGAAGGGGCGAAGCTTATGGTGTGCAGCGGTGGGCACCAGGCGGAGCGCGAAAAGGCCGGGTTGGATTTTCTGATCAATCAGGGCTGTGAGGCGATTGTCGCTCACATCACCCGTATGAGCGATGCCGATGTGCTGCGCTATGCCGCTCACTCCCCCGGTTTGGTGATCATCAATCGCTACTTTCCTGCCATTGCCAACCGCTGCGTGTGGTTGGATAACGTCAGTGCGGCTCAGGCCTCGACCGAACATTTGCTGCAACAGGGGCATCGGCGCATTGCCTGTGTGACCGCCGATTTACCCATTGACGATCGCAAGCTGCGTTTACAGGGCTACCGCAATGCGATGGCACAGGCGGGGATCGACGTTCCGGGTGAATGGGTGATCAGCGTGCCCTTTGATGAAGAGGGGGGAGAATTGGCCGCAGAGCAGATACTTTCCAGCCGTCATCACTTTACGGCCGCAGTGACGTTTAATGACGTGATGGCCGCCGGCATGATGCGAGCCTTGCACCAGCGCCAAATCCCCTTGCCGCAGCAACTGTCGATTATCGGCTTTGATGATGTGGTGCTGGCGCGCTATCTGTATCCCGCGTTAAGCACCATGCATTATCCCATCGAGCGTATGGCCAAACGGGCGGCCAAGCTGGCGCTGTTGAGCCAGCAACAGCAAGGGTTGCCGCCGCAAAATAACATGTTTAGCGCTGAACTGGTGCTGCGTGACTCGGTCACTCGCTGGCAGGGATAGCTTGTCCAGAGGTTGTTCTGAGAGCTGCATCACAAAGTTATCCGTCATGAAAGCGGTTACATGGCTTGAGGCGCTAGCTCACACCCCGGTAAACCAGGATTCACTACGCTAGCGGCACATCAATAACAACTCGGGGTGACCTATGGATGGTAAGAAAACGCTCAACCTTTGGCTGGCTTTGCTGCCGATCGTTGCCATGCTGACGCTGTTGATCGTCGGCTATGGGGTGTGGGAATTACGTATTGAACCGCTGTTACTGCTTTCGGCGGCCGTTGCTGCCGGATTGGCACTGTGGCAGGGCTACAGCTGGGATGACATTATAAACTCGATCGTCAGCAAGCTGGCGAAGGCCATGCCGGTGATCATGATCCTGATCTGTGTCGGCGGCCTGATTGGTACCTGGATGATCAGCGGCACTATTCCTTACATGGTGTACTGGGGGCTGAAAGTGATCAGCCCGCAATATATTCTGATTGCGGCCTTCTTCCTCACCAGCGTGATTTCCGTCTGTACCGGCACCTCATGGGGATCTGCGGGGACAGTTGGTGTTGCGCTGATGGGCGTAGCGGCGGGGCTGGATGTGCCGTTGGCGGCGGCGGCGGGCGCGG
Source organism: Serratia sp. PL7 (assembly GCF_945957435.1). Classification (NCBI taxonomy): domain Bacteria; kingdom Pseudomonadati; phylum Pseudomonadota; class Gammaproteobacteria; order Enterobacterales; family Yersiniaceae; genus Serratia; species Serratia sp. PL7. The sequence continues at coordinate 210,855 of NZ_CAMFLB010000005.1, read as the reverse complement.
TGGTTTCCGGTGCCTATTTCGGCGATAAAATCTCTCCGCTGTCGGATTCGACCAACTTTGCCGCTATCGTGGCCGAAACCGATCTCTATGCGCATATCAAACACCTGATGTATACCACGCTGCCCAGCTTTGTGCTGGCAGCCACCGTTTACCTGATCGCCGGTCATAGCAGCGTGGTGGGAACGGTTGCTACGCCACAGCGGGTCACTGACATCATTGTTGGGCTGGAAAGCCTGTATCATTTCAACCTGCTGCTGATCCTGCCGCCGGTGCTGGTGCTGTGGGGCGCTGTGACCAAACGGGCGGTGATCCCGGTCATGCTGGCTGCCTGTGTGCTGGCGATCGGCCTCGCCGTGGTGATGCAGGGCTTTAGCCTGAAACAGGGCCTGAACGCGCTGATGGACGGCTTCAACCTGTCGATGTTTGCTGAACGCGGGCATGATATCAGCGGCGTGATCGCCGATGTTCCGCGCTTGCTTAACCGGGGGGGCATGTTCTCAATGATGAGCACCATCCTGCTGGTTCTGTGTGCCTTCTCATTTGCCGGTGCGCTGACGCTGACCGGCGCACTGACGGTGATTATCAACCGGTTGCTGAAAGTGGTACGTACCACCGGCCAACTGATTGCCGCCACGGTAGGGACTACCATCCTGGTCACCGGAGCGACCAGCGATGGCAAGCTGGCGCTGCTCATTCCGGCAGAGCTGTATAAGGACGCCTATCGTCGCATGGGATTGGACAACACCAACCTGTCACGCACCATCGAAGATGCCGGTACGGTGATTGAGCCCCTCATTCCCTGGACGGCGGCCGGTGTTTATATGGCGACCACGTTGGGAGTGAGCACGCTGGATCTGCTGCCTTGGGCGGTGCAGTGTTACGCGGCGGTCTTCTTCGCTTTGATTTACGGTTTTACCGGTTTTGGCATCGCCAGAGTGAAGCCAGAGGCTCAACAACAGGAGACGCCAAATGAAACAGCCTGATTTCAACCAGGTGGTCGATCGCCACCATACCAGCTCGGTAAAATGGGATTTCATGGGGCATTATCTGCAATTGAATGAAACCGACCTGTTGCCGATGTGGGTATCAGACTTTGACTTTCCTTGCCCGCCAGCAGTGCAGCAGGCTTTGCATGCGCGTGTCGAACATGGCGTATTTGGCTATAGCGAACGTGATGAAGATTACTACCGGGCGGCTATTGAGTGGTTTGCCCAACGCCACCAACTGCCGTTGCAACGGCAATGGTTTACCTCGATCGAAGGGGTTGTGCCGGGGATTGCGCTGCTGATCCAGATGCTCAGCCAACCCGGTGATGGCGTCGTGGTGCAGGGGCCTTATTACGGCTCCTTTAAGAAGGTGATCACCCTCAATGGTCGTCGGGTACTCGAGAACCCACTGCAGGAGCGGGAAGGGGAGTATCACTTTGACTTTACCCAGTTGGCCGAGCTGTTGCAGCGGGAGAAGCCGCCGTTGCTGGTGTTGTGCAATCCGCATAACCCAACCGGCCGCTGCTGGAACCAGCAGGAACTGACGCAATTGCTGACGCTGTGCCAGCAACACGGGGTGACGGTGATCTCTGATGAGATCTGGGCGGATTTGATCCTGCCGGAAGAGCGCTTTACCTCGGTTTTACACCTGGGGTCGCAGTGGCACGATAGGGTGATTGTGGCAACCTCTGCCAGTAAAACCTTTGGTCTGTCCTCGCTACGCATCTCCAATTTCCTGATCCCGAATGCGGCGCTGCGTGAGCAATTTGTCGAACGGCTCAATGCGCACGGGTTAGACGTTTTCAACGCGCTTGCCATGACGGCAGCGACGGCGGCTTACCAGCAGGGTGGCCCGTGGCTAGATGCTTTGTTGGCTTATTTGGCCGAGAACCGGCGCTGGTTTGCACAGGCGTTGGAGCAGGCGGCTCCCTGGTGCCGGATGATATCAGCACAAGGCACTTATCTGGCCTGGCTGGATTGCCGTGCGCTGGGGGTGGATGATGAAGCTCTGCAGCTGGCCATGCGTCAACAGGCCAAGATTGCGCCTTCGATGGGCTATGGATTTGGCGAGCAGGGGGAGGGTTTTATCCGCATCAATCTCGGTTGTCCGCGCGCCTATCTTGAAATGGCCGTCGCAGGGTTGGCTAAACTAACCGATTGATTTTATAGTGGGCACAGCATGCTGCGCCCACTTAGCGCCCCTCCAGTATAAAACCTTAGCTATGGCTAACCACCACCAGTTTCTGGTTCACAAACTCTTTAATCCCCAGGTCTGACAGCTCGCGGCCAAAGCCGGAACGTTTAATACCGCCAAACGGCAGCTCAGGTGCGGTATCGGTCAAGGAGTTGATATATACCATGCCGGTTTCAATGCGTGAGGCCAGCTTTTTGGCTCGTTCAATATCGGTGCTGAAAATGGCCCCACCAAGCCCGTAGTGGGAGTCGTTGGCCAGTTTGACGATCTCTTCGTCATCGCTCACTACATAGACCTGCGCCACCGGGCCGAAAAACTCAGTGAAATAAGCCGGGTTATCGCGGCTGATATGCGTGAGGATGGTGGGTTCAAAGAAGTTACCTTCGTGCTGTAACGCCTTGCCGCCCAGGTGCAGTTTGGCCCCTTGCTTCACCGCCTCATTGACCTGCTCGGTCAGCCCTTCCAAGGCAGACTTGGAGGATAGCGGCCCTAAGGTGGTGGTTTCATCCAGCGGATCGCCCATTTTCACATTCTTGAAATGCTCGGTGAGCTGTTGCAGGAAGGCTTTCGCCACTTTCTCCTGCACGATAAAACGCTTGGCGGCGGTACAGACCTGCCCGGCATTGTTGAGCCGCGCCTGTGCGCCCACTTTGGCGGCCCTCTCGAGATCGCAATCGTCGAGCACGACGAAAACGTCGTTACCTCCCAATTCCAGCGTGGCCTTTTTCAGCTTCTTGGCCGCCTGAGCCGCCACGATGCTGCCCGCTTTTTCCGAACCGGTCAACGCCACGCCTTGCACCCGATCATCGGCGATGATGCTGGCCACCTGATCCTGGGAAATATACAGGTTGGTATAGGCCCCTTTGGGCGCTCCGGCCTCATGCACCAGCCTCTCGAACGCTTCGGCGCAGTGCGGCACGATGCTGGCATGCTTGACCACTACCGGATTCCCGGCTGCCAGGTTAGGGGCGAGCACGCGCATCAGTTGGTAAAAAGGGAAGTTCCAAGGCTCGACCGCCATCAACACCCCGATGGGATGATGCTCGACCCAGGCCTCACCCAGGCTGGACTCATAGCTCACCGGGGCCAGGAATTTTTGCGCATTGTTGGCGTAGTAACGGGCAATCTGGGCACACAGCTTCACTTCACCACGGCTTTGCTCGATCAGCTTGCCCATCTCAACGCTGGCAATGTTCGCCAGTTCCTCCACCCTGCTCTCCATCAGCTCGGCCAGCTTATGCAACACGGGTAGGCGCTGGATGATTTCGCCTTTGGCCCAGTCGGAATGATAAAGCGCATCGGCCTGGGCTAGCGCCAGTTCGACCTGATCGTCGTTATGCGGGGTATATTCTTTAATCAGCTGATTGTTAAAGGGGTTTACTGTCTGGTATGGCATGAAGTGCTCCTTTCGTCGCTCATGTTGACGCCTGACAGACGCCTTATTCAGAACGTTAAGTTTAGTCGACAGGGCTGCGAAGGAGGGGCATAAAGGGCGATCGTGCGCCAGTGCCGCGCATGCAGAGGCTTAATACGAGTGTGCCGAGATGTCCCAAAGGGCAAGCTCTACCAGCCCCCTCTGCCTGTGGGAGAGGGGGCTGGTGAGGGGGGTAAGATAAAATGTTACTGAATGTTGTTACCCCAGTGTTTTTGCTTACTGGTTTTGCCAATGCCGGGATTAAAACTGTTGGTAGGATCGGCATCCTGATAGAAGGCCTGTAAATCCGGTTTGGCATGATACAGATGGCCAACGTTGTGCTCGGCCGGATACTCCGCACCACGCTGATTGAGGATCTCCAACATCTGTTCTTTCAGCGCATGGCTGTCCGCGCCTTTTTTCACCACGTAATCCTGATGGAACACGTGGCACATAAAGTGGCCGTAATACAGCTTGTGCACCAGTTGGTTGTCGATCTCCGGCGGCAGGGTTTCAAACCACTCGGTATCGTTGCGGCGCAGGGCGATATCCAGCGCCAGAATATCCTCGACCTGATCGGCATGCACCGCGTGATAGCGCACGGCGGCGCCCGCTGCGGCAAAGCGGTGCAGGAACGCTTTCTTGCCTTCTTCAGGCGTGCAGACGAAAAAGTCACCGTCGGCCTGGGCAAAATAGCTTTGCAGATACTGCTGGGCTTCCTCCACGCCTGGGCCGGCCATTTTCAGCAGCAGATGGTGTTCAAAGCGTTGGCGATACGCTTTCATGCGCGTTGGCAGATGGTTAGGTGCCAGCTTGCTCAGCTTCTGCATCAGGTTATCGGTGAGGTTATGCGGTAACAGCGGCAGTTTGTTCAGCGTGGCATCCACTCGGCCCTTCAGGGTGAAGAAGCGCGGCATTTGATCGGTGCCCAGCTTGTCGATCATCATAAAGGTGTCTTTGCCATACACCTCGGCGATATCGAAAATATCGCGGTGCATATATTCCCCGGCCACCGGCAGATTTTCAAACTGGCTCAGCATATGGCGGCGCAGCTCGGTCAATACCGCGGTATCGTTGGTGCCGATATAGAACACCTGCTCTTTATCTTCTTTGGCGAAGGTGTCCAGACGTACCGCAAATACCGCCAGCTTCCCGGCACAGCCGGAAGCCTCGAACAGGCGGCGTTTATCGGCATTAAAGCGGGAAGGGGTATCGGCATCCACATCGCGCACACGGCTGGCGTATTCGTTATCCGAAGCGCGCAGTTCGCCATGTTCAACATCGGTTGGCCGGTAATCGCCCTTTTCCAACCGCGTGAGGATCTCTTCCGGCGTGTCGCCCAGGTTAATCCCCAGATGATTGACCAACCGTAACTGGCCATCGGTGTCCAGCTTGGCGTACAACGCCATTTCAGTATAGGCCGGGCCGCGCTTGACCAGCGCCCCCCCGGAGTTGTTGCATATCCCCCCGATCACCGAAGCGCCGATACAGGAAGAGCCGATTACCGAGTGCGGTTCACGGCCATAAGGTTTCAACAACCTTTCCAGCTTATTGAGCGTACTGCCGGGGAAGCCTACCACCTGCTTGCCGTTATCCAATACCTGAATATGATCGAGCCGCAGGGTGCTGACAATGACAATCTCACGATCATAATCCTGGCCGCTTGGGGTGGAGCCTTCGGTCAAACCGGTGTTGGCCGCCTGCATAATGACAATCTTATCGGCGGCGACGCAGGCTTGCAGGATCTGCCACAGTTGCAGCAAACGGGTAGGGAACACGACGGCCAATGCCTTGCCACCGCCGGAGCGGAAACCTTTGCGATAACGTTCGGTGCTACGCTCGCCGGTCAGCACTTGTGCGTTGCCGACGATATTCTTCAACTGAGTGATAAATGCCTGCGTCATGCCCATCTCCATGTCCCCGCCTGGCTGCAACGGGGTTTAATGTTTAATAGCGTTCCTGATATCCCGCCTCACGTTCTTCTGCTCGCAACGTCAGGATCTCCACGCCGTCAGCGGTAACCGCTACGGTGTGCTCCCATTGGGCGGAAAGCTTTTTATCGCGGGTGACCACGGTCCAGCCATCTTTCTTCTGCTTGATGCGGTGGTCGCCCTGGTTAATCATCGGTTCGATGGTAAACACCATCCCTTCCTGCAACACCGTACCGGTGCCTGGCTGGCCGAAGTGTAGCACCGCTGGGCCTTCGTGCATTTCACGGCCAATGCCGTGCCCACAATACTCCCGTACTACGCTGTAACCCGCCTGTTCTGCATGTTGCTGTATGGCGTGACCGATGTCACCTAGCGTAGCACCGGGTTTCACTGCCCGGATGCCTTGCCACATTGACTCATAGACATTGTTGACCAGGCGCTTGGCAATCGGGGTGGTTTGACCGATGCAATACATCTTGCTGGAGTCGGCAATAAAGCCATTATTTTCCAGGGTGATATCGACATTGACGATCATCCCGGAACGCAGAATTTTGCTGGCCGATGGGATGCCGTGGCAGATCACTTCGTCGATCGAGGTATTGAGCACGTAGGGGAAATCATACTGGCCCTTGCTGGCAGGGCGTGATTTCAGCTCATTGACGATAAAGGCTTCGGTACGGTCATTGATCTCCATGGTGGTGATGCCTTCGCGGATCACCTCATCGAGCATGGCAAACACCTTGGCCAGCAGCGCGCCGGAGTGGCGCATGATGGCAATTTCCTGCGGCGTTTTAATCACAATATCTTTCACCCAACAATCTCCTTCAGCGTCAGCGCGTTATCTTTCATCATCTTCTTTACCAGTTGCGGATAGGTCAGCTCCGGGTTCAGCTCTGTCAGCATGCCGATCCTGATCCAGTGTTCCGCCTGTGCGTTGATAGAACGCGACATGGTCAGGCTGGCGAGCCTGAGATCGTCATGTAGCGTCTCCGAGATTTTTACAATCCCCATAGCCGACTCCGTCAGTGAACAATATACGGAGTGTATACGTTTTGGATGCTGTGGGTTAGGCATTCTGTGGCGTAGGTATTTTAGGCTTAATGGTCATTGCCGGGGTCGCACAATGCGTTTATTGTGATCGTCGGCTTTGTTGCCATGACATTTTAAAGAAGGATTTAGGGCGTGACTAAACTACGTGTTGGGGTGATCTTTGGGGGCAAATCAGCGGAGCATGAGGTTTCGCTGCAGTCGGCAAAAAATATTCTGGATGCCATCGACAAAGAGAAGTTTGACGTCACGCTGCTGGGCATTGATAAGCAGGGGCAATGGCACCTTAACGATGCCTCCAACTTCCTGCTGAATGCGGAAAACCCGGCGTTGATCGCGCTGAACCACTCGAATAAAAACGTGGCGTTGGTCCCTGGGTATGAGAAACAGCAACTGATTGAAGCCGATGGTGCTGGTGCGTTGGGGCAGCTTGATGTGGTATTCCCAATCGTCCACGGCACCTTGGGGGAGGATGGTTCGCTGCAAGGGTTGCTGCGCATGGCGAATATGCCGTTCGTGGGGGCGGGCGTGTTGGGTTCGGCGGTCAGCATGGACAAAGACGTTACCAAACGTCTGCTGCGAGATGCCGGGCTATCAGTAGCTCCGTTCGTCACGCTGACGCGTTCCAACCGCAACAACTACAGCTTTGCTCACTTAAGTGAAAGCCTGGGGCTACCGCTGTTTGTTAAACCGGCGAATCAGGGTTCCTCTGTTGGTGTCAGCAAGGTGCATGACCAGGCTGAGTTCGAACAGGCTATCGCGTTGGCATTCAGTTTCGACCATAAAGTGCTGGTGGAGTCGGCTATTGTTGGCCGTGAGATCGAATGCGCGGTATTGGGCAATGATAATCCGCAGGCCAGCGTCTGTGGCGAAATTGTCCTGACCGATGAGTTCTACTCTTATGACACCAAATACATTAATGAGCAAGGCGCGCAGGTGGTGGTACCGGCGGCGATCGATCAGGATGTCAGCGATAAAATCCGCGAGGTGGCGTTGCAAGCCTTCAAGGCGCTGGATTGCTTGAGTATGGCACGTGTCGACGTGTTCCTGACGCCGGACAATAGCGTGATTATCAACGAAATTAATACGTTGCCTGGTTTCACTAATATCAGCATGTATCCAAAACTGTGGGGAGCCAGCGGGGTGAGCTATAGTCAACTGATCACCATTTTGATTGAGCTGGCGCTGGAGCGGCATCAGCAGGATCGCGGGCTGAATAGTTCGATGTTTGACAGCAAGTAAATGGCGTTTTCCTGGCACTCTCCGAGTTGAAGAGTGCCAGAGAACAACGGTTTATTTCACCGTCACATCGATATCGCCAAAGTACTTCTTGGACAGTTCGCCAATGGTGCCCTGCTGCTTGACCTTGGCGATGGCGTCATTGAGCTTTTTCAGCGTCGCGGTGTCGTCTTTGCGCAGGCCGAAGGCGATGCCTTCGCCGAGGATCTTGTCGTCCTGTACCGCTTCGCCCACAAACGCAAAGCCTTTACCATCTGGATGCGCCAGGAAACCGCTCTGCCCGGCAGGCGCCATGATCAAGGTGGCATCCAGGCGGCCAGCGGTCAGATCAAGATAGACCTGATTCTGATCCTGGTAGGACACTACATCGACCCCTTCCGGTGCCCAGTGTGCCTTGGCATAGTTTTCTTGAATGGAGCCCTGCAATACGCCGACGTGTTTACCCGCCAGCGATTTGGCATCGGGTTTCAGGCCGCTGTCGGCCTTGGCAATCAGGCGGTTTGGCACCTGGTAGATCGAATCGGTAAACGCAATCGCCTGTCTGCGCTGCTCGGTGACGTTCATCGCCGAGTTAATCACGTCAAATTTGCGGGCCTGGAGCGCCGGGATCAGACTGTCGAACGAGGTTTCTACCCAGCTGCATTTGACCTGTGCGGCGGCGCACACGGCGTTACCCAGATCGATATCAAACCCTTCCAGCTGGCCGCTGGCGGATTTGGATTCGAAAGGCGGATACAGGGCTTCAAGCCCAAAACGCAGGCTATTCTCAGCCGCTAGTGTGGAACCGGCTGCCAGTAAACATCCCGCCGCGATCAGCGTTTTCAGTGTTTTTTTCATTGTTGTTGCTTCCCCATGGTAAAAATCAATGGATCACACCTGACACAGACGGCGAGCGCCTTCCAGCAGGGTGTCATTATCTTTTGAGAAACTCAGCCGGATAATGCCGGTATCGGTGCCGTCGCTGTAGAACGCCGACAGCGGGATGGTGGCCACCTTGGCTTCGCGGATCAAGCGCACCGCAAAGTCGTTGTCGCTTTCATTACTGAAACCGCTAAAGCGGGCCAGCATAAAGAAGCTGCCACGGCTTGGCAGTAACTCAAAGCGTGACTTTTGCAACGCGGCTGCCAGCAGATCGCGCTTTTGCTGATAGAACTCCGCCAACCCCAAGTAGCTTTGTGGATTATTCAGGGCGGCGGCAAAGGCATATTGCATCGGCGTATCGGCAGAGAACACCATAAATTGGTGCACCTTGCGGATTTCATCCATCAGCGCTGCCGGTGCCATGCAGTAGCCCACGCGCCAGCCGGTGACGTGATAGGTCTTGCCGAACGACGAGACGATCACGCTGCGTTCTGCCAGAGCAGGATGGCAGGCCATGCTGTGGTGAATGCCGCCGTCGAAGACCACGTGTTCATACACTTCATCGGAAAGAATGACGATATCGGTATTGCGGGTCAGGGCGGTCAGGCGCTCGATATCGTGTTCATCGAAAACGCTGCCGGTAGGGTTATGCGGGCTGTTGACGATGATCATTCGCGTTTTGCTGTTGATTGCCGCCGCCACCTCATTCCAATCGATGGTTAAATCTTGCAGCGAAAGCTTGATGGCAACCGGAGTTGCCCCTTGCAGGCGCACAATCGGGGCGTAGCTGTCGAAGGCGGGTTCGAAATAGATCACCTCATCGCCGGGATGCACCAGTGCGCTGATGGCGGAGTACAACCCTTCGCTGGCGCTGGCGATCACCGTGATTTCGTCGTCGGCGTCATAGCGGGCGCCATACAGCCGCTCAACTTTTTCCGCCAGTGCATGACGTAATGCTGCTACACCGCTCATTGGGGCGTACTGGTTATGACCTGCACGCATGGCTTGGGCGACGCCCTCAACCAGTTGCACATCACAGGCAAAATTGGGTGCGCCCTGTGACAGATTCAGGGCTTGATGTTCGGCGCTCAGTTGGCCAATCACGGTGAAAATGGTAGTGCCAACGTCCGGCAGTTTCGAACGTTGCGAGCAGGCGCTGTGCATGGTGGGCTCCTGGCAAAAGAATCGAGTGTCGAATGATTAAGCATCAGTTAGGATGGGCTAACAAGAGAAAATTCGTCATGCTTGCCATGCAGCCAGATCATGGCTGACAGTGAAAATAAATGCAGGTATCGGGATTTATTATGCAAACATCGCTGCCGTCGCTCGACGTGCTGAAGACCTTTGTGGTGGTCGCTGAGCGTCTCAATTTCACCCATGCGGCCCAGGCACTGCATCTAACGCAGGGCGCGGTCAGCCGCCAGATCCTGGGATTGGAACAGCAGCTGGGTTACCCGCTGTTTAGCCGCCGCGCGCGTGGGCTGACGCTAACGCCACAGGGGGCGCTGCTGTTGGCGCCGGTGCAGCTGGCGTTAGAGCAATTGGCGCAAGCGCTGGCCAAGGCTGGGGAACAGCCGGGTACGCTACGCGTCAAATGCCCAACCTGTGCGATGCGCTGGGTATTACCGCGTATTATTCGCCTGCAGAATGAACGGCCAGAGATGCATATCGAACTGACCGCGTCGGTGTCGCACGGGCTGGATTTTGGCAGCGAACATTTTGATGCGGCGGTGGTGTTTGGCAAACCTCAGGGCAAACGGCTGGTGGTGCACCACCTGTTTGATGAGATCCTGACGCCGGTCTGTACGCCAAACTATCTGCCTGACCTGGTTCGGCCACCAGAACCTGCCGATCTGGCGGAGACAACCTTGCTGCACCCTACGCGCGATCGTCGTGATTGGTTGCTATGGTTGAAAGCGGCGGGGCAGACGGCTTTGCCCTCCGCCAAGTCACAGCATTTTGATACGCTCGATCTGGCGATGAGCGCCGCTTTACAGGGCTGCGGTATCGCGATTGGCGATTTGTGCCTGCTGGAGGAGGATATTCAGGCCAATCGCATTATTACGCCGTTCCCGATCAGCGTGGTCAGCGGTGCCGCCTATTATCTGGTTTACCCCGAACATGCGGTGGTGCCTGCGGCCTTAACCCGGCTGGTGGAGTGGCTGGGGGCAGAGGCGCAAGCCAGCCGGAGCAGACTGCATCATCTGCTAACAACAACGCAGACGAATTGATTCTGCAAACAAAAAGAGTATGGCAAACTGCGTGCTCACATCTATTAATGCCTCCTGGCCGACATTGCCGGCGGGGACGTGCCTGAGAATAAAATTATGAAATGGCTTTGTGTGGTGAGTATGTTGTCCGGCCTGGCTATCAGCCCGGTTTTTGCGCAGGAAAGCAGTGCGACCCAAGGGATCTATGCTCAGGAGCGTGATGCCTTTGTCTCCAACCTGATGAAGCAGATGACGCTGGAAGAAAAAATCGGCCAGTTGCGCCTGATCAGCGTTGGCCCAGATAACCCGAAAGAGGCCATTCGCGACGGCATCAGCAAAGGCCAGATCGGGGCGATCTTTAACACCGTGACCCGTCCGGATATCCGCGTGATGCAGGATCAGGCCATGCAGCTCAGCCGCCTGAAAATCCCCCTGTTTTTTGCTTATGACGTGGTCCATGGCCAGCGTACCGTATTCCCGATCAGCCTGGGGCTGGCGGCGAGCTTTGATCTGGAGGCTATCGCCCTAAGCGGACGTGTTTCAGCGCAGGAAGCCAGCGATGATGGCCTGAACATGACCTTCTCACCGATGGTCGATATTACCCGCGATCCGCGTTGGGGCCGGGTCTCTGAAGGATTCGGTGAGGATACCTGGCTGGTATCGAAGATTGCCAAGGTGATGGTGGATGCCTACCAGAATGGCGATCCGTCCAAGCCGGGTTCGGTGATGGCCAGCGTGAAGCATTTTGCCCTGTATGGCGCAGTTGAAGGGGGCCGTGACTACAACACCGTCGATATGAGCCCGTTGCGTATGCATCAGGATTACCTGCCGCCATATAAGGCGGCGGTAGATGCTGGTAGCGGTGGTGTGATGGTTTCGCTTAACTCGATCAACGGCGTACCGGCAACGGCCAATCCGTGGCTGCTGAAAGATCTGCTACGCGATCAGTGGGGTTTTAAAGGCATCACCATCAGCGATCACGGTGCGATTAAAGAGTTGATTAAGCATGGCGTGGCCGCGGATGCGCGTGACGCGGTGCGCTTGGCGATCACCTCTGGGGTCGACATGAGCATGAGCGACGAGTATTACGACCAATACTTGCCGGGTTTGGTGAAGGATGGCCTGGTTTCTGAAAGCGAGATCGACCGTGCCTGCCGCGACGTGCTGAACACCAAATATGATATGGGCCTGTTTAAAGATCCGTATAACCACCTTGGTCCGGTAGGCTCCGATCCACTGGATACCAATGCCGAAAGCCGTCTGCACCGTGCGGAAGCCCGCGTGATTGCCCGTAAAACGATGGTGCTGCTGAAAAATGACAAGCAGACGCTGCCATTACAAAAGCAGGGCACTATTGCGCTGATCGGGCCGATGGCCGACAGCCAGCGCGATATCATGGGAAGCTGGTCGGCGGCAGGCGTGGTGAAGCAGTCGATCACCGTGCGTGAAGGTCTGCAGAATGCGGTGGGCGATAAGGCCAGCATCCTGTACGCCAAAGGGGCCAATATCACTCAGGACAAGAGCATTGTTGATTATCTGAACGAGTATGAACCTGCGGTCGCCTTTGATACACGCCCGCCACAACAGATGATTGATGAAGCGGTAAAGATTGCCAAACAGGCCGACGTGGTAGTGGCGGTAGTAGGGGAAGCGCAGGGAATGGCTCATGAAGCCTCTAGCCGGGCGGACATCACCATTCCACAAAGCCAGCGTGATCTGATCGCAGCGTTGAAAGCCACTGGTAAACCGCTGGTTCTGGTGCTGATGAATGGCCGTCCGTTGGCATTGAGCTGGGAAAGTGAACAGGCAGATGCGATGCTGGAAACCTGGTACAGCGGCACCGAAGGCGGTAACGCCATCGCCGACGTGCTGTTTGGTGACTACAACCCTTCCGGTAAGCTGCCAATGACTTTCCCACGTTCGGTGGGGCAGATCCCGATTTACTACAACCATCTCAACACTGGCCGACCGTTCGGCAAGGAAAACCCGGGCAAGTACACTTCGCGCTACTTTGATTCGCCAAATGGCCCGCTGTATCCGTTTGGTTATGGTCTGAGTTATAGCCAGTTTGCCCTGTCCGATTTCAAACTCTCCAGCCCCGAGATGGCGCGCGACGGCAAAATTACCGCCAGCGTGATGCTGAAAAACACCGGTAAATATAACGGTGCCACCGTGGTACAGCTGTATGTACAGGATGTGACCGCCTCGGTCAGCCGCCCGATCAAGGAGCTGCGTAACTTCAAGAAGGTGACGTTGCGTGCAGGGCAGGAACAACGGGTGGAATTACCGATCACCGAGGACGATCTGAAGTTTTATAACGCTAGCCTGAAATGGGGCGCGGAGCCGGGCAAATTTAACGTGTTTGTTGGTTTGGACTCGGACAACCTGCAACAGCAGAGCTTTACCTTGAAGTGAGTTTGTGAGCGTTCACTTTTGTTGCTGACCCCTCACCCCAACCCTCTCCCATAGGGAGAGGGAGCTGGCATGGCGCTGCTGTCAGGTGCCGGAGTCAGTTTTTGGCATGTTTTATCTAGAGCCAAGGTTAAATACTAGAGTTACGTTGTGGCACGTTCAATCCTCTCTCTTGGGGGAAAGGGAACTGGTATGGAGCTGCTGTCAGGTGCCGGAGTCAGTTTTTGGCACGTTATACCTAGAGCCAAGGTCAAATACTAGAGTTACGTTGTGGCACGTTCAATTCCCTCTCCTGGGGGAGAGGGTTAGGGTGAGGGGGGCTTTACCAGCTCAAAGATCTGCTCTCCCTTTTCTATGAGTACCCATCATCGGAGATCCCATCATGAAAAGATATCTGGACTGTAGCGCCAGCGATCTGGCCAACATCAGCAAAGACGACCTGATCTACGCCATCCGTGCCAGCGAAGGGCGCATTCTGGTCAGTGAGACCATCGCGGTCACTCAGCCGCTGCTCAATAACGTCACCAATGCCGAACTGGCCGCCAGCCAGGGGGCCGACATCCTGTTGCTGAACCTGTTTGATGTCAATCAGCCGCACATTGCCGGGCTGCCTGCCGATGTGCCACCTGAGGATGCCATACGCGAACTGCAACGGCTGACTGGGCGAGTCATCGGGGTCAATCTGGAAGCCGTCGATCCGGCGTTTGCCACCACGCATAATGAGTTCTGGCAGATGACGGCGGGGCGCGCAGCCACGGCGGAAAACGCCCGAAAATTGTATGAGCTTGGCGCTCGCATGGTGGTCTTGACCGGTAACCCGAATAACGGCGTCAGCAACCAGGCGATTGCCGAGGCGCTGAAGCACATTCGTGATGAAGTGGGCGATAAGTTGGTGCTGGTGACCGGCAAAATGCACGGTGCCGGGATTGTGCGTGAAAGCGGCAGTCAGTTGATCACCGAACAGGATATTGCGCTGTTTATTGAAAACGGGGCCGACATCGTTCTGCTGCCTGCTCCGGGCACCATCCCTGGCATGTCGCAGGAAAAGGTCGCCGCGCTGATTGCGTTTACTCAGCAGCAGGGCGCGCTGGCGATGACCGCCATCGGGACTTCTCAGGAGGGGGCCGATGTGCAAACCCTTCGCCAGATTGCCCTGATGAGCAAAATGGCCGGAGCAGATCTGCACCATATTGGCGATACCGGCTATCTTGGCTTGGCGTTGCCGGAGAATATCTTTGCCTACAGCGTGGCGATCCGTGGTGTACGCCACACCTATACCCGCATAGCTCGCTCCGTTAACCGCTAGCGTTTCAGGTTCCACACTCAATTTGTGGAACGTTAAGTTCCCTCATCCCAGCCCTCTGTTGGGATGAGAGGCATCACCGAACTCATTCTCTTTCTTTTCACACCTTGTTTGATCCGGTTGATTGTTTAGTTCTCGCCATCGCTATATCATTTTGTATATAACGATAATCCACCGGAAACTCCCATGTTCAAACGCCTATTACTGCTTGCCATTCTCTTCTCATCCGCCGCTTTGGCGGATCGCCAGGTCACCGATCAACTCAACCGCACCGTGACGCTGCCGGACAACATTACCCGAGCCGTGGTGCTACAACATCAGACATTAAACTTGCTGGTACAGCTAGACGCCATGCCGCAGGTGGTTGGCGTGCTCAGCAGTTGGCAGAAACAGCTGGGGCCCAACTATTTACGGCTGGCTCCGAGCCTGGCCAAGATGCCGATGCCGGGCGATCTTACGGCGGTCAATATTGAAAGCCTGCTGGCTCTGCACCCGCAGGTAGTGTTTGTGGCCAACTATGCCCCGGCAGATATGATCGCCCAAATCGAACGTGCCGGTATTCCGGTGGTGGCGATCTCGCTGCGCCGTGAACCTGTGGCTCAGGCTGGGAAAATCAACCCTGTGTTAGAAAATGAAGATCGGGTTTATAACCTTGGCTTGCAGGATGGTATTCGCCTGATTGGTAAGGTGATGGGTCGTGAGGCCCAGGCAGATGCAATGGTGAAAGATGTTTTTGCCCAGCGCGCACAGGTAGCCGCGCGCCTGCAGGACATCCCGGAAGCTCAACGAGTGCGGGTCTATATGGCCAACCCGAATCTCACCACTTACGGTTCGGGTAAATACACCGGCCTGATGATGCAACATGCCGGTGCCGTCAACGTAGCGGCCAAAGACATTAAGGGCTTTAAGCAGGTTTCGATCGAAGACGTGCTGAAGTGGAACCCGGCGGTGATCTTTGTGCAAGAGCGTTATCCCGACGTGGTGCAGCAGATCCTGACTTCGCCACAGTGGCAGGCGATTGACGCGGTGAAACACCAACGGGTTTACCTGATGCCAGAATATGCCAAAGCCTGGGGCTACCCAATGCCGGAAGCATTGGCGCTTGGGGAACTGTGGATGGCAAAAACGCTCTACCCACAGCGTTTCACCGACGTTGATCTGCAACAGCATGTAGACGCTTACTATCAACGCTATTACCGTGCCACTTGCTGCCAGAGCGGCAAATGAAGCTGGGGTTGTTGCTACTGCTCACGGCCTGCTGCGCACTGCTCTCCCTGGGTATTGGCCGCTATCCGGTCACGGCTGGCCATAGCCTGATGATTTTGTTGGAGCCGGTTATCGGTCAGCATGCAGATATCACGGCGATCGAACGGCAGGTGATCCTTGGCGTGCGTGTGCCGCGCGTGCTGTTGGCGATGGGGGCGGGTGCGGCCTTGGCGATGTGTGGGGCGGCCTTGCAAGGGGTCTTTCGTAACCCGTTGGTCGATCCACATATTATCGGCGTCTCTTCTGGGGCCGCTTTTGGCGGCACCTTGGCGATCCTGCTTGGTCTGCCGGTATTGATGCTGTTGCTGAGTGCCTTCGTCTTTGGCATGTTGGCGCTGTTGCTGATTTTTGCCATCACCAGCGCCATCGCCCGGCGTAATATTCTTTCTTTGGTGCTGGCTGGGGTGATCCTTAGTGGCTTCTTTTCTGCCTGCGTCAGCCTGGTGCAATACCTGGCCGATAGCGAAGAGAAGCTGCCCAGCATCGTATTCTGGTTACTTGGCAGCTTTGCCACGGCGGATAGCCATAAGTTGCTGATGTTGTTCCTGCCGCTACTGCTGGCCGGTGGCCTGTTATTGGCACTGCGTTGGCGTATTAACCTGCTTTCTTTGGGGGATGAGGATGCGGCTGCGTTAGGGATTAACGTTGAACGCACCCGTTGGCTGATCCTGACGCTGTGTGCGGCGATCGTGGCTGCACAGGTGGCAGTCAGCGGCAGCATTGGCTGGGTAGGGTTGCTGATCCCGCATTTGGCACGCCTGCTGGTGGGGCCGGACCATCGGCGTTTATTACCTGCCGCGATGTGCCTTGGGGCGTTGTATATGGTGCTGATCGACGATTTGGCGCGCACCATAAGCAGCAGTGAAATTCCTTTGGGTATTCTCACCGCTCTGATCGGCGCTCCTTTGTTTGCCTTGCTGCTACGGCGTGCGCAGGTAAGGGGCTGGAATGGCTGAAACGCTGCTACAGGTCAGCAACCTGAGCTTTGGCTGGCCAGGTCAACCCAAGTTGTTCCAACAACTCGATTTGCATCTGCAACGCGGCGAAGTGCTGGCAGTGCTTGGCCCCAACGGGCGTGGCAAAAGCACCTTGATGCAACTCTTGTTGGGCGCTTTGCCGTTACAGCAAGGGAGCGTTGTCGCCCATTGCGGATTAGGGTTTGTGCCGCAATATTTCACGCCGTCGTTTGCCTACAAGGTGCTGGATATTGTGTTGATGGGCCGGGCTCGGCATGTCGGGCTGTTCCGTTCGCCTTCGGCTGAGGATCATCAGTTAGCCAAACAGGCCCTTTATTCGCTGGATATGCTGGCATTTGCCGATCGCGAGTTTGGCAGCCTTTCCGGTGGCCAGCGCCAATTAGTGCTGATAGCCCGGGCGTTGGCGATGGCTTGTGAAGTGCTGATCCTCGACGAGCCGACCTCGGCACTGGATTTACACCATCAGGACCGGGTGCTGACCATGATCGACCAACTGGCACGAGAACGGCAGATGGCGGTGATATTCTCGACTCACCAACCTAATCATGCTTATGCCGTGGCCGACCGCGCACTCTTGCTGGGGGCTGAAGGGCGCCATCAGTTGGGCTGTTGCCAGCAGGTGCTGACGGCAAACAATCTTGCGCCGCTGTTCCATTTGCCGATTGAACGGGTATCCGTTCCCTTTGCAGGCAGCCAACTGGAAACGTTAGTGCCCATCTTCCACAGCCAACAGGTGCGCAACCGTGAATAGCATTACTCTTTTTGCCGCAGGAAGCCTGAGGCTGGCGTTCACTCCGCTATTGGCGGCGTTTGAGCAGGAGAGCGGTTACCGGGTCGAGGCCACCTTTGGCCCGGCGGGGATGCTGCGGGAACGGATTGAACAAGGAGAAAGGCCGCAGGTGTTTGCCTCTGCCAATCTTGAACATCCGCAGCGGTTGGTAGCCCTCGATTTTGCGCAGGTGGTGCAGCCGTTTACCCGTAATCGCCTATGCGCCACTGTGCGTAATATACCGGAGTTAACGCAACCGGATTTGCTGACGTTGCTGTGCGACCCACAATGGCGTGTTGGCACCTCGACACCGGTAGCCGATCCTTCCGGTGACTATGCGCAACAGTTGTTCGAGCGCCTGGAGCAGTGCTTGCCGGGGCAGGGGAGTGCATTGCGTAGCAGGGCAGTGGCGCTGGTGAGGGGGCCAGATTCTAAGGCAATACCGGCAGACAGGTTGGCAGCGGAATATCTGATTGCTGAAGGTCAGGCAGATATCTTCCTGGGTTACGCCAGCTATGCCGATGCGCTAGCCAACTGCCCACAGGTAAAAGTGCGCATGTTACCTGCCGCGCTCGACTTCAAAGTGACCTATGGGCTGTGTCTACTGGATGAGGGGGGCGCCGCCGCGCAGCAGTTGGTGGCCTTTATTCAGAGTGATCAAGGGCAGAGCATTTTGCAGCGTATGGGCATGTTGGCGCTGGATTAAGGCATGAATATCAATGACATTAAGTTGCTAGCTTAATAATTTACCGGCTTGGTAATTTGTTTATTAAGCTTGCCAGCTCACTTGTTTGTTAACTTGTTAAGCTGGCAAGTTATTGGGTTACTAAATCTTCTTTAGCAGGGTCAGCAACTGTGCCTCGCTCTTGTCGGCCAAAGTGTCGATGGCCAACTTGATCACATCGGAACGGGTGATGCGCACGATGCCGTTACGCGCCGCATGACCGATCACTTCGTCGATCATCTCCACGTGGTTATCCGTCAGGCTGACGGACAGCGCTTTATAAACGCGCTTACGGCCCTGGGGCTTTTCGGCTACTGCGGCAGGAGCTGGAACAATCAATGTATGCGACGTGGCGCTGTTGATAAATTCATCTTCCGACATGCGGTGGGTTGGCGTACGTTTTTTCACAGGATCACCTCGGTTACCAGGCTTTCGATTTCGTGCTGCGCTTTTTCATTGTGCGCTTCATGCACGGTTAGCGCTTCGCCCCAGGCATCGCGATAAATTTTGCGATCGCACAGGCGGTTGTTCACCAACTTCAGTTCCGGGTATTCACTTAGCACTTCGGCCGCTTCGTTGGCTTCGTTAATGAAGATGTTGGTTGGGCACAGGTTGAGCACAATGTGGCCTTTTACCTTTTCATTGTATTCCTGGGCGGTGGAGAACATCTCGGACAGGTAGCCGATGGTATCCAGGTCCATCTGCGAAGGGCGCAACGGCGAGATAAACAGATCGGCGGCCAGCAGCCCGGAGCGTAATTCTGCGCTGTCGCGGCCAGCGGTATCGACAATCACATAATCGTAGTGACGATTCAGTTCCAGCAGGGTTTCTTTGATCTTGCCTGAGGCGGCCACCACTGGGATCTGTGGAAGCCCTTCAACATTCTGACGGTCGTTGAACCAGGTCATGATGGATTTCTGGTCGTCGGCATCGACGATAATGGCCGTTTTCTTCTGCTGCAGGATCAGATATCCGGCGATGTTTACCGCCATGGTCGATTTGCCGACACCGCCTTTCTGCGAACCAATCAAAACAATCATGTTGCCATCTCTCAAGTTGCCAAGCAGATAACTTATCAATCAACTAACTTAATAAGTTAATGCGCTTGCTAGGTTGGTAATTAAATGAGTTAACAAGTGCGTATGACGACAATATGCCCCATTGGCAGCGGCTTGCCAAGTAGTGAAAGTCTTAACTTGTTGGTTTACTTGCTTATCAACTTACTAACTTGGTAAGTAATTAGTTGAGAATAAGGACTCAAATAGGCGTTGGATTTAACTAAGTTAATAGCTTAACAGGTTGGTATTTTGTGAAGTGATTAAGGTAGGAGTCTGACGGAACCGCATGTCGGATGCGGTCCCGCTTGGGGGGATACGCTACTTTTTCATCATGTTTTTCAGATTGGCGAAGGGGTTATGTGTGGCTAGCCCGACGTCTTTCTGTGCATCTTCACCGGCGACCACCGTAGAACCATACTGATCGGCTTCGGTGTATTTTGAGTGTTCATGATCGTGGCAGTACAGGCACAGCATTTCCCAGTTGCTACCGTCTTCCGGGTTGTTGCTGTGGTCATGATCGATGTGATGCACCGTCAGTTCACGCAGGTTGGAGTAAACAAATTCGCGTGAACAGCGCCCGCAGACCCACGGGAAAATTTTCAGTGCTTTTTCGCGGTAACCGGTTTCCAGTCTCGCGTAGTTTTTTGGAATGTATGCCATGTGGGCACCTACAGGATCAGAATGATATTGCGCTCAATATTACCACAAACTGCCAGGAGATCGCGTAATCCGCACCCGATGCCCAAGAGAAGTCGTTCCCTGCGCCAAGCCCGATGAGTTTGAACGCTTTCCCTGGAAATCAAAGTGAAGTTGTAGGCAATTTTGTTCAATACACTCCTGCTGTAACCCGGCACGCTGGTACCTGTAACTCTCTTTTACAGGTGCTGACTATGACGCTTTATCTTTCTATGGCCGCTTTTGCGTTGGCCTCCTCTATTACTCCCGGTCCGGTAAACATCGTGGCACTCAGCTGTGGCGCGCAGTTTGGTTTTACGAGCAGTCTGCGGCATGTGACCGGCGCAACCTTGGGTTTTACGTTATTACTGGTGTCGGTTGGCTTGGGAATGCATGAAGTGCTTACCTTATGGCCGGGGCTGACCACCGTTATTCTCTGGGGCGGCGTGGCTTTTCTGCTCTATATGGCCTATCAGCTTGCAGCGGATGACGGGAGACTGAGCCAGGGCAATCGGCAACAAACCCCCTCTTATTGGTATGGTGCCTTGCTGCAATTGCTCAACCCCAAGGCTTGGTTAGCCTCTGTTGCCAGTATGGGGGCCTTTGTCGGTGATGGGGAGATGCGGTTGCTGTGGCAATTTGCCGGGCTCTATTTTGTGATTTGCTACCTGTCGATAGCCTGTTGGGCCTACGCTGGGGCGATGCTTAGCGGCCTGTTGCAGCGGGCGCACAATCTGCGGCGCTTTAACCGTTTGATGGCGCTGCTGCTGGCGTTCAGCGCCTGTTACTTGCTGGCAGAGGGGATCTGATACTGGCCGGGGGTGGCTGCCAGCAGCTGTTTGAAGGTGCGCTGAAAGTGCGCCTGATCGGCAAACCCGCTTTCGTTGGCGGCAGCTGCAATGGAGAAGCCCTGTTTCAGTAGCCGCTGGCCGTGCTGGACGCGCTGATTGACCAGATAGGCATGAGGCGTCATGCCGTAGCGTTTCTTGAATGCGCGGATCAGGTAAGAAGGGGAGAGTCCGGATGCTTGGCAGATCGCCTCTAACGTCAGTGACTGGGTGCAATGGGTACGGATAAACGCCGCAGCCATTTCCAGCTTTGGGGTCATATCCTGCTGTGGAACCGGAGACTCGCCGAGTAACTGCGGCAGGTTACTGAAGTAATCCACCAGGGCGATCTGTTTTTCCAGGTGGCAACAGAGCGGATCGGTCAGTACCCCATACAGCTGATTCAGGCCGCTAAACAGCGCCTGATCCTGGCTGATAATCTGCTTGAACGGAATAAAGCCCGCGGTAGGGTCCTGCTGAAGCGTTGCCAACCAGTGCTGGTCGATATAAAACATGGTATAGGCCCAACGCTGGTCGCCAATGGGGTTACAGCCGTGAGCCTGTTGTGGGTTGATGATCACCACGTCACCGGTTTTGACCTGGAGGTGCTGGTCGCCGTTAACATAGGTGCTGGTACCGGCGGTGATGGTGCCAATACAGAAAAACTCATGGCTGTGCAGCGCATAACAGAGCTTGCGGCCATCTTCGACGGCGCGGGCCTCAACGAACGGCAGGCGTTCATCGCGCCAGAATTGTGGGGCATATTGGCTCATCGTCTCTTCTCTGGCGTGGTTACAGGGAGAGCTTGTTATAGCGCAAATAGTATCGTGTGGTCGAGAGGGAACAGGAAAATGGTAGCGTGGTTGCAACGATTGGTTTTGCCGCCGGTGGTGATGGCAGTTTGTGCTGCTGGGATGGCGGCAACCTGCTGGCTAACCGAGGGGGGCTGGCAAGATAGCCTGCTTATTCTCTTGGCCGCTGGCGTATTGGCGGTGGCTTCCGTGGCGATCATGTTTAGTGCCAGTTATGCTTTTCACCGGGCGGGTACCACGCTACATCCACAAAAATTTCAGCGGGTCAGCGCGTTGTTGGTTAACGGAGTTTTCCGTTTCAGCCGTAATCCGGTGTATCTGGGGCAGATCCTGCTGTTGGCGGCTTGGGGGCTATTGCTGGGAGGGATCGGCGTCTGGTTATGGTGGGGGCTGTTTTTTGCCTACCTGGATCGCGTGCAGATCCCGCGTGAAGAGGCATTCCTACGAGACAACTTTGGGCAAGACTATCGGGTGTTTTGCGATCAGGTAAGGCGTTGGCTTTGAGTTGTTATTCCAGCCCGCAGTTTGTCTGTGCCCCTCACCCCAACCCTCTCCTTTAGTGAGAGGGAGCTGGAATGGTGTCGTAATCAGGTACGGTGATCACTCTATTACTTCCGCAAAGGGGCAGGTACAGTGCCTAGTCGGGTAGGGTGATCAATAAAAGAGAGCTGACTCAGTGCGGTGGTCAGGTAGATTTCTGCAACTGAAATCGAGCTCGAACGGTCCCCTCTCCCTGTGGGAGAGGGTTAGGGTGAGGGGTAATTTGGAGGCTGAATATCAATCTTCTTCTTCGTTACGCGCCATCAGTTGCCGCTGGTGCTCATCGCTGGCCGCCTGGATCTCCTCCAGCACCGAGTCAACGTCGGCCCGCTTGCTGGTTTCAACAAACTTACCGGTCAGCTCCGTCTCCGGCGTCAGGTTGCCTTCCTGGTACAGCGCCCAAATCTCTTTGGCATACTTGCTGCCCAGCAGCTGCGGCGCATACTGGCCGTAGTAGTGAGTCATATTGTTGATATCGCGTTCAAACATGCTTTTGGCGTGGTTGTTGGCGGCGGCATCTACCACCTGCGGCAGATCGATTATCACCGGCCCGTCTTTATCCATCAGCACGTTGAACTCTGACAAATCGCCGTGAACCAGCCCAACACAGAGCATGCGCACGGCATAGTTCATCATCAAGGCGTGATCGTTCAACGCCTGTTCCGGCGTTAACGTGACGTCACTCAGGCGTGGGGCTACCAGACCTTCTTCATCGGTGATCAGCTCCATCAGCAATACACCGTCCAGGCAGATATCCGGCTGTGGCACACGCACACCGGCCTTGGCCAGCAGGTATAGTGCGTCCACTTCGGTATTCTGCCAGGCCTCTTCCTGCTGTTGGCGGCCAAATTTGGAGCCTTTACTCATGGCGCGTGCATCGCGGCTATTGCGCACCTTGCGGCCTTCCTGGTAGTTCACGGCCTGCTTGAAGTTGCGTTTATCGGCTTCTTTGTACACTTTGGCGCAGCGGATCTCTTTACCGCAACGCACGATAAATACGTCGGCTTCTTTGCCACTTTTCAAACGGCGGATGACGTCGTCGATTAAACCATCATCTACCAATGGCTGGAGTCGTTTTGGAATTTTCATGCAGCCTTGTACCCTATTTAGGCTCCGCTGTGAATATTTGCTTATGGTCTTAATGAAAAATCAGACCAAAAAGGCAAAAATGGGTTTTGCCGCCGGGGTGGTACATTGCCTCCCCGGAGGACCTTACTCTGCTTCGGCCATGACCCAGACACTAACGCTGCCGCCGTTGACCGGGAAGGCTGCGCTACCGTGCTCATCCGTCATGATATCGTCCTCGCGGTTGCCGAGAAAGTCACGCCAGGATTTATGCGCAAAATTTTCGCCTAGTGCGACGGTTTTACTGCTTTCGGCCCCGTTGGTCATCACCACCACGCAACCCGGTTGCTCGGCAGTGCCACTGCGGCTGAAGGCGATGCAGTGGGGATCGTCAAAATAGTCGTGCTGTTCGCCGTTGGCAAAACGTTGACGCGCCTGGATCAGCTTCTCCAGTTCGGCAATCACCGGCATTTCAATCTGGTATTCCTGGCCGTCATCGCCTTGATCGCTATAACTGGCACCGTACAGATCCGGATAAAACAGGCAAGGAACGCCTTGTTCACGCAACAGGATCAGGGCGTAGGCCAGCGGTTTGAACCAGGGTTCGACCGGCGCTTCGAGCGATTGCAACGGCTGAGTGTCATGGTTTGCCACCAGGGTTACCGCATGGGCAGGATCGACGGCGACCAGCGTATCGGTAAACAGCTGCGACATATCGTAACCATCGCCCTGTTTTGACGCCAGATGGAATTTCAGCTGTAGCGGTACGTCGAACAGCATCACCTTACCATCGACCAGTGCTAAATACTGTTGTAATGCCGCCAGATCGTGTGACCAGTATTCGGCCACGATAAACAGATCGCGCTGTGCCGCATCGCGCACGTGATCTGCCCAGTCTTTAAAGAACCAGGCTGGGATATGTTTGGTGGCATCCAGCCGGAACCCGTCACAAGGCAGGATTTCCATAAACCAGCGAGCCCAGTATTTTAGCTCCTCAACGACGGCTTGGTTACGGAACTCCACGTTGGCGCCCATCAAATAGTCAAAGTTGCCGTTTTCGTCGTCAACCTGGTCGTTCCAACCTTCTTCGCCGTAGTCATTGGCAATTTTGAAGATGCCTTTGTCATCTGGTTGCTCGATATAATCAACGCCGCTAAAGCAGGTGTAGTCCCAGATAAATTTGGAATAGGTGCCTTGCCGACCAGGGAAGGTAAAGCGGGTGTAGGCCAGCGCGTCGATGCCAACCTCTGCGATATCGTTACGGTTATCTTCATCAACCTTATAGACGTGCACCTGCTCTTTGTCATCGGCGCCGATCTTGTGGTTGAACACCACATCATAGATCACCCGGATCTGGTGCTCGCGCAAGCTATTAACGGCCTGCGTCAACGCCTCTTTGTCGCCATATTTGGTAGCGCGGGTGCCTTTTTGATCAAACTCCCCCAGATCGAACAGATCGTAGCTGTCATACCCCACCGAATACCCACCCGCAGCCCCTTTATAGGCCGGTGGCAGCCATAGATCGGTCACGCCTAGCTCGGCCAGGGCGGGGGCACGTTCGGCCACCTCTTGCCATAGCTTGCCGCCATCCGGGTAGTACCAATGGAAAAACTGTAACAGCGTGGTCTTTTTCGTCATCAGTCAGTACCCCGGTTCGTCAGTAAACGTGTGCCAAATGCTCGCCCCTCTAAGCATGGGCCACTTTTGGCAAAAGGGAAAATAGCGGGTGCTAGCCTGCAAGCAGAGTAGCCTCTTGGCGCGGGGAGAGTATGGCCGATTTGGCCGCCGCCCGTGAACTGTGAGCCGTTTCACCGTTCGGGCGTTTCCGTTATGTGAAGATATAACCAGTTGATAACAAAATACTAACTATAGCAGGGAGTAGGGATGATGGATTACCCGATGGGCGTTTCCGCGCTGGTGACTTTTGTGGTGATCGCCTTATGGGCAACGTCGCGTTTGCCGGAGTATCTGGTTGCGCTGCTGTTTTTTGCTACGGTGATGGTGTTAAAGCTAGCGCCGACGGCCGTGGTGTTTTCCGGGTTTGCCTCATCGGCATTCTGGCTGGTATTGAGCGGCTTTGTGCTGGGAACGGCCATTCGTTGTACGGGGCTGGCCGATCGGCTGGCCAACCGCATTCTGCCGCTACTGGCCGGTTCCTGGCCACGGCTGGTGGGCGGTGTGGTAGCCATCAGCTATGCGCTGGCCTTTGTCATGCCGTCGAATATGGGGCGTATTACCCTGCTGATGCCTATCATTATGGCATTGGCCGAACGTGCCGGGTTGGCGGAAGGATCGCGTGGCCGCTACGGCCTGGCGTTAGCGGTGGGGTTTGGCACCTTCCAACTTTCGGCCAGCATTCTGCCTGCCAACGTACCTAATCTGGTCATGAGCGGGGCGGCAGAAAGCGCCTATGGTATTCACTTTACCTATTTGGCTTACCTGCTGCTGCATGCACCGATCCTGGGCCTGGCGAAAGGCGCGTTACTGACGTTATGCATCTGCTGGCTGTTCCGTGCCAAACCACAGCCGGTGGAAAAAACCACCGAGCAGAGTCCACTTAGCTTGGCGGAATGGCGGTTGATCGCGCTGTTGCTGATCACGGTGCTGTTGTGGATCACCGATAGCTGGCACGGCATCGCTCCCGCTTGGGTAGGGCTGGCTGCTGCCTGCGTTTGCCTGTTGCCGCGCATTGGTTTCCTGACGGGGGAGCAGTTTGCTGCCGGTGCCAACATTCGCACCTGTCTCTATGTGGCTGGGATCCTTGGGTTGACGGCTTTGGTGAGCCATTCCGGATTGGGGGACTGGTTAGGCAGCGCGTTGCTGAACGTCATACCGCAAACCCAGGATCGGCCATTTACCGCTTTTGGCATGGTGATCGGTATTACGACGCTGTTGAATTTTGTCGTGACGGCCAATGGCGTACCCGCGCTGTTCACGCCGCTGGCACAGGTTCTGTCAGAGGGGAGTGGCTTGCCGCTAACCACGGTATTGATGACGCAGGTGATTGGCTATGCCACGCCGCTGCTGCCGTATCAGGCCTCACCGATTGTGGTGGCAATGGGGATGGGGAAAGTTCCGCCGCGTGAAGGACTGAAACTGTGCCTGCTGCTGGCCCTGTTAACCTTTGGGCTGTTGGTCCCGTTGGATTATCTGTGGTTCCGGCTATTGGGCTGGTTTGGCTGACAAGCAAAAGGCGGCACCAGGGCCGCCTCTTTGCATAAAACCGTTTAACGATCAGTTATAGATAATCGCGGTGCCGTGCAGTTTGTTGCTGCCGGTTGTTGCGATGATCTGGAAGGATTTGGCACCGGCTGCATCCGCTTTAGCCGCCAGTTTATTTTCCAGCGATGTCAGGTCAGAAGCGCCACTCACGGTGATCACGCCTGATTGTTGCAGATCGGCCGGTTGGCTGTTGACCAATTCTGCGGCGAAGCTACCGAAAGATACAGAAGCTAGTGCGATGGCGGCGAGGGTCATTTTCAGGTTTTTCATAATGGTTTCCTATCTCTACATGAGCAATAAAAGTTTTTGCGTTATCCCGTTTAATTACTTAACGGTCGATAAGTTAATGTTAGGCCTCTGCCCGAACGATTGCAAATGTTTTTTTAGTGGTCGTTAATTAATTCGTGCTATCCCGCTCAAGCTGCTGGCGGATGGGGAAGAAATGTTAAGATGGGGATTTAAATTAACGTATTGTTATTTAATGCTTATTATTAAAATTCGTTCGAATTCTTCGCCACCTTGTAGCAAGATGCGGCCCGGATTGAACGCCATTTTCTGCCCGGCAGGGGCGCCATTGGCCGCATTGCTTACCGATCGCTAATTAAAAGTTGCTCGCTTATCATCGGCGGCGTACTATTTTTTGTACCGATCGATAATTTAATGATTGTGCCCGCGTTGGGCCACCGGGAAAGTGAGGGGTCTATGAGTATCAATAATGAAGACGCATGCGCGAAGAAATCACGCGGCAGGCCGAAGCAGTTTGATCGCGATCAGGCCGTTGAGCAGGCGCTTGAGCTGTTCTGGCGCCATGGCTATGAATCTACTTCGTTGGCCGATCTGGTGGAAGCGACCGGGGCTAAAGCGCCTACGTTGTATGCGGAGTTTGGTAACAAAGAGGGGCTGTTTCGCGCCGCAGTTGAGCGCTATCTGAGCCGCTACGTGGAATGTTACAACCGCCTGCTGGCCCAGGAGTTACCGATAGCCGATATCGTCGAGGCTTATTTGCGCACCTCGGCAGAGGTATTTACCGATCCGGAAAACCCTAGCGGCTGTTTTATGGTTTGTGCCAACGCCGCCTTGTCCTCCTCTTCAAACGATCTGGCCGAGATGCTGCGCAACAAGCATTTTGCGCAGGAAACCAGTCTGAAAGCCTGCTTTGATCGTAAGGTGCAGCAAGGGGAGTTGCTGGCGCGAACCGATACCGCGTTGTTGGCGAAATACATTATTTGCCTGATTGAAGGCATGTCAGCCCAGGCGCGAGAAGGGGCCAGCCGTGAAGATCTGCTGCGGCTGCTGGATACCACCATGATGGTGTGGCCGCGTTTGAGCCAGGTGGGCAACAAAGTTTGATCTGCCGTTAGACAGCCCCTCTCTCATCATGGGAGGGGGCCCGTTTTTACCGCGCTGTCAGCTTCATATGCAGTAATGGGAAAGGCTTGCCTTGGCCATCCAGCTCGCTGCGGCCCGTCACCACAAAACCGTAATGCTGATAAAATGCCAATGCCTGCGGATTCTGCTCGTTGACGTCCAGCAGCAGTTCCTGATGCATGGCCTCAACCTCCGCCAGCAAGGCCTTGCCAATGCCTTCGCCACGCCGATCGGCATCAATAAACAGCATCTCCACTTTGTTGCCATCCAGGCCGATAAAACCGCATAGCTGTCCCGCAGCATCTTCGGCAACCCAGACGCTGACCGCCGGGAGATAATCGTTGAGGATCAGCGGATATAGCCGCGTAATATCCTCTTCGGCCAGGAAGTTATGGGTGGCGCGCACCGAGCGCTGCCAGATTTCTACTAGCTGCCCGTTATCCGTAACCACACGCTTTCTTATCGTTATCATCGAAATTCTCACTCTATTGTCATTATTGTCATTTTAGCTATCCACATAGCGAGTTGAGCAGTCTCAGACTCAGCCCCTCACTATGATAAACTGCGCCATAGGCCGTGGACAGGGGGATGGAAGTGATACGCGCAGCGATAGAGAAACAGGTGCTCAGCCTGACCGGGCTGGCACTCGGCGGGATTGATTTTGAAAATCCGGCTGGCGATCCGGGGCTGTTTGGCCCGCAGTCTGTCACTTGGCAAGTGCATGGTGACTTCACCTCCATGCTTTGCGGCGGCGTCAGTGCGCTGCTGTTGCAGATGCTGCACCCGTTGGCCTTGGCAGGAGTGTGGGATCATTCCAACTTTCGTGAGGATATGCTGGGCCGTCTGCGTCGTACCAGCCAGTTTATCTCCGTCACCACGTTTGGCCCCAGTGCAGAGGCGCAACGCCTGATCGCCAAAGTCAAAGCCATCCATTTACAGGTCAACGGCACCGACAATAACGGCCAGCCTTATGCCGCCAGCGATCCGCATCTGCTCACCTGGGTCCATGTCGCCGAAAGCAGCCGTTTCCTGGCCTCGCACCTGCGTTACCGCAATCCGCATCTGTCCCTTGCTCAACAGGATACCTATTATCGTGAAGCGGCTCGCGTCGCGGAAGCCTTGGGCGCGCGCGATGTCCCAAAATCCTGTGCGGCGGTTGACGATTATCTGCAACAGATGCGCCCGCAGTTGGTCTGCGATGAACGCACGCTGGAAGTGGCGCGCATTCTGCTGGCGGCCCCGGCTCCCAGCACGCTGGCGCGGCCGTTCGGCGCATTGGTGATGCAGGCAGGGATCGATCTGTTGCCGGACTGGGCGCAGCAACAGTTGGGATTCACCCCAGGAGCGACCCGGCGGCGGTGCGTGCGTATTGGCGTTGGCGGCGTTGGACGAGTGCTGCGCGCTTCGGTACGCAATGGCTCCTACCATCGGGCGATGCGGCGCATGAATAAGAACGCATCAGCGCAATGTTAGCCAGCGCAGCCACTTTTGAGACTATTGCCCGTGATCCCGATTGATGATGCGTTCTACACTGGCCCAGAGAAATATTCTATTTTTAGCGTACAGCCTATTTGTGCGCCAGCAACCCCTTGAGGTGATATGAACGAGTCAAACGTACTTGCTGAAGTGAATAACGAGAATCAAACGCTGGTCGCGGTGGTTCAGCAAGATAGCCGGGCCGCCTATTTTTATATCTACCCAACGGAAGAGTACAGTGAACGTTTTCAGGTGCGTGCCTGCTGGCTGCGCAACCTGGCTACGGCTCCGCAGCAGGAAGATCGCGCCGCTATGGAAGCTGGCCTTCCCCCTATGTTGGCGGCTGAGTATTGCCGTAATCTGGAAGGCGAAGCGCCATTGGATCCCGCAGGGCTGATGGTTGTCTGGACGGAAAGCGACGACGGGGCTGCCCTGTGGTATCACGGGCAACTGCTAGCGGTGATCCCCGGCTGGAGTTTATACATCGATCACTCGGTCTGCTATTCGGCAAGCTGCATCAAAGAGAACCCATTGGCCTATCCGCTGGGCTCTGCATCCACCAATACGCAATATGCGCTGGCGGAAAATACCCGGCAGTTCTGGCGTAGCTGGCAGCGGGAAGAGGGGAATCCTTGGCCAAAAATGCAGAGTGATTACCTGGCTCAATACGAACAACACTTTGGCCCTTCGGTGAAGTATTACGCTATCGATCAGGGCAAATGGCCGCCGATGGCCATCACCCAGCATGAGCGCGACGGGGTTTACTATTTTCTGACCATGGGTGTCAGCATTCGGCCGATGCCGTGGGTAGAGATTCTGTTCAACGACGATGCTGCCAGATTCCGCCGGATGGAGATGGCGATAGCCATCGATGGGCAGTATATGACCGAAGAGAATGCGGTGCAGATGGCCAGCGCGCTAGCTGGATTTGCCCATGTGCCCTGGGCGAACATCACCTGGTTTGGCGAAGGCCATACGCTGGCGTCGGCGGTGGCTCCGCAGGGCTATGAAGGCTATGTGCTCTCTTCGTCATTTTATCCCTACAGTGAGCACCTGGTATTGCCTAAACAATACGGTGATACGGTGAATATTTTCTGGGCCAGCCCGGTGTTCGCCACCGAGCGGGAATTGGCGCAGGCCACGCCCAACGGTGGCCACGATTTGGTGAAGAATATGCGTGAGCAGGGTGTCGATCATATCTTCCGCCCACGTCAGCCTCTTGTTTAACGAGTGCGAGCACTGTCTATTTTACGATCGCTTTTGGAGCCAGCTATGAAGTCAGCGTTGTTAGTTATCGATGTGCAGCAGGGTTTGTTTAATCCCCCGCCAGCAGAGGCCGAGCAGGTTCTCACGCGGATTAATCAACTGAGTGAACGTGCCCGGCAGGCTGGTGCGCCGGTAATTTTTATTCAGCATCAGACGGCTCATGAGGAACTACCGCACGGCAGCGAAGCGTGGCAAATTCATGCTGCGTTACAGGTGAAAAACGGCGATCATCGAATAGACAAAACCACGCCGGATTCCTTTTTACGTACCAATCTCGGCAAACTGCTGATTGCCGAAGGGGTGACACAGCTGGTGATCTGCGGCTATTCCACGGAATACTGTGTCGATACCACCACCCGTCGAGCTGCTGGCCTGGGTTATCCGGTGGTGCTGGCGGCAGATGCACATACCAGCCACGACAAGCCCCATGCCAGCGGGTTGCAAATCCGTATTCACCATAATGCGACCTTGTCGAGTATCGAGAGTTTTGGCGTGGCGATCCGTGCCGTGCCGACAGCCGAAGTGAGTTTCTGAGCCGGATGTCGCCCTTGACGCGGTTCTGGGCGGGGTGTAACGTAGCCGAATGAATATCTTCCCGCAGTTCACATCTTGTTTTAGCTGGTGGCGCCTTTTCTAAGGGCGGCACGGGTATTCATCCCTCTTTTTTTAATGCCGCCGGTTTTGGCGGCATTTTTATAGCGTTGATCCGGCGGTCTGTTTACTTCCAGGAGCAAGGCTATGAGTTACACCATTCTGACTGGCGATCGCGCCACCGGTTCACTGCATTTGGGTCATTACGTCGGTTCACTGCGCCAGCGCGTTGAGCTACAGCATCATCATCAGCAAACGGTAATGGTGGCCGACCTGCAAGGGCTGACCGATAACGGCAGCAATCCGCAAAAAATCAGTGCCAACGTGCTAAACGTGGTGGCCGATTATCTGGCGGTGGGGATAGATCCTGCCAAGACCACGCTGTGTCTGCAATCGGCGCTTCCGGCGCTGGCAGAACTGACGATGTATTACCTCAACCTGGTCACCGTCGCCCGCCTGGAACGTAACCCCACGGTGAAAAGCGAAATCATCGAGAAAGACTTTTCACGTAGCCTGCCTGCCGGATTCCTGATTTACCCGGTCAGCCAGGCGGCGGATATCACCGCTTTTGGGGCGACTCATGTGCCGGTTGGGGAAGATCAGTTACCGATGCTGGAGCAAACCAACGAAATTGTCCGGCGCTTTAACCGCATCGTCGATCGCGAGGTGCTGGTGGAGTGCCAGCCGTTGCTGAGCCGCGTTGGTCGGCTGCCGGGGCTGGACGGGCAGGGCAAGATGTCGAAATCACGCGGCAATACCATCATGCTGGGGGCCAGCGCCGACGAAGTGCATAAGGCGGTGATGAGCATGTTTACCGATCCCAACCACCTGAACGTCAGCGATCCCGGCCAGGTGGAAGGCAATATGGTATTCACCTATCTGGACGCGTTTTGCGAGGACGCAGCGCTGGTGGCACAGTTGAAGGATCACTATCGTCAGGGCGGCTTGGGTGACGTGAAGATTAAACGGTTGTTGGAGGATTGCCTGCAAACCCTGCTGGAGCCTATCCGCACCCGGCGGGCCGAGTACAGCGCCGATAAGGGCGAGCTGATGCGTATCCTGAGAGAGGGCAGCCAGCGGGCCAATCAGGTGACTCAGGGCACCTTGGCACAGGTCAAGTCCGCGCTGGGTCTGGATTTTTTTGCCCTGGATTGAGGATCCCTCTCCGGTTGGAGAGGGAAAATCTGGCGATCAGGCCGCGCTGTCGGTGATCGGGTGTTTGACGATAAACACGTAGGACAGCGCCCCGATCAGGGTAACGCAGGAACAAATGGTCAGTGCCAGGCTGAATGAGTTGGTGGTATCCAGGATCCAGCCGGTGATCACCGGGGCAAACGAAGCGAACACAAAGCTGGCAAAGTTTTGAATGCTGCCCACCGAGGCGGTCATACGGGACGTGACCGCCACGTGGATCAGCCCCCAGCAGGAAGTACCGGCAAAGTGGATACAGAACAGCGCCATACTGATTAATGCCACCGCGCTGGTGGTGGTGGTGGCCTGTGCCACGACGGAGGTAAAACCAGCGGAAAGCAGCATACCTGCGACGATACAGATTTTACGGCTCTTGAGCGGAGCCATGCCCCGGCGCACCAGGAAGTCGGTGACAAAGCCGTTTGACAGCATGCCCGCCGCACCAAACAGGAACGGGATTGCCGCCAACATACCGGTACTTTTCAAATCCAGATGGTAGGTGGTCTGCAGGTAGCCCGGCAGCCAGGCCAGATACAGCCAGGCGGTGTAGTTGATGCCGCTAAAGCCGATCATCATCCCCCACATGGTGCGGTTTTTGAACAGCGATCGCCATTCCTTGAAGTTCATCGGCTCACGGCGTGCGCTCACGCTACCGGCGTTGAGATAGCTTTGCTCCTGCTCGGTGAGTTTGATGTCTTCACGGTTGCGATACAGCATGTACCAACCAATGGATAACGCAATGCCCAGTAAACCAATGGTGATGAACATCCCGCGCCAGCCTAACAGCAGCATCATGGCGGTGAGGATTGGTGGACTGATGGCTAACCCGATGGTGGAGGCCGAGTTAAAGATCCCCATCGGCATACCGCGATCTTTGATGTTGAACCAATCGTTGATGACTTTCACGCCGCAAGGGTTCATGGGGGCTTCGCCGATCCCCAGGCCGATACGCACCCAGATAAACTGGGTAAAGTTGTGGATCATGCCAGACATCGTCTGGAACGCAGACCAGACAAACATCCCCAGACCGAGCATGATGCGCGGGCCTTTGCGATCCAGCAGCGGTCCACAGGGTAATTGGGCAATCCCATAGGCCAGTGAAAAGGCGGAAAGTAGCAGGCCGATCTCGGTACCGCTCAACCCCATTTCTTCACGAATGGTGGAGTTGGCGACGGACAGCGAACTGCGATCGAGAAAATTAATCACGGCAGCAAAAAATAACAGGATCATTGCCGTAGTCTGGATTTTTTTAATTTTTGCAGAGCGCTCTGCTATGCCGCCTTTGGGTATGGGATTAATGCTATCTGAATAACTGTCCGCCGGTTCTTTTCCAGTGCTCACGGTGGTTATCTTTTCCATCACTCGCCTCTATATTCCGTATTAATAATAGTTATTCTGCCGGGGCATGGCCCTGGTTCGGTGTTAACAACGGTATGTCTTTCGGCAGTGAGCCTAGGCGGCGAAAATGTTTCATGGTGCTTTTTTTAACCGGTTCCGTGCGGCGGTTACGATTTTGCTGTTTTTAATCGGTTTTAAATCCCGTTTCACTCGGTTTTTTATCAATAAAAATCAGCAGGCATCCTGTTTGATGGAACGGATCATCGACTGTTTGGCAGTATCAAGATGGCGGTGAAGCTCACGGGCGGCCTCCTGATCGCTGCGGCAGATCAGGGCGCTTAAAATGGCCATATGCTCTTCAATCGCAATAATATTTCTTTGCTTCAGGTCGGTTTCATCCCATTGATAATGGAAGTGAAAAATCACCGAAATGATTTCCAGCGACTGATTGAAAAACGGATTGTTGGCTGCTGACAGGATCAGGGTGTGGAAGTCACGATCCAGCTGAGAGAACAGCCGATAATTGTCGCTGATGGTGTCGCGCAACTCGCGATGGCGGTTCAACAACTCTTTGGCCTGCAACCAGCGGCTATCCTGTGCGGGCAGGTTGATAAAGCGTGATAGCGCGTGGGTTTCCAGCATTTGACGGAGTTCAAACAACTGCTCGGCATAGTTCTGATCAAATTTTTTCATGCTCCATTGGCCGCGGCGTACGTTGTCAATAAGGTCAAAGCGGCTGAAGCGCAGCAGGAATTCCCTCACCACTACCGGGCTGACGTTAACCGCGCGTGAAAGCTGCAATTCGGTGAATGAATCCCCCGCGCGCAGCTGCTTTTGGTTAATCATCTGATAGAACGCTTTCTCAAACAGCTTACCTTGCTCGTCCAGCGAGTGGCTCATGCATTCAAAGCCGTCTTCTGCCAGCGGCATGCGCAGGATCACATAATCATCCTTGACCTTCTCCAGAACCCCGCGTTGATGCAGGTGCGTGAGCGTGTGACGCACCGTGGTGCGGCTGATGTTATACATTTCTGCCAGCCCCGCCTGGGAAGGCAGCGGTGAGCGGATATGGCCCTTGATGATGCCGTCGATCATCTGATTAACCACGTTCTGGCGGAGGTTTTGCGTTCTGCTCATGAGATCCCTCTGTGGGCTAAGGTGTTTTTTAAATATTTAAAACCCATTTAAACCGGTTTAATTTGTGCTGACTCACAAATTCTCCTCATCAGCACAATACGCCTGTTCTTTTTGCGGGATAACAGCGCCACATCACAGGAGGAGGGATCATGACCACAATGAATACGCTAGTTTGTCTGGAGCCGACCCGGCTGGTTTACCAACAAAGGCCGGTACCGCAGCCTGCGCCGGACGAAGCGGTGCTAAAAATACTGACAGTAGGCATTTGCGGGACCGATATCCACGCCTGGTCTGGTCAGCAACCGTTCTTCAGCTACCCGCGGGTGCTGGGGCATGAAATATGCGGCGAGATTGTCAGCGTCGGTGGCCAGGTGAGTGAATTGCGCGTCGGGCAACGTGTGGCGGTGATCCCTTATGTCTCCTGTCATCACTGTGGAGCATGCACCAGCGGCAGGCCCAATTGCTGTGAAAATATCTCGGTGATTGGCGTGCATCAAGACGGCGGTTTTAGCGAGTTTTTAAGCGTGCCGGTGAGCAACCTGCTGGCTGTGGATGATGTGGAGCCCCAAGCGGCGGCGCTGATTGAACCATTCTCTATCAGTGCCCACGCCGTACGCCGAGCGGCCATCGAGCAGGGCGATCATCTATTGGTGGTAGGGGCAGGGCCGATTGGTCTGGGGGTTGCGGCTATCGCCAAGGCGGACGGGGCAACCGTGATCGTGGCCGATACCAGCGCAGAGCGCCGTGCCCATGTAGAAAAAATGCTTGGGCTGATCACGCTAGATCCATCGGACGCCGGTTTTGACGCGGCCTTAAGAGCCCAATTCTCCGGCATGCTGGCGGCAAAAATCATTGATGCCACCGGCAATCAGCATGCGATGAACCATAGCGTCAACCTGATCCGCCATGGTGGCAGCATTACGTTTGTCGGCCTGTTCAAGGGCGATCTGCAATTCTCCGATCCGGAATTCCATAAAAAGGAAACCACCATGATGGGGAGCCGCAATGCGACCAAAGAAGACTTTATCAAGGTAGGGCGATTAATGGCCGCCGGAAAAATAACTGCCGGGATGATGCTTTCCCATCAATTCGAATTTTCCACGCTGGCAGATATTTATGAAGCAGAAGTGATTAATAATAAACAGCTGATTAAAGGCGTGATTCATTTTAACTAACTTGATTACTCCCCAGGTCTTGCCGAGTGTAATTTACGACCTGGGGGATCACCGGATGCAAGGAGCAATAATGAAACAACTTAATCGTAGTGAATTTCCTGGCGCGCAATATCCCGATCGCATTATCCAATTCGGTGAAGGTAATTTCTTGCGCGCCTTTGTTGATTGGCAAATCGACCTGCTAAACCAGCATACCGGGCTGAATGCCGGCGTGGTGGTGGTGCGGCCAATTGACAGCCAGCAGCCGCCTTCGCTCAATACTCAGGATGGCTTGTATACCACAATTATCCGTGGGCTGAATGAGCAGGGGGAAGCGGTTTGCGAGCCACGCCTGATCCGTTCGGTCAACCGGGAAATCAACGTTTATCACCAATACGACAGCTATCTGGCCTTGGCACGTGATCCGGCGATCCGCTTCGTGTTCTCCAACACCACCGAAGCGGGGATCAGTTATTTACCGGACGATAAGTTCACCGACGCTCCGGCGGCCAGCTTCCCGGCCAAGCTGACGCGGCTGCTGTTTGAGCGTTTCAGCCATTTTGACGGTGCTGCAGACAAGGGCTGGGTGCTGCTGCCGTGCGAGCTGATCGATTACAACGGCGAAGCGCTGAAAGAGTACGTGTTGCGCTATGCGCAGCAGTGGCAGTTACCGCAGGCGTTCACCGATTGGCTGAACGATTGCAACACCTTCTGCTCAACGCTGGTCGATCGTATCGTCACTGGCTACCCACGCGATGAAGTAGAGCAGTGGCAACAGCAGTTGGGGTATCAAGATAGCTTCCTCGACACGGCGGAACATTTCTATCTGTTTGTGATCCAGGGCCCGCAGTGGCTGGCGAAAGAGCTGCATCTGGATAAGTTGGATCTGAACGTCCACATCGTCGATGACATCAAACCTTATAAAGAACGCAAGGTAGCGATCCTCAACGGGGCGCATACGGCGCTGGTGCCGGTGGCGTTCCTGGCTGGTTTGAATACCGTGGGCGAGGCCATGAGCGACGAGCAGATCGGCGGCTATGTGGCACGTACCATTGCCGAAGAGATTATGCCGGTGCTCGATCTGCCGCAGGAAGAGTTACGGCCATTTGCCGAAGCGGTACAGAACCGTTTCCGTAACCCGTTTATTCAGCACCAGCTGCTGTCGATTGCGCTGAACGGCATGACCAAATTCCGCACGCGTATTTTGCCGCAGTTACTGGCAGGCCAACAGAAAAATGCCGCGCTGCCGAAACGGCTGACCTTTGCTTTGGCGGCGTTGCTGGCCTTCTATCGTGGCGAACGGCAGGCGGGTAGCTATGCGTTACAGGATGATGCTCATTGGCTGACGAGGTTTGCAACGTTGTGGGCCGGAGTGGAACATCGTGACCTGACGCTCGCGGCGCTGGTAGAAAGCGTGCTGGCCGATGAGGCGCACTGGGGGCAAGATCTCAATGCCGTTCCTGGGCTTACCGCTGCCGTGACCACCGATCTGCAAGCTATTCTTGACCACGGAATGCGTGCGGCATTGAGTGAAATGGAACGTCGATAAAACCTCCATCCGCATATTTTAATCCTGCCAATCACGGGAAATGGCGTTGAACGTCATTTCCCGGCCATAAAACCATCATCTGCGTGTCATACAGTTATTCGTTAATAGGTGCCCATAAGATTAGCCACTGAAATCAGAGAAATCATATGGCGCAGGCACTGTTAAAACTGGCACCGACCGACTATCCAGGGCAGCAACCGATCCCGTTACGCAAGGTATTAGCGGTAAAAGGGCTAGGTAAGGCGTATCAATCTCAGCAACGCGTCCTCGACGACATCAATTTTGATCTGCACGCCGGGGAGTTTGTGGCGGTGATCGGCCGCTCCGGGGCTGGTAAATCAACCCTGCTGCATACGCTGAACGGCACCATTCCTTCCAGCTGTGGTGAAATGCTGCATTTTGAGGACGACGGAGTTGCACAGGACATCGCGCAGCTCTCGGCCCGCCAGATGCGCCAGTGGCGAGCCCGCTGTGGCATGATCTTCCAGGATTTTTGCCTGGTTCCCCGGTTGGATGTGATCACCAACGTGCTGCTTGGCCGCCTCAGCCACACCTCGACGCTGAAATCCTTCTTCAAAGTATTCGACGATGCTGACCGTGCGCGGGCCATCGAGCTGCTGCAATGGTTGAATATGCTGCCGCATGCACTGCAACGTGCAGAGAACCTGTCTGGCGGCCAAATGCAGCGCGTCGCTATCTGCCGCGCGCTGATGCAAAACCCCAAAATTCTGCTGGCCGATGAGCCGGTTGCCTCGCTCGATCCGAAAAACACCCGCCGCATAATGGATGCGCTACAGAAAGTCAGCGAGAACGATATCGCGGTGATGGTGAACTTGCACTCGGTCGAACTGGTGAGGGAATACTGCACCCGGGTGATTGGCATCGCCCAGGGCAAAATCATTTTCGACGGCCACCCGTCGCAGCTTAACGAACGTATTTTGCAGCAACTGTATGGCGAAGAAGCCAATCAGATCCATTAATCACTTGAACGTCACCTCTACCTTTTCACACAGGGCATGCGCAATGAAAAAAGTATTCACACTGACCACCATGATGGCCGGCGTAATGATGGTATTTAATGCAGGTGCAGCGGAAGCGCCGAAAGAGTTGAACCTGGGGATCCTGGGGGGGCAGAACGCTACCCAACAGATTGGCGATAACCAGTGTGTGAAAGATTTTCTCGATAAAGAGCTGAACGTAGACACCAAGCTGCGTAACTCTTCCGACTACTCTGGCGTAATCCAGGGCCTGCTCGGGGGCAAGATCGATCTGGTATTGAGCATGTCGCCTTCGTCATTTGCTTCGGTGTATATCAAGGATCCCAAGGCGGTCGATCTGGTGGGGATCGCGGTGGATGATACCGATCAGTCGCGCGGCTATCACTCGGTGGTGGTGGTGAAAGCCGACAGCCCTTACAAAAAGCTGGAAGACCTGAAAGGCAAATCCTTCGGCTTTGCGGATCCGGATTCGACCTCCGGTTTCCTGGTGCCAAACCAGGTGTTCAAGAAGCAGTTTGGCGGCACGCCGGATAACAAATACAACAACTTCTTCTCCAGCGTCACCTTCTCTGGTGGTCATGAGCAGGACGTACTCGGCGTATTGAACGGCCAGTTTGAGGGTGCGGTCACCTGGGCCTCGATGATTGGTGATTACAACACCGGCTATACCAGCGGAGCCTTCAACCGCATGATCCGTATGGATCATCCAGATTTGATGAAGCAGATCCGCATTATCTGGCAGTCGCCGCTGATCCCGAATGGCCCGATCCTGGTGAGCAACTCCCTGCCTGCGGATTTCAAAGCCAAGGTGGTTACCGCCATCAAGAAGCTGGATACCGACAACCATCAGTGCTTTATCAAGGCGATGGGCGGCAAGCAGCACATTGGCGACGTCAAGCTGGCGGAATACCAGACCATTATCGATATGAAGCGTGAGCTGACCAAGGGCGATCGCTAAGGCGGCTTGGTTCCCGGCCCCTCACCCTAACCCTCTCCCACAGGGAGAGGGGACCGACCGAGTCATAAATTGACCCTTGTAACTGACAGTAGCACTGAACCCGCGCCTTCACCATGGGGGAGTAGGCCATAGACCGAGCTCTGTACCTGATGACGGCACCGATCTGGCTCCCTCTCTCTGTTGGAGGGGTATTGGCATGTCTGAACCTTAGGCTATGAGCCCAAGATCGAGCTCTGTACCTGATGATGGTACCGATCTGGCTCCCTCTCCCTGCGGGAGAGGGTTGGGGTGAGGGGCCTATTTATCCAGCCACAAAATATTGGAAGCGATTTTGAATACAGACTTCGCACACTACTACCAACGGATCCGCAGTAAGCAAAAGCGTGAAACCTTGCTCTGGTCGCTCGGGCTGGTGGTGCTTTATCTTGGCGCAGGCAATATCGCCGAGTTCAACCTGCATACCGTCTGGGTGTCGATCCCCCATTTCTTTGACTATCTGGCAGAAACCATCCCGGTACTGCACTGGCCGCTGCTGTTCGCCGACGGCCATACCGAAGGCTCCTTCGCCTATTGGGGCTACCGGCTGCATATCCAGTTACCGCTGATTTGGGAAACCTTACAGCTGGCGCTGGCGGCGACCATCCTTTCCGTGCTGGTGGCAGGCGGGCTGGCCTTTTTGGCGGCCAATAACACCCACAGCCCGGCGACGCTGCGCTTTGCCATCCGCACGCTGGTGGCGTTCCTGCGCACCATGCCGGAGCTGGCCTGGGCGGTGATGTTTGTGATGGCGTTTGGCATCGGTGCCATTCCCGGTTTTATGGCGCTGGCGCTGCACACCATCGGCAGCCTGACCAAGCTGTTCTATGAATCGATCGAAACCGCCTCCAACAAGCCGGTGCGCGGGCTGGCCGCCTGTGGGGCCACGCCGTTACAGCGTATGCGTTTCGGCCTGTGGCCTCAGGTCAAACCGATCTTCCTGTCCTACAGCTTTATGCGGCTGGAAATCAATTTCCGCCAGTCGACCATCCTCGGCCTGGTAGGTGCAGGCGGAATTGGTCAGGAGCTGATGACCAATATCAAACTCGACCGTTACGATCAGGTCAGCATGACGCTGCTGCTGATTATCGTGGTGGTTTCGCTGCTGGATTACGCCTCCGGTGAATTACGTAAACGCGTTGTCGAGGGGAAAGCCTAATGTCCGTTCAGCCGATCTCTGCCACCAACCTGCAGCAACTCAAGCAGCAGAATCCGGAAATCTTCTCACGCCAAGGGCGCTATCTGCGCACTCTCGGCATGATTACCGTGGCGATTGTGTTGTATTACGTCTTCTTCTTCCTGGTGTTTGGCATTTCCTGGCCGCAATTTGCCAACGGTTGCCAACAGATTAGCCGCTACTTTATGCGCATGTTTGTCTGGCATGACTTTGCCAACTGGCCGTTTGGCTATTATTTCCAACAGATCTTTATCACCCTGGCGATCGTGTTTGCCGGCACCATTACGGCATCGTTGATCGCCTTGCCGCTGTCGTTTTTTGCCGCGCGTAATGTGATGTCCTCACCAGTGCTTCGGCCGGTGGCGACGCTGGTACGCCGCCTGCTGGATATTCTGCGGGGGATTGATATGGCCATCTGGGGCCTGATTTTCGTACGTGCCGTGGGCATGGGGCCGCTGGCGGGGGTGTTGGCCATCGTGATGCAGGATATCGGCCTGCTTGGCAAACTGTATGCCGAAGGCCACGAAGCGGTGGATAAATCCCCCAGCCGTGGGCTGACGGCGGTGGGTGCTAACGGATTGCAAAAACACCGTTATGGCATTTTCACCCAATCTTTCCCGACCTTCCTGGCGCTGAGCCTGTACCAGATTGAGTCCAATACCCGTTCGGCGGCGGTGCTTGGTTTTGTCGGGGCAGGGGGGATCGGCCTGGTCTATGCCGAGAACATGCGGCTGTGGAACTGGGACGTGGTGATGTTTATCACCTTGATCCTGGTGGTGATCGTGATGTTGATGGACAAGATCTCCGCCATCCTGCGTAACAAATATATCGTTGGCGAAGACATTCCGCTTTACCCGAAAAATCATTAACCTCTGCGGGTAAACCCTGGTTTGCCCGTGGAAATTCCATTGAGAAACCCCCGCCGGATCCCTATACTGCCGCCATGCAAGGTGTGCAGCGCTGCACGCCTCTCCTGATTGACAAGCGAAAGGCTATTCCATGATTAACAATGATGTGCTGCGCAGCGTGCGCTACATGCTGGCTATTAATGACGCGAAGATGGTAGAGATCGTCAAGCTGGACGGTTTTGACGTCGATGTCGCAGCCATGGGGACCTACATGATCAAGGAAGGCGAGCCGGGTTTTGCCAACTGCCCCGACGAAGTGATGGCCCATTTCCTCAATGGTCTGGTGTTCTTCAAGCGTGGCAAAGACGATAAATTCCCGGCACCGGCGGTTGAGCTGCCGATCACCAACAACTTGGTGCTGAAAAAGCTGCGTGTGGCGTTTGAACTGAAAGATGTCGATCTGCACCAGATTTTTACCGCGGTGGAATTCCGTATCTCCAAGCCTGAGCTGAGCGCGCTGTTCCGCAAAGAAGGCACCAAAAACTACCGCCCATGTGGCGATCAGATGCTGCGCTACTTCCTGAAAGGGCTGACCCAGCGCATACGCGGCGCCTAATCCTGCGTATCACGACATCAGGCGTCCTCATCGAGGGCGCTTTTTTTTTGTGCACCCTGCATTTGTCGATCATACTCAGTACGATGCCGCCCGACGGTAGAACATGTCCGAACTTTCCGACTGAAATAAGGGAATTATGACGACAGCACCCACCACGTTGCCACCGGTGTTAACCAGCACGGCAATAGAACAAAAAATCCTGCGCAGGTCGATATTCTGCACGCTGTTTATTGCCAGTGCCGGGATCGTGTTTGGGATTGTCTGCGGTTCCATGTCGATCGTGTTTGACGGCATGTTCTCGGCGTTGGATGCAGGCATGTGTTCATTATCCCTGCTGGTGTCCCGCCTGCTGGGGCAACCCCATAGCCGCCGTTTTCAGTATGGTTTTTGGCATGTCGAACCAATGGTGCTGGCATTTAACGGCAGTTTACTGACGTTGCTGTGTCTGTATGCCTTTGTGAACGCCGTCAAAGGCATTGCCGACGGAGGGCGTGAACTCGAGCTGGGCTGGGCGATTGTCTATGCCGTTACCGTCAGCCTTTTCTGCTTTACCCTCTACGTTAAGCAAAGCCGGCTGAATAAGCAGGTTAAATCGGAACTGATCGCGCTGGATAACAAAAGCTGGCTGATGTCGGCCTGTATCAGTTCGGCGTTATTGGTGGCCTTTATTCTTTCCTGGCTAATGGAAGGAACCCGTTATGAATACCTCAACGTCTATGCCGACCCTGTCGCGCTGGCACTGTTGACGCTGGTCTTGATCCCGGTGCCGATCAAAACGGTAAAATCTGCTATTCAGGAAGTGCTGCAGATGACGCCGGACAGCCTGGATGCCAAGGTGGAAGCCATTATGGCGCAGCTGACGCTGGAGTATGGCTTCCTGGATTATTCCAATTACGCCACCCGCGTTGGCCGTGGGCTGTTTATTGAGATCCACATCGTGATCCCGCCTGAGATGGAACACAGCGGCGTCCACAAGCTGGATAAAATCCGTGACCAGATAGCCGACGCCATTGGTGAAGATAGCCCGCACCGCTGGCTGACCATCTCCTTTACCCATAACGCCAAGTGGCTATAGATTTTTCGCCATCACCCACATGGCCACGGATTGGCTGACGCTGGTATAGCTGTCCTCACCCACGATCGCCATGCCTTGCCGTTGATAGAAGCGTTGGCCAGCCACGTTGCTTTTCAGCACGTCCAGCCAGAGGATTGGTTGCTGTCTCTCAATGGCGCGTCGCTGTACTTCGGCATAGAGCCTTTCCCCATAGCCGCGTCCGGCAAACTGCGGCAGGAAATAGATCTTTTGCAGCTCGGCCCCAGTGGTTGCGGTTGCCGCCAGCAGGCTGTCAAAATTAAGCTTGGCAAAGCCTACCGGCGTCTCTCCCTCATAGGCAAGCAGCCAGCAAGTATCGCGGTCTTGCAATGAAGGCTCCAACGCTTGTTCGGCAAAATCCTTGGTCAGAAACGCCTGCAACTCCTGCTGGTTTTGCCAGAGTGCAGCAAAGTGAGCGAGGTAGCTGGCAATCCCTATTTCCCGCACGGTCGCTAAATCAGCGGGCAACGCTTGACGGATCGTGAACACGATAGCCTCTTTGTTAGTGGTTAGTTGACTCATCTTGGGCGATCGGCTGCTTGCCGCTCAGTGCACCCCATTCGCTCCAGGCACCGTCATAGAGCTTCACCTGCTTGGCACCCAGTGATTGCAGGCCAAAGGCCAGCACCGCGGCGGTGACGCCAGAGCCACAGCTGACGATGGTGGGCGCGTCGATATCGACCCCTTTTTCTTCGAAGGTTCTTTTCAGCGCCTCGAGTGATTTGAAACGTCCGTTCTCCAGCAAATCGCCATACGGAATATTGATGCTGCCAGGAATATGGCCACGGTGCAGGCCTGGGCGCGGTTCCGGGGCTTGGGCATAGAATCGTGGTGCGGCACGGGCGTCGAGGATTTGCCGCTGGTCGTTCATCGCCTGTTCAACCTGCTGCATATCCACCACCGCTTCGGCATTAAAGTGCGCGCGGAAGGTCGCGGGGGTAGGCTGTGCGGGGCCGGTTTCCAAGGCGTTACCGCGCGATGTCCAACCCTGCAAACCTTCATCGAGCACGAATACGTGCTGTGCGCCGAAATTACGGAACGTCCACCAACCGCGTGGGGCAGAGAACTGATTGCCTCCATCATAGAAAACAATAGTCTGTTGATCATTGATGCCCAGTTTACCTACGGCAGCGGCAAAGGCTTCTGCCGTGGGCAGCATATGCGGCAGCGTCGTATTTTTATCCGCGACGTCGTCAATATCGAAATACACCGCACCGGGTATATGGCCCCGCTCAAATTCGGCCAACATGTCTTGCTTCGGCACCTGACCGACAGGTGCCATACGCACGTCAACCAGCGTCAGATTTTCATCGTTGATATGTTGCTCAAGCCATTGCGCGGTCACT
Source organism: Serratia sp. PL7 (assembly GCF_945957435.1). NCBI lineage: Bacteria > Pseudomonadati > Pseudomonadota > Gammaproteobacteria > Enterobacterales > Yersiniaceae > Serratia > Serratia sp. PL7. The sequence continues at coordinate 166,180 of NZ_CAMFLB010000005.1, read as the reverse complement.
AAAAAAGCAGAGTTCATGGTTATTGTTCGCCTGTCAGGACAAAGAAGGTTTTCACTATACCTCAACGATCTTGCATATTGGTATGCTGCGGTTTGAAAGGGGGCAGGGCAGATGATTGACCAAGACTTTGGCGGGGCGAAAATCGCCTTGCTGTACGGCGGCCAGGTGCTGGTTTACCTGCGTGATGACAACCCGGCGATCCCCTGGCCCGGCTGCTGGGACTTGCCCGGCGGCGGACGTGAAGGGGACGAAACTCCGGTGCAATGTGTGCAACGGGAAACCGAGGAGGAGTTTGGTATTCTATTGCCTGCACGGCAAATTGTCTGGCAGCAGCGTTACGCCGGGATCACGCCTGGCTCGCCGCCCACCTGGTTTATGGTGGGGGAAATCACCTTGGCACAGATTGCGGCGATCCGTTTCGGTAATGAAGGGCAGTGCTGGCAAATGATGCCTGCGGATGAATTTGTGCGGCACCCGCAGGGCATTGCCCATCTGCGTCAGCGGCTAGCGGATCGCCTGGCCCAACTCGACTAGCCGGACACGCTCGATCAACACGTCGAGCTGGTGCTCGGAAAATACTTCGATGCCATGTTGGCGCAGCAGCTCTGCAGTGACGCCGCTGCCGGGTTGGGTTTGGCCGTTGAATGCGCCGTTGTAAATGGTCTGACTCCCGCAGGAAGGGCTGCGATCGCTCAGCAGGGCAAAGCGGCAACCATGCAGACGAGCGGTATCCAGCGCCAGATGGGCACCTAACAGATACTGGTCGGTGACGTCGTTCCCTTGCGCGTCGAGCACTCTGGCCCGGTTGGCTATTACTTCAGCGCCATCGGCAGCGGCAGCAATCTCTGCCGGTGGGCGCGGCGTGGAGAAACCGGCGGCCAATTCGGGGCAGCACACCACCAATCGACCCTCTTTTTGCCACTGCTGTAAGGTGGTATCGATAATGGTTTTGCTGGAGGCGTTATAACGTACGTTGAAACCGGCCAGGCAGGCACTGAGCAAGATTTTCGGCGGCATGAGATGTCTTCTGTTGAAGGGGCGAAAGTGTGGCAGCAAGGCCACACGCGCGGTTTTATAATAGCAGTGCGGTTTAGCTTAATGCCAGCCGTACCTTCCCACTATTTTGATTACTCATGTTCTTTATCCACCGCATTTTATGAGGGCAGTCACGGATCCGGGGCAAAGTTGATTATCGGCTTGTTAATGAAATTTAAATTTCATATAAATAAATAATGATTTTTATTTTCCAAAAATAGGCAAGGGAGAAAACGATGAAACAGGTGCGCGTTGGATTGATCGGTACTGGCTATATTGGCCGCTGTCATGCTATCGCTTATGCTCAGGCCAGCACGGTGTTCCCGCTGAAAGGGGAGCTGGTGTTGGAGATGCTGGCGGAAGTCACACCCGAGCTGGCAGCCCAGCGTGCGGCGGAGTTTGGCTTCGTACGTTCAACCGGTGACTGGCGCGAACTGGTGGCCGATCCCGCCATAGACGTGGTGGATATCTGTGCCCCAAACTTCCTGCATAAAGAGATGGCCCTGGCGGCTATTGCACAGGGCAAGCATGTTTATTCCGAGAAGCCGCTGGCGCTGAATGCGCAAGACGCCGCCGAGATGGTGCAGGCCGCGCGGGCCAAAGGGGTCAAAACTCTGGTGGGATTCAACTATATGAAAAACCCGACCAGCCAGCTGGCGCGGGAAATCATTGCCAACGGTGAAATTGGCGAGGTGGTGCATTTTTACGGTACGCATAATGAAGATTATCTGGCCGACCCGCGTACGCCGATCGACTGGCACTGCCGCAAAGCCAGCGCCGGGCTTGGGGCGTTGGGCGATCTGGCGGCACACATCGTGAATATGGCGCATTATCTGGTGGGGGATATCGTCGCGGTGTCGGGCGATATGCAAACCCTGATCAAACAGCGGCCCGATCCGAACAACCCGGCCAAGATGTGCCAAGTCGAAAACGAAGATCAGGCCAGCGCGCTGGTGCGCTTTGCCAATGGTGCGATGGGCACCCTCGAAACCTCACGCATTGCCTGCGGGCGCAAAATGGGCCTGACTTATGTAGTGACCGGCACCAAGGGCACCTTGAGTTTCACTCAGGAACGCATGGCCGAACTGAAACTGTATCGCCATGATGAACCGGCAGAGCGGCAGGGCTTCAAAACCATCATGGTAGGGCCAAAGCACCCGGATTACGCCGCGTTTTGCATCAGCGCCGGGCATGGCATTGGCTTTAACGATCAGAAAACGGTGGAGATCCGCGATCTGGTCAATGGCATTGCCGCGGGCGATCGGATGTGGCCTGATTTCGAGGAAGGCTGGAAGGTATCCTGTGTACTGGATGCGATTGCCGCCTCTGCCGAACAGCGCCGCTGGTTGGATATCAACCGCGATTGACTCTGGTGACTTGTGGAGGCGGCTAACGGTGCTATCCCGTAGGGCCTTGCATGCTGCGCCCATTTGGCAGCATGCAAGGCCCTTGGACGCTTAAAACGCAAAGCAAGAACAGCCGAATGCGCCCCAGAAGGCATTCTCGTTAGCGATGGGAATGCTGGAACGGCGGGCAATATCATGCTGATGAGCATGAACGCCACAAGGACCGCAACACTGGTGTGCCTGGCTTAATGCACCTACCTTGCTGGTGGTTGCGGGCGGTGCTGAGCGATAATGCCCCGGTACATTGACCACCGGTGACCATTCAGGCAGTACCGGTAACGGCGGCGGAGAGAACGGCGAGAAACTGCCCGCAGCATAGACAACTTTGCCATCCACCACGGTCATGACCGACTCAATTCCCTTGATCTGCTCCTCCGGAATGCTGAAATAATCCTGTGACAGCACGGCCATATCCGCCAGCTGTCCCACCTTGATCTGGCCCTTTTTCCCTTGTTCGGTAGAGAACCAGGCACTGCCCTGTGTCCAAAGCATTAATGCCGTTTCACGATCCAAACGAGCCTGATCGTCATACATTGCCATACCGCCGACCGTACGGCCAGAAACCAGCCAGTACAGCGCTGTCCAAGGGTTGTAACTGGCGACGCGGGTGGCGTCGGTGCCTAGTCCAACCGGCAGTTCTGCCGCCAACATTTTGGCGACCGGTGGAGTCTGCCTGGTAGCTTCGATGCCATAGCGTTCGGCAAAGTATTCCCCTTGAAACGCCATGCGGTGCTGTACGGCAATGCCGCCACCGAGGGCTTTCACTCGCTCGATATTACGCTCAGAAATGGTTTCCGCATGGTCAAAAATCCAGTGCAGACCAGCAAAGGGGATTTCGCGGTTGACCTTCTCAAACACGTTCAGCATCCGGCTGATAGATTCATCGTAAGTGGCATGCAGACGGAACGGCCAGCGGTGTTCCACCAGATGGCGTACCACGCGTTCCAGCTCATCCTCGGTACCTTCAGGCAAATCTGGGCGAGGTTGCAGGAAGTCCTCGAAGTCGGCTGCCGAGAACACCAACATTTCACCCGCGCCGTTATGGCGGTAAAAGTCCGTTCCCTGGCCGGGTTTGAGCATATCCGTCCACAGCTGGAAGTCTTCCAACTCCTGCTTTGGCCGTTGGGTAAACAGGTTGTAGGCGATACGCAGGGTCAGCTGTTGTTTTTCGTGCAGTTCCGCGATGACCTGATAGTCCTCGGGATAGTTCTGGAAACCGCCGCCTGCGTCAATCGCGCTGGTCAGGCCCAGGCGGTTGAGTTCGCGCATAAACTGGCGGGTGGAGTTCACCTGCTGTTCCAGCGGCAGCTTTGGCCCTTTGGCTAAGGTGGCGTAGAGGATCATGGCATTGGGCTTGGCGATCAACATTCCGGTTGGGTTGCCGTTGCCGTCGCGTTGGATTTCGCCCCCTGGCGGGTTTGGTGTGTCCTTGGTGTAGCCCACCACTTTCAGCGCAGCGCGGTTAAGCAGGGCGCGATCGTACAGATGCAAAATAAATACCGGCGTGTCTGGGGCGGCGGCGTTGATTTCATCCAACGTAGGCATACGGCGCTCGGCGAACTGGAACTCGGTCCAACCACCGACCACTCTGACCCACTGTGGGCTGGGAGTACGCAGTGCCTGTTCCTTGAGCATACGTAAGGCGTCGGCCAGCGAAGGCACGCCTTCCCAGCGTAGTTCCAGGTTGTAATTCAAACCACCCCGGATCAGGTGCAGGTGTGAATCATTCAGGCCGGGCACCGCCGTATGGCCGTGCAGGTCGATGATCTGGGTTTCCGGCCCGGCGTGTTGCATGACGTCGCTCTCACTACCGACGGCCATAAACTTACCGTCCTTGATCGCCACGGCCTGAGCAGTGGGATTTTCGCGATCGACGGTATGGAATTTACCGTTGCTGATGATCAATGAAGCGGTGTGACTCATAACGTTTTCCTTTAATGGCGGGTGAGCCATTGATGAAACAGACGGGTAACCAACGGCATCCACAGGAATACCACCAGGGCGACAACGCTGGCATCATTGAGTAAATGCCCAGCCAGTGTGCCGCTCAGTTCCGGCAGCAGCTTGCCCCAAAACCAAGGCACCAGATTGGTCGAAGGGAAAATCACCAGCAGGGTGATTAAAAACTGTTTCCACTTGGCCGGTGGCCGCACGTTGGCGCTGGCAGGTGTGAACCAAAACTCGGCTCCGGGGCGGATCTCAATATGATCGCTCCCCTGCAGCAGTGGTGTGACTTCTTCGATATATTTCAGTCGCTGTGGCGAGTGGATCCAGCGGTATAAATTGTCGAGATTATCGAAGCGTACCAGCACCGTATAAGCCAGCTGATCACCGGAGGGGCGAATGACGTTAACGCCTAGATGGCCGTCAAACTGGGCGGCATCGGGCATGATGCGTTTTAACCAGGCTTCATAGGCTGGTTCCTGGCCGGGAGCCAGATGGTGAGTGATCACCAGCGTAACGTGTTGCTGATGGGACATGGATCCAGCTCCTGAAAAATCCCGGCGCGCGGCCGGGAGGGTAATGCGGTCAGTCAAGGTGAGCCCTGCGCGGTTTTACTTGCCGCTGCGAGCCGGGGCGTGATGCACCAGAGTGTAAGCATAGTCAACGCCCATCCCGTAGGCACCGCTGTGTTCACGTACCAGATCCATCACCGCATCGTAGGTTTCTTTGCGTGCCCAATCGCGTTGGTACTCGAGCAGCACCTGTTGCCAGGTCACCGGAATGGCTCCAGCCTGCACCATGCGATCGATAGCGCGCTCATGGGCATCCACCGAGGTGCCGCCAGAGGTGTCTGTGACCACGTAAACCTCATACCCGGCTTCCAGTGCCATCAATGCCGGAAAGGTCAGGCAGACCTCGGTCCACAGGGCGGAGATCACCAGTTTTTTACGGCCGGTGGCCTCCACGGCTTTAACGAATGCCGCATCTTCCCAGGAATTCATCGAGGTACGTTCAATCGGGGTGAGTTCTGGATGCACTGCCAGCAGTTCCGGCCAGATATAGCCGCTGAAACTTTCACTTTCGACCGAGGTAAAAATAGTGGGAACATTAAAAATTTTTCCGGCTTTGGCCAGCGCTACCACGTTGTTTTTCAGCTGTTGGCGATCGATATTGGCCACGCCAAAAGCCATTTGCGGTTGATGATCGATAAAGATGAGTGCGGAATTTTTTGGATCAAGCAGTTGAAACTTCGACATAATGTACCTTCCAATTGTATTACCGTGAATAAGACGTATGCGCTGTATCAATGGAATGAATGGTAGGTAGGTGCCGTTTTCAAAGATAGCGTAGAATTTTTACCTTCTTGTTAAGTTTTTTTATCAATGGGAGAAAGGGGTGAGACTAAACCTGGAAGCGCTATTGATCCTGGACGCACTGGATCGTCATGGATCATTTGCCGCAGCGGCCGCCGCGCTGTTTAAAACGCCTTCTGCCCTGAGCTACATGGTGCAGAAACTGGAGAGCGATCTGGCGATCACGCTGCTCGATCGCTCCGGCCACCGGGCAAAATTTACCGCTACCGGCAAGCTGATGCTGGAAAAGGGACGGATATTGCTGCGTGCAGCGCAAGATCTGGAGCAGCAGGCGCGCTATGTAGAAAGTGGCTGGGAGAGCGATCTCACTTTGGCAGTGGATGCATCGTTCCCTTTTGCCCGGCTGTTACCGCTGATTGATGAGTTTTACCGTAATCACCACCACACCCGGCTGCGTTTCAGCCATGAAGTGCTGGCTGGCTCCTGGGAGGCGCTGATACACGGCTGTGCCGATATTATTATCGGTGCGATTTGTGAGCCCCCTTCGCGCGCTGGCTATGCTTTTAGCCCGCTAGGGCAGTTGGAGTATGTGTTTGCCGTCGCCCCGCACCATCCGTTGGCAGATCAGCCGGAACCGTTGCAGAAAAGCACCATCCGCCAGCATCGCGCAGTGGTGGTTCATGACTCATCGCGGGTGAGTTCACCGCAAAGTCTGCACGTGCTGGATGAGCAGGATCAACTGACGGTATTCAGTTTTGAGGCCAAATTGCAGGCGCAGCTGGCCGGGTTGGGCTGCGGCTATCTGCCTCATTATCTGGCAGAACCTTATCTGAAAACCGGCCAGTTGGTAGCGAAAAGCGTGGAAGCAGAGCGTGATAGCGACACTGCCTACTTCGGTTGGCGAGAAAGTGCTACCGGCTTGGCCAGCCTCTGGTGGCGTGAGCGCTTGCAAGCTTATGCCGTGATGGGGGAATGACTCTGTAAGGTTAGCAGGGCAGGCTAACACGTGGTCTGTTCTTGCCTTCCAGGGGCGGCATCCATGAACGAAACGTCATGATGCTGGTTTTTAACTTTGCTTTACCACTTTTGTTATTTTGAGCGCCGATCCGCTTCGCTGATACTGAGAAAAATAGCCTCAGCGAGCCGGAAAATGCCCTCAGCCAAACCCCATAGCCACTATCTGCACGACGAACAACGTGCCTGGATCCAACAGCTTAACCGGCAATGGGTCTGGCGGCTGGAGCTGCCGACCTGGGGCATTATGCTGCTGGTTTACGGCAGTTGGTTCGGTGTGGTGCATTACTGGCAGCAGCTTGGCCCCTGGCTGGGCGCACCGCTGCTGACGCTGGCGACTACCTGGTATCTCTCGTTGCAGCATGAGCTGATCCACGGCCATCCTACCCGCTGGCCACGGCTCAACCAACTGTTCGGCCTGCTTCCCCTGGCGGTGTGGTATCCCTACGGGCTGTACCGCGACAGCCATATTCAGCATCACCGTGACGATCATCTGACCCAACCTGCCGAAGATCCGGAAAGTTACTATTTCAGCCGGGCGCAGTGGCAACGGTTTCCTGTTTTGCTGCCTCTGTTGGCCAAGGTGCGCAACACCCTGATTGGGCGAGTCACGCTTGGCCCTGCATGGGATATTGCCGCCACGCTGGCGAATGCCCTGAAAGCCATATTGGCAGGGGAATTGCGTACCTTGGTGATGTGGCTGGTACACGGCATTCTGTTGATGGCTCTGCTCGCCTGGCTGCAAACACAGGGCATTTCTGCCGCCTTTTATCTGCTGGCGGTGAGCTACCCGGCGCTGGGGTTGACCAAAATCCGCTCGTTTTATGAGCATCGTGCGGTGGACGCTCCGCAGGCACGTTCTATTATTAATGAGGCCTCTTGGCCGTGGCGGCTGCTGTTTCTCAATTTGAACTATCATTTAGTGCATCATGATTTACCCGGTTTGCCTTGGTATGGCCTGCGAAAAGTCTATCTGGCAGAGCAACAAGCCTACCGGCAACGCAGCCAGGGATTTGTGGTGCAGGGCTATGGCAACTGGTTTGTCGACCATGCCGTAACGCCAATTGCTGTTGAAGTACACCCGTTTGAACAGGAGAGTGTCGGGAAACAGCATGTGATACGCTGGACCCATACCGCGCAGGATTTTCCAATCGATCTGGCGAAATAGCCGGAAGGCATCATCAAAGAGGATAAAGCATGGCTATTACCCCATTACGCGCACGTTTTTTGGCATTGGCTTTGACCGTTCTGGCGGGAGCCAGCGGTGTTGCACAGGCGGCCGATACGGTACGCGTGGGTTCTAAAATTGATACCGAAGGTTCGTTGCTTGGCAACATCATTGTGCAGGTGCTGGAAGCCAACGGCATCAAAACCACCAACAAACTGCAGCTAGGCACCACCAAGGTACTGCGTGGTGCGATCACCTCCGGCGAGATTGATATCTACCCGGAATACACCGGTAACGGTGCCTTCTTCTTCTCCGATGAAAAAGATCCGGCGTGGAAAAACGCTCAGGCCGGGTTCGAGAAGGTGAAAAAGCTCGACTATGACCAGAACAAAATCGTCTGGCTGGATGCCGCCCCGGCAAACAACACCTGGACGATCGCCGTTCGCCAGGACGTGGCGCAGGCCAACCATCTGAAAACCCTGGCAGACCTGGCCAAGTGGATCAACGACGGCGGTAAGTTCAAACTGGCGGCATCGGCGGAGTTTATCGAACGCCCGGACGCGCTACCGGCCTTCCAGAATGCTTATGGCTTCAAGCTTAATCAGGATCAGTTGCTGTCACTGGCTGGCGGGGATACGGCGGTGACCATCAAGGCAGCGGCGGAACAAACCTCTGGGGTGAATGCGGCGATGGCGTATGGAACCGATGGCCCGGTAGCTGCGCTGGGGCTGCAAACGTTGGAAGACCCACAGGGCGTACAGCCGATCTATGCCCCGGCTCCGATTATTCGTGAAGCAACGCTGCAGCAGCACGCCAATATCGCCGAACTGCTCAAGCCGGTATTCGCTACGCTCGACGGCCCAACCTTGCAGCAGCTGAATGCGCAGATTGCCGTAGAAGGCCAGGATGCCAAACAGGTTGCGATCAATTATCTGAAACAGAAAGGGTTGATTAAGTAACCTTGATTCGACGACTGAATCTGATATTGCCCCTCACCCCAACCCTCTCCCACAGGGAGAGGGAGCTGGTACGGAGCAGCCATTAAGGGCAGGATTCAATCTTTAGAACGTTTAATCCCCTCCCCGCAGGAGATGGAACGGATGCGGCATTGAGGTTAGGTGCAGGAGCCCACTTGTGGCACGTTCAGTCCCCTCTTCCACAGAGAGAGGGAGCTGATACGGAGCAGCCATTAAGGGCAGGATTCAATCTTTAGAACCTTTAATCCCCTCCCCGCAGGAGATGGAACGGATGCGGCATTGGGGGTTAGGTGCAGGAGCCCATTTGTGGCACGTTCGGTCCCCTCTCCCTGTGGGAGAGGGTTAGGGTGAGGGGACGTCAGCTTACGCGTAGCTATGCATTCTGCGCTTAACTGGCTGATTAGACCCTGGGAGTGATTTTGATTATTGTCTTGAAAAACCGCGTATTACTGACCTTGTTTATTTTGCTGCTGCTTGCGGCCTTTGGCCTGCCGTTCCTCAGTTATGCTCCTAATCGCCTGCTGTCTGGCAAGAGTATCTCTCTGATTTCACTGTTGCATGGCCCGGCGCTGTGGTTGCTGCTGCCATTACTGGCGTTAGCCGTGCTCAGCCTGTTGACCCCCACGCGCAATCGGGCGCGGCTGACCGCTTGCGTTGCCGCTGTTCTATTGGCGATGACCTTTTGGTTGAGCGGCTATACCGCTCAGCAACTGGCATTGCAGGGCTCGCCGTTGGCACGCACTTCCTGGAGCAGCGGCTGTGCGCTAATGGCAGCATTGAGCGGCCTGATCGCCGCAGATGCCATGACGCGGATCACTCCCTCGCACCTGTGGCGCATTCTGGGTAACGTCTTGGTGCTGCTACCTGCCGTGCTGCTGTTGTTTACCCATCAGCTGGACCAGCTTTCCCTGCTGAAGGAGTACCACAACCGGCAAGAGGTATTTGACGCTGCGTTACTACAGCACTTGACCCTCTTGCTGGCTACCATGATACCGGCTCTGCTGATTGGCGTGCCGTTGGGCGTGCTGTGTTTTCGTTCAACCCGCTGGCAGGCCCCGATCTTCTCTACGCTGAATATCATCCAGACCATCCCTTCCATTGCGCTGTTTGGTCTGTTGATTGCCCCGTTGGCCGGGCTGGCGGCGGCGCTACCTTGGCTGGCGAACTTGGGCATCAGCGGTATCGGCATGGCCCCGGCGATTGTGGCATTGGTGCTCTATGCTCTGTTGCCATTGGTGCGCAGCGTGGTCGCCGGTTTGCAAAGCGTGCCTGCCAGCGTGATTGAGTCCGCCAGCGGCATGGGAATGACGCGCGGGCAGATATTCCTTGGTGTACAGCTGCCACTGGCATTGCCACTGTTCCTGACCGGCGTGCGGATCCTGGCGGTGCAAACCGTGGGAATGGCGGTGGTGGCCGCGCTGATCGGTGCTGGGGGTTTTGGCGCAATCGTGTTTCAAGGATTACTCAGCAGTGCGCTGGATCTGGTGTTGCTCGGAGTGATCCCGGTGATCGCCATGGCAGTGATCGTCGATTCGCTGTTTAAATTCATAATTTCAATGTTGGAAGTGACTGCCAGATGATTAACTTTGACCGGGTAAGCAAGATTTTTCAGGGGAAACCGGCAGTGGACGATCTCTCGTTGAGCATGGCGGAAGGGGAGTTTACCGTGCTGATCGGCACTTCCGGTTCTGGTAAGTCCACCACGTTGAAGATGATCAACCGCCTGATCGAGCATGATAAAGGCAAGATCAGGTTTGCCGGTGAGGAGATCCATAAGTTCAAGCCGCAGGATTTGCGCCGCCGAATGGGCTACGCCATCCAGTCGATCGGCCTGTTTCCCCATTGGACGGTAGAAGAGAATATCGCCACGGTGCCGCAGTTGCTGAAGTGGCCACGGGCACGGATCCGCGATCGGGTGACTGAGTTGATGGAGCTGCTGCAACTGGAGCCGGAACAGTTCCGCCGCCGCTATCCGCATCAGCTTTCCGGTGGACAGCAACAGCGGGTTGGGGTGGCACGGGCGCTGGCCGCCGATCCTGAGGTGTTGCTGATGGACGAACCCTTTGGTGCGCTCGATCCGGTGACCCGGGCCTCGTTGCAGGCTGAGATTGCCCGCATTCATCAACTTTCTGGCCGCACCATCGTTCTGGTGACACACGATATCGATGAGGCGCTGGGGCTGGCCGATCGGATCGTGCTGCTCGATCAGGGGCGAGTGGTGCAGCAAGGTACTCCGTTGGAGCTGTTGACCAACCCGGTGAATGATTTTGTGCGTGACTTCTTTGGCCGCAGCGATCGGGGGATCAAACTGTTGGCGTTGGGCACGGTAGCCGAAAGGGTGCGGCCAGGCGAGGCGGAAGGGGAACCCATTCAGGCCATGATGAGTCTGCGTGAGGCGCTGTCGGTGTTTGTTGCCCGAGGCAGCGAACGTTTGCCGGTGGTTGACGAACAGGGGCAAGCGCTTGGCGTTTTGCATTTCAGCGATTTGATTACACACAAGGCGCTATCATGAATATCACGCGCTGGTGGCGCGATCCGCTGCCGTGGACATTTACTCTGCTAGTGGCGTTGGTCTTCGGCATGAACCATCTGCACGGCCTGTTTGCTGCTTGGTTCCCACAGTTGGATAGGCCGGTGTATCAGCAGGACAGCTTCTTCTCGCTGGTTGTTGCGCATTTATCGCTAGTAGCCGTATCGAGCCTGATTGCGGTAATGATAGGCGTAACCGCTGGCATTGCGGTGACGCGCGGTGCCGGGCGGGAGTTTCGCTCATTGGTGGAGACCGTGGTTGCCGTTGGGCAGACTTTTCCACCGGTCGCGGTATTGGCGGTGGCGGTACCGGTAATGGGCTTTAGTGAGCAGCCAGCGATTATTGCGCTGGTGCTGTATGGGTTATTACCGATCCTGCAAGGCACCTTGACCGGGATAGAGTCGGTTCCGGCGGGGACACGTGAAGTAGCTCAAGGGGTTGGGATGAACCGCTGGCAAGTTTTGTGGCGCGTTGAGTTGCCGCTGGCGGCCCCGGTGATCGTCGCGGGGATCCGTACTTCGGTGATTATCAATATCGGCACGGCGGCGATAGCCTCGACGGTGGGCACCAAAACGCTGGGAACGCCGATCATTATTGGCCTGAGTGGCTTCAATACTGCGTATGTGATCCAGGGAGCGGTGGTAGTGGCGTTGTTGGCGATCATTACCGACATGCTGTTCGAACGCTGGGTATGCTACCTCACCGCCTGGCGTCAGCAACGGCTGACTGTCTCATCTTCTGCGGGGTAACTTCCATGGCGATAGTCTCTTTAGCGATGTACGGCGTTAGCCACCAACAGGTGGAACCGTTCTGGCAGGCGCTACGCGATAAGCTGCGGCAACTGGGTATGGCGGAGGTTCCCCAGACGCTGAGTTGGCCGCAGGATTTGCCGCAACACTGGCAGCGGCCGGATCTGCTACTTAGCCAGACCTGCGGTTATCCATTGGTGACGGTGCTACCACAGGTACAGTTGGTGGGCACTTACCATTACCGCGTGGAAGGTTGCAGCGGAGCGAACTACAGCAGTTGGTTGGTAGTGCGTGAGGATGAATCGGCTGAGCGTCTGGAAGATTTTCGCGATCGCGTGGTGGCGTATAACAGCCGGGATTCACAGTCGGGGTATAACAGCCTGCGAGCCTTGATTGCCCCGTTGGCGCGAGAAGGACGTTTTTTCCGCCAGGCGATCGCCTCTGGCAGCCACTATCAATCACTGGAGATGATCCTGGAGGGGCAGGCGGATATTGCGGCCATTGACTGTATCAGTTTTGCCCTATTGAAACGGGCACGGCCACAAGCCGTTGCTGGGCTGAAGATTATTGGCCGTACCGCAGCGGTACCGGGCTTGCCGTTGATCACGGCGGCCGGAACCCCAGACTCACAATTGGCAATCCTGCGCACTGCGGCCAGTGCCATGGTCAACCATACGGCCAGTGAAAGCCTGCTGATCGGCGATTTTAGTCTGGTGCCGCGTGCCGCTTATCAGCGGGTGGCCGAGCTTGAAAGGCTGGCGGCTAACGCTGGCGTTACGGCGTTATAAAGCAGGTTATTTCGCTTGGATAGTGGCCGTTGGGGCGCTATCGGCTGCGGCATCGTTGGTGGTTGTGGTCTCTTCTTGTGGCGTGGTGGAACGGGTGTACATATTCAGCCCGGCCAGAAAGACGCCGCTCAGAGAGCCGAAGGCGCATAAGGCGATGACGATGAGGAACGCTTTTTTCCGCATAATGATGATTTCGCAGGTTGTCCAGAACAGCGGGAATTATAGCCCCTTCACCGGGTGAAACAACACTCGTTTAATTGGGGGTATGTGGGCTGCACCGATCCTCTCGTCTTCTTGGGCGGGATCGGGTTCGCAACTGATGTTCAAAGGTTTTGCGAGGCGGATTCAGAACCCATTTGTTGATAATGTGCGCCGATGACAGCCTATGGTAGGTTTTTTTATGTTAAGTCCAAGGATGATCGACATGAAAAAAGCCACCTCCACCCCGCATGATGCGGTATTTAAGCAGTTCCTCACCCATCCAGACACGGCCCGTGATTTCCTGGAATTACATGTGCCGCCTGCCTTACTGCAGTATTGCGATCTGAACACGCTAAAGCTGGAACCCGGTAGTTTTATCGAGAGCGACCTGCGTGCCCATTACTCTGACGTACTTTACTCGTTGCGAACCGAGAGAGGGGATGGTTATGTGTACGTTTTGATCGAACATCAAAGCTCGCCCGACAAACATATGGCATTTCGTTTAATACGCTATGCCATTGCGGCAATGCAACGCCACCTTGAGGCAGGACACGACCAGCTTCCTCTGGTTATTCCTGTGCTCTTTTATCACGGCCAGGTGGCGCCTTATCCCTACTCAATGAGTTGGTTAGAGGAATTCAGTGAGCCTGAACTAGCCAGGCAGCTCTATGCGGGGCATTTTCCGTTGGTTGACGTTACCGTCATTCCGGACGATGAAATCATGCAGCACCGCCGCATGGCCATTCTTGAGTTGTTGCAAAAGCATGTACGCCAGCGTGACCTGGTTGAGCTGTTAGAACAACTGGTCACATTGTTGTTGGCCGGATACACTACCAAAGAGCAACTCATATCATTGGTGAACTATATGCTGTTGGTGGGGAAGGCAACCGAACCGGAGACGTTGCTCCGTGAGTTGGCCAGACGCGCGCCGCGGCATGAGGAGGAATTGATGACTATTGCAGAATATCTTGAGCAAAAAGGTTTCGAGAAAGGGATAAAGCAAGGCATGGAAAAAGGGCGGGAAACCGTGTTGGAAATAGCGAGTTCTATGCTGGCTGAAGGCTTTGAACGTGCCATGGTGATGAAGTTGACCGGTCTTTCGGAAAACGATTTGGCACAAATTCACCACTCACATTGACGGCCGGGCTGGTGACATAGTGACACCAGTTTTTTATTCCCCAGCAGACAGGCTAAGGGAAGAATGCCTGCTTCCCTTTCCTTGTGTGGTACAAATGCCTTACTTCACGGCCGGTTGCACCTTGGCCGGGCGGGCAAACAGATATTTACCTAGCGTCACCAGCACCACCGCCGAGACGATAATCACCAACGCCAGCCACTCGCGCGGGCCCAGGGATTCACCAGCAAAACCGACACCGAGCAGCACTGCCACCACCGGATTGACGTAGGCATAGCTGGTCGCTACCGCCGGGCGTACGTTTTTCAGCAGGAACATATAGGCGCTGATCGCCAGCATTGAACCAAAAACAATCAGATAACCGAGCGCCATAAAGCCGCTGAAGGTGGGCATTTTATCCAAATGCTCACCGCTCAGTTGGCTGGCGATGGTCAGCACCACGCCGGCCACCAGCATTTCTGCGGCACCGGCCATCGGCCCGGCAGGGAGCGAAATACGTGAGCCGAGTACCGAACCAAAGGCCCAACTGGCGGAGGCCAACAGGATCAATAGCGCGCCGGTCGGGTTACCTACCAGGTTATTGCCGGTATTAAGCAACACAATGCCCACCAGGCCAAGGGCGATGCCTGTCCATTCCAGTTTGGTATTGCGGATCCCCCAAAACATGCTGAAGCATAGGGTGAACAGCGGAACCGTAGCGACCATCACCGCGGCAATGCCGGAAGGCACATCCTGATGCTCGGCTACCGTGACCAGACCGTTACCCACGGCCAGCAACAGAATGCCAATGGTGCCAGCGGCGACCCACTGTTTCAAGGTGGGCAGGGCATGGCCCCGCAGCAACAGGAAAACGAACAGGATGATACCGGCAATCAGAAAACGAATGCCCGCCATCATCAAGGGAGGCCAGCTTGCCACCCCCACTCGGATGGCGAAGTAGGTCGATCCCCAGACAATATATAACGTAAACAGCGCCCCGATTAACGGCAGGAGATGACGATTTTGTTGGCTCAGCATGGGTTATTATTCGGTAGGGTGAAAAATCGTTAGGACACTCAGTAAACCTTAAGGCATGGCCGATAAGCAATGCTTTTTTGCCCGTTGAGTGGTGTCGTGGTACTGGGGGAGGCCGCCAGTACCTGGCCTAAATCAAGAGATTATGATTGGGAGATCTCGTAGGCGCAGCGGCGGGCACCGGTAAGAATATGTTCGCTGCGCTCAACCTTGGCTTGCAGCACCTCGGTAAATACGTTCAGCTCGGCGCGGCAAAATCCTTGGCAAACCGTCGCTGCGCTGCAAATGGGACAGTGATTTTCCACCAGCAGAAACTTGCCGTCTTTCCCTTCGCTCCACTCGGCCATATACCCTTCACGGCAACGGATGGCCGCCAGACGAGCGACGCGTTCACGCAGATCGGTTGCACCGATCATCGCCTTTTGGTAATTAATTCGGGTCTCCTGCTCTCGGCTGTCGATCAGCAGGTCCATCGCCTGCTCCCCCAGTTTGTCACGTACCGTGCGCAACAGTTGGGCAGTTAATTCGGCATGGGCGTCGGGGAAATGGGCGTTACCTGCGGCGGTCAACTGCCAGAGCTGTACCGGGCGGCCAACGCCGCGTGTTTCAGCTTTGGCTTCTACCAGACCTTCTTTTGCCAGCTTGACGAATTGCTGACGAGCCGCTTCACCGGTGGTGCCGAGTACTTTTCCTGCTTCTGAGGCTTGCTGCGGACCGTGGGTTTTCAACAGCTTCAGCAAGCGGTCACTGACCGAATGTGCGGTGCATTCGCCATTTTCCAAGTTAATTCTTGACATATTACAGCGCCTCGCCCTTAATTATTCCAAGATATTGCTTGTTAAATTTAGCCTAATAGCAAGATCAACTCAATGCCATTCCTCTGAAAACAGGACGATAACCGTGATAACCGATGATAACAGCCGTTGGAGCGATCTCTTTTCCGGCAAAAATGCCGCCAGTGCCATCGCACTGTCGCTCGGCGTTGCTTTGCATGCGATCAATATTCTGGTAGCGACCACCATTTTGCCTTCGGTGGTGCAGGACATCGGTGGGTTGGATCTCTATGCCTGGAACACCACCCTGTTTGTGGTGGCCTCGATATTAGGCTCGGCGTTGTCGGCTCGTTTGCTGAGTGGCTACGGGGCACGTAGCGCCTATCTGGTGGCGTCGCTGTTCTTCATCGTGGGCGCGATGCTGTGTGCGCTGGCCCCTTCCATGCCGGTGATGCTGATTGGTCGTACGGTACAGGGGTTTGGTGGTGGCCTGATCTTTGCACTGTCGTACGCGATGATTAACCTGGTGTTTGAACAGAAACTTTGGCCACGCGCCATGGCGTTGATCTCAGCAATGTGGGGGATTGCTACGTTGGTGGGGCCTGCCGTCGGCGGGATTTTTGCCGAGTTGAACGCCTGGCGCTGGGCGTTCGGTATTCTGTTGCCGATCATGGTGCTGTACGCCGCCTTTACGTTCCGTATCCTGCCCAAAGGTAAACCACAGCAGCGGCCAACACCGTTACCGCTGATACAGTTGCTGCTGCTGGCTGGAGCAGTATTGGTGGTGTCGGCTGGCAGCCTGGCAGATAGCGGTTGGCTAAACGTGGGCGGCATCGTGCTGGCGTTGCTGTTGTTGATTGGGTTAATCCGGCGCGAGGGACATTCACGCGCCCGCCTGCTGCCACATCAGGCACTGCGTCGTGGTTCGGCGCTGGCTTCGCTGTACGCTACGGTAACCCTGTTGGTGATCGGCATGACCAGCGAGATCTTTGTGCCTTACTTCCTGCAAACTCTGCATGGTCAGTCACCGCTGATTTCCGGCTATATTGCGGCCACTATGGCGGCCGGTTGGACCCTGTCGGAAATCCTCAGCTCCGGTTGGCGTGGGGTAGGGATCCGTTTGGCGATCATCAGCGGGCCGATTTTGGTGCTGCTTGGTTTGCTGGGGTTGGCGGTGCTGATGCCTATTCCCTCAAATGGCCACTGGCAGGCACTGGCGCCGATCGTGCTGGCTTTGACGCTGGTCGGTTTCGGGATCGGTTTTGGTTGGCCGCACTTGCTGACGCGCATTTTGCAGGTGGCTCCTCAGGCCGATAAAGATATCGCCGGGGCTTCCATTACCACGGTGCAACTGTTCGCTACGGCGTTTGGCGCAGCGTTGGCGGGGATGGTCACCAACCTGGCCGGATTTACCACGCCGGGTGGCATCGAGGGCGCGGCCTCCGCTGCCCATTGGCTGTTCCTGCTGTTCGCCTTGGCCCCGCTATTGGCGATCTACAGTGCCTGGCGCAGTGCGGCCATTAGCCAGCCAGCCGAGGAGTCTGGCCATTCTCCGAGCACATCGACTTCCTGATAACGAAGCGGTGAGCGAACTAAATAAATCAGCCGCCATCCATGGATGGCGGTTTTTTCAAGATGGCGCAAAGAAACTTATGTATAACGATGATCACGGCAATTGAAAAAAATACCGAGACGATAAGCTTGGATATTCCCGCGGGTGCAGAGTAGAGAGAGTTAGCGCCGATCCCGGCACCGGCCGTAAAAAATGAAGACAAAACCAAGCCGATGATGACGGAAAGCGTCCAATAGGGTTTTTTCATGTTTTCCTTGGCAACGGCTTCTGGCTTAAGTGGTACAGTATGCATCGCCGTTATTGGGTTTAATCTCCATCCATACGGTTGCCGATGGATGGAGGGTTTTAGGATTTGGTTTTTTTAAAGATGGCACAAATAACTTTATGGAGTACCATGATAAAGTAAATTGAAAAAACCATTGAGACGACAAATTTGGATATTCTCTCTGGGGCCGAGTAGAAATGATTAGCTTCAATTCCGGCGCCGGACAAAAAAATTGAGGATAAAATCAGCCCGATGACGACAGAGACGATCCAATAGAGTTTATTCATGCTTTTTTCTTACCAGCTACAACCGCCGCTGCCATTTTTACCACTGCAACTGCCTGAGCTTTTATTTCCGCCAGGGCCCGTGCCGACATTCCCACCTCCTCGTCCACTATCTTTGAAACAGCCGCCGGTCGCAGCGCCATAAGCCAGGCCAGCAGCCATACCCGCAGGCCCGCCAATAACGCCTTTCCCCGTGTTGGCCAACATGCCATTGATACAGTCGGCATTGCCATACTTGTCATAGAAACCGCCAGAGTTATTCCCGGAACTATTATTCCCTTTGCCTTTGTTGTTTCTGCCGCCGTTATCTGTGCGATCGCCCCCATTATTACCACGGCCACCAGACACATAACCTAATAACGATAAGTCAATAAGTTCCATAGGAAACTCCTTTTATGAGGTTTTTTTAAGTGTGTTGCTTTAAATGCAATTCATTATTAACTCATTCGTAATCGTATATCAATGGTTTTTTTTAAAATAAGCGTGGTATTTTTTATTTGTAATGATTGTCGTAAATTTAAAATGTAATATGTTTTTAATTCCCGTGGGTAATCTCAGAGGCTATTAGGCTACCGATAAGGTTGTTAATGTTAATCGTAAATTTAACTGAATGGCCTAAAATAAATATTTTAATTTTATCATTTAGCCGTTTAATACTCATTCAAGTGTGCAACAGGTGGGGAGCGGGCAGGTTAGAGGACCGTTGAGCGCATGGTGCGCAATACGAGTCTTTATGAACGGTTCCACGGCGTGTCGGTGTTCTACATGCTTCCTACCTGTCACACTATTACGTAAAGCTATTTAGCTGAGGGGATATGGGCAATTTTGTACAAACGCCCGATCACACCGAGTGCTAGAATGAGTTTCGATCCGCGTGGAAGGTAGGTATGGCAGAGAGCGTGAGCAGGAAAGGGCGTCAGGAACAGGCTAATTTCATGCACGTCGACGATCTCGGCGGGCTGGAAGTGTTGCAGGCCACCTATCGCCGCCAGACCTTCTCCCGCCACAGTCACGAGGGGTTCTGCGTTGGCGTGATTGACGAGGGTGCCCAGCGTTTTTACCGCACTGGCGGCGAGCATGTCGCGCCGTTGGGCAGTGTGATCCTGGTCAACGCCGATGATATCCATACCGGCAGCTCTGCCAGCGAAGACGGTTGGTCCTATCAGGCCATGTACCCCAAACCGGAGCTGTTGGCGTTCTTATCGCGCGACCTGAAAACCGTCGCCGGGGCCACGCCCTACTTCCCAAATCCAGTGGTACAGGATGCCGGGCTAGCCGGGCAATTGCGGTTAGCCTTCGGCATGATGCGCAGTAACGAAAATCGCCTGGTGAAAGAGACATTGGTGTTTTCGGCGCTGACCTGGTTAATGCTGCGCCACGGCAAAAGCCGCATAGAGCCTGCCACGCAAAGTAAGGCACAAAGCCAGATAGCGCGGATCAAAGCCTTCCTGGATGATTTCCCCGAGGCCAATATCTCCCTGCTGGAATTGGCAGAGAAAGCCGGGTTAAGTCCTTATTATTTGCTGCGTCAGTTTCAACAGACGACCGGTTTGCCGCCCCATGCCTATCAGATCCAGGCGCGTTTACGTAAAGGGCGCCAGCTGTTAAAGGCGGGCAATGGCGTGTTGGAGACAGCACTGGCCTGCGGTTTTCACGATCAGAGCCATTTCCACCGTCATTTCCGCAAGTCCATCGGCGTGACGCCCGGTGACTACGTCAAATCGTTGAGATAAATACGCAAGCGGATACAATACTCGCCCTCTTTCCTGCGCTATTCTACTCCTTCGTTCGAAGGAGAAAATAATGACTTACCAATCAACACTCACGGAGCCGCCAACGTTGCGCCTTCGCCCGGCCCTGCAAGGTGCGGTGGCGATCCTGCCGCTGTGCCTGGCGGTATTGCCCTGGGGGATCCTGGCAGGGTCAATGGCGATCCAGAGTGGCCTGACGGCGGCAGAGGGGCTGGGGATGTCGGCGATTGTTTTTGCCGGGGCCTCCCAACTGGTGGCGATGGGGATGATCAAGACCGGTGCGGGTATGCTGGCGATCCTGATCTCCACCTTTTTTGTCACCGCCCAGCACTTCCTCTACGGCCTGCGCCTGCGGGAATGTATTGCTCCGCTACCGCTGAGGTGGCGTGTCGCGCTGGCGTTTTTGCTGACCGATGAGCTGTTTGCCCTGACGGGGGATCATGGTCCGGCGCGCTTTAACCGTTGGTATGCACTGGGAGCAGGGCTGGCGTTTTATTTGAGCTGGTTCTTTGCCACCTTGCTCGGCGTAGTGGCGGCCAGCAGCATTGATCTGGATAGCTACGGGCTTGATTTCTCGATCGCCGCGACTTTTATCGCCATCATTGTGCCGTTGGTACGCAACCTGCCGGTGCTGGCATGCGTGTTGACATCATTGGTGCTGTCGATTGGTTTGCACCATTATCAGGTGCCGGGCGCTTTGATTATTACCACCGTGGTGGCGATGCTGGTTGGACTGCTGTGCAGCAGGGGGAAAGAATGATCTGGCTGACCATTGTGTTGATGGGCGTGATCGTCTTCTTCAACCGCTACTGTTTCCTGGCACCGGGCCTGCCGGTGCGCTTATCGCAACGGATGAGGACCTTGTTGAGCTTCTCGGTACCTGCAGTACTGACCGCCATCTGCGGACCAATCATCGCCTTTAACGGGGATGAGTGGCGCGCACTGCCCGAAAACCCTTATCTATGGGGAGCCGTGTTCGCTATTGTTCTGGCCGTTTTCCTGCGCAATACGCTGGCGGTCGTGGTGTTGAGTATGCTGATGTTTATTCTGCTACGCACACTGCTGTAACCCGCGACCCACAATATTCCCCCTGAATTATTCAGGGGGAGAGCGTCACATCGCCATTGTCATTTCAAACTGACGCAATGGATCTTCACGCCAACCAAGGTGCTGGAAGAAGGGCGCGACATCGTCTGGAACAAACACGTTGGCCGACAGCGCCAGTGGGGCAAACTGTGCTTGCAGCGCTTGCAACAGACGGCGCGCCTGGCCTTGGCCGCGAAGCGCTGGCGGCACATAAATCATGCGCAGATGACACTGCTGTGCGCCCGGTATCACCAAAGCAAAAGCCTGCTGGTCCAGAGTGAAGGCGCACGGGGTGCCGGGCAGCTTGTACAGCGATTCTGGAGCGATCAACCACGGCAAGCCATATTGGCCGTCGGCGGTCATCCGCTGGGCAAGTGCCAACGGGTCGATCTGTTGCAAGGCTGCCGAGGGTTCCGGGGTTGCCAACGGGGCGTGAAATCCCAATAGCGTGCGGGTGATGGCTAAGCCCGCCTGTTGATACAGCGCCAGGGCTGCTTGATTACCGGCGATCACCTCCAGCGAAAGCTGGCGATCGCCTCGCGTATGGGCATCCGCAATAATGCGCTGCATTAACGTCCTGCCTAGCCCTCTGCCACGCATTTCCGGGCGGATAGATAAGGCCGCTACACGGCTATGTTGGCCCCGGCGTGCGATCAGGGCCAGCGCCACCGGGTGCTGCTGGTGAGTGACGATAATGCTGTGATTCAGGCTGAGGTCTTCGGCGGCAAAGCGGCTGCTAAAGGTTTCACCGTCGATCACAAAGGGAACAATATAGTTCTCAAAGCAGTGGCTGAGTATTTGCGCCAACTGCATGCTGCTGTAGGGCAAGGCGGTGTGAAACTCGAACTGGCTATCGATAAGCATGACGGTTCCAAAGGCAGCGATGGGGCCTTTATATTTAGCTGCGATCGGTCAATCAGGCAAGTATTAAGCTGTTTTTACCGGGTTTTTTGAGTTGTTCGAGCGCAAGGATCGTGATGAAAAAACCGGGCGAATTCGCCCGGTGAAGTCACTTCAGAAATAGCCGTAGCTATAAATTGCAGTAGTGGTTATGTGTCACAGCGTAAATCAGAATTGGTAGGTCAGGGCTACGGCAACCACGTTGTCGGTTTTCAGACCCAGTTTGTTGTTGTCGTCGAGCTGGTTGATTTTATAATCCACATAGGTGGACATGTTTTTGTTGAAGTAATAGTAGGTGCCCACGTCAATATATTTCACCAGGTCGGTGTCACCAATATTTTCAATGTCTTTAGCCTTAGACTGGACATAAGCCAGTGACGGGCGTAGGCCAAAGTCGAACTGATATTGCGCAACCACTTCCACGTTCTGAGTTTTATTGGCAAACCCGCTTACGGAGGTAGAGGCATTATTAATGGTCGCGGTGCCGGAAATTGGTGTCAGGTTATGGGTTTCGGCATAGGTGGCTGCCAGATACACGCTGTTGGCGTCGTATTTCAGGCCGGTTGCCCACACGTCGGCTTTATCGCCCTTGCCATAGCTGCTCTGTTTTTGGCCGGTAGTCCGGTTAGAAGAGGCATAGGCGGCCGTAACGCTGACGCCATCGATGATTTCGTAGCTGGAAGACAGACCGAAGCCGTCGCCGTTAGCTTTGCTGCCAGCACGGCCATCGTTTTCGTTCTTGCCCTGGTACTGCAACGCAAACTTCAGGCCGTCGACCAGGCCAAAGAAGTCGTTGTTACGGTAGGTAGCCACGCCGTTGGCACGCCCGGTCATAAAGTTGTCGGTTTTGATATAGGTATCATCGCCGAATTCCGGCAGCATATCCGTCCAGGCGCCAACGTCGTAGATAACGCCGTAGTTACGGCCATAGTCGAATGAACCAAAGTTTTTCACTTTCAGGCCAGCAAAACCCAGACGCGTTTTGGTGTCTTTAGTGCCATCCGCTTCGCTGTGGTTGGCGGCGATCTGATATTCCCACTGGCCGTAGCCGGTCAGCATATCGTTAATCTGGGTAGCCCCTTTAAAGCCGATACGCACGTAGGTTTTATCGCCATCATTGCTAGTATCGTCAGAGAAATAGTGCAGTGCTTTTACCCGACCATAGAAATCAAGCTTGTTGCCGTCTTTATTGTAGATCTCTGCTGCCTGTGCGGTCTGGGCAATGAAAAGTGCCGCAATAACGGCAAGAAGATTAGGTTTCATGGTGTTCCCTTATTAAATATACCCTATAGATTTCAAGCTGCGGCTAGGCGCCAAACTATCTTCATCTCCAGGAGCTTACTTATAGTAAGTAACCGGGGTGAGATAGTGCCGGTAACAACGCGGCAGTTTGAAAGATGACGGGTATACGATTCGATTGAAAGACGCTTATCATCAGTTGTATCACTGTTTTACTTTGCTGCCAGAGTTAGCGCAGCGCAGATTTTTTACCGCAGTTGTGTGATGTATTTATGACAGAACATTCAAATCTGTATCGAATGACGAAAATTAACGCAAGATAGGCGTTTTTCTGTTTTCTGTCTCCTCGCTACCATAGCCGGGTATGCGGCATGTCGCATGGTCTTCATCTGTAGTACAGGCCACTGGCATGGGTTCTCTAACGGCACGCACCTCTCCCTGATATACCCCGTCGGACTCCCGGCCCCGATGAAACAGGTGTTCATTTTGTGGCTATCTGTACCTATTTGCTGCAACAGGTTCCAATTGTCAGACGCACTTGTTATAACGAATGTACTGGAAGTCAGTTCGATATAATTATAAAACACCCTATCACTAAAGGAACGACTATGTCTGGACTACGGCAACGTACTCTAGAGAATATGCAAAAGTTCTCTAGAGCCATGATTGGCGCTGTATTATTTTTGCCAGTAATAGGTTTAATTCTGGCATTAAGCTCAGTGCTTACCAATCCCAATATTTTTTCTGATACCAGCTTTCTTCATCACCTTGGTGTGTTACTGGGGGATACCTTCTGGCCACTATTTGGTAATTTAGGGTTACTATTCTGTGTCGGTATAAGCTATGGCTTGGCAAAAGATAAAAAAACCGAAGTCGCATTGGTTTCCGTCATGTGTTTTATCATGTTTCTCGGTGCTAACCACTCTTGGCTGGAGTTCACCCACGGCGTAGCAGAAAAAATCAATGGTGAGTATTACGGCACCGGGCAAACGCAGCTGCTGGGCTTTGTTGTGGTCGATATGGGGGTATTCCTCGGTATTATTTTGGGTTGTACCATTGCATGGGTTCATAACAAGGTTACGCAAATCGAATTACCCGGTGCATTATCGATGTACGGTGGTGCAAAACTGACGTTGATCGTTATGACTCCGGTCGTTATCGTCTATGCCATCGCTTTTACCTGGATCTGGCCATTTATGACGCATGGCATTACTACCCTGACCGGTTTTATGAAAAATGCCGGGGTTGCCGGGGTATTTGTTTACGGATTCTTTGAAAAATTCCTGATCCCTACCGGTCTGCACCATTTCGTCTGGTCGCCATTCCAGCTCACGCAAATTGGCGGCACGATAACCGTCGATGGGCAAACGGTATCCGGTACCCAAGCCATCTTTTTAGCTTACATGCGTCACCCTGATCTAACCCCGATGATGAACGAGGGGTTGCGCTTCTCGCAGCAAGGTATGACAACGATCTTCGGTTTGTCCGGTGCGGCGCTGGCCTTTTATCATACCGCCAAGCCGGAGAAAAAATTAATGGCGAAAGCCATCCTGTTGCCAGCGATTATCACCTCTATTCTCACCGGGATCACTGAACCCATTGAGTTCACCTTTCTGTTTATCTCCCCATTATTATGGGTGGTCCATGCAACGTTGACGGCCGCCTCACAGGCACTGTGCGATATGTTTAGCGTACGCCCCTGGGGGGCTTCTGGTTTAATCGAATTCGTTATTTATAACCTGCCTTTACCGGCATCGTTAACCCGTTGGCCAATATATATCTTGATTGGCATTGGTCAGTTCTTTGTTTATTACGTAGTTTTCCGTACCATCGTGGTGAAATTGAATCTTAAAACCCCAGGGCGTGAAGATGATGATGACGTAAAGCTATACAGCAAAAAAGACTATCAGGAAAAAATACAGAAAAACAAACCGTCGTCTGAACAGCAAACTGGCGATATTATTAACGGGTTGGGTGGCAAGGATAATATTGTTTCAGTAGATAACTGTTTTACCCGGCTTCGGGTGGTTATTCATGACATCACTCTGGTTGATGATAATGTCTTGAAATCCACCGGAGCCAATGCGGTGGTACGAAATCGAAATGAAATACAGGTTATTTATGGTGTCAAGGTTGGGCAGGTACGATCAAAAGTAGATACCTGGCTGGCTGATAATTAATTGGGAGTTTATATGAAATTGACAGTTTTGGGTGGTGGTGGCGTTCGTTCGGCATTTCTTGCTAAATCATTGGCGTATAATGCGCATCGTATCGGACTAAAAGAGGTGGTTTTTTTAGATAATTCAGAAGAAAACTTGGCGTTATTTGGCCAGATCGCCAGCTATATTTTTAAAACCATCCGTCCGGATATCGATTTTAGCCTATCGACCGAACCAAAAACCGCTTTGCAGGGGGCTAACTATGTGATCACCACGCTACGCGTTGGCGGTGATGGGAGCCGTATTCGTGATGAGCGTATTGCGCTAGACCATAATACGCTGGGCCAGGAAACCACCGGTGCAGGCGGGTTTGCCATGGCGATGCGTTCCATACCCGCCATTCTTGACTATTGTCGGTTAATTGAAGAGCACGCTGCCAGCGACGCGATCCTCTTCAACTTTACCAATCCGTCAGGGCTGGTGACCGAAGCGATAATCAAATCTGGGTTTAAACGCCGCGTGTATGGTATTTGCGATGCACCCTCGGAGTTGATCCGCGAGCTACCGGCAATTCTGGGGTGCGCAGAGAGCGATTTGCAGGTGGAATGTTATGGGTTAAACCATTTTTCATGGTTCACTCACTTTACCGTGCAGGGCAAAGACGTCACCGATATCCTGATCAACAAGCCGGAACTGTACAGCAAAACGGCAATGCAGTATTTCTCACCGGAGTTGGTGCGCCTGTGCGATAAGCAATTGCTGAACGAATATCTCTATTATTACTACTATAAAGAAGAGGCTCTGCAAGCTATTCAGGCGTCGGGCGAGACACGTGGTGAGCAAATTGCCCATATCAACTGGGAAATGCGCGAGGAACTCCAGTCTATTGATGTTAAAGCCAGGCCGGTTCAGGCGTTTGATATCTGGATGAAGCACTATTTGCGCCGTGAAAACAGCTATATGCAAAATGAGTCACAGCAGGAAAAATTCAACACCAGGGAACCATTAACCCTCCAGCAGTTTATTGAACAACCAGACAGTGGTGGCTATGCCGGTGTGGCGCTGGATATTCTTGAGGCAGTTAATAGCGATGCCACCAAGCGGATCGTCGTATCGCTGACCAATAATGGCACGCTTGATTTTTTACGTGACGACGACGTGATTGAAATCAGCTGTGACTTGAGCAAAGAGGGGCTGAAGCCGGTGACACCAATCCATGTTCCCACCGCGCAAAAGAATATGATTTCCTGTGTGAAAGAGTATGAGCGCCTTGCCGTTGAGGCCATTCTGAAGCAGGACAGATCCCTTGCCGTACGGGCATTAATGGCGCATCCATTGGTCGGTTCATGGTCACTGGCCGATAAGCTGGTCACCGCTTATCTCAGCGGACCGCAGTTTACTTCTTGGCAATAACTCTGGTTATGGCGGGTGAAAACTGCCCGCCTTGACTATTCAGATCGCCGAGACATCACAACCGGCCCGTAGTGTAGAGGGTACCCATTCAGCAGTGTCGTCATCAATCTTATTACGGGATTTGTTTTTGGTGGAACCAGAGTTTAAGCAGGTGCTCAAAGCCAAGAATACAGTAACCGAAAAAAGGATTAGACCAGTAAATATCATCGTCATATTTTTGTGGATCATGAATGATGAAAGCAGTATTGGCTGCTTGGGCCAATGGACTTTGGTAATCTCCGGTGAAGCAGATAAGTTCGGTATCCTTGTCTTTCAGCGCATTTAACCAACTCAGTGCAGAGGAGCTACGGCCAGATTTGGAGATGATCCAGATCGAATCAAACTTGGCAGCATTTTTTTGTTCAAGAATTTCATAGTCTGGCCACAAAGCCAGGCTGGCATTGATGCCAATCACCAGGAATTTATTATAAATATATTGCGCAATCAGCTGTGAAAAACCACTGCCATGGATCAGTATTCGCTCATTTTGCAAGCGGTGTAATAAAGGCTCAAGTCGTTCTGGTGGTTGAATATTCATAAAGTCGATGTCATTGGTAACATCCAGCTTAGGCAGGGTAATATTAAATTTAATAAAGTAAACCAACTCTAGCCAACCGCTGAATTTCAATTTTTTCGCCAGCCGTACCAGTGATGACGGATTGCTGTAACATTGTTCAGCCACGTTGCGGATGCCCTGACTAAGACATAACTCTGGATTGGTTTGAATGTATTGGAGTACGGTAACTTCTGTTTTGCTTAACTGCACGTCACGAAAAAGATTAGCCAGATCCATTATTCACTCCTCATGCGATGATAGGACAATAGCACAAGTGCAATGAGACGTATGAATAGTCGATCACGATAATAACTTTAGGCATGAAAATAGAGGAAGAGCAGGGGAGTATCATTCTGGCTCCGGTCTTTTTCTATGAAAAATAGAGACACACATTAATCGTGTTTATTTTGGTGTTATGGGGCAACGGTAATGCACAAGCCAAAATGGGTTAACCAGCCTGAAGGATGCGATGCCGATCGCTATGATGACACCGTAGCAAGCAAGAGCGGGCTTGCATTGCGGTGTGTTTCGCAATGTTGGCAAGCCAACCGTAACTCGGGCTGACGCCGCGGGCGGTCTGTGGGACAATAGCGCCATCATTTCGTTTAGATAAGAGTTGAATGGCGCTTTCCCCCGCAGTTAAAGATCAGATCGGCCAGTGGTACAAAGCCCTGCAGCAGCAAATACCGGATTTTATTTCGCGTGCCCCTCAGCGGCAGATGATTGCCGAAGTGGCGAAGACCCTGGCCGGAGATTACCCTCGCCATCTGGCGATCGAAGCGCCCACCGGCGTGGGTAAAACGCTCTCGTACCTGATACCGGGTATTGCCGTTGGCCGTGCCGAAAGCAAACCGCTGGTGGTCAGTACCGCCAACGTGGCGCTGCAGGATCAGATCTACAGCAAAGATTTACCGCTGTTGAAAAAGATCATTCCCGATCTGAAATTCACCGGTGCGTTTGGCCGTGGGCGCTATGTTTGTCCGCGCAATCTGGCGGCGATGAGCACCGACGTGGTCGAGCAGGGCGATCTGATGCTGTACCTGGACGAAGACGAGCTAGCGCCGTCCAGCGGTGAAGAGCAGGCGCTGTGCCAAAAGCTGGCGAAAGCCCTGGCGCGCCATGAATGGGATGGCCTGCGCGATCACTACCAGCTATCGATTGATGACCCCTTATGGGGCAAGCTGAGTACCGACAAGGCCAACTGCCTGGGGCGCAACTGCCACTATATTCGTGAATGCCCGTTCTATATCGCCCGCAAAGAAATTGAAACCGCCGATGTGGTGGTAGCCAACCATGCGTTGGTGATGGCGGCGCTGGAAACCGAGTCGGTATTGCCGAACCCGAAAGAGCTGCTGCTGGTGCTGGACGAAGGCCATCATCTACCTGAAGTGGCACGAGATGCGCTGGAGATTGACGGTGAGATCACCGCGCTGTCAACCAACCTCCAGCTCGATATGATCGTGCGCCAGGTAGAACAGTGCATGACGCAGTACCGGCCAAAGAACCCGCCGGGGTTGGCCAATAGCGAACGGCTAAAAAACCACTGTGAAGAATTGCGTGAGCTGATCCAGATTTTTGAGCACCAGGCTAACGCCTATCTGCCGCCAGACAGCGGCAACGCCGAATATCGCTTCGAAATGGGCGAACTGCCTGCGGAGATGGTCGAGATCTGCGCGCGTCTGTTCAAACTGACCGACGGCCTGCGCGGCCTGGCCGAATTTATTCTTAACGATCTCACAGAGCAGACCGGCAAGCACGATATTGTACGGCTTCATCGTTCCATCATCCAGATGAGCCGCACGCTGGGCTATCTGGAGGCGATGAGCAAGCTGTGGCGGCTGGCGGCGATGGACAAATCCTCCAATGCGCCGATCTCCAAATGGATTGCGCGTGAGCTACGCGATAACGTTACCCATCTTTACCTGCATTGCGTGGGCATCCGCGTCAGCGATCAGTTGGAAAAACTGCTGTGGCGCAAGGTGCCGCACGTGGTGATCACCTCGGCAACGTTACGTTCATTGAATAGCTTTTCACGGCTGCAAGAGATGAGCGGGCTGAGCGAAAAGGCGGGCGATCGCTTCGAAACGCTGTCTTCGCCGTTTAATCACGTCGAACAGGGTAAAATCGTCATTCCCAAGATGCGTTTTGAACCGGCGATGGCCAACGAGGCCGAGCATCTGGAAGAGATGGCGCGCTTTTTCCGTGGCGAGCAGGCTAGCGGTCAGCATAAAGGGATGCTGATCCTGTTCAGCAGCCACCGTGCGATGCAGACCTTCCTCAGCTATGTCACCGATCTGCGTCTGATGTTGCTGGTGCAAGGCGATCAGCCGCGTTACCGGCTGGTGGAAGAGCACCGTAAGCGGGTAGAGAAGGGCACTGCCAGCGTGTTGGTTGGGTTACAGTCATTTGCCGAAGGCTTGGATCTGAAAGGTGAACTGCTGACCCAGGTGCATATCCACAAGATTGCCTTCCCGCCGATCGACAGCCCGGTGATCCTCACCGAGGGCGAATGGCTTAAATCCCTCAATCGTTACCCGTTTGAGGTGCAGAGTTTGCCAAGCGCGTCGTTTAACCTGATCCAACAGGTAGGTCGTCTGATCCGTAGCAACGAGTGTCACGGTGAAATTGTGATTTATGACCGCCGCCTGTTGACCAAGAGCTACGGTTCACGTTTGTTGGCAGCGCTACCGGTGTTCCCGATCGAACAGCGCGAGGTGCCGGAAGCGGACAAAGCCCATAAGGCGGCGTTAAAATCTGCGGCAGAGGCCACCAAGAAAGAGAAAAAGCGCAAGAATCCGTTTGCTCGCCGCCGTACCCGCTAACAAATGTATTCTGGCAAAAAACAACTTTCTAACTACTATTGAGGCTTGCTCTTTAACCCCGTTGCTCAGGTGAATTATGGTGGAAATATCTACGTTGTTGTTATTCGCTGGTGCCTGTCTGGCACTGACGGTGACTCCTGGCCCGGACATGTTGTTGATAGCTTCCCGAAGCCTAAGCCAGGGGAAAAGTGCTGGCTTCGCTTCGTTGGCCGGGATACAGCTGGGAACCTATTGCCACGCCTTGGCGGCGGCGCTGGGCCTTTCACAGCTGTTTGTCGCGCTGCCGCTGGCCTATGATGCAGTACGTTTGTTAGGGGCGGCCTATTTACTGTATCTGGCATGGAAAACGCTGCGTTCAGGCAGTAGTTTGCAGGCCTCCGCCGGGTTACAGGCCGTTTCAGTAAGGCGAATTTTTCAGCAGGGCTTGTTGACCAATATTCTCAATCCGAAAATGGCGCTGTTTGTGCTGGCGCTATTCCCGCAGTTTATCAATCCGCAGAGTGGTTCCGTGGTGGCTCAGATGCTGATTCTGGCCACTATCTTGAATGCTATTGGTCTGGTGATTAACGGTGCCGTGATCCTGGTGGTAAACCGTTTAAAAAGCCGCTTTACTGGCCGCCAATTCAGCGCTCGTTGGCCGAATTATTTGTTGGCAGGGGTATTTGCCGGGTTGGCTTGCAAGCTTATTTTCGACAGTCGGAAATAAGCTTCAGAGCATTGCCTCAAAGGCGGCACTGGCTGGGCAATCAGGCTGTGCACTGTACATGACCAACCGCAGGTGGTTGTCTTCATCGACAATAAACGAGGCGTGTTCAAACGTCACTTCGCCTGCTCCTGCAACCAGGAAAGTGCGTTGCCCCTGGCAGCGGCCATGAATATCGTGCCGTTGCCACAGCTGGCGAAATTGGGGGGACACATCGCTCAGAGCCTGAATGCGTTGCAACATGGTGGCATCTTGCGGGGCGCGGGCGTAATCACGGCGAAAGCTGGCCAGAATTTGTGGGGCCTGCTCCAGCCATCCCATCAGCCGCTGATTGAGTTCGGGATCGGCAAACAACATCCACAGCATATTGCGCTGTTCTGGCTGACGCTCAGCGATAGTAAACAGGCGGTCTGCCGCCGAGTTCCAAGCGATAATATCCCAACTCAGGTTCATTACATAGGCCGGGCGTAGGGTGAGATCGTCCAGCAAGCGGCGTACCAAGGGAGTAACCTGGCACCATTGATGGCCTGCTACCACCGGTGGCCGCTGATGCGCCAGTAAAAACAGATGATAGCGTTCGGTCACATCCAGCTTCAGAACCCGCGCCAGATCCTCAAGAAACTCTACCGAAGCGTTGATTTCCCGCCCCTGTTCCAGCCAGGTGTACCAAGTCAGGCCTACGCCAGCTAATGCGGCAACTTCTTCACGCCTTAGCCCTGGCGTGCGCCGCCGCGTACCGCTCGGAAGTCCAACGGCCTGGGGGGAGAGTTTTTCACGCTTCATACGCAGAAAGTCTGCCAACTCTTGGCGGGTTCGGTTAAGGGTACGTGGTGGCATCGTGGGTCCTGTTACTCTCAGTAATAGTATAACTGGCTATATAGTAACACTTTAAAGCATGTTCCATACTGCCGCCATCATGATATCAGGGGGCGTTATGGAACAGAGTTTGTCTGACAGTAAGGCTGGATTACCAGGGCTGCCGGTGTTGCTACTTGGTGGGTTCGTCACCATGTTCGATTTGTTTGTGGTTAACGTGGCGGTGCCGGTGATCCAGCAGCAGTTCAACGCCAGCTTTGCCGGGGTTGGGTTGATTATCGCCGGTTATGAACTGGCTTTTGGTATTTTACTGATTGCCGGTGGGCGATTGGGGGATCGTTTCGGTCGGCGGCGTATGTTTAGCTACGGTATGTTGGCTTTTGCGTTGACCTCGATGCTTTGCGGTCTGGCGGGGTCGCTGTGGGTCCTGATTGTTGCCCGGTTTTTGCAAGGTGCAGCGGCAGCGCTGCTGTTTCCGCAAATTTATGCCTTATTGCGTGTGCTATATGGCGAAGAGCAGCGGCGGCGAGCCTTTGCTCGTTTGGGGATGACGCTTGGGTTGGCGGCGATTTGTGGCCAGGTGTTGGGCGGTTTGATTATCGAGGCCAATATTCTGGGCAGCAGTTGGCGCATGATCTTTCTGATCAACCTGCCGATTGGCGTGCTGGCGGCGTTGGCGGCGCGACGCATTCCTGAGTCCAGACTGGCGCAGGCCCAGCGACTCGATGCTAAAGGTCTGCTGCTGGCCGCTGGCGGTTTGCTGCTGTTACTGTTCCCGTTACTGGAAGGCCCATCGCGTCACTGGCCTTGGTGGATTGCGCCGATGATGGTGCTGGCAGTGGGGCTGTCAGCTTGGTTTGTGCGTTGGGAACGGCAACTTGCCCGTCACTCCGGTGATGCGGTGCTCGATCTGGCCCTATTTCGCCAAGGTCACTTTGCCCGCGGCACGGTAATTGTGCTGGCGATTTACTCCACCGCATCCTCATTCTTCCTCTGTTTTGCCCTACTGTTACAGGCCGGAATAGGGCTGACGCCGTTCCAGGCGGGGTGCCTGTTCGCTCCGGCCAGCGCCGCCTTTATGCTGGCCTCCTTTTTGGCTCCGGGCTGGGTGCAACGCTGGGGGAATATTGTGTTGGCTGGTGGGGTGGTGGTCTACGCCAGTGGCATGATATTGCTGGTGGTGCAGGTGCTATGGGGACGTGCGTTCAGCCATCCGTTACAACTGTTACCCGGCCTGATGATTTTGGGTTTTGGTCAGGCATTGAGTATGACGCCATTGCTTAATTGGGTGCTTGGCCTGGCGAAGGAGCATCAGGCAGGTATGGCAGCAGGTTTGGTGTCTACAGTGCAGCAGGTAGGCGGTGCTCTGGGGATAGCGGCCAGCGGCATGTTCTTTGTTCCGCTGCTGGCCGGGGGAGCAGAGCCACAGCACTATGCCAGAGCCTTTGCTGGTGCTATGGGCTACAACCTGTTGGCGATGCTGGTTGCTTTGGTCCTGCTGCTCCTTACCCACCGGCAGTTAGGCAGGGGCGGTTAACGCATTATTGCGCCGGTTTGCCCGGCGCTGCGTTACTATTTACCAGCCTCCACCGCCGCCGCCGCCGGAACCCCCACCCGATGAGCCACCGCCGGACGATCCAGAACCGCTGGAGCTGGAGCCTGATGAACTTGAACCGGAGCTTGAACTGCTGCTGGGTGTCGCCATAGACGATGCGGTACAGGA
Source organism: Serratia sp. PL7 (assembly GCF_945957435.1). Taxonomy (NCBI): domain Bacteria; kingdom Pseudomonadati; phylum Pseudomonadota; class Gammaproteobacteria; order Enterobacterales; family Yersiniaceae; genus Serratia; species Serratia sp. PL7. The sequence continues at coordinate 132,804 of NZ_CAMFLB010000005.1, read as the reverse complement.
ACGACTAAAGCGATTCACGCGCTGCCAGTCTGCGTCGACAAAGGCTTCCGACATAGCCCCGGATTTACTGAGGTATTCGGCAAAGGTATTGGCCCAGGTCTTGCCCACGCCGAGCGCTAGCGCCGCCGGTAACAGGCTTTCAAAATGGGCAACCAATTGATCGGGTGGGTAAAGTGCCTGATAGCGATTTCTCTCGGCCGTACCCAGATACAGTTTCAGCCCTTGCGCAGTGGCCAAATCATTCAGCCCCCGTTGGGTGTATCGCGGGATCATCCAGCCAAAAGTCATGCATAGCAGAATGGCGGCCAGCAGCGCGCCAATATACCCGGCTGGAAACTGCGTCAGGGGCAACATGCCAAATAAGAAAGCGCCACCGCCAAAGGTGGTTAACGGGCCAAATAGAAGAGCAATAACCAAGGGGATGAACCCAAAAGTATTCCAGGTTTTTCTCGGGCTCAATAAAAATCTCAACGGTAAAGAGAGCAGCAAGATCCCGAACAGCAGGAAAATCAGGGCAGGAATGGTGATTACTGCCGCGCCGAGATTAAACAACGCCCCGCAGATCACCGGGATCAGCAGCATGATATAGACTGCGCGGCGCACCGGTTTACCCCATTTGTTGAATAATTTCTCACGCTGGTCTTCACTGCGTTTTTCCAACCATTTACGAGCATTTTGCATTGGTCGCTGATAGGCCAGGCCGAGGTTGATATTTTTGCGACTGCCGCTAAACAGCAGGCCAAGTAACTGCTTATCGCTGGTGGTCAAGCGCTTGTTATTGTCATCTGGTTGGTACGATAACCATTGTTCATCCGCCGATTGAAACCTGGAAAACCACGGGCCTGTGGATTTGCTCGCTTTAAGCGTGATCGCTGCGCCACGTTTGGCGACCAGCTCCAGCAAATCGCTGCTGAAAGCCACGTCGTCGTACTTACGCTGGGTAATAAACCGCAAATAGCCTGGCGACAGGGTGGTAGGCATCGTATATAGCGGCACAACCGGCGGCATCTTCAAGCCAATTGCGGTCACGTTGTTACGCCACCACCACAAACAATAGACCGCGAGCAGCAGCACTGGTATCCAGATCGCACTGGTTGCCAGCGTGGGTAACAGCAGGTGCACCAACGGTGAAGATGCTTGCGGGGCAGCGGCACCGGCCAGAATATCGCGTGGCCAGGTGTAGACAACGGTCAGTCCTTCGCCTTGGTCCAGCGGTTGCGTGGTTTGCACTCCTCCGTCGGGAAGTATGCTGGCGTTGTGCTCTTTTGCGCCCAGCGTTCCGGTATAGACATCGATGGAACGCAGCCGGGAGTCTCTACCTTCGTTATCCAGATAATTACTGGCGTCCGGCAGCTCCAGTTGGAAGCTGGCCTTGGTGATTGGATAGGCCCAATCGTTCCCCGTGACGTTCCAGTAGAGTTCGTCCCACTCGGGGAAACGGCTGAAGTGGTTACTGACCTGATAGCGGATCTGGTAGTTATAAATCGCCGGTTGCAAGATGTGCTCGGCACTACCAATACGCACTGTCAGCGTCTTTGATGTTTTATCCAGGCTATAGGGTTCGGCAACGCCGTCGCGCAATACTTCTTTGATCTGATAATCGACGCTGAAAATCTTGCCGTCCTGGCGGTTCCAGGTGAGCGGTAGGGTGCGGAAAATCCCACGGCGTATCTCTTGCCCTAAAGACAGCACCTTGATGTTTTCCCGCATTTCCATGCTGCCGTCTGGGTTAAAGTGCGCATGGGTATCAAATGAGAGAATATGCTCATAGGCACGTACCCAACGGGGAGCACTTGCTGGCACAGCCTCTCTGTCGGGAGCCTCGGCAACGGGGGCTGCCCCAACGGCGATATCATCAGCCGTAGCCGGCGCGGCTGCTGTCATCAATAGCGATAACACCCATAATACGCGCACTAACAAACCTGATATTGCAGCCATCGTGCTAGTCCATCCGTGGAACTTTAGCTTCTTCAGGATCTTCGAGTTCGAAGAACGCATCCGCTTTAAAATTAAACAGCCGGGCCAGGATTAAACTGGGGAACGACTCCACCAGAATATTGAAATCGCGCACCGTACCGTTGAAATAGCGGCGTGCCATTTGCAACTGTTCTTCGATCTCTGCCAGAGATTGTTGCAGGGAGAGGAAGTTTTGGTTGGCTTTCAGTTCCGGGTAGGCTTCTGCCAGCGCAAAAATGCGGCTCAAAGCACCAGAAAACTCTTTTTCACTCTCGGCAACCTGAGGGGTGTTGCCAACCAGGTCGCCGCGCTGGCGCGAGAGGGTTTCAAACAGCTCTTTCTCATGCAGAGTGTAGCGCTTCACCAGGGTCAACAGGTTGGGGGCCAGATCGTGGCGGCGTTTGAGCTGCACCGCTATACCGCTCCAGGCTTCGTCTTTGAAACGGCGCAGGGAGATAAAGCGGTTATAAGTCATCACGGACCAGATCAGCACCACGGCGATCGCGGCCAGAGTGAGATAGATTTCCATTTTTCATTCCATGTTTGATGGGGAATACATCATTCCATTGTATGTTTATGGATACTATCTTATTCCGCTAGGGTGGGTAAATCTCGCTATGTCCAGCAAGCCCCAATCCACAAGGAAAACCTAAGCCATGTATCAACTAGAGTCATTCCGTGAAGACGATTTAGACGCCCAGATAGCCTTGGTGCGCGCCAATCCTCTGGGGCTGATCGTTAGCCAGGGGCCACAGGGTTTGGTAGCAGATCCGATCCCCTTTCTTATTGATACCGATGATCAAGGGCAGGTGACGCTCAGGGCGCATCTGTCGCGAGGCAACCCACATTGGTCGTTGCTGCAAGCCGGGCAAGAATGCCTGGTGGTGTTTCAGGGGGCTGAGGGCTATATCTCGCCGGGATGGTATGAAACCAAGCGGCGCACCGGCAAAGCCGTGCCGACCTGGAACTATGCTGCCGTCCACCTGTGGGGGACGCCAACGGTCACGCAAGATAGCGTCTGGCTGCGCCAACTGCTAACGGAACTGACGGCGGTGCATGAAGGCAATCAGCCGCAACCTTGGCGTGTTGACGATGCGCCAGCGGAGTATATTGCCGCCAATATCAAAGGCATTGTCGGCATCGAAATCGCCGTCACCCGGCGTGAAGGGAAATGGAAAATGAGCCAGAACCGCAGCGCTGCCGACATCGACGGGGTGATTGACGGCCTGCGAGCCGGTGACGATTGCCAACAGCAACTTGCCGATGAGGTTGAGCGCCGTCGCGGATAAGGTATGCTTATTGCAAACCGAATCAGCGGAGCGAGCGATGGATTACAGCAAAATTATCAAAGAAATAGGCCGTGGCAAGAACCATGCGCGCGATCTGGATCGGCAAACGGCTTTTGAGCTCTATCAGGCGATGCTGTCCGATGCCGTGCCACCTCTGGAGTTGGGAGCCATCCTGATCGCCATGAGAATCAAGGGGGAAGCCGAGGAGGAGATGCTTGGCTTCTATCAGGCGATGCAACAGCAGGTCATGCGGCTGCAACCCCCGAAGGGGCGCCCGATGCCGGTGGTGCTACCCAGTTACAACGGCGCTCGTAAACAGGCCAACCTGACGCCGTTACTGGCATTGTTGTTGGCCAAAGTTGGGCTACCGGTAGTAGTTCACGGCGTAGTGAACGACAGCACGCGCGTCACCAGCGCAGAGATTTTCCGTGAACTTGGGGTGCAGTGGTCTGAAGATCCTCAGGCCGCTCAACGGCGTTTGGACGGCGGAAATGCGGTGTTTATCCCGGTGTCGGCGCTTGCGCCAGCGTTGGAAAATCAGCTTGGTTTGCGCTGGAGAATGGGCGTGCGTAACAGCGCCCACACGCTGGCAAAATTGGCGACGCCGTTTGGTGAGCAGGACGTGCTGCGCATCGCCAGCGTTTCTCATCCGGAATACGTCGAGCGTGTTGCCTCATTTTTCTGCCAGATCGGTGCGCGGGGATTATTGATGCATGGCACCGAAGGGGAGGCTTACGCCAATCCGCAACGCTGTCCAAAAATCCACTATATCGTCGGGGGTCAGCAGCAGATTTTGTTGGAACGGCCAGAACAGGATGCGTTAGCTGAGGTGCCTGCCGCCAAGGACGCCGCAACAACGGCGCGATGGACGGAACGCTGTCTGGCTGGTGAGGTCGCCATTCCCGAGCCGATCGCTCGGCAGGTTGCCTGCTGCCTGGTCGCTACCGGCCAAGTGGAGACATTGGAGCAGGGGCTGATCAGGCTGCGATAGTCTGCCTTATTACCTTCTATTATCAGGGGCGAATACCTTTGCCCCAAGTATTTATCACTGTTGTGTTGGTTATTTTTAGTAAAAAAAATCTCAATTACCAGACTATATATTACTAACCACTTAAATTATGGCATAAGTTGGTGGGTTATGTGATAAGACGGGGTAAAAGCGTTTAAAACTCAGTGTATAACTTTAAAGAAGTAGATTACACTCAGCCCATCAGCTTTGGGGTCTTGCATGATTTTCCATCGATTGCGGAGGTTTGCTCCGTCTTGGTTGTAAAAAAGGACTTGTAAGCTACTCTATCTAAACCATAAGAAGAGAAGCGCTTAAAATACATAGACGGTTTTCCATTGTGTATTTGGGTTATAGATCACGTTATTTTACATTCGTGATTTGTATGTATTCATACAGTGCCAAGTGTAAGCTTATAGGTCTGGATTATGAGTAAATATGATGATGTCCAAGGATTCAAAGATAAGACCAATCTCAAAGGGCTTGATTATAAAGAATTTCCTCGTGCAGATGTGGCATCGGCCTCACAACGCTGGTCTATTGTTGAACAGGTAGCAGGCAATGGTGGTATTACTGCCAGCAGCTCGCAGCCAACGCCGATCAATAGTACGGATCTCTCTTCCAGTGCACCTTTAGGGTTCGAACCGCCTGCACAACCCAAGGCGGTGATAACAGAAAATACCGCCTTGCCCGGCCACATTCCTCATAATTTTGATCGTTTTGCTCCGCCGGTGGAGCCTAAACTCACTAAAACCGCCCAGCCGGAAAGCCCGCGTGACGTTCTTGCTCAGGGTAACCCTTTTCATTCCCCTGCAAGCGCTCCGCCGTCCGCTCCGCAACCAGAGAACCAACGTTTTAAGCAGATGTTCAGCAAGAAAACGTCCTCTGCCGGTGAAGTGATGGACGCTGGTCGTAATACATTACTCAAACCACTTTTAGAGTCTATTGCCTCATGCCGTTAGTCTGTGTTTGTTCTCCGAAAGGAGGGGTAGGGAAAACCACGGTTACTGCTAATCTGGCTTATGCATTGGCCCGTAGCGGCAGTAAGGTGTTGGTTGTCGACTTCGACACGCAGAATGCGTTAAGGCTGCATTTTGGCGTGCCTATTGCCGATAACCGAGGTTTTGTTGCCCAGTCGGCAATTTTATCCGATTGGAGTCAGTTTATTCTTAAAGTTGGGCCGAACCTGTTCGTTTTACCTTACGGCGACGTCACTGATGAGCAGCGCCTTCAGTTCGATGACAATCTGCTCAATGAGCCAATGTTCATTCAACGTGGCCTGAGTTCGGTGCTGAAGATCCCAGGCATGGTGGTGATCGCCGATATGCCACCGGGGCGCAATGCGGCAGTGCAGGCCATGCAGGCCGCTGCGGACATGCGCATTATGGTATTGCTGGCCGATACCGCATCGCTCAGTTTATTACCCACTATTGAGCAGCATAAGTTTATGAGTGCGCCTGCCAGCAATGAAGTTGGCGAGTATTATGTGGTAAACCAGAGTGACATGCGGCGTACGTTGAGCAGGGACGTGACGCAATTCTTTGAGCAGCGTTTGCAAGACAAACTGCTAGGAACCATTCACCGCGATGAGTGTGTCCCAGAGGCCAACGCATCGCAACGGGCGATCATGGATATTAGCCCGGTGTCGGCTGCTGCATTTGATATTGAGCAGATCAGTAAAAAGGTCGCAGTAATTTTAGGGCTTAGTGTTGGAGATGGTACGTATCATCATACTACGTCTATTTATGGCTCTTCGTAAGGATTGTCTGGTTAGTTATGAATAAAATACTCTTTTATTTCTTACTGCTGTTGGCCTTACCTTTTATGCTGTTGATTATCATTGCCCCCATGAGCAGTGATAATCAGTATATCTTTGGCCTGATCTGCATAGCGATCGTGTTTATTTTAGGGGTGAGTAAAAGCAAAAAAGTTACCCTGGTAATGATTGTGATGTCGACCCTGATGTCATTACGTTACATCTACTGGCGCGCGACAGAAACCCTGCATTTCAACAGTACCCTGGAGGCGGTGTTGGGTATTGCCCTGTTTATCACCGAGCTGTATGCCCTGGTGATATTGCTGTTTGGTTATATTCAGACTACCTGGTCATTAAAACGCACTATTGAACCGCTGCCCGACGACACGTCGCTATGGCCAACGGTAGATGTCTATATTCCTACTTACAACGAAAGTATGGACGTGGTGCGCGACACCATACTGGCGGCGCAGTGCATTGACTACCCGAAAGACAAGATGAAAATCTACGTGCTGGATGACGGCAAACGTAATGAGTTTGCCGTATTCTGTGCCGATGCGGGTGTAGGCTATATTACCCGCAACAATAACCACCATGCCAAAGCGGGCAATCTGAATAACGCGATGAAAGTGACTCAGGGTGAATTGATCACCGTGTTTGACTGCGATCACGTAGCAACCCGCGCCTTCTTGCAGGCGACGGTCGGCAGCTTCCTGGTGGATGAGCGTCTGGCGTTGATTCAGACCCCGCACTATTTCTATTCGCCGGATCCGTTTGAACGCAACCTGTCAGAGGCGAGCAAAGTCCCTAACGAAGGCGCACTGTTCTATGGGCCGGTGCAACAGGGTAATGATAACTGGAACGCCACCTTCTTCTGCGGCTCCTGTGCCGTGATCCGCCGTTCGGCGCTGGAGGAGGTGGGCGGTTTTGCGGTAGAAACCGTGACCGAAGATGCCCACACCGCCTTGAAGATGCAGCGTCGAGGCTGGAACACGGCATTCCTGGCGTTGCCATTGGCAGCCGGGCTGGCCACCGAACGCTTGGGGCTGCACGTGATCCAACGTACCCGCTGGGCGCGCGGTATGACGCAGATCTTCCGGGTGGATAATCCCTTGTTGGGGCGCGGCCTGACCTGGCAGCAGCGTTTATGCTATCTGAACGCCATGCTGCATTTCCAGTACGGCTTACCCAGGGTGATATTCTGCGTGGCACCGCTGGTTTATCTGCTGTTCAACCTCAATATCATCGCCTCCTCCGCCGGGCTGATTTTCGCTTATGTGTTACCGCATCTGGTGATGTCGATCTATATCAACTCCAGAGCCAACGGACGCTATCGCTATTCGTTCTGGGGGGAAATCTATGAGACGGTGATGTGTTTCCACCTGGTGATACCGACCCTGTTGACGATGATCTCGCCAAAACACGGCAAGTTTAACGTGACGGATAAAGGCGCGTTGCTGGATGTTAACTATTTCGACTCCCATATTGTCCGGCCGCATATTATCGCCGTGTCCTTGCTGTTAATCGGTACTGCCTGGGGCGGGATCCGCCTGGTGATGCCGGATCACTATGGTGCTAACCCGCAGGTTATTTGGCTTAATATTGCCTGGGCCAGTTTCAGCATGATTATCCTGCTGGCCGCCATTGCCGTAGCGCGGGAAACTCGCCAGGTGCGAAAAACCATCCGTATCGATGCCTCCTTGCCTGCAGTGCTGTACTTTGCCAGTGGCGCGGCGATGCGTACCGAAACCCTGGATCTTTCGATGGGTGGGGTCAAATTGAAAACGCCGGACGAGCGCTTCCTCAACGATCCGATCGAAGAGGTGGAAATATCGCTCAAGTCTGGGGCCGTCTGTTTCCCGGTAGAGTTGATCGATGTCGACAAGTCGGTGACCCGGTTAATGTTCAAAGAGATGCCGATTGAGAAACGACGGGAGCTGGTGCGGGTAGTATTGGCGCGGGCAGATGCCTGGATCCAGACCAAACCTTTCCCACAGGATCGGCCACTGCGTTCGTTGTTGGGCGTCCTGCGCTGTATTTTCGAGTTTTTCTATTTTTCCTGGCGCGATCGTCGGGCCAAAAAGCAGCAGAAGCGGCCTGAACTAAAGCGGGATAAGGAACAAGCCCTATGAGCCGGGTGAAAACCAAGTTGCCAACAGGCAGATCTACGCTCATTGCTCTGGTCAGCGGCCTGATGTTGGGGATGGGGCTTTCTGGTCTTGCCCTTGCAGCCGATCCGCAGCCTGCGCCGTCACATGCCAGCGATGGTGTCGAGATGCCAGGTTTTCCTACCTTGCCGCGTCCAACAGATGCTCCACCAGCGGGTGCAGTGCCGGGCAGTGTTGAGCAAACTGCTCCGCTTGATATCGCTACGCCACCGGTTACCGTCTTCAATCAGTCGCTCGCTTCCACGCTCAGCGTGGGCGATATGGGGCAAACCACAGGATTGACGTTGAGCAACTGGCAACAGCAGTCCGGCTTCACCTTTACCTTACCCTCGGACTGGGTGGTAACGGACGGCAATCTGGTGCTGGATCTCGACATTTCCCCGGCCCTGATAGGAACCGATACCGAGCTGCAACTGATGCTCAATGGGCAACCCTTGAGCACCCAGAAGCTGAACCAATTGCATGAAGGCAAGGTCAGTTTGCAGGTACCGATCCCGGCCGCCATGATCGTAGCGCGCAACAACCTGAGTTTCAGCATTGGCAATGGCAGCAATGCGGCCATGCTGTGCGAAAAGGGGGCGGCCAATAAATATTGGCTCAAGGTGCTGCCAACCAGCCAGTTACATCTGGAAAACCAGGTGCTGAATATCAGCCCGAACCTCGGCCGTTTCCCCAATCCGTTCTTTGATCCTCAGACCATGCAACCCACCTTGGTGGACGTGATCTTCGGCCAGGAAAAACGGCCGGAAGACGTGGTAGCCTCCGCTATCGTCAGCTCTTATCTGGGGAAGGTAACGCGCCATAATAACTTGAACTTTCAGGTATTGCAGGATAGCTTGCCCGAACAGAACGGCATTATCTTTGCGCGCCCCGGCGAGCAGATTGGCCAGTTGACTCTGCCACAGGCCGATGGCCCGACCATTCAGATGATTGATAATCCGCTGAACCCGGTTTACAAGCTGTTGCTGGTGATGGGGCGTAACGCCACCGAGATGCGCCAGGCAGCCTATCGTCTGGTCAGCCAGCCGTTGCCGGAGAAAACCGCGTTGCTGGCGGTGAAGCCGGTGACTATTCCGCTGCGCCAGCCCTACGACGCCCCGCGCTGGATCGATACCAGCAAGCCGGTCAGCTTTGACAAGCTGGTGGCCAGTAATGAGGAACTGACCGTCACCGGCGTTTACCATGACGCGGTGCGCGTTGCTTTCCGTGCCGCCCCGGACCTGTTTATGTGGGATGGCAGAAACGTCCCGCTGCAAATCAACTACCGTTTCCCCACCGACAACTGGATCGATGAGAATAAATCCCAGCTCAGTGCCACGCTGAATGGCACTTTCCTGAGTAACCTTTCGGTGAACAAACGCGGACAGCTGGAGTTGCTGTGGCACCAGTTTGGCGGCGATATTCGCCAGGAACAATATACCTTGGCCCTGCCACCGTATCTGATTTACGGCGACAACATGCTGGAGCTTTATTTCTCTATCGTGCCGAAAAACGGCGCCTCCTGCGATCCGACGGATAGCAACACTCTCAAGAGCCATATCGGGCCCAACTCGTATATTGATCTGAGCGATACCTACCATTTCACCGAGTTGCCTAACCTCTCTTATTTCGTTGGGGCCTCCTTCCCATTCTCCAAGCTGGCGGACTTCTCGCAAACCGTGCTGTTAATGGCGGAAAAACCCACGGACAACGAAGTCCGCGCGCTGTTGAATCTGACCGCTCGCTCAGGCGCGGCTACCGGCAGCTCGATTGGCAATGTGGATATCCGCTTTGGCCTACGAGGCAATGAGAGCGAGTTGGACGACTTCAAGGGCAAGGATGTGCTGGTGGTCGCCTCACTGGCTCAGAGCACTTTCTATCAGCGGCTGTTGCAACAGGTGCCTTTTACGCTAAACGATAGCGGTGGGTTGGCGGTCAAGGCGCAGTCTACGTTGGAAAAACTGCAGTCCTACCTGAAAGGTAACTGGCGGACCCAAGGCATCGACGCCGATCGTTATCTCTCCTCATTGACGGACTGGCGTGGATTTTTCAGTTTCCGTTCCGGTTGGGATCCGCAACGGGTGGTGGTGGTGGCCAGCGCCTCTTCCGACGATGACCTGAACAAGATCTATGGCGATCTGAAATTGGCCCAGATCAACGCCGGAGTGCGTGGCGATCTGGCGGTGATCACCGATCAGAACGGCGTACGCAGTTTCCAGGTTGGCGAACAGTTCCCGAGTGGGGATCTGCCCTGGTATCTGATCTTTATCTGGTATGCCAGTAAACATGTGGTGCTTTTATCCCTGACCGTGTTGGGGATTTCCGTGGTGTTGGGGCTGGGGCTGTATATTTTGCTACGCAAGCACGCCACCAAACGCCTGGGGAGAGATGCAGAAGATGAAAGTTAAAACACGTCTCGACCAGAAGCTAGACAGGAGCCGCCAATGAACCTATTGCTGAAAAAGAAATTGTATTGGGTCTCTCTGGCTGGGCTGACGATTTTTTCGGTGTCGGCGTTGGCGGATGACAATAACCCCGCGCTGAAAGCCCTGTTTCAACAGGCGGCTTACTGGCATGACAAATCGCATGATGAACTGGCCCAGGGGGCGTTGCAGAAAGTCCTGCTGATCGACGAGAACAACGCCGAGGCGATGTATCTGCTATCTCTGTATGCCATGCAGAGCGGGGATAAGGCCAAGGCCGAAATCTGGCGTAAAAAACTGAGCGCTATCGCGCCCAATGATCCTCGCCTCCAGGCGTTGAGCAGCACCGAAGCGGCTCCGTCGGTCTCCAAAAGTCTGTTGGCGCAGGCCCGGCAGTTGGCGGCGAAAGGGGAGTTTGCCCAGGCGGCTGCGGCTTATCAGACGGTGTTCAACGGCAAGACACCGATCGATAACCTTGCCAATGAGTATTACCTCACTTTGGCAGGTTCACCTGCGGGCAGGCAGGAGGCGATTGATGGCCTCAAGCAGCGGCTGGCTATGCAACCCAATGACACGCAAACCCGTGTGGTGCTGGGCAAGGTGCTGACCTATCAGGAATCGACCCGTCGTGAGGGGATCGATATGTTGGCGGCGATGGCTCCGAACAATAATGAGGCCGATCAGGCGTTGAAACAGGCGCTGCTGTGGTTGGCACCGCAACCGGCTGACAAGCCGCTGTATGATGCCTATCAGCAACGGCATCCGGCGGACAAGGCCGTGGCGGCCTATTATCAGCAGAATATTGCCGGCTCGGCCAAAGGCGTTGGGTTCTCCGAACTGAATAAAGGGGATCTGGGCAGCGCCAAGGATCAGTTTGCCGCTATCTTGGCCAGCAACCCGAATGATGCGGATGCCCTGGCCGGGATGGGATTTACGGCGATGCGCAGCGGAAACTTCGCGCAGGCAGAAAACTACCTCACCCAGGCGGCAAAACAGGGCGGCCCACAGAGTGCGCAGTGGGGGGCGTTGGCTCAGGAAGCGGCGTTTTACGCGACATTGGACAAAGCCAAGCAGGCTGCCAACGCAGGCCAATTGGATGAAGCCTTGGCGATCAGTGCGCCCCTGAGCCGTGCTACAGGGGATAAAGGCAACGCGGCGACGCTGTTCCGGGCCGATCTGGCTCGTAAGAAAGGGGATTTCACTGCCTCCGAGCAGATGTATCGCGGCTTGCTGGCGCAAAATCCGCAGAATAATGATGCCAGGCTGGGGCTGTATTATTTGTTGCAGCAACAGCGTGACAAAGGCCCGCAAGCTGCGCAGATACTGCAAACTATCCCAGCCGATCAACGGCCTAAAGTCCAGCAGGCGGTGGCGGGGGTGAATGTTGATCCTCAGCGCAGGCAGGCCGAGGCCGCCATGCAGAATGGCGATCCGCAGCGTGCGATGATGATCTTGCAACAGGCGCTGGAAAAGCAGCCTTCGAACGTTTGGGTACGGCTGGATATGGCACGCATCCTGAACAAACAGGGGCAAGAGTTGCAGGCGCAAACCTTGATCTCTCCGCTGATGCAGGTTGGTGCTTCGCCAGATAGCCTGTACGCGGCAGCGCTGTTTGCTTCAGAACGTAACGACTGGCTGAACGTTTCCACCCTGATGGCGCGTATCCCGCAAGGGAGGCAGAACAGCAGCATGCGGGCTCTGGTGGCCACTGCGTCGGCCAACCAGCAGCGGGCCAGTGCAGAAAGTTATCTTCGCCAGGGTAACACGGCCAGCGCGGCGGTCATCTTGCGGCAGTTGGCGCAGAAGCCTCCGACTGAACCCGCGGCCCTTGGGGAGCTGGCAAAAGATTTGATGACGGTGGGGGATACCTCAACGGCGGTCCAACTGGTGCGTGACAACATGCGTTTGGGAGTCAAAGGCAATGCGGGGGATTACGCGGCCCAGATAGCGGTGCTCAATCAGGCCGGGTTAAGCCAGGAAGCCGATGCCTGGCTGAATAACCCGGCGTTGCGGGCGCGCAGTTCAACCCGCGAGATTGGCCAACTGCGCAACGGCAGCGTGATCAATGAGGCGGATAAACTGCGTTTGCAGGGGCAGTATAGCGCCGCGTATGACAAGCTGATCGGCGCGTTGCAAAACGATCCGCAAAATACCGATATCATGCTGGCGATGGGGCGTCTCTATCAGTCTGGCAATATGAACAAAGAGGCCGGGCAGGTTTACAACTACCTGCTCAGCCGTGACAGCCTGAACCAAGGGGCGCGCGAAGGTGCCGTCGGGGTCGCATTGTCCGATGGCGATGTCGATCGAGCCAAACAGTTGCTGCGCGGCTTGCCTGCGCTTAAAACGCCGGATCAGTTGCTGCTGGCGGCGCGCGTGGCTCAAGCGGACGGTAACTATCCACAGGCGATGGTGTTTCTGCGTGAGGCGAAAAACCGAGTCAATGGCGTAAGCGGTGCGCCAGGCGGGGGGCCTGCAGTGATTGGCGGTTTGCGGCTGGCGGATAATCCGTTTGCCGCGCAGAGCACGGCATCGTCGAGCGTGAATACCTCTTCCTCGGCTTACGGTGAGGTGCTGCCTTGGCAAGTTGCAGCCCCAGGTTACGCGCGCGCTCCTGCGGAGGTAGTGAAAAACCCGACCTTGCAGCAGATTGATAAGCTGATGGACGAGGTGCAGGACAAGACCGCCACCTGGGTTCAGGGGAATATTTCATTGCGTGATAACAGCAGTGGTGAAAACGGCCTGAGTAATATCACGGAAGTGAGAAGCCCAATCACCCTGTCAGGCATGCCGTTCGATAATGGCAGACTCAGTGTTGATGTGACACCGGTGATGCTGAAATCCGGTACACCATCCGACAGCGCCAACAGCCGCTTTGGTACCGGTGCGCTGCAACAGGCCAGGGCTATCGAGGCTGCGACTCAGGCCTCCGTCGTTGCCTCTCAGACCTCGATTGCTGCCGCACAGGCCGCCGATCTGCGTTATCAGCAACTGCATGCCACCCGCGATAGCCTGTGTTCTATTGACGCCACTTCGCCAGAGTGTGCCGCTGCCACGGTGGCGCAGGATCAGGCCTATAACGAAAGGCAGACGCTGGCTGGCCTGGTGACACAGCCGAAGACCTTTGGCCCTAACGATATCTATGCCGACTCACCGGGGCAGCAGCAAGATACCGGGGTAGAACTGGCGTTGGCACTAAGCGGTGACAGCTATAAGCTGGACGTGGGCAGTACGCCAATGGGCAGCGGCATCAGTTCGATAGTGGGTGGCGTGAAATGGTCACCCAAGCTGACCGAACACTCAACGCTGGATATGACGCTTGAACGTCGCGCGGTAAAAGATAGCCTGCTCTCCTATGTCGGGACCGAAGATACCATCACCGGCAAGAAATGGGGGGCGGTGACCAAGAACGGCGGCGGAGTAAATCTTGGATACGATGATGGCGTGCTCGGAGCTTACGGTGGCGCGGGTTATTACAGCTACGTGGGTGATAACGTGGCGGATAACCATAGCGTGACCGGCATTCTGGGAGCCTACATTCGCCCTTATAAGGATGATGATAGCGAGCTGAAGGTGGGCGTTAACGTCAACTATATGGATTTTGACAAAAACCTCAGTTACTTCAGCTACGGTCAAGGGGGCTACTTCAGCCCGCAGGATTATCTCAGCATCTCGCTGCCGGTGGAGTACACCAAAAAACAGGATAACTTCACCTATATTCTGAGCGGCAACGTGGGTTATCAGACCTATAACAATCAGGAAAGCCTGTATTACCCGAACGATCCGGCTCTTCAGTCTCAGTTGGAAAGCCTGGTCAGCCAGGGTTACGGCAAAGAGGCCAGATATGCCAGCGAGGACAAGAGTGGCATTGGCTACAGCCTGAAGGCGGGGGGGACTTATAAGGTCACGCCAAGCGTGTTGGTTGGGGGGCAGTTGGGTTATGACACTTTCGGCAGCTATTCCGAGAGCACGGCTTTGCTCTATTTTAAATATCTGTTAGATGGAAAATAACCATGCAAGATATTAACACTACCGGGTATGAGCTTGATTATTATCGCCAGCGTCAGTTTAAGGCGGGTTGGCAGGATCTGATCGAAGTGGTGTTCTCCGGCATTCTGGCTTCTGCTGATGATGCGGACAGCCGCGACTTTCTGCGTTTGATGGGGAGTAACCTGGCGAAGAAGCTGCCATTGCCGGAGGCGGAAACGGTGGGAGAGTTGGAGGATGCTCTCAATGCCTTACTACGTCAGTTTGACTGGGGCAGGGTGCAGATTGAGGCCAATGGCGAACAGATGATCCTGACCCATTATGCCTACCCGCACAGTGCCGATCCGGCCAACGAAGACGTCTGGGCACTCTCTTTTGCCACGGTGCTCGAGGGGGCCTATGACGCCTGGCTGCTGGCTCAGGGCGGTGAGGCGCATGTTTCCCTACGCTGGCGCAGCCCGGCCAAGGATAACACCCTGGTCTTTTGCTATAGAAACGAGCAACGCAGGTAAACATGATGGCGAAAAGCAGGTTTGGTAGGCTTCGCGTACTCCTGCTTTGGCTGGGGTTGGTGTTGTCCCTTGGTGCTCAGGCTGCCGACAGCGGTTGGGCGCAATACAAACAGCGTTTTCTGTTAGCTGACGGACGGATTGCCGATACCGGCAATAACAACGTCAGCCATACCGAAGGGCAAGGGTTTGCCATGCTGTTGGCGGTCTACAATGACGACCGTCCTGCGTTTGACAATCTTTGGCGATGGACCCACAACACTTTGTATCGCCAGGATATCGGCCTGTTTTCCTGGCGCTATGAACCGGGGAAGGCGGTGCCGATAGCCGATAAAAACAATGCCACCGATGGCGATATCCTAATTGCCTGGGCCTTGTTGAAGGCGGGGAAACGCTGGAATGTGCCTGCCTATCTGGCTTCCTCGGCGCAGATACAGCAAGCTCTGCTCAAACATACCGTCATCGACTATGCCGGTTATCGGGTGATGTTGCCTGGCGCTAGCGGTTTCAGGCAGAACGGTTCGGTGATCGTTAATCCTTCCTATTTTGTCTTTCCCGCCTGGCACGCATTTTACCAAGAAAGCCATTTGCCGGCGTGGAAAAAGCTTATCGACGATAGCATGACCATGGTCAGCAGAATGCGCTTTGGCAAACAGCATCTACCCAGCGACTGGGTCACGCTACAGGCCAATGGGCAAATGACTCCGGCCAGCGACTGGGCGCCGCGATTTGGTTTTGATGCGGTGCGGGTTCCGCTCTATCTCTATTGGGACAAGGCCGACAGCCTGTCACTAAGCCCCTTTGCCAGCTTTTGGCGCGGCTTTGATCGCCGGGCGACACCAGCCTGGCTGGATGTGCTTGGCGGCCAGCGCGCCGAGTATAATCAAAGCCCGGGAATGAGGGCGGTCAGGGATCTGACGGTGGGAGATCGGGGGCCGCTGAAAGATCGCTTGGCACCGGATGAGGATTACTATTCTGCCAGCCTGCACCTGCTGGCGTACTGGGCACAGCGCAGCCAGCTCGTCCCCTCACCCCAACCCTCTCCCACAGGGAGAGGGAGCTGATCGCCCCTGCTCGTTTGGAAGTAAAGAAGTAGTCTCATCGATCACCCCCCTCATCTAAGATGAGTCACTCTAACTTCAAGTCAACCCGATCGGTCTCCTTTCCCACAGGGAGAGGGAGCTGATCGCCCCTGCTCGTTTGGAAGTAAAGAAGTAGTCTCATCGATCACCCCCCTCATCTAAGATGAGTCACTCTAACTTCAAGTCAACCCGATCGGTCTCCTCTCCCACAGGGAGAGGGAGCTGATCGCCCCTGCTCGTTTGGAAGTAAAGAAGTAGTCTCATCGATCACCCCCCTCATCTAAGGTGAGTCACTCTAACTTCAAGTTAACCCGATCGGTCCCTTCTCCTTGGGGAGAGGTTTGGGGTGAGGGGCGTTGCACCG
This sequence comes from Serratia sp. PL7, assembly GCF_945957435.1. Taxonomy (NCBI): domain Bacteria; kingdom Pseudomonadati; phylum Pseudomonadota; class Gammaproteobacteria; order Enterobacterales; family Yersiniaceae; genus Serratia; species Serratia sp. PL7. Next base: position 116,285 of record NZ_CAMFLB010000005.1, on the reverse strand, counting down.
GTCCCGTAATCCTACCATTTTGGCGCATTTCACCTCAGCGGCAAGCGCCTCGCCGGGCTTTATGCTATCTTACGCGCCAGAAAACCCTTTCAGAGAGCCCGTCACGGTGGAAAAAAAGAAAAGTTTCCCGCAGCAGAAAAGCGGCCTGCATCCGCGCAATCGCCATCGCTCACGCTATGATTTCCCTACCTTGATCGCCACCTGTCCGGGATTGGAACCCTTTGTGAAGCCCAACGCCTGGGGCGATATCTCGGTGGATTTCGCCGATCCTGCCGCGGTGAAAATGCTCAACCGTGCCTTGCTGATGCACTTTTATGGCATCGAACATTGGGATATCCCGGCCGACTATCTCTGCCCACCGATCCCAGGGCGTGCTGACTATCTGCATCACCTGGCCGATCTGCTGGCGACCAGCAACGGCGGCGAGATCCCGCGGGGTAAAGGCGTGGCGATCCTGGATATCGGCGTGGGGGCCAACTGTATTTACCCTATCATCGGCCAGCGCGAATATGGCTGGCGCTTTACCGGCTCGGAAACTGATCCGGTCTCGCTGGGGGCCGCCAAGATGATCGTGGCAATGAATCCGACGTTAAAAAATACCGTGCGCCTGCGCCAGCAGAAGCAGCAGGAGTGTATCTTTAACGGCATTATCGGCGTTGCCGAGCGCTTCGATGCTACCTTGTGTAACCCGCCGTTCCACGGTTCCGAGCAGGAAGCGCGCGCCAGCACCCGCCTCAAGTTGCATAAGTTGGGTAAAGGAGCAGTGGCGGAAAAGCCGGTGCAGAACTTCGGTGGCAAGAACAACGAACTGTGGTGCGAAGGAGGCGAAGAGGCCTTTGTTCGCAAGATGGTGGAAGAGAGCGTCGGCAAAGCCAAGAACTGCCTGTGGTTCACCTCGCTGATCTCTAAAAACACCACGCTGCCTGCGATTTATTATGCGCTCAAGCAGGCCGGGGCCGCAGAGGTGCGCACCATCGAAATGGCACAGGGGCAGAAGATTAGCCGCTTTGTGGCCTGGACCTTCCTTGATGCCGAGCAGCAAGCCGCCTGGGCGGCAGAACGCTGGCAGTAATTACCAGACCGTTGCCGGCGATCTTGCCGGCAACGATTATTTATTCTGTCGTTCCTTTCATTCTGTCTGGCTTGCGTTATCCTCAATATTGTTAATAAATTCCCACGCTGCTCATTAGTAAAAAAAACAATAATTACCTAGCTTAATAACCGTTTTTATCCAGTTAATCTGGAGTATTGTCGTGCGCAATATTCAGGGCGATAGCGCGCTTACTGGCGAGCAAGAAATGCAGAAAAATAGAGAGTGCTTGCCGTTAACTCCATCTGCCAGAAGGATGTACCCGATGTTTTTAAACCTCCGTCAGTCCAGCAGCCCGTGGCGTGCCGAATTGGACGCCATTGAAGATGCGGTAGCGATGATCGTATTTAAACCCGACGGCACCGTATTACGTGCCAACGATCTGTTCTTGCAAACTATGGGGTTTGAGCGCCAGGAAGTCATTGGTCAGCATCATCGTATTTTCTGCGATCAAAACTATGCCGTCAGCCCGGCCTATCAGCGGCATTGGCAAAGGTTAAATAGAGGCGAAGCCATTACCGATAATATCAGGCGTATTCGCAAGGGCGGTGAAGTGGTCTGGCTGCAGGGAACTTATACCCCGGTGTTAAATAAGCACGGTCAGGTGGTGGAGATTATCAAGATCGCCAGCGAGGTGACCAGCCGTATCACTCAGGCCCAGGAGCATCAGAGCCTGTTAACGGCGCTGAATCGCTCAATGGCGATGATCACCTTCTCGCCAACCGGCATTATCCTGGATGCCAACGACAATATGCTCGATCTGATGGGCTATCGGCTGGAAGAGGCACGCGGCCAGGCACACAGCATACTTTGTACGCCGGAGTTCGCCGACTCTGACGAGTATCATCAGCACTGGCAACGGCTGGCCCAGGGGGAGTTTTTGACCGGGCGTTTCGAACGCCTCAACCGGCGTGGGGAGCGGGTATGGCTGGAGGCCAGCTATAACCCAATCATCGACAATGAAGGGCGGGTATTAAAGGTGGTGAAAATTGCCCAGGACATCACCCGCCAGACTTTCCAACAGCAGCATGAAGAGGAAATGGTGCGAAATGTCCACCATCTCTCCATGGGGACCGATAAAACCGCTGCCCAAGGGGCGATCATTGTTCAGCAGGCGGTGCAGGGCATGCAGCAGGTAGAGGTGGCCGCGCGGCAGACTTCAGACGTGGTCAGCGACTTGGGGCGCTGTTCGCAACAGATTGGCAATATGGTTGAGGCGATCCGCAAAATTGCCGCCCAGACCAATCTACTGGCGATTAACGCCTCGATCGAAGCGGCGCATGCGGGTGAGCATGGGCGCGGTTTCTCGGTAGTGGCTAATGAGGTGCGTACCTTGGCCGAACAGTCCCGTAAGGCGGCCAGCGAGATTGAGCAAGTTACCAAAACCATTCAGCAGGGGGTAACGGCGGCTATCAACAAGATGGTGACCTGCGTGGAACAGGCGGGCGGCGGCGTGGCGCTAGCCAAGGATGCCGGGGAGGTAATCAATCAGGTTAATGTGGGTATGCAGGACGTGGTCAAGCTGATGCAGGCGTTTACCTCGGTCAAACAGGGCGATGTGATCCACTGAGGTTTTGCAGAGTTGCAGACTGTTGAACGCGCGCAGCGAGCGTCGCTCTTAGGTTGAACATGGGATTGATCAATATTGGCATCAATAAAAAGCCCCTTGCGGGGCTTTTTATTATCGCTTCAGGAAACGTGCTGTAAGAACTCGCGCAGGCGTGGGCTTGGCGGGTTGTTGATCAGGTCATGAGGGTTGCCATCTTCGGCGATCCGGCCTTTGTCGATAAAGATCAGGCGTGAGGCCACTTTTTCGGCAAAGCCGACTTCGTGAGTCACGATCACCATCGTCATGCCTTCTTCGGCCAAATCCTGCATCACTTTCAGCACTTCGTGACGTAATTCCGGATCGAGCGCCGAGGTGGGCTCATCGAACAGCATCATTTTAGGCTTCACTGCTAACGCCCGGGCGATAGCGACACGCTGTTGCTGTCCACCGGAAAGCTCGGAAGGGTAGTGGTGAGCCCGTTCGGCCAGACCTACCTTGGCCAACAGAACGCGCGCATGCTTCTCGGCTTCTGCCTTCTTCATGCCCCGTACGCGGATCGGGCCAAAGGCCACGTTTTCCAGCGCAGTCAGGTGCGGGAACAGGTAGAACTGCTGGAACACCATACCGGCTTCCTGACGGATAAGGCGGTCGTCAACCTTAGGATCGTTCACCTTCAGGCCGTCTACGACCAGTTCACCACTGGTGATCTCTTCCAGCTTGTTGATGCAGCGCAGCAGAGTTGACTTACCGGAGCCAGAAGGCCCGATAATCACTACCACTTCACCCTGTTTGATGTTCAGGTCGATATTGTGCAGCACCTGGGTCTGGCCGAAGTGCTTGGAGACGTTTTTAAATTCAATCACAGGATTTTCATCCTTCTTTCCAGACGACGCAGCACGAAGCTAAGCATCAGGGTAATAATCAGGTAAATCACCGCTACGGCGCTCCAGATCTCCAGCGCGCGGAAGTTACCGGCAATAATTTCCTGCCCTTGACGGGTCAGTTCCGCTACCCCGATCACGATGAACAGCGAAGTATCCTTGATGCTGATGATCCATTGGTTACCCAACGGCGGCAGCATACGGCGCAGAGCCAACGGCATGATCACATAGCGGATGGTTTCGCGGCGCGACAGCCCCAGTGCTAGCCCGGCCTCACGGAAGCCGCTGTGGATCGACAACACCGCGCCACGGGTAATTTCCGCAATGTAGGCGCCCGAGTTGATCATGATGGTGACCACGGCGGCGGTGAAAGGATCGATGCGGAAATCGCTAAAGGCCATGGGCAGGGCAAAGTAGATAAACATCACCTGTACCACAATCGGCGTACCGCGGATCACTTCAATGAATACCAGTGCCACATGGTTGGCGATCCAGCCGCCATAGGTACGTGCGAAACCGGCAACCAGTCCGATGATCAGGCCGCCAATCAGACCGAGGACCGAAATCCATAGGGTCATCTTGGCGCCTTCTAACAAAATTGGGATGGCGGGCCAAATGGCGCTCCAGTCGAATTGCATAGCGTTATCTCCCGGTGATCCAAGCAAGGGGATCAATAAACAACAAAGCACAGGGGGCGGGTACACCTCCCCTGTGCTTAACTAATAACTTATTGGCTTATTAACTTCATCAATTACTTAGGTTCGGTACCAAACCATTTTTTGTAGATTTCGTTGTAAGTCCCGTTGTCGCGCAGAGTTTTCAGCGCGCCGTTGACCTTTTCACGCAGTTCGTCACTGCCTTTCGGGAAGGCGATGCCATACTGCTGGGCTTCAATGGATTCGCCTACGGTTTTGAACTTGCCAGCGCCCGCGGTTTTGATGAAGTAAAGGATGTTTGGCGTATCGTGCAGCACAGCGTCAGCACGCTTGGTGCCCAGTTCCATATAGGCGTTGTCGATGTTCGGGAACTGACGCAGATCTTTGGTTTTGATGTGCTGCTTGGCGTAATCCACCGAGCCAGTGCCGCTCTTCACTGCCACCACTTTGCCATCCAGATCCTGGATGCCTTTTACACTGTTGTTGTCAGCATTAACCATCACCAGCAGGCCGCTTTTGTAGTAGCCGTCGGAGAATTCGATCGCTTTTTTGCGTTCGTCGGTAATGGTGATACCTGCCAGCGCCAGATCGACGTTCTTGGTTTGCAGCGCAGGAATGATACCGCTAAAGTCCATTGGCTTCAGGGTGTAATCCAGCTTCAGCTCTTTGGCAATCGCCGCCCACAAGTCGATATCGAAACCGACGTATTGGTCACCTTGTTTGAATTCAAACGGCACGAAAGCGGTGTCCGTGGCGACAACCAGCTTGTCTGCTGCGTGAGAGCTAACGGCGAAGGCCAGGGAAAGTGCGGCCAGGGAAACTTTAAAAATAGACTTCATGAGAGGAATTCCTGTACAGGTTGCGGATTACCCATTTTTTATGTTGCATTTTGTGCTATGGAAGAATCGTGCCAAGTTTGCAATCATTGTAAAAACAAGGGTTTGCGTTATGATGTTGGGTTTGGATAGCCAATTATAATTTTTATGCACCACCGGCGGGCACCAAAATGGTGCATCGCGACCGCCGTGGTGCAACTGAGCTATCATCAACTAAACAATAGCCGGGAAACAACCGATAATTAACAATTATCGATCAATAATGATAACTAACTCTAACTTTATAGCTATAGTCAGATTTCATTTGGTGCAAACTGGCGTGTTTTGAAGGGAAGTAGGGTTAACGCAGCTGGCTGTCTTTGCTGCCCCGGCGATTGAACAGGCTACTGGAGGCCTGCTTTTTATCCATTTCAGTCTGGCAGTTAACACAGTAGCGCACCCCTTGCAGCGCCAGACGCCGGGCTTCGGGGATCTCTGTGCCACATTCCTGGCAATAGTGCTCGCTTTCGCCATGGCCGAGCGCCTGACGAGCACGTTGCACGGCATCATCTACCGTTGAGTCGATTTGATCCTGCACCGCGCCGTCTGCTGTCCATCCGCCTGCCATGCCCACCTCACTATTGAACCTGTGAATGCTTGCAATCTTGCTTGGATCATATTCAGTGTAATCCAGCCTGTTTTTTATACCACTCGGCTTACAGATAAAAAAACAGGCTGGGGCAAGGCCCACAACCTGTTGTTTCGCCGCCAAGATGCCTGGCTTTACTCGATATTGGATTCGATAAACCACAGGAATTTGTCCAGATCGCGCGATGCGGCGGTGAACATGTCTGCGGTGTCTTCATCCGGCACTTCCGTGATGGCTTGGCGGATGTCGTTGGCGACGGCTGCATAACGATCGGCCAGCGCTTTCAGGTGATCTTGCACGCTGTGAATATTGGTCGGATAGCTTTTCAGCGGGGTTTTGTCATTCACCACCTGTACCGTACCCAGCGCAACGCCACCGAGCTGTACGACACGTTCTGCAAAAGTATCTTGATGGTCGGTGATGGCGGTGCGGAAGCCGTCGAGCATTTCATGCACGGCAATAAAATTGGCACCACGCATGTTCCAATGCGCCTGCTTGGTGATCAACGACAGATCGATGAACTGCACAACCTGATGGTTCAGCGCCTTGATGGCGGCCTGCTTGGTTTTCTCATCCACGTCATTACGGGTGTACAACAGGTCAGAAGATTTCGTTTTCACCAGTTTAGCGGTACTCATATAGATATCCTCTTCTTGATGGGTGTAATCCTATTTTGTTACGGGAGAAATTATAGCAGCTTAAATTTATTTTGCAGGGCGAAAAGGGCGATTAAATAAATAGGTAATAACCGCTGGATATTTTTATCATAAAGGCGTATGGCATATTTTATGATTCGTGAGGTGTTGATAAGAAACGTTTTTAAGCTTTTAGAGGATAAGGGTTGAGATCCCCCACTAATAATAGACACCGATTGAAGGGATATTTCAATGCGTAATTATTGCAGGGTGTTTCTGAGTGTTGAAATAGGGCTTGTTTTTTTCCATTAATTCATATTGATAGCCAATTATCCCTAAGGTGTGCGCCGTAACTCTTTTTGTACAATCACAGCTTGATATGGATCGAGTCTCTGTTGAGCAAGGGAGCTGGTATTTTGACCGTATCGGTCTGCGTCTTGCCCTGGATAATATGCAGCGCAGCATGGCGACCTATTTCGTAATGCGGTAGCTGTACCGTCGAGAGCGGCGGTAAGAATAGCTCACCAATGCCAACCATATTGTCGTAACCCACGACCGCCACATCTTGCGGGATGCGCAGGCCCTGCGCCAGTAGCGTCTGATAGACCATAAAGGCGATACGATCGTTACCGCAAATGACTGAGTCGAACATCGGATTACCCTGCTTGATATGCGCTAACACAATGGCTGGGATATCACGGTAGTGCTCATCGCCATGCTCCATATAGACATGCATGAGGGCGTCAGGGTTGATACCTGCTTGCCGGCAGGCGCACTCCAATCCCTGACGGCGGCGCAAGGTGGCAAGATGGTGTTTTGGCAGATGCAGGCAGAGTGGTTGACGATTACCTGCCGCGAGCAGAGCCTGCACCGCCTCGAACTGACCTTGTTCGTCGTCCGGAATGTAGCTGGCTACCGGATCGTGCAAACTTTCACAGTTGGCCAGCACGCACGGGAGGGTGAGCAGTTTGGGCGGTAGTGGCACCTGACGTAGCCCCATGGTGGTGTAGATGATGCCGTCTGGCCGGTGTGAAAGCAGAAGGTCGACAATGGTATCTGGGTTATCGTCAGAGAACATATTTACCACGAAACTGTTCCAGCCATACGCCCGGGCGGTCTCTTCGATCGACAAAGTGATTTCCACCGAGAATGGTGTGGTAACAGTATCGAGAGCCAGCACCCCGATAGTATTCGGCGTAGCATGAGCACCGCGTATTTTTTTCGCTGACAAATCGGGAACGTAATTGGTCTCATTGATGGCGATCTGCACGCGTGCCAGGGTCTCAGGCTTTAGCCTTTCCGGGCTATTGAGCGCGCGGGAGACCGTCATGAGCGACACATTGGCCAGTTTCGCCACATCCTTCAGAGATGCCATATCTATTACTCCCGTCATTACTTTCAGGTAACAGGCTATACGACGAAGTTACTGATGTAAAAGGTTCAGCGGCTATTCTGTCGTAGAAAGCGAAAGAACCGTAGCGAGTAATTTTTGATCTCGATCTCACTTTTTTAATGTTAACGTTAACTTTTGTGATTAACATCATGAATCTCAGCAAAACGACAAGCGCTTTTTTATTTGTTAACGTTACCATGCTGGCATTACTCCAATACGAGAATGCCATAATGAAAGCGCATCACTCTCATAGCTACCCACTACTCAGTGCATTACTGTTCTTCTTTTTCGTGTCCTGGTCCTCTACTGGCTCTTTACTCTCTATCTGGTTGCACCAGGAAGTGGGGCTCAAAGCCGGAGATACCGGTATTATCTACGCGGTGCTCTCCGTCTCCGCGCTACTGGCGCAAATCTTCTACGGCTTTATCCAGGATAAACTCGGCCTGCGTAAAAACCTGCTCTGGACCCTTACCGGGCTGTTAATCCTTTCCGGGCCTGCCTATTTGCTGTTTAGTTATCTGTTACAAATCAATATATTGCTCGGAAGCCTCTTCGGTGGGATCTATATCGGTATAACCTTCAACGGCGGTATCGGCGTGCTGGAATCGTATACCGAACGTGTGGCGCGCCAGAGCCAGTTCGAATTCGGCAAGGCGCGGATGTGGGGATCGCTGGGTTGGGCAGTGGCGACGTTCTTCGCAGGACTTCTGTTTAACATCAACCCGAAACTCAACTTTGCGGTCTCCAGCTGTGCCGGGCTGGTGTTCTTTATCCTGCTGGCGCGGTTGCGGGTGTCTTCTGCCCCGCACGCGATGCAGGAGGCGGTGTCCGGTGGCAAAGTGAAGCTGGATGACGTGCTGCGTCTGCTGACGTTACCGCGCTTCTGGGCGCTGGTATTTTTCGTCATCGGTACCTGTATTTACGGCGTTTACGATCAGCAGTTCCCGGTTTACTTCTCTTCACAATTCGCCACGTTGCAGGAAGGCAACGCCATGTACGGTTATCTTAACTCGTTCCAGGTGTTCCTCGAAGCCGCCGGGATGTTTTGCGCCCCGTGGTTAGTGAACCGCATCGGCGCAAAAAATGGCCTGATTTTCGCTGGGATGGTGATGGCGTTACGTATGGTGGCCTCCGGGCTGGTGGAAGGGCCGCTGCTGATTTCCATCACTAAACTGTTGCACGCGGTAGAGTTGCCGATCCTGCTGGTCGCTATCTTTAAATACAACAGCTTGAATTTCGACAAACGCCTGTCTGCCACGCTCTACCTGGTGGGGTTCGCCTGTACCAGTTCGGTTATCGCTTCGGTACTGTCGCCGCTGGCAGGCTATAGCTACGAAAAATACGGCTTTGCCCAGTCTTATCTGATTATGGGACTACTGGTGTTCTGCACCACCTTTATCTCCATCTTCCTGTTGCGCTCCAGTAAGTTATCTTCAGATCCTCTGATGTCGCAACCTTCTGCTATATGATTGAAAAGAGTAAAGAATATGACGTATTCAATATCCAAGGCTGAACAGGAACTGCAGGCTAAATGTGAAACGCTGAACTTGCGTTGGTATCCACGCTACCATCTTGCCGCACGCGCGGGCTGGATTAACGATCCTAACGGCCTGGTCTGGTTTGACGGTTGGTATCACGCTTTTTACCAGCATCATCCTTATTCCACGCAGTGGGGGCCGATGCATTGGGGGCATGCACGCAGTAAAGATCTGGTTCATTGGGAGCATCTGCCGGTCGCGCTGGCCCCGGAAGGCCCGGAAGATAAAGACGGCTGTTTCTCTGGCTCGGCGGTGGTTGATGGCGACACCCTGGCGTTGATTTATACCGGGCATAAATTCCATGGCGACGCCAGCGATGAGGCTAACCTTTATCAGGTGCAGTGTCTTGCGACTAGCCGCGACGGGGTCTGCTTCGAGCGTCAGGGGATCGTGGTGGATACTCCGCCGGGCCTGCACCATTTCCGCGATCCGAAGGTGTGGCGTGAAGGGGATAGCTGGTACATGATCGTCGGCGCTCGCGATGGCGAGACCGGCCAGGTGCGCCTGTATCGCTCTGCAGACCTGCATCAGTGGCACGATGCCGGAGTTCTTGATGAGGCGGAAAAAGAGATGGGCTATATGTGGGAGTGCCCGGACTTCTTCACCCTCGAGGATAAACGCATACTGATGTTTTCTCCTCAGGGGATGGCGGCTGAAGGTTTCAACAACCGTAATCTGTTCCAGAGCGGCTATCTGCTTGGCGAATGGCAGCCGGGGCAGCCGTTTGTTCGCAAAAGCGAGTTTATTGAAATCGACCACGGTCATGATTTTTATGCACCGCAAAGCTTCCTGACTCCCGATGGCCGCCGCATCGTTATCGGCTGGCTGGATATGTGGGAATCGCCGTTGCCCGAACAGCAAGATGGCTGGGCGGGAATGCTCTCTCTTCCGCGAGAGCTGAGCCTCGGCGCAGATAACCGTCTGCAAATACGCCCGGCCAGAGAGGTTGAAGGTCTGCGCGGCGCATGGTTCCCATGGCCAGTGAGTACGTTGAAAAATCAGCAGACCACGATGGTGGAAAACTGCGAAGCGATGGAGGTGATCCTAAATTGGGATTGTGCTAACAGCAACGCAGAACAGTACGGCATCAGCTTCGGCGACGGTCTGCGCGTTTATGTTGATGCGCAGATGCAGCGTCTGGTTCTGGAGCGCCGTTATCCGCAGTATGGCCTGTGCGGAGTACGAAGCGTACCGTTGACCGCCGGAGCATCGCTGAAACTGCGGTTGTTCTTTGATAGCTCTTCAGTGGAAGTTTTTGCCAATGATGGCGAAGCGTGCCTCAGCAGTCGTATTTACCCGGATGCTGCGCGCCGTGAGCTAATGCTATTTGCCTGGAGCGGTTCGGCCTCCATATCCGAGGCGGGGGCCTGGCAGCTCGAATAATCTATTTTCATATGCAAGGGATGTGGAAAACAAAGTATTGTGTACGCTTGTACCGCATCCCGAATTCTTCAATTCATAGGATTTAAATATTTTAATAACCCGTTTGGTGTGACGGGAGTAATTGTTGTCGTCATCATCGAGTTTCACCCATAAATATAAATTAAATAATAATGGATTAACGATGAAAAATAATGGTGGTTTACATGTAAAAAAAATCCGGGTCGGATGTTTGCTCACGTTTTTAGCAAGCGCTTGCGCGAACGCCCAAGCACCTCAATCTATCGAGGAGCGTTTGGCGCACCTGGAACAGCGACTGAAAGAGACCGAGCAGCGGGCCGTCCGTGCGGAAACGGAGATTCGTGCGCTGAAACGGCAGGATACACCGGTAACGATGGCCAACGCGACGCCAACCAAGCCGGCATTACAGCTTAATGACTATGGTGAATTAAAATTCTATGGTGACGTTGAGTTTAATATGGATGGCGCTAGCCGTACCGGCAGTCTGACCTCGTTGAAAACCAGTGCTAATAAAAACTGGGCGCCGGGCGATAAAGAGCGCTGGGATATTAACGGGCGTATCCTGCTTGGCTTTGATGGATTACGTAAAGGGTCGAATGGGAAATATGCCGGTTTCAGCGTACAGCCGCTTGCGGATATGAATGGTAAAACGAATCTTGATGACGCGGCATTTTTCTTCGGCCAGCAGGATGACTGGAAGATTAAAATGGGTCGTTTTGAGGCCTTTGATATGTTTCCGCTTAATCAGGATACCTTTATTGAATATTCTGGTAATACGGCCAACGACCTGTATTCCGACGGCTACGGTTACATTTACATGATGAAAGAGGGGCGCGGGCGCAGCAGCAGCGGAGGCAACTTCCTGCTCAGTAAAACACTTGATAACTGGTATTTTGAAGTGAATACGCTGGTGGAGGACGGTAGTTCGCTGTTTGTCGATCAGAACTATCACGGCAACGCGCTGGATAGCCGTAAAAACGTGGTTTACGTGCGCCCTGTAGCCGCGTGGCAATCCGGAGAGTGGTCGGTGGCTGCAGCGCTGGAGAGCAACCTTGTTAATAATGCCTACGGCTATCAGAATCAGCAGGGCCTTTGGGTCGACCAGTCCAGGCGTACCGGCTACGGTATGACCATGAGCTGGAACACGCTGAAAACCGATGCGCAGAACGGGGCGGTGGTGAACCTGAGCACCGCATATCTTGATGCGACGGATGAAAAGAACTTCAGCGCAGGTATCAATGCGCTATGGCACCGCGTTGAGCTGGGCTATATCTACGCGCATAATAAAATCGACCGATTCAATATGGACAGTGTGAATGCTGAATGCGACGGCGATTGCGCGATCCTGGCACCAGGAAGCTACGATATCCACACTATTCATACTTCCTGGCAACTGCCGAATATTATGGATATGCCAAACTTTAATACCTACCTAGGGGCTTATGCTTCCTGGCTGGATGCTTCGACAATAAATCCAGGTGACACCGATATGCGCTATGGCATGAGGGTGCGCTTCAAATATTTATTCTAAAATTGGGGGGTTAAGGAAACACTATGAAACTGTGGACAGTTGGCGATGCGGTAATCGATTTATTACCTCAGCCAGATATGCAATATAAAGCTTGCGCTGGTGGTGCGCCGTTTAATGTTGCTGTGGGTGCAGCTCGTTTGGGATGTGATTGTGGTTTTATTGGCAGAGTCGGTGATGACCCATTTGGCCACTTTCTCCAGCAAACACTCTATTCAGAGGGAGTCGAAACGCAGCATATACAATTTGATGAGCAATATCATACCAGTACCGTGCTGGTAGCGCTGGGGAATGATGGCGATCGCAGTTTTACATTTCTGGTAAATCCTTCTGCCGACCAGTTTTTATCCTCTAAAAATCTACCCGATTTTGATGATGATATATTGCACTTTTGTTCGTTGGCTCTGGTTGCCAAGCAGAGCCGGGAGACCTTGGTCAAGGCGATAAGTTTAATAAAGCAACGCGGTGGCATCTTGAGCTTTGATGTCAATCTGCGGGAGAAAATGTGGGGGAATCCACAGGAGATGCTGGCAACGGTAACTCAATTTGCTCATCAGTCAGATATTTTAAAACTCTCAGAGGAAGAATTATACTGGATAACCGGTACGACTCATTATGAAAAAGCGTTGGAAAGAGTTAAGCGATTTCCTTCTAGCCTTAAAATTGTCACCCGTGGTATCCAAGGGGCTATTGTCTTATGGCAAGAGCTGGCCATACACGTAGACTCGTACAAGGTGAAAAGTATAGATACGACGGGGGCAGGAGATGCCTTTATCGCTGGGCTGTTGGCAAATATCTCTCTTGGAAATGGTTTGCTTGATTTTGAACAATTGAAATTAGCGCTAACGCAAGCCAGCGCCTGTGGTGCGCTGGCGACTACACAAAAAGGAGCTTTATCAGCATTACCCGATGCGGAGAGTGTCAGAAGTTTTATTGGATCTGAGCATAGACTGACATTTAAGGTTAATTCTCTAAACCCTGATGAGTGAAATGCAGCAGACCTATTGTAATATAAGATGTCTATAAGTCAGTTAAAATGGATATCGACGCAAAGCATGAAAATTAACGTGGTGGGCACCAGCGGCAGCGGTAAAAGCACCGTTGCCCGCCAATTGGCGCAAAAGCTGGCCGTACCCTATATCGAGATGGATAAGCTTTACTGGCGGCCAAACTGGCAAAATGCCTCAGATGACGAGTTCTTGCATCTGGTCGGACAGGCGCTGGTATCGGCCCGTGCAGGGTGGGTATTGGATGGCAACTATACCCGGACCAAAGCCGTGAAATGGCGGGACGTTGACTGGGTTGTCTGGGTTGATTACGGATTCTGTCGCACGCTGTGGCAGGCCGTTCGCCGTGCATCGGTGCGGGCTTGGCACAAGACTGAGCTCTGGCCCGGCACCGGCAATTGTGAGAGCTTTCGCCGCTCTTTCTTTAGCCGTGAGTCGATCATCTTGTGGACCATCAAAACCTACCGCAAGAATCGTATAAAGTATCTGGCAGACCAGCAGGACGCAGCCAATCATTCTATCCGCTTTATCCAACTGCGCTCTCCGGCGGAAACAGCGGCTTTTCTGGCTAGCCTCTGTTAGTGAGCTTTACTCGATTCAGCTTTTTATGTTCGCCATGCATGAGCCTCTGTTTCAGGCTGAATCTACTTCAGCCTGAAACACGATCTTCATCTGATTAATTTGTCAGCTAAGCTTCAGTATTCATTATTTTTCTCGCTTTTAGTCACGAAATTTTTGTTATTTCCATCCTGATTGTTGAAAAAGTGACCCTCATCGCATTTTAAAACGGGCTAAGAACTTAGTTTGTGATGGTTTTGCTAAAACCATTCAGCTAACCAGGAAGGAACAATAAATGAAAAAGCTTACTGTACTTTCGCTCGCTATCTCTTTGATTTCTGGGTATGCCAGTGCTCAAGCTATCGTATTGACCGACAGTGAGAACGGTATTGAACTTGGCAACTGGCGGATTGACAGCTCACAGCTGAATATTCCCGGCCCGCGTTTCAGCCTGCAACAGCAAGTCTTGCACGGTGGCAAGCAAGAGGGATCGAAAGTCCTTACCCTAACCAGTGATGGGTTGACCATCGCCCTTAGCCCAACGCGTGGTATGGATATTCTGCATGTCAACGGTTCGGGCGTAAGGTTGGGGTGGGATTCACCGGTGACCGAGGTGGTCAATCCGGCTTATATCAACTTGGAGAGTCGCAACGGGGTGGGTTGGCTTGACGGTTTTAACGAAATGATGGTGCGCTGCGGCTACGAATGGACCGGGCACCCGGGGGTAGAAAACGGCACGTTGTATACGTTACATGGCCGTGCAGGAAACACCCCGGCTTCCAAGGTGGTGGTAGATATTGCTGAAAAAGCGCCTTATGAAGTCCGTATCCGCGGCCTGCTGAAAGAAAATACCTTCAAGAAAAGTAATCTGGAAACCTGGACTGAGCTGCGTTACGTTCCCGGCACTCAACAGTTTACGGTTCACGATCGTTTAACCAATCGTGCTGATTATCCTCGTGACTATCAGATTATTTATCACAGTAACTTCGGTAAGCCGTTGCTGGAAGAGGGGGCCGTGTTCAGTGCGGCAATCAAAGAGATTTCGCCGTTTAATGATTATGCCAAGGGCGGTTTGAAAGATTGGCATACTTACCAGGGGCCAACCAAAGGCTTCGATGAGATGGTGTTCAACATCGTGCCTTACAGTGATTCGCAAGGAAAAACCCTGGCGATGATGAACAACAAGAAAGGGGATCGGGGTGTTGCGATTGGTTTTGATACCCATCAGTTGCCGGTTTTGACGCTGTGGAAAAACACTGACACGGAACGTCAGGGCTATGTTACCGGGATTGAGCCAGGGACCAGCTATGCGTATCCGGTAAAAATCGAACGTGAGCAGGGGCGAATCAAACAATTACAGCCTGGGAAGAGTACCGATTTCGAGCTGACTTACACGTTGCTGAAAAATGCTGAACAAGTAAAAAAGTACCAAAACAAGATAAAAACGCTGCAAGGTGACCGAGAAGTTAAACTGGTCGAGACTCCAATTGCGGTGGAATAGCGTCTGGTGAAGGGGGAGCCGGTCAAGCGACCGGCTCTTTGGCGTCAAAGCAGCAGTTCGTAGTGGACTTTCACCACCACTTTCTTGATATTTTTTGGCTCAGTGATCTGGCAGCCGGGTTTGTGGGGTTCCAATGGGAAGAAGATCACGTACATGCCCGGCGTCAGGTTCAGGGTCTGCGGGCTGCGTTTGATATCCAGCCATTGCAGATCTTTGCTTTCATCGTAAAGATCGCCGCTTTCCCAACTGTCTGGCAGGCCAAAATCGATCCGCTCTTCGCCGCCGATCAGGATCTGGATATCCAGGTACTCCTGGTGGAGTTCGGCGCGTTTGCTTTCCGCCGGTTCTGTCATCAGTTCCATCACGTTCATAAACACCCGATCGCCATCGATTTCATGCCGCCCTAACGGCAGGCCAGGCAAATCATACTGACGCACGGTATTGAGGATATTGGCTAAAGCGGGTGAGAGGCCACGTCCGAAGCGGGGGTTGTACAAACTGCCGTAGATCATCCTGATTCTCCCTAATAAAAAAAGACCTGCTGCGAGTATGTCTATTATTGTTCAGGAAAAAAGTTAACTGGCTTGCAATCATGCAACCTTTTGAGCGTGGCGCCGGGGACTTGCCGCCAGACGCCAGCGGGCTTACGAGAGGCTTTCAACCTTTGGTTTGGGTTTGATGGTTAACGTAGCCCCCATGGAGGCGGTAATGATGGCGGCCAATGCCAACCATTGCGTTTGGTTAAGATGTTCGTTGAGGAAGATCATGCCGGAAAGAGCGGCCATTGCCGGTTCCAGACTCATCAGCGTGCCAAAGGTACGGGCGGGGATCTTGGGTAAGGCGATAATTTCCAAAGAGTATGGCAACGCGGTAGACAGCACCGCGACGGCCAAAGCCACCGGTAGAATATCCACGTTTAACAGCGCACTGCCGGCTTGCCAGGCACCGATCGGGCAGAACACGATGGCGGCGATCAACGATCCCACGGCTACGGTGCCCGGCCCGTGATCTCCCCCGGCCTTCTGGCCGAAAATAATGTATATCGCCCAACAGGCACCGGCACCCAACGCACAGGCTGCTCCCACGGGATCGATACTGCCCATATCGTGGCCAAGCGGCAGCAGGAACCACAAACCGGCAATGGCCAGCGCCACCCAGATGAAATCGATCGGGCGGCGGGAAGAGAACATCGCCACCGCCAGCGGGCCGGTAAACTCCAGCGCCACCGCAATACCGAGTGGCACCGTGCGTAAAGAAAGATAAAACAGGTAGTTCATCGCTCCCAGTGACAGACCATAGATCAGCAATGGCAACCGGCTACCGGCGGCGAAACGCATGCGCCACGGACGGAAAATGATAAACAGGATCAGCGTACCGATGCTCAGGCGCAGGGTGGTGATGCCTTCGGCACCCACCAGCGGGAACAGGCTTTTGGCTAATGAAGCCCCGCTCTGGATCGAGATCATTGCAATGATCAGTAAACACACGGGCACCAGCGTGGAAGACGCTTTAGTGGTTACAGACGAAGACATCCTTTCTGGCCTTATGGAACTCCCCAGCGTCTGGGAAGGTATTGAGTACAGGTGTTGCACAGTGTAAAGGAATTGACAGCAAGGTGTTGGCGAAAAACGGGGGGCCGAGTTGAATCTGTCAAAAATATGCGCCAACTTGGTTCAAGCAACCAATAAGTGCTCTTTTTTTAAGAGTATTCTGGATCTCGGATAGGTGATTAGCGTCACAAAAAGGAGTATAATTCGGGAAAAATACAGGAAAATTAGTATGCTATAGTGTTCTTGAAATCTTCTGTTACACGATACAAAGATTTAGACACTCATTTAAAGGCAGAGTTTCACGCTAATTTTTGCTATATTTTCAATGTATGAGAAATTGAAGCACTTTAATAATAAAACGCGTTTGAGGTGGTTATGAAAAAAATTGCATGTCTTTCCGCAGTAGCAGCTTGTGTATTGGCCGTAACAGCAGGTACCGCATTTGCTGGTGAGAGCACCGTATCCGCTGGCTATGCCCAGGGCGATCTCCAAGGCGTTGCCAACAAGGCCGACGGTTTCAACCTGAAGTACCGTTACGAGTACGACAACAGCCCACTGGGTGTGGTCGGTTCTTTCACCCACCTGGAAAAGAACGGTTCTGAAGACGGCTTCTACAACAAAGCACAATACAGCTCCATCACTGCTGGCCCGGCTTATCGTTTCAACGATTGGGCGAGCATCTACGGTGTGATCGGTGTGGGCTATGGTAAGTTCACTTCCAACGCTCAAAACGGTACTGACCACAACAACACCAGCGACTACGGCTTCACCTACGGTGCTGGTCTGCAGTTCAACCCAATGCAACAGGTTGCTCTGGACGTGGGTTACGAGCAGAGCCGTATCCGCAGCGTTGACGTTGGCACCTGGAACGTGGGCGTAGGTTACCGCTTCTAAGATTTCCCCATGCCTTCGGGCATGAGCGTGTGACCTTGTTGGTCATGCCCAATGAAAATCCGCCTTTTAGGGGCGGATTTTTTTTGCCGGTAACCCACATCCGACTCTATATTTAATCTATCGATGTATTTGGCTTGCCCAATACCGTGGTCGGTTGCAATGAAAAACGCGCCGTACGGGGATCGCGCTCATATCCTTGCGGCTCGGTAAGCAGCCCATAAAGCTCTGGCCGACGGCCATGGATCCAACGCCTCCCGCTGCTCATGGGGATTAAGCTCAGATCCAGATCGGCGGTAACCATGGCGTCCTGAGCTGTCCAGGTCTCTGACAGGATGCGGCCATAAGGGTCCAGCAGCATGGCATTGCCGGTGCGCACCTCATCATCATCTCGCCCCACACCGTTGCTGAACAAAATAAACAGGCCATTATCATGGGCGCGAGAAGGCAGCCAGCGCAGTAGCCAACCGCGGCCAGTGTCGCCGCGAAAAGCCTCTTCGATCGCCGCCGGATTTTCTTTACGTTGCTGCCATAGCGTCAGCGGTATCGGCTTCATGCCGTGCGGGCTGCGTGAATTTGTCCCACCGGTCTGGTGAGGGGCGAACAGGATATCGGCACCCAGCAGCGTGGTGGCACGTGCGTTCTCCACCAGGTTGTTGTCCCAGCAGATGAGGATCCCCATACGTACGCCCCAAGGTGTGTCAAACACGGTATAACTATCGCCTTTTGCGATCAGCGCATGCTCAAAAGGATGGAGCTTGCGGTGAACATGGGTTTGGCCATCCGGCAGACAAACCGCATAAGCGTTGTACAGTTGGCCATCTTCACCCAGCTCAATCAGCCCAACGCCGATGGCCATTCGATACCGCTCTGCCAGCGGGCGGATGCGCGCCAGTGAGGGGCTGGTGGCGATAGGCTCAGCCAGCGCAGTGATTTCGCTGTCGGCCAGGTGGCGTACGTGCCAGTAACCGGTAATGCACATTTCCGGGAAGGCGAGGACCTGTACGTTGTCGGCGGCGGCCTGGGTGATAAAGTCTTCCATAACGCCGAGATTGTAGTTCTTGTCATTGGCGCGGTGTTGAAATTGTACCGACGCAGCACGAAGGGTCGTGGTCATAGCAAGCTCCTGTGGGGGGTTTTGTTCGCTAATTACAGCAGCCGCATCGATTACTGTATAATCAATTAAAATCCTCTTTTGATAACCTAATGGAATGGATAATCGTCAATTACGTGCCTTTGTCGCGCTGGCTGAACTGGGGCGCTATCACCTGGCCGCCGAGCGGCTGTGTATCACCCAGCCCGCGTTGAGCAAGCAAATTCAAGCTATCGAGTTGCAACTGGGTACCCGGCTGTTCGAGCGGGGCCGCCAGGGGGCACGGCTGACTGCCAATGGTGCCGCGCTGTTCCCCAGAGCGCTGGAGTTATTGACCCAACACGAGCAGTTTCATCTGTATGCGTTGCAGGTGGTGAAGGGGGAAACCGGGCGTCTGGCCTTAGGCTTTGGGCTTTCCAGTTTTCATCTGGCACCACAGTGGGTGGCGGCATTTCGTCAGCGCTTTCCGGCGGTGGTGGTTGGCCTGGAGGATCTTCCTTCGGAACGGCAATGCCAGTTGTTGCTAAACGGCGATCTACAGGCTGGCTTTGTACGCTTGCCCGTTGTTGCTCCCTTGCAGGCACAGCCTTTGCTGACCGATCGGCTAGTGCTGGCAGTGCCGAGAGCGATGGCGTTGCAGGAGGAGAACCTGTTGGCGGATTTCCACCGTTTTCCTCTGCTGCAGTTGGAACCTTCACGTGGCCGAGGGTTGAGCGAGCAGGTGCTGCGTTTTATTGCCGCTCAGGGGCTGCGGGCCAACGTGGTGCAGCAGGCGGAGGATATCCAAACCTTGCTGGCGCTGGTGGCGGCGGGGATAGGCGTGGCGCTGTTGCCGCAAAGCATTGCGTTTATTGCTCCGGTTGGGGTCGATATTCTGCCGTTAAGCGGCGAGCAGACGCAATGGCAGGTTGGGCTGGCGTGGAACCCGCAGCGGCCTGATGCGCTGCGGGATAATTTTATCCAGGGTATCTTGAACTCAGAGCGGTCGGTATAACACTACCGTTGGTAACTGGTGGTATTCGCTGCGGTGGCTTGCCACAAAGCCGACTTTCTTCGCCAAGCCAAGCGAAGGGCGGTTATCCGGCGAAATGATACAAACGACTCTGTCCTGTGAGAAATTCTCTTTGGCCCAGACCAGCGCGGCATTCAAGGCTTCGGTGGCATAGCCTTTACCGTGCGCAGCCGTGATCAGCGTCCAGCCCATTTCGGGGACATCGAGTGCGGGTTGAATATCACGGTGAAAATCGGCGAAGCCAATTCCGCCAATATACCTGCCGCTGTTTTTCTCCCGCACCGCCCAGTAGCCATACCCCAGCAATTTCCAGTGGCCGATGTAGCGCAACAGGCGGCCCCAGCTGTCCTCCTTGTCGCGTGGCGTGCTGCCGATATAGCGCACCACCGCAGGATCGGCCCACATGGCGGCCAAATCGTCAAAGTCTTCCAGCCGGTGGGCATCCAGGATCAGACGTTCGGTGATCAAGGTGGGGGCAACGGTGTGAGTGGTCATGGCTTCCTTCCTGAACAAGGGAAAAGGCGCTGCCGGAGCAACGCCTCAAGATACTCACCACTGTAGCCGAACTGCTTTGGCTCTAGCAATACCGGGAAGTTACACGACCAGCCACAGCAGCCAGGTAAAGGCGAAGCCACTTAAACCGAGCAGGGTGGTTAATACTGTCCAGGTTTTGAGGCCATCAGCCACTGACAGGCCAAGGTATTTGGTAACGATCCAGAAGCCGGAGTCGTTAACGTGCGATAAGCCCAAGCCGCCAAAGCAGGTGGCGAGCGTGACTAATACAAGCTGCATCGGGTTAAGCCCGATAACCGCTTCGGACAGCAACCCGCCGGTCGTCAGAATGGCGACGGTAGCCGACCCCTGTGAGGCACGCAGTGCCAGCGAGATGATAAATGCAGCCGGGATCAGTGGCAGACCAATAGTGGTCAGCACATCTGCCAGCGCCTTACCCACGCCAGACTCAACCAGCACCTTGCCGAACACGCCGCCCGCACCGGTAACCATAATGACTACTGCCGCAGTTGGTAACGCCCCTCCCATCACATCGCTGGTGTGTTGCAGACTCCAGCCACGACGGATTGCCAGCAGATAGAACGCCAATACCAGAGCGATCATTAACGCTACGCCTGGTGAGCCGATTAATGACAAGGCATCACGCACCGGCGAACCTGCTGGCAGCAGGGTGGCAGAAACGGTGCCTAGCATAATGATGGCGATAGGAATAACGATCAGCGCGGTAATCAATCCGGCACTAGGAGGATTGATCCGATCGCTGAGTTGCGCTTTGCCTTCCGGTGCAGGTTCAGGGGCTGCCAGTTGCAGTTGTTCCAACACCTCAATGGAGAGTGGGTAGGCTTTACGGTTGAGATATTTTGCCGCGAAGTAACCAATCACCCCCACCGGGATACAGATGATCAGGCCGAGAATGGTCAACCAACCGATATCGGCACTCAACAGCCCCGCCGCCGCGACCGGGCCTGGGTGTGGTGGCAGAGCTACGTGCACCGTCAGCATCACACCGGCCATCGGCAAGCCAAACTTCAACGGTGAGACTTTAGCCACTTTGGCAAAGCCATAGATGATCGGGGCCAGGATGATAAAGCCGACGTCGAAAAACACCGGAATGCCCAGGACGAACGCGGCACTGGTAAGCGCGGCAATGGTGCGCTTTGGCCCCAGCGCTTTGCTGAAACGCTGCGCCAGGGATTCTGCGCCGCCCGAATGTTCGATCATTCTTCCCAGCATCGCACCCAGGCCGATGATAATAGTCACCGAGCCGAGTACGCCGCCCATCCCGGCGGTCATCACTTTCATGACTTCGCCGGTTGGGATCCCACTGGCAAGCGCGACCAGTAGACTAACGACCAGCAGGGCGACAAACGGCTGAACCTTCGCCTTGATGACCATCAATAGCAGCAGTACGACACCCAGTACGGCAATGATCAGTAGCATAGTTGGAGACATAGCATAGCCTTTAATTCAGGTAAGAGTCCGGCACCGCGATCGCCCTGGGGCGATACGGGTGCGTTTATTTTTTATGTTATTGAAACTGGTGTTGGCGCGACGAGTTCTTGATTACAGGTAAGGTTTCACCCACCCCAGACCCGCCGTCGTTTCCCCACGGGGTTTATATTCACAACCAATCCAGCCTTGGTAACCCACCTTATCCAGTTGGGCGAATAGCCAAGGATAATTCAGTTCACCGTCATCGGGTTCATTTCGGTCTGGCACCGAGGCGATCTGGATATGGGCATAGCGCCCGGCCAGTGAGGCGATCAGATTACTGATATTGCCGTCCACCAACTGTGCGTGGAAAAAGTCGAACTGAATAAACACGTTCGGGCGATCGATGGCGGCCACCAGCTCCGCAGCCTGATGCTGGCTGGAGAACAGGTAGTTGGGCTTGATCGGTGGGCTGAGCGCTTCGATCAACACCTTGATGCCGTGAGGGGCAAAGGCGTCGGCGGCGTAACGGATATTGCTGATAAAGGTTTCCCGATAGCGGGCAATATCTTCGCCGGGCGGCACTACGCCAGCCATCACGTGAACGTTAGGGCACTTAAGGGCGATGGCATATTCCAGAGCGCGATCGATATCCGCACGGGCATCCTGCTCGCGGCCGGGCAACGCCGCCAATCCCCATTCGCCTGCACTCACATCGCCCGGCGCGGTATTGAACAACACTTGCTGGAGACCGTTTTGTTGCAGTTTCTCCGCCAGTAGATCGGCGGGGTAATCATAAGGGAACAGGAACTCTACCGCTTTAAATCCGGCCGCCGCAGCGGCATCAAAACGATCCAGAAACGAGTGCTCGGTAAACATCATCGATAAATTGGCAGCAAATTTTGGCATGGTTCAGCTCCGTAACTCGGCAATTTCATCATCGGTTAAATAGCGAATTGGGCGGTTGCCGAGGGTGAAAATCAGCTTGGCCGCATCTTCCATTTCTTCGGTATTGTTCGCGGCTTCCCGCAGGCTCTCGCCGGTGACCACAGGGCCGTGGTTCGCCAACAGGAAAGCCTTGTAGCTTGGGGCCAGCTTGCCCAGATCTTCCGCCAACCGCATATCGCCGGGGCGATAGTAAGGCACCACCGGCACCTGGCCGACGCGCATTACCACATAAGGCGTGAACGGCTTGATGGCGTTTGCCGTATCCAACCCTTGCAGGCAGGAAAGCGCGGTCAGATAGGTGCAATGCAGGTGCACTACCGCCTTGCACGTCGGGTTGTTCTGGTACAGCGCGCGGTGAAAACTGATCTCTTTCGAGGGTTTGTCGCCGGAAATCCATTCACCGCTCAGGCTGACTTTCGACAGTTTGTCTGCCTGCAACTCCCCCAGGCAAGAGCCGGTGGGAGTGGCCAGCAGGGTACCGTCTGGCAACAACAGCGAAAGGTTGCCTGCTGAACCGGTAGCGTAGCCGCGCTGGAAGAACGAAGCCCCCAGACGCACCATCTCTTCCCTTGCCAGCCGTTCAGTGTCAGCGGTCATCGTCATACTGAAAACTCCGTTTGTGCTCTGGCGAAAAAGTTTTCATCGCCGAAATTGCCCGATTTCAGGGCCAGTGATACCGGTTGTTCAATTGCGCGTACCCAAGGCACGCCTGGAGAAATGCATGGGCCGATATGGAAACCGCGGATCCCTAACGCCTGGGTGACCACGCCAGAGGTTTCACCACCGGCAACGATAAAGCGGCTGAAACCCTGTTGTTGCAGGCGTTTAACTACGTCGGCAAACAGGGCTTCTACCGCCTGGCTGGCAGCCTCGGTGCCGTATTGCTGCTGGGTCTGTTGCAGTTGCTCCGGCTCGGCGGTGGCGTACAACAATGGGGCCAGTTGTGAGGCCTGTTGTTCAACCCATGTGCTTAGCTCGGCTGCGTAGGCGCTGCGATCTCCTGCTGTGATGCAGCGCGAGACATCAATACTCTGTGCCGGAGCCTGTTGGCGGTAGCGTGCTACCTGCTTGTTGGTCATGGTGGAGCAGGAGCCGGAAAGTATCACGGCTTTCTTTCCCTGTGGCGCTCCGGCAGATTGGGCTTTCTCCTGGCCAGGTTGCGCCCATTGGCGGGCAATGCCGATCGCCAGCCCTGAACCTCCGGTGACCAACTTCATGGTTTTCAGCGCTTCGCCCTGTGTTAGCAGATGCTGTTCGTTCAGGGTATCCAATACCACATAGCGCACGCCAAGCTGTGCCAACTGTTGCAACTTTTCCTGCACCGCACCGGCTCCACGATCCATCTCTGCCGCGTTGACCAGCCCGCAACGCCCGCTGGCCTGGGCCTCCATCAGCCGCATCAGATTACTGTCGGTCATTGGCGTCACCGGATGGTTGCGCATACCGGATTCCGACAGCAACTGGTCCATCACGAACAGATAACCTTGGTATACCGTGCGGCCATTTACCGGTAGCGCAGGGGAAATCACCGTTTGCTGTTCGCCAAGCGCATCGAGCAAGGCATCGGTAACCGGTCCGATATTGCCCTGGGCTGTGCTGTCGAAGGTGGAACAGTATTTAAAGTAAAACTGGCGGCAACCCTGGCGTTGTAGCCAGGCCAAAGCCTGCAACGACTGCTCAACCGCCTGGTCGACCGGGCAGGAGCGCGATTTCAGGCTGATCACCACTGCCTGCGAGTCGACAGGGGTATCATCCTGCGGCACGCCATTGAGCTGGACCGTAGGCAAACCGCTTTCCACCAGGAAGCTGGCGATATCGGTGGCGCCGGTAAAGTCGTCTGCAATCACTCCGAGTAACATTATGAGTTCTCCTTATTCTTCGGCAGCTCGATCCCGGCGAAGATCTTGATTACTGCACTGTCATCTTCCTTACCGAAACCTGCGTTGCTGGCGGAGGTGAACATGTTGAACGCCGTGGAGGCCAATGGCAGCGGGAAGTGCAGCGCTTTGGCGGTATCGGCTACCAGCCCAAGATCCTTGACGAAGATATCTACGGCAGATTTTGGTGAGTAGTCGCCATCGACCACGTGGCGCATACGGTTCTCAAACATCCAGGAGTTGCCTGCGGCGTTGGTGACCACATCGTACATCACGTCCAGCGGGATACCGGCGCGAGCGGCCAGCGCCATCGCTTCGGCACCGGCGGCAATGTGTACGCCTGCCAACAATTGATGGATGATCTTGACCGTTGCCCCCAGGCCGATTTCGTCGCCAATGCGGTACACTTTCCCGGCGACGGCATCCAGCACCGGTTGCAATTGGGCAAAGGTGCTCTCACTGCCCGAGGCCATCACGGTCATTTGACCAGCCGCTGCCTTGGCTGCGCCGCCGGAAACTGGGGCATCCAGCATTGGCAGGTTATACGCCAACAGTTTCTGTTCGATTTCTTTGGCATCCGCCGCCGCAATGGTGGAAGACACCATCACCGGCGTATTCGGTTTCAACTGTGCCGCCAGGCCGTTATCCCCGAACAGGATCTGTTTTACCTGGTTGGCGTTAACCACCAACAGCAGCACTGCATCCAGTTCGGTTGCAAAGTTTGCTGCGCTGGTGGCGGCCTGTTTGGCACCGGCCTGCTGTAGCGCCACCAATGCCTGTGGATTGAGTTCGACGCCATAGGTGGTCAGCCCGGCATTGATGCAGGACGTAGCCGCGCCCATGCCCATTGACCCCAAACCGACGATACAAACTGCGTAGTTTCCTGGTTGTGCCATGATGCACCTCTGTTAATTTTAGTGATTATTTGTTTTGATGTGTTAAATGTAAGCGTTATTGGCGTGGATATCGGTGATCGCCTTCACAATAATTAACAATGCAACGAACAGTCTAAAAAACGGTTACTCTTGCTAACATAATGCTTTTAAATGTTTTTTATGATTATGACCGGCTTCACAGCCTGAAAAGCTTTACTACCGTCGCACGAAAATTGACGTAAAATCACAATTATTATCATCGTAGTCACAGAGGGGGAACCGTGATACCTGTTGAACGCCACCAACAAATTTTGGCGCTGGTGTCCGAGCGCGGAGCAGTCAGCATAGCTGAACTGACCGAAAGGCTGGGGGTCTCGCACATGACCATCCGGCGCGATCTGCAAAAACTGGAAGAGCAGGGCAGCGTACTCCCCGTCTCCGGCGGTGTGCAGTCGGCCGAACGAGTGGCGATTGAGCCTTCGCATCAGGATAAGGAAGGAATGTTCAGCCAGCAGAAAGCCGCCATTGGGCAACTGGCCGCGCGGCAGATCCCGGCCAACAGCTGCATCTATCTGGACGCAGGCACCACCACGTTGGCCCTGGCGCGCCAGCTCGGCGAGCGTGACGATATTACCGTGGTGACCAACGATTTTGTTATCGCCGCCTATCTGCTCGAACATAGCCAGTGCAAGCTGATCCACACCGGCGGTACGGTATGCCGGGAAAACCGTTCCTGCGTGGGGGCCGCTGCGGCTCAGGCTTTACGTAATCTGTTTATCGATCTGGCGTTTATCTCTGCTTCCTCATGGAGTATGCGTGGTTTGTCTACCCCGAACGAGGATAAGGTGGTGGTGAAAAACGCCATCGTTGAGGCCAGTCGCCGCCGCATTTTGCTGAGTGATACTTCCAAATATGGCAAGGTCGCTACCTATCTGGCGCTGCCGATTTCAGTCTTTGAGGTGATCATCACTGACGATCACCTGCCGGAAGCGGCGCGTGAGGCGATTATGCAGGCAAATATTACGTTGCTTACTGCGGTGCAGTGACTTTCAATCCCGCTAATCTGATAAACAACGGGGTAGTTATCGCTGCCCCAAGGGCCTGGCCACAGACTCCACAGCAGATAATACAGGCATTGAGTCGCAATAATTCCATCACGTCCAGGTGCCAGCCGGTGGCACAGTCAGCCTGCTACCACATAATATTTACTCATAAAACGTTAATGATTTATTTTTAAGGATTCACCTTAATGTGGTGTTGGTATACATCCTGACGATGTATGGGTAACACCAGGTTATATCGCTATGTAAAGTCAGTGTCAGGCTAAGGCAGCTACCTGGCAGTGTGACAGGTTAAAACCATTGATTTAAATGATAAAGACTATCAACGCTAGCCGAAAGCGCCTGCTTTTTCAGTCATGTAAGATCTTGGTGAGAGTTAAATCTGCGATATTTTTACATTAAAACATGCCATATATGGTGTTTTTATGAAGTTTTTCGCTATAAAAAAATTTATGACAACATAAAAATCTAACCTTGTGAAATTTAACGAATCAATATATCAATAGTCAGCGCGTTTCGATAATCTTTGTTTTGGTCATGAGAAAATTCTTATTCCAGGGAGAAGGAAAAATGCCACAGTTAATGACAATTACCCGCGGTCTATTTACTAGCGATAAAAACGTTCACAAAGGCTTTCTTTTAATTTTAATCAAATGATTTTATTAACGATTAATGCCTGGGTTGTCTGTTTTTATAGTGAAAGTCGTGAATATAATGAAATATAAATTTAATGACCGTATTATCTTCGATGTCGATAGCGGAACGCTGAGTTTGAGCGATCTGTTTGACGATACTGTCACCATCTCCAACCCATCCAAACGCCTGTTACAGTTACTGATTGTCCACCAGGGCGATGCCGTGAGCCGTGAAGTGATCTTCAAAAAGGTGTGGGATGATTATGGGATGATTTCCAGTAACAATAATCTTAACCAGTGTGTGAGCAAGTTACGTAGAGTGATCAAGGCGCTGGGAATTGATGAGGAGGTGATCGTCACGGTTCCCAAAGTGGGTTTTATGCTGCACAGCGAAATCCAGATTGTGTCTTGTGAGGATGAAAAGGATACGCCGATCCTTGCTGCCGAACCGCCGGTATCAGCCGCTAAAACCATACCCGTGGTGGTAGGCAAGGTGTTCTCCTGTGCTTCCTTGCGCTATGGCTGGGGAATAGTGGGCTTTGTGTGCGTGGTATTGGCCAGCATTGCGTTCTATATTTTCAATCCAAGCATCCGGCAAGAGAGCTATTTGGGCAAATCGGGTAACTGCGCGGTATTCATGTCGAACTCCACGGTTCAGGCAGATCCGGCATTCAGCGATGATGTGTTGACGCAGGTAGTAAGGCAAAAAATCCAATGCCAGCCGGATGAATACCTGTTGCTGATGCGTGGCAATCAGGTGAAGTCGTATATTTCTGGCATATCACGGCTATTTTTTCTCCGCTGCAAGATTTTGCGAGAGCATAAGATTGAACTTTGCTCTGGCCTGGAAAGCGAATCCTCCCTTTAATTGAATGATGCTGATTGGCTGTCTGGATAAACACCCGACAGCCAGAGCATCTTTACCTTAGATTAAACCACTTCATTAACGTTATCCCCCTTATTCCGTCGGCTCACTACCCCGAAATAGTAATGCCCCTCACCCTAGCCCTCTCCCAAAAGGAGAGGGAACCGAACGTGCCAAACTTTTATTACGGCACTCCGCCTCTGCATCAACCCTATTGCAGTTCACTTCTGCACCTGAACACGGCACCGTACCAGCTCCCTCGTCGAAAATGAGAGAGGACCGAACATGCCACAATTTTATTACGGCACTCCGCCTCTACATCAACCCTATTGCAGCTCAATTCTTCACCTGAACACGGCAATGTACCAACTCCCTCGTCCACAAGGAGAGAGGACCGAACGTGCCACAATTTTATTAGGGCACTCCGCCTCTGCATCAACCCGGTCACAGTTCACTTCTGCACCTGAGCACGGCAATGTACCAACTTCCTCGTCCAAAAGGAGAGACGACCGAACATGCCGCAATTTATTACGGCACTCCGCCTCTGCATCAACCCTATTGCAGCTCACTTCTGCACCTGAACACGGCACCGTACCAGCTCCCTCGCCCTTTGGGAGAGGGTTGGGGTGAGGGGAAATGGGTGCCTTAACTGACACACATTAAATGTACAGGCTAACTTTTCACCAGAAAGGGCACCGAATAACGGTAGTTATAATAAGGTTAATGTTTGATCGAATTAATCTAGGATAATTCTGCTACCCACTTTGCATGGGTGGAGTTTTTATCCTTAATTCAGCATTAAAAAGATTAAACGCAGGATTTAAATCTAAACATTTCACATTTACTAGTTAATGATTATCTTAAGATTTATTTGGGTTAAGATTTTTCTCGCCAAGTGGGACGAGAGGCATACTCACGTTGCCTATCAACACTTGGCGTTATCCCGCTAGCAACTGGCAATACCAGAGTGAGTGGAGATGACAAAGCAAGGCAAATTTAACGGACAATAGAAATCTATAACTTAGGGAGTTTTACCATGAAAAAGATCACACTTGCTCTGGCAATCGTTTCAGCATTCGCAGTAGTGGGCACCGCTCAGGCAGCAGAAGTTACCGCACAAGCCTTGGCTACCTGGTCAGCCACTGCCAAGAAAGATACCACCAGCAAGTTGGTTGTTACGCCAATCGGCAGCCTGTCTTTCCAGTATGCTGAAGGCATCAAAGGCTTCAACAGCCAGAAAGGTCTGTTCGACGTGACTATCGAGGGCGAAGGAACCGCCACCGATTTTAAACTGACCTCCAAGCTGGTATCCAACACTCTGACTCAGCTCGACACCTCTGGTTCTACCCTGGAAGTGGGCGTTAACTATAACGGTGCTGCCGTAGAGAAAACCGCTCAAACCCCTATGATCGATGTTAAAGCCGGTATTTTGGGTGGCAACCTGAGCGCACTGTCTGGCGCTTACGATAAAGCTGTTCGTACCAGTGCACAAGATCAGTTCACTTTCAGCATCATCGGCGCAACGGCTGATGGCACAACTGCTGTGACTGATTTCAGCACCCTGCCTGAAGGTATCTGGAGTGGCGACGTGAGCGTAGAGTTCAACGCTACCTGGACTACAGCATAATCGTTTCCCCAGAGTAATGCGTCTTAACAGGGGGGAAACCCCCTGTTTTTGTCAGCTAAAGAGTTTGGAATACCGCTATGAATCGTTTCTATTTTTCTATTCCCCTGTTGCTTTCCCTGTGCCATAGCGCCTTGGCGCTGGATGTTGGCTCGGTCAGTTCCTTTATGCCCAGTAATAGCGCGACGCTAAGTAAAGAAATTAAAAATACGACGGATAGCGGCCGCCTGGTGAATATAAAAATAGAAAGGATTTCCGACCCGACGGAATCCGGCGTGGTGATCCCGATGGCGACGAAAGACGAAATGCTGTTGTCACCGGCCAGCCTGATGATGCCAGCCAACGCCAGGGACGTGATCCGTTTTTATTATAAGGGCCCAGAAGATAACCAAGAACGCTATTACCGGATTGTCTGGTTCGATCAGGCATTAACGGATGCGGGGCAGAATACCGCCAAACGCAATGGCGTGGCCACCACCTCGGCGCGTATTGGCACCATTTTAGTGGTTACGCCCCGGCAGGCTAATTTTAATCATCAGTTTGCCAATAACAAAGTCGTCAATACCGGCAATGCTACCTTCAAAATGGTGGCCTATGGTCCCTGCAAGAATAAGAAAGAAGGCAGCAACTGCAAGGAAAACTATTTTGTCATGCCAGGTAAAGATCGTGGCCTGTCCAAAGTGGATATCAATGACAAAAAAAGCCACGTTGCGCTTTGGTATGGAGAGCAATTTATTCAAGTCAAATAACACCAAGTTGGGCTGCCACGGGATGTTGCAGTAAAGGGATGCATAATAGTTCAAGGAGTTAGACGTGAAACTAGCACTGGATAGTGCATTACTCAAAATATCAGTAGCGGTGGGGATGAGCGTTATCCCTGCCGTGATGATCCCTGGGCAGTCGGCTCTTGCCGCCGGGCTAACCCAAATTGATGGCGTGTTGATCCCCCAGACTTTCAGCATGGCATTGCGTGAGGGGATGAGCATCCCGCTATTGCTGCATTTTGAACAAAACAACACCCAGAAAGACGATCAACGCATTGGGCGCGCACTGCTGGTGCTTGATGATAATCATCTGAAAATTAGCGAAATTACCCTGGAAGATAACGAGGGGGGCGCACAGCTGACCGCCGCGATCGCCAAGCAGCTCAATGCGCTCAATGACGCCAACTTTGACGATAAGCAACGCATTACGCTGTCGGATGATGCCTGGCTGGCATTGGATTTCCGCCAGTTGAACTTGCAATTGGTGGTCAAGCAATCGGCCCTGGGTACGGTATTGCGTGAGCGCGCCAGCGATATTGGTGCGTCGAGTGTTGATGAGATAAGCAGCACGCTGGCCTATAACCTGGGCGTTTACGACAACCGCACCAAAGCCAGCGAAGGTTTTACCTCCAGCTATTTATCGCTGAATAACGTCACCTCTCTGCGTGAACATCATGTGGAAGTGAACGGTTCTGTCTATGGGATTGGCAGCAGCAACCAGGATTCGACGCTGTATAAGGTGATGTATGAGCGTGACTTCGCTGGCCGACGCTTTGCCGCAGGCATGCTCGACAGTTGGAACCTGCAATCGCTGGGCCCAGTGACCACCATCAATTCGAGCAAAATCTACGGCATGTCCTATGGTAGCCGGGCCAATTCGACGGTGTTTGATAATACCCAGTCGTTAACGCCGATTGTTGCCTTCTTTCCTTCGGCGGGTGAGGTTCACCTGTCGCGTGATGGCCGCCTGCTCAGCGTACAGAATTTCGCCATGGGTAACCATGAAGTGGATACCGGCACGCTGCCTTTTGGTATTTACGATGTGCAGGTTGAGGTGATCGTCAATGGTCAGGTGATCAACCGCCGTATGCAACGGGTTAACAAACTCTATAGTCCGTTGCACGCCGCGGGTGCGCCAATGTTCTGGCAGTATTGGGGCGGCATGGTGCGAATGGATGAGTGGCGTGGCGACAACGATCGCTTCGCTGAGGCTAAAGATAGCTACCTGTTGGGGGCTTCAGCCTCTGGCTACCTGTCTCGTTTTAACTGGGCGCTTTCCGGTTATTCTCTGGACAGCACCTCGGTGGCGGAAGGCCGTTTAAGCATACCGATCATCGATGCGGTGCAGGTTAGCACCCAGAGCATGGTAGCCACAGACCGATCCTGGACGCTGATCAACACCGTGAGCGCCACGCTGCCCGGCGGTTTCAGTACGCTGTGGGCCAACGAAGAAAAAACGGTGATCGGCAACAAACTGCGCCAAAACGATGCCCATAACCGGGCGATCGGCGGCTCGTTGAACCTGGGGGCGATTGTGCCTCACCTCGGCACGCTCAGCGTCAGTTATAACGACGACAAGAAAAATAGCAGCCATTACTACAACGTGGATTACTACCAGAATCTGTTCACCGGCCGTTACGGCACGCTGGGCATACGTGCCGGGGTACAGCGATACAATAATGGTCATTCCGGCGGCAATACCGGTAAGTACATTGCGCTCGATTTCTCCTTGCCGCTGGGCAACTGGTTCAGCGCCGGGGTTTCTAACCAGAACGGCTACACCACGGCCAATATTGCGGCGCGTAAAGAGATTGCCGATGGGCCGATCCGTACCGTGGGGGCCAATATGTCGCGCGCCATCTCCGGGGACACCAACGGTGATAACAGCGTTAACGGCGGTGCCTACGCCCGTTTTGACACCAAGTATTCTACCGGCACCGTCAACGTTAGCAGCTCCGCAGACGGTTATGTGAATACCAGCCTGACCGCTAACGGTAGCGTCGGTTGGCAGGGGCGTCATATCGCGGCAAGTGGGCGTAATGAAGGTAACTCAGGGATCATTATCAATACCGGCCTGGAAAATGAAGGCATGCTGACCGCGCGCGTGGATGGCCGCGTCGTCAAGCTGACCGGAGACAAGAACTATCTGCCACTGTCCCCTTATGGTCAGTATGTGGTGGAGTTGATGAACAACAAAAACTCGGCGGAAAGTTTCGACATCGTCACCAACCGTAAGAACAGCCTGACGCTGTACCCGGGCAACGTGGCGGTCATCGAACCGCAAATCAAGCAGATGGTGACGGTATTTGGCCGCATCAAGGCCGAGGACGGTACGCTGCTGGCCAACGCCAATATCAACAACCATATCGGGCGTACCCGTACGGATGAAAAAGGGGAGTTCGTGATGGATGTGGACAAGAAATTCCCGGTAATCGATTTTACCTACCGTCACAATCAAAGCTGTGAGGTGGCACTGGATCTGAGCAAGGCACAGGGTGCGGTCTGGGTCGGCGACGTGGTTTGCCGCGGCTTGAAGTCCTACGCCAAAGTGGGCCAACCAGGAGATATGAGCAATGAAGGCTAATAGCATACGTTTGGCGTTGTTGATCGGCGGCCTGCTGAGCATCGCCCCGGCGCAGGCGGTGAACCCGACCAATCTGGGAGATGCCGCCACGATGAAGTTTGTCTTTGTTGAGAACAATGCGGACGATAACTTCTTTGTGACCCCGGCAGGGGGGCTAGATCCGCGTATGACCGGTGCCAATAAATGGACCGGCCTGAAATATGGCGGATCCGGCACCATTTATCAACAGAGCCTGGGCTACGTTGATAATGGTTATAACTATGGGCTGACGGCGAACAACCGCTTTGATATGTGGCTGGAAAATGCGCCTATTAAAAATCCGTTCCTCGGCCTGCGTTGTATCAACTGGTATGCCGGTTGCAATATGGACACCAGCCTGATCTTGCCTGAAACCACCGATGAGAAAGGGTTTTACGGTGCTGTCGTCACCTCTGGTGGGGCAAAATGGATGCACGGCATGATGTCACCGAGTTTTTATCAGTACCTGAAACAGATGGGATCGGGCACTTCGTTCAGTATGCAGATCAACGGTTGTCAGACCAACGTTGTCTACAATGCCAGCAACGGCGAACGTTGTCAGGATCAGGCACGTGGCACCTGGTATCGACGTACCGTCACCCATGCCAAGGCGGCACACCTGCGTTTTATCAATACCAATGCGGTATCGGAAGTGTTCGTCAACAGTGATGGGATACCGATCATCGGTGAAGGTAATGCGGACTGCCGCAACCAAACCGTCGGTGCCCGCAGCGGTATCATGTGCAAGATGGTCAGCTACGATCTGCAAACGGATGGCAGCGTCAGTAACACCTCGATCCATATTTTTCCGTCGATCAACCATGCCGCACTGTCATCGGCGGTTAATGCGGCCGATCTGCAATTCAGTTTGAATGGCAACAGTTGGAAAAATACCTCGGGTACCGGCAGCTACTATACGTTTAACGAGTTGAAGAGCAGCAATGCCGTTTACGTGTTTTTTGCCAGTAATTTCTTCAAACAGATGGTCAGGCTGGGGATCACCGACGGCGGTACGCACGATCTGATTAACTTCCGTTTCCAGAACACCACTTCGCCGGAATCGGGCTGGTATGAGTTCTCGACCTCTAACCAACTGATCATCAAGCCTCGTGATTTCAGTATCAGCATTATTTCCGAGGATTTCGATAACAGCCCGCACCGGGAAGGCTATGTTGGCCCCTCAGAGCCACCGTTGGAGTTTGGCTATATTGTGACCACCAGCGCCAAGACCAATGCCGATCAGGTCAGGGTGATGGCGACCGGTCCAACTCAGTCACTGGGAGGGATCAACTACTGCATTTTCTCCTCGCCAGATAATACCGCGCAGGTACCCTTCCCGGCTCAGCTCAGTATCACCACCAGCACGGGGACTGAGCAGGTGTTTGATGCAGGTTGTGACAGCCAGTGGCACGATATGACCAACGCTCTGTGGAGCAGTACCCCATGGAACGATATTTCCGGTGACGTGGGGGTGATGAACAAGACCAAGGTCAAGTTCAGGATCCCGATGAACGCGCCGATCTCGCTGAAAACGGTGGACGGTAACGCCTGGTATGGCGATGTGCATGCCGCCGGTGAAATTCACGTTGAGGCAACCTGGCGCAATATCAATTAAAGGGGGGGTAATGTGAAAACTCTGCTGCTATGGCTAATATTCCTGCCCTTTACCGCCGGGGCGATCAACGTGGGTACCATGACGTTTGCGATGGATCAGGATCAGTCCTTTGTCGCTAAGCGGGTGTTGAACAATAACGCCAGCGCCCGGTTTTATCAGGTTTCCATTCGTGCCATCGATCGGCCAGGGGAGCAAGAGGTGCGAACCCGCCCGGCAGAGGGTGAATTGCTGTTTGCCCCTAAGCAACTGACACTGCGGGCAGGGCAGGGGGAATATTACAAGTTCTATTACCATGGGCCGAAGGATAATAAAGAGCGTTATTATCGCGTTTCATTTCGCGAGGTACCGACTAACCTGCTGACGGCTGGGCAGAACAAGAAAGCCGGTGCCAACCTGGAGCCGATCGTGGTTATGGATACCATTCTGGTGGTCAGACCGCGTGTGAGCAAGTTTGACTACCAGCTTGACAAGCAGCGCGGAACGCTCAAAAACACCGGTAATACCTTTTTTAAGTTTCTGTTGAAACCTGGCTGTGATAGCACCGATGAAGAGGGGATCACCGAGTATTTACGCCCTGGGGATACGCTGTCGCATCCGGGCATCAAATTGCAGGGGCAGAAGTTTATTATTTATAACGATAAGTTTATCAACGTGGATAAAAGTTGCACTTAAATAGCTGGTTTTTATTGACCGTTCGGCAGGGAACGCAGGTTTCAGGTGGTTTCTATAAGCTAAAAAATAAAATATTTCAATGGAATAGTTGATTATGCATACCTTTTATAACGATACTTTTATTATCTTTGATCCCCATCCTTTGGTCAATATCGGTCTGCAGTCATTGATTGACCCGAAAAATAAAAAAATCAGCCGTCTAAGTAGTCTGAACGAGATTGTTTCATCACTCAACAGTAATGAACAGCAAACGGTTATTATGGAGCTCTACCATTATACCGAAGACATTTATCAGGTGGTGCGATTTGTGTTGACCGCCGGTAAGCTTTGGCCAAAGGCGTCCTTGGTGGTTTTCACCGACCTCGGCAACCCGGATATTTTATCGCTGCTTGCGGCGCAAAAACACCTCTCATTAGTAGCCAAGCGTGATAAGGTGAATTATTTGCTGGCCGCCATTTCGGCGGCCCATCCCACGGCCAGTTTTCGTAGCCCAACGATGCGACAGCTATTGTCGCAGAGACAGCTGCCATTATCAGCGTGTGAATGGCGCATTTTGGGGTTGATGGTTTCCGGAGCTAATGCGCAACATGCCGCTCAGGTTATTGGCCGGAGCTATAAGACCGTTTGCACCCATAAGCTGAATATTATGCGCAAGCTGGGGCTGAATCCGGTTGGCTTTATGCAGCTGCTGTTGGCGTTCAGAACCCGTTACTGGGATGAAACTGCCATTTTTGGAATACATCCGGCATCACCGCACTAGGAAAGAAGGACTCCTTCTGAGTTTACGCCAGCTGCGTGAGTTCAAACAATTCCTCTGTCAGTCGGCCTGGCTAAAATTAGTCAGGTCGCCTTTGTCTGGATTTATTCTGAATCTCAGACGCTTTCTTAATGATATAGGTCACTTGTAAGCGAACCAGGTCGCTGTTTTACATTACAGTTGGTTATAAAGCGTTCGATCTTGGTGTGATTAATAGCATGATAATATTATCATTTCCAGTGTTTATTTGAGAATTAACTGGCTATGTTAAAGAATTTCTCATGAAAGATCTGAAAGTAAAACATTTCAGCTGAATTTTATTGTCTTAATAAATGCTATAAATTAAGGTCCTTTTGCCTTTAAGAACGGCGTATTCATGTTTTTAATTAATTATTCTAGAAGGATCTATATAGATGAATAAAAGCAAAATTGGGCTTTTGATGCTCGGTACTCTGGCGTTCTCTGCGAATGCTTTTGCTGGTATCAGCAGCCAAGAGCAAAATATGCGTAATGAAGTCACCAAGTGCGTCAGTGATATCCAGTCATATGGCAATGATCCTCGGGATAAATCACCTCTCTGGGTTATTTACGGCACCCGCGGTGGTGCGCATAAATATTGCGGATCCGTTGCCGCTAAAACCAGAACTGCAATCACCCCAGGGTACAACCAGCAAGAGGCTTGGGAAGCCGAGTGGCAGGATCTCTTTGCAGAATATAGCGCCATTCCTAAGGCTGATGCCAACCAACCCAATACCCTGAAATTGGTTAAAAAGCTTCGTGATCTTGCCGCAGCAAACAAATTGGATGGGCGCCATGCTCAGTCCAAACTCTATGTTTATCGTGCTATGATGCGTGAGCTTGATAAATTAGATGCGATCCTGCCTTCTGTCGAAGGTAAGTAACCTGTTCTAATTAAATAATAATGTACCGGTATGTTTAATGATGACTGCCGGTGCATTTTTATAAATCCCATTATTTCCATCCGCGCAATATGAATAAAAACTTATTCGTTTTCCCTATTCTATTAATGGCAGCCTGTTTTGCCAATGCAGGGGAGTATTTTTATATATCCGAAGGAGAGCGGGATATAGGCCATATTGAATTGGACGTGGCGGACGACGGTTTTCCGTGTTTTGATAGACAAAAGCTTATAGAATGGCACATCCTCTCACCCGCAAACAGCAGTGAGGTACCAGAAACCGGCTGTATCAAAGTTAAAGATCTTTATCCATTAAATATTACCGTTACCTTAATTGATAAGGTGAATTTTCTCATTTTTACATTCTTGGAGTCGACGGAGGTTAAGGCCGATCCTCGCCTGGCTATCGAGTATAGAGATGAAGGCATTCCAGCCATTTTGATAAACTATGATATTAACTATAAGAAATATCAGGGCGAGCGTTATGTCAGGAGGAAAAGAAAAGATAACGTGGTGGTGGAGTTAGAGTCAGGTATCAACTATCAACACTGGCGGTTAAGATCACGGCAGTTTCATGATAATGAAGGTATGCCACAGCAACGGATAAAATTTTCCGATCTCTACGCTGAAAGAGACATCTCCGTGATAAATTCTCGCCTGCATTTTGGTGAGGGTTACAATAATACTTTCTATCTGGATCCCTTTCCTTATCGCGGGATAAAATTGTCCTCGGACGATAATATGTTTCCTTCGACACAGGGGCCGGTGTTGCCTTGGGTATACGGTGTGGCCACCAGTGATGCTGAAGTTGAGATCCGGCAGAACGGCAAACCGGTTTATCGAACGATGGTTCAATCCGGGGACTTCGTGCTGAGAAATATCAAACTGTTTGACAAGTCGGGTTCTATTACCATGACGGTGAGAGAAAGCGACGGGAGTATCATTTATTATGACGTACCCTGGAGTCGACTTGACAATATCCTGGATAAGAATAGGTGGAAATATGATATCTCATTCGGAAAGTTTATGAGTAGTGAGAGAATGGAGGAGTCTAATCCCAATTTTTTTCAGGGTGGCGCTGGGTATGGACTCACTGCACAAAGCTCTTTATTTGGTGGCGCGTTGATAGCGCAAAATTACTATAGCCACTCACTGGGTATTGGTCAGCGACTCAATCAATTCGGTGATATTACCTTTAATCACCAGTACAGCAGTATAACATCGGCAGAGCAGGGAAAGGTAACCGGTGAGAAGTTGCGTTTACACTATGTGGCTAATTTCAACAAGGCGAATGCCAGCATCAGGTTAAATGGCGAGTATTATCTACAACCTCATTATAATGATTTCAATAATTACTCCTATAATGCTAAAACAGATTACTATTGCTGTGATTACTATAAAAAGGAATATGGTTTTGATTTTTCGCTAAGTGCATTGATCGGCACCTCACAGAGCTTATCGTTAAGTATTAACCAGGAAAAATACAAAGAAGATCAAGGCAAGCGGACGTTCTACTCACTGAAGTTTATGCAAAACACCGTCAACTTATCCTATGATCTTGACCTGACATACTATCAATATCCTACGCAAAAAAATGAAATGCTCTTTGGTATTACCTTCAGGGTACCCTTAAAGAGCATGGGGATTGATAACACCAGCCTGAATCTGGGATACAGCTATAACCCCTACGATCACTATCAAACGGAACTTGGCGTCAGCGGTAGACATTTAAATAACAACCTTAACTACCGGGTGACTAGCCGCAGGGGAAAAAAGAGCAAGGCAAATTATCAGGCGAATGCCAATTACCGCTATGCTGCGGGGGAATCGGCTATCAGATACCAGTCTGGAACAAACTATGCGCTCTACTCGGCGAACAGCTCAGGTTCGTTGGTTGCCCATCAGGCGGGGATCACCTTAGGGCCAACGTTAGGTGACACTAACGCACTGGTATATAGCAAAAAGTATCCCAATGCGACGATCCCTGAGCAGGTTGATGTGGTTACCGACAGCCGTGGTTATGCCATTATCCCCAATCTCATTCCCTATCAGGTCAACGTGGTCAATGACGAGATAGGCCAAGAGCGAGAGTTTGGTGAGCCAGCCAATGAAGTCGTTAAAGTGCCGACATTAGGGGCCTTATCCTATTATGAGTTGCTCAATTAAATCGCTGTGCCGAAGAGGGCAACAGGTGGCAATCATACAGGGCGCTGATACGCCCTAAGCCCTTCCATGGGGACTGGCTGTCGGTACTTTAGTCATAGTACCGACACGGAGAAACGAAAGCAGGCTCCAGCATGCTGCTGATCCACCAGCATAATGTCACTGTCGTGTAACTGCAGAATGCGTTTGACAATCATCAGCCCCAAACCACCCGCATGGCGGCGGGCATGGTTGAGAATTGACGGGCGGATAAACAAATCAGGCCGCAGCTCCAAGGGAATGCCAGGCCCGCTGTCATTGACCTGAACCATCACCTTATTACCCTGTGGCCACAGGCGCACTTCGATCTCTCCACCGCTTGGCGTATGGCGGATCGCGTTATCCAGCAGGTTGGTCAGCACCCGTTCCATCATGCTCAAGTCGGCAAACACCTGGGGGATGCCCGGCTGAATATCGGCAAGCAGGCGCTGCTGGCGAGCCTCGGCGGCCAATTCGAACTTCTGGAATACGTCCTGCACCAATTCACTGAGGGAGAACGGTTCTTTCTGAGGTTTCACTACGCCGTACTCAAGCCTGGCCAGCTCAAATAGCTCTTGCGCCAGCCGCCCGACTTTGCGGCTCTGCGCCAGGG
Source organism: Serratia sp. PL7 (assembly GCF_945957435.1). Taxonomy (NCBI): domain Bacteria; kingdom Pseudomonadati; phylum Pseudomonadota; class Gammaproteobacteria; order Enterobacterales; family Yersiniaceae; genus Serratia; species Serratia sp. PL7. The sequence continues at coordinate 76,586 of NZ_CAMFLB010000005.1, read as the reverse complement.
CGATCTCCAGGTAGCGTTGACGATCGGTGGGTGTCAGGCTGGCTGATTTCACCGACAGCGTTTCCAGATAACCATGCAGAGAGGTTAGTGGAGTACGCAGATCGTGAGAGATATTGGCGATAAACTCGCGCCGTTGCTGGTCCTGTTGTGACAGGGTTTGCCATTGTTCGGTAATGCGCTGTGCCATACGGCGGAATGCCTGCTGTAACTGGCTGACCTCATCACGGCGGTGGCTCTCTGCAGGGGTATTGGCATAGGCTTGCAGTGCTGCGATGCCATCGCTATCCAGCGCATTAACCTGCTGAGTCAGGCGGCGGATCGGCCGTGTCACCCAGTGGAAAGCAATGCCACCGGCCAGCAGCCCGAACAGCGCCACCAGCCCCATCGACCACAGCGCGGTATAAATGGCAGAGTTGATCTGGGCGCTATTGGCCAGCGCATCATAATCCTCCCCCAGCAGCACTACGTAGAGATAGCCTTCAATCTCACCATTTACCCGCAGCGGCGCGGCGCTGAAGACTTTTTGATTATTGAGATTACGCGGGTCGTCACCATAGAGGGGCATTTCGGCCCCGTTCAACAATGTCTGTATCGGCAACAGGTCGACCTTTTGGCGTTTCATGTGCCCGGCAGGTGCCGCATTGCCAACGATATTGCCTTGTTTATCCAGCAGATAAACCTCAACGCTCGGATTAACCGCCATCAGTTGATCGAACAGGGTATGCACCGACCGATCGTTCCAGCCCTGCGAACTCAACAGTGGGTTGCTGGTGGCGATATGCTGCGCCAGATTGGTGGAAAGCCGTTGGATCACCGCCTGGCTATATTGCGTGCTGCTGCGCACCTGTAACCAACCGGAAATCGAACAACAGATCAGCAGCAGCAGGGCGAAAACCAGAGTCAGGCGTTGTGTCAGCGTGAGATTTTTCATCATTTACCCTTGCGGCGAAGCCGCGAATTTATAGCCCATGCCCCACACGGTGAGGATGTGCTCGGGTTCTGCCGGGTTGCGCTCAATCTTGATCCGTAGCCGGTTAATGTGGGTATTCACCGTGTGTTCATACCCTTCATGTTGATAGCCCCAGACCTGATTGAGCAGGCTGAGGCGGGAAAATACTTTGCCAGGGTGGCGGGCGAAAAAATACAGCAGGTCAAACTCGCGCGGTGTCAGTTCCACCGTTTGCTGGTTTAGAAAAACCTCGCGAGCGATGGGATCTATCACCAGCCCGTTCATGCTTAACGTTCCTGCCTCCATCCGGAGGTTGCGGGTCATCGCCTCTTGGCGGCGAAACAGGGCTTTGACGCGGGCGACCAGCTCCAGCATGGAAAAGGGTTTAGCCAAATAGTCGTCAGCCCCCAGCTCCAACCCGAGTACCCGGTGGACTTCACTAGAGCGGGCGCTGGTGATAATGATTGGCGTATAGCGCGTCATATTGCGGGCGCGACGGCAGATTTCCAGGCCATCGATGCCCGGCAGCATCAGATCGAGGATCAGCGCGTCCCAACCTCCTTGTTCCAGCATTGCCATGCCCAGATTGCCATCGGCCGCGTGGCTGATGTCATAGCCCTCATCGCGCAGATGCAGTTGCAACAGTTCGGCGATATGGCCGTCGTCTTCGACGATCAAAATTCGTTTTGCCTTTTCCATTTTCTCTACCGCAGTTAACTGGTCTACCTGAAGTCTACACAACCCCCACCCTGGAAGTGATCACATTTTATTTAACTTTGCGTGAGGTCTTGGGGAACAAATCCGTTGAATACTGCTGACATCGAACCGATACGGGGCAGGAGAGAAGCGATGATCACGGCGAAACAGACCCTTATCCACCCGCTGTGGCTAAGGCTGACACACTGGCTGAACGCACTTGCCATGTTGATTATGGTCACCAGCGGTTGGCGCATTTATAACGCTTCCCCGTTGTTTAACTTTAGCTTTATCAATGAGCTGACGTTAGGCGGTTGGCTGGGGGGCGCGCTGCAATGGCATTTTGCCGGTATGTGGCTGTTTGGCATCAACGGCCTGTGCTATCTGCTGATCAACCTGTTCAGCGGTCGCTTTAAACGCCAATTCTGGCCGCTCAGCCCCAGGAAGTTTGTGGCCGATCTATGGGCCGCACTACGAGGCAAGTTGTCACACGCCGATCCACGCCACTACAACATGGTACAGCGTGTGGCCTATCTGGTGGCCATCGCAGTCAGCGTCCTGATGGTGCTTTCTGGGCTGGTGTTGTGGAAATCGGTGCAGTTTCCTCTGCTTCGCACCTTGCTTGGAGGTTACGACGCGGCTCGCTATGTTCACTTTTTTGCCATGACGACGCTGGTTGGTTTCGTGGTGATCCATCTGGTAATGGTGGCCCTGGTGCCACGTACGCTGCTGGCCATGTTACGTGGGCGCTAAGGAGACACAGATGAAAATGGAAAAACCCCCTCTCAGCCTGAGCGAAGGCCAGGATATCGTTAAAGAGGCACAGCGCCTGCTAGCGCGCCAGTTGGCATCGTCGTCGCGCCGCCGTTTTCTGCGCAATGGCTTGACCCTGGGGGGCGTGGCGATGCTGACTGGCTGCGATCTCAGCGATAACACTCAGGTAGATCAGGCCTTGAGCCGCATCTCACGCTTTAACGATCGGGTTCAGGGCTGGCTGTTCAATGCCAATCATCTGGCACCAGAGTATGCCGAATCGATGATCACTCGCCCATTCCCGTTCAATGCTTTCTATAGCGAGGATCAGGCGCCGGATATCAATGGTGATGACTATCGGCTGGAAGTGGCGGGGTTGGTGCTGCACAAGCAGCCCTGGACGTTGGCACAATTGCATCAGATGACGCAAATCAGCCAGATCACAAGGCACATCTGTGTGGAAGGCTGGAGCGCCATCGGCAAATGGGGTGGGGTGCCGTTTGCCACCTTCCTGAAGGCGATTGGTGCGGATCTGAACGCCCGCTATATCGGTTTTAAATGTGCTGATGACTATTACACCAGCATCGATATGGCCACGGCGTTGCATCCGCAAACGCTGATGGCGCTAACCTACGACGGGCAGATTTTACCGCGTAAATACGGCTATCCGATGAAATTGCGGATGCCCACCAAGCTGGGTTACAAGAATCCCAAACATATTCAAGTGATCGAAGTCACCAACCACTTTCCCGGCGGTTACTGGGAAGACCAAGGATACAACTGGTTTGGCGGTAGTTGATTGCCGCTGATGTAGTTTCATGGCACGACGCGTGCCGATTAACCAAGAAAAGGAAATACCATGAAAAAGTTATTTGCCATGATGATGTGTAGCGCGCTGATGCTGGGTATCACCGGAGCCAATGCGGCCGATAGCATGGGCAAGGACGCGATGAAAAAGGACGGTATGAGCCAGATGTCCCACGACGGGATGGCAAAACAGGGAATGAAAAAAGAGTGCATGGATAAAGATTGCATGAAGAAGGACTCTATGGCCAAAGACGGCATGAAGAAGGATCACATGGCCAAAGACAGCATGAAGAAAGACTCTATGGCTAAAGATGGCATGAAGAAAGACGCAATGAGTCAGTAAAGGCATAATCCCTCCGGCGGCTTTTGCTGCCGGTTATCACCAAGCTAGTGAGAGGATTTTATGATGAAAACTGTAATTTTGGCTTTGGTGCTGGCTGCAGCCAGCAGCGGTGTCATGGCGGCCATGCCGGTAACAAGCAGTGCTGCACAAGGGCTGCAAAAAATCGGAGAGGTTTCCAGCCAGACGACAACGTTGAGCAGCTTTGAACAGGCGATCGCCGCCGATGCGCAACGGCAGGGGGCAAGTGCTTATCGCATTACTTCGGTTACCGTTAATAACCACGTTTACGGCACCGCGGATTTGTATAAATAATCGGGAGAGGGCATGGTGGTATATCGACGAGGGGCGACGTTCAATCGATGAACTCGCCCCTTTACTATACTCGCCTGAGTCAGCCGTTGGTGACGAAAATAGTGCTCATATTTCGCAGACGCAATTTCTTCAATGCACTGTATTTCTGTGAAAAAATAGTTTTCGGATGGGTGCCTCGCTTGGCTGCAATGTTCAGCAGACTATCGCCGCGCAACAGGTTGAAGATCACATCGCTTTCTGCCGGGCTGAGCTCGCGGGTTTTCTGCACCTTCAATTGCCCCGACTCTTCGCTCGCCAGCAGGTTTTCCACTTTTTCCTCTAGTAAATAAAGCGGCATGCGAGCCGATACCAGTTCTACAGAGATCCCCAGGATCGCCAACAGCTTGGCCACCCGCTCATCATCATAAAACACCAGAATACGCGTTGAGCTCATGTGTTGCTGATGCACAGACACCAGGCTTTCGATCACGTTGACGCTTTGCTCCAGATTTTGCGAGGTGAAAATCAACGCAATATCATGCTTGATAATTTTCTCCGCCTTTGCGCCACCGTGCATAAAGTCCGAAAACAGCTTGATATCGTACTTGCCATAATGCTTTTTCAACAGCATTGAAAGCCCGACATAGCTGTACTTACACTCACTAATCACCAGGACATTGTTTTTAGACATATTGGGGATACCCATAATGAGTTAAAAGTATTCAGCAGCAAGCAGCTGATTTAAATCTTTGATGCTGGATTCCTGCCACAGCTTCCCCTGCAGTGCATAGTAGGGCATTTCGTCCAGCCATTTTTTTTGTTCGCGCGTTTCAACCCCTTCGATAATCACCCGGTAATGATTCAGGTGAAAAAAGCGCAACAAGGCACGCATCAACCCATCGCCACCGGGCTTTTTCATAAAGTCCCACAGCAGCTGTCGATCGAGTTTAACGAAGCGGAAACGGCTGTTATACAAGGCGGAAAACCCGGCATAGCCAGAACCAAAATCATCGAGCCAAAATGAATAATTATTCAGAGAGGGGTCGTTATGGACGCGATTTTTTACCAGCCTGCTGGCGTTTTCGTTGATTTCGAAATGCAGGCAATTCATCGCGCGGATTTTATCGGCCAACGCACCGTTCGCCAGCTCCTGCAGCGAATGGTCGTCGACATTGATGGTGGCAATGATCTGGTGTTGTTGAAACCAGTCACGGTATTTTTCTATCAATTCAATTTGTTGATGCAGGATCTCGACGCGGGTTTCGCGATCGGCCTGTTGGAAGAATTGTTCCGGAGAGAAATGCGCAAATTTGCTATCGAAAGAGAAGCGCGATAAACATTCAACGGCCAGCAGTTGCCCAGATTTGGCGAACATGGGCTGGAAAACATAATTAATTCCGTTATTTTTACCGTTAAAAACGCTGCGCATTCCTCAATCCTTTGATTGAAATTTATCTGTATGATTTTAAACAATAAACTAAGAAATAAATGACTGTTTATTGGTAATAATCTTATTAAAGAAAGAATCATCTTGCCTGGTGGTAAATTCCTCTAAAAGATTGAAATTTCAGAGGGAACACGGTTGCGCTCAAGATGGCTAAAAGCGCAATAACAGAGTTATATTCTGGTTTTTCGGCGTTTTATCGAATTTTTTGACCGCTAACCTTGACGAATTAAGATTATTACGAACTGGGTAAATCGTCAACATCGATCGATAGGTATTTGTTGATAGTTTTTTCCTATCATGAGGGGCGTTATGAATGTTTTAAACGATTTATCAATGAGAATGTTCTTGGACTATATTTCGCCGGGCAATGGATTCATCGGGCTTCATTCCTGACAGGGAGTAGCATCGTTGAATGTACTTAACGGATGTATTAATTCACCGAGAGTCGAAAATATGAAAATCTCTAAGCTGTCTGCTGTATTAGCACTGACTGTATGCGCCACCGCCATTCCTTCTCTTTCAGCACAGGCTGCCGATGGTACTATTACTTTCAACGGTAAAGTGACCGACCAGACCTGTACTATCAGCACCCCGGGTGGTAAAGATTTTACCGTTACCCTGCCAACCGTATCTTCTTCTACCCTGAATGCGGTCAGCGCTACTGCGGGTCGTACTCCATTCGCAATTAACCTGACCAAATGCTCTAAAGGCCAGGTAGCAACCTATTTCGAACCAGGTTCAACCGTTGATTTCAAAACGGGTCGTTTGAATAACCAAACCAAAACCAATGCTGCGACCAACGTGCAAATCCAGCTGCTGGGTAGCAACAACCAGTTCCTGCCAATTCTGGCTGCCACCAACAACGGTGCACAGACTAACTCCCAGTGGGTTACCGTGGCCAATGAAGGTGATTCAGCTGACCTGAACTACTACGCTGAATATTTCGCAACCGCAGCGGCGGGTGCTGGTGATGTGACCTCTAACGTACAATACACCATCATCTACCAATAAATTATTACCCGTTCCTTTTCTAGTTAAATGTTGCTTCCTCCCTGTGACCTTTCGGGGCGAATAGTTTCGCCCTGATAGCTTCTAATTGCAGGGAGTGAAAATCATCGGGTATCTATTCTGGCGGGTGGAAACTTTTCCCCCGCTGTATTTCTATAGTAGTGATATTAAAATGAAAACATCGATTAAGAAATACAGCGTATTGCTGATGGCCGTGCTTTTCAGCAGCAGCGCTTTTGCCAGCGTTATTGTGAACGGTACACGCGTTATTTATCCGGCCAAACAGCGGGAAGTGACCGTCCAATTATCCAATAATGGGACCGCCCCGGCGCTGATCCAGGCCTGGATCGATGAGGGCAACGCGGAAACGACGCCAGAAAACAGCAAAGCTCCCTTTATTATTTCGCCTCCTATCAGCCGCATTGAGCCAAACGGTGGCCAGGCGCTGCGCGTTTCGCTGACGACTTCGGCGTTGACGCAGGACAAAGAATCTCTGTTCTGGTTGAACGTGCTGGAAATTCCCCCGGCACCGACCGGAACGGCCGCCGACACTACGCCAGAAAACTTCCTGCAGGTGGCCTTCAGAACCCGTGTGAAATTGTTCTATCGCCCGGAAGGCCTGAGCGGCGTAGCCAATGACGCGCCAGAAAAACTGCAGTGGAACTTCGTGGCTGGCGGTGTGAAAGTGAAAAATCCCACGCCGTTTTATGTCTCCTTCACCGAAATCAATGCCGTTGTCAACCGTAAGAAAGTCACGTTGGCACCGCATGGCGACATGCTGGCGCCTGGCCAGGAAAAAACGCTGGCCTTTTCCGGTGATAGTTCACGGATCGCTGATATTGAGTACACCACCATCAATGACTTTGGTGGCCGGGTTCAACGCAGCAAAAATCAGCAAAAGTAACTCCTGGAAAGCCCCATGCCGCGATGTGAAGTCAGCCGACGGGGGACGCTTAATTTGGTAAAGGAATGCATGGATATGAACGAGTTACCTATCTCTGCCGCCGTCAAGTCGGCACTTTTCAATTACAGATCCATCCTGCTGTTGACCGGAAGTGCCCTTTGCCTGACCACCCCGGCATTTTCGCTGGCAGCGGCTCAAAGCGATGTCAACCAGGCCGCTGCACCGGTCGAAGCCACTTTCAACAGCAATTTCCTGGTTGGCCAGGCACAAGGCGTGGATCTTTCGCGCTTTCGTGATGGTAACCCGGTATTGGCGGGGAAATATTCTCTGGATGTCTACGTCAATGGGGAATGGAAGGGTAAAAAGAACATTGAATTCAAGAGCGTGCCGGGTAAAGACAGTGCCGATACCTGCTTTAGCCTGCTGTCTCTGGAAGAGTTTGGCGTCGATACTGCGGCAATGGGCAGCGATCCGGCGGTGACGACCAGCAGCTGTAAGCCGCTGGGGGAATGGGTGCCGGAAGCGTCTTACCGCCTCAATACCAGCACTTTGCGTATGGATGTCAGCGTTCCTCAGGTCGCGCTGCGACGTACCGCACGCGGTTATGTCGATCCGAAATTCTGGGATCGCGGGATCACCGCAGGCTTTCTATCCTATAACTTCAACGCTTTTAATTCGCACAGCTCCAATAGCGGCGGGAATTCGGACTCGACCAACGCTTATCTGACGATGAACGCCGGGGTGAATATTGCCGGTTGGCAGTTGCGCCATGACTCGAATGTGAACTGGCGTAGTCAGGAAAGCACCCATTGGCAGAATACGGCCACCTATGCGCAGCGGGCCATTCCGGGTGTGCGCGGCATGCTGACTTTGGGGGATGCGTTTACCAGCGGGGACTTCTTTGATTCGATCGGTTTTCGCGGGGCGCAACTGAGTACCGACGATCGCATGCTGCCGGATTCCCTTAACGGCTATGCACCCGTAGTGCGCGGTGTGGCACAAAGCAACGCCTTGGTGGAAGTTCGCCAGAACAACCAGTTGATCTATCAAACCACGGTAGCGCCGGGCGAGTTCGTGATTAACGATCTGTTCCCGACCGGCTACGGCGGCGATCTGGACGTCACGGTCAATGAGGCTGATGGTTCCGTGCGCCAGTTCAGCGTTCCCTATGCTTCGGTGGCACAGATGTTGCGCCCGGGGATCCAGCGCTATGCGTTAACCGCTGGCCAAGTTCGCGATGATAATTTACATACCTTGCCCGAGATGTTCCAGGCGACTTATCAGCGCGGGTTTACCAATATTCTGACTGGTTACACCGGGGCGACCGTGAGTGACGGTTACAGCGCGGTGCTGCTGGGGAGTGCAGTGGCAACACCGTTGGGGGCTTTTGCCGTCGACGTGACTCAGGCTAACACCCGCCTGAAACAGGGGGATCTGTCCGGCCAGAGCTACAAGATCAGCTACAGCAAGCTGATGTCGGAAACCAACACCAACTTCACCATTGCGGCTTACCGCTACTCGACTTCCGGCTATCTGTCACTGCGTGATGCGGTGTATGCCCGTGATAACGAGAGCCGGGGCTTAAGTGCCGATGCGGTTAACCGCCAGCGCAGTGAATATCAGCTCACGCTGAATCAGGGCCTGGGTGCCAATCTGGGATCGCTGTATATCACCGGTTCGGTGCGCGATTACTGGAACCGTGGCGGTACCTCCAAACAGTATCAGGTGGGTTACAACAACTTCATCGGCCGAGTTACCTACGGTTTGTCCGCCATGCGTACTACCGATACTAATAACCACGATGAAACCCGTTACTTCCTGAACTTCTCGATCCCGTTCAACATTGGCTCGCAAAACATCAGCCTGAACAGCGCATTGGCCTACAACGACCAAGGCTACGACAGCAGTCGCATCGGGATTAACGGTTCCACCGGGGAGGATAACAACATCAGCTACAGTGCCACCTTGGCTAACGACCAAAGCGGCGGGACCAACACCAGTGTGAATGGGGAATACCGTAGTCGTTTCGCCACCATGAACGGTTCTTACAGCTATGGCCGTGATTTCCGCCAGTCGTCCATCGGGGCTTCCGGCAGCGTGGTGGCACATGCCGGTGGCGTGACCATGACGCCTCAGCGTGGCCAAACCATGGTGCTGGTTGAAGCGCCGGATGCCGCAGGGGCGATCGTCACCAACTCTCCTGGGGTGCGAATCGATGACAACGGCTATGCGGTGGTGCCTTATGTTGCCCCATACCGCATGACCAACGTCACGCTGGATCCTAACGGCATGTCACGCGATGTCGAGTTGGAAAGCAGTAGCCAGCAGGTAGCGCCTTATGCCGGTGCGATTGCCAAGCTGGAGTTCAAGACCATCAAAGGTCAGGCGCTGATTATCCATGCGTTGGGCCCGAACAACACGGCATTACCTTTTGGTGCCGAAGTATTGGATACCCGTAACCAGGTGATCGGCATCGTCGGCCAGGGCAGCCGCATCTATCTGCGTACCGAAGCGTTACAGGGGCTGCTGTTGGTGAAATGGGGTACTCAGCCGACACAACAGTGTTCCGTGAATTACCAAGCCAAAACACAAAACAGCACTGATTACGAAATTATCGAGGCGAGCTGCAAATGATCAACGTTATCCATAAATTCACCGCCATGCGCCAGCGCCCTAAACAAGCCATGCTGTTTTTGTTACTGATGTTGGCCGGGCAACAGGCATATGCTCAATGTCGGGTTAACACGACCAGGCCGCAGGACATCATTATGAACGTCGGCAGGGTATTGATTACGCCGGATACCAAGGTGGGCGATATCCTGGCCACCGGCAAGTTCGATATCAGCCGGGATAACAATATTTCTTGCAGCGGTAATAGCACGTTGTATGGTCGCATTTTACAAGGCGGCCCGAGCTCCATCAGCGACAAAATCTGGACCACCAACGTGCCGGGGGTGGGGTTGCGGCTTTATCGCCAGATCGGCTCGCAGGAAGGTGCCTATTACCCGCACGAGATCTACCGTAACGGCGGGGTGTATCTGGCTGAGGGGTATTTTGTGGTTGAGGTGATCAAAATTGCCCAGAATACCGGTACCGGCTCGTTAGCCCCCGGGCAGTATTCTTCTTACTATGCGGATGGGACGGGGCCTTCAAGACCGATCCTGATCTCCCACGTATTGGCAAACAGTATCACCATTGTCACCTCGTCCTGTTCGGTGGACGCCGGTTCGAAAAACAAGGTGATCAACCTGAGTACGGTGGCTACTGCGGCGTTTAAAGGCGTGGGCAGTACCGCCGCAGAGCAGGACTTTTCGATTAACATCAACTGTGTGGGTGGTACGGGGACGGAACTGTTACCTGGCGGCACGGGGGAGGGGTTGGTTAACGTACGTTTTGACTATACCCGCGATGCCTCGAATGCACCGGGCGTACTCCAGCCGGTACAGGATAGCAATGCCGCCAGCGGCGTCGGTGTCCAACTGCTGACCGGCAATAACTCAACGCCAATCACTAGCGGCACGGCGGTGTATGCCGGGCATACCATTGCCAACCAGACCAATACCATCACTTTGCCGCTCAAGGCGCGTTACTACCAGACCGCAGCAAAAATGAAGGGCGGCACCATCAAATCGATTGCCACCTTTACCCTCGAATATAACTGATAAAACATCACTCAGTTCAATGGGGTGAGGTGCTGCTGCGCCCGTTTAGCGGGAGCTGAGAAGGCCAATGGGTTTATACACCCGTTGGCCTTTTTGCTTTTAACGCTGGCCGACCCAGTTAGTGCAGCCTTCGTCTACGCATTGACGCTTGTACAGTGAATGCAGGCTCGGTGTGCTGTGCCGATAGCTATGTTCTGAGGAGAGGGCCACTTCATCTTGCTGCGGCGTGCGGCGATAGACCGCTGGCGTTTCACCAAACTGCTTTTTAAAGGCCCGGGAAAATGAAGGCTGGGAATCAAAATGGAACTGCAGGGCGATATCCAGTATTGGGCGAGGGGTAGCGCGTAGTGCCTGTGCGGCCTTGGACAAACGGCGCTCGCGGATATAGCTACCGAGCGCATGGCCAGTGGTACTGCGGAACATACGTTGTAGATGCCATTTGGAGTAGCCAGATTTTGCCGCCACGTTATCCAACAGCAGCGGTTGATCCAGGTGGTTTTCGATCCAGTTCAGCAAGTCGTGAATGATATTGGCGCGATCCATTGGTTTAATTCTCCTGCAGCGACGACATTCGGGTCACAGTCAAATGGGACTTAATAATCCAAGTTTATTCTTTGATAATAGGCGCGCATGGGCGGTTACGCAAGGGTAAACTTGGATAATTGACGTGGCGAAAAATGCTCCGCCAGGGGTAGGGGTTTAGCTGCTCCTCAACCCATAGGGTGAGAGAGCCCCCCTGCGTCTCTGATGAGGCTGCGCTGCTCGAGAACGTGATGAGAAAGAAGATGGATGAAGAATTACGCAGAAAAATCAGCGAACTCGATCGGTCCCCTCTCCTTTTGGGAGAGGGTTAGGGTGAGGGGAACATGCCCCTCTGGATCACTTGATGTTCATGGCGTCGCGCATGGTGAAGAACAGGTCGGTCTGATCGGTCAGCCCCACAATATTGGCGGCATGCGGGCCATAAGCGGCAACGCGCAACTGAGTGCCGGTATGGCCCTGAGAGCCTTCTTCCGAGTTGCCATAGCTGATGGTCATCACCGCGCCGTCTTTGGTGGTTAATGATTGGGTCAGCCCCGGTGCCTTGGCCTTGGCGGCAATAATCTGGCTGGAATGAGCGTGGTCGGCGGTGACGATCACCAGGGTATTACCATCGGCGCGGGCGAACTCCAACGCTTTTTGTACTGCCTCATCCAGATCGACCGTTTCGCCAAACTGGCCGCATGGGTTGGCATCATGATCCTGTTTGTCGATGGATGCCCCTTCCACCTGCAGGAAGAAACCGTTCGGATTGTTCTTCAGCAGCTCGATGGCTTTCTCGGTCATCGCCGCCAGCGTTGGCACATTGGTGCCGCGCTCTGGGTTATTCTCACAGGTCACCGCAGGTTGATCGAGATTACCGTGGTAGGACGCTTTTGGCCCCTTCCAACGTACTGGCATATTGCCTGGCGCAAACAGGCCTAACAGCGGCTTTTGCTGATTGGCGAGGTTAATCGCGTTCAGACCTTCGGCATCCTCCACCCATTGGTAGCCTAACGCGGCGGCCTGGGCTTTCAGCGTTTTCCCCTGCCATTCACCGCTTTTCGCCAACTGAGCGAAGGATTTTGCCCCACCGCCTAGCGTGACGTCTGCACGGGTTTTAATCAACTGCTCGGAGATTGATCCGTGCCCGCCGTTTTCAAGCGCGTTGCTGGCACATTGCTCACTGGTCTCCTCTGGGCCGTAGCACTTGCGCGAGGTTACGTGCGAAACCAGTGCCGCAGGTGTGGCATCTTGCAGTTCCGCCGTTGATACGTTGCCTGTGGCTTTACCTGCAGCCTTGGCCAGTTCCAAAATCGTCGGTTGATCTTTGCCATTCACATCCACGCCCAACGCGCCGTTGTAGGTCTTGACGCCGGTAGCCCAGGCGGTGGCCGAGGCGGCAGAGTCGGTGACATAGTCCGGTTTATGGCTTTTCTTATCCAGCGAGTAGTGGGTGTATTGGCCGGTCAGCGGCAGGGCATCGATCCCCTTGAAATAACCGCCTGCGCCTTCGGCATAGTTGCGTGCACCGGTGATTTCCGAATCGCCCATGCCGTCGCCGATCAGCAGGATCACGTTTTTGGCGGTTTTATTCGACAGCGAAGCTTGCAGGGCGGCGGTTTGATCGCTTGCCAATCGGCGTGCACCGCCGGGTTCGGTAATATCGCCACGAGCCGCGCGGTTGTTGAGCTGATTGTTGTCAGCCAGGGCGGTGGAGCATAACAGAGCGGATAATACGGCGCTGGCGATCAGGGAAACGGACTGCTGCATGGGTAGGGCTCCTTGTCGTAATACAAAAATACGGTTGGCATTATTTTGTTACACGGGAGAGTAGAGCAGGAAAGTGACATTTTTATGACGAAAGACGAGTGAGAAGGGATAGCCTTTCCTGGCTATCCCAATAGGTTATCAGGCTTGGCGGACAGGAATATTGATGCCGCGCTGTACGGCTGGCCTTGCCAATCCGCGTTCCAGCCATTGGCCAACAAGGTGGAAGTTGTCGAACTCCACCACGTCGCGCGCTTCATAAAAACCGATCAGGTTGCGTACCCAGCCGAGCAGGGAGATATCGGCAATGGTGTATTCCGAACCCATGATCCAATCGCGCCCTTGCAGCCGTTCTTCCAGCACACCCAACAGCCGTTTGGACTCCTTCTGGTAGCGTTCAAATGGCCGTTTGTCTTCATATTCACGCCCGGCGAATTTGTGGAAGAAACCTAGCTGACCGAACATTGGCCCAACGGACGCCATCTGGAAAAACACCCACTGGATGGTTTCATAACGCTGGGCGGGGTCCTTGGGTAACAACTGACCGCATTTCTCTGCCAGATACAGCAGGATTGCCCCGGACTCGAACAACGCTAACGGTTTGCCGTCTGGGCCGGCAGGATCGAGGATCGCCGGGATTTTACCGTTAGGGTTGAGCGACAGGAACTCCGGCGTCCAGGTTTCATTTTTGCCGATATCGATCAGGTGTGCCTCATAAGGTAGGCCGATCTCTTCGAGCATGATGGAGACTTTCACTCCATTAGGGGTCGGTAGCGAGTAGAGTTGTAACCGTTCTGGATGCTTGGCGGGCCAACGTTTGGCGATCGGGAATTGGTTAATATCGGACATGATAACTCCTCGGATATGACGGGATCGTCAACAGGTAAACCCATTGAGTATGGCAGCTAAGCTAGCGCGTCAGGCATTTAAAGCGCCAGGCCAAAATGTGCGCTCAGCGCTTTTCTACCGGCGGCGGTCAGTTGCAGCTCACGGCTGTCTAGCTGGCGCTGAACCCATCCGCGCTTTTCAAATGCGGCCAATATGGCAGCGCCCAGTGCGCCACCGAGGTGAGCCTTACGTTCGCTCCAGTCCAGACAATCGCAGGCAAAGCGCCGCCGGGTCGGGGCTGGGGAGCAATCGATACCCAACTGTGTCAAGGCAGCCTGCCCAGCCTCACTGAGCTGATAGTCGTTATCCCCGATTAGCCAGGCCCGTGCCAGCAACTGATGATGTAATTGGACCGCGATCTCACCCGCCATGTGGTCATAGCAGGTTCGTGCATAACGTAATGAGGCCGGAGTGCTACTTTTGACCGTCGGGCGTTCTACACCGGCCAACGCCATCAGGCTTTCCAGCATGTCGGCCACCGGTTTGCCCGCCAGACGGTAAAAGCGATTGCGGCCCTGTTTGACACAGCCGATCAGATTCTGTTCCTGCAAACGTGCCAGATGACTGCTGGCGGTGGAGGCCGCGACGTCCACCGCCGCACTCAGCTCCGTTGCGGTATAGGCGCGCCCATCCATCAGCAGGCACAGCATGCGCGCTCGGGTGCGATCGGCGATAGCGGCCGTCAATGCGGCCAGGCGGTCTTCAAGCGTATTGTCATTCATACTTCGAGAATAACCGAAGTATTGCTGCTCGTCTAACCCGACAATGGCTACTCTCTATTACCATCTGAAGGAAATTGCCATGACGGCCTGCCCCTTTTCAGTTGCATCGCAGCAAGCGGTGCGTGAAGCCTTAACCCATCCTCACCTCGGCGTTCGCCCCAAGGATGAGCCGGTGCCCGCAGCTTTAATTGGGACGCCCGCTCAATCGATTTTCGCCTCTCTGGTACGTATGAATGATGGTGCCGGGCAGCGTGAATTAAAGGGGGCGATCGAGGCGGCTCTGGCCGCGTTCACAGACGATGAGATCCGCCAGACTACGGTTTGCGTGGCTCAACGGTTAGCGGCCGGTTTGACAACGGCAGAGCAACTCACCCGGTTTAACTACGCTTTGCCGATTTGCGTGCTGGCAGACTTATTGGGCGTGGCCCATCAGGATCGATCTGCCTTGGTGGACGAGGTGTTGGACTTTGTGCGCTGTATTGCTCCTGGCGGTAGCGCAGAGCAGATGGCTGCGGGGGCCATTGCCGCCGGAAAATTGCAAACTCGTATGCAGCAGGCTGATGGGCCGCTGTTCTATCAATTGTGCCAATACATTGGCGATCGTGCTCTGGCGATAGCCAATGCCATCGGGCTACTGTTCCAAGCCTGTGAGGGGACCGCCGGATTAATCGGCCAGACGCTGTTACTGACAAGTCAGCGCCATCAACCGGCAGAGGCGTTGATCCAGGCGGTGTTGCAGCAAACTCCGCCGATCCATACTACCCGCAGGTTTGCGCGACAGGCTACGTTGCTTGATGGTCAAACGCTGGCGGTGGGGCAGAGCGTATTGGTGCAGTTGAAAACGCCGCAGGAGAGTTTTGCCTTTGGTCATGGTGCTCATCGTTGCCCTGGAGAACGTTGGGCATGGTTGATCGCCTTGGTGGGGATCGGCCATTTATCCAAACTCAACCTTAAGCCCGAACTGTTAAGCCAGTTTCGCTGGCGTGTTTCGCAAAATGCGCGTGTACCTGAATTTTATACTGCCGAGGAGAACGATGATGATCGCGGTGATTTTTGAACTACGGGCTGCCGCTGGGCAGCGGGAAACCTATCTAGAGTTGGCGGCGGAGCTGAAACCGTTGCTGGCGGAAATTGACGGCTTTATCTCTATCGAACGTTTTCAGAGCCTGAGCGAGCCGGACAAGTTGTTATCGCTGTCGTTCTGGCGTGATGAGGCGGCGGTACAGCAGTGGCGCAACCTGGAGCAACACCGTCAGGCCCAGGCGCGTGGCAGGCATGAGGTGTTGGAATATTACCGGCTGCGGGTGGCAGAGGTGGTGCGGGATTATGGCTTGGAACCGCGTGAGCAGGCTCCGGCGGATAGCCGCCATTTTCATGGTTGAATGATCCAGCGCCGAGGTTCCGGCGCTGGATTGTATTAACTTAATAATTTGATAACTTAAAATGGCTTGGTTGGCAGGTACTTACCATCCAGCGTGATCACCGCGCGTTCACCGCCATCGGGATCCTGGACCTTTTTGATATCCAGCTTGAAGTTGATCGCGCTGATCACCCCGTCACCAAATTGTTCATGTACCAGCGCCCGCAGGGTTGAGCCGTAGATCTGTACCATCTCGTAGAAACGATAAATGGTCGGGTCGGTCGGCACACCGCCGGGGATACTGCCGCGTACTGGGATGGCTTGCAGCAGGCGCACCGCATCTTCATCCAAACCCAATTTTGCTGCAACCACGCGGGCGGCCTGTTCCGGCAACGGATGCTGGCCAAGCAGTGCGGCGGTGACGAACGCCAGGCTCAAGCCGGTGCCTTGGTTAATCGCCTCAAAGGTCAGGCCCTGGCGGATTTTGGCATCCATGATGATGTCGGTCAGGTTCTGGCGTGCGCAAGTGTTTTGTAGAGATTGTGTCATGTGAAATCCTCTTGATGATTAATAGGTTAGAAACGTTGCATGGCTGGGCTGGCGGTGACGCTCGGGTTGCTCGCCAGCGGTACGAAACGGCGGGTATTGCCATCTAATGCGTCAATACAGCCGGTAGCGATATCGTAGATCCAGCCATGCAGCCGCAGATTGCCTCGATCGAGCGCCAGCGCGACCGAAGGGTGAGTTTTCAGGTTGGTCAGTTGGGCAATGACGTTTTCACGCACCATCGAGTTAATGCGATCGTGCTCGCTGGCGTGTTCATTGGCCTGATTGACCGCCTTGGCGGCATCGGCATAGCGCAGCCAGTTGGCCACGGTGGGCATGTGATCCAGGCATTTGCAGGTGGCGATGGCGGTCATGGCGCCGCAATCGGAATGGCCGCAAATCACGATATCCTCTACGCCAAGCGCAGCAACGGCATATTCCACCGAGGCTGAAACACCACCGGGATCTGGCCCGAAAGAAGGGACAATATTGCCTGCGTTGCGGATGACGAACAGGTCGCCTGGTTCGCGTTGGGTGATCAGTTCCGGCACCAATCGGCTGTCGGAACATGAGATAAATAGGGTGCGCGGGTTCTGGCTGGTAGCCAGACGTTTGAACAGCTCTGTACGCTCAACAAAAGCCTCGCGCTGGAACTTCAGAAAACCGTCAATAACCTCTTGCATGGTGACTCCATCAATGTGTGGCTTGCTTTCAATGGAGGCAAGAATGGACTTTTCTAGCTATAGGTTCCAAGACTCATTTATAATCACCACGATAGGGATGACTAATAGTTGAGGCGTTATGTTACTGCGGCACATACGTTACTTTCTGGCGGTGGCCGAGCAGGGGAACTTTACCCGGGCGGCGGAGGTGCTGCATGTTTCTCAGCCCACCTTGTCACAGCAGATCAAACAGTTGGAAGAGACGTTACAGGTAGAACTGTTTGACCGTTCCGGGCGGAGGGTGCAACTCACCGATGCGGGTCAGGCATGGATGCGCTATGCCCGGTTGGCATTACAGGATCTGGATGCTGGCAAGCGGGCCATTCAGGATGTCGCGACGTTGGAACGCGGCAACCTGCGCTTGGCCATGACGCCGACCTTTACCTCCTACCTGATTGGCCCGTTGGTCGACGGCTTTTACCGGCGCTACCCAGGTATTACGCTGAATATCCGTGAAATGACGCAGGATAAGATGGAGGCGTTATTGTGCGATGACCAATTGGATCTCGGGATTGCCTTCGAGCCGGTTCACTCTGCGGATATAGCCGCGACCAGGCTGTTCACGGAGCGGCTGCAACTGATGGTGGGGAAGGGGCATCAGCTTACCAAGCACCGCGCTGCCTTGAACGTAGCGGAGGTGCAACAGGTGCCATTGGTGCTACTCAACGGTGATTTCGCCACGCGTCACTACGTGGACGAATATTGCCAGCAGCACGCGATCCATCCCCAGGTTGCCATGGAGGCGAATGCGATTAGCGCCATCGTCGAGATTGTGCGCCACGGCCAGCTCGCGACCATTCTGCCGCAGGCCATTGCACGGAGTAATCCGCTGCTGCTGCCTATCAAGCTGTCGGTTCCCATGCCCGAACGCCATGCCGTGGTGTTGCAACGCAAAGAGGGTTACCGCAGTGCAGCTTCACGGGCGTTGATTGCGATGTTGCAAGATCAGGTCAAGGAAATGGGCTAAAAAAGTGACGGGTTTGGTTATCCGTTAATTCGTTCTGATGGGGATATTTAGCTGGCGAATATCTCCACACCCCGAGCGCCGAGCAAATCTTCACCAAAACTTCCCACGATCTCTGTGTTGCGTTATGGCATAATGCGCGCCAAATCACATTCCCAATCAAATTAAGAGCGAGCGCTGTGTTAAGCACTAACAACATCACTATGCAGTTCGGCAGTAAGCCGTTGTTTGAAAACATCTCTGTCAAATTTGGCGGCGGTAACCGCTATGGTCTGATCGGAGCCAACGGCTGCGGTAAATCGACGTTCATGAAAATCCTCGGTGGCGATCTGGCGCCGAGCGGCGGTAACGTGTTCCTGGATCCGAATGAGCGCCTGGGTAAACTGCGCCAGGATCAGTTCGCTTTTGAACAGTTCAGCGTGCTGGACACCGTGATCATGGGCCACACCGAACTGTGGGCGGTGAAGGAAGAGCGCGACCGCATCTACGCCATGGCGGAGATGAGCGAAGAAGACGGTTATAAAGTGGCCGATCTGGAAGTGGCCTATGGCGAGATGGACGGCTACACCGCAGAAGCACGTGCCGGTGAGTTGCTGCTCGGCGTGGGGATCCCGGTAGAACAGCATTATGGCCCGATGAGCGAGATCGCTCCCGGCTTCAAACTGCGTGTCCTGTTGGCTCAGGCCCTGTTCTCCGATCCGGAAATCCTGCTGCTCGACGAACCAACGAACAACCTGGACATCGATACCATTCGCTGGCTGGAGCAGGTGCTGAACGAACGTAACAGCACCATGATCATCATTTCGCACGACCGTCACTTCCTGAACATGGTTTGTACTCACATGGCGGATCTGGACTACGGCGAACTGCGTGTCTACCCAGGTAACTACGACGAATACATGACGGCGGCTACCCAGGCTCGTGAGCGCCTGATGTCTGACAACGCCAAGAAGAAAGCGCAGATTAACGAATTGCAGTCCTTCGTTAGCCGCTTCAGTGCCAACGCATCCAAATCCAAGCAGGCTACCTCCCGTGCCCGCCAGATCGACAAGATCCAGTTGGAAGAGGTGAAAGCCTCTAGCCGTCAGAACCCGTTCATTCGTTTTGAACAGGACAAGAAACTGTTCCGTAACGCGCTGGAAGTGGAAGCGCTGGCCAAAGGCTTCGACAACGGCCCGCTGTTCAGCAAACTCAACCTGATGGTTGAAGTGGGCGAGAAAGTGGCGATCCTGGGTGCCAACGGTATCGGTAAATCTACCCTGCTGAAAACGCTGGTGGGTGACCTGCAACCGGATAACGGCACCGTGAAATGGTCTGAAAACGCCAAGATCGGTTACTACGCACAGGATCACGAATACGAGTTCGATGAAACCCTGAGCGTGTTCGACTGGATGAGCCAGTGGAAGCAGGAAAAGGACGATGAGCAGGCGGTACGCAGCATTCTTGGCCGCCTGTTGTTCAGCCAGGACGATATCAAGAAGCGCGTAAAAGTGCTGTCCGGTGGTGAGAAGGGCCGTATGCTGTTCGGCAAGATCATGATGCAGCGCCCGAACATCCTGATCATGGATGAACCAACCAACCACATGGATATGGAATCCATCGAGTCACTGAACATGGCGTTGGAAATGTACGAAGGGACTTTGATCTTCGTTTCCCACGACCGTGAGTTCGTTAGCTCGCTGGCCACACGCGTTCTGGAAATGACCCCGAGCAAGGTGATCGACTTTACCGGCAACTACGAAGACTACCTGCGTAGCCAGGGTATCAACTGATCCCTTCGAGTCGGCCCTCACCCCAACCCTCTCCCACAGGGAGAGGGAGCAGTCCAGAGTGCTTGGTTAGCCCGTACTGCTGCGGAACGTGATGAGTAAAGAAAGATAGGTATTACGCAGAAGAATTAACGAACTCAATCCGTTCCGTCTCCCATAAGGAGAGGGAGCAGTCCAGAGTGCTTGGTTAGCCCGCACTGCTTCGGAACGTGATGAGTAAGAGAACGATAGGTATTACGCAGAAGAATTAACGAACTCAATCCGTTCCGTCTCCTATAAGGAGAGTGAGCAGTCCAGAGCGATTGGTTAGCCCGTACTGCTTCGGAACGTGATGAGTAGAGAAAGATAGGTATTACGCAGAAGAATTAACGAACTCGATCTGTCCCCTCTCCCTGTGGGAGAGGGCTAGGGTGAGGGGCAGCATCTTTACCACACACCTCACACCGCGGATCCTTCGGCAGCTTCATCTCGCGAAACTGCATGCTCATCGCATCAAACATCAACAACTTCCCTACCAAAGGCTGGCCATAGTTTACCAACAGCTTGATGGCTTCCATCGCCTGTAACGTACCGATAGTGCCGACTAAAGGGGCCATCACGCCAGCCTCAACACAGGTCAGCGCATTTTCCCCAAACAGCCTGCTCAGGCAGCGATAACAGGGCTGTTCCGGTTGATAGGTAAAGACGCTGAGCTGGCCCTCCATGCGGATAGCGGCCCCTGATACCAGCGGTTTACGCTGTGCATGGCACAGGCGGTTGAGCATATCGCGGGTCGCCACGTTATCGGTACAGTCCAGTACCACGTCGCAAGCGGCAATCTGCGCCGCCATTTGCTCGTCATCCAGCTGTGTGTCTAGGGTATCAATACGGATATGAGGATTAATGGCGCTAAGCTCAATGCGCGCAGATTCGACCTTCGCCATGCCAATGCGATCATCCCGGTGCAGGATCTGGCGCTGTAGATTGGAGAGGGAAACCGTGTCGAAATCAACCAGCGTCAGATGGCCGACGCCAGCGGCAGCCAAATAAGGCGCAGCCGCACAGCCCAGCCCGCCAAGCCCAACGATCAGCACGTGCGCCGCCTGCAGCTTTTCCTGACCGTCGAAGTCGAAACCCCGCAGTACGATCTGGCGGTTGTAGCGCAGCGCTTGTGCATCGGTTAATTCCGGCAGCATGTTCAGTTCCTCAGCAACGCATTGAAAGGTTCGATCTCTACTGTCTCACCAGCGGCCACCGAGCCACGTTCGCGCTCCAGCACGATAAAGCAGTTACCCTGGCTGAATGAGCTGAACACGTGGGAACCCTGATGGCCGGTGGTGCTCACTTCCAGCTCGCCTTGGGCATTGCTGGTGAAGATACCGCGCTGGAAATCGAGGCGACCCGGCGACTTTTTCAGTGGCGTCAGAGCGCGAGCTTTCAGGCGGGGTGGCAGTTGCCATTCGGTATGACCGGCCAGCTTGGCCAGCAGCGGTTGCACCAGTTGATAGAAAGTCAAAGCAGCAGAGACCGGGTTGCCAGGCAGGCCACAGAACCAGGCGTGCTGGAGCTTGCCGAAAGCAAAAGGTTTGCCCGGCTTGATGGCCAGCTTCCAGAAGCTGACTTTGCCCAGTTCATCCAGCATCTGCTTGGTGTAATCGGCTTCACCGACGGAAACGCCGCCGCTGCTGATCACCACGTCGGCCTCGCTATCCGCCTGGATAAAGGCCGCGCGTAATGCTTCCTGATTATCACGAATAATCCCTAGATCGATCACCGTGCAGCCGAGCTGTTCCAGCATCAGGCGTACGGCAAAGCGGTTGGTGTCGTAGATCTGCCCGGCTTGCAGTGGCTGGCCGACCGGCTGCAATTCGTCACCGGTAGAGAATACCGCCACCTTCAATTTACGCATCACCTGGACATCGGCCACGCCCAATGAGGCCAGTAATGGCAGCTGTGCTGCCCCCAGGGTGATCCCAGCGGGTAGCACGCTCGCCCCGCGCAGGATATCTTCCCCCGCCAAACGGATATTTTGCCCTGCGTTTACCGGGGCGTTGAAACGTACTCCAGCCTCGGTCACTTCAGCCTGCTCTTGCATGATCACCGCATCCGCACCGGCTGGAATGGGTGCTCCGGTCATGATGCGTACGCAGGTGTTAGCAGGCCAAGTATCCGTAAACGGAGCACCGGCAAAGGCTTTACCCGCTACCGGTAAAGGAGAGTTGCCGTTCAGGTCACTTAGACGTACTGCGTAGCCGTCCATTGCCGAGTTGGCGAAGGGCGGGACATCGATAGGGGAGACCACCGGGGCGGCGGTAATGCGCCCGGCTGCGCTGGTCAAGGCGATAGATTCGCTCTGTTGCAGTGGCGCGATCTGGGAGAGCATTTTCTCCAGTGCCTGCTCAAGAGAAATGAGGTCAGAAGTATGACAGTGATCCATAAACAAAACTCCGTAATCGGCGTGCGCGAATTTTTCGGCAAAGTAGGGCTATTATGGCAGATAACGCCGTGGTGGAGAAACCAGGTTAACGTATTGAAATCAATAACAGGAGACAGTTATGCACCAGCACGTACTGGATTTTTGGTTCGAAGAGATCGACCCAGTCATGTGGTTTAAAAAGGACGATGAGTTTGATCGTGTACTGCGCACCCGCTTTGGCCAACTGTGGCAGGCGGCGTCCCAAGGAGAACTGGCACATTGGCGTGCAACCATCAAAGGAAGACTGGCGGAAATCATCGTGCTCGATCAGTTCAGCCGTAATCTGTTCCGTAACACGCCACGCTCCTTTGCTTGTGACGGAATGGCGCTGGTGCTGGCTCAGGAAGCGATCGCCACTGGGCTATGTGAAAACCTGACGGTCGAGCAGCGCGGCTTCCTTTATTTACCTTTTATGCATTCCGAATCCGCGTTGATCCACCAGCAGGCGTTGGAGCTGTTTCGCCAATTAAATAATGGTGACCAGTTGGAGTTTGAAATACGTCATAAAGCCATAATCGATCGTTTTGGACGTTATCCCCATCGTAACGAGATATTAGGCCGGGAATCTACGCTTGAGGAGCAGGAATTTCTGCAACAACCGGGATCGGGTTTCTAAATATTTTTCATTGGCGTGTAAGCGGGGAATAGCGGAGAAGGGCATGGCCACCGCTTATTAAACCTGAGCCAAATCGGGCTATTTCCTGACGCCGACAATAGGCCGGTTAAATCCGTCAGTGGTAAATGAAAAGCTAGATAACCCACTGTTTTTATAACATTTGGCTCTTTCAATGCACAAAATAGTCTAAGCAGGCTACGCTTAATGCTTGGCGACGAGTTTGTGCTTTACATCGATTGCCGGGCTAAATATAGTCGAAAAAGACTAAATAATAATTTTCTCTCCATTTTCATGCGGTACCTGCTTGAATTACCGCGGATAGACACAGGTGTCAGGTCAATGAGCAAACCAGTGATTGCCATTCATGGTGGTGCGGGCGCAATTACCCGTGCGGCATTGAGTGCAGAGAAAGAACAAGATTATATCCAGGCGCTTTCCGACATCGTGGCTGCCGGGCAGGCTATTTTGGCTGCAGGCGGCAGCGCACTGGACGCGGTCACGGAGGCAGTCAGGCTGCTGGAAGAGTGCCCGTTGTTCAACGCAGGCAAAGGCGCGGTATTTACCCACCAAGGCACTCATGAGCTGGATGCCTGCGTGATGGATGGCCGTACCTGTGATGCCGGGGCGGTCGCCGGGGTCAGCCGGATACGTAACCCGGTACTTGCCGCGCGTACGGTGCTGGAAAACAGCACTCATGTGCTGTTTGGCGGGGAAGGGGCAGAAAGATTTGCCGCCAATCACGGCCTGGAAATGGTCGATCCCGATTTCTTCTTTACCCAGGAACGTTTTGACCAACTGCACCGTGCTCAGGCAGAGCAGGGCCGGGTGTTACTCGATCACGACGGTGCGGCGGCGCTCAGCGGTGACCCTCTGGATCCCGATCGCAAATTTGGCACTGTGGGGGCGGTAGCGCTGGATGCTCTGGGCAACCTGGCAGCGGCCACCTCAACCGGCGGCATGACCAATAAGGCGGCAGGGCGCATTGGCGATACGCCGATTATTGGCGCCGGTTGCTATGCCAACAACGCCACGGTGGCGGTCTCCAGCACCGGTACCGGCGAAATCTTTATGCGCACTGTCGCGGCCTACGACGTGTCTGCACTGATTGAATATGCCGGTCTAACCCTGCAACAGGCCTGCGATAAAGTGGTGATGGAAAAGCTGTTGGCACTGGGCGGTAGCGGCGGGCTGATTGCCATCGATCGTTTTGGCAACGTCGCACTGCCGTTTAACAGTGAAGGAATGTATCGCGGTTTCGGCTATGTCGGCGATGCCCCTTCCGTAGGTATCTACCGCTGAATGCTTGCCGGGAGGGCAAATGACCGATACGGCCATCCAGCCACAGGCAGAACGTGGGCTGATTTTACCGCCCGAGCGCGTCTTGGCGGTGAGCGATCTGTGCGTACAATTCCGCCAAGAAGGCGACGTCATTGAGGCGGTGCGCCATCTGGATTTCGACGTCGATCGTGGCGAAACTCTGGCAATCGTTGGAGAATCTGGTTCCGGCAAGTCGGTCACCTCACTGGCGTTGATGCGTCTGGTCGAGCAGGGCGGCGGTGAGTTGACCAGCGGCGCGATGCATTTTCGCCGGCGTAACGGTCAGGTGCTCGATCTGGCCAAGGCTAAACAGAGCACCTTGCGAACTTTACGCGGCGCTGATATGGCGATGATTTTTCAAGAACCGATGACCTCGCTCAACCCGGTGTTTCCGGTGGGGGAGCAGATCGCCGAATCTCTGCGTCTGCATCAGGGTATGGATCACCGCAGTGCCAAACGTGAAGCACTGCGTATGCTCGATCTGGTGCGTATTCCCGAGGCCAAAAACGTCCTTGGCCGCTATCCGCATCAACTGTCTGGCGGGATGCGCCAGCGGGTGATGATTGCCATGGCGCTGTCGTGCAAACCGGCACTGCTGATTGCCGATGAACCTACCACCGCGCTGGACGTCACCATTCAGGCGCAAATCCTGCAGCTGATCCGCGTGTTGCAGCAGGAAATGCACATGGGTGTGATCTTCATTACGCACGATATGGGCGTGGTGGCGGAGATTGCCGATCGGGTACTGGTGATGCACCAAGGCGAAAAGGTGGAACAAGGGGAGGTGCGCTCGTTGTTTGCCGCTCCGCAGCAGCCTTACACTCAAGCTTTGTTGGCCGCCGTACCGCAGCTGGGCGCGATGGCAGATAAAGACTTCCCGGCAAAATTTCCGTTAGCTGGCGTTGACGATAATGACCAGCCGCAAGACACCATACCCGCGGGAGCTACGCCGATCTTGCAGGTAGAAAATCTGGTCACGCGCTTCGATCTGCGCAGCGGCATTCTCAACCGCGTCACGCGCCGTGTGCATGCGGTGGAAAATATCAGCTTTGACCTCTATCCCGGCGAAACGCTGGGGTTGGTCGGCGAATCTGGCTGTGGCAAATCCACCACTGGCCGTTCACTGTTGAAGCTGGTCGATAGCCAACGCGGCACCATTACCTTCAACGGCCAACAGATCAATCGCTTGAAAGGCTCTGCCTTACAGCATTTACGCCGTGATATTCAGTTTATCTTTCAAGACCCTTACGCTTCCCTGGACCCACGGCTCACCGTTGGTTTCTCCATCATGGAGCCTTTGCTGGTGCACAACGTTGCTCGCGGGGCGGAGGCCGAAAAACGGGTGGCCTGGTTATTGGAGCGGGTGGGGCTGAAGCCGGAACATGCGCGGCGTTATCCGCATGAGTTCTCCGGTGGTCAACGCCAACGTATTTGCATTGCCCGCGCGTTGGCACTCAACCCGAAAGTGGTGATTGCCGATGAGGCGGTCTCCGCGTTGGACGTGTCGATTCAGGCGCAAATTGTCAATCTGCTGCTCGATTTACAGCGTGAATTGGGCATCGCATTTCTGTTTATTTCCCACGATATGGCGGTAGTGGAACGAGTCTGCCATCGCGTCGCGGTGATGTATCTGGGCCAGATTGTGGAGATCGGCCCACGCCGGGCGGTGTTTGAAAACCCGCAGCACGCCTATACCCGTAAGCTGATGGCCGCCGTGCCGGTGGCCGATCCCACCCATGCGCATAAACGCCAGCCGTTGCTGGTGGATGAAATACCCAGCCCGATCCGTGGGCTGGATGATGAACCCGTTACCGCACCTTTAGTGCAGGTAGGGCCAGGGCACTTTGTGGCCCGCCACCCTATTGCCGGTGCCTTTTAGCCTTGCCTCAGGAGAGTTAAGCACTATGACTAAGCACACATTCAAGCGTAATGTTTTGGCCGCCGTACTGCTGGCCGCCGCTGCTGGCCCGGCTTGGGCTGCCAAGGATGCGGTGATTGCCGTAGCGTCCAACTTCACCACGCTCGACCCGTACGATGCCAACGACACCTTGTCGCAGGCGGTCGCCAAATCCTTCTATCAGGGGCTGTTTGGCTTTGATAAGGATATGAAGCTGGTGAACGTATTGGCAGACAGCTACGACGTCAGCAAAGACGGCTTGACCTACACCATCAAGCTCCAGCCGGGGGTAAAATTCCACGACGGCAGCGCGTTCGATGCCGAAGCGGTCAAGGTTAACCTGGATCGCGCTAGTAACCCGGATAATCGCCTGAAACGCTACAACCTGTTCAAGATGATCGATAAAACCGAAGTGGTCGATCCCACCACGGTCAAGATCGTGCTGAAAGCGCCATTCTCGGCGTTTATCAATAACCTGGCGCACCCGGCTGCGGCGATGATTTCCCCGGCGGCCCTTAAGCAGTATGGCAAGGAGATCGGTTTCCATCCGGTGGGGACCGGCCCTTACCAGTTTGAAACCTGGAACCAGACCGACTATGTGAAAGTGAAGAAATTCGACGGTTACTGGAAAGCGGGCTTACCGAAGCTGGACAGCATCACCTGGCGGCCGGTAGTGGATAACAACACCCGTGCGGCGATGCTGCAAACCGGTGAAGCGACCTTTGCGTTCCCAATCCCTTATGAGCAAGCCAAGGTGCTGGAGAAGAACAGCAAGCTGGATCTGGTGGCCGCGCCGTCGATCCTGCAACGCTACATCAGCATGAACGTGACGCAGAAACCGTTCGATAACCCGAAGGTGCGCCAGGCACTGAACTATGCGATCAACAAGGACGCGCTGATTAAGGTGGCGTTCTCTGGGTTTGCCGTTCCGGCAGAAGGCCCGGTGCCTCCGGCCATTGATTTTGCTACCCGCTACAACGCTTGGCCATACGATCCAGCCAAGGCGCGTGAATTGCTGAAAGAAGCGGGCTATCCGAACGGGTTTACTACCACGCTGTGGTCTTCCCATAACCACAGCACCGCGCAGAAAGTGTTGCAGTTTGCTCAGCAGCAGCTGGCGCAGGTTGGGGTCAAAGTGACCGTTACCGCGATGGATGCTGGCCAACGTGCGGCGCAGGTGGAGAGCGTGGGCGTGAAGGACACTGGCGTGCGTATGTTCTATACCGGCTGGTCTGCCTCGACCGGCGAAGCTGACTGGGCGCTGACGCCGTTGTTTGCCACCCAATCCGCACCGCCTAAGCAGTTCAACACCGCGTTCTACAGCAATCCACAGGTTGACAAGGATCTGGCTGATGCGTTAGCCACCACCGATCGTGCCCAGAAGCAGGCTTTGTACCAAGATGCACAAGATCGCATTTGGGCCGATGCGCCTTGGATTTTCCTGGTGACGGAGCGCCTGCTGTCTGCCAACAACAAACAGCTGAGCGGTTTCTACGTGATGCCGGACACCTCGTTTAACTTTGATAACGCAGATTTGAAATAAGCCCTCACCCCAACCCTCTCCCACAGGGAGAGGGAGAAGTTGGGTGTTGTGAACAGTTACAGGCGTTAATTTATGGCACTGTTCCGGTGGTGAGGTTAGCAACGGAACTTAATCAGTAGCACATTCAGTCCCCTCTGCCTGTGGGAGAGGGCAGATGGGTGTTGTGAACAGTTACAGGCGTTAATTTATGGCACTGTTCCGGTGGTGAGGTTAACAACGGAACTTAATCGGTAGCACATTCAGTCCCCTCTCCCTGTGGGAGAGGGTTAGGGTGAGGGGAATGCTTAATTATTTTCTAAAACGCCTGCTGGGCCTGATCCCGACGCTGCTGATCGTGGCCGTGCTGGTGTTCTTGTTTGTCCATATGCTGCCGGGCGATCCGGCGCGGTTGGCCGCGGGGCCGGAGGCAGACGAAGCCGTCGTCCAGTTGGTGCGTCAGGATCTGGGGCTGGACAAGCCGTTGCCACAGCAGTTTGTGCATTTCTTTGTCAATATTTTGCAGGGTGATTTCGGCACGTCGATGGTGTCCAAACGCCCGGTCAGTGCAGAGATCGCCTCGCGCTTTATGCCAACCTTCTGGCTGACCATCGCCAGCATGGTGTGGGCGGTGATTTTTGGCATGGCGATCGGCATGATTTCCGCCGTGTGGCGCAACCGCTGGCCGGATCGGGTGGGGATGACGCTGGCCGTGTCGGGTATCTCTTTCCCGGCCTTTGCGTTGGGGATGCTGCTGATGCAGGTGTTCTCAGTCAATCTCGGCTGGCTGCCGACGGTGGGAGCGGATACCTGGCAGCATTACATCCTGCCTTCAATCACGCTGGGTGCTGCGGTAGCGGCGGTGATGGCCCGCTTCACCCGCGCCTCGTTCGTTGAGGTGATGCAGGAAGATTACATGCGCACCGCTCGCGCCAAGGGCGTGCCGGAGTCTCTGGTGATCGTCAAACACGGGCTACGCAACGCCATGATCCCGGTGATCACCATGATGGGCCTACAGTTTGGTTTCCTGTTGGGTGGCTCAATCGTGGTCGAGAAAGTGTTTAACTGGCCGGGGTTGGGGCGCTTGCTGGTGGATTCGGTAGAAATGCGCGATTACCCGGTGATCCAGGCCGAAGTGCTGCTGTTCTCGCTGGAATTTATTCTGATTAATCTGTTGGTGGATATGCTGTATGCGGCCATCAACCCTTCGATTCGTTACCAATAGGCAGGCCGTATGATGAAGTATTGGCGGCGTAACGCCGCGCTCAAGGCAATGCCGGTGATTAATCCCAACGCGGTGCGTACGCCTTGGCATGAGTTCTGGCGGCGCTTTCGTCGCCAGCAGGTCGCAATGGTGGCCGGCGTGTTTGTGTTGCTGCTGGTGGCCGCAGCGCTGCTGGCACCGCATCTGGTGCCTTATGATGCGGAAAACTTCTTTGATTACGATCGGCTCAATAAAGGGCCTTCGCTGGTGCACTGGCTCGGGGTGGATTCGTTGGGCCGGGATATTTTCAGCCGTATTCTGATGGGCGCGCGGATCTCTTTGGCTGCCGGGGTGTTCTCGGTGTTGGTTGGCAGCGTGATTGGCACGGTGCTCGGGCTCTTGGCGGGCTATTACGAAGGCTGGTGGGATCGCATCGTAATGCGCATCAGCGACGTGCTGTTTGCCTTCCCTGGTATTCTGCTGGCGATTGGCGTGGTGGCGATCATGGGCAGCGGCATGGCGAACGTGATTGTCGCCGTGGCCATCTTCAGCATTCCGGCGTTTGCGCGCCTGGTGCGTGGTAATACTCTGGTGCTGAAGCATCTGACCTACATTGAATCGGCGCGCAGCATCGGCGCTTCGGACTGGACCATCATCCTGCGGCATATTTTGCCGGGCACCATCTCGTCGATCGTGGTCTATTTCACCATGCGTATCGGTACTTCAATCATTACCGCTGCCAGCCTGTCGTTCTTGGGATTGGGGGCGCAGCCGCCAACGCCCGAATGGGGCGCGATGCTCAATGAAGCGCGGGCGGATATGGTGATAGCCCCGCATGTGGCGATCTTCCCCAGCCTGGCAATCTTCTTCACCGTATTGGCGTTTAACCTGCTAGGCGATGGGTTACGTGATGCATTGGATCCGAAACTGAAAGGATGACCCCTCACCCCAACCCTCTCCCACAGGAAGAGGGAACTGCCCGGAGCCTTTGATGGGATCGTGCTGCTTCGGTAAGTGTGTGGTAAGTAAAACGAAAGTCAGGGTATTACACAGAAAAAACAGCGAGTCCGATCGGTCCCCTCTCCCTGTGGGAGAGGGCTAGGGTGAGGGGCAAATCACTCAGCGGAACAGATGTTCGGCATGAAAACGCAGATGATCTTCAATAAAGGTAGCGATGGTGAAGTAGCTGTGGTCGTAACCCGGTTGAATGCGCAGGGTTAACGGCCAGTCACGCTGGCGTGCCAACTCCGCCAGCTTGGCCGGTTGCAGCTGATCCGCCAGAAACTGATCCCCATCTCCTTGGTCAATCAACATCGGCAACTGCTCCGCCCCGCTGGCCAGCAAATGGCAACTGTCATAGTGCAGCCACTGCGTTTCATCATCCCCCAGATAGGCCGCAAAGGCTTTACGGCCCCAAGGCACCTGGCAAGGGTTGACGATCGGTGCAAAGGCCGACGCCGAACGAAAACGCTGCGGGTTACGCATTGCCATCATTAACGCACCATGGCCGCCCATCGAGTGGCCCGCAATGGATTGCCGATCGCTGACGCTGAAATGCTGCTTGATCAGCGCTGGCAGCTCATCGCTGATGTAGTCATACATGCGAAAGTGTTGATCCCAAGGTGCCTGAGTGGCATTGAGGTAGAACCCCGCCCCCTGGCCCAGATCGTAACCTTCGTCATTCGGCACCTCATCGCCGCGCGGGCTGGTATCCGCCATCACCAGCACCAACCCTAATTCTGCGGCAATGCGCTGGGCACCGGCCTTCAACGTGAAGTTTTCATCATTGCAGGTCAGCCCCGACAGCCAATACAGCACCGGCGGCGGGTTATCGTCGCGCGGTGGTGGCAGATAGATACTGAACGTCATGTTGCAATTCAGGCTCTGCGCCGCGTGACGGTAACGTTGTTGCCAACCACCGAACATGCGGTGCTCTTCGAGAAGTTCTAATGACATCGTCATCCTCTGCCTCCTGGCTTATTTATCGAAATGGATCACAGAACGGATCGATTTGCCTTCATGCATCAGATCGAACGCTTCGTTGATCTGCTCCAGCCCCATGGTATGAGTGATAAAGTCGTTCAGCGCGAACTCGCCGTCCAGATAACGCTGCACGATCCCCGGCAGTTGGCTGCGGCCTTTCACGCCACCAAAGGCGGAACCGCGCCAGACGCGGCCAGTCACCAGTTGGAACGGACGGGTCGCGATCTCTTCACCGGCACCGGCAACGCCGATAATGACCGATTCACCCCAACCCTTGTGGCAGCACTCCAGTGCAGAACGCATCACGTTGACGTTGCCGATACATTCAAAGGAGAAGTCGACGCCGCCGTCGGTCAGCTCGACGATCACGTCCTGGATAGGTTTATCGTAATCTTTTGGATTGATCAGATCGGTCGCGCCCAGCTTGCGAGCCAGCTCAAACTTGCTGGTGTTGAGATCGATACCGATGATGCGGCTGGCACCGGCCATCTGAGCCCCGATAATCGCCGATAGCCCGATACCGCCCAGGCCGAAAATCGCCACGGTATCGCCAGCCTTGACCTTGGCGGTGTTGATCACCGCACCCATGCCGGTGGTGACGCCACAGCCAAGCAGACAAACTTCTTCCAACGGCGCTTCTTTGCTGATTTTTGCCAGTGAGATTTCTGGTACTACGGTGCGTTCAGCAAAGGTGGAGGTGCCCATGTAGTGGAAAATCGGCTTGCCGTCTTTAAAGAAGCGGGTGGTGCCATCTGGCATCAGGCCCTTGCCCTGGGTGGCGCGGATGGCCTGGCACAGGTTGGTTTTGCCGGATTTACAGAATTTGCACTCGCCGCATTCTGGGGTGTACAGCGGGATCACGTGGTCGCCGACGGCCACGCTGGTCACGCCTTCGCCGATCGCTTCTACTATGCCGCCGCCTTCGTGGCCCAGGATCGCCGGGAACACGCCTTCTGGATCTTTGCCTGACAGGGTATAGGCATCGGTATGGCAAACGCCGGTAGCGACGATGCGCACCAGTACTTCACCTTTCTGTGGCGGCATCAGATCGACTTCTTCAATCTTCAGCGGCTGGTTCGGGCCCCAAGCTACGGCAGCACGGGTTTTGATAAATTCCATGATTTTCTCCTCATTAAATTCTAGTGGTGCAGATTTTGGCTACTCTGTCAGGAGGATGGATTCTGCATCCATCTCCGTACTTTCAGCCTGTTCTATAATCAGTTGTTTTAACGCGCGGACGTTTGGCCCAAACGCATCACGCCGCCATAACAGCCAGGTGGCCGTTTCGGCAATGTCGGCAGGGAGTGAATGAACTTTGACCCGCTTGTAGCCGGGCAGCAGGTTGAGCACCGAATACGGGATCATCGCCAACCCGGCACCGCTGGCCACGCAGGCCAGCATGGAGTGATAAGACTGGATCTCCATGATGGTGCCTGGCAATGAACCGTCACGCTTGAACCAAGACTCCAGGCGCAGGCGATAAGAGCAGCTGGCGCGGAAGGCAAACAGGGTTTCCCCTTTGACATCCTGGGCGCTGTGAATGGGCGGATGATCCAGGCAGGTGATCACCACCATCCGCTCGGGGAAAGCGACGCAACCGTTCAGTTCATCATGCTGCAACGGGCCATCTACCAAGGCGGCAGCCAAGGTTCCCGCGCGTACACGCTCGATGATTTCTCCTGAGGTGCCGGTAGCCAGCGAAAGGGAAACCTGTGGGAATCGCTGATGATAAGCTGCCAGCAAGGTAGGTAGCCGGGTGGCGGCGGTGCTTTCCATCGAGCCAAGCGCAAAGTTACCGGCCGGTTCCCCGGCATGGGTGATGCTCATGGCTTCTTCACTCAGCGCCAGAATGCGGTGGGCGTAGCAGAGAAAGTTATGGCCCATCGGCGAGAGGCGCAGGCGCTGCTTCTCACGGATAAACAGATCGGTGCCCAGTTCCTGCTCGAGCTGGCGCAGGCGCGTGGTCAAGTTTGACGGCACGCGGTGCAGTTGCTCGGCGGCACGGGCGACGGAGCCGGTTTCGGCCACGCAGCAGAACATGCGCAGTTGGGTGAGATCCATAGCTTTCTCTTTTCGTGATGAACTTGGTGAGTATTATTCAGTTTTTGTGAGTGTAATACTGCGGCATGCTAGCCGCAACTTTCTTTTAACAGGTTGGATACAGCGATGGCGCTAAAAATAGCCTTGAGTGGTTTTATTGCTTTGATCGTGGCGATGGGGATTGGCCGGTTTGCCTTTACCCCGCAGGTGCCGCTGATGATTGCTGAGCAC
This sequence comes from Serratia sp. PL7, assembly GCF_945957435.1. NCBI lineage: Bacteria > Pseudomonadati > Pseudomonadota > Gammaproteobacteria > Enterobacterales > Yersiniaceae > Serratia > Serratia sp. PL7. The sequence continues at coordinate 43,204 of NZ_CAMFLB010000005.1, read as the reverse complement.
CAGTTCACCCTGACCGGGGCCGGGCTGGTGGCGGCGGTCAACTACCTGGGCTACCTGTGCGGTGCCTATGATGCGATGCGTGCCAGCCGCCATGTGGAGCGCCGCCTGTGGCTTGGCGTATGGGGAGCGGTAGCGCTGACGCTGCTGTCTGCCTTGGTATCGGGGGAGTGGCTGCACGGTACAGTGCGCTTTGCGATTGGCTGGGCCAGCGGTTGGTCGATGGTGCTGGTGGCGGCCTGGACTAACGAGCGGTTGGCGCATTATGGCCGTCCCGCGCTGAGTGCTGCGGTCTTTGCCGGACCTGGCGCCGGGATATTCATCAGCGGCATGCTGGCGGTGGCGATCAACAGCTGGGGGTTGAGCGCTTCGCAGGCCTGGCTGGTGTATGGTGCATTGGCGTTGGTGTTAATTGCCGCGATCAGCATTAATTTGCCAAGGGCAGGGGAGCTGCATCGTCCCGATGTGAAGCCTGAGCCTCTGGTGCTCACTTCGGCCTTAAAGCGCTTGGTATGGAGCTACAGCCTGGCGGGCTTTGGCTATATCCTGCCTGCGACCTTCCTGTCACAGATGGCGGCGGCCCGTTTCCCTGCCAGCCTGTTTGCCCAGTTTGTCTGGCCGATTTTTGGCGGTGCGGCGGTGTTGGGAATTATCATCGGTATAGCAACCCGTCATCGGCTCACCACGCAGACCCGTTTGGCAATCACGCTGTGGGTACAGGCACTGGGCGTGCTTTGTGCCGAGGTGGTGCCAGGTGTTACCGGTCTGGCATTAGGGGCCATGCTAACCGGTGGTGGGTTCCTCAGCGTGGTACAACTATCTATCCAGCACGGTAGGGAATTGGCTCCGAATCACGCACGTTATATGGCCGGGCTGTTGACCACGGGGTATGCCATCGGCCAGTTGGTTGGCCCGATGCTCTCGGCGGTGTCAACTGCGCTGACACATCGCCTGGAACCCGCGCTGTATGTGGCGGTGCTGGGGCTGCTGATCGCCGGTGTGCTGGTGATCAATACCCCGGCGCGGGCCGCGGCCAGCAAGCCAACGTTATCTTGAGTAAAATACATACAAAAAATGTGGGATAGCCGCAGCCAGCCTGCTACGGGCTGGATGCGGATTTTTCATACCGGGATGAAACACAATCACTGGATAAACGTCTCACTCTCATCTAGAGTGGGGGAAAATATTGATCGGGTTCACGTTATCTATCCGTCGTCTTTCAAGCCGCAGCCAGCTCCTCCCCTGGATTGATAGGGGCGAGTAACCAGCAGCTGTAATTTGAAAGACTACGGGGATATTGCCGGGGCCGCCTGCTGGAGAGAAATCGCCATGACATCGTTAAGTAATGAAGCTGCACTGGTGCACGCGGCGCTTGAAGCGCGCGGCCTGGAAACTCCGCTATGTGGGGAAGTGTTGGATCGCGAGACGCGCAAGCGCCGTATCAAAGAGCACATGACTGAAATCATGCAGCTGTTGAACCTCGATCTGTCCGACGACAGCCTGGCAGAAACGCCGCACCGTATTGCGAAAATGTATGTCGATGAGATCTTCTCCGGCCTGGATTACGCCAACTTCCCGAAGATCACCGTCATCGAAAACAAGATGAAAGTGGACGAAATGGTGACGGTGCGTGATATTACCTTGACCAGCACCTGCGAACATCACTTCGTCACCATCGATGGTAAAGCCACCGTGGCATATATTCCTAAAGACTCGGTGATTGGCCTGTCGAAAATCAACCGCATCGTGCAGTTCTTTGCCCGCCGCCCACAGGTACAGGAGCGGCTGACTCAGCAGATCCTGGTGGCGTTACAAACGCTGCTAGGCACCAACAACGTGGCGGTCTCGATCGATGCGGTGCATTACTGCGTCAAAGCTCGCGGTATTCGTGACGCTACCAGTGCTACCACCACTACGTCGCTGGGCGGGCTGTTCAAGTCCAGCCAGAATACGCGCCAGGAGTTCCTGCGTGCGGTGCGTCACCATCACGGTTGATAGCTGCCCCTCACCCCAACCCTCTCCCATAGGGAGAGGGAGCTGATAAGTCCCTGCTCTTTTGGAAGCAAAAGGGTCATATCAGCAAATGAATACGAGGCTGCTGCTTAATGGGGTTTCTACTTTTACTAGACTTGAATACAAACTCAATCAACCTCCTCATCGAAAGTGAATCACACTAATTTCAAGCACACTCGATCGGTCCCCTCTTCTTGTGGGAGAGGGTTAGGGTGAGGGGTCTTGTTACTGATTGAAATACAGCGGAATAACATGAACGCTAACGAAACTCCCCGGCTACCACGCATTGCTACGCTGGACTGCGTACGCGGTATCGCCATCCTTGGCATTCTACTGCTGAATATCAGCGCATTTGGCCTGCCGAAAGCCGCCTACCTCAACCCCGCCTATCTGGGGATGCCCTCCACACGCGATGTCTGGACCTGGGCACTGTTGGATCTGTTCGCTCAGGTCAAGTTCCTGGCCATGTTCGCTCTGCTGTTTGGTGCCGGTCTGCAACTGTTGCTACGGCGGGGCAAAGTCTGGATCCGCGCCCGGTTATCCTGGTTGGTTCTGATTGGCCTTGGGCACGCCATTTTCTTATGGGATGGGGACATCCTGCTGGCCTACGGGCTGATCGGCCTGGTGTGCTGGAGGATGATCCGTGACGCGCAGAATACCTTCACTCTGTTGAAAACCGGTGCGGTGCTGTATCTGATCGGCGTGGCGGTGTTGCTGCTGCTAGGGTTTATCTCTCACGGTGAACCGGGCAGTTTCTGGCAGCCGAGCGTGGCCGAATTGCAGTATGAGACGTTCTGGAAGCTGCAAGGTGGGCCGGAAGCCTGGCGCAGCCGCCTGGGTCTGCTCTCTTCCAGCCTGATAGCCATCGGTGCGCAGTATGGCTGGCAACTGGCCGGGCTGATGCTGTTTGGTGCAGGCATGATGCGTAGCGGTTGGCTGCGTAACAGCTATTCACCTGCTTACTACCGCCGCCAGGCCGCCTGGCTGATACCGCTTTCATTGCTGATCCAGTTACCCGGTGTGCTGCTGCAGTGGCAGCTGAATTGGGAGTATCGCTGGAGTGGCTTTCTGCTGCAGGTGCCGCGTGAGTTGGGCTCGCCGCTGCAGGCCATTGGCTATCTGGCTCTGGTCTACGGTTTTTGGCCAACGCTTTCCCGCCTGCGTATCAGCCACTGGCTAACCCAGGTCGGGCGGATGGCGCTAAGTAATTACCTGCTACAAACCCTGATTTGCAGCACGCTGTTCTTTCGTTTTGGCCTCTATCAACAACTCGACCGTTTGCAGCTATTGGCGGTCGTCCCCCTGGTGTGGCTGGCTAACCTGCTGTTTTCCACGCTGTGGCTGCGTTACTTCGCACAGGGCCCGATGGAATGGCTATGGCGCAAGCTGACTTCCCTTGCCGCGGGCGAAAGTCTCCGTCAGCCGACAAAATGAGATCTGGCGCAGGTAGGTTAAAAAATTGTATGTAAACGTTTTCTTTCCTGTGACGGAATTCACGCTGAGGAGGATGACAAACGGGGTAGGATAACGCCACTGTCTACTCTGTCGACCTCGGGACGTTTCATGAATTCTGTGCATTCAACCACCATTCGCGATGTGGCGAAGCGTGCGGGTGTGTCCGTCGCTACCGTCTCGCGAGTGCTGAACAACAGCGCCCTGACCAGCAAAGAGACCCGTGAACAGGTGCTGAAGGCGGTGGCGGAACTGGGTTATCGGCCAAACGCCAACGCGCAGGCATTGGCAACCCAGAGCAGTGAAACGCTGGGCGTGGTGGTGATGGATGTCTCCGATCCGTTCTTCGGCGCGTTAGTGAAAGCGGTAGACACGGTGGCGCAGCAAAACCATAAATATCTGCTGATCGGCAACAGTTACCATCAGGCGGACAAAGAGCGTCATGCCATCGAGGTGCTGATCCGTCAACGCTGCAATGCCTTGATTGTTCATGCAAAAGCGTTAGATGACGCAGAACTGATCGCCTTTATGGATCAGATCCCGGGCATGGTGTTAATTAACAGAATTGTAACGGGCTATGAGCACCGCTGCGTTGGTCTGAACAATGTGTTTGGTGCTGAAGTTGCCATGCGCTTGCTGCTCTCGCAGGGGCATCAGCGGATCGGTTATCTGGGCTCCGATCACCCTATCGAAGACGGCCCGCTGCGCCAGCAAGGCTATAGCCAGGCGATGGCCGCAGCCGGTTTTTCCCCACCGGATAGCTGGCGGGCCTACGGTTCACCGGACCTGCAAGGCGGTGAAGCGGCAATGGTTGAACTGCTGGGCCGCAACCTGCACCTGAGCGCCGTGTTCGCCTATAACGACGCCATGGCAGCTGGCGCCATGGCGGTGCTGAAAGAAAACGGTATCACGGTACCGCAGCATTTCTCGCTGGTGGGGTTTGATGATATCCCGATTGCCCGCTATACCAGCCCCAAGCTAACCACCATCCGTTATCCGATCGTTTCAATGGCCACCCTGGCTACCGAGCTGGCGCTTAAGGGCGCTGCCGGGCAGCTTGAGCCTCAGGCTTCACACCTGTTTATGCCGACGCTGGTACGCCGCCATTCTGTCGCGCCGTGGCAAAGTGAGGCTTCGGTCACTCTCTGAACATTTAATATTGTGTAACCGTTTTCAATCTGTGAGAAAATTCACAGATTATTAACATAGTGCCGTCTATGCTCTAGTCGTTTTCCAGCGCAAAGGCTCTTGCCAGCCAAGCTTTTAATCTGGCGCTGACACAGCATCACAGGAATAACAAGCAACACGGATGACAGGAATTCTTTTGAAACTGCCACGCCCAACTGTGTGCATTGTGGCTAAAGGCTTAATACCGAGTACGACCCTCTACAAACCGGAGACAGACAATGAATAAGAAGGTTTTCACCCTGGCCGCGCTGGCCGCAAGCATGATGTTTGGCGCAGCTGCGCATGCTGATACCCGCATTGGCGTCACGATTTACAAATATGACGACAACTTTATGTCGGTGGTGCGCAAGGCGATCGAGAAAGATGCCAAAGCTTCTCCGGATGTCACGCTGCTGATGAATGACTCACAGAATGACCAGTCCAAGCAGAATGACCAGATCGACGTACTGATTGCCAAAGGCGTAAAAGCGCTGGCAATCAACCTGGTGGACCCAGCCGCCGCACCGGTGGTGATTGACAAGGCACGTGCCAACGATATCCCGGTGGTGTTCTACAACAAAGAACCTTCCCGCAAGGCGTTGGATAGCTACGACAAAGCCTATTACGTTGGTACCGACTCTAAAGAGTCTGGCGTGATCCAGGGCGAACTGATTGCCAAACACTGGAAAGCCAACCCAGCCTGGGATCTGAACAAAGACGGCCAGATCCAATATGTGCTGTTGAAAGGTGAGCCGGGCCACCCGGATGCAGAAGCGCGTACCACCTACGTGATCAAAACGCTGAATGAAAAAGGCGATAAGACTCAGCAACTGCAGATGGACACCGCGATGTGGGATACCGCTCAGGCTAAAGACAAGATGGACGCCTGGTTATCTGGCCCTAATGCCAACAAGATCGAAGTGGTAATCGCCAACAACGATGCGATGGCCATGGGGGCGGTTGAAGCCCTGAAAGCTCATAACAAGAGCAGCATTCCGGTCTTTGGTGTCGATGCCCTGCCAGAAGCACTGGCAATGGTGAAATCCGGAGCGATGGCCGGTACCGTGCTGAACGATGCCGACAATCAGGCGAAGGCGACCTTCGATCTGGCGAAGAACCTGGCCGCGGGCAAACCTGCTGCCGACGGCACCCAATGGAAGATCGTCGATAAAATCGTGCGTATTCCTTACGTGGGTGTAGATAAAGATAACCTGTCTCAGTTCGTGAAATAAACCGAGATAGAGAGAAATGCCCCCACTGTTTTCTCAGTGGGGGAACTTATTAGAAGAACCCGTTAATTCTCCACTGCTGCAAGCCAGCTTGGGAGAGTGCTGGTTCCAGAATTAGCCAGGACTATTTATGGCCGAAAACTCTCGTGAGTGGCTACTGGAAATGACGGATATCAGTAAGTCGTTTCCTGGCGTAAAGGCATTAGACAAAGTGAATTTACGCGTACGTCCAAACTCCATTCATGCACTAATGGGGGAGAACGGCGCCGGAAAATCCACCTTATTAAAATGTCTGTTTGGCATTTATAAAAAAGACTCCGGCAGTATTCTGTTTCAGGGTCAGGAAGTCGATTTCAAAAGTTCCAAAGAGGCGTTGGAGCAGGGTGTTTCGATGGTGCACCAGGAACTGAACCTGGTGTTGCAACGTACCGTGATGGACAACATGTGGCTGGGGCGCTACCCCACCAAAGGGCTGTTTGTCGATCAGGACAAGATGTACAAAGACACCAAGGAAATTTTCGACGAACTGGATATCGATATCGATCCCCGCGCCAAAGTCGGTACGCTTTCGGTATCCCAGATGCAGATGATCGAAATTGCCAAGGCGTTCTCCTACAACGCTAAAATTGTGATTATGGATGAGCCAACCTCTTCTCTGACCGATAAGGAGGTGAATCATCTGTTCACCATTATCCGTAAGCTGAAAGAGCGTGGCTGCGGCATCGTGTATATCTCGCACAAGATGGAAGAGATCTTCCAGCTATGCGATGAAATCACCATTCTGCGCGACGGCCAATGGATCGCCACCCAGCCCCTGGAAGGGCTGGATATGGACAAGATTATCTCGATGATGGTTGGGCGTTCGCTGAGCCAGCGTTTCCCCGATCGTCAGAATACGCCGGGTGAGGTGATTTTAGAGGTGAAAGGCCTGACCTCGTTGCGCCAGCCTTCGATCCGCGATATCTCTTTCGATCTGCATCAAGGGGAGATCCTGGGCATTGCCGGGCTGGTGGGCGCCAAGCGTACCGACATTGTGGAAACCCTGTTTGGCATCCGCGAGAAGGTGGCTGGCACCATCAAGCTGCACGGTAAAAATATCAACAATAACAGTGCGAACGAAGCCATCAACCACGGTTTTGCCCTGGTGACAGAAGAACGTCGTTCCACCGGTATTTATGCCTATCTGGATATTGGCTTTAACTCGCTGATCTCCAATATCCGTCAATACAAGAACAAAATGGGCCTGCTGGATAACAGCCGGATGAAAAGCGACACCCAATGGGTGATCGATGCCATGCGGGTGAAAACGCCGGGCCACCATACCAATATCGGTTCGCTTTCCGGCGGTAATCAGCAAAAGGTGATCATTGGCCGCTGGCTGCTGACACAGCCGGAAATCCTGATGATGGATGAGCCAACGCGCGGTATCGACGTGGGGGCCAAGTTTGAAATCTACCAGTTAATGACCGAGTTGGCGAAGAAGGGCAAGGGGATCATTATAATCTCTTCCGAAATGCCGGAGCTTTTGGGAATTACCGACAGAATATTGGTGATGAGTAATGGTCAGGTTGCGGGCATTGTGAATACCAAACAGACCTCGCAAAATGAAATATTGCGGCTAGCCTCCTTGCATCTTTAAGGATCGTAATTATGAGCGCACTGAATAAAAAAACCTTGTTCACCTATTTTAAAGAAGGTGGCATTTATCTGGTCCTGTTGGTGTTACTGGCGATTATTATTATCCAGGACCCGACCTTTTTAAGCCTGATGAACCTGAGTAATATCCTGACCCAGTCCTCGGTGCGTATTATCATTGCGCTGGGCGTGGCCGGGCTGATCGTCACGCAGGGGACAGACCTTTCCGCCGGGCGTCAGGTAGGGTTGGCAGCGGTAATTGCCGCGACCCTGCTGCAATCGATGGATAACGTCAACAAAGTGTTCCCGCATATGGAAACCTGGTCGATCCCGCTGGTGATCTTGCTGGTTTGCGCCGTGGGCGCGGTGATTGGCCTGGTCAACGGCTTGATTATCGCCTACCTCAACGTGACGCCGTTTATCACCACGTTGGGCACCATGATCATCGTTTATGGGATTAACTCCCTGTATTACGATTACGTGGGCGCTTCACCGGTGGCCGGTTTCGATCCGAAATTCTCCACCTTTGCCCAAGGGTTCTTGCGATTCGGTGACTTCAAGCTGTCATATATCACCTTCTACGCCATTATTGCGATTGCCTTTGTTTGGGTGCTGTGGAATAAAACCCGCTTCGGCAAGAATATCTTCGCCATCGGTGGTAACCCGGAAGCGGCGAAAGTCTCTGGCGTCAACGTCCCGCTGAACCTGATCATGATTTATGCGCTGTCTGGGGTGTTCTATGCCTTTGGTGGCTTGCTGGAAGCGGGGCGTATCGGTAGCGCCACCAACAACCTCGGCTTTATGTATGAACTGGATGCTATCGCGGCCTGTGTGGTCGGCGGGGTGTCGTTCGCCGGTGGGGTAGGTACGGTACTGGGCGTGGTGACCGGGGTGATCATCTTTACCGTCATCAACTACGGCCTGACCTATATCGGCGTGAACCCTTACTGGCAGTACATCATCAAGGGTAGCATTATCATCTTCGCGGTAGCGCTGGACTCCCTGAAGTACGCCAAGAAAAAATAAGTCTGTTTTATGCTTTACGATAACGGCCAGCATCTGCTGGCCGTTTGCTTTTGCTATGTCACACGGCAGAGATGCCATCTTATTGTTATTCCAGTCGTCGCTGTTCTCCCTCACCCTAGCCCTCTCCCCAAAAAGGAGAGGGGGCAGAACGGAGCTGCGTTCAGGGACAGGAGTTTATTTGTGGCCATGCTGCTCTCGCTTAAGCATTTGGTGTTGTAGTCAGACGCAGGGGGTTAATCTGTGGCACGTACGGTTCCCTCTCCCTTTGGGAGAGGGTTAGGGTGAGGGGCATTCACTTCAGCTCTTCTTCTGCTGCTGAGCCTTAAGCTTTTCTGCCGCCAGCTTGTGCTCCAACTCCACCAACTGCTCCGGAGACACCGCCGGGTAACCCGGGGCATCTTCCGGCACCTTATGCATCGCAGATATCGGGATTAATGGGCCAAGGAAGCGGGGCTCACGCTTGAGGATATACAGATCGGTCAAGGCTCCCAGGCGGGCAAAGATCTCGCGCACGCGTACTGTCATCATGTTTTTTGGCGAAGGTACTGCATAGCATTGCGCCTGGATGCCCATATGCAGGGCGATAAACAGGGCGCGCTCGCAGTGGAAACGCTGGGTGATGATGATAAAGTCGTTGGTATCGAACACCTTGCGCGTACGGACGATGGAGTCGAGGGTACGGAAACCGGCATAGTCGAGCACGATATCGCTAGGCGCAACGCCAGCGGCCAGCAAATCGCGGCGCATGGTCATCGGTTCGTTGTAGCTTTGCTGGGCATTATCGCCGCTCAGCAGCAGGTACTTCACCTTACCGCTGTTATAGGCGTTGATCGCCCCTTGAATACGGTAGCGGTAATATTGGTTAAGCACGCCGGTACGGTAATATTTGGAGGTGCCAAGCACCACCCCCACCTGACGGTGTGGTAGCGTTTGCATTTCTTCGTAAATGTAAGGCGCGGTTTTCCAACTTATCCAGCGATCGAGCGCGATAGCCGACAGCATCAGCACCGAAATGATGATGAACAGGCTAATTATCAGGCGTTTCCACATGTTGATGCCTTGCGCGAACGAGGGCTAAAGTAAGACTCAAGGCTACTTTACCTGCTCGGCAGACGCAAGCGGCGTGCCGTTTAGCGCAGGTATTACGCTGCATTTTTCAGCAAAATCTGGTCTTGGCGTGATAACCGGGCCTGACTAACAGGCCCGGTGAGGAACTTAGAACGATGTACGCTTGTAGATACGATACTGCGGGCGCCAGAAGTTATGTTCAATGGCTTTAGACAACGCTTCTTCCGACGTCACCACTGCTACACCCTGTAACTGAGCGGCTTTGCCCACTTCCATCGCGATGCATTTGGATACGCCCTGAATATCATCGATATTCGGCAGCAGTGCGCCGTGGCCGTCGGTAGCCAGCGGAGAGCAGTCGGCCAGGGCACGGCTGGCGGCCATCAGCATGGCATCGGTGACCCGTTTTGCCCCAGCAGCCAGTACGCCAAGGCCAATCCCCGGGAAGATATAGGAGTTGTTGCACTGGGCAATAGGGAATAGCTGGTCTTTATAGGTTACCGGTGAGAATGGGCTGCCAGTGGCGACCAGTGCGGCACCGTCGGTCCAGTTGATGATATCTTCTGGCCGGGCTTCCACGCGGGAGGTTGGGTTGGACAGCGGCATCACGATCGGGCGCGGGCAATGCTTGTGCATCTCACGGATCAGCTCTTCGGTAAACAGCCCCGGCTGGCCGGAGACGCCGATCAGCACGGTCGGCTTGGCGTTGCGCACCACTTCCAGCAGGGAGATCGCATCGCTCTCTACCTGCCATTGATCCAGATTGGCACTTTTCTGCACCAGCTTGCTCTGGAAATCGAGCAGGTTCGGCAACTTATCCGTCAGCAGGCCAAAACGGTCAACCATAAACACGCGAGAGCGGGCTTCTTCTTCGCTCAACCCTTCGGATTTCATCTGGGCGATGATCTGCTCGGCAATACCACAACCTGCGGAACCGGCCCCCAGGAAGGCAACGGTTTGATCGCGCAATTGGCTGCCAGCGGCACGGCTGGCGGCAATCAGGCTGCCCAGCGTCACGGCGGCGGTGCCTTGGATATCGTCGTTAAAGCAGCACAGCTCATCACGATAGCGATTAAGCAGCGGCGTGGCGTTGTTCTGGGCGAAATCTTCAAACTGCAACAGCACGTTTGGCCAACGGCGTTTCACCGCCTGGATGAACTCTTCCACAAAGGCGTGATATTCATCGCCAGAAATACGCGGATGCCGCCACCCCATGTAGAGCGGATCGTTCAGGCGTTGCGGGTTGTTGGTGCCGACGTCCAGCACCACCGGCAAGGTATAGGCCGGGCTGATGCCGCCACAGGCGGTGTACAGGGAGAGTTTACCGATCGGAATACCCATGCCCCCGATGCCCTGGTCGCCCAGGCCAAGGATGCGTTCACCGTCGGTGACCACAATCACCTTAACGTTCTGCTTGGTGGCGTTTTGCAACATATCGTCGATGCGATCGCGGTTCGGGTAGGAGATAAACAGCCCACGTGCGCGGCGATAGATATCGGAGAAATGCTCACAGGCTTCACCCACGGTTGGCGTATAGATGATGGGCATCATCTCGCTCAGATGCGAATCCAGCAGGCGATAGAACAGCGTTTCGTTGGTGTCCTGGATATTACGCAGGTAGATGTGCTTGTCGTTATCGTTCTTGAAATCCTGATACTGACGGTAAGCGCGTTCCACCTGTTCTTCGATGGTTTCTATCGCTTCCGGCAGCAAGCCGTGCAGGTTGAAGTTACTGCGTTCTTCTTCGGAAAAGGCGCTGCCTTTATTCAGCAACGGGAACTCCAACAGAATGGGGCCAGCGTAGGGGATGTAGAGAGGGCGTTTGCTTTCGTATTCCAGTTCCATCAGTTTTACTCTTTGCCTAGGGTAAGCTTATTACTGCCGATCCTAAGATATCGGCAAAATATGTACAGCATTTGTTAGTAAATAATGAGGAATTGTCGTTTGTTGCTGGTTTTTTAGCCGGATTGCGGCGGAGCACGATGGCTCCGCCTGAGGGATCAGAAGGTGATGCGTTGGACGTCTTGGCAACCCAAGGCCGCCAGGGTGGCCGTTGTAGCATCCCACTGGGTCAGAATTGCGCCTTCTGCTTCTGCCAATACGGCACGGTGGATTTTCTGGCAATCGCCACCGGAGACATTCATCAGGATCAGTGCGGCCTGCAATGGCGGCAGGCTAGGGTTGAATGCGGCGTTTTCTGCATAGCGGCCAGCGTAAACCTTGCCGTCTTCGGCTTCCAGCGCTACGCCGCTATGGGCGGTGCTGTAAGGAGCATGGCTGCGGTTGGCGGCATCCAGGGCAGCTTTCGCCAATTCATCATCCAGCGTAAGTTGGAAACCGTGATCGACCGGATCCATCAGCAACTCGCTGATTTGCAGATCTTTCGGGCCGAAGGAGTAAGGCAGGTAATCACCCAGCGTGGCGGTCGCCCGTGCAGGCAAGTGGATCTCCAACTCGGTGCCGCTGTTAAGCTCATTCATAAACTGGCGGCAGTGGCCACAGGGTGAGTAGTTGACGGTGACCGCAACCAGTTTGGCTTCGCCACGCAACCAGGCATGAGTGACAGCACACTGTTCCGCGTGCACGGTTTGTTGCATAGGTGCACCACGGAATTCCATGTTGCCACCAAAATACCAGTTGCCACTGACGCCACGAGCGACAGCCCCAACGTGGAAATGCGAAATCGGCGTTAACGAGCAGGCCGCCGCCAATGGCAGCAGAGCAAAGGCCAGAGCATCGTCATCCAACCCGCACTGTTGCTTGATCGCCGCAATCTGCTCGGCCTTGAACATGGCTGCGAAATCAGGCGCATCTAAATAAGGCAGCAGGGCGGATTGCAGGGCCGTTGGCAATTCGCCGTAGGCAGTTTGAAAGCGCGAGTGCATAAGAAGTCTCTCTACAAGTTAACGGGTTAACATTCTAGGCAACCGGCCCACAATAAAGTGTGACTAATATCTATTTTTTAATGAAACAGATGCAATGAAACTTATAAATGCGAGATGTATCGCGGGTTTTTAGTCGTTAACCAAACAGCCGCAGCAGTATCGGGAACACGAACGGCGCAGTCAGCGAGGTAATAATCCCGCAGATAACCAGAGCCAGCGAACTGAAGGCGCCCTGCTGGTAATCCATTTCTACGCAGCGTGCGGTACCCAACGCATGGGAGGCGGTCCCCATCGCCAAACCGCGCGATGAATTGGTGTTGATCCGCAACAGGCTAAGCAGCGAATGGCCAAAAACCGCCCCCAGAATACCGACAAAAATCACGCACACCGCGCTGATGGCCGGGATGCCGCCAATCGACTCGGCTACCGCCATGGCTATCGGGGTCGTCACCGATTTTGGCAAGATCGAGGCGGCAATTTCGGGCTTGGCCCCCATCAGCAGGGCAATGGCACCGCCGCTGATCATCGCGGTCATGCTGCCAATAAAGCAGACGGTGATGATGGATTTCCAACGCGCGCGGATCTGATGGATCTGCTCGTATAGCGGAAAGGCAAGGGCGACCACCGCCGGTTGCAGCAGATCGTTGAGGATTTTGCTGCCTTGAAAATAGCGTTCATAAGGAATGCCGGTCAGCAACAGCAGCGGGATAATCACCGCCATCGAGACCAATAATGGGTTCAGCAACGGCATATGGAGCTTTTGCGCCAGCTTGCGTGCCGCGTAAAACACCACCAGGGTCAGCGGCAAGGACCACCAGATATTTTGCATCATTGCTCATCCCCCGCATCTTTTGCTTTACCGAGGATGGGACGCTCGCGGTGGAAGTAATGTGAAGTATAGCCAACCACCACAAACACCAGCAGCGTACTGATCAGGCAAGACACGATCAGCGGAGCCAGATCGTCAACTATCTGGTCGTAATACTTCATGATACCGACGCCGATTGGCACGAACAGCAGCACCATATAGCGGATAAACAGATGGCAGCCAGGCTTGACCCATTTGGCCGGGAGAATTTGTGAGGAGAGCAGGGCAAACAGGATCAACATTCCGATAATGCTGCCGGGGATGGCGATCGGCAGCAGCGCCGAAATGGCGTTACCGGCGAACAGGCTGAGGTAGATCAGCACGATCGCCCTGACATATTTCCAACACAGGTTAAATAGGTTGCCCATAGTGCATTCTCGTTGATGTTGACGCATTCATCATACAATTAAACTGTGAGCTACGCCACAAAACGCATCATGAATTCTCGCTATGCCTATCATGCCATTTTGGCAAGATTGTGGCCCGCTTTAAGTGTAGCGGGCCAGGCTATTCCGCGCTGCTCAGGCTGGCAAGCGGCTTTTGCTGTTCCGCCAACCGATGGCCGAGGAAGAAGAACAGCAGGCTGAACAACGCAGCGGCGATCAACACCAGGAACATTACCGGCGGTGGCGCATAGCTCAGCAGGAAGCCGCACATCACCGGGTTGATGGCTCCCCCCAGATTACTCAGGCTCTGCACGCCGTAATAGCTGCCTTTCAGGTGCGGCGGGGCGATAAAATCGATAAACATATATTCGACCGGAATGACGATGATTTCCCCCAGGGTAAAAATCGCCATGGCCAGCACCCATAGCCATATCGAAAGGCCTGCCAGCATAAAGCCGATCAGCCCCAGGACGAAGAACAGCGTGCCCAGCATCAGCCAGCGCAGCATGTTGTCCTGGCGCATACCGCGGCTCAGTAGATACTGCAGGGCGATTACGATGCAGGCGTTGACGATCATCACCACGCCAATCACTTTGTATGCAAATTCGGCATCGCTAACGATGATCAGATACTGCGACAGATAGCCGGTAAATTGGCCAAACACCACCGCGCCTAACGTGCTGCCAAGGGTGAAATAAATCAGCCGCCGATCGCCGCGTAGCACATTCAACGTCTGGCGGAAGTTGAGAACCGACGGTGGAGTGTTGCCGGTGTCTTCTATCGGTGGCGATGGATAGTTGCGCAGGCGGAAGCTCAGGGTGATCACCGTCAGTAATGCCAACCCGCCGGACAGGTAGAATGGCAGCAGTGGGCTGTAACCGGCTACCATCACGCCCAATGATGAGCCGACGGCCCAGCCAACGTTCACCAGCGTATAGTTGATCGAGAAGGCCTTGATACGTTGGTTTACCGGCAGCCAACTGGCAAAGCAGGCCTTGATGGCGATGCTGAGCACCGCATAGGCGGTATGTAAGATGGCTAGCACCAAGATAACGCCAGCGGGGTGCGTGACCCATGGGATAGCAAAAAAGCTCAGCGAAAATAGCAGGATGGCGAGCAGGATCAACGGATTTTTATTAAAGCGATCGACCAGATAGCCTCCATAAAAGCTGCTGATGATACCGATAGTCAGGCTGACGCCCAAGATAATGCCCACGCTTTTCGGCAGCAGGTGGAAGTGCTCGGTCAGGTAAATGGTGATAAAGGGCAGCGTGACGCCACGGCCTATGGTCAGCACCAGCGAACTTGCCAGCAATATCTTAATCAGTGGGGGGAATCCCTTCATAACCAAACCTGTTGATGCATACAGTTATTACGCCAGTGCAACTACAGTAGCTTATTTTGTGATGCAGAGAAGGGGGGAACGGAAAAATTGTTTAAAAAAAAGAGGCTACGTCTGTAGCCCCTCGGTAAAACAGCATTATTTACCGGATTTAGCCTGCAGGGTAGCAAACCAGGGTTGGATGAAATCTTCGCTGCTGCCCCAGCCTGGAATAATTTTACTCAGTGAAGCTACGTTGATCGGACCGGTCTGGCTGACCAGCAGGGCCTGCGGGATGGCGGCGGCTTTAAACTGATAGGTGGCAGGCGTTGGCTCACCCGCCAGCTTGTTGGCAATCAGGCGTAGGTTGACGGCCCCGATCAGCTTGGTATCTACCGCAACGCTGACCTTCCACGGGCTACCGGCTTCGCGCATCAGTTGCAGATCCTGGTTGGAGATATCGATGCTGTAGAGTTTGATCTCGGTGCGGCCATTTTCTTGCAGCGCCTTATAGGCTCCCTGGCTGAAGGCATCCCAGGTGCCCCAGATGGCATCAATTTTACCTTTCGGGTATTTGGCCAGCACCGCACCGACTTTATTGGCGGTATCGCCCTGGACGTCGGAAGATACCGCCCCGATCGATTCCAACTCATGAATACCCGGATTTTGCTTGAGTAACTGCTGGTAAGCGGCCTGGCGGCGCTCCATCGGCGGGAAGCCTGCAACCCACAGCTTGATAATGTTGGCCTTGCCATCGAAGTCTTTAATCAGCTGGCCGAAGGATTCATTGGCCAGCGAGACATCATCCTGTTGGGAAACGGTGACGCCGGGGATCTCGCCGCTAACGTCGGTATCAAAGGCCGATACCGCGATACCTGCCGCAGCGATGCGCTTGACCAGATCGGTGGAATAGGGCGCGCGGCCTTGAGAAAGAATGATGCCGTCATACTTTTGGCTGATGGCCTGGTTAACGAAGTCCTGAAAACGCGCGTCATCACCGTTGCTCAGGAAGGTATCCACCTTGAAACCGAGCTTGCGCCCCTCCTGGATTGCTCCGGCCAAAAACTGGGTGGTGTTGTCATCGGAACCCAGGTTACGGATCACCGCGACGCGGATCTGCCCTTGATGCTGGGCAATAGCGTCAGGAACGGGGGCAAGCGTGGCTTCAGCGGCCAGCAGGGGCAGGCAGGTCAGCAGACTGAGGGCGAGCAGTGAGGTCTTTATCATTTTCATTATTGGCTCCGAAGCAGGTGAAGAGTTCCTGGTAAAATTGGATGTATGGCTGTCTTTATGTCTGGATGTCTATTCTGTGCGATGCAGCATCATAACCAGATGCCCGGCAATTGGGAATCCACCGGCTTATGAATTTTTCTCAGGTGTTATAACGATTGGTTTGGATGAGGTACGCAGTTTTGGCAGAAGCCGGGAGATCGACGGTGCTGGTAGCAGTAATCTTGGCTGATGAAGAATGCAATCACGCTGATTAAGGCGCGCCGTTTAAGATCTGATATGACCGAGGCAGAACAAGCCTTGTGGCTACAGCTGCGCGATCGCCGCTTGGCGGGGTTTAAGTTTCGGCGGCAATTTCCGGTTGGGCCTTTCTTTGTCGACTTTGCGTGTTGGCAGGCGAAGCTGATTGTTGAGTTGGATGGTGGCCAGCATTCTGGACAGGTGGCTTATGACCAGCAGCGCACAAGCTTTCTAGAGCAGCAGGGTTTTACCGTGATTCGTTTTTGGAACGATGAAGTATTGCGCAATTGGGAGGGAGTGAGGCAGGTGATTTTATGGCATTTGCAGGATCGTGTTTCCCCTCATTCTAGCTTCTGAGATACCCCTCACCCCAACCCTCTCCCGTAGGGCGAGGGAGCTGTCCGGAGCATATAGTTAGCCCGTGCTGCTTCGGTAGCTTAGGAAATTATGGGGTAAGAAGAAAGGTTGGGTATGACTCAGAGAAACCAGCGAACTCGATCAGTCCCCTCTCCCTGCGGGAGAGGGTTAGGGTGAGGGGACTTTGCTTGATATTACAAAAACTTATTTAACCTGCATACCAGGCTGTGCGCCGCTGTCCGGGCTGAGCAGGAAGATTTCCTTGCCGCCAGGGCCAGCTGCCATCACCATCCCTTCGGAAACGCCAAAGCGCATTTTACGCGGCGCCAGGTTGGCCACCATAATCGTCAAACGCCCTTCCAGCAGTGAAGGATCAGGGTAGGCAGAGCGAATACCGGAGAAGATCTGGCGTGATTCACCGCCCAGATCCAACTGCAGCTTCAGCAGCTTGTCGGAACCTTCAACAAACTCGGCGCTCTTGATCAGCGCGATACGCATATCGACCTTGGCGAAATCGTCAAAGCTGATGGTGTCCTGAATCGGATCGTCTGCCAGCGGGCCGCTGACAACTTTCTGGCTGGCGGCCAGATCTTCTTTTGATGCATTTACCATTTCATTCACTTTGTCGAGATCGATACGGTTGAACAACGCTTTGAAGGTGCTCACCTGATGGCCCAGCAGCGGCTGCTCAATGCCATCCCAGCTCAGTTCGCAGTTGAGGAACGCTTCGGCACGTTCGGTCAACGCAGGCAGTACCGGCTTCAGGTAGGTCATCAGCACGCGGAACAGGTTGATGCCCATCGAACAGATAGCCTGCAGATCGGCGTCGCGGCCTTCTTCTTTCGCTACTACCCAAGGGGCCTGCTCATCGACATAGCGGTTGGCCAGATCGGCCAGCGCCATGATTTCGCGGATCGCCCGGCTGGTTTCACGGCTGGCATAGGCCTGCGCAATGCTGGTGGCAGCATCAACAAAGGTCTGGTACAGCGCAGGGTCGGCCAGGTGGTCGGCTAACTGCCCGGCAAAACGCTTGTTGATAAAGCCAGCGTTACGGGAAGCCAGGTTGACCACTTTGTTCACGATATCCGCATTCACGCGCTGCACGAAGTCTTCCAGATTCAGGTCGATATCGTCGATGCGTGAAGAGAGCTTGGCGGCGTAGTAATAACGCAGACAATCGGCATCCAGGTGCTTGAGGTAGGTGCCTGCTTTAATGAAGGTACCGCGCGACTTGGACATCTTGGCGCCGTTCACCGTCACATAGCCGTGCACAAACAGGCTGGTAGGCTTGCGGAAATCGCTGCCTTCCAACATTGCCGGCCAGAACAGGCTGTGGAAGTAGACAATATCCTTACCGATGAAGTGATACAGCTCGGTAGTGGAGTCTTTACGCCAGAACTCGTCGAAATCCAGATCGCCGCGTTTATCGCACAGGTTCTTGAACGAGCCCATGTAACCGATTGGTGCATCCAGCCAGACGTAGAAATACTTGCCTGGCGCATCCGGAATTTCGAAGCCGAAATATGGCGCATCGCGGGAGATATCCCACTGTTGCAGGCCGGATTCGAACCATTCCTGCATCTTGTTTGCCACCTGCTCTTGCAGTGCGCCGGAGCGTGTCCAGGCTTGCAGCATGTCGCTGAAAGCGGGCAAGTCGAAGAAATAGTGCTCAGAATCACGCATTTCCGGGGTAGCGCCGGAAACCACGGATTTAGGATCGATCAGCTCGGTTGGGCTGTAAGTTGCGCCACAAACTTCGCAGTTATCGCCATATTGGTCCGGAGATTTACATTTCGGGCAGGTGCCCTTCACAAAACGATCCGGCAGGAACATGCCTTTCTCGGGATCGTAAAGCTGAGAAATGGTGCGTCGCTTGATATGGCCGTTCTCTTTCAAGCGGCCATAGATCACACCTGACAGTTCACGGTTTTCTTCGCTATGGGTCGAATGATAATTCTCATAGCTGATGCCAAAACCGGCGAAATCCTGTTGGTGCTCGCGGCTCATTTCCGCGATCATCTCTTCTGGCGGGATACCCATCTGCTGTGCTTTGAGCATGATTGGCGTACCGTGCGCGTCATCCGCACAGATGAAATGAACTTCGTTGCCGCGCATTCGTTGGTAACGAACCCAGATATCTGCCTGGATGTGCTCGAGCATGTGGCCGAGATGGATGGAACCATTTGCGTACGGTAGCGCGCACGTCACCAATAATTTTTTCGCGACTTGAGCCATAATGAAAAGTTGCTTTCTTTAATGAGTGAAAAGGGTCTTTGATGTTACCCGATCGCGCTCTCTGCTGCTAGGGCGGTTTCTTTCGGGTTATACGAGCGAGTTACCCTGCAGTTCTGATATGCTTATCGGGTTGCTACCCATTCAAAATCAAGGAGCCGGGATGAACGCCAAATCCCCTGAGCAGACCAACCCTGAAGTTCTGCGCGCCCTGGTGACCGGAGTATTGGCCGCCTTCGAACACCCGACGTTAAAAAACAATCTGACCGCACTGAAAGCCATTCACCACTGCACGTTGCTGGACAATGTCCTGCATATCGAATTGGTCATGCCGTTTGCCTGGCAAAGCGGGTTCGAGGCGCTGAAAGAATCGGTGAGCGCCGAACTGCTGCGTGTGACCGGCGTTCAGGCTATCGAATGGAAGCTGAAGCACGATATCACCACCTTGAAGCGTGCCAACGACCAGGCCGGTGTGAAAGGTGTGCGTAACATTATTGCCGTCAGCTCCGGCAAAGGCGGTGTGGGGAAATCCAGTACCGCAGTCAACCTGGCACTGGCGCTGATCGCCGAAGGTGCCAAAGTGGGGATCCTGGATGCGGACATTTATGGCCCGTCGATCCCTAACATGCTGGGCACTGAACATGAGCGCCCAACCTCGCCGGACGGCCAGCATATGGCTCCGATCATGGCGCACGGTTTAGCGACCAACTCTATCGGCTACCTGGTGACCGACGACAACGCCATGGTGTGGCGTGGGCCGATGGCCAGCAAGGCGCTGCTGCAACTGTTGCAGGATACGCTGTGGCCGGACCTGGATTATCTGGTGCTGGATATGCCGCCAGGCACCGGGGATATCCAACTGACCCTGTCGCAGAATATCCCGGTGACCGGTGCGCTGGTGGTGACGACACCACAGGATATCGCCCTGCTTGATGCCGCCAAAGGCATTGTGATGTTTGAAAAGGTGCATGTGCCGGTATTGGGCATCGTTGAGAACATGAGCATGCATGTGTGCAGCAACTGTGGGCATCACGAGCCAATTTTCGGCACCGGTGGGGCAGAGAAGCTGGTGCAGAAATACCATAGCCGCCTGTTGGGGCAGATGCCGTTGCATATCTCGTTGCGAGAAGATCTGGATCGCGGGCAACCGACCGTGGTCAGCCGCCCGGACAGCGAGTTTGCCGAGATGTACCGTCAACTTGCGGGGCGTGTCGCGGCTCAGATGTACTGGCAAGGGGAAGCTATCCCTACCGAGATCTCCTTCCGCGCTCTGTGATTGCCCTGCATTAAATTGTTAGTTTAGTGTTCTCGTCTCCCCCTCACCCCAACCCTCTCCCACAGGGAGAGGGAGCTGATAGCCCCTGCTCTTTTGGAAGTAATAAGGTGATCAGGCAGCTCGACCGTCACTTTAACCAGGATGAGCAGGGTCAGTCAGCTGGTACTGATGAAGAATCACTACACTTTCAACCTAACTCGATCGGTTCCCTCTCCCTGTGGGAGAGGGTTAGGGTGAGGGGCCATTAACGGCTCAGAGGTGCTGAAACCTGTGGGTTTTTGTGCAAATCAGCCCGGACAAAAGGTTTTTCTACCGGCGCAATGGTCACGGCAATCCTTTCCAGTAACCCCTGGGTCGGTGCCGCAGTGCCTGAATTGATCAGGACAATGGGCAGCGCCAGCGTAACGGCGATTTTGCGGTAGGACAGCCGCGGTGGTTGCGTGCCACGTTGCAGCATCAAGAAGGTGCTGCTGACGATAAAGCCGAGCGCCAGACCCGTGATCACCTCAGAAGTGGAATGGGCGTGGATCACCAAACGTGAATAACCGACTACGGCGGCCAACAGATAGCCGACGATCACCGCAGTACGCCTGACTGGCGACGAGAAACGCCCACAGAGTAACCACAGCAAAACCGGCCAGATACTCGCAGACAGAGCCGAGTGGCCGCTGAACCCGGTAAAATCCCAGTGGCGGCTGCCGATGCCCCAGCCCATAAACGCCAGCTTCGATACGCAGACTACGGCACCCACGCCGCCAAACAGCAGCATCCATTGCCAGGTTGGTTTTCTGCTGGTAGGGGACAGGAGTAGAATAATAAAGACGATGGCTGCGCAGGGCAGCAGCAGCATGCTGTCACCAAAAAAAGTCAGAAAATGCCAGTTCATGTGCGGTTGTACTCTAAGAAATAGGATCGAAGACGGTCTTGATGATGGCGTGAATTGTACCCTGAGTCGCCGATTTGCAGTAGCGTAAAAAATCTTAAATCCCCCGGCCAAAGAAAATCTGAGCGTTAATCTGGGGATTATCTCCCGTCCTACCGTCTAAACGCTGGCGCCTGAGGCGCTAACTCCCTATAATTGGCGTGTTTTACACCCCTTTCCCCACATTGAAATCAGGTCTTTAATTTTATGACTGACAAGTCGCATCAGTGCGTCATTATTGGTATAGCTGGCGCATCAGCCTCCGGAAAAAGCCTTATTGCCAGTACGTTATACCGCGAACTCCGCGATCAGGTTGGCGATCAACATATCGGTGTGATCCCGGAAGACAGTTACTACAAAGACCAGACGCACCTGACCATGGAAGAGCGGGTCAAAACCAACTATGACCACCCCAGCGCCATGGATCACAATCTGCTGTTCCAGCATCTGCAAATGCTGAAATCCGGCCAGGCGATTGAGCTGCCGCTGTATAGCTACACCGAACATACGCGTAAGAAAGAGACGATCCATCTCGAACCCAAGAAAGTCATCATCCTGGAAGGGATCCTGTTATTGACGGATATCCGCCTGCGCCAGGAAATGAACTTCTCGATCTTTGTCGATACCCCGCTGGATATTTGCCTGATGCGCCGTATGAAGCGCGACGTGAATGAACGTGGCCGCTCCATGGATTCCGTGATGGCGCAGTATCAGAAAACCGTCCGCCCAATGTTCCTGCAGTTTATTGAGCCTTCAAAGCAATACGCCGATATTATCGTACCGCGCGGGGGTAAAAACCGTATCGCGATAGATATCCTGAAGGCAAAAATCAGCCAATTCTTTGAATAAGTCATTAACAGGCCAGCCTGTTTTTGCTGGCCTTTAACGAACTATTTGAGCCCCGACATAGACCTTGAGCCCGTTGTGTGGCAATTTTCGTATAAGTTTATGCGCCTTGATGGAATGGAGAAAATAATGAGACTGTGCGACCGCGATATCGAAGCCTGGCTGGATAACGGAAAACTGGTGATTTCACCGCGTCCTCCCATTGAGCGTATTAACGGGGCCACAGTGGATGTCCGTCTGGGCAATCAGTTCCGCGTGTTCCGTGGCCATACCGCTGCCTTTATCGATCTCAGTGGCCCAAAGGATGAAGTGAGTGCTGCCCTCGACCGCGTAATGAGCGATGAAATCGTGCTGCCGGAAGGCGAAGCCTTCTTCCTCCATCCGGGGGAACTGGCGCTGGCGGTGACGCTGGAGTCGGTCACCATCCCTAACGATCTGGTTGGCTGGCTCGATGGCCGCTCTTCGTTAGCCCGCCTGGGATTGATGGTGCACGTTACCGCACACCGTATCGATCCCGGTTGGCAAGGCTGTATTGTGCTGGAGTTCTATAATTCAGGTAAGCTGCCGTTGGCATTACGCCCTGGCATGTTGATCGGTGCGCTGAGTTTCGAACCGCTTTCCGGGCCTGCTGCACGGCCATACAATAGCCGCCAGGACGCGAAATACAGGGATCAGCAAGGGGCCGTGGCCAGTCGTATTGACAAGGATTAACAGCGAACCGGTATTACGCTGACACGAGGATGGCATGAGAAGACTACTGACGACTTTGGTGATTTTGCTGGTGGTGCTGGTGGCGGGAATGTCTGCCTTGGTGCTGTTGGTTAATCCGAATGATTTCCGCAGCTATATGATCAAGAAGGTTGAGCAGAGCAGTGGCTATCATCTGACGCTGGAAGGCGACCTTCGTTGGCATGTCTGGCCGCAATTGAGCATTCTTGCCGGGCGAATGACGCTGACGGCGCCTGGGGCAGCGGCTCCTGCGGTCAGCGCAGATAATATGCGTCTGGATGTCAAACTGCTGCCGCTCCTTTCCCACCAGCTTTACGTCAAGCAGGTGATGCTGAAAAATGCCGTCATCCGCCTGACCCCCGATAGCGCAGAGCAAAGCCAACCCGATGCCCCTATCGCCCCCGGTGGTAACCAGGCGGATGATAGCTCGGGATCCTTGTGGAAATTTGATATCGACAACCTGCGGGTGGTGGATAGCCTGCTTATCTGGCAGCGGGCCAACAACGAGCAGATTAACGTTCGCGATATCAATTTAACTTTGCAGCAGAATGAAAAGCATCAGGCGCAAATAGAGCTTTCCAGCCGGGTGAATCGCGACCAACGCGATCTGAGCTTCAACCTGGCGGCCAATCTCGATCTGCAACAGTTTCCCCGCCAGATAGGCGCGCAGGTCACGCAGTTTAGCTACCAGCTTGAGGGGGCAGATATTCTTGCCGGTGCCATCAAGGGGGAAGGGAGCGTACAGGCGGTTTATCAGCAGGCTTCGCAGCAGATTGCCTTGAGCCAACTGATGCTCAGTGCCAATGATAGCCAGTTGACGGGGAGTGTCAGCGCGCAGTTGGGGCCAGTGCCTGCCTATATCCTGGATCTCGGTGCCACACAGCTCAATCTGGATACACTCTCCGGCTGGCAGACAAAAAACCCTGATGAGGAGAAGCTGCCGCAGCCGGTGACCGCATCCCCAGTGATCGCCAATCAGGCGGACGATCCGCAACAGAATTTACAGGTGTTACGTGACTTTAATGCGCAGCTCAAGCTGAAGGCGGATCAGGTCATTTATCGTGGGATGTCGATTAATCAGTTGGCGGTGCAGGCAACCAACCAACAGGGATTAATGACGGTGACTACGCTGTCTGGCAAGTTGGCTGGCGGTGATTTCTCCCTGCCTGGCTCGATGGATGTGCGGGCTGATAAACCGCTGATCAATCTGCAGCCGCAGTTACGGCACATAGAGCTGGGTGAGGTACTCAAGGCCTTCGACATGCCATTGGCTCTGACCGGCACGTTCAACATGCAGGGCGACTTGAGTGGCGATCGCCTCAACGCCACGGCGTTTGAGCGTCGCTGGCAAGGGACGGCGGAACTGTCCATGCAGAATGCGCAGCTTCATGGTTTGAATATTCAACAGCTTATCCAGCAAGCCGTGGCGCGTAATGACAGTAGCGTGCGCGGTGAGGATAACAACCAGCGCTACACCACGTTGCAACAAATGAGCGCCAAGGCCAGTTTGAGCAAGGGGCAGATCACGCTCAGCGAGCTACAGGCAGAGTCTCCGGTGATGAGCCTGACCGGGAGCGGTACGGTCAATATGCCTGGCAAACAGTGCGATTTAACCATGAACGTACTGGTCACGGGAGGTTGGCAGGGCAACAATGCGCTGATCGCACAGCTGCGCGAAACGCCGATCCCACTGCGCGTCTATGGCCCTTGGGAGCAGCTCAATTATCAACTGCAGGTCGATCAACTCTTGCGTAAAAAGCTGCAAGATCGTGCCAAAGACGCCTTGAACAAGTGGGCCGAGAAGAATAAAGGCTCCCAGGATGGCCAGGATCTGAAAAAGCTGCTCGATAAGCTGTAAACCTTATCAAACACTGCCCGCGCTCTCATTAGGTTGGATGAGCGCGGGTTTGCCCCTCCGATAGACAAAATCAACTCCGCTCACATTCATCTGGCATACTGCTGATGGCTTCCCTACAATAAGGGATCTGTTAATGAATAAAGCAAGGATTGACGGTGTCAAAAGCGAATTCTAATGCCACCATTGTGGATATTGCCCGCCGAGCCAACGTGACCAATATCACTGTCTCCCGTGCTTTTAATAAACCTGAACTGGTAAAGTCTGAAACGCTCGAGAAAATTCATGCTATTGCCAAAGAGCTTAATTATGTTCCCAATGCTTTCGCTCAGGGATTAAAGAAAAGCAGCAGCCAAATTATCGGCATTGTTACCAGCAGCATGTATAACCCCTTTTACTCTAACCTGATCCAAACCGTCTCGCGTATTGCCCGAATGCAGGGCTATCAGATTATGCTGTTTGATACCGACGGTAGCGAAGAGGCTGAAATGCAGGCGGTGCAGGCGCTGTTCGGTTATAAAGCGCGGGGCATCTTGCTCTCTGCGGTACGCGACGATCGGCATTATCAACCCGCCTACCTTGATCAGGCCGAACGCTACCACACTCCGCTGATCCTGATCGACAGAGATATTTATAATCAACAGCTTAGCGGCGTATTTCTCAACAACCAAGAGATTGGCAAACTGGCCGGGAAATATTTGGCCGAGCAACCGGAAAGTAATATCCTGATCCTGGGTGGCCCGGCAGACTCGGAGATTACCTTGGCCCGAACCCAGGGGATTATTGATGCTCTGGAGGAGAAGGGGAGTAAAGTCACCATTATCAATGGTGACTATGATTTTATTTCACAGGCGGCACGGGTGAGAGAATATCTTGCCGATGAACAGCACCAACCGGATTATATCGTGGGCCTCAACGGTATTATCACGTTGGGTGCTATTTCTTTATGCCATCAGTTGGATATTTACCATCGGGTGAAATTCTTCTCGATCGATGAACCGCCCAAGGCGCGGGATTATGGGCAGCATATTGCCGGGGTTTATCACGATACGCAGGTGTTAGGGGAAATCGCGGCGGAGTTATTATTTAATGCGATTAAAAATAATCACAGCGATCAGCCGTTAAGGCGTGAATTCTTTACCGGGATGTTGCTTGTCGAGTGATGTGGCCCCTCACCCCAACCCTCTCCCACAGGGAGAGGGAGTTGCTCCGGCGATGTTATTGGGTACGGAAGCTAATCTGTGATCCCAAAAAAGGGTAGCCAGTCAGGTTTAGGGGCTGTCTGTGGCCTAATTAGTACCGAGCAGGGGCTATGTTCTGACCTAGCCAAAGTAGGCATCCTGGATTAATCTGTGGCACGTTCGGTCCCCTCTCCCTGTGGGAGAGGGTTAGGGTGAGGGGCAATTGGTTGAAATATCAGGCTAATCCCACCCAATTACTGCCCGTAGTAAGCATTTTTACCGTGCTTGCGTAAAAAGTGTTTATCCAGCAGCGCGGGTTGCATTGGCGGGATCGTCGGAGTCAATTGCCGCGTGGCCATCGCCATGGCCGCCACTTCCTCCATCACCACCGCATTATGCACCGCATCCGCCGCCGTTTTTCCCCAGGCGAAAGGCCCGTGAGAATAGACCAACACCCCCGGCACCTGTTGTGGATCGCGCTTCGCCTGTTGGAACGTCTCGATAATCACCTGGCCGGTTTCCCGCTCATAGTCGCCAGCAATCTCGTCCTCACGCATGGGGCGGGTGCAGGGAATGTCACCATAAAAATAGTCGGCATGGGTGGTGCCCAGAGCCGGGATCGCCTGGCCAGCCTGTGCCCAGATGGTGGCATTACGGCTATGGGTATGGACGATGCCGCCGATAGCAGGAAATGCACGATACAGAGCCAAATGGGTATCGGTATCCGAGGACGGTTTACGCTGCCCTTCTTGGATCACACCGTCCAAATCCACCACCACCAGGTCATCCACCGTCATTACCTCATAGGCGATCCCCGAAGGTTTGATCACCACCAGCCCCTGCTGGCGATCGATCGCCGACACGTTACCCCAGGTAAAGGTCACCAAACCATAACCCGGCAGGCTGAGATTGGCCGCCAACACCTGCTGCTTCAACTCGCTTAACATGTGATGCCTCCCTGTTTCATCTGCTGCTCGATCCAGCTCTTGGCCTGGGTGATATGCTGGATATCCTGGCCATCGTTGCGCGTCCACATTTCCAGCAGGAATGGGCCGCGATAGTTGAGCCGGTTTAACACGGCAAACGTATGGGCAAAGTCGACGCAGCCGCTGCCGAAAGGCACATCGCGGAATTGCCCTGTAGTGCCCGGCAGCACCGGCAGGGTGTCTTTTAAATGGATGGCGGTGATCTTGTCGATGCCTTGCTCCAGCTCAAAATCGACGTCATTGCCCCAGGCGCTGAGGTTGCCGATATCGGGATAGACGGTAAACCATGGGCTTTCAATCTGCCTGGCAAACTCGCGCCATTTGCTGATGCTGTTGATAAAGGTGGTATCCATGATCTCCACGGACAGCATCACCTGTGCCTTGGCCGCCAGCTCTACCGCCCATTGCATACCTTCGATAAAACGCTGGCGTGTATGGCGATCGGCAGTTTCGTAATAGACGTCATAACCCGCTAGCTGAATATTCCTGATCCCGACGTCGACGGCGAAATCCAACGCCTTTTCCATCAACGTGCGCGCCTGTTGGCGGATGGCGGCATCATGGCTGCCAAACGGATAACGACGGTGGGCGGATAAACACATGCTGGGCACCGTGATACCACTGTCAAAACGGGCGTTGATCAGCGCCAGCCGCTGTTGACGATCCCAGTCCAGGCGCAGCTGGCGTTCCGGCTGCTCATCAATGGAGATCTCCATAAACTGGAAACCCAGTTCGCTGGCGATACCCAGGCGTTGTGCCCAATCAAGATCTGCCGGCAAGGCTTTTTCATACAGCCCAAGTGAGACATTATTAGTGGTTTGCATGCTGGTTGGCCTCATTTAATGCTTGGGCGATATTCAGGTAGCCTTCAAAGCGATCGCGTAAGCGTCGGTTATCTGCCGCGTCGGGATAATAGGTATGTACTTCAGGCTGAATAACCTGCACGGCCTCGGTAAAGCTGCTGTACTCCCCGGCACCCACGGCGGCACAGATCGCTGCGGCACGGCAGCCACTTTGCTGGATATTCACCACTTCCAGCGGCAAATTACCGGCGTTGGCAAACATCTGCATCCAAACGTCGGACTGCGTGGGGCCGCCGGTCATGCGAATACGTTCTACGCGTGGATTCAGCGCCACCAGGCGATCCTGATGAACCAGATGAGAGAACACGATGCCCTGATAGATCGCATGGACGATATCGGCCATGTCATGGTGCCCGCTCAGGCCAATCAGCCCGCCCGGCAGGTTGCTACCGAGGTTGGAGCCGAACAGGTAGGGCAGGAATGTGATGTCGCTCGGCTGCTTGCTGCGTTCTTGTACCCAACGATTGAACTGTGCATAGCGCTGATGATCGTTGTCGCAAAACTGCCGTAAGAACCAGGCCAGATTGCTCGCTGAGGTTGGGCTGCCTTCGTGAACAAAGTAGCGGCCCTCCATGCAATAACGACCCCAGGCAAAAGGATGGGAGGAGGGGATTAGGTTCTCCGTTACGCAGGTAGCGATCGACCAGGTACCCGCCACGGCGCTCAGGGTGCGATCGTCGACCACTCCCGAGCACAAGGCCGCACCAACCACATCAAACAGGCCGCCATACACCGCCGTTCCGGCTGGTAATCCGCATTGGGCGGCGGCAGTGGCGGTCACTTGCCCGGCAAGCTCGGCGGAACCTAGCAGCGGCGCGGTTTTATCGGCCACTTCCTCAATACCGAATGCCGCCATCAATACTGGGTCGTAGTCGGCCGTTTGCTGGTTGAACAGGTTGCTGCCGGAGATGTTGGTGATCTCCGCCGTCGCTTCGCCCGTCAGGCGGAAACGCAGGTAGTCATGAGCCATCAGCACCCGATCAATCGCCTCATATTGCGCGGGCTCATGCTGTTTCAACCAACGTAACAGCACTGCCGGATGGCTGTTCCAGATGGGTTGCAGGCTACGCGGGTAGGTGACGGCTTCGATACCTTGCTGCTGTAACTCAACCACCATCGCCCCGGCACGAGTATCTGAAGAAACGATGCCGTTGCGGACCGGCTGGCCCTTTTTATCAATGGCATATAGCCCTTTGCCGTGTGAAGAGAAGCTTACGCCACGCACCCGATCGCCGGTTATCTCCGCGAAGCTGAGTACCTGGCGAATGGTCTGGCAAAGGTCACGCCACAAGGGCTCCATCTCGCGTTCAGAGAAGCCAGGCTGTGGGGATACGGTTTCCCCATCACATTCCGCTACGGCAATTTCCTCACCGTTAGCCCGGTATAGCCCCGCCTTGATTAGCGTGCCGCCAATATCAATGCCCAGAAAATATCCCATATCGATTCTCCCTAGCTTATTTACGGCGGCTGGAACTGAGGTAGATAGCGGCGAGGATAATGCCACCTTTGACCACGTTCTGGATGTAAGGCGATACGCTCATCAGGTTGAGGCCGTTATTCAGTACGCCAAGCATCATGGCGCCTACCAGCGTGCCGATAATGGCGCCTCTGCCTCCGGAGATGGCGGCCCCACCAAGCACTACGGCGGCGATGGCATCCAGTTCAAAACCTTCACCGGCGTTGGGCTGCCCGCTCATCAGGCGTGAAGTGAGTACCAAGCCAGCGAGTGCGGCGGTTGTTCCGCTCACCACATACACCAGGACTTTGTAGCGAGGTACGCGAATACCGCTCAGGCGCGCGGCCTCTTCGTTGCCGCCTATGGCGTAGACATAGCGGCCAAACGGCAGGTGATTAAGCATCAGGTAGGCCAGAATATAAACGCCGACCATGATCAGCACCGGTACTTGAATACCCAATACGGAACCGCGGCCGAAGAAGGAGAACATGTCTGGTAAGCCAGAAATCGGATAGCCGCCGGTGTACAGCAACGCCAAACCACGGGCGATACCCATTGAGGCGAGGGTGACGATAATCGGTGGCATGCGCAGATAGGCAATGCAGGCACCGTTGGCCAGACCAAACAGGGCGCCAATCACCAACGCGGCAACCATCGCCAGTGGAATAGGGATGCCTCCCAGCATCAGGCCAGCGGCAATCGAACCGGACAATGCCATCACTGGCCCGACCGAGAGATCGATGCCCCCGGTCAGGATTGCGCAAGTCATGCCCACGGCAATAATGGCGTTGATCGACACCTGGCGTGCCACGTTGGTCAGGTTGTTGACCGTCAGGAAGCTGTCATTAAGCCCGCTCATCAGCAGGAACAGAATGGCGAAGCCGATAAAAGGCAGCATCGCGGGGTGGTGCAGCAACTTCTCCCAGCGCTTGCCGAGGCTCTGCTTCTGGGCCGCGTGGGTAGGTGGGGATTGTTCAATTCCGATCATAATGCACTCCCGGTTGCATGAAGCATGATGTTATGAGATTCGATTTCATCCCCTGCCAATTCGGCAACAATGTGGCCGCCACGGAACACCAGCACGCGATCGCAAACGCCGATAATTTCCGGTAATTCGGATGAAATCATGATGATAGAAATGCCTTTCTGCGTGAGCTGTTGCATCAGTTGATAGATTTCGGATTTGGCGCCGACGTCAATGCCACGGGTAGGCTCATCAAAAATAAGGATGTTGCAGTCATTGTTCAGCCAGCGGGCAATGACCACTTTTTGCTGGTTGCCGCCGCTCAGGGTGCTGACGGCGGTATCCGCATCCGGGGTTTTCACGCCTACCGCACGGATCAGCCGCTGAACGATATCGTCGTCCTTGCGGGCGTTAACGAATATCTTGCCGAACCGCTCATGGCGATTGAGAGTGATGTTCTGCGCCACGGAAAAGGGCAGCACCAACCCCTCGGTTTTACGGCTTTCCGGCAGCAGGCCAATGCCTTGCTTCAATGCCAAAGCCGGGTTACGCAGCGTGGTTGGTTGCCCACTAAGGCTGACCTGCTTGCGATAGCAGGCGCTGGCACCGATCAGCGCGGAGACCGTCTCGGTACGGCCCGAGCCCACTAATCCGGCAAATCCCAGGATCTCGCCTTTGAACAGGTGGAAGCGATCTTCCTGCTGATGCTTGGTGCGCTGAATGGTGGCTTCCAGCAGGCGAACCGAGGTATCGACAGGGTGCGATTTCACCGGGAAGGCATTTTCGATTTTGCGCCCGACCATCAGCTTCACGAGTTCATCCACGTTGGTATCGGCCGTGGGCAGCGTTTGCACATAGGTGCCGTCGCGCAAGACGGTGATCTGATCGCAGATGGTGAAGATTTCATCCAGGTGGTGCGAGATGAAAATCATGCCGACGCCCAGCAGTTTAAGATCGTTCATGACGCTGAACAGGTGATCGGCTTCACCCGGCGTCAGGGTGGCGGTAGGCTCATCCAGCACCAGCACGCGGGCGTCCAGTGACAGCGCCTTGGCAATCTCGACAAACTGTTGCTGCGCCACGCTCAACTGCGCCACCGGGCAATCCAGATTGATATTCACCGTCAGCCGTTTGAAAATAGCCTCGGCTTTTTTGCGCATGGCTTTACGATCCAATAATCCCCAGCGGTTCTTGATTTCCCGGTTGAGGAAAATATTGTCCAGGGCGTTCATATAAGGAATAAGCGAGAATTCCTGAAATATGATCCCCACTCCGGCGTTAATGGCCTGCCGATAATTATCAAACTGGCGGCTGGTACCCTCCATGATTATTTCGCCAGAGTCCGGTTGGTGAATACCACACAGGATTTTCACCAACGTCGATTTACCAGCTCCGTTTTCCCCTAGCAAGGCGTGTATTTGGCCGTGTTGAATGGTGAGGTCAATACCGTCCAACGCCTTCACGCCCGGAAAGGACTTCTTGATCTGTTTTAATTCTAATAACGCCGTCACGGTTAACTCCTTCGGGTTTTATACCCACCGTTGCAAAATGGGTCGGGTACAAACCTCAACCGGCTCGTTGTGTTATAGGGGCGCCGTATTCTGCGCCCGCTTTGATAATCAATGCGTTGGTTTGGGGCAAACATATATTCGCCCCTACACATTCAGCAGCATTGCCGCGTGGTCATCAAACTCGAGGCCGGGCGTTTACCAGCTGAAACCTTTGGCGTTGCTGCTGTCGATCAGTTTCACTTTCACCGGAATGGTGCTCGGTACGTTGGCACCCCAATGGCGGGCCAGGGCAATCCCCAAGGCAATACGTGCCTGGTCGCGAGGGAACTGTGCTGAGGTGGCGATAAACGGTGAGCCAGGTTTCAGGATCTCCTTAATCGCTTCAGGCTGGCCATCGACGCTGACTAACTTGACCTTGGCACCGTTACTCTCAATGGCTGCCAAGGCACCCAAGGCACCTACATCGTTGACGCTAAAGATACCGGCCAGATCGGGAGTGGATTGCAGCATGTTTTCGGTTACGGTCAGTGCGGTATCACGCTCTTGCTTGCCGTTCTGCTTAGTGACAATTTGCATTTCTGGGTGCTTTTTAATGGCATCCTCAAAACCACGTACGCGTTCCAGGATCGGCACCACCGGGATACCGTCCAGGATCGCTACTTTGCCCTTGTTGCCCAGGGATTTGGCCAGGTATTCACCCGCCTGGAAACCGGCATCATAGTTTTCCGAACCGACAAAGGAATCCAACGGGCCTTCGGCCTGGGCATCGATTGCCACGACTACCGCTCCGGCCTTGTGGGCCGAGATCACCGCCGACTGCACGCCAACCGAATCTGTCGGGTTAATCAGTAAAATATCGACTTTCTTTTGCAGCATATCCTCCACATCATTAATCTGCTTTGAGACGTCATGATGGGCATCCGCAATATACAGCTTGGCACCAATATCACCGGCGGCCTGTTCTAATGCCTGTTTCATGGAGACAAAATAGTCGTTATTCATTTCCTGGAATGAAACGCCAATGGTGATCTGTTTGGCTAATGCCGATTGGCTGGCCAGCAGCATGCCACCGGCGAGCATTACGGGTAAGGTTTTCTTGAATAATGAAAACATAGTTTATTCTCCTGTTGTAGGGGCGATGTTTTTCTTTCAGTGTTATTTATAATAATTAGGTGGTTATCGGCCAGAAGTCGGCCTCGCTATAAAAGCGCGTTATCATTATTTGCTTAAAACTAATCACTCAATATTAAGGAACCAAAATAACCTTGATGGAATCCGTTGAATCAGCCAGGGCGAATGCCTGATCCCATTCGTTTAATGAATAACTGTGGGTTACTACACCTTTGGAGGTCACCAGACCGCGTTCAAAAAGGTCGATGGCAATTTCATAGCTGTAAGGTGCCAGGTGCGCACCGCGAATATCCAACTCTTTGCGATCGCCGATGATTGACCAGTCTACGGTGGTTTCTTTGCCAAATACGCTGAACTCGACAAAGCGGCCGAGCTTACGGATCATCTGCAATCCTTGGGTCACGCCGATCGGTGCGCCGGTCGCTTCGATGTAAACATCACAACCGTAGCCGTCGGTTAACGCCTTGACGATTTTATCGGCATCTTCCTTGAGCGGGTTGATGACCACGTCGGCACCGAACGCTTTTGCCAGTTCCAAACGTTCGTCGATGGCGTCGATCACGATCAGCTTTTTCGGCGTCTTCAACTTGGCAACTTGTACCATACACAGACCCAACGGCCCAGCACCGGCCAGTACCACAACGTCGTCTAGCTGGATATCTCCACGGGCAACGGTGTGAATGGCACAGGCCATCGGCTCGATCAGCACGGCATCTTCATGGCTGAGGCTTTCCGGGATTTTGTGCACGATGGCATTGGCGGAAAAACGCATGTATTCCGACATTCCCCCCTCGGCAACGTCCTTTTGGAAGCCGTAGATATTGTGCGTTTCGCACATCCAATAGCTACCGGACTTACAGTAACGGCACTCCCAGCAGGGTACGATCTGCTCGGCAATGACGCGTTCGCCAATCTTGTACTTCTGCTCTGTGCCTTCCCCCATGGCAACAATGCGGCCATAAAACTCGTGGCCGGGCACGACCGGCGGTTTTACCCAAGGGTTTTCCCCCCAAAACATCTGGGCACCGTTTTTACATTTACAATCGCCGGCACAGATCCCGCAGCCTTCGACCTTGATCACCAACTCCTTGGCTTTAGGTAGTGGGGTAGGGACTTGTTCAAACCGGTAATCCTGCGGGCCATGGCAAACTACCGCGCTCATCTTTTCGGGTAACTGACTCATTTTCCTCTCCATTATCAGGCTAGATAGCGATACGAAACAAATGTTGACGTTGTCATTTTTGAGAAAATAAAAAGGTGTGTTTTTATTTAAGTTATATTATTCATGATCTTATGAATTTATTTTAACTCTTGGTTAAAAATGACAACGTGAACATTCGCGATCATATAACCAAACTAGAGAAAACATTTGTTTGATCAAACTCACACATCGTTAACATCTGGCGTAAAGATTCTACAAATTCAGATCATGATCACAATGTTATGTCGGTTGTATGTAAGGTAAGGGGCGAGGTGAGTCATTTAATTTATTGAAATTAAATCAATTATTTTCCGTCTTGATGGCATGTTTACCAGATCTGGACTGTCTGGCTGCGGCTTGCGGTATCTACTGGCCAGGAGGAAGGGGATCGCCAAAGCGAGCTGGCTTGGAATTTCACGATTTGTTGATAGTTTCCCCCCGTAACATTGATGAATGTCATAATATCTTGTAGTGCTTTTCGGCAGAGTGTGGCGTTATTCGGCTGCTATCGGGCGATGAGCTGAAGTAAAATAATTAAATCGAGGAATAACAATGGAACTTCTGATTGGAGCCTTGGTAGCGGTGTTCGTTGGCCGTTACATCATCAAGGGCTATTCTGCCACTGGGGTATTAATGGTTGGCGGCCTGGTGCTGCTGGCGGTGAGTGCATTTATGGGCAAAAATCTGCTGCCCGCCAGTGCGACTTCGACCGGGTGGCGCGCCACCGATATTTTCGAATATGTCAAAATCCTGCTGATGAGCCGCGGTGGCGATCTCGGCATGATGATCATGATGCTGTGTGGCTTCGCCGCCTATATGACACACATTGGTGCCAATGACGTGGTGGTCAAGCTGGCCTCCCGCCCATTGCAGATGATCAACTCCCCGTATTTGCTGATGATTGCGGCCTACTTTGTTGCCTGCCTGATGTCACTGGCCGTCTCTTCGGCGACAGGGCTGGGCGTGTTACTGATGGCGACGCTGTTCCCGCTGATGGTTAACGTCGGGATCAGCCGTGGCGCGGCTGCGGCTATCTGTGCTTCTCCAGCAGCTATTATCCTTTCGCCCACTTCAGGTGATGTAGTGCTGGCAGCCAAGGCGGCCGAAATGCCGCTGGTGGATTTCGCCTTCAAAACCACGCTGCCGATCTCCATCGCCGCCATTATCTGTATGGCGATTGCCCACTTCTTCTGGCAGCGCTATCTCGACCGTAAAGCCAACGAACAGCACCACATCATGGACGTGAGTGAAATCACCACCAACGCCCCTGGCTTTTACGCCATCTTGCCGTTTACCCCGATCCTGGGGGTGTTGGTCTTTGATGGTAAATGGGGGCCGGAGCTGCACATCATTACCGTGTTGGTGATTTGTATGTTCATGGCCGCGGTGATCGAGTTCATCCGCAGCTTCAATGCCAAAACGGTGTTTGCTGGTTTAGAAGTGGCTTACCGTGGCATGGCCGATGCGTTTGCCAGCGTGGTGATGCTGCTGGTCGCGGCTGGGGTATTTGCCCAAGGCTTGAGCACCGTTGGCTTTATCAGCGGCTTGATCAGCCTGGCACAGTCGTTTGGCACCGGCGGCATCATCATGATGTTGGTGCTGGTGGTGATCACCATGCTGGCAGCGATGACGACCGGCTCTGGTAATGCGCCGTTCTATGCGTTTGTGGAGCTGATCCCAAAATTGGCGGCACAGATGGGGGTTAACCCGGCTTACCTGGTGATCCCGATGCTGCAAGCTTCCAACCTGGGCCGTACGCTCTCGCCGGTTTCTGGCGTGGTTGTTGCGGTTTCCGGTATGGCAAAAATCTCACCGTTCGAAGTGGTGAAACGCACCTCGGTACCGGTGATTGTCGGTCTGGTGGTGGTGATTGTGGCTACGGAGTTGCTGGTGCCTGTGCACCTGTAAGCTATGCAGGTGGGGCTGCATGCAGCCCCGTTTGACATCAATGCTGGGCACCTCAAGCGGGTGCCCAGCAAAGATTTACTCTTCGTCCTCTTCGTTAGGTGTCACTAACGGCGTGATCTTCACCTTCACGATGCGGTGGCTACTGATTTCCAACGGTTCAAACAGATAGTCGCCAATCTTCAGCTGTTCCCCTTCGCGTGGAATGCGCTGGCAATGCTCCATCAGCAACCCTGCCAAGGTGTGATATTCCCGCTTTTCTTCTATCGGCAGTGGCACATACAGCACCAGATCTTCCAGCGGCATATGGCCATTGGCAATCCAGTAGCCTTCACTGGTTTGCTGGATATCATGGCGTGCATCAACCTCTTCATCGGCCTCTGGCAGATTACCGGCGATGGTTTCCATCACGTCGGTTAACGTCACCACACCTTCGACCGAACCAAACTCATCCACCACAAACGCAAAGTGGGTTTTGGCCTGGCGGAACTGCTCCAGCGCAGACAGCAACGTTAACTGCTCCGGGAAGATCAGCGGCTGGCGCACCAAGGCTCGCAAATCCAGCGGTGATTGCTGCAACTGCTGTTTCAGCACGTCGATGGTGTGGATCACCCCTAATGGCTCATCGCTGGCGCTATTTTCTGTTACCACGATGCGCGTATGCTGGTTTTTCTCCAACAGCTGCGTCAACTTATCCAGCGGGCCGTTAAGCCCAAGGTATTCCACATCGTGACGCGAAGTCATGATACTGCTGACGGTGCGCTGTGCCATGCCAAGCACCCGCTCGATCATATGGCGTTCCTGCTGGTTGAAGATTTCACCATTATCGTTATAGCTGTCTGCCAGCAGATGTGCCGAATGGCTGTCAATCTCGGCCTCTTCGTGCTTGCCGCTCAACATGCGCAATACGGCTTCTGCGGTACGCTCACGTAAAGGCCGCACCTTGGAGAGAAAACGGCGGCGGTTAAACTGGGCAAACTGGTTCAAGGCTTCGATCATTACCGAGAAACCGATCGCCGCGTAGAGATAACCCTTCGGAATGGCATAGCCAAAGCCCTCGGCCACCAGGCTGAAACCAATCATCAGCAAGAAGCTGAGGCACAGAATAACAATGGTGGGGTGGGCATTCACAAAGCGCGTGAGCGGTTTGCTGGCCAGTAACATCAAACCAATGGCGATACACACCGCGATCATCATCACGGCCAGATGATCGACCATCCCGACTGCGGTGATCACCGAATCCAGCGAGAAGACGGCATCCAGCACCACAATTTGCGCGACCACCGGCCAGAAACGCGCTCCTTTGCGTGACCCATGGTGTTCCTCGTCTTTACCCTCCAGCCGTTCGTTCAGCTCCATGGTGGCTTTAAACAGCAGGAAGATACCACCGACCAGCATTATCAGGTCGCGGCCACTGAAAGCGTGCCCCATGGCCACAAACAGCGGTTTGGTCAGGGTAGCTAGCCAGGATA
The DNA here is from genome assembly GCF_945957435.1 of Serratia sp. PL7. Taxonomy (NCBI): domain Bacteria; kingdom Pseudomonadati; phylum Pseudomonadota; class Gammaproteobacteria; order Enterobacterales; family Yersiniaceae; genus Serratia; species Serratia sp. PL7. The sequence continues at coordinate 5,800 of NZ_CAMFLB010000005.1, read as the reverse complement.
TTGAGGCAAGCAGCGCCAGGCGCATCACCAGCGCCAGTAAAAGACCGACAATGCGGGCTTTATCACGTTGTTTCTTAGGTAATTTCTCCGCCAAAATGGCGATAAAGATCAGGTTGTCAATGCCCAGTACGATTTCCAGTACAACCAGGGTGGCCAAGCCGGCCCAAATTGTTGGATCTGCGATCCATTCCATACGCCTAATTTCACCTTTTAGTTCGACGGCTTATGCCGCATTGAGAATGATGGACGCTGAGGGAGGGGATTTCAACACTAAATCCGCACTGAGTGCGGGTAGTCCATGTTAGTAGAATATTTTAACTGTGCCAGGATCTTGTCATTAGGAGGCTAACACCAGAAAACAGAGAACAAATAGCTGCTTATAAATCCTGCACTTAGATAATTATGATTATAATCAATTTGTTATGGAGTAGTTAAACAAGTAAAATCTTAAAAACCGAGTATCCTTAGTAGTCTTATTCTGAAAAGGTCTTAATGAGGCCACTAAGACTTGTTTCACCGGGTCAATAGTATAAGAATCTTAGCATCCTATAAATGATAGCAAGACTGACCACTTGGCCAGGAAGGCACAGCCTTTTCCCTACTTTGCGACTTGCCTCTCATTAAATTCTGAGCAGAACCCAAGGTTCATCTACATGCGTGGAGTCGATTGCACGCTTGTCAGTTCAAACATTGTCTACAGTGCATTGGTAGCTGCAAGCCAAGGGCGGTAGCGTGCCTAAAACGTCAATTTAAGATATTAATCTATTGATTTTTATAGTTAAAAATTCAGTTAGACGTTAGGGGTAACCACTTTTCCTGGCTCTGTTACACTTACTTGTTATTTGTCGGTGGAAAAAATTTATGCAAAAAAGATTGAAGGCCGTGATCCCAGTAGCAGGTTTGGGCACCCGTATGCTGCCCGCAACCAAGGCGATCCCTAAAGAAATGCTGCCAGTGGTCGATAAGCCATTGATTCAGTATATCGTGAGCGAATGCGTTGCGGCTGGCATCAAGGATATCGTACTGGTTACGCACTCATCGAAAAACGCGATCGAAAACCACTTTGATACTTCCTTTGAGCTGGAAGCGATGTTGGAAGCTCGGGTAAAACGCCAACTGCTTGCCGAAGTTCAAAGTATCTGCCCGCCAGATGTAACGGTGATGCAGGTACGTCAAGGGCAAGCCAAAGGACTGGGGCACGCGGTGTTATGTGCTCAGCCGATGATTGGGGATAACCCATTTGTGGTGCTGCTGCCGGATGTGTTATTGGATGACTCTACCGCCGATCTGCAGAAAGAAAACCTGGCCAAAATGATCCAGCGCTTCGAGCAAACCGGCTTTAGCCAGATTATGGTTGAGCCAGTGCCAGAAGAGGACGTTTCAAAATACGGTGTGGTCGATTGCGGTGGTGTGGCGTTAGCCGCAGGTGCAAGTACGCCAATGACTGCGGTGGTAGAGAAACCCGCGCGGGAAGATGCACCTTCTAACTTGGCCGTGGTTGGGCGATATGTCCTCTCTGCCGATATCTGGCCGTTGTTAGAGAAAACTCCTCCGGGAGCTGGTGATGAAATCCAACTGACCGACGCCATTGCCATGCTGATGGAGCAGGAAACGGTTGAAGCCTTCCATATGAGCGGCAAATCCCATGACTGTGGTGACAAACTGGGCTATATGAAGGCGTTTGTACAGTATGCCCTGCGCCACCCTTCCGAAGGTGAAAACTTCACCCAGTGGATGAAACAGACCCTGAACAGCAAGTAATTGCCCTAGCCGGTTAGCACGACCACAAGATTTAAGAGGAACACCATGTCGAAGAAGTTGAAAGCCGTCATTCCTGTTGCTGGTCTGGGTATGCGCATGTTGCCTGCGACCAAGGCGATCCCAAAAGAGATGCTGCCGATCGTTGATAAGCCGTTGATTCAATATATCGTCAACGAATGCGTGGCTGCCGGGATCAAGGAAATCATTCTGGTTACCCACTCCTCCAAGAACGCGATCGAAAACCATTTCGACACGTCTTATGAGCTTGAGGCAATGCTTGAAGCGCGCGTGAAGCGTCAGTTGCTGGATGAAGTTAAATCCATCACGCCGAAGGGCGTAACCCTGATGCACATCCGCCAAGGGCAGCCGAAAGGGTTAGGGCATGCGGTACTGTGTGCCAAACCGTTGGTAGGTGATTCACCTTTCGTGGTGGTGCTGCCGGACGTGCTACTGGATGACGCCAAGGCGGATATGCACAAAGACAACCTGGCGCATATGATTGCCCGCTTCGAAGATAACGGGCTAAGCCAGGTACTGGTGCAGCCTGCAGATGAAAATGTGCTGCATGACTACTCGGTGGCAGAATGTGAGACTACTACCCTGCAACCAGGGGAAAGTTCACGCATGACGTCGATCATTGAGAAGCCAAGCCGTGAAGTGAAACTGAAATCCAATTATTCTGCTGTTGGCCGTTATGTGCTCTCTGCCGACATCTGGCCGATTTTGGAAAAAACTCAGCCAGGCGCCTGGGGCCGAATTCAACTGACCGATGCGATTGCTGACCTGATGAAACAACAGACGGTAGAAGCGATGGAACTGGTGGGGGAATCTTTCAACTGCGGTGAAAAACTTGGCTATCTCCGGGCCTTTGTGACCTATGGCCTACGCCATCCAACGCAGGGCAAAGCCTTCCGTGAATGGGCCGAGCAGCTAAAACTGTAGTAATTTGTACTGAAAAAGAGCGGAAAAATCTTTATAGTTAGAGGCCTGCGGAAATCTCAGCGGGCCTTTTGACTTGTCTGAGACAGTTCGCACATGAAAACACTCCTGGTGCATGCGCCACTCACCACGAGTTTGAGAGACATCTTAGCAAACCCAGGCTCAACGCTTGCTCAATGAGTGCTTTCATGCGTGTATCGCAGGATGCCAATACATAGCGCAAACATAAAATTTTGCTGAACACCACCCCAGGCGGCCACGGTTGGCCAGGTGTTTAGTGTTGCAAGTTTACTTACTTTGAAAGTGATGAAAATTCGATGGCAAAGAAACAATGGAAGCTGATACCGCTCCTGGTATCCATCAGTGTGATCAGCGGTTGTACCGTGGTCCCTGGTACCCACCTCTCAACCAGCGGGAAAAACGTTGTTAAGCAGGAAGACAGCGATTTTAACCTGAATAAACTGGTCAATATCTACCCGATGACGCCTAGCCTGGTTGATAAAATGCGACCAAAGCCGGTCTCTGCGCAAATCAACCCTGCCTTGGAACGTGACCTGCAGAGCTATGAGTACCGTATCGGTGTCGGCGATGTGCTGATGGTGACTGTTTGGGATCACCCAGAGCTGACTACTCCTGCAGGCCAATACCGCAGTGCTAGCGATACTGGCAACTGGGTGAATGCCGACGGAACCATCTTCTATCCTTACATTGGAAAGGTGAAGGTTGTAGGGAAAACTGCTAGCCAGGTGCGTAACGATATTGCCAGTCGGTTGGCGCAATATATTGAAAGCCCGCAGGTAGATGTGAGCATTGCGGCCTTCCGTTCGCAAAAAGCGTATGTGACGGGTGAGGTGGCAAAATCAGGCCAACAACCGATTACCAACGTGCCGTTAACCGTTATGGATGCAATCAACGCAGCTGGTGGGCTTGCAGAGAATGCAGATTGGCGTAACGTCGTGTTAACACACAATGGCAAAGAGCAGCGTATATCGCTACAGGCACTAATGCAGAAGGGCGACCTGATGCAGAACCATCTGCTTTACCCTGGTGATATTCTTTATGTTCCGCGTAATGACGATCTGAAAGTTTTCGTGATGGGTGAAGTCAAGCAGCAGACTACCTTGAAGATGGATCGTAGTGGCATGACGTTGACTGAAGCGCTAGGTAATGCTCAGGGTATGGATCAGGCGGTTTCCGATGCTACGGGGATATTTGTTATCCGCCCACTACGTGGTACCGAAGGAAGCAAGCTTGCCAGCATTTATCAGCTAAATGCCTCTGACGCGACTGCTTTGGTAATGGGTACAGAATTCCATTTGCAACCTTATGATATTGTTTATGTTACAACGGCACCTGTTGCGCGTTGGAACCGTTTGATCAGTCAGTTAGTACCAACAATTAATGGTTTCAATAATCTCAGCGAAGGCGTACTGCGTGTTCGTAACTGGCCATAGTCGTCATAATCGTCATAATCGTTAGACTGAGTCACAATTATGTTTAATTCAATTTTGGTTGTATGTGTTGGTAACATTTGTCGCTCTCCGATAGGGGAGCGGCTGTTAATTGATTCTCTCCCAAGTAAGACAATTAATTCTGCAGGACTCGGAGCTATGGTTGGAAAACCTGCAGACTCAGTTGCAAGGGATGTAGCTAATCAACATGGTCTTTCCCTTGAGGGGCATCAGGGACAACAACTAACGGCAGCGATGTGCCGTACACATGATTTGATTTTGGTTATGGAAAAAGGCCATATTGATTCAGTTTGTCGTTTAGCTCCTGAGGTAAGAGGTAAAACAATGTTGTTTGGCCACTGGCTGGGGCAGCAAGACATAGCTGATCCGTATCGTAAAAGCCGAGAATTCTTTGAATTAGTTTACTCTCAACTTGAACAATCTGCCCATAAATGGGTGCATGCATTGAGCCATAAGTGAAAAAGCTAGAGAAACCTATGACAGATAAAATTTCTGTAAAGTCATCTGAAGCAAATTCAGATGAAATTGATTTTGGCCGTATATTAGGCATATTGCTTGATAACAGATGGTTGATTATTGGTGTTACATCAATTTTCACAACGCTAAGCTTACTTTATGTTTTGTTTGCTACGCCGATTTACAAAGCTGATGCCATGATACAAGTTGAGCAAAGTTCTGGCAACAAGCTTCTAAATGGAATATCTAGCATGCTACCGGAAGCTAAGCCTGAATCAGGTGCTGAAATTGAACTGATTAAGTCACGAATGGTTATAGGTAAAACTGTTCGGGACCTTTCATTGGATACAATTGTAGAACAAAAATATTTTCCTATTTTTGGTAAAGGCATGGCGAGAATATTAAATAACAAACCTGGGGGAATCGCTTTATCAAGACTAGACGTTCCAGTATCGTGGGATGATGAAACAATAGAAATAAAGGTATTAAGTAAAACGACGTATGAAGTTAGTGCTGGCGATATTGTAAATTTTTCTGGTACGGTTGGAAAATTAGAAAGTGAAGGTGGTATTACACTATTAGTTAGTGATATTAATGCGCCAGTTGGTACGATTTTTTGGGCAGAAAAATCAAGTGAGCTTTCAGCGATAAATAAACTTTTAGATGCCCTTATTGTTGCTGATAAGGGGAGGGATACAGGGGTTTTACAGCTGAGCCTTGAAGGTAGCGATCCTGCTGAGATTAAGAAAATACTAAATAGTATTAGCCAAAATTATTTGCAACAGAATGTTGAGCGAAAATCTGAAGAGGCAGGAAAAAGCCTGGAGTTCTTAGAGGAACAGTTGCCTAACGTACGTAATTCACTAAATGATGCGGAAAATAAACTGAATTTATTCCGTCAGCAGAATGAGTCTGTCGATCTATCATTAGAAGCAAAGTCAGTACTAGAGACAATGGTTGCTGTCGAGTCTCAGTTGAATGAGTTAACGTTCAAAGAGGCTGAGATTTCAAAGCTATATACGAAAGAACATCCCGCCTACAGAGCCTTAATGGAGAAAAGAAATACCCTAGAGCAAGAGCGCGATAAGTTGAACAAGCGTGTTGGAGGAATGCCTAAAACGCAACAGGAGATTTTACGCCTGACTCGTGATGTACAATCAGGGCAAGAAGTT